>CAWKNS010000021.1:0-855135 GCA_963850795.1 uncultured Acidobacteriota bacterium | reverse complement strand
GGCGACCGGGGAAGCTGATGGACAAGCTCGTCAGCTTCGTCCCCGAGTCGCACGTGGACGCGGTCCTCGACGCGCTAGCTGACGTGGGCGCGGGCCGGATCGGATCGTACGAGCGGTGCGCCTTCGCCTCGCCCGGTACCGGAACGTTCCGGGCGCTGCCCGGGGCCGACCCGTACGTCGGTCAGATCGGTGGGACCGAACGAGTGCTCGAGGTGCGGATCGAGATGGTGCTCGCCCGGAGACTGCGCAGAGCAGCGGTGGCGGCACTGCTCGCGGCCCACCCGTACGACGTACCCGCCTGGGACCTGTACGAGCTGGCCGCGCAACCCAGCGACGAGCTCGGACTGGGAAGGGTGGGCGGCCTCGCCCGGCCGGTTCCCTGCGGGACTTCGCCGGTCGGGTCGCCAGGGCACTGCCGGCGACACCGGCCGGTATCCGCGTCGGTGGCGACCTCGATCGTCCGGTGCAGCGGATCGCGGTGCTGGCGGGCGCCGGCGACAGCCTGCTCGATGCAGCCCGCGCGTCGGCGCCGACGTCTACGTCACGTCGGACCCCCGTCACATCTCTCCGCGCCGCCATGATCATCGGCTCCGGATCTGCCTCATTCGAAATCCTGCGCTACCTCGTGCAACGCCTCCCGATCATGGTCACCCCCAAGTGGGTAACGACTCCCTGCCAACCTATCGCCGTTCGAAACGTCCTCAACTACCTCGTCGGCGTCCTCGAAAAACCAGAAACCGCCGCCCGCGTCTTCGACATCGGCGGCCCCGAAGTCCTCAGCTACCACCAGATCATGGACATCATGGCCGAGGAGCTCCATCTCCGCCGCCGCATCATCATTCCTCTCCCGGTTCTCACTCCACTCCTCAGCTCCTACTGGATTCATCTCGTCACACCGCTCAGCAAAGACATCGCCCGCCCTCTCGCCGAAGGCCTGAAAAATCCCGTCGTCGCCCGCGAAGACAGCATCACGAAAATCATCCCGCAGGAACTCCTCACCGTGCGCCAAGCCATCAAAGCCGCCCGCAGCAAGACCGCCGACGGCACAGTCGAAACAAGCTGGTCGATGGCAGGCCCGATCGAAGGCGATCCCGACTGGGCAGGCGGCACCGTTTTTGAAGACGTTCGCGAAGTTCAAGTCAACGCGCCGCCCCACGCCGTCTTTCAAGCCGTCTCGCTACTCGGCGGCGATCACGGCTGGTATTCCGCCAAATATCTCTGGGCGATTCGCGGCTGGATGGATCGCCTCGTCGGCGGCCCAGGCATCCGTCGCGGACGCCTCCACCCCGATCGCCTCGGTTACGGCGAAGCACTCGACTTCTGGCGCGTCGTCGGCATCGAACGCGACAAATCCCTGCTCCTCCGCGCCGAAATGAAACTCCCCGGCGTAGCCGTCCTCGAATTCTGCATCCAGCCCAACGGTGCCAACGGCTGCAATCTAAAACAAAACGCCAAATTCCAACCGAAAGGCCTGCTCGGACTCTTCTACTGGTACAGCGTGCTCCCCTTCCACCATTTCGTCTTCCGCGGCATGCTCGAAGGCATCAAAACCCAAGCCGAAAAATTCGCCACCGGCCAGGAACGCCCCACCCCTCACGAAGTCCCCGAACCCTCGGTCTCGATAACAAGAACACGAACAACGAGTTCGCACCCAACTCTCCGTGAACCTCAGCGCCCTCTGCGTCTCTGCGTTATCTTTTCTCCCTCAGCGCTTCTTCTCCATCACCACGTGCATCACCCGCTCCGACATCACTTGCTGCGTCACCCGAAACCCCATCTTCACCAAATCCAAATTCCCAAAAAATCTCTCCCCCGTCCCCAACAACACCGGCGACACCACCAAATGCATCTCGTCGATCACTCCCGCCTTTAAATATTGCTGCACCGTCGAAACTCCTCCCCCGATGCGCACATCCTTCCCGCCCGCCGCCTCAGCCGCCCGCTTCGCCGCCTCTTCAATCCCCTCCGTCACAAAATAAAACGTCGTCCCGCCCTTCATCTCCAGCGGCGGCCGCTCATAGTGCGTCAGCACAAACACCGGCACATGATACGGCGGCTCATCTCCCCACCATCCCTTCCACGACTCATCGCCCCACGACCCGCGCACCGGCCCAAACATATTCCGCCCCAAAATCCACGCCCCGACATTCTCAAAACTCCGCACCGCAAATTCATCATCAATGCCGGTTCCTCCGCCCTCGCCTCCATGCATCGCCCGAAACGTCTTCGTCTCAAACGCCCACCCGTGCATTGCCAATCCGCCCACTCCCATCGGATTGTCCAAACTCTGCTCCGCGCCCGCACCAAACCCATCCATCGAAATCCCAAATGCATTCACCCTAAACCGTGTCATCTTTCCTCCCAAGTTCTCAACTCCACACCTTCCACCACTTACCCGTTGCCACCATCAATCCCGATTCACTAAGATACCCGCAGCATCCAGGCGGGACCATCAGGTCCCATCAGTATCCGTGTTCCCAAGTTCGTGTCCGAGTCCGATTAGAACATCGCGCCCCGTCAATAGGAGCCCTCTTATGCCCAATCGTTATCTCCGCATCCTTACGCCCCTCGTCGCGTTCGCGATAACTCTCGCGACGCCGCCAGCCCAAGCGCAAGCACCAGCCGCCGCGCCCGCAAAACACCGCGTCGCCGTCATGAACTTCGACTACGGCACCGTCCAATCTTCCGTCTCCGCCATTTTCGGCACCGATCAGGACATCGGCAAGGGCATCTCCGCCATGCTCATCGAAAAGCTCGTCAAAGACGGCCAATACTCCGTCATCGAACGCGCCGCTCTCGACAAGCTCCTCGCCGAACAAAATTTCTCCAATAGCGATCGCGCCAATCCCACCAGCGCCGCCAAAATCGGCCAGCTCCTCGGCGTGGACACCATCATCATCGGCTCGATCACTCAGTTCGGCCGCGACGACAAGCACACCAACATCGGCGGCGGCGGTTTCGGCTCCAAATACGGCCTCGGCGGCATCGGCACGAAGAATTCGAAAGCGGTCGTCGCCGTCTCCGCCCGCATGGTCAACGTCAACACCGGCGAAATCATCAGCGCTGTCACCGGCAACGGTGAATCTTCCCGCGGCGGCACTTCGCTCATCGGCGCAGGCGGCGGATACGGTGGCGGCGGTGGCGGCGCGCTCGACATGGGCAGCAGCAACTTCGGCAACACCATCCTCGGCGAAGCCACTCACAAAGCCGTAGACGACATGGGCGCCCAGCTCGACGCCAGCGCCTCCAAAGTCCCCACCGTCAAACTCGAAGTCAGCGGCCTCGTCGCCGACGTCTCCGGTAACACCCTCATCCTCAACGTCGGCAAAAAAGCCGGCCTACATGTCGGCGACATCCTCGACATCAGCCGCCCCGTCCGCGTGGTAAAAGATCCCGCAACCGGCAAAGTCATCAAATCCATCACCGACAAAGTCGGCTCCGCCACCGTCACCGAAGTCGACGACGACTCCGCCACCGCCACATTCACCGGCGCCGCCCCCGCCAAAGTCGGCGACGCCATCAAGAACCAATAACGCGTACCTCAAGCTCGTCTCAACTAAAATTGAAAAGGCGGGGTCACAAACCCCGCCCTTTTCTTTACCTATAAAAAAATTGTTGTCATCCTGAGCGAAGCGAAGGATCTCAGCGTTCAGCCCAACTAAACGCGCATCCGTTCGCCACCCCTAGGGGCGGGCTTCCGTTCGCCCTCGCCCCCACCCAAATCCCGAAATCCCCCTCAATCTGGTGTATCCTCCTCCTAGCAATTTCCCCAGCACCCACCCACGGAGGCCTGCATGAGCGCGGGATTTTCCACCGGCCAACACATCGGCGACTACGAAATCATTTCCATCCTCGGCGCCGGCGGCATGGGCAAAGTCTACAAAGTCCGCAACGTCATCTCCGAGCGTATCGAGGCGATGAAGATCCTCCTCCCCGATCTCACCTCCAACCAATCGCTCGCCGACCGCTTCCTCCGCGAAATCCGCCTTCTCGCCACGCTCCACCATCCCAACATCGCCGCGCTCCGCACCGCCCTCACCTACGAAAATCAGCTCGTCATGATCATCGAGTATGTCGAAGGCGAAACCATCGCCAACCGTATCGCGCGCGCCCCGCTCTCCACCGCCGAAGTCGTCGCCTACTCCGACCAGTGCCTCACCGCCCTCAGCTACGCCCACAAACAAAACATCATCCATCGCGACATCAAGCCCGCCAACATGATGCTCACGCCCGACGGCGTCGTTAAACTCATGGACTTCGGCATCGCCCGTTCGAACAAAGACGGCTCGCTCACCTCCACCGGCACCACGCTCGGTTCGCTCAACTACATGCCGCCCGAACAAGTCCGCGGCGAATCCGCCGACGCCCGCTCCGACATTTATTCCTTCGGCGCCTCGCTTTACGAAATGCTCACCGGCAAGCTCCCCTTCGACACCGATTCGCAATACGCGCTGATGACCGCGCAGCTCAACACCGATCCTCCGCCGCCCATCACGCTGCGCAGCGATCTGCCGCCCGCGCTCAACCAAATCATCATGATGTGCATGGCGAAGGATCCCGACAAACGCTTCCAGTCCGCCGAAGCCCTCCGCGCCGCACTGAAAACCATTCCGGTCAGCGCGCTTCCGCCGGCGCGCACCACCGCCATCCCCGGAAACGCACCATCCCCAACTCCCGCTTCCGCGTCCAAAACTCCAGTGGCAGCCGCTGCCTATGCATCCGATGAGACGCTCGTCGACGCACCGCTAACCCCGCGCCCCGGCGCCGCGCCGACTCCAATCCCGACGCAAGCGCAGCAGTCCACGCAGGCCGCACCGCCCCCAATCGTCGTCGCGCCACCTGTCGCTCCTCCGCCGCCGCAACCAAGCTCCACTCATCGCGGCCTCTGGCTCGCCATCGGCTCCCTCGTCGGCGTCAGCGTCCTCCTCGGCGCCGGCATCTACATCCCCCGCCACTTTGGCACTCACGCCGAACCCGCAACCAGCACCGACTCCCCTTCCGCCCCAAGCGCCCCATCGAGCCCATCTTCGTCCAGCGATCTTCCACTCCGGCAAGCCCATCGGGCCCCGCCGCCGGCTCAACTCCCTCGGCAAGCTCCGACTCCCCGGTTTCCATCCAGGCCCCCGGCGTCGGCGTCTCCGTCGACGACAAAGGCAACGTGTCCGTCAAAGCTCCCGGTGTAAACATCTCGGCCGGCTCCGATGGCAACGCACAAGTCTCCGCACCCGGCGCTTCAGTCAGAGCCACCAAAGACGGCTCCGCCTCTGTCACCGGCGGCAACGCGTCCGTCAGCGTCGGCGGCCGCAAATCCGCAACCGCATCCGAAGCCGCGACCCGCGCCGCCTCTCAAGCCGCCGTGTCGCAACAGCCGCCCAGCGCCCCCGCCGCCGTGCCACCTCCCAACGCGAGCCCCTCCGCCGACGAAATTCAGCGCCTCTCCGACGACGGCGAAAAACTCAGCGTCCGCGCCGACACCGTCTCCGAAGGCCTCAACACTCTCAAGCAGCAACAAGCCGCCTCCGGCCTCGGACTCCGCGCCGACATGGTGAGCGCCCAACAACGCATGGGCCTCTTCCTCAAAAAAGCCAACGACGCCCTCCAGCACGGCGACACCGCCAACGCCCAAAAATATTTCGACCAAGCCGACTCCGAAATCTCCAAACTCGAAAAGTTCCTCGGCCACTAATCTGGAAAGCCGGTACAACACGATGGAATCTCTCATAAAAGTTGGTCAACAATTCAAATTCACAGTCGTGACGGACGATGCTCCCAGTGAGCGGCAGGCAGTCGTGATTCGCGTTCTCTCAAACCGAGAAGAAGGCCTCGGTATCGATGTCGATGAGTACATGTCATATTGGGTCGAAGCTCACGAGCTTCCACACGCCGACTCTCCAACGGTTCTCCTCTTTGTGCGTAGCGCCGACGGCAAGGTCTATCTCGACGGAAAATTAATCGACCTCGCCGTACAGCCCTGACTCAGTCCACTTTGCCAACACCAGTTGGCAGAGCATCCCATGCTCCGCCACTTCGTTGACTTGTCTCCCCCACCTCTCTACTATTCCCACCACAAATGCCCGATTCCCCCGTAGAACCCGGCCAAACCATCTCCCACTACCGCATCCTCGAAAAACTCGGCGGCGGTGGAATGGGCGTCGTCTACAAAGCCGAAGACACGCGCCTCAAACGCTTCGTCGCCCTGAAATTCCTTCCCGACTCCGTCGCCAAAGATCCCCAAGCACTCGCCCGCTTCCAGCGCGAAGCCCAGGCCGCCTCCGCACTCAACCACTCGAACATCTGCACCATCCACGACATCGGCCAGGAAGACGGCAAAGCCTTCATCGCCATGGAATGCCTCGAAGGCGAAACGCTCAAGCACACCATCGCCCGCCGCTCGCTCGATCTCGAAACCATTCTCGAACTCGCCATCGACATCGCCGACGCTCTCGACGCCGCTCACTCAAAAGGCATCGTCCACCGCGACATCAAGCCCGCCAACATCTTCGTCACCACGCGCGGCCAGGCAAAAATTCTCGACTTCGGCCTCGCCAAAGTCACCGGCGCCCGCTCCGAGCCCGCCGTCGGCGACACGCTCGCCACCGACGGCGGCGCCAACACCGATCACCTCACCAGCCCCGGCAGCACCCTCGGCACCGTCGCCTACATGTCTCCCGAGCAGGCCCGCGCGAAAGAACTCGACGCTCGCTCCGATCTTTTCTCTTTCGGCTCCGTCCTCTACGAAATGGCCACGCGCCAGCTTCCCTTCCGTGGCGAAAGCACCGCCGACATTTTCGACTCCATCCTCAATCGTCAGCCCACTCCACCGACGCGCCTCAATCCCGATCTCCCTCCCGAACTCGAACGCATCATCAACAAAGCTCTCGAGAAAGATCGCAATCTCCGCTACCAGCACGCCTCCGAAATGCGCGCCGATCTTAAACGCCTGGAACGCGACTCCAGCTCCGGACGCGTCCGCATCTCCGACGTAAATAACGCAGCACCCGCTTCCGGCTCCGCCATCGGCACAAATCCTGGCTCCGGCTCCGCCGCTCCATACGCCACACACTCCACCGGAGCCGCAGTTCCCGGCAGCAGTGCAATTCAATCCGCCGCGCCCGAATCGAAATCAAGCAAAGGTCTAATAGTCGGCGTCGCCGCGCTCATCGTCATCGCCGCAGCCGGAGCCATCGCCTACAAATTCCTCGGCGCAAAACCCGCATTCAATTTTCAAGGAATGGAAATCAGCAAGCTAACCCAAACTGGAAAAGCCAGCGGCGTCGCTGTCTCGCCCGACGGCCAATACGTCGTCTACGTTCTCCGCGACGGCGAAAAACAAAGCCTCATGATCCGCCAGGTCGCCACCGGCTCCGATGTCCCGGTCGTTCCTCCCGAGATCGTCATGTATTACGGCCTCACCTTCTCGCCCGACGGCCAGTACATCTACTTCGTCGCCTCCAGCCGCGAAAACAATTTCTTCAGCTCTCTCTACAAAATGCCCGTCCTCGGCGGCACTCCCGTCAAAATCGTCACCGACATCGACACCAGCCCCAGCTTCTCCCCCGACGGAAAACAATTCGCATTCGTGCGTGGCGTCCCCGAACACGGCCGCGTCAACTTAATGATCGCCAAGTCCGACGGCTCCGACGTTCGCGTCCTTCTCGAAAAATCCGCCGGCGTCACTCCCGACAATCTTGTGCGCGCGGCTTGGTCACCCGACGGAAAAACGATCGTCACCACTTTTTACGAATCCAACTACCTCGTCACTCTCAACGCCATTCCCGTCGCCGATTCTTCCAAAGCTCGCGTTCTGTTCTCCACCCACGATGACGTCGGCGCACCTGTCTGGCTTCCCGACGGCAGCGCGCTCATCGTCGTCATTCGCGAGCGCGCCGGTTCCAACCGCGGCCAGATCTGGACCGTCTCGTATCCCGACGGCCAGGCCCATCGCCTTTCGAACGACCTCACCAACTACAGCCTGCCGTGGCTTGGTCTTTCTCGCGACGCGACCTCCCTCGCCGCGATCGAAAATAATCGCACCGCCGATCTCTGGCTCGCTCCCGACGGCGATGCCAACCGCGCCCACCAGATCACTTCCGGAGGGTCGCTGGTCCGAGGCATCGCCCCATTTGGCAAAGATCGATTCCTCTTTACCACCGACAACGGCGAGCTCTCGTCCATTGCCGCCGACGGTTCCGACACCACCCGCATCCTCGGTGCAGACCAAAACGTCGCCTTCGCCGACGGCTGCGGCGACGGAAAGCACATCGTTTTTCAAAAACGCCAGGGCGATGACAGCAGCATCTTCCGAGTGGACGCCACAGGTTCCAATCCGAAGGTCCTCGTATCCACCAAAACCTTCGCCTTACCGATTTGCTCCATCGACGGACAGTTCGTTTACTATCGCGAAGAGGATTCCGGTTCTTACGTCGTCTCCATCGACGGCGGTCAACCTCGAAAAATTGAAGTCCCCTATGCTTCCATGGGAGCCAACATCCCCTCGCCCGACGGTCAGTCTGTTCTTTACATGTGGCAGGATCCGCAAAACTTGGCGAATCCCGTGCATTTCAGCGTCGTTCCGACCAAAGGCGGCGCCGCCCTTCACACCTTCGATCGCATGGTCGGCGGTGGCGTAGTCATCTGGGCTCCCGACGGAAAATCACTCGACTACCTCGTCACCCGCGGCGGCGTCACCAACGTCTGGCGCCAACCTCTTTCCGGCGGCCCCGCAAAACAACTCACTCACTTCACCTCCGACCTAGCTCAAACGTTCGCGTGGTCCACGGACGGCAAAACCCTGGCCATCGCCCGCGGCACCCGCACCGCCGACATCGTCCTCCTCAAATCCTCCTCCAAATCCCAATAGCATTCGTGCAAGTCCCGTTTCGTTGACTAACCTCCCCTCTCCCACTACTATCTCCCGCAATGTCGGAAGTCCCAGTCGAGCCCGGCCAGACTATTTCCCATTACCGCATCATCGAGAAACTCGGTGGTGGCGGCATGGGTGTCGTCTACAAAGGCGAAGACACGCGCCTGGGCCGTTTCGTCGCGCTCAAATTTCTTCCCGACTCCGTCGCAAAAGATCCGCAAGCACTCGCCCGTTTTCAACGTGAAGCACGAGCCGCATCCGCCCTCAATCACTCCAACATTTGCACCATCTACGACATCGGTCAGGAAGACGGCAAAGCCTTCATCGCCATGGAGTGCCTCGAAGGCGAAACGCTCAAGTACACCATCGCCCGCCGATCCCTCGATCTCGAAACCATTCTCGAACTTGCCATCGACATCGCCGACGCTCTCGACGCCGCTCACTCCAAAAATATCGTCCACCGCGACATCAAACCAGCCAACATTTTTGTCACCACCCGCGGCCAGGCAAAAATTCTCGACTTCGGTCTCGCCAAAGTCACCGGCGCGCGCTCGGAAGCTGCCGTAGGCGACACACTCGCCACCGATGGCGGCGCCAACATCGATCACCTCACCAGTCCCGGCAGCACAATCGGCACCGTCGCCTACATGTCTCCCGAGCAAGCCCGCGCCAAAGAACTCGATCGCTCGTTCCGATCTTTTTTCCTTCGGCTCCGTCCTCTACGAAATGGCTACGCGCCAGCTTCCTTTTCGTGGCGAAAGCACCGCCGAAATTTTCGAATCGATTCTCAATCGCCAGCCCATCCCCATCACCCGCATCAATCTCGATCTTCCGCCCGAGCTCGAACGCATCGTCAACAAAGCCCTCGAAAAAGATCGCAACCTTCGCTACCAGCACGCCGCCGACATACGCACCGATTTAAAACGTCTCGAGCGCGACACCAGCTCCGGCCGCATCCGCATCTCCGACATCAAACAACTCCTGTCATTGGCTCCTCCTCGCGCCGCTCATAGCTCGTCGCAGCCCAATCCGCCTATGCGAGCCACTCCACCGCGCCAACGCGCGCCCGGCAGCAACGCATCACAACCAGCAGCCACAGAACCAAAAAGCAGCAAGGGCCTGATGTTCGGCATCGCGGCGATCCTGATTCTTCTCGCCGTCGCTGCAGGCATCGCCTACAAATTTTTCGGCACCAAGCCCGCTTTCAATTTTCACGACATGGAAATCAGCAAGCTCACCCAGAGCGGCAAAGCCGCCGGCGTCGCCATCTCTCCCGACGGCCAATACGTCGTCTACGTTTTCGCGACGGCGAAAATGAAAGCCTCACGGTTCGCCAGGTCGCCACGGGCTCCGACGTTTCCGTCTTGCCTCCTGACGTCGTCCTCTACTACGGCCTCGCATTTTCTCCCGATGGGCAATACGTCTACTTCGCCTCTTCCAACCGTGAGAACACTCTATACAGCTCGCTCTACAAGATGCCCGTCCTCGGTGGCACGCCCGTCAAGCTGATCACCGATATCGATACCGCTCCCAGCTTCGCTCCTGGCGGCAAAGAGTTCGCTTTTATGAGGGGGGTAGTGATCGAAAGCGCGGGTGGACCTGTTGCTCGCCAATTCCGACGGCTCCGACATCCGCCTTTTGCAAGAAAGGCCAGGCGGCCTGACCGTGAACGATCTCGTTCGTCCGGCATGGTCGCCCGACGGCAAAGTCATCATCTACACGCTGTATGAATCCAACAATCGTCACTCGTTGATCGCCGTTCCGCCCGATGACGCAAGCAAAGCTCGTACCCTGTTTTCCACGCACGACGAGATCGGACAAGCCGTTTGGCTACCGGACGGCAGCGCGCTGCTGGTCGTGGTTCGTGAGCGTTTGGGCGCCAATCGCGGTCAAATCTGGACTGTCTCTTATCCCTAGTGGTCAGGCCCGCCGTCTCTCCAATGATTTGACCAACTACAGCCCGCTCTGGCTCGATCTTTCGCGCGACGCGACATCCATTGCTGCGATCGAAAACAACCGCACCGCCGACCTGTGGATCGCTCCGGACGGAGATTCAAATCGTGCCCGTCAGGTCACTTCTGGTCTCTCCCCGATCACGGGCGTCTCATCGCTCGGCAAGGATCGATTCATCTTCTCCACCGAGAATGGCGAACTCTTCTCTATCTCCGCCGATGGTTCCGATCGCACTCTCGTTCTCGGTGCCGATCAACATGTCCGGTTCGCTTCCGGCTGCGGCGATGGCAAACACATCGTCTTCCAGAAGTTTCAGGGAGATGAAACCCGCCTCTGGCGCATCGACGCCAACGGATCGAATCCCAAGGTGCTGGTGCCGACAAGAACCAACGCGTTCCCTCGCTGCACCGTAGATGGGCAACAGGTCGTGTTTCGCGACGAGGATTCGGGTGCGTTCATCGCTTCGATTGACGGCGGTCAGCCCCAGAAGATCCCCTACCCTTATGCTTCGATCGGCGTGACCCCGCCTTCGCCGGACGGGAAATCGGTCCTCTACATGTGGGAAGACCCGAACAATCTCGCAGCTCCCGTCGAGTTCAGTGTCATCTCAACGAAAACCGGTGCCGCTGCCTACACATTCGAACGCGCCGCCGGCGGTAACGAGACTCCGATTTGGACTCCCGATGGCAAATCCGTCGACTACCTGGTCACCCGCAACAGCATCAGCGACGTCTGGCGCCAACCTCTAGCCGGCGGCCCCGCCAAGCAACTCACCCACTTCGCTTCCGGCTTCGCCACCTACTCCGCATGGTCTAACGATGGCAAAACTTTAGCCATGGCTCGCGGCACCCGCACCTCCGACATCATCCTCCTCAAATCCCCTTCCAAATCCCAATAACCCCGCCCTGGAATGCGGGGGCTCGCCGCCTTCACAGTCCAACTCCGCCACCAGTCGCCGCTAAACTTATGGCGCGATCTGTCCCAACAACGCCCGCCACACCGTCGGATTAGTCCAATATGAATTGTGCGCGAGCAACGGTACACATGCATCGGGATCCCGCTATGTTGTCCACCGCCGGAGGAATGTGTGTTCCAGGCCAGTCATAAAATCTTAGGCTGCCAGAAATAATGTCATGCGGCGAATAGACGTTGATCCAAGCGAGGTTCCGAAATCGCTGGTAGCTCGTGATTAAGGGTTGCACTGTTGCCGCAAGCCGCTCCCGAATGTGCAGCGAATCCTTCGCCTGTATCGTGAAGAAAAACGCAGTCTTATTCAGCGGAGAGCCAAACGTCACCAATGCCTTCGTGCGGTCAGACACCTGGAGCACATTTTTTGTCAGCGAATCATCCATCATGAGTCGGTCTAACGTGTCATATGCAATCACCGACCCCAGTGAGTGCCCCACCAGTGCGACCTGATCGTAAAAAACTTGGTCTCACTCTCGTCGTACGCTGTGAAAATCGCTGATGCCGCCAACCGCGCCGCCTCCTTGATCTCATTCCGCACTTGGTTGAAGCGGTCCAGCTTGTTCGGCCGAACATAAATCGCCACATCCCCAACGTACTGAATCATCAGTTCGCGAACCTGTAGCGCTGAAAAAACTCAAAAACGGAAATACCCAGATCGAACTCCCTAGAAAGCCACTATTACGAAGGCAGTTCGATCGTCCGATCGTCCCGAAAGCAAATTACAATCGGCCAGACCACTGCCAGCCACGTTCGCTGCGAGAGCGATGGGCACCAGCAGTGCCACACTCCAATGCCCGCGAATCGACTTTTCGGACGAACCTTAAGACCGCGCTGATCGTCATCGCCAGCCCGACCAGCAACGACCCCACCGATAATGATGCAGGTTGAAAAAGCCTGGAGTTGCTCCGCCGGGCAACCCCGCGAAAAAATAACTCACCGCATGAAAAAAATTCGGCGAGCCACGACGAGACCGCTTCCTCCGCGACTGACCGGCCTGCGTATGGATGGCCGCACAGCCAATCGAGGTGGATGAGCGCGGTCATGAGCAGTGCCGTAACTAAGATTTGCACCACCGTAACGATTACCGAAGCCCACCCAATCCACTTATGAATCGTTGCCATCGCTCTTTTAGCCTCTCGGGTCTGCACAAATCCGCCAGAAAGAGAACGATTCCCAATGTGAACGCCACGGCCACCATGTCGAGGCACCTCAGCGATCGCTGCCAATTCGAGGCCAGGAGGACCTGCGACGAATTAGTGATCGAGAGCTCCGGCGACAACTCCATGACCGCTTCGTCCTTGGCTGCTGCCGATGCGACGATTACTCCGTTGATCACCGTCAGAGCTATGAGTGCGAGAAGCGTGACGCACAAAAAAAACGCGGATCTCTTCGGAATCTTAAACCTTGCTATCTTATCAAACATGGCGCGCTGAAACGGTTTTAAGCAGTTGAGTATTCCCCTCGTCCCTCCGTCCCATAGGAAACTCATCACATCCTTTAGCTTAGCCACACCTTCCGTATCCGGAGCCCATACGTCTCGTAGAGGTGCAGTTCGTAATTCTTGCCGTTCCCATTCGCGTCTTGTTTGCTCCACGCATATCGATTTCGACCCGTTGCAAGACCTGTCCTTCGATCTTGACGGAACGAAGACGTGGACGTAGGCATCTGCGGAGGATTCCCCTTTCCGTAGATCCTGCAAAATTCCGCGAGCGAGCTGGTCCAATGTCTCGAATGGGACTTGCTGCCCCATACCGTGTACAACCCAGACTGCGCGCGTCTCGACAGAAGAATTCCGGGTGACAACGCCTCGGTGTCTGATCGATCGTCTACGGACGACGCTCTTTACATTCCCCGTCCGGCTTCAGCGCGCTCTTTTCCGAATCAATCCAGTCTCTCGAACGTCGCGATAAGCCTCTGTTCCAGCGGTGCCGATACGCAGCTGGTTGCCTCTGCGCTGGATCAAGCGGGTACGCGGTATACGATTTGGGCTCTCCAATCTCGTACTTCTGGCTGTCGGCTTTCGGCCTGTTGGGCTTAGCGGGCATAGCACCTCCTTAATGAGACAACACGCTAACTATCAGTATCTTGATTGTCAACGTAGTTCATTTAAGACCGGATATTTGGCAGAGACCGGATGTTTCCTTCGGCATCTCAAACGGCTTGAATCAACTCAAGCCTGCTGCTCCCCTTCGAGTTCCACCATTCAAATCAATTGGTTCTAGTACTCGAATCCGCATCCGCAACCAACTAAATGCCTCCGCTTCAATCCTTTATCGTCTACTTCCATATACGTCATTGCTTCTTTACTTCGCCTTTGATTCGAATGTACTCTTGACATACCATTAATCTTATGGTAACATGCTCTGTGATCTGCTATGTACATCCCTCGAAACCTTCCCCTTCGAAAATCCCCCTCCGCAACTCATTGTCTCCACTGCACTTGCGCACTCCCGTTTTCCATAACACACCTCCGCAACCCATTGCATCAAAAAGACTTGCGCACTCTTCAGCAAAACATGGGGGGTGTGGGGTACTTCCTATTTCGAAAACTCAGCCCGGTGGGCCGCGCGGGCTTCTTCCGACAGCGAAAACCACGACTCGGCAATATCTCGAACCCGCTCCAGCGCCTTTTGCATCTCGGCGTGCTTGGCTTCCAGCTCCGCCACCGAAGCATCGGCCGGCACAAAAATGGGCGGCGCAAACAACATCACCGCCCGCGCAAACGACTTCGGCAAAAGAAAATGATCCCAAGTCTTTTCAATCGTCTTCCCACGATCGACCCCGATGTGAAACACCACCACCGGGCATCCGGTCTTGCGCGCCAGCATCACCGGCCCGGGCTTGGCGATATATCGCGGACCGCGCGGGCCATCGATCGTGAACGCGCAATCGAGCCCTTCGCTCAACCGCTTCGCCATCACCGCAAGCCCGCGCAATCCGCCGCGCGACGAACTTCCCTGCGCCGTCCCAAATCCGAGCCACTCGATCACTTTGCGCGTCCACTGCCCGTCGAACGCGGTCGTATTCATCACCACGATCCCGCGGTTCCGCGCCCACCACGACATCGGAATGATCACCCGGTGCCAGAACGCAAACACGCAGCGCTTGCGCGAAGCGTGCGTCCGCTCGGCGTGTTGCCAGCCCAAAACCTCGAACCGCAGCGTCGGCCCCAGCACACGAATTACGCTGTACACCGCCGCTGCAATTATCGGAATCTGTATGCGCCGCGACCATTTCAGCTTCGGCAGCCGCGTGTCGTAGTGAACGTTCACCGCGTCCGGCGCATCCGATTTAGCGGCGGGCGAAGCGTGCGTTTCAGCGGCGGAATTCGCTGCATCTTGCGGGGTTTGATCGGCTTCAGGCATGAGGCTCGGCGTATAGTATAGCGAGCGCCGTTCACCGCGGACGGCACCGTGCCCGTTTTAAACACTGCGTGACCATCGGCCCGAAATAATGTCGTCGGATCGCCGGTGAAATCGCCCAAGGAAACGCCAGTAAAATCGGCGATCGAATTGAAGGAACGAAAACTCTTTGCTGTCTGATATCAAACCCGGCGAGGCAAAACGAAAGATCGCGCAGCGACCGCGCGCAATTTTTCTCGCCACCAGTTTGCTCGGTATCGCCGCATTCTCGGCCGCAAAGATAAATTCCGTCGCGGCAGACAGTGCAACCAGCCGCGCGAACCCAGACACCGCGGCAACGAACGGTACGGCCGCAGCGAAGGCTGACGCCGGCGCACGCGATGCGGCCACTCCCGACAAACCGACCGGCGACGCCGTCGGCACCATCGAAGGCGACGCTATCGCTCTGCAAGGCCCAATGAGCGTGGAACTCGTTCGCGGCCAGGTCAAAACCATGCTGCGCAGCGGCAACGACATCCGCGTGAAATCCGGCCAGGCGCGCATCGATCTCGTTGAAGGTGGAACAATCGCAATCTGCGGCCCTGCACATCTTTCGCTGCTCAAATCCGGCGGCTCGCTCACCATCGCGCTCGACTCCGGCATCGTTCACGTCAACGTCGAGAAAGCGCCATCAGTGACCGTTTACACCGCGCAGATTCAAGCCAAGCCCATCGCGATCGGCGACGGCGCCGAAGACGTTTTAATCGGATTCGACGCGGCGGGCGTCATGTGCGTTCGCGCTGGAAATGGCGCGATCCGTCTCGAGAATCAGCTGAGCGGCCAAAGCGTGCTCATCCCGCAAGGCGGCGACATCCTGTTAAACAACGGCGGCCTCGACGGCATCACCAACACCGAAGGCCACTGCGAATGCGAACTCCTGTCCACCAATGAGCCGCCGCCTCCACCCGAATTGAGCCGCCTCGCAACTCCAGATGAAATCAAACAGCGCGACGCCGCCAAAGTTGCCGAAGCAGCAGCCATAAAAGAAGCCGCCGACAACGCCGCGATGGACAAAGCCGCCGCCGAAAAAGAAGCTGCCGATAGGGCCACCGCGCAAAGAGCAGCCGCAGAGAAAGCAGCTGCCGACAAACTCGCCGCGGACCAGGCCGCCGCGCAAACCGCAGCCCAGCAAGCTGCTGCCGCAAAGGCCGCACAACAGGCCGCTGCCCAAGAGGCCGCACGACAGGCTGCTGCACAGGCCGCAGCAAAGCAGGCCGCTGCTCAGCAAGTCCCACCAACGAATACCTCTTCGGCGAACAACGTCACTCCACCGGTTCCGTGGGGCGAATCGGCCCCGCGTCCGGCCGAACGGAGAGTCGAAAAAATCGACGCACCGAAGCCGCAAGAGCCCATCTATCAAGTCTTCATGCCGCCCCTGTCTTACGACGCCAAGGCTGCCGCACCGGCCGATAATTTCGACCCGAAGTTCATCATGCTGGTACGCCGAGTACGCGTAAAACCAACCTTGATTTTCCAGGGGAAGGTCGAAGGCGAAACGCCCGTCGCCAAAAACGTTTCCGACGTAAGGCCTGTGAGCACAACAGCTAAGGTCGGCCCCGTGCAGCCGCAGACCGCAAATCCATCAACCCAGCAAGGAGCACAACCAGGCGCCAAACCCGCAAGCGCGCCGCCGCAAAACGACTCCGTCGTCAACCGCGTCCGCAACTACATCCGCCACCTTTTCTCGTAGGTGGCGATCTGCGGTCGCATGCCGCTCGCTCGGCCTCCTTTTTCGTAGGCAGAGCGTCCAATCGGCACTTTTTCTTCGGGTACCCGTCGCCTCTTCGCCTCCGACAGAGGAGGAGTCGGTGCTAGCGTTCGCACTCCTGCTTTGGTAGGGTATTCGGACGCGATCGAAAGCGAAGTGCCGTTGTCCTGTGAAAACTCACGACTTACCAACCGCAGCGTGAATTCACAGGAAGTGGAGCAACGGCGAACACCAGAGCTGCCGCAGTGTCGGCGGCGCTGAAGCACACGTAGGGACGCGGCCTTCCTAGTCCCCGGAAGCGGCGAAGAAAAAACTAAAAACGAGCCAGCGACCGGACCCGAACGGGCCTGAATACAGGCCCTGACTGACCGGGAACCAGGAAACAGGAGAAGTGTCATGTCACGAGCGCAGAGGCAGCACAACTGCCGGCGGATCGGCGCGGTTGAGCAATTTTTTGCAGCGCACTTTTTTGCTCCACAATTTTCCGCATCGAGATTTTTTTCGTCGCGATTTTCTGTATCGCGATTCTTGGCGGTGCGATTTTTTGCAGCGTTTCTCGCCGCGCTTCCGATCGTATTTGCTACGGCGCTTGTCGTAGCGTTTGCCACAGGCTGCGGCGGAGGGTCGAACAGCACGACGGCGCCGACTGGTGGCGGTTCCGCGGCGGTTGCCGTGAGCATCACGCCGACGACCGCGACGGTGACAACTGGAAAAACACAAACGTTCACCGCGACGGTCGCGAACGACAGCGCGAACAAAGGCGTGACGTGGTCGGTTTCGTGCAACACATTGAATCTCTGCGGCTCGCTCTCCGCGACGACGAGCGCGTCGGGAGCGGCTGTGACGTGGACGGCGCCCAACGCACCGCCAGCGCCATTTCCACCGACGGTGACGATCACAGCGACGTCGGTGAGCGACGGAACGAAATCCGCCTCCGCGACGATCACGGTTCAGCCAACGCCGGTTGGGGTTACGGTGACCTTGTCGCAAACCACCGCAACGGTGGCTGTGAACGCGACGACAACTTTCGCTGCGACGGTGGTGGGAGACCTTGGGAACGAAGGCGTGACGTGGGCGCTCTCTGGTTCGGGATGCAGCGCGGCGACGTGCGGGACCTTGTCTGCGACGACGAGCGCTTCGGGAGCACAGATCGTTTACACAGCGCCGGACACAGTGCCGAATCCAGCGACGGTGACGCTGACTGCAACTTCCGTCACTCAGACAGCGAAATCGGCGAGCGCGACGATCACGATCGTGGCGCAGCGACGGGCGGGACGACAGGTGTAACGATCACGCCGAAAGCCGGTGGATTCGTCGTCGGGCAGGTCACGACGCTCACAGCAACGGTGGCGAATGATGCGAGCGGCGCCGGGGTGACGTGGAGCGCGTCGAGCGGAACGATCACGCCGCTGACGGCGACGACAGCAACTTTTACGGCGCCGAATTCCGCAGGAAGCGGAATCATCGTGACGGCGACGAGCAAAGCCGATACGACGAAGAGCGCTTCGGCAACCTACGGCATCACCGATCTCGCCGGCGTCACGACGTATCACAATGACGGCGCGCGCGACGGCGTGAACAATCAGGAGTATGTGCTGACGAAGTCGAACGTGAAATCGGGATCGTTTGGAAAATTATTTTCGTGCACGACAGACGGCGCGATGTACGCGCAGCCTTTGTGGATTCCGAACGTTCACATCGGCGGCGGGATTCACAACGTCGTCGTCGGTGCGACGATGCGCGACTCCGTGTACGTCTTCGACGCCGATGCGAGTCCCTGCGTCACGTATTGGCACCAAACGCTGATACCGACGGGCGAAACGTACGGCGATTGGAACGACGTCGAGACCAACGACATCTTTCCAGACATCGGCATCTTGGGAACGCCGGTGATCGATCCATCCACCAACACGATCTTCGTTGTTACGAAAACAAAGACCAACGCGACAACCTATCACCAGCGCATTCATGCGCTGAGTTTGGCCACCGGAGCAGAGGTTGCAGCCGGTCCTGTGGACATCACCGGATCAAACGTGACTTCGAGCGGAAATTGCGAAAACGGTTTCGGAGGCGCAAGCGGCACGATGAAGTTCGATCCGCTATGGGAGAACCAGCGGCCTGGCTTGGCGCTGCTCAACGGCGTTGTCTACGTTGCGTGGGCGTCGCACGGCGACAACATGGTGTGGCATGGCTGGGTCGTCGGATTCAACACGTCCGATCTGAGCATCAGCGCCGAGTGGAATGACACACTGAATGCAGTGTCAGATACAAAGGCGCATTGCAGAGGTGGAATCTGGATGTCCGGAGGAGCGCCGGCGTTCGACAGCGACAACAATATGTACGTCCTGACCGGAAATGGCGCTTACGACGGGGCTGGAAGCTTTGGCAACAGCTTCGTCAAGCTCGCGCCCGGACTGAACGTGGCGGATTGGTTCACGCCGTCGAACGTAATGACACTGAACGACAACGATCAAGACGTTGGCTCCAGCGGAACATCCTTGATGATCGACCAGACGACCGGCACGAAGTTGATGCTCGGCGGAAGCAAGGCAGGAACGATCTATGTCGTGAATCGCGACGGCATGGGTCACTTCAATGCCACGACCGACTCTGTTGTCCAGGAATGGACGGCCGACGGAAGATCCTTTTCGACGCCGGCATTCTGGAACAACACGCTCTACTACTTCGGAATTGTGTTCAAGACTTCACATCCGGGCGAGAGCTTCGTTTTCAATCCGGCGAGCGGACTGTTCACACCAACGCCATCGGCGAGCACGCCGAGCAAGTTTCGTTTCAGCGGAGCGACGCCGTCGATATCGGCTTCGAGTCCGACGACGAACGGAATCGTGTGGGCGATCGAAACCGGCGACCATGGCACGGACGGGACGGCGGCTGCGCCGCCAGCGCAGCCGTATCCGCCGGCTGGACCAGCGGTGTTGCACGCCTTCGACGCAAACAACATCGCAACCGAATTGTGGAACAGCGCCACGGCGACAAGCGACAAGGCAGGCAACGCCGTGAAGTTCACCGTACCGACCGTCGCCAATGGAAAGGTCTACGTGCCCACGCGCGGCAGCGACGACACCCTCGGCGGTGGCACGACCTTCGGCGAACTCGATGTCTACGGCCTGATTCCGTAACCAGGCATCGAGCAACAACGCATCGCGACCCGCGACGGTTAAGCGGCATCGGCCGAAACGCGGACGCACTGTGAATTGCTTGCCAGCTCGGCGAGAATTTTGCCACTGAGGTGCCAGGTCACATGTCCAAGTTTGTTGCGCGAGCGATTCTCGCGGTTTTTCTCGTTGCCGTCGGCGCCGAACACTTGGCGCTGGCGCAAGTTGCTGCGACACCGAACAGCGCTTCTGTTCAGCAGGTAATTCAGTTCATGCGCGAGCGGAAACGCGCGTATGAAACGCGCGATGCGGCGGCTTGGGGGCGGCATGTGGCGGAGAAGTGTTCGTTCGTCGAAGCGGGTGGGAGGCTTTCGACCAAGAGCGAGTTTTCATCGATGGAAGGGTTTGTTGGATACAAGATGTCGGTTGAAGTCCGCGACGTTCGGGCGACTGAATTTGGCGACACGATTTTGCTGACGTATCGCGAGAAGGATATGCGCGATTTCGGCACTCAGCGTTCGGTGGGCAACTATCTTGACACGGAGACTTATGCACGCGTCGATGGTGAGTGGAAGCTCGTTGCATTTACCGAAAACCTGATCACAGCTGAGCCAGCAATCGTGAAACTCGACCCGAATTCTTATGACAGCTACGTTGGAACGTACGCAGCCAACAAGGACGCGACGTTCGTTGTGACTCGCGAAGGCAATAAGCTGTTTGGCGAATACGCAGGAGAGCCGAAGGCCGAGCTATTGCCCGCGAGCAAATCGAGATTCTTCGTGCGCGGCGATACTGCGTCCTATCTTTTCATTCGAGACAAGTCGGACCGTGTGGTCGCGCATATCTATCGCGCCGAAGGTGTGGAAATTCGCTACAGGAGAATCGGTTCATGACTCGTGAGAGCTGATAGGGGCGTTCGTGGCGTGAACTATACCGCAGGTCTTGACGGCGACGAGGCGGCCACCTTATTCATGGACTAGGGCATCTAAAACTGGACTGGGCGGCGCACTTTTTGAGTTTGGTGCCGCTGCTCTTTTGTACGGATAATGGATAAGCGCATTTTGCGGGGCCAATAGTCCCTCGGCTCCGCAGCCTAATCGATCGAAGTAGAATCTAACAAACAAACAGGTCGCTTCCGGGGCCTTCCTGGAAGCTACGCGCTGCGATATGCGCAGCAAAACTAGAACGACGAACTTACGGGAGAAGAGACGTGATACGAGTGCGTTCACAACGTGTCGGACGGATTTTTTTGGCTGTGGCGATGTCGCTGGCGGGAATGACGATTTTGGGCGGATGCGGAGGAGGGTCGAGTTCGGGCGGAGGCGGCGGGACTACGCCAGTCGCGGTGGCGGTGACGCCGGCGACGGCGTCGGTGGCGACGAGCGCGACGCAGAGTTTTACGGCGACGGTGAGCAATGATAGTGCGGCGAAGGGCGTGACGTGGGCGGCGTCTTGCGCGACGGCGGGCGGATGCGGATCGCTGTCGGCAACGACGAGCGCATCGGGAACGGCGATCACGTACACGGCGGCTGCGGCGGTGCCGAATCCAGCGACGGTGACGCTGACGGCAACGTCGGTGAGCGACGGGACGAAGTCGGCGTCGGCGACGATCACGATTACTTCGAGCGGGCCGCCACCGACGGGAGTCGGTGTGACGATTACGCCGAAGGCGACGGGATTGGCGGTGGGCCAATCGCTGGCGTTGACGGCGACAGTGGCGAACGATGTTGGCGGCGCGGGCGTAACGTGGACAGCGAGCACTGGAACATTCAGCGCGCAGGCCGCGGGGACAGCGACGTATGTTGCGCCGAATTCGCCGGGCGGCGGGATCACGATTACGGCGACGAGCAAAGCCGATCCGACGAAAAATGCGACGGCCACGATTGCGGTGACGGATCTGGCGGGAGTGACGACGTATCACAACAATCTGGCGCGCGATGGAGCGAACAATCAGGAATATTTGCTGACGACAGCGAACGTGAAGCAGGCGACGTTTGGGAAATTATTTGCGTGCACGGTGGATGGCGCGGTTTACGCACAGCCGCTGTGGGTGCCGAACGTGAATATCGGCGGCGGAACGCACAATGTGATCGTAGTGGCGACGATGCACGATTCGGTTTACGTGTTCGACGCGGACACGAACAATTGCGCGAATCCGTATTGGAAGAAGACGCTGATTCCGGCGGGCGAGACGTTTGGCGCCAGCGGCGACGTCGAATCGGACGACATTCTCCCGGACATCGGAATACTTGGAACTCCGGTGATCGATCCGGCGACGCAGACGATTTATTTGGTATCGAAAACGAAGGCATCGGGCACGACGAACTACGTTCAGCGGTTGCACGCGTTGAGCCTGACGACCGGCGCGGAAGCAGCGAATTCGCCGTTGACGATTGCGGCGACGTTTCCGGGAACGTGTGAGGGTGGAGCGACAAATACCTTCGACGCGTTGCGAGAAAATCAGCGGCCGGGACTGGCGCTGTCGAATGGGATGGTCTACGTCGCTTGGGCGTCACACGGCGACAAGGGCACCTATCACGGCTGGGTGTTGGGGTATCAGACGGCGAATTTAGCGGCGGTCCCGACAGTGTTTAACGTGACGCCGAATACGGCGTCAGTTGGCTATTGCAAGGGCGGAATCTGGATGTCGGGCGGAGCGCCGGCGTTCGATGCGGCGGGGAATATGTATGTGATCACGGGGAACGGCGCGTTCGACGGTGTGAGCGGTTCGGCGACGCTGCCAACGGATTTTTCCGACAGCTACATCAAGCTAAGCACGCCGAATCTTGGTGTGCTTGATTATTTTACGCCGAAGGATCAGAGCTTACTCGACGTGGATGATAAGGACGTCGGTGCGAGCGGGACGTCGGTGTTGATCGATGGCACGGGCGGTGGGAATTTTCTGGTGGGAAGCAGCAAAGCCGGCATCATCTACGTTTTGAACCGCGACAACATGGGCAAATACAATACGAGCGCGGACAGCGTGCATCAAGAATGGACGGTGAGTCCGAGCCTCGCACGGGTTTTCAACGCCGGGATTCTGGAACAATACGCTTTATTATTTCGGCGTCATCTTTGGCAATGTTGCGAACCCGGGTCAAGCGTTCACCTTCAACACGTCGAACGGGATGTTCAACACGCCGGCTGCGTCGGTAACGCCAACGGGATTCGGATTTTCGGGTTCGTCGCCATCGATTTCGGCGTCATCGGCGACAGACAACGGAATCGTGTGGGCTATCGACCCCGCGAAGAATGGCCCGAACACCGTGGAGCCGGCAGGCGGGCCGGCGGTGCTCCACGCGTACGATGCCACGAATCTCGGGAAAGAGTTGTGGAACAGTTCGCAGAATGCGAAGCGAGACCAGGCGGGTAATGCAGTGAAATTCACCGTGGCGACGGTTGCGAATGGGAAGGTGTACATCGGGACGCGCGGAAGCGATGACAGTGTGCCCGCGGACCATACGGCGAGTACGACGTTTGGGGAAGTTGATGTGTATGGGTTGTTGCCGTAGAGATTGCAGATTAAATCGGAAAAAGAATGGGCCGCCGGAGATTTCGGCGGCCCGATTTTTTTGTGAGCGTGCTTTCGCCTTCGCGTGGACTACATGCCTTCGTAGTTGGGGCCGCCGCCACCTTCGGGGACGACCCAGTCGATGATTTGGTAGGGGTCGGCGATATCGCAGGTTTTGCAGTGGACGCAATTGGCGGCGTTGATTTTTAGTTTGAAGTCGCCGGCTTCGGTGACGGGCTCGTAGACGGCGGCGGGGCAGAAATATTGGCAGGGGTTGCCGTACTCGACGGTGCATTTTGTGGCGCACACGTTGAGATCGTTGACGTGAAGATGGCAGGGCTGATCTTCTTCGTGGCGCGTGCCGGAGTGATAGACGTCGGTGAGGCGATCGAAGGTGAGCTTGCCGTCGCCTTTGAAACGCGCGGGCGCGGGATGGCCGTCGATGTGGTGATAGTGCTTGTAGCCGGCTTCGGCGTGCATCGGATCGATGAGGCCGCGGCCGCCGGTGATGAATTGCAGGCCGGTGTGGAAGAGGCCGCCGTAGAGGCCGTACTTGAATGATTGGTGGAAGTTGCGGACCTGCCAGAGTTCCTTTTTGATGTAGCTGGCTTCGACTTTTTTCGGGAAGGCGCTGAGCGTTTTTGCGGAGGTGTCGCCCGCTTTGAGCGCTTCGAAGATTGTTTCGGCGGCGAGCATTCCGGACTTGATCGCCATGTGGATGCCTTTGAGGCGTTGCGAGTCGAGGAAGCTGCCGGAATCGCCGATGATGAGGCCGCCGTCCACGTAATTGCGCGGCATCGAATACCAGCCGCCGGCGGGAAGAGACTTCGCGCCGTAGCGGACGAGTTTGCCGCCGTCGAGAATTTTTTTGATGTGCGGGTGCGTCTTCCACTTTTGAAATTCTTCGTGGGGATCGAATTGCGGGTCGGCGTATTCGAGTCCGATGACGAGGCCGATCGAAACGCGATTGTTGGAGAGGCCGTAGATCCAGCCGCCGCCGTACATGTCGGTGGCGACGGGCCAGCCGAGAGTGTGCGCGACGTAGCCGGGTGCGATCGCGCCGGGCTGGACGTCCCAGAGTTCTTTGATGCCGAGGCTGTAGATTTGCGGATTGATGTTGTCGAGCTTGTATTTTTCGACGAGCTTTTTGGTCAGCGAGCCGCGTGTGCCTTCGGCGAGTACGGTGACTTTGGCGCGGAGTTCGTAGCCGGGCGTGTAGTTGTCTTTGGGCTTGCCGTTTTTGTCGATGCCTTTGTCTTCGGTGATGACGCCGGCGATGCCGTTGTTTTCGTAGATGAGTTCGGCGCCGCCGAATTGCGTGAAGAGATTGACGCCGGACTTTTCGACCAGGCCGCCGAGCCACTTTGCGATTTTGTTGAGGGAGACGACGTAGTTGCCTTTGTTCTGGAAAGGCGGCGGGGTGATGGGGAATCTTGTGGATGAGTTTTTTGTGAAGAAGAGAGCTGCGTCGTCGGTAACGGGCGTATCGAGCGGGGCGGATTTTTCGAAGTCGGGGACGAGTTCGGCGAGCGCTTTCGGATTCATGATGGCGCCGGAGAGTTGATGGGCGCCGACTTCTCTTCCCTTTTCGAGGACGTAGATATTTTCGGTGGAGAGTTGGGAATTGGAGTTCGCGTGCGTTGTGTTTCTGGATGAGGTTGGAGAGGTGGAGCGCGCAGGACAAGCCCGCGGGTCCGGCGCCGACGATGAGGACGTCGGCTTCGAGCTGTTCACGTTGAACGGTCATGGGATGAAGCTAGTTTAGCAGAGAGACTAAGGAGTCGGGGGGCTCGTGGCAGCACGTAACAACCTGACAATGGCGTCAGAATGCAGGCTGGGAGGGCACGACTTCAGTCGTGCCGTTACGCCCCATCGCGGGCAAGGGGCTTTAGCCCCTGGGGGCAGGATCTAGTTGAAAATTGCCCGAGGCCGAGCTGAAGGCAAGGCCTCAGCCCTCTCGCTTAGGTGCGCCCTTACCGGATTGGACCAGATATAGTCTCGGTGATGCTCGTAGTCGACCGCATTCCGTATTCGATGGTCGACGTATCCTCGCTGCCAGATTTCATTCTTCATTCCTAATTCTTTGCCGGCCCGGAACGAGAATCCGCCCTTGATGAACTGCATTGCGCGTTCCAGCGTCACTCCCGGTGCGGTTTGATGAAGCAGATGAACATGATTCGGCATCACGACGAACTCGTGGACGAGGAATTTGTCTTGGTCACGATAGGAGAAGATCGTTGAGAGGAAGAATTCGGTGGCGCAAATACTTTGGAATAGAGACTTGGCGTTGATATGCGGAGAGCGTCACGAAATACGTGTTCGAAGATGTGGATGCTCGGTCGCGAGGCGGCTTGGACATCGGAACCCTCAGGGGCTGAAGCCCCTCTTCTCAGTAGCGCACTTGTGGCACGACTGAAGTCGTGCCCTCCCACATGCGTCCTCGTCCTGTCGGGCAGGCAAGTCGAGTTACTACATTATATATACTATTACATATTTTAGAATTACGATTTGGCTTTTTCGAGGGCTTCGGTGAGGGCGGGCATGACTTCGAAGATGTCGGCGACGATGCCGTAGTCGGCGATTTCGAAGATGGGTGCGTTTTGATCTTTGTTGACGGCGACGATGGTGCGCGCGCCTTTCATGCCGACGACGTGCTGGATGGCGCCGCTGATGCCGAGCGCGAGATAGAGTTTGGGCGCAACAGTTTGGCCGGAGCTGCCGATCTGGCGCTCCATCGGGAGCCAGCCTTCATCGCAGATCGGGCGGGACGCGGCGATTTCTCCGCCGAGAGCTTTCGCGACGGCTTCGGCTTGCGGAATATTTTCGGGAGCTTTGATGCCGCGGCCGATGGCGACGATGAGAGGCGCTTGCGTGAGATCGACGGCGGATTTCGCTTCCTTGAAGAGATCTTGCGGATTGGTGCGAATTTGTTCGGGGTGAGACTGACGCTCACGGCGTTGACTGGCGCTTTGCCGGATGCGTTTGGCTCGACGAGATCGGCACGGAAGGCTCCGGCCTGGAACGACGCGAACCAGGGCGCGTCACCTTGGAAGCTGACGTCGGCGTTTGTCTTGCCTTGGAACATCTGGCGGACGAAAACGAGTTTGCCGCCTTCGTTTTTGTAGGCGATGGAGTCGCCGATCATTCCCTTGCCGAGCATCGCGGCGAGTTTCGGTGCGAAGTCGCGGACTTGATAGGTGTGCGGGAAGAGAACGAGATCGGGCTTCGCCGATTCGATGACTTGCTTGAGCGCGACGCAGTATCCGTCGGGCGTGTAGTTTTCGAGCAGATCGTTTTCGACGAGCAGAACTTCGGCAACGTTCTTCGAGGCGAGTTCATCGGCAAGTGCGCCGACGCCTTTGCCAATTACGAGCGCGGAAACGTTGCTGTTCGTGTCTTTCGCAATGTGCTGCGCGGCGGCGAGCGTTTCGAAGCTCGTGTTGTTCCATTTGTTTTGGCGCTGTTCGGTGACGACTAGAATTTTCATGGTTGCCTCAGTGCAACAATTCAAAACCGCCGGCAAGATGCCGGCGCTACCTAGATCACCCGCGCTTCGAACTTCAATTTCTCGACAAGCTTTGCAGCGGCTTCTTTCGGCGTGCCAGTCAAAAATTCGGTTTTCTTCGTCTTGGTCGGCACGTAGATCTTTTCGACTTTTTGCGTAGGCTGCACCGTTACGCCGAGCGACTGCGGCGTAATCGTAGCGATTTCTTTCTTCTTCGCCGCCATGATGCCCTTCAGCGTAGCGTAGCGAACTTTGTTGATGCCCGATTGAATCGACAGCACTGCAGGCAGCGGGCACTCGATGTGCTGAAACCAACCCGCCTCGAGTTCGCGCTTCAGCCGCATCTTTCCGTCTTGCGCCTCGATCGCCATGATGATCGTCGCATGCGGAAGATCGAGCAGTCCCGCGAGCAGCACGCCCGTCTGCCCGAATCCGTGATCATCGCTCTGCAATCCGGTCAGCACGAGATCGAATTTTTCTTTCTTGATCGCCACAGCAAGATACGTCGCCGCTCCCAGCGGATCGAGCTGCGCAAAGTTATCGTCTGCAATGTGAATCGCACGATCCGCGCCTTTCGCCAGTGCCTCTTTAATCGTTTGCTTCACGCGCTCCGGGCCCATCGAAAGCGCGATCACTTCGCCGCCATGCTTCTCTTTCAGCCGCAGCGCTTCTTCGAGCGCATAGCTATCCGGCTCGTTCATTTCAAATCCGATGTCCGACTCTTTAATCCAATTTCCATTAATTGAAAGCGGCGCGTCTTTGGCAGGCACCTGCTTGATACAGACGATGATATTCATCGGAGGAGTTCCTTGATCGATCGGCAAAAGCTAGTGAAAGCCAGCAAAAATCGCTGTCGCGCGGCGGGCTGGAGTTATTTCCCGGACCAGCGCTTGAAAATCAGGGCAGCATTGGTGCCGCCAAAACCAAATGAGTTCGACAACGCATATTCCACTTCGGCTTTGCGCGCGGTGTTGGGCACGTAGTCGAGATCGCACTGCGGATCGGGCGTTTCGAGATTGATCGTCGGCGGAACAATTTGATCGCGCAGCGCCAATACGCTGATGCCCGCTTCCAATCCACCGGCGCCGCCGAGCAAATGCCCCGTCATCGACTTCGTCGAGCTGACAGGCATCTTTTTCGCGCGTTCGCCAAACACCCGCTTCACGGCAATCGTCTCGAGCACATCGCCGATCGGCGTC
This sequence comes from uncultured Acidobacteriota bacterium, assembly GCA_963850795.1. GTDB lineage: Bacteria > Acidobacteriota > Terriglobia > Acidiferrales > UBA7541 > Acidiferrum. The sequence continues at coordinate 826,910 of CAWKNS010000021.1, read as the reverse complement.
GAAGTTCCGTGCGCATTCACATAACCAATGTCATCGGGAGTAAGCTTCGCGTCTTTCAGCGCAGCCTTCATCACGCGATACGCACCGTCGCCATTCTCGGCCGGCTGCGTGATGTGATACGCGTCGCCCGACATGCCGTAGCCGACGATCTCGGCAAAAATCGGCGCATTGCGCTTCTGCGCGTGCTCAAGTGATTCGAGAATCAAAATCCCCGAGCCTTCGCCGACGACGAAGCCATCTCGCTGTGCGTCGAAGGGGCGGCTCGCGTGACCCGGATCGTCATTACGCGTAGACAGCGCCTTCATCGAAGCGAATCCGCCAACGCCCATCGGCGTGATCGTCGCTTCCGTGCCGCCGCAAATCATCATTTCGGCGGCGCCGCGCTCAATAATCTTGAAGGAATCACCGATCGCATGCGCGGAGGCGGAACAAGCCGTAGCCGTCGCGGAATTCGGCCCGCGCGCGCCGTACCGAATCGAAATGTGCCCGGACGCAAGATTCACAATCGCCGACGGAATAAAGAACGGTGAGATCTTTCCCGGCCCACCCTGCACAAGCTTCCAGTGCTCGCGCTCGATGATGTCGAACCCACCGATGCCGCTGGAAACATAAACGCCGACTTCGTCGAGGTCGTTTTCCGTTTCCTTCGACCAGTTCGCCATCTTGATGGCGGCGTCCGCCGCAGCCAGAGCGATCTGGATGAAGCGGCCCATCTTTTTCAGTTCTTTTTTCTCGATCCACCGGAACGGATCAAAGTTCTTCACTTCGCCCGCGATCGTGCAGTCGAAGCCAGTGGTATCAAAGAGCGTGATGGTACCAATGCCGCTTTGGCCGGCGACGAGATTTTTCCAACTCTCGTCCGTCCCGATGCCAAGCGCGCAGACCAGTCCAACGCCCGTTACAACAACGCGGCGAGTCACAGGATTCTGCTCCCTGATGAGGTGATGAAACTCAGCGGTCCCTTACTTTCCCTTGGAGTGTTTATCGATGTAATCGACGGCGTCTTTGACGGTCGTCATTTTTTCGGCGTCTTCGTCCGGGACCTCAATGCCAAAGGCTTCCTCGAAAGCCATGACCAATTCGACTTGGTCCAGCGAATCGGCACCGAGATCGTCCACAAAGGACGCGGTGGGGGTAACTTCGGCTTCGTCTACGCCGAGCTGTTCCACAATGATCTGCTTTACGCGCTCTTCAACGCTGGCCATTCCTGTATCCTCCACGATCTGCGAATCGTCGTGCTGGTTTGAGAGTGAGAGTACTTTGGAGCGCTCGGCCCCACGCTACCCCGCTGCATTGACCCTTTTTTGTAACCTGAACATTCTAGTTAGGCTGTAACGCAAGGTCAACTTTTGCGCAGGAAATTCGCAGCCTGGATTATCGTGGCTCCCGTTTGCGTTTGACGCTTACGCCAAGTGCATTCCGCCGTTGACGTTAAGGACGTGGCCCGTGATGTACGCCGCTTCGTCGCTGGCGAGAAAAACGATCGCGGCGGCGACGTCGCGCGGCGAACCCATGCGACCGAGGGGGATGCGCGTCTTCAATTCTTCTTTCACCTTTCGGGTAGCACATCGGTCATCGGCGTCTCGATGAATCCCGGTGCGACGGCGTTTACAGTGACATTGCGCGAGGCGATTTCGATGGCGACGGCTTTGGTCAGGCCGATGAGGCCGGCTTTTGCGGCGACGTAATTCGCCTGGCCAGCGTTGCCGGACTGCGCGACGACGCTGCTGATGTTGATGATGCGGCCCGCGCGGGCGCGCATCATCGTCGAGAGCGCTTGCTGAATGCAGAGATGCGCGCCTGTGAGATTGGTTTTCAGCACGGCTTCCCAATCGTCGGGCTTCATGCGCATCGAGAGGCCGTCGCGCGTGATCGCGGCGTTGTTGACGAGAATGTCGAGGCGGCCGAATTTATCGAGTACCTGCTTGAAGCCGGCTTTGACTTGCTCTCCGTCTGCAACGTCCATTTTCACGGCGAGAGCGGCCCCGCCGGCGGATTCGATTTCGTTGACCAGCGATGCGAGTTTCTCTTCGTTGCGCGCGGCGACGGCGACCTTGGCGCCAGCCTGCGCGAGTGCGAGCGCGGTGTCGCGGCCGATGCCTTGAGACGCGCCGGTGATGAGAGCTACTTTGTCTTTCAAGCTGAACATTTTGGTGATGGCCTCAGTTGCGAGTGACAGCGTCTTCGCTTCGTGATGCGAAGAAGGCTTTTACCACAGAGCGCGCAGAGTTCACAGAGCCGGAGCTAGGAATTGCGGTTTACGCTGCGTCGGCGCGCGACTGCGCGATTTTTTCGATCGTGGTCGCGAGGCTCTTTTCGTCCTCGACGTTGAGCGTGCCGACCGAGCGCTCGATTTGGCGCAGCAGGCCTGTCAAGACGCGACTCGGGCCGACTTCGACGAACGTGTTCACGCCTTCCTCGATCAATTCGCGAACGGATTCTTCCCAGCGCACGGGCATCGTGACCTGGCGAATCAAAGCGTCGCGCGCTTCGTCGCCGCTGGTTTCGGTGTCGGCGTCAACGTTGGTGACAAGTGGGAACTTCAGTGCCGCAAACTCGGTATTGCGCAGATCCTTCTCGAGCTTTTCCTGCGCGGGCATCATCAGCGCGGAATGAAACGGCGCAGACACAGGCAAAATCACAGCGCGCTTTGCCCCAAGTTGCGACGCAATCTCGACAGCTCGTTTCACCGCATCGGCGTGACCCGAAATGACCGTCTGCTCCGGCGAATTCAGATTAGCAGGCGCGCAAACTTTGCCTTCGGCGGCACGCTTACACGCGTCGGTGACCACGGCAGGTGAAAGGCCCATGATCGCCGCCATCGCACCTTCACCAACGGGAACCGCTTCCTGCATATATTTGCCGCGCTTGTGAACGATTTTCACCGCGTCGGCAAATTTCAGCGAACCGGCGGCAACGAGCGCGGAATATTCACCCAAGCTGTGACCAGCGACGAAGTCGGGAGTGATTCCCTTTTCAGCCAGCACACGATAGATCGCGACGGAGCACGTCAGAATCGCGGGCTGCGTATTCGCCGTCTGCTTGAGATCTTCCTCAGAACCCGCGAAGCACATCTGCGAAATCGAAAATCCGAGCGCTTTGTCCGCTTCGTCGAACACAGCTTTCGCTGCCGGATATTTTTCGGCGAGCTCTTTGCCCATTCCGGGATACTGCGAAGCCTGACCCGGAAATACAAATGCAATTTTCCCCATCGCGTTTCCCTTTTCCTGCTGCTACGAGCGCATCGGGATTCGTTCCGGATGCACACCCGCGGCTGAGAGCCCCTGTTCAATCTTTTCGTTCATGCGCGCGCGCGCCAGCCCTGCGGCGACGCGAATCGCATTTTTCACCGCGGCGGCGTTCGACCGGCCGTGGCCGATGACGCAGACACCGCGGACGCCGAGCAGCGGCGCGCCGCCATACTCGGCGTAGTCAATCTTTTTCTTCAGGCCTTTGAAAGCGCCTTGCGACAGCATCGCGCCAAACTGCGAAACCAGCGAACTCTTCAGCGACTTCTTCAACACTTCAAAAATCTGCACCGCAAGGCCTTCGCAAATTTTCAGCGCGATGTTTCCTACAAAGCCGTCGCAAACGATCACATCGACGTCGCCCGAAAATAAGTCTCCACCCTCAACGTTGCCGACGAAGTGCACCGGACTCTTCTTCAGGCGGTTGTACACTTCGCGCGTCAGTTCGTTGCCCTTGATTTCTTCTTCGCCGACCGAGAGCAAACCGACGCGCGGCTTGCGATGACCGAACGTGGCGCGGTAATAGATGTCGCCCATCACCGCAAACTGAACCAGATGCTCAGGCTTGGAGTCGACGTTCGCTCCGACATCGAGCAAAACGGAAACGCCGCCCTTCGCGTTGGGAAACGGCGCCGCCAAAGCGACACGATCGACCGATTCCAACGTGCCCAGCAAAAATCGCGAAACCGTCATCACCGCGCCGGTGTTTCCGGCGCTCACCAACCCGTCGGCCTTTGTTTCTCTCACGAGCCGCGCCGCGACGTGCACCGAACTGTCTTTCTTCCGGCGAAATGCCTGCGCCGGGTGATCTTCCATCGTGATCACTTCGCTCGCGGGAACGACTTCGATGGGAAGATTCGGTGTGGCGTGCTTGGCCAACTCCGCGCGAATCACTGACGGCTGCCCGACCAGCAAAATGCGCACGCCAAATTCGCGTGCAGCCAGCACACTGCCTTCGACTTCGGGACGGGGAGCATGGTCTCCGCCCATAGCATCAACCGCAATTGTGATCATGAAGGGCTTCGATCAGACAATTCCGGAAAAGCACCGGTGAAAGGCTGCCGCTCGCTCCGCGATGAAATCGTCAGGCTGATATATCTTGGACTGCTTTGCCCTTGTAGTAGCCGCAATGAGGGCAGACCTGGTGAGGCTGCTTCATTTCGTGGCAGTTGGGGCATTTCGCCAGCGCGGGCTTGACCAGAAAATCGTGCGCGCGCCGGGTGCTGGTGCGCCGCTTCGAATGCCGGCGTTTTGGGTTAGGCATGACACTACTCCTCGTTCCGACCTGATATGGCCGGATTGTATGGGCTTTCGGCCCTGAAACCTATTGTTTTTTCAGCCAGTCCTGCTTCAGGCGCGCCAGTGGCGCGAGTCGCGGGTCTGTCGAATGAGTCTCGCAGCGGCACTCTTCATGGTTCAAATTCGCGCCGCAATTGGAGCAGAGTCCACGGCAGTCGCTGCGGCAGATCACCTTCATCGGCAACGCCAGCAGGACCTGTTCACGCAGAACATCCGCCAGAAACAACCCTTCCCCCTGAAAAAATCCAATCTCCGCGTCGTCGTCCCTCAGCCGGGCCTCTTCCGGACGAGTTCCGTGCGGCAAGGGGCTGTAAAACAAATCAAAGGAACGGTGAACGTCATCGATCACTGCTTCGAGACACCGAGCGCAGACCATCTCGACCTTGGTCTCGATTTCACCCGTAATCCGGATCTGGCCTTCGATAAGTTCAGCAGTTGCTGTGACTTCCAGCGGATCGATCTGCTTCACTTCCGTCGTCTGGTAATCGATGCTGCCGGGCGCGTAACTCTTGCGGATGACCTGTTTCCGGACAGCAAGGTCCTTGATATCAAGAAACATGTCTCCGGCGCCTCCGGCGCGAACGCTCATGCTTTCTCATTATTGGGGCGGTTTGCCGCCAAGTCAAGGAAGCGCGGAGGCTTCTAACAAAAATGAGTTTCCTGGAAATTACGACTGGGATTACTGGCAGCCGTTCGTTTCGAGTTCGTAGAGGCGCAATCGAGCTTCGCGATTGCCTTTGTTGGCCGCGGCCCTCATGAGCACCTTGGCTTGGTCGCAATTCTTGTCGACGCCGGCACCGCGCGCAAAGCGCTCTGCCAGCGAGACTTCCGCTGAAACCGAACCTGCTTGCACGGCGCCCCAGAGAGTGTCGACGCTGTCGGTCTCGCTCCAGTTCGGTTCAGGTTTCTGAGCCGCCGCGGCATTCTGTCGATCGAGTGCCGAAACGGAACGGTCGGAAACGTTAGAGGCGTTCGGGGTCGCAGCTGCTGACTGTCCCTTGGTCGCTGCCGCCAGCTTCGCTGTATCCTCTGCTGCCTTCTTGGACTCGGCAACCGGGTCGGAATCCGGAATACCAGCGCTCGAATTCTTGTCGGCAGGGTTGTCCGGTGCGGCTTCAGGTTTGGTCGTCGGAAGCGCAACCGATGAGTTGTCTGCCGGTTTCTCGGCTGGATTCACGCTCGACGCTTTCGTCTTGTTGCCGCTCAGCGTCTCGCCCAACCAAATCAGCGAGTTGCCGACATCCTTCTGATACATGATGCCGAGTGCAAGCACTGCAATCAGAGTCGCGGCAACAGCAATGCCGCGCCACACCGATGCCGATCGTGCGCTGTTGTTGGTATCTGGTAAGGAACAACCGCTTCCGTGAACGGCGAGTTGTATCGAGGCTCGTCCAGAACTGGATAACCGAGCGAACTCGCATTTGAATACGCGGGCCTTTGCGGTGGCTGTGGTGGCGCTTCGTGCTGCGGAGCCCTGACGCTTGGCGCGGCTTCACGCATGTATGGTTCAGGCGCAACCGGCGGCGGAACATTGGCGCGATTCGGCCGCGGGCCAACACCCGCTCCTGCAGCGGCTGCGGACGCTACCACCGACGATGCGTAACCGTATTCCAGCGGTGCGTTGGTCTCTTCCAGCCACGAACGAATTTCTTTGCGCGCTTCCGAAGGGAGAGCGAGAAAACGAAGTCCGCCCATTACGCCGGACTCATCCGCCCACACAATTTCCGCGTCGCCTGAGATGCGGCGTCCGCCGTTGATCTGAAAACCGAAGCGCGATTCGCCGATTTTCACCGGCGTGATGGCCTGAAATCCGCAACCCTCTTCGGAGAGATTCAACATCACACCACCGTTCTCTCGCCCCAACTCGAGATACACCAACTGTTGGGTGCGCCGGCGAACGATCGCGCGATTATTCTGTTTCATCGTTTCAGCTTTCAAGTCTACCTCAGCGACCTCATCGACCGCGCCGAGCAGGGAGAGAAAACCAGGACGCTTGGAGGCACAGTCCGCTGTGCCCTTCATTCTATCCGAGACGAGTGGTTCTGACATCGGTAATATTCGCTCCCCACGAGTGAAGGGTGTTCCGCCTACCGCCTGTGGAAATCGAGGAACTCGGACCGGACTTCGCTGGGACATGGCGCATAAGAGCCGCAGCCACGAGTCGAGACACAGGCCTCGCTTCGAGGGAAAGCCTGTCGTTCCTGTCACTTACTCGCGGTTGGATTGAATCACTCGGGGGGACAGCGGAAAATACAGGTTTCAGGGGAGCGGGGTGGGTACTTGAACCTGTATTTTGGCCTTATAGTCCAACTATGGGCAAGTCTGAGAAAGACGCCGCTGATATCGGTGCCAGCGCGTTGAAAAAAGCCGCGATACGGCTGCTGCACCGCTCCGAATTGCCGGTTGGGACGGTTGCTTTAGCGCGCTATCTCATCGGCAAGATCGTGGTCCGCGATCTTCCGGACTTGCGAATGGCCGGGCGCATCGTCGAAACCGAGGCTTACCCGCCAAAAGACCCAGCGGCGCACCACTACCGAGGCCCTACGCCGCGGAATCAATCGATGTTCCTGCAACGCGGCCATGTCTACGTCTACTTTTCCTACGGCAATCACTTCATGCTCAATGTCAGCGCCGAAGTCCCGGGAGTCGGCGGCGGTATCTTAATTCGTGCGCTGGAGCCGCTCGAAGGCATCGCCGAAATGGAACGCCGTCGCGGCACCCATCGCCTCTACGATCTCACTCGTGGCCCCGGCCGCCTCGCGCAGGCGCTGCACATCGACCGCAGCGTCAACGGCCTCGACCTCTGCGCACATGGCCCGATATGGCTTGGCGAACTCACGTCACCTCGAACGCCGAACGCCGAGCATCTCGAACTCGACCGCCCGCCGCGCATGGGCATAAGCCGTCGCATCGGCATCACAAAAGCAGCGCATCGCCTCTTGCGCTTTTACGAACGCGGCAGTCGTTTCGTCAGCGGCACCGCTCGCCTAAACGCTTCCAGCCGTTAATCGCGCCTTGCGTACGGCGTTTTCCTTAAACCCAGCCTGCCCAACGTGACAAAACCACCCCGTTTACCAAATGCAGACGCGCTCTGAGGTACCAACTTGCCCTAGTACCCGCAAGCGTATGATGTTCGTTAGACATCTAAAAACCCGGGGGATACTCGCATGTCTGACAGTTGGCGCGACTCCGAAGGCCAAGTTATCGACGGACGTTTTCCGCTCGTGAAGCATCTGGGCGGCTCCGATCACAGCGTCGTGTTTTCAACGAAACGCGGCACGGATAAGAACGAAAAAGCCGCGATCAAATTCATCCAAGCTGACGCCGCGAATGCCGACGCGCAACTCGCGCGATGGGATCGAGCCGCGAAGTTTCATCACCCAAATGTGATCAAGGTTTTTGAGTCCGGCCGCTGCCAACTCGCGGGCATGGACCTCCTGTACGTCGTCACCGAATTCGCGCAAGAAAATCTCGGCGAGTTCTTGCCGCAGCGCGCGCTCTCCGCGGAAGAAGCGCACGACATGCTCGAGCCTTTCGTCGATGCGCTCTGGTATCTGCATGGACAAGGCTTCGCCCACGGCCGCATCAAGCCCGCGAATATTCTCGCAATCGACGACCAGCTTAAGCTCTCGAGCGATTCGATCTGCCCCGACGGCGACAAGCAGATCGGCGCAGGCAAGCCCGACATCTACGTCGCTCCCGAAACCAACGGCCGCACAACCACGGCCGCCGGCGATGTGTGGTCGCTCGGCGCCACAATCGTAGAGTCGCTGACGCAACGCCGACCGGCCGAAACCTCCGGCGACCCCACTTTTCCCGACATCCTGCCGCAACCCTATCTCGACATCGCGCGCAACACATTGCGCCGCGATCCGAAAGCACGCTGGACCGTCACCGAAATCTCAAAACGCTTCAATCCGAATGCCGCGCCTCACCCAACCACTGCGGCCATCACGGAACCTGCGCCGACATCCGCAAAAACTGCGAACGTCGCGCCGCCCTCGACGCCGGCACCTGTCGCAGCCAGGCCAGCTCCCGCATCTATCGCGATCGCCGAGCCGCCGAAGCCAACTCCTTCGAAATCCGCCGGGATGACCGCCGCAGCCGCAAGCGCCAGCGCCGCAACCGGCGCCGCCGTCGCCGTAGCGCCGCTTCCATCTCGCGTCGAACCGAAAGCCGTTCCTCTCGCCAAGCCGACCAAGAGCATCGATCCTCTCTCCGTCCCGCTCTCAAACGTCGAGCCGCATTTCGACGCCGGCGAAAGTTCCAATAAAGGATGGTACATCGCCATCCTGCTTCTGCTCGCGGCCGCCGCTGGAGCCTGGTACTACGTTCCGCAAGTCCGCGAATTCGTGCAGAGCATCGTCTCGCCATCGCAGTCGGCAGCGCCTTCCGCGCAACCCACGCTCGTCCGCGCCGGCGTCGCAGCCGGCCGCCGCACCAGCAGCGCCGCCTGCCAACAGCACCCGCCCAAGCCTGTACAACTCCATCAACAACGAAGCCTTCGACTCCCGAGCCAGCTCGCAGATCACGGCGGAATCGACGGCCCTGCGCAAGTTTCTTCGAATCAGCCGCCGGCCAGCGCAACTCCGGCTTCCACTCCCGCCAGCGAGCGAACTCCCGTGAAGAATCGAACGCCGCGTCCGCACCAGCGAAGCACTCACCACCGCCGCCGTCTCCACGCCGCTTCCCGCAACTTCGCGCACCGCAGCCATCGCATCAACGAGCCTGCCCGCCGGCCCGGTTACGCAAGGCACGCCTCTGAACCAGATCATGCCGGACATTTCTGCCAGAGCGCGCAGCACCATTCACGGCACCGTCCGAGTCGTCGTCAAAGTTCGCGTGGACAAGTCCGGCGCGGTCTCTTCCGCCGTTCCCGCTTCTTCGCCCAGCCGCTTCTTCAGCGATGCCGCCGTGCAAGCCGCGAAACAGTGGGACTTCACTCCCGCGAAAATTTCCGGCCAGCCCGTCCCGAGCGAATGGCTCGTACGTTTCGACTTCACGTCGACCGACACGAAAGTTCTGCCGTCCCAAACCAAGCCGTAACTAACATTCGACGCGTTCAACTTATGTAGGGCGCAGCACTGCTCGCAGCTTGAGCGAGTCCAGCGATCGTTTCCTTGCTCTGCCTACGTTCCGATCTCGCGTTCCTGCGTCTTTCGCATTCACTCATCGCAAACCTTTCCCAGTGTTACCATCTCCAATCAGCTCCGAGGAGAGCACCCTATGCGTTGGCAAGCCGGCGGAGAAAGCTCTGACATCGAAGATCGCCGCGACGAATCCGGCGGCGGAGGCGGCGGTGGTTTCAGTTTGGCGGCATGCACATCGGCATCGGCGGCGCGCTGGTGCTGCTCGTTCTGAGCCTGATCTTCCATCAAAACTTCTTCGCGTTCTCGGCGGCGGTGGCAGCCAGAGCGTTCAGTCCGGCCCCGCGACCTCCGGCCCACCCGACACCGCTCGCGACCAGGCCGAAGAGCCGCTCGTGCATTTCATCGTCTTTCGTCCTCAACGACACGCAAAAAACCTGGACCGAAATTCTGCCCGCAACAATCCAACCGCCAATATCACCACGCGAAGCTCGTTTTGTTCCGCGACTACACGCAAGTCCGGCTGCGGCAACGCCGAATCCGCCACCGGCCCCTTCTACTGCCCCGCCGATCAGAAGGTCTACATCGATCTCGGCTTTTACGATGAACTGAAACGCCGCTTCGGCGCTCCCGGTCAATTCGCGCAAGCCTACGTGCTCGCCCACGAAATCGGGCCACCACGTTCAAAATATTCTCGGGATCGAACGCCAGGCCGAACAAGGCAGCCGCCAGGGCGCGAACTCTTCATCGGTGAAACTCGAACTACAGGCGGATTGTTTCGCGGGAATCTGGGCGCACTCCACGCAACAGCGCGGCATGCTCGAGCAAGGCGATATTGAGTCTGCATTCGGCGCGGCAGCGGCGGTTGGCGACGATCGGCTACAGAAAATGTCGACGGGCCATGTCTCGCCCGATTCGTTCACTCACGGAACATCCGCAGGAACGGCAGAAATGGTTCACGGCAGGATTTAACTCGGGAGAAATCGCGTCGTGCAATACGTTCGGCACGAACGATCTGAATTAATCTGCGTTGATGAACTTCGCCTGGAACGTGCGCTCTGCGCGCTCTCGATAAACGCATCACGAAAAATCGACCTCGACATCCTATCGATGAAGCTGGTGTGTCCCGGAAAATAGCGGAATGTGGAGCTCAGGTACGAGCCGACCAGCGTCTTGGTAACGAGCAATGTCATAAGTTCCTCGTGCAGATTGACAGCACTCGCAACTCCGCAGATGATTGCGGACCATCGCGTAGGATTTAGCAAACTTGGCTTGCAGACGCATGAGCTCATTGTCGATTTTCTTTCCCTGTAGCCCCAGCTTGGTGATTTCGGCGCGCCGCGCATTCCATTCGCTTCGTGCCGCATTGCATTCCTCGATCAAGTCCCTGATGTGTTTCGCAGGTCCTCGCCATCTCGAAAATCGTCGCGCTCATTGCCGCCCCCTCCCAGAAAAGACTCGTTTTGGCCTGAGCTTGATACCCAGATTGTCGTTTCCACCAACGTCACCGAGTAATGCAACGATACTGCCAAACGCTGGACAATGCTAACTTGCTTATTTGTTAGGGTTTGAATCAAATGAGGGTCGCGCTTGGAACGACGCCAGACGCGCACGCACCACGGAGATTTTGCAAACCGGCCGCGCGAATTTTCTAAAGAGTTTGCGGTAGGACGTGCGGGAAACACTTTAGACGCGATGTGTACTGAGAAATCTAAGGAACGCGGTCCTAGGACCTATCTCGATCCGCGACGAACCATCGGGATCGATGCCGCCGTCCGGCGCTGAGCCGCCGCCAGTTTCCATCGCCTTCTTCGCCGCGGCCGCTTTCTCCGGGTCCACCCACGCATCCTGCGTCACAATCGTCGCCTGCGACGGCAGAGCCAGCGCGCCGCCCGTACGGTCCAGCGTGTCGAGCACATCCAGAATCAGCGCCTCTTGTGCCGCCAGATACTTCCGTAGTCGCGCTCGAGAATGTACGCGTACACCTCGACCTCAATCGCGTAGTCGCCGAACCTCAACACCCTCACGCGCGAAGTCGACGCCTCCACCTTCGGATTCTTGGCAAGCACTTCGCGAATTTGCGCCAGCACATAACGCACATGATCCGGCGACAAGTCATAGCGCAGCCGCACCAGTTGCTTGCACAAAATCTTGTCGCGAAATCTGAAATTCTCCAGAGTCGCCGTCGCCACGGTGCCGTTCGGAATCGACACCACCGTCCGCTCTTCCGTTCGAATCCGCGTCGACCGCAAGCCAATGTCTTCGACCGTTCCGGCGCGATCTCCGATCTTGCACGAATCGCCGACGACGATCGCCTTATCGGTCAGGATCGAAATCCCGCCCAGCAAATTTTCGAATGTCTTCTGCGCGCCAAGACCAATCGCCAAACCGCCGATGCCAAGCCCGGCCAGCGCCGCCGTCACGTTGACGTCCATCCGAGACAGCGCGATGAGCGCAACGAGTGACAAAAATGAGGACATCGAGCACGCGCCGAGTCAGTGACAGAAGCGATCGCTCTGCAAGCCTTCCACGCTCCGTCAGTTGGATTGCGAGCCCGCGAAAAATCCAATGCGTAATGCGCGTGATCGCCCAATAACCCGCGACCGCCATCACGACCAGTACGAAATATCGGTAATACTGCCGGAACTGCAGCGACGCGCCGATCCACAGACAAAATAGAGTGAACGAGAATCGCGCCAGAACATCGCGCCCGGACCAAAGTGCTTCAGCGGCCTCGGCGCCAATTCTTGCTGGCCGCGGTAGCGCCGGTACCGAGCTGAACAGCGTTCGCGCCCGCCAACGCGATCGCCCAACCCAACAATGCCGCGATCGGCACAAACAAAATGATCGAGATCCATTGCCACAGCGGCATCCCCAGCGGACGGTTTCGAACCAGCGCGCTCGGTATCTTCTGTTCCAGCGCCGGAAATTGCAGCGAATCGTATAACTCAGGAACTTGCGCTGAGCGTCTGCCGCGAAATGAACCACAAGTTTGACGTTGTGATCGTCCTCGCGAACCAGCGTCACAGGAAACGTCTTGCCGATCAGGCTTTTGCCGGTGATCGTTATTTCATCTTGCGGACGCTGATCTTCGCCCGCGCCCCTCAAAATCCGCATTCGCCGAACTCAACGCCGACGCAGGAAATGTCGTGTTCAAAACCGTGAACAACTTCTGCGCTAATTCTGCCTCTTCCTCTGGAGGAACGCGATGCCCTTGCGCCGGCGGCTGAAAATATTCCGCGGCGCGATCGTTCCCCTGCTGCGCCATCCGCAAGAAACCCGCAATCGTCCCCCGCGGCGTCTCGCGCCCCAATCCCAGCGGATCGACCGGCGCATTCGCAGCCGATGCCGTACGGCTTCGAAGCCCCGCCCGACAGCAGCGATCCACACTTTGCCCGGCGGCAGTCGTGCCGTTAAACAGACATAGTGCGAGCACCGCCACGCAACCGTCGAAAACTTCGATGCCGCAAATTTTCTTAAAGCCGTCAAGCGAACTTTCTCCGAAAAATCCGTTGGCAATGCCTCAACCGAACCCTGCCCTGACTCATCCCATCGCCCAGAACAAGAACTGTCATCCCGACCGAAGCGAGCCCACGCTTTTTCTTCGCGTTCGCTTCTGAGCGAACCTGGGCATCGCGCAGTGGAGGGATCCTGGCTTGATCTCAACCCCGCTATAAGTCGATGAGACAACTCCACGTATTGTACAAGCGCCAACAAAGGAGGGAAAAACTATCGCCACCACTCAAGCAGAAGTATTCTTCGCCGCCCCAAACACGTGCCGATGCTGCCGCAGCAAAAACTGATCCGTCATCCCCGCGATGTAATCGCACACCACGACGTGCCGCGCCTCAGACTGCGCCATCTCCTCATATGCCGCCGGCATCGACCCCGCCGAACCAAATAATATTCAAACAGCTCCGCCAAGCACCGCACCGACCGGTCCCGATCCTCCGTGATGACCGGCCGATCGTAAATATTCACAAATAAAAATCTCTTCAGCTCCGCATTCCGCGCTTCAATCTCCGGACTGAAACCCCGCAATCCGTTTCGGCAATTTCCGACATCATCGACCGTCTTCACTCCCGACTCGTGCACTGCGCGACGAGGTCGTCTCGATCAAATCGGTCACGAGTTGATCGAGAACGCTCTTCAACGCCTCGTTAAATCTCAATTTCTCCGCGTGCTGATCCATACTTCGCATCACTTTCTCGTACGCTTCGCCAAAAATAAGAACATCGCGCTCCAGCGCGCCCAAATCGAGCAATTCCGCCTCGCGCGCATCATCCAGATCGGCCGTGTTGTAAGCAATCTCATCGACGCAATCGATGAGCTGCGCCTCCAGCGGCGGCCGTGAATCCAGCAGATACTCCGCAAGTTGTGGCCAATCCGCTCTTTCCCGGCGTAGTCGCGCGAGTGCTTGATGATTCCTTCGCGCACCTCAAACGTGAGATTGAGCCCCGGATGATCCGGATACCGCTGCTCGAACTGCTCCACAATGCGCAGCGCGTGCAGATTGTGATTGAAACGCCCGCCGTGCCGCTCATCAATTCATTTAGCTTGCGCTCGCCCGCATGCCCGAATGGCGGATGCCCGATGTCGTGAACCAGCGCCAGCGCCTCGACCAGTTCCGAATTCAACCCCAGCGCCGTCGCCACCGTCCGCGCAATCTGCGACACCTCAATCGTGTGCGTCAGCCGGTTGCGAAAATGATCCGAAAACCGCGTCGTAAAAACCTGCGTCTTCGCTTCCAGACGCCGAAACGCCCGCGCATGCACGATGCGGTCGCGATCTCGCGCATATTCGCTTCGATATCGATGAGGAGCTTCAGGATAGCGCCGGCCACGCGATTGATTCGCGTGTATTGCCCAAGGCGCGAGTGTGGGAGAAGTTTCGATGCGTCGCTCCGCGTTTTGCCGGGTGCGCTGAAAACCAAATACATTATCCGTTGGAGTCGCCAACGGCTCCGCGCGAACGCCCGTGACTAAGTCTTCGGCCCGAGCGTATCCAGCCCGCGATCCGCCTCTTCCGAAATCGCCGACTCCGGAAACTCCTTCTTCACCTGCTGATACACGGTCGCCGCTTCTTTCGGATTGCTCTGCCGCAGCACGCCCGCAAGCTCCAGCAGCGCCAGCGGCCGCGTCACAAACACCGACGGCTTGTCCGCCAGCGCGCGATAAATCTTCGCCGCTTCGTCGCCCTTGCCGGTCCGCGAATACAGCACCGCCGTCTGATACTGCGCCATGCTCGCCAATTCTTTGTCGCTGCCGGTGCTGATTTTCTTCAATTCCTCGAGCGCCTGATTCTCTTTGTCCAAGTCTTCCAGGCAAAGCGCCGCGTAATATCGCGCCAACCGCCCAGGATTCGTGCTCGGATACTTGTCTGCAACCGCTGTAAATTTCCCCAGCGCATCGTTCGAACGCGCCGTCTCGTCCGCATAGCTAGGCTCGCCCAGCTTCCGCCGGATCGGCCGACGACCCAATGTGCCCCGAGTACGCCTTCATTGCCTTGTCGAACGCCGCCGAAGCCGACGCCGTCTGCCGCTCGTGGTAAACGCTCCAGCCCGCCGTACGCCGCCGCAACAATCAGCACGACCGCCAGCACGATGATCGACGTCTGCTTGTGCGAGTACACCGCTTCCGCGCTGTGCTCCAGCGCGTCATGAATCTTGTCCTGTTTCAATTCTTTGCGTGTAAGGTGGTCAGACACGGACAACGCTCCTAACGACGATTATTCTGTTTTCGGAATCATCAATTCTAGCATAACGACCTACCCGGCCTTCCCTATCTTCTCCGCCCCTCTGCGATCTCTGTGAACTCTGCGTTAAATTCTTTCCCTTCGACTTTCAATTGTCGACTGTCAACTTCCCCATAACCATCTCAGCACCCCCGTTTCTCATCGCCAACCCTGCCCGCCGCCGCAGTGCTACCTTCAAATCACCATGCAAGCAGCATGCAGTAACTGCGGTACGCAGCACGTCCTCAAAGACGCCGACATCGGCGCGCACCCCAAAGTAAAATTCCGCTGCTCTCGCTGTTCCACGACCACCGTCGTAGACACTCGCAAAAATCCCGACTCCACCGTCGCCATCTCCCCTCTCCCATCTTTCGCTCGTGGCAACGGCGGGGGCCCGCAATCCTCCCTCGTGATGCAGGATCCGACCGCTGTTTTGCCCCAAGCGAAAAACGTCGTTCTCACAATCGTCTCCGGCCCCGGCGCAGGAACCACCCATTCGCTCAAAAAACCGCGCGTCGTCGTCGGTCGCGATGGCGCCGACATCGCTCTGCAAGATCCGGAAATCTCGCGCCACCATTGCGTCGTCGAAGTCCGCGACGATTACGTCAATCTTCGCGACCTCGATTCCACCAACGGCACCTTCTTCGAAAAAGAGCGTGTCCGCGCCGCCATGCTCGGTCAGGGCGCCGAGTTCCGCATCGGCGAAACGACGCTCCGCCTGACCTTCGAGCCAAAATAATTCGCCGCAACGAAACGCCCTCGCGCGACTCCATGCTGCCCGAACCCCACAACAATCCACACTCTGTCGCGACAGACGCGCGCCCGCTCGATCTCGGCTATGCCGCTCTCTACTCTCAGTGGGGCGAACTCAACATTTATCTCCTTCCGATCTGTCTCGTTCTCAGCGCGCTCTTCGGATTTCTCGCATTCAAAGCAGGCGCCTCAGCCGACACAAGCATGGAGATAACCGTGGGCACTTTGATTGCTGGCGCCTACGTCAAGGCGGCCATCTCTTTCGGGTTTCTGCTCCATCCTCTCTATCAGACTTGGAAATTCGCGGGCGCTGCCTCCGGGCCCAAAACGACCGCACACGTTTTTACAGCCGACGGCGTTGAACTCGAAAGTGCGAACGGCCCGACGCTTCTTCCCTGGAAATCCATCTCCAGAGTTATCGAAACAAAGAAAGGCTTTCTCTTCTATCGCGACGGAAAACTCGCAACCTTTCTGCCAGCGCGCCATCTTGAGGGTCCCGTAGAAGCGGGACTCATCCGAAAATTTCTCCGTAAGAACGTTGCCGATGCGACGCTGCTCGCATGACGTTACCCGGTGATTGACTATGAGATACTGACTCGACTTCGCCGCATCCGCCGCACTCGCCGATGAACCGTATCTCCGCCTGCATCATCACTCTCAACGAAGAAGCAAATCTCGCCCGCGCACTCGCCTCTCTCAGCGGCGTCGCCGACGAAATCGTGGTTATCGATTCCGGCAGCTCCGACCGCACCGAAGAAATCGCCCACGAATACGGCGCAAACTTTGTCGTTCACGACTGGACCAACTACGGTGAACAGAAAAACTTCGCCGCCGAAACCGCCACGAACGACTGGATTTTCTCGATGGACGCCGACGAGGAACTCAGCAGCAATCTCCACCTCGCGCTCCTCGAGTGGAAAAAACGCAAGCCTGATTGCGATGTCTACGAAGTCTCCCGCCGCACCTGGTATCTCGGCGCATGGATCAAGCATTCTGGCTGGTATCCCGATTTTCAGCGCCGCCTCTATCGCCGCACCGCCGCAAGATTCGCCGGCATCATTCACGAGTCACTGCAATTCTCCGGCGAGCCCGGCCGCCTCAACGGCGATCTCCTGCACTACACCGTGCGCTCATTCGACGAGCACGAAGCCAACGTCGAAAAATATTCCACCCTCTCCGCGCAGCGCATGTTTTCCGAAGGCCGCCGCGGTTGGCGCGGCGCGCTTCTCGTCGCCACACCGTGGAGCTGGTTCCGCAGTTTCATCATTCGCGGCGGCTTTCTCGATGGTTACCGTGGAGCACTCATCGCGCAAATGGCAGCGCGCACCGTGCGTCTAAAATATGCGAAGCTGGGTAAGCTAATCGCATCTCACCGTCGCTCGGGGACCGTTCGTTCGTGAAAATCTTGATCGTCGATTTGGATACGGAATGGCGCGGAGGACAAAATCAGGCGCTGTTGATGCTCGAAGGCTTCAATGCGCACCATCACGTCGCCGAACTCTTGACGCAGGAAGGTTCCGCGCTTGGTGAGCGCGCCGCCGCCCGCGGCATCACCGTGCACTCCGTTTCGCGCCGCACCACGCGACTCTCCGCCGCGCTAAAAATTGCGGAGCTTCTTCGCTCCAGCAGTCCCGATCCCGAACTTCACTCCGACGATCGCAAATTTGCTCTCGTCCACGCCAATGAAGCGCACGCTGTGACTTCCGCGTGGTTGGCGCGCGCGCATCGCCGCGTACCGCTTGTCGTTTCGCGGCGCGTCGGCTTCCCGCTCAAAGAAGACAATTTCGCGCGATCGCGTTATCGCGCCGCCACTCGCATCCTGCCGATTTCCGAATGGGTCGCGGGAATTCTTGCCAAGTCCGGCATTCCGCAGGAACAGATGACCGTCGTCTACGAGGGCGTCGAAATTTCGCGCCTCCCGTCGCCGCAAATTCGTCACGCGGCTCGGATGCGCTGGGGTGTCACCGACGAAACTCCGCTCGTCGGCTGCGTCGGCGTTCTGCTTCCGGATAAGGGGCAGGACGCCCTAATTCGCGCGCTCGCCGCCGTTCGTGCTGAATTTCCCGCTGTTAAATTGCTTCTTGTTGGCGACGGTCCCGACAAATCTCGGCTCCAAAATCTCGCCGCAAAACTCAACGTCACCGACGCTGTCGTTTTCGCGGGCTTCGTCAGCGCGATGGAATCTGTCTATCCCGCGCTCGATCTCTTCGCCTTTCCCTCGCGATTCGAGGGACTCGGCACTTCCCTGCTTTCCGCGATGAGCTACGCAATTCCGTCCGTAGCATTTCGTACTTGCGCGTTCCCCGAAATCATCGAGCACGGCCGCAGTGGCCTTCTCGCCGAACTCAACAACGACGCTTCGCTCGCGAATTCGCTCGCCGCCATCCTGCGCAATCCCGAAATCGCCCTGCAAATTGGCCGCGCCGCCCGCCAGCGCATCGACCAAAAATTCTCCGCCCCAAAAATGGTGGAGAACATGCTCGCCGTCTACGAATCCTTGCTCACGCCGCAAACCGCAACGTCACAAGCTCCCGAGCCGCCACCACAAAATTTGTAGGGGCGGGCTTCAGGCCGCCCTCGATCCACATCGCCGACTTCAACTGTTGCCGCCACCGTGCCCGCAACTCTGGCGCGTATCGTGCGCACGGCTCTCGCACTACTCATACCGCAGCGCCCGCGTCGGCTCGATCTGCGCCGCCTTCCGCGCCGGTACAAACGCCGCCATCATCGTCACCACAAACAGCAGCGGCACCACGACCGCGTACGCCACAAAATCCACTCCGCCCGCGTTGAACAGCATCGAGTTCATCGCCCGTTCGACGCCAAATCCCATCGCGATCCCAATCGCCGTCCCGATCACCACCAACAACATTCCGCGACCCATCATCAATCGCAACACATCGCCGCGCGCCGCGCCCAGCGCCATGCGAATGCCGATCTCGCGCGTCCGCCGGCTCACGTTGTACGCCACCAGCCCGTACAATCCGGCCACCGTCAGCACCAATCCGACCACACCCATCGCGCCCACCAACTTCATCGCCACGGCCGGCCCGCGTATCGCGCGATTCAGAAACATATCTTCGTAGGTCATCGTGTGCAGCATCGACATGTTCGGATCCATCCGCCGCACCACGTCTTTCACCGCCGGGACCAACTGCAACGGATCGCCGCTCGACCGCACCAGCAACGCCATACGCGCGATCGGGTGCTGCGCCATCGGCAAATAAACGAAATCTTCGTTTTTGTCGAACGTGTCGCGCACCTTGATCGTCTCCGCAATCCCTACGATCTCCACCGGCAAACCGTCGGCTCGATCGATCCGAAATCGCTTCCCGACCGCGTCCTGCCCCGGCCAGTAGTGATGCGCAAAAAACTCGTTCACGATCGCCACGCGCGGGCTGCTCGCCGTATCTGAACTCAAGAACGCGCGCCCCCGCAAAATCGGAATCTGCATCGTCGAAAACATATCCTCATCGACCGTATTCATCACCGAAGTGAAATTTTGCCGGTCCTTCGGCATTTGGAATCCGTCGGGCACAAATGACAGCGCGTCAAAATCGTCGCGGCCCATCGGCACGTTTTGCGTCCACGTCACGCTCTCGACTCCCGGCGTCTCGCGCAGCCGATCCTTCAGCACCTTGAAAAATTGTTTGGTCTGCACACTGTCGTACTGCACCAGCCGCGGATCGAACGTCGTCATCAGCAGATGATCCTTGGCGAATTCCATCCCGTCGAGCAGCGTGTGCTGAAATCCTCGCACCATCAGAAAGGACGCCGTCAGTAGCATCAGCGACATCGCGACTTGCGCCACCACCAGCGCGCTACGTCCCCACAATCGTTTGCGTCCCGGCATATCCACATCCGCCGCCTTCAGCCCTTCCACCAGATCCGTTTTCGAGCTTTGCAGCGCCGGCACGAGCCCGCAGATCAGCGCGCTTGCCAGCGAAAACAAAATGCTCACCGTCAGCACGCGCGTATTCATCTGGAATGGAATCATCAACGGCAAATCGCTGGTCAGCACGATGTTTTTGATCGATTGGAACCATTCGCAAATTCCATAGCCGATCGCGATTCCGCCCGCGCCGCCCAGCAACGCCAGAATCAAACTCTCGGTCAGCAACAATCGCACCAGCCGCAATCGCCCGGCTCCAATCGCCAACCGCACCGCGATTTCCCGCTTGCGCGCCCGCGCCCGGCTCAACAACAATCCCGCAACGTTGGTGCACGCCACGAGGAGCACAGCGATCGCCAGCGTCACGAAAATCACGCTGAATCGCCACTCCACTTCGTCGTCTCGCGTGCGCATCTCGAACTGCGTCGCCGCCGCCATCCCGCGCCCGCTGTTCGTTTTCGGATATTCCTTTTCAAAGTTCTGTCCCAGCACCGCCGCTTCGTTTTTCGCTTCCGCCACGGTCACACCAGGCTTCAGCCGCGCTCGCACCAAAAGCTCCCGATCGTCGCGATCCTCAAAAAAATTCTTCTGCGGATCAGTCGAGAACACCTTCGCCA
Organism: uncultured Acidobacteriota bacterium; assembly: GCA_963850795.1. Taxonomy (GTDB): domain Bacteria; phylum Acidobacteriota; class Terriglobia; order Acidiferrales; family UBA7541; genus Acidiferrum. The sequence goes on along the minus strand of CAWKNS010000021.1, from coordinate 806,281 downwards.
TCGCCAGCGGCATATAGAAATCCGGCACACCGAAAATCATCATTCCCGGAAACGTCTCGGGCGCCACGCCGATCACCGTAAATTCCGCGCCGTTCAAACGAACCTTTCGCCCGACCACGTTCGGATCGCCGGCAAACTCGTGCTTCCAGAACGACGGCCCCAGCACCACGACCGCGTCGCGCCCCGGCACGGTATCCTCATCGTCGCGAAATCCGCGTCCCAGCGACGGCTCGACGCCGAGCACGCGCAGATAATTTCCCGACACCCGCATTCCGCCTTTTATACGCGGAGTCTGCGTTGGGTCGGCGCTGAATCCGACTTCCTCCAGATTGGCGCTCGCGACCACTCCTTCGTAGCTCTGCGACTTGTCTCGAATGTCGAGATACTCGCGGTAAGAAAAATTCGCAAAATTGCTGTCGTGCGTCGTTCCGACGACCGTCACAATTTCGTTTGGCCTCGGCACAGCATATGGCCTGAAAATCAGCGCGTCGACCATGCTAAATGTACCCGAAGCCATTCCGATGCCCAGCGCCAGCGTGAAAATCACGAACGCCGTCAGCCCCGTCGTGCGCGTCAGGCTGCGAATCGCGTAGCGCACGTCTTGCGCAAAATTTTCGATCATCATCAGCCCCCCAGCGTCGCGGTAGTCTTCCCGCATCGACTCGACGCCGCCAAATTTCAGCATCGCTTGCCGACGCGCCTCGACGGGCGACATCCCAGCGCGCACGTTGTCCGCAGTCTGTAGCGCGATGTGCTCAGCAATCTCTTCGCGCAGCCGCGCGTCTCGCCCGCGCCGCCCCAGCAAACTCCCCACCCGCGCCAAAATTCGCCGCATCGTCTTCATCGCCAAGCCTCCGGACGAAACCGCGTCGCTAACAAAACGCCGCTTTCCACTCTAAACGCGCCAGCCGTCCTTTTGGTTTCCAAAAGGAGCATGCCTCATCCCCTTTTGGAAAACAACAGGAATAAGCTACGTGAGCGTCGGCACAAAAGTTCCCAAGCGGACTCTGATCGGGTGAGCCGCCAGTAGCAGGCGCGTGGCGACTGGTCGCCGACATGGTGGGCGAGTTCCGTTTTGGGACGAAAGGGGCACACCCCCATCGTTTTTCCAAAGAGTCCGCAGCTCGCTGATTCGATTGGAGTTGTAGATCTACAGAAAACAGGAGTGCGGAAGTGCTTTGGATGGAGTGGGTTAGGGGCATGGTTATTCGAAAATGTGTTCCCAAAATGGGAAAAGGGCGCCGGTTTTGGCCGACGCCCTTCCTCGATTAAATGCAAAGGTAGATTACCATAGAGGTAACACCCCCGTCAAGACCGATTTTCGATGTGCAGATCGTTCGAAAGCTTTGCTCACGCTTGGAGTCGCGAGGGTTGAGATCGTGCGGACATGGGGCGCAGCAATGCTGCGCCCGTACAAAATCGTGCCGCGGGTTCGAATGCGGCCATAGCGTCAAAAGTTGAAGAGAGAATCCAGGAAGCGGAAAAACCGCGTCAGCACTAGCGTTTCGGAGCTAGTGGAGGTTCAAAACCAAGCGCGTCTCGGACAGTAGCGGCTCGACATTGTCTTTCGAAAAAACGCCTTTGATCCCAAGGTCCTTGGTTGCCGCTTCGGCTGCGGTGAAATGGGCGGTCAGCATGATGATCGGGATCTCGGGCATGGTGTTGTGCATCACGCGCGCCGTTTCGACGCCATTCATCACAGGCATCGAGTAGTCCATGATGACCAAATCCGGCTTGTTCTCCGAAACGCTCTTGAGCGCTTCATAGCCGTTCGTGGCTTCGACGCACTCCACCCGCAGCCGCGTCCGCAAATAAAAGACGAGCGCTTTCCGCACCACTGGATGGTCGTCAACGACTAAGACCCGGCACATGACTAAATTTTACGAGCCGATATCATCGGTGACTATCGGGGGAAACCCTTACACCCGATAACGTTGCCAAAACATAACTGGGCTCCAGTACGTACGTATTCAGTTCCAGCGGCTGTCGCTGTGACATACGGGAACAGCGCCAACGGGTTGTACATGAGTCGAGTTTGATATAGTGCGCGCTCATTCGACTTGGATGAAATTGTGTGGAGGCTCGGCAGAATGCGAAGACTCATCGTCGTGTTTTTGGCGGTTGCGACAGGACTGTTCGCCCAAGAACGAAAGGTGGATCCCACCTGGCTATATCGAGATGTGTCAGCGCTGCACGAGCACGAAACCGATTTGACCAGCAAGTCATGCCACTACACTCCGGTTTTTGGCGAGGGAGACGTCGAGTCCAAGTTGCCGAAAAGTGTGAGTCGCTTCGGAGAACTGCTCATCGACGCGCACGGTGGTTGTCAGGCCGTCGAGTACGCGCACCAGGAAGAGCTTTATTTCGTGCGCGAGGGGAGCGGACTTCTGAGCTACGGCGACGAATCTCATCCGCTGGCCGCGAATGATTTTACGTACGCGCCGCCGACGGTTCGGCATGCGGTCTCCAATCCGTCCGGTCAACCTCTCCGGCTTGTGGTTGCCACCGTCAAAATCCCGGCCGACACTCCCATCGCGCAGCCGCCGAAGCTGTTGGTGGCTAATTTGGACGAGCTGAAGGAGCAGACCGTCGGCGGCCATCCGAAGTCGGTGCTCTACAAACTTCTCATCGGACCGCGCACCGGCACACGCGACCGTATCAACGCGACGTACACCGTCGCGGATTTTTTTCTGATGGATTTTGCGCCCGGCGGCACGAATTTTCCGCATCACCACGAAACGGCGGAAGAAATCTATCTGGTGCTGGACGGTGAAGGAAAGATGGCCGCAGGCGGAGGAATGGACGGAGTCGAAGGACTGCATCCCGCCAAATCAGGAGACGCTTACTATTTTCGTCAGAATTGCACGGTCGGTTTCTACAACCATGACGCTCCGGATGCGAAGGCGCACATTCTCGCTCTAAGAGTTTTCGTCCCGATGCCGAAGAATCCGGATTGAGGTGAAACTACGTCACCTCCGGTTACAACGTTAATCCCCGCGGCGAATCCGAATCCCAATCCGAATTGACACCGCAAGAAGAAGGCCCGAGTAACCGAATGCTTTCCCTGCCGCATCGAGAGCGCAGCAGACAACCCGCCACAGCGAACAAATCACAGCTTCTCGGACCAGCTTGCACACCGCTTCGGTTCCATTGGTTTTCTTCCTGTAAGACAGAATCACTTGTTCGATAGCGGCGTTTAGGAGGAGTGTACATAAAAATGTGGCATCGAACCATGTCCAGTCTAGGGGAATGTCATACCCAAGGGCGTCGACTGCAATTTTGACGTCATGCCCGAAGCTGCTATGTGGTCGAATCTGCGAAACCGTGTCCGATATGCGCGTCATGTAACTCGCCCTGACCAACCGCTTGGGAAACTGTGCGATACCGTCCTCGTCGGAACACACAGTTCGCTATGCCGGAAGTCCAGCGTCCAGTTGATCGCTAACTCGGATACATAAGCTCCTTTCACTGGGTCGCCGTTTTGATCCACAACTCTCACCTTCCACTCCGGCGCGACGGTCACATTGAAAGGAAAAAGCAGGATTGCCAGAATGAGCGCAAGACCTACGCCGGCGCGAAACGTTTTATTAAACACCCGCCACATCTTCACCTCTAGTGCGCCCTTAAATCGCGTGATCAGATAAATGACACGTTAATACCGAACATAGGCTACTGTGTAATCATAACCCGTTTGACTATCACTGAAGGTAAACTCTTAAGTAATTTCCCTGCTAGCCATTCAAGATTTCTACTTGCCTGGTAAGTCGCATGACAGGAAAGGTTCCAACGAGGGTAGTCAGCAGTAATTTTCGAGCTACAAAAGAATGAAGCGCCGTGCGGCCTTCTCTTCCGCACGGCGCTTCAAACTTTGATTCTTTATTTGCGCTAGTTATGTGTCTTCCTTGTTCCAGGCGTTCCCCTCCTATCCGCCCTGCCGTTGGGCCGAGCTGACTTTTGATTGAACAACCCATCGCCCAGCGGGATCGAGGAACTCCACCCCCACCGCATAGCCGTCGCCATGCAGTGGCTGGCAGTACGCCACTCGAGCCAACGAACGAAACTCTCCGGTGCGCGACGCGAACGTCAACGGTTCGCCTTTTTCCCATCGTCGCGTGCTGACAACGCGTGCGCCTCGCGCGCTCACGTTTTCGGTAAATGTCGATTCAGAACCCTGCGCGCCCTCGTGGCGGTCGAGAACAACCGGAATCTCCATCAGGATCCGGCGTTCATTGCGGTGAAACGGAAAGAGCTTTTTGATCGGCATGGGTGTGGTCAGCCTCACAGGCACGCCGCGATTCGTTTGAGATTTTGGACACCGTTCTTGCCGCGGTGCTTCATGCCATAGAGGTTGCGATCGGCCGCGCCGAGCAATTGCTCCGGCGTATCGCCGTCCTCGGGGAACGACGCGACGCCCGCGCTGACCGAGAGCGCCGGGCGCTCGGGTTCAGCGGCAAGCTTTTCGCGAACGCGGGCGACGACGCGCGTGGCCACTTCGCGGCCCGCTTCGGGCAGCACCAGCGCAAATTCGTCTCCGCCGTAACGCGCGGGCGTATCGATCGCGCGCGAATGATTCGAAAGAACTTTGCCGAGGCGAACGAGCGCGCGGCTGCCGGTGAGGTGGCCGAACTGGTCGTTGATCGCTTTGAGGCCGTCCATGTCGAGCAAGATCACGCTGAATCCGCGCTGCGTGCGCTTCGAACGGTCGAGCTCGTTTTCGAGCACGTGGATGAGGCGGCGGTAATTGGCGAGGCCGGTGAGCGAATCGCTGACGGCCATGGAGCGAACTTGTTCGAAGAGGCGCGCTTGTTCGAGGAGAGCGCCGGCGAGAATCATCACGTAGCTGGCGGTCTTGCACAGTTCGGCGAGAAAGAACGGGCCGTCGAAGAGATGGCGCGAGAAAAGCGCGGCCGCGTGGCAGAGCACGTTGAGCGAAGCGACGCCGTAGAGCGAATATTCGTAGAGGCTCGGGTTTTCGCGCGTTTCGGCGCTCTTGCTCTTGAGTTGCTGGCCGTACCATATGGCGGCGACGAGAAAGAGCGCGCCAGGGAGCAAGTCCCAAGGACGCGAGAGAATCCACGCAGCGTGAGCGAAAGGCGCGGCGGGCGCGGCCAAGAATGTTGCGCTCGTAAGATACGCGGCGAGCAGAACGACCAGCAGCGCGCCGGCGGTTTCGCGGCTCGGCTGCCGAGCGGTCGGCATATAACGATCGACGGCGATGGCCGCGAGCAACATCACCGCAAGCAGAACGCGGCTGACCATCCAGCCCATCGGGACCGTGGTCGGGAGGGCGTGGCCGGCTTGCAAGCGCTCGTTGAGGGCGAAGTAGCCGACCGTCTCGATAATTCCGGAGAGGACAAAACCAAAGGCGAGAATCAGCGCGGTGCGGTCGTGCGTGCCGCGGAAGCGCACCAGCGCGTTGGCGGCGTAGCAGAAGCTGATGAGGATGCCGCCGACCTCGAGGTAGAGGTAGCTCTGCGTGGTGCCGGTGACGCCGGCATAGCGCAGGTAGGCGACCATCGCAAAGTAGCCGAGCGCAATGATCGAATAGGTGAGGATGGACAGGCGCGACACACCGGCCGAGGGCTGCTTCGACACGCGTCGAACGCTCTCCGTTGCCGTCGTCGCCGGGTGCCGCAGAAACCCGGCAATCTTGGTCCAACCGCCCACGAATCCCCCCAAATACCGAACAAAGCCAGAGAAGCCGTAACAAACCGGGATAAATGCACGCCAACGTCCCTTTTCGGCGGAAATTGACGTTCTCTAAGTGATTGATAATGGGATGTTTGCAGGAGAGGTTACTGCGAGCGCACAGCAAAATGAAACGGGTGAGATGGTGGCACGGAGCCACGCGGAACGAATAATGCTTCTCTATCTAATTCATTTTTGGACACTTAGGGGCGGGCGGATGGTTCCAAAACAGCAATAGGAACGATTCTCACAATGAGACCCGTCTCACAGAATTGGGAATCTCTAATACGAGGTGCCGAGAACGCTGATACCCCGAAGGACGCTTTTCTCAGCGGATTGATACGGACTGCGCCGGCGAGTCTCGGATCGGCGGTGAAGGGCTGGGAAAGGCTCATGCGGTCACTGCGTCTGAGACGGTGTCGCGCTTGGGCAGGTCGATATTTCTGCTCTTAAGCGTGGGGCATTTACCGGATGTTTTCGAGGCGGGGTTGCCGTTTACAAGAACGTAGGAGCATTTCACTTCTCAACCTTGAGCAACAGCCAGAGCGCAGTTTGGGGAAGCGATTCGAAGGGCGCTTCGAATGACGTGCGTTCGCGCGGTCCAGACCGCCGAACGCTGCGATCTCTCGAGTGGCTCAACTTTTTCGTCGCGGATGTGCAGACTGGGCTCGGGCCGTTCATTGCGGCGTATCTCGCGTCGTCGGGGTGGAACGCGGCACATGTGGGATATGCGCTGACGTTTGGCGGACTGGTGACGGTGGCGCTGCAGACTCCCGCGGGCGCGATCGTCGATGCGGCGCGGCGGAAAAGATTGTTGGTGGGCGCGGGCTTGGCCATTTTGGTTTGCGGCGCGGCGCTGCTTTTGTTGCGACATGGAGCTGTGGCGGTTTACGTTGCGCAATTTCTGATTGGTGCGACGGGGCCGTTTCTGGCGCCGACGATTGCGGCGATCACGTTGGGAATTGTCGGCGCGAGTCAGTTCGATCGGCAGTTTGGAAAGAATCAAGCATTCAACTCGGCGGGAAATGTGTTCACTGCGATTTTGATTGCGGTGGTGAGCTACACGCTCGGCTATCGATGGATCTTCACGGTCGCGATTGTGCTGGCGATTCCCGCGTTTTTTGCGCTGATGGGGATCGATGGGAAGCAGATTGATTTTGCGCGGGCGCGAGGGGCGGCGGAGAGTGCGCGTGATGGCGAGAAGATTCAGAGCGAAGGGATTATTGGGCTCGCGAAGGATCGCGTGCTATTGGCGTTTCTTGCGGCGGCGTTTTTGTTTCACCTGAGCAATGCGGCGATGTTGCCAGAACTAGGCGAAATGTTGGCGCGGGGGAATCCGCGGATGGCGCCGCCGTTTATGTCGGCATGCATTATCGTGACGCAGTTGGTGATCGCTGCGTCTGCGGCGTGGATTGGTACGCGGGCAGGCAAAGGGCGCAAACCACTGATGCTGCTGGGATTCGGCGTGTTGCCGATTCGTGGAGCGATGTACACGCTGGTACACGCGCCTGCGGCGCTGATCGGGATTCAGTTTCTCGATGGTGTGGCGAACGTCGTGTTCGTGATTGTTTCGATTCTTGTGATCAAGGATCGGACGGAAGGAACGGGACGATTCAATCTTGCGGCGGGCGCGTTGGCCACGATGGTGGGAATTGGAGCGGCGTTGAGCAACGCAATTGGCGGAGTGCTTGTGCAGCGAATCAGTTTCAATGCTTCGTTTCTGGGATTGGCTGCAGTCGGCGTCGCGGCGTTTGCGGTTTTGTTTTTCGGAGTGCCGGAAACGTTTGGCGATACTAGCGGAAGATCGTCGCGCGGCTTGGAGTCAGGTAAAAATTCGCCGCAGGAGTTGACGGCGAAAGCGTCCGCGTGACGCGACGCGCGGAATCGAATGCGATCTCCTCGCCGCGTGTGTAAAGCCGCGATTAGACTTGCGGCTTCGGAACGGGCGGCGGGAGTTCGCGGGCGACGACAGGGTCGCTGAAGCCGATTTTTTTGTGGGCGCCATCGCAGAAAGGCTTGTTGGCCGAGGCGCCGCAGCGGCAGAGGCCGATGGCGGTGCGGCCGGCGAGGCCAAATGGCGCTCCGGTCGGATCGACAATTTCAAAATCGCCTTCGACGCGGATCGAACCGTTATTGTTTACTGTGATTTTCGTGGCCGCCATTGAATCTCCTGAAACGCTGCGCGAGTGAGTTGTTTCGTTACGCTGTTGAGTTTAACTCAATCCTCTACGCGTGTCCTCGGAGTGAAGCCGCAATCAGATTCGGCAGTCCGCACGTCCGCGGTCCGAAGGTTTTTACTTTCGACTTTTAACTGTCGACTGTCGACGTCTTCAATACTTTGGAACGCTGGGATCGACTTCGTCGGACCAGGCGAGGATTCCGCCTTTGAGGTTGAGAATTTTCTTGAAGCCGGCTTTGCGCAGGAAATCGACGGCTTCGGCAGAGCGCTTGCCGCTGCGGCAGTGGGCGACGATTTCGCGCGAAGTGTCGAGTTCGTGCACGCGACGTGGGATTTCGCCGAGCGGGATCAGCTTCCCGTTGAGATTGCAAATTTGATATTCGTGCGGTTCGCGCACGTCGAGAATGAAAAGATCGTCGCCTTTGTCGAGCCGCGCTTTCAATTCTTTCGGTGTGATTTCAGGAACGCCCAAGTCTGGAGCCTCCGCTTCTTCGCCGCGAATTCCGCAGAACTGATAGTAGTCGATGAGTTTGTTGATGGTGCGATGCTCGCCGCACATCGGGCAATGGGGATTCTTGCGCAGCTTGAGCTCGCGGAATTTCATTCCGAGTGCGTCGAAGAGCAGCAAGCGGCCGGTGAGACTGTCGCCTTTGCCGATGATCAGCTTGATCGTTTCCATCGCTTGAATCGAGCCGACGATGCCGGGGAGAACACCCAGCACGCCGCCTTCGGCGCAGGAAGGAACGAGTCCCGGCGGAGGCGGTTCGGGATAGAGGCAGCGATAGCATGGGCCGTCGGGCATGCCGAAGACGGTGATTTGTCCCTCGAAGCGGAAGATCGAGCCGTAGACGTTAGGCTTGCCGAGCAGGATGCACGCGTCGTTGACGAGATAGCGCGTCGGGAAATTGTCGGTGCCATCGACGATGATGTCGTAGTCCTTGAAGAGTTCGAGAGCGTTGCTGCTGTCGAGCTGCAATTCGTAGGCTTGAATCTCGATGGCGGGATTGAGATCGGAGAGGCGCGACTGCGCGGATTTTGCTTTGGACTTGCCGACGTCGGTGGAGCCGAATGCGATCTGGCGTTGCAGGTTCGTGAAATCAACGACGTCGAAATCGACGAGTCCGAGTTTGCCGACGCCGGCTGCCGCGAGATAGAGGCCGAGTGGGGCGCCGAGTCCTCCGGTGCCGATCAGCAATACTTTTGCGCCTTTGAGCTTGAGCTGACCTTCCATGCCGACTTCGGGCATGATCAGGTGGCGACTGTAGCGAAGTACTTCTTCCTTGCTAAGGCTGACGGCTGCTCCGGCAGCGGGCGAATCTGTGAGCGGTTTCACTTGCGTTGACATTTCCAATTCCTCGAATCTCTTTCGATCAGTTCGTTCGCTTCGTTCGTCACTTCGTTTCGTTGGTTCGTTGCGCCGAATTGGGCGCGGAAATTTCAGACAATTCTATCATGCAAATTGAATTAGATGTGTTGCGGCGCGGCTCGATGCAAGGCGCCGCTTACCACTCAGAAATTCAATGGAATCAACAACAACAGGAAGGAGCGGAGCCGCCGGCGATGGAGGGGACGATGCTGATCGTATCGCCGTCTTTAGTGGGAGTGGCGTCCTTTGCGAGGTAACGGATGTCTTCGTCGTTGAGGTAAACATTGACGAAGCTGCGGAGTTTGCCGTCCTCGGTGAAGAGGTGTTTCTTCAAATCGCCGAACTGCGTTGTGAGTCCGCTAAGTGCTTCGCCGACGGTTGAGGCGCTGACTTCGGTGGAGTCGCGCTTGCCGGTGTAAACCCTGAGCGGGGTCGGAATCATGACTTTCACTGCCATTTGTTACGCTCCAATCGGAGTTGTGATTCTAAGTCAAAGTTGCGGTTGGTTGCCAGTTCGCGAGGGTTGCTCGCGAGCAGGTCTCAAAACTTTTACATTTCCCTCAGCGGCTAAAGCCGCTTTCTCGTTTCGTTTTATGGCACGACCGAAGTCGTGCCCTCCCGCTTTGTTCTCATCGCTTACGGCACGACTGAAGTCGTGCCCCCGTGAATATTTTTCATGGCGCGGATTGGGCTGCGTCTTTGCCTGCGATCTGCAAATTTTCGGGGGTGAATTGGGTGCGGTCGTCGGCGAGGCGCCAACTCGTCATTTTTTCGGGGCGGCCGTTGGCGACGCTGACGATGATGTAGCTGTACCAAGGCCATGCGTGGTCTTGATCGAATTGGCTGGGCTTGGCTGGATGATCGGGATGCGAGTGATACCAGCCGACGACATCGATCCCCTTTTCGCGAGCGGCTTTTTCGGCGTCGCGAACGTCTTCGGACGTGACGGAGAAGCGGTTGCGGGGCGAGTCGTCGCGGCGATTCACGAGCGGGAAAAGCGCGGTGACTTCGCGTGACGGGAGAGCCGCGCCTCGCTGGCGCGTCGAGATCGCGGCCGAGAAGTGCGCCGCAACATTCGTGCGGGTAGGTTTCGGCGCCATGGGCGCCGATCTTATTCGAGAGATCCTGGCTCAACTGGAGAATCGGTACGTCGCTCATATCTGCTCGCTCATGTCTGAATTCGCTCGCGTCGCTGTGGTCACCCGAACTTTGCTCATCACTCGTGTTCATCCCAGAAGCGTTCGCTGAGATATTTTGACGCGGAATCGGCGAAAACCGTAACGATGACCGCGTGTTCATCGCGGGTAATGGATTTCGCGACTTTCATGCAGCCGGCGAGGGCGGCGGCGGCGCTTGGACTTACCAGCAGGCCTTCTTCGCGGGCGATACGCTTCACCAGTTTGTAGGAATCTTCGGTGCTGACTTCGAGATTTTTATCGGCGAGCGTGGCGTCGTAGATGGAAGGGACGAGCGCAGTCTCCATGTGCTTCCAACCTTCGAGGCCGTGAAATGGGCCATCGGGCTGAAGACTGATGCAGCGAATTTTTGGATTGAGTTCGCGCAGGCGGCGCGTGGTGCCGACGAAAGTGCCGCTCGTGCCGAGGCCCGCGACGAAATGAGTGATGCGGCCTTCGGTCTGGTTCCAGATTTCGTTTGCGGTGCCGTGGTAGTGGGCTTGCCAGTTGGCGGGGTTGCTGTACTGATCGGGATAAAAATATTTTTCCGGATCGGCAGCGACGATTTCGTGGACTTTGCGGATGGCGCCGTCAGTGGCCTCGTCGCCGGGAGTGATGACGAGGTCAGCGCCGAACGCGGCGAGGATGCGCTTGCGTTCGTGAGAAGCGCTGTCGGGTAGAGCGAGTCTTACAGGGTAGCCAAGCGCGGCGGCGATCATGGCGTAGGCGATGCCGGTGTTGCCGCTGGTGGCGTCGATGATGGTTTTGCCGGGAGTGAGAGCGCCGGATTTCAGGCCGGCCTGGATCATGCTGAGAGCAGGGCGGTCTTTGACGGAGCCGCCGGGGTTAAACCATTCGGCTTTCGCGGCGAATTCGACGTTTGGGAAGTCTTTGGAGATGCGTTCGAGACGCAGCAAGGGGGTGTTGCCGATGCAGTCGAGGACGGATTTCCCGATCGCGGCAGTGGGCTGCGGCTTTGGGGTCGAGGAGGTCAAGATGGGGTCCCCCCCCGCCCTTTTTGCGTAAGGATGTGATTATAAAGCAGTTGCGACGAAACGATGATGCAAGAATGTGATTCTAAGGGAGTTACGCGAAATTCGAGGTGAGCGTGGGGTTGCGCCGACTTTTGGAGGGTTGCGGCGGCGGTCCGTCGATTCACGCTGGGAGATGTATAGCACATAAATGGCTACTTGTCAAGTACTTATGCGAAATTCGTGAGGACCCGGAAGCTGTTGAATTTGCTCATTGCTAGGATGCTTGGAGGTGGGGCGGGGGTATTTTTGATGTGCTGATGGAGCAGCTGCTTGAAGTGTGCGTGGGCGGGGCAAGGACGCCCCTACAAGAACTCAGGGCGAGAGGGGGTGATTCGGATTGGGGTGGGTCGTGTGGCATCTAAACCCCGCGATCTGGGAAGCGATCGCGGCTACAGGGTGGCGCGCTACAAGAATTAGCGCGTGAATCGCCCCTCAGGTTCTCAGGCTATGAGCGGAGGGGTTTGATGGGGTCGGTGCTGGCGGCGCGGATGGCGGGGAGGGCTGAGGCTAGCAAGGCCAGGAGCAGCATGATGAGGACGGCGGCGGAGTAGGCGAAGGGGTCGGTGGCGCTAACGCCGAAGAGGAAGGAGGCGATCAAGCGGGAGACGGCCAGCGAGGCAGCGACGCCGAGGGCGCATCCGAGAAGGGCGAGTTTGCCGCCGGAGAGGAGCACCATTTGCGCGATGCTGGTGCGCTGGGCGCCGAGTGTCATGCGGATGGCGATCTCTCGATTGCGCTGGGACACAGAGAAGGCCATGACCGCGTAGATGCCGGTGATCGGCGAGCAGCAACGCGCCTGCAGCGAAAGCAGTGATCAGATTCGTGTTGAAGTGGCGCGGCGCTTCGACTTCGGAGATCGCGTCGTCGAGCGGGCGGACGTTTTGCAGGGCCAAGAGCGGATCGATCTCGCGCGACGGTGGAGCGCAGCGTCTGGATCATGTGCTCCGGGTCGAGCGCCGAACGCATGGTGATGTAGCCGTTCAGGGTCCGCTGAGATTGCCGGGAGTTCCGGTTCCCGAACGAAAGAGAGTGGCGGGCTGATCCATCGGGATGTACCACTGGTCGGTGCTGGGCTGATCGCGAGGAATTTTCGTGTCGGCGACGACGCCGACGACAGTGGCCCATGGGTAGGGGCTGCGCGGATTTCCAATATGCATGCGCTTGCCGAGCGGAGCTTTGTCCAGGCCAGCAATCGCGGGCCATGGTCTGGTTCATGATCACAACGAGCGGAGCGTTGGCATCGTCGTGCATGTCGAAAGTTCGGCCATCGATCAGGGGAATGCCCATCGAGTCGAAGTAGTCTCCATAGACGGTGGTGAACGCTGCGAATTTCAATTTCCATTGCTCGGCGGACACGCCTTCGACGGTGTAGGCCGACTGCGGGAAAGAGTCGGAGACGGCAACGGCGTTGCTGAGCGCGACCGCGCTGACACCTGGCTTGCTGGAGAGCTGCTCGACCACGGCGTGGTTGAAAGTAGCGACGGAAGCGCTGGTCGGATATTGCTGGAGAGGAAGTTGATATTGGGCGACGAGAGCGTGATCGGTGCGGAAACCGGGATTTACAGCGAGCATTTTTTGCAGGCTGCGCAGGAACATTCCGGACACGGTGAGGAGCACGAGAGCGATGGCGACCTCGCTTACGACCAAGGCGGAGCGCAGCCACGTGTGGCTCGCACTGCCGGCTTGAGCGCCCTCTTTGAGAGCTGGCGATCAGATTGGTGCGCAAGGCAGCGAACGCAGGGGCGAGACTGCACAAGAACGCCAGTTGCGATGGCGACGAGAAGTGCGAAACCGGCGACGAGCGGATCGATCGAGACGGAGTTGATGCGCGGGAGCGAGGCCGGCAAGAAGTGAAGAGCTACGTCGGATCGCGATCGCGGCGAGCGCCAAACCGAGCAGCCCGCCAGCACACTCAAGAGCATTCCTTCGACCACGGACTCACGGATGATGCGATTGGAGCTGGCGCCGATGGCGACACGAACCGCGATATTCGCGGCGTTCACGGATGGCGCGGACCAGAGCAGGCCGGAAACATTCACGCAGGCGACCAACAACGCAATCGATTGCGGCCATGAAGAGCGTGCGCAAGATTGGCCGACATCGGCGATGACAGTTTCGCGGAGCGGCCTCGACGTCGCCCTGATGTGGATCGCGGACATGGCTGGGAGGAAGCTCGCTCATGATCTGGTGCGCGACGCGGTCGCGTCTTCCGCGCCCTGATGAACGCTTGCGCCGTCTTTGAGACGAGCGACATGTGGTAGCCGAAGAAGCCAGAGTTTTCTTCGGAGAGTTCGTCGGGAGTGAGGCTCAAGGGCACCCAACTTGTGTCCCGGCGAGAGTGCCGAGCGACAAGGGAAATTCGAAATCGCGCGGCATCACGCCGATGACCTGGTAGGGCTTGCGGTCGAGGACAAGGCTGGCGCCGATCACCCGGGATCGCGGTGAAAGCGGTTGGTCCATAAGGAATAGCTGATGACGGCGAGCTGCTGACGGGCATTTTCTTCTTCGGAAGTGAAGACGCGGCCGACAACGGGCTGAACGCCGAGAGTGGCAAACGTCGCGGAATTAAGGCGTGCGGCGTCGATTTCTTCGGGGCGCTGATTGCCGGAAAGTTCGAACGATGCGGTGATGTAACCGCCGAGAGAAGAAAATGCCTGCGTCGAGCCGGTGTAGGTTGCGATTTCGACGCGCACGGACGGACATGCCGGGGCGGCCGCCGAGGTGTTCGCCCAACAGTACGAGGCGATCGGGATCTTTGAAGGGGAGCGGACGGAGGAGGACGCCTTCGACGAGGGAGAAGATTGCGGTGGTGGCGCCGATGCCGAGGGCGAGGGTCAAGACGATGGCGAGAGTGAAGGTGGGATTTTGCCGGAAGCGGCGGAGGGTGAGGCGGAGATCGTTGGCGAGGCCGAGCATGAGTCCTCCTGATTTGTGAGACGCGGGAGATTAGAGAACATTGTGTGGGTTTCTTCAACGCTGCTGAAAGCAGAGTGAGAGGCTGCGCGAGCGTTTGGCGAGCTTGGGATGAATGTAAAAGCGGCGTCGAGACGCAGCACACCAAAATATTGGTTGGGTATTTGGAGAGCGAGGACTTGTCGGGGCGAGTGAGTTGGGGCGGGGGTGGGGAGGCTGAGCGAATCGTTCTGCGTGTAGGTTGCGACCGTAAGGGCGGCGCTGAAGCGCCGCACTCCAAAATGTTGGTCGAGCGATGGGTCAGTGGTCGATGAGGGATTCGAGCCAATCGGTGGGAGGGAGGGCGACGGGCCAGAAGTTGGGGGAGGGACGGTCGAAGGCGAAAGAGAGTTCGAAGCCTTGTTCGGTGAGGGATTCAATGCGGACGACGCGGCAGGATTCGGATTGGCTGGTTTCGGGGTTGGTGAGGGTGATGATGTCGCCGGCGGCCATCGGGGCGATGGAAAGTTGAATCGTGCCGCCGTGGGCGTTGACGACGCGGGTTTCTGCGTCAACGATCCACTCGCGTTCGAGGAGATGGAAACGGGCGACGACGCGGAGTTTGAGGTAGACGCGCCGGCTGCGGCGGCGGTTGGTAACGGCTGTGTCGGTGGCGGTGGCGCGAGGGGTCATTGGTGTCCTAGGCGAAACTGGATTTGCGCGTATTGCTTCGATACTTCAGGGGCTGAAGCCCCTTTCATTCCTGGCTGAATGTCGGAGCTGAAGCTCCGACCCACAAACAAAAGACCGTAGCTGGAAACGACCGGAGCTAAAGCTCCGACCCGCTAAGCGAGCGAGAGAGACCGACACCATAACCACGGACCCGAACCAAAACTGCGAATCCTGCAGGTTCTGGTTGCAGGAGTTACCAAGAGGAGTAACGGACCCGTTCAGCGCATACGGAGTTTCCTGTATTCGTTCTTATAGATAACTAATAACGACATTTTTCAATTCGCTCGTGATGAGGCGCGCGCGGCTTAACACGAGCTAAAGCCTGAAACATGCAGGACGTGCGACTACTGATATCTGCGAAGAAGAGCGACAAAAAAGGCCACAGATATCGTGAGCCGAGTATGAGGAAGCGGTGAGAATTGTGGAAAATTGGTGCGGCTTGCTTCTAGAGCGAAGCAAAACGAAGTCGCTTAGTTCCATTGTGGGACGCGTTCGGTAATGTTTCGCCAGGGGACCCCAAACTCTGCGCTCGACCCAGAGAGACTTGTCCTACTCAGGGGTGTGCGTGCAATCTGGCGATCGGTTGAGAGAGTTCCGCGTACGATCGGGAATAACAACCCGCGAAGTGGAAGAAAAGAGTCAGGGCATAGCCGAGGCGGAAGGAAATGAGGAGTTCTACATTTCCAACGCGTGGCTGACGAAGCTCGAGAATACCGACTCCATACCCAGCATCCACAAGCTCGTCACCCTCAGTGTCATTTACCACGTGGGATTTTCTGAATTGCTGACGCTGTATGGCGTGGACCTTGGACACGTGAGCACGCGGCAATTTGAAGTTGCGTCGCGAACGACCTACCTGATGGCGCCGGAAGAAAACGAAATCGATGCGGATATGACGGTGCCGATTCAATTCAACGAAGGCGTGGATTTGAACGGGACGAATCTTTTTTCGCGGATGGTGAGGCAGTGGAGCGACGTTCCGTTCGGAGTGCTGCGGCATTTGCAGTTGCGGCAGAACAGCTACGGATTTATCGGGATGCACGATTACACGTTGTATCCGCTGCTGCGGCCGGGTTCCTTTGTGCAGATCGATCCGCGCATGCGGCGGATTCAGCCGTCGCGCTGGCGCACGGAGTTCGACCGTCCGATTTATTTTCTGGAGTTGAGGAATGGGTATGCGTGCGGATGGTGCGAAGTGCAGGGGAATGAGCTGGCGCTGCTGCCGCATCCGCTCTCGCCTTGTACGACGCGGAGATTTGCGTTTCCGGGGGATGCGGAGATTGTGGGGCGGGTGACGGGGATTGCGATGAGGCTGGCAGGGATACAAGACGAGGCGGAGTTGGCGATCTCGAAGATTTTTCGGAGGCAGTGAGATAGGACGAGGCCGTCACATCATTTGGTAGCGAGGCTGAGGTCAAGCCGGGGTTCCTGCTCTTCGCCGAGCCGACGCGTTCGCTCCCTTCGAAGCTCAGAGCAAACAGAAGCGAACGCGAAGAAAAAGCGTCGGCTCGCTGCGGTCGGAACGACTGGCTTGGTTGGCGCTTCGATTTCAGTTCAGGGCAGTTGGGAGAGCGCAAGATTTTGTGATCGTGCGGACATGGGGCGCAGCGTGCTGCGCCCCTACATGATTCGCGACGTGTTTCGGGTGGGATTTGAGGAGTGGTGCTTAGTTCAGGAAGCAGGCGGTGGAAAAGTGGCCGCGGGAATTTTGCACATGGTGATATGAGGGCGCGCGAGCGTGTGCGGAGTGGGGGCGAAAGAAATTCAAAAGGCGAAACCGATGACGAGGGGCAGCGGTTCACCGATAGCGGAGGGGCTGAGGGGTGAGATCCTTCGCTTCGCTCAGGATGACGGCATTATTTGCGTTTGTTCGACGGCGCGATCGTTTGTTGATTCGACACTGCAATTCCCTCTTTGCTCGATATTGCGTTTGGTTTCGGCGCTACGCATACAGCACCAACCTTACAAAGCCTTAGAAAAGCGGCGGTTACGGGGTGTCGTGCGGGAAAACGCATTCTTTGGGCAAACCACTATAAAAATGAGTGTATTAGCGGGGGTGGGAGGGTCCTCCTTTCACCGGTGAAACGTAAATTCCAGCTCCGATTTCTCGTGGGATTCCTGCTTGCGGCGGGGTCACTGGTGGCCGCGGTGTTCATGGTGCGCGGGAATAGCCAGCAATTCAGGCGAGCTCAGGGAGAAATTTCGAAAGGACTGGCCACGTCGCTGACCGTGCAGGAGATCGTGGCGGACATCGATGATGCGGAGGCGCGCAAGGACGCGTATCTGCGCGGTGGGGACGAAGAGGAACGGCGAGAATACGGAACAGCCGAGACCAAAGTTACCCACGCACTGGACAGACTGGAAGCAATGACGAGCTTCGACCCGGCGCAGAGGGACCGGGCGGAGGCGCTGCGATTGTACGCGCGGGTGAGGATGGCGGAGCTGTCGGCGGCGGTCGAAGCCCAGAGGAACTCGGATGTGCCGCCGACAGCGACGACAGCGGCAGTGAAAATGAGCGGCGAAACGAATGCAGCGAAAAAGTTGAACGAAGCAGCGATGTCGATGCAGCGATATGAAGTGGACCGCGTGAATGGGGCGCAAGAGATTTTTGTGGCGAGCGCGGGAAAACGGAAGCGAGTGTTGTTCTCGGCAGGGTTGATGCAGGTCGGTGTGCTGGCATTGGTTTTTGCGTTTTTTTATCGCAGCACGCGGCAGCGGGAAACGTCGGCGTTTCGTTTGTTGCAAGAGCACCTGAAGATGACGGCGACGCTGAACACGATGGGCGAGGGTCTGTTGCAGGTCGATCGGAATGGGTGCCTGGTTTACGTCAATCCGGTGGGAGAACAACTGCTGGGTTACAGGTCGGAAGATGTTGTGGGGCTAAGCGCTCACGGACTGCTGCATCGCGGGGGCGAGGACAGCAAATGTACGAATGAAAATTGCGCGCTGACGTCGGTGAGCCCGCGTGGATTGGCGTCGAAAGATGTGAACGATTGGCTGCGGAAGAAAGACGGGACGCTGGCGACGGTGGAGTACACGAGTTCACCGCTGGTGCAGTATGGCGTGGTGAATGGCGGCGTGGTGGTGTTTCGCGACGTGAGCGAGCGGAATCGCATGCTAAGCGCAATGCGCGAGAGCGAAGTGCGCTACCGGAATTTGGTGGAGAAGAGCGGCGGGCTGATGTTCGTGCACGATTTGAAGGGATTTTTGCTGGCGGTGAACGAGGCGGCGGCGAACGCACTGGGCTATACGATTGATGAAATGCGCGGGAAGAATTTGAGCGAGCTGGTGGCGCCGGATTTCGGTTCGAAGCTGGAATGGTATTTGACGGCGATCGCGGAATGGAATTCGCATAGTGGATTGATGCGGATGCAGACGACGGAAGGCGAAGAAGTGGTGTGGTCGTATTCGAATCGCGTGGTTGCGGATTTTGGCGCGGATCCGTATGTGCTGGGCCACGCGCACGACGTGACGGCGCAGATCATGACGGAAGAAGCGCTGAAGGTGAGCGAGGGGAAGCTGCAGGCGGCGCTGGAGAGCGAGAAGAATTTGTCTCGCGTGGATTTTCTGACGGGGATCCCGAACCGGCGGATGTTTTATCAAGCGCTGACGCTGGAAGGAAAGCGTTCGCGGAGATACGGGCGGCCGGTGACACTGGTTTATATAGACGTGGACAATTTCAAATATTTGAACGATCACTTTGGGCACGCGACGGGAGATGAGTTGCTGAAGATGATCGGGATGACGCTGGAGACGTCGGTGCGATCGACGGACATGGCGGCGCGGCTGGGCGGGGATGAGTTTGCGATTTTGCTGCCGGAGACGGATGAAGCGAGCGCCGGAGTGATCGTGGGGAAATTGAGACAGAACCTGAATTCGGCGATTGGGCCGAAGGGATGGCCGGTGACGTTCAGTTTTGGGGTGGTGACGTTCCCGGTGGCATTGGATTCCACGGAAGAGATGATTAAGCGCGCGGACGAGTTTATGTATGAAGCGAAGCGCGGCGGGAAGAGCGCGGTGGTGTCGCGGGTGATCGAGACGGTGGCGAAAGAAGGCTGAGTTTGTTGGATTGTTCCCGCGAATTGCGTTCGAGGTTCTGTTATATCCGCAATATGTTACTGACCGATACCTGCTCTTGCCTGGAGTTGTGCCTGTACGAAGGGACACCGGAAGTGCCAGTTCGGGTAGTACGACCTGGCTATTTGCACAGCAAGTCGCGACACGTAAAGTTGCACGTGAAGGAAGGCAGAAAGTTTCTAGGGAGCTGATGGTCTCAGGATTCATACTCGCGTTCTCGCTGGTGGCCCTGATCCGATTCGGGGTGCTGTACTGCCGCGGGATTCTGTTGCGGACGGCGGAACTACCGGTGTCCGAGGAAGTGCGGACGGCGGCACGCCTTGCGGGCGAGGAGATCACTGGGCGAGACTTTGCGGCGCTGGCGGATATGCACAGCATGACGCCGGGCGGCGCCGGCGGAGTGACGCTGGTGAAGGCTTACTATCGCGCGGTGCAGTTGGTTGGCGCGATTGGCAAGACGCAGGCGGCTTGCGCGGCTTGGGCAGAGCGGGAAATGGCAGCTTGCGCGCGGTACGTCGGAGTGCAGATCGATGGTCGGTTGCAGATGAGCTTTGCGGAGCAGGCGGGGCAGATTTAAAAGATTCAGTGGGTTGAGATTTTGGCGGCGAGGCTTTTCGGCCTCGCCGCCTTTTTTTTTGTGTGAGCTAGAAGGTTAGATGCAGGGCCATTTGGAGGAAGCGGGGGCTTCCGATGGTGTGTTGGATGACGCCGAGTTTGCCGGATGGGGCGCAGACATAGGCGTCGGGAGGGGCGCAGTTGGTTTGGCCGTCCACGGGGAACGGCTTGGTGTACTGCGGTGGATTTTCGAAGAATGGGTTGAACTCGACGTTGTTGTTGGGCGTGTCGAAACTGGGGTGATTGAAGATGTTGAACGCCTGGACGTCGAATTTGAGATTGAAGCGCTCGTTGATTTTGAAGTTTTTGAAGATGCCCATGTCCACGCGGGACTGGAAGGGGCTCACGAAAATATTGCGGCTCGCGGGGCCGAAGTTGGTTTCGTAAACGTCGCAAACGAGCGTGCCGCTCGAACTGTCGCAGGGTGGGACACCGTTTTGTCCGGGTTGCAACAGCGGGATACCGAATGCGGCGCTGTTGAGCACCGGGTTGCCGGGATTAACGCCGAGCGTGCCTTGCAGGACGGCTTTCGCGCCCGTTGTACTGCCAACGCCGCCGATGGGAACGAGCGGGTTGGTGATGAAGTCGTTGCCGCCGCCGTAGAACTGGCTGGCGATACCGCCGCTGAAATCGATGACGCTGTAGGGCTGGCCACTTTCGGCGGAGATGAGGCCGCTGGTGCCCCAACCGTTGACGATTTTATCGGCCCAGCCGTGAAGCATGGCGAGCTTGGGGAATTCGTAGGTGTACTGAATCATGAAAACGTGACGGCGGTCGAAGTCGGAATTGCCGTAGCCGCTGCGGAGATTATCGGGGTTGTCGCCATTGTAGAAGAGCTGCTCGCCGCTCTCTTCGTCCATGCTGTGCGACCAAGTGTAGGAGCCAGAGAGCGTGAGGCCGTGGCTGTAGCGCTTGGTGACGTTGAATTGCAGCGCGTCGTAATTGGATTGGCCCGCGGCCTTGGCGTATTGGGAGTTGGGATCGAAACCGATGAAGGGGACGCGGAGCGCGGTGTTGCCGCTGCCGAAGCCTTCAACGAGCGTCGAGACGTTTTCAGCGGCGACGCCGGGGACCGTATAGCCGTAGGAGTAGATCTGGCCATTGATGGGATTCGAAGGCGTGGCGATGTTGGACTGATTGAACGGAACTGGGATCACTTCGTGGACGCCGTGATTGCCGACGAAGGAGAGAGAGAGCACGAGGTCGTTACGGGGTTGCCATTGCAGGTTGAGCGTGTAGTTTTCCGAGTAGGGCAGCTTGTTGGTTGGATCATAGCCCGCGAAGATCAGCGGGCTGCAGAACGAGATGCCGTTGGCGGTGCAGTAGGGCGTGGTGTTGTCGATGAGCTGAGAAATGTTGGGAATGAGCGAGGCGACGCCGGAAAGATTCTTCGGAGGCGCGGGCGGCGGAGTGGTGCCGAAAGGCGTTGCGAAGCTGGCGCCGGGTGGGCTGTAGAACGGCTGGGAGAAGGGCTGCTGAACGGTGACGCCGAACGGGCCGCCGATGCCGCCGCCGGCGCTCTGGGAGAGTTCGGCGAAATATTCGCCGCGGTCGTAGTACAAGCCGAATCCGGCGCGAACGACGACGTTGTGGAGGAAGCCGGGGGTCCAAGCGACGCCGATGCGGGGAGCGAAGCCCCACTGGCGGCCGGTGAGCGTGGAGTCGCTCACGCCCTTGGTCGGAAATTCCTTATTGTTGCCGGCGACGACGATGCCGATGTTGGTGATCGTGTCGGAAGCGAAGTCGTAGCTGTAGTCCTTGGGATAGAAATTCGTGAGCAGCCCGTTTTTCTCGACGAGCGGACCGTTCCAGTCCCAACGCAGACCGGCAATGACCGTGAGATTCGACTTGAGGCGGAAAGTGTCCTGGCCAAAGGCGCCAACCTGATTCGAACGGTAGTAACGATTGGTCGAGCCGCTGACGAAAACAGAGGAGCCGTTTTCACCGCAGAACGTACTGGGATTGCAGAGATTGCCTTGCAGGAAATCGGCGAAGGTGTCGAAGTCGAGCAAGCCCTGCTGGCTGTTTTTGTTGATGATGTTGAGCTGGCTGTGATCGATCTGCACGCCGCCGACGATCGTGTGACGGCCAACGGTCCAGGAATATTTAGTGGAACCTTCAAAGGTGTTCTGGAACATGCCGGCGTTGGCGAAGTTGTTGGAGGGACCGATGGCGAGGCCGGAGCCGGTATTCGGGTTGGCTTGACCGATGGTGATGCCGGGGACATTGCTCAGGCCGAAAATGTTGAGGCCGTAGTCGCTGTTGGTGTAGCCGTCGATGGTATGCGCGAACGCTTTTTCGCGGATGAAGCCAAAGCCTTGGGTCCAAACGGCGTTCGGAGAAACCGTCGTGGTGTTTTGAATCGAGAGCAGGTGCGAGCCGGCGGAGAGCTGCTGCGGGAAGTTGCCGACCTGGCTGATGGCGAACGGCGCGAAGGTCGGATCGTTCTGGAAATAATACTTGCCGCTGAGGCGATCGCGGCCGCTGACGTTGTAGTCGATATTTCCGTTAACCTGGTCGGCTTTGAAGGTGGTCTTGGGACCGAAGGTGAGCGAGTTGTAGCCGAGATCGCTGTTGAGATTGTTTTCAGAAGGGATGAAGAACTGCCCGTTGGGCAGCTTGAGGTTCATGATTTTCAGAGCGTTAGGGTTGATATCGGCAGCGGTGAGAGTGGTGCCGAATGCAGCGTTGGCGAGAGTGGCGAGGCTTGCGGCATCGCGATTGGTGTCGCTCAGGCCGGGAAGGACGTTGGCTTCGGAAATTGAGCTGTCTTCATCGGAAACGCGCTGGCCTTGATAGGAAGCGAAGAAGAAGAGCTTGTCTTTCTTGATCGGGCCGCCGAAGGTCACGCCGAAGCTGTTGCGCTTGAGTTCAGGAACAGTTTTGCCGAGGCTGCGGAGCGTGTTGTCCTGATTGAAAAAGAAGGGAGAGGCGTTCCAGGCGTCGGTCTGGTGATATTCGTAGGCCTGGCCGTGATACTGGTTCGTGCCGGTGCGCGTTTGCAGCGTGATGTGTGCGCCGCTATAGGAGCCCTCGGATGCGTCGTACATCGACGTGTTGACGCGCATTTCTTCCATCGTTTCCTGCGGAGGCGCGGGCATGGCCTGGCCGATCGCACTGTAGACAGAAGTGCTGGTCTGGATTTCGCCGCCGGGAGAGCCGTTGGTGTTTTGGCCGGTGTTGAGAACAGCACGATTGTCGGCGACGCCGCTGGACGATTTGCCGTTGAAGAGATTGTTGGTCTGCACGCCGTTGACGACGAAGCTATTGCTGGTGTCGCGCTGACCGTTGGCGAAGATATTTTGATTGCCCATGCCGGCGTTGGTGCCAGAGCCGGTAAGGAAGTCGGCGTTGACGCCGGGGCTCAGGAGCGCGAGTTGCGTGAAGCTGCCGGTGCCGAGCGGGGTGCTCTCGATGAGTTCGGTGCCGAGCGTGTAACCGTTGGTCGTGTCGGTTTGATTCAGGAGAGGCGTACCTTCGACGGTGATGCTGGTGGTGACTTCGCCGGGCTGGAGCGAGCCGTTGATGGTCGCAGTGACGCCGCCGACGACAGTGATTTGATTATGCACCTCGGTCTTGAATCCATCGCGGGCGAAGGAAACGGAGTAAGGACCGATCGGCAGCGCATTGACGAGATAGGAGCCGTCGTCTTTGGTGGAGGCGACGACCTCGAGATTGGTGTCGAGGTTGCGGATTTTTACTTCGACTTTGCTTAGGACGGCGCCGGTGCTATCGGAAACCGTGCCGTTGATCGCGCCGAGAGTTTGCTGCGCGGAGGATGGGAGAGCTACTGACAATATCAGTAAGACGAAACTGCCGAGAAACACCACGAGCGAACGAATGCACTTGTGCATTTTCTGAACCAGCCCCTTTATCTCCGTCGGATGTTTCGGTTGGGCAGAGATATATCACAGGGAACGTGGGCAAATCGAGACGGGTGCTGTGAAAAAAGTAAGGAAAAATCGCTTATTTCGAGGCATATGGGTCGATTGTTACGATTCGTTTAAATTCGACCAGGGCGCAACCGGTAATCGGCCGAAAATAGCGCGTCAATGCGGTTGCGACGATGACGCCGTGCCGTCGGACCACTTATCTGCCAAGACCAATAGAATCGTCACGCGCTCTTGCGGGTCGTTCACCATCATGACGGGTGAGTTGGGATCATCGGCCGCCCAACTCTTGGTCATATCGCCGGGAGAGAAAAACATCGTGTGAGAGTGCCAAGCCTTGCCCTGATCGTTTAGATACTGCTGCTTGGACATCATGTACGCCATGGCTCCAGGTTCCAGCGCGGGCAACTGCTTCTGATCGAGTGCGGTTGCGATCGCGTTCGCGATTTCAGCTTTCGATTTTCCGGCCAGCACAAGCTTGGTTTTCATTAGATAAATTTGCGCAAAGCTTTTGGCGGCCTGGGCATTGAAGCAGTGGGGCGCGCGCATCTTTGGATTCCAGAACTCGGCTTCATCGGTGCCCTGTCCCCAGGAGCGCTCGACGAGGCAGACAAAACCATTCGTACCGTTGACCACAGTTTTGTATCCATCGCGTTGCAGCACCATGACTTCGGCGCTGTCGGAGATGGAAGCGGGTGCGGCACTACGGGCAAACACGACTTCGGCTTTTTCATCAGCGATCAGGTATTGATCGAGGGGAGCCATCGCCGGATAGAGATTTTTTGTGTTTTGTGCGACGACGGGGGTTGACGCTATGTTCAGAGCCAACGCAAGAACGATGAACTTGAGAAAACTGGGCATTTGCTCCTCCTCATCTCCACTTCTCGGATCGGTGAGTGCAGCCCGTGAGAATGCGTCCCGTTAGACTTGTGGTGGGGCCGTTGCGTTAGCAGCGACGCGGCGGATATTGCCACCATGCGCGCCACTTTGTCGAAATGCGTACCGAAGCATACAGGACTACACCCAGCTCAACGGACCTAAGGCCGTATTGCATCCGTTCGTCGGCCTCACTACGGTTGAAGGAGCAGCGAGTCTAGACTTGAGGAGATGTCATGTCTCACGGACCTGACAAGGCAGTTGGAGGATTGTTGTCGATCGCGTTTCATCATTCGAAAGCGCTACAAAAAGCTTTAACAGATCTGGGCGACAACCCGGAGAAGGTGTCGAAATTCATGGTCAGGTATTACCTGGCGATGCGAGAGGAAATGACGGACGCGGAAGACCGAGACTAGCGAAGATGCAACCAGGCAAACCGAGTGCCGCTGGGTGTCGAGGCACCGAGTCGAAGCGTTTCCAGAAAAGAAAATTCTAATCGCGGGTTTTGCCAAGCATGGTGAATCCAGCCGCGCGTTCTCTTTACTACGAGGGACGGTTCATTTAACCTAGTGGCCCTATGTGGAATGTTGACGAGCGGTTTGCACCGAAGGCGATTGAGGGATTGGCGGCGCTGGGATTCAGCGTCGGGAGCACGCGCGGAGTTGTGCGCGTGGAAAAATATGGGTGCGGCGCGGAGTTTCGCAAGGGCTCCGATGAGAATTATCAGCTGACCATTTTGCCGACGATCATGGTGAAGGGGCAGTTCTCGCGGCTTTGGGATGCGGGCTATCAGAAATTTTTGCTGACGGATGAAGGCGTAAAGCTGCCGGCGCTGGCGACGCACTTGCAGAATTTGCGGAAGTTCAATGAGGAGTTGCGGACGGCGCTGGGAGTGCCGACGTTTTACAACGAAGCGCTGGGATCGGTGAGCCAGGTTTCGGTGTATGACCGGGTGAAGGGGCGGAAGGGCGCGGTGCCGGATGATACGGTGGGGGCGCATAGCCCGGGCAGCGGGCACTGAATACGCGGTAGCCAAGCAACGACGATTCAGAGATTTGAGGGCGCGGAGGATTCCGCGCCTTTTGTTTTTTTGGCACTGGGCGCATAGGTTAAGGATGAAGTGTTTGGTAAGCGGCGAAGGGGCCTGCGTTGGGATGGAACGCGCCGGCGCGGTAGAGTTCGGCGATTTGGCGGATGTGGCCGAGGTCGTGGGAGGCCCACTCATTGAGCATTTGTTCAAGCGTGACGAGGCCGAGCTTGGAATGTTGGGCTGTGCGGGCGCCGATGTCGGGCGGGAGCGTTCGCAGAAACTGGACGAGCTCGCGCCTCGTGTGAGCGAAACGCGACAGGTGTTCTTGAGGCGTGCCCGCGGAGAAACCTTCGGCGGGAGGTTCGTATTCCTTTAGCGGCGGCGTGTCTTCGAGAACGAAGCGGCGAACGCGCTCGGCGAGGCAATCTTCGCAGTCCGCGAGATGAGAGAGGACTTCGGAGATCGACCAGCGATCGGGCGCGGGCTTCCAACGCGCGACGTCGGGTGCGACACCACCAAGCATCGTTTCGAGGACTTGCGGCGTCTTTTCCATAAGCGAGATTGCGGGACGAAGAGTGGTGGACGGACTGGGTTGCATCGACGGCCTCCGGATAGAGAAGATTGTAGTCGCGTTTCGGTAGATCGGGTGTCGAAGGATTTGGAACTGGGTCGTTGGGAGGGCGGATGGCGGAGATTGTCGGGTTGATGGACGATTTGTTTTTTCAGATGAAAGTTTTGGAGACGGCGAAGCAGCTTGGGCTGCAATTCAAGGTGGCGGCCACGGCGGATTCGTTGATGGAGTTGGTGGCGACTTCGCCGAAGCTGGTGATTGTGGATTTGAACGCGCGGAGCGGGGCGATCCCGGCGATCGAGCGGGTGCGTGCGGAGAAGAACGGCGTGCGGATGGTGGGGTTTTTGTCGCACGTGCAAGTGGATTTGGCGGAACAGGCGCGGGCGGCGGGATGCGATGAAGTGATGCCGCGGTCGAAGTTTACGCGGGATTTGGCGCAGATTTTGAGCAGCGCGAAGGGGTAGGAATTTGATTTTGAGAAAGACAATTGTATTCGTGGCGTTGGCTGCGTTTCTTGCGGTGGTTCAATCCGCGTCCGTGTCGGCGCAGGAAACAGATTCGAAGGTGAACAACATCGGCACAGCGCCGACTGCTCCCGGTGTTGTGGCTCCACTGACCGGACCGAGTCTGGCGTTGCGGCAGGCATTGTCGGCGGCGTGCCGTCAGGATGAGACGGGGTTCACAAAATATTTGACGACGCGCAATGCCGAGACATTTGCCACGCTGACGGCGGGTGCGCGTGTGGCGCTGATGAAGCGCTTCGTGCTGCTGAATGAGCCGGGCAAACCGTCACTGGTCACCGGCGCAGCAGGACGGCCGCTGGTGCGCTGCGAGACTCCTGCGGGCACGGCGGAGATGCAGATCGGCGGCGCGGATGTCGATGACAATCTGGCGCTGCTGCCGGTGGAGATTCGCGACGCGACGGATTCCACCGGGGAAAGCGTGCTGCACGTAAAGATGGGTCTGTTGCGCGAACACGGCGATTGGAAATTGATTTCGCTGGGGCTGGTGCTGCTGGATTTGCCTTCGCTGGCGGTGGAGTGGGATTCGGCGCAGATTGGCGATACGGAGAAGGCGGCGATCGAATCGCTGAAAACGATCGCGGCGGCTGTCGAGCAGTATCGACGAACGTACACGCGACTGCCGGATTCGCTGACGAATCTGGCGGCGCCGGCTAAGGGCGCGCCAACGACGGAAGCGGCCGGAATGCTCGATCCCGATTTAGCGGCGGGTGCGCGCAGCGGATACAACTTCCGCTACGTGCTGGAGAGCAACAGCACGCTGGGCGCGCCGGCAAAATACGCGCTGGCTGCGACACCGCAGGTTTACGGACGCACGGGTAAGCGGTCGTTTCTGACGCAAGGCGATGGCGTGATTCATGGGGCGGACCGGCAGGGCGGAGTGGGGACGGCGTCGGATCCGAAGGTCGAAGAGCCGAAGCCGCAGTAAACTAGAACAATCCGATTTTCTTAACAATCTCTCTTTCTGCTCGATCAAATCCCTCGCGATGAAATCAGGTCACGAATGTGAAGCAAATGCAGCGAGCGTGTGAGCCGGTGCTACTGCTCGATCATGGCGGAAAAGTGAGGCTTTTGTCGTGGGTGATGACCCAGATGCCGATTACGCGGGTCTTTTGGCTCTGCTCTTTTTCGGCGGGGTCGTTGGGATTGGGCATCGGGTTGAAGGGGCTCAACGCCACGGCGACCTCGACGGCGTTCGAACCTATCGGCGATTTTTCGCGGAGAATTTTGTAGCTCTTCACCGGGCCGAAATAGCCTTTGTCGCCCCAGTCGGCAATGAAATCTTCCATGCGATAGCTGGGCTTGGGCTTCCAGAGTTCGTAGGCTTTCTGCGTATCGCCGGCAACGACCGCGTCGAGGAAATGAACCACAGCGCGTTTTTCGGGATAGTAGCGGAAGGCCCACCAAAGACTGACAGCAGCAACGAGAACGAGCGCAACGATTGTGAAAGTCAGCGGACGAGATTTGTGGCTAACAACCGGGGGCGGATCGAGAAGTGACACGTCGAAGTCTCCTGCCCTGCGAGCTCAGAGCAGCCGCTGGTTGCGCGAGATGAGCGTTGAACTGCGGCACATCCAAATTAACAAAAGGGACCGGGGGAGTAAATGGGGATGAAGCTGGAGAAGATGGCTTCGTCCCAGACACTACGACTCCGGATAGCGATTGATCGCGTGGATTTGGGATATTGTTATCCACTATGCGACTGAAAATCGTTCAAGTTGGCGAAGGGGTTTTACGCGGAACGGCGCGACCGTTGACGCGCGAGGAGATCACGGGGGAAGAGATTCAGCGGCTGATTCGCGATATGCGCGAGACGATGCACGATGCGCCTGGGGTGGGGCTGGCCGCGCCACAAATTGGGATGCCGCTTCAGTTGGCGGTGATTGAAGATCGCGAAGAATATTTGAAGGCGGTTTCGGCGGAGGAGTTGGCGGAGAAAGAACGCGTGGCTGTGCCGTTTCACGTGATCATCAATCCGCAGATCGAGATCGTGGGGACGAGACGGTGGAATTCTTCGAAGGTTGCTTGAGTCTCGCCGGGTTTTCCGCGCTGGTGCCGAGGGCACGGCAGGTCCGCGTGAATTACCTGGACGAGTTCGGCGAGCAGAAGTCTGTGGTCGCGAGCGGGTGGTACGCGCGGATTCTGCAACATGAGATCGATCATCTGCGAGGGGCGATTTACATCGACAGGATGCGATCGCGGTCGTTTACTTCCGTGGAGAATTTGAGCCGGTTCTGGAAGAGCAAGAGCGTGCCTGAAATCTTGAACGAACTCGGGGCGGACTAGCCGCGAGCAGTTTCCGGCATTGAGCCGAGAATCGGCTCGTGCGGCAACGCTCGGGTTGCGCTATTGTTTCGACACTTTGGGATTCGAAACTCGATGAAAAACGGAGAACGTACGATGAAGCGGCGAGATTTTCTTTCCGGTGCGGCGGCTGTTGCGGGACTGGCGCTGACGAAACCTGCTTTTGCGAGAAAAAGCGGGTCTGCGGCCTTAAGCCACAAAGAACGGGTCGATAAGGCGTTGCTTGGCCAAGAAGTCGATCGCCCTCCGTACACGTTCTACTACCACTATGTGAAGCCGACGGCGCAGCTCGAGGCAGAAGCGCATCTCGAGCTTCATCGCACGTACAAGACGGACATCGTCAAGGTGATGAACGACTTCGAATATCCAAAATCCAAGACCGGCAAATGGTATGAACTGAAGCCTCTGCATTCTCCCTATCCAAAACAACTGGAGACACTGCGCCGCGTACGCGATGGGCTCAATGGCGACGCATACTTCATCGACACACTCTACGGCCCATACATGACCGCTATGATTTTGTTCCAATCGCAGCCGCAATTTGCGAACCAGCCGAAGTCGGAGGAAGTGGAGGATCAGCAACTCAAGAGCTTGAACGAGTTTCAAAAGCAGAATCCGGACGCATGGCACAGCGCTCTGGATGCGATCACGCAATCGACAATCAATCACATCCATAAGAGCAAAAAACTCGGCGCGTCGGGCGCACTCGTAAGTGTTTTCAACGCGGAGAGCAAGTTCGGATCCGTCGAGGACTATGAGAAATACACGCGACCCTATGACAAGCGCGTTTTCGATGCGCTCGCCGACACCAAACTGACGGTTCTCCACCTGCATTATCTAGAGAGACCGTATCTCGATCAGTTCACGGATTTCCACGCTCCTGTTCTTCAGTACTCCGTTAAGGTGAGCGGGATTCCCATCTCGGAAGTTCGACAGAAATATTCGCAGCCGATATTTGGCGGGGTGGATGAAATCGATTACCGCAAACTGACAGCGGAAGAGATCCGAACGCAGTGGACGGAAGCGAAATCGCAGGCTGGAGCGAAGTACATCGCTGCGCCAGGATGCTCGATTCCGAACGACACGACTCGCGATGAACTGGCGCGCTTCCCCGAGTCGCTCGGAATTTAGCGGCATACTTCGTTACGTGGCGATTTATTTGGCATTTATCTTTCGCCGGGCACAATCAGACTGACCCTATCCGAATTTGCGTATTTTTTCGTATAGCTTGGCGCTATCTTGTGCGCCCTCACGGAGGATCGCGCCGTGTATTTGTGGCAGGACGATTACATCGCTGCGCTCGCGGAGATGGATCCTGAGAAGCGTCGGGAGAGTGTGTACAAAGCGGTTGTTGCGATCGAGCAACGGCGGCTCAGTCCATTGGAGCCCGGCAGCGAGGAATATCAAGCACTCGAGCGCGCGGAACGAGCCCTGGAGTTATTGAAGCGAGATTTGCCAGAGACCGGCAAGTAATCGCCGCAGTGCCGCGAGTCAGCAAAGCGTCAAACATCGAGCGGCGAAATCAGGTTGCGGCGCGGGTGATTTCGCGCGAAGTAATTTCGTATTTGAAATTATCGGGGTCGAGGCAGTCGAGGCGGCCCTGGGTTGTCTCGGCTTGCGGATACATCAGGTAGCCGAGCGATTTGCCGGACGAGCCGGGCAGATCGACGTCGTGCGCGAAGTTGTACGCCATCCAATTCATTTCCCACGATCCGAAAAGACGCGCACGCGCCTTTTCCACCATGTCGTCGTTGAGAGGCCGATTGCCGGGCGGCTCTTCGAGAATAACTTTGCGTACGTCGGCGGGATCGACGGGAACCCAACCGTAGCCGGTCAAAAAAACTTCGGCGCGGCAGTGTTGCGCTTTGGTGATGGTTTCGGTGGAAGCGCCGAGACTTTTGTAGCCGAGATCGGATTTAGCGACGCGAATGCCGTAGACATCGCGCGCGGGAACGCCGGCGGCGCGGGCGAGGCCGACATAGAGTGCGTTGAGATCGGCGCACTTGCCGCTGAGATCCTTAGTTTCGAGCATGAAGCGGATGTCGCCGGTGCCGCAGCCGCGCGTTTTTGGATTGCGCGCGGTATTCTCGACGATCCACTCGTAAATCGCGCGCGCTTTCTCAATGTCAGTTTTCGCCGCGGCTTTCGTCGTGATTTCGTCGGCGGTCGTTTTCACGATGCCATCGGTGGGCATGAGTTTTGTGGGGCGGAGAAAATGATCGAGCTTGGCGCGATTTTCTTTTTCGCGATGATGCGCCGGCGCCGATGCGGAGAGATCGACGGAGTAGTTTTTTACGGAGATGCGGCTGGTGGAGATGAGAACGGGGTGCGCGCCGTCTGGAAATTCGGCGACGATGATGCCGAGCGCATCGGGTTTGCTTTCCGTGATTTTCGCCTTGCCGCCTTCGGCGTGAAATGTGTTTGCCAGCGTCTTTTGAAATGGCGCTGCGGCGGTTAGCGCCGTCGGGAGCCAGATGCGGGTCGGGCCAGACGGTTTGAGAATTTCGACGCGGGTTGTGACTTCGAAGGTGCGCCAGTCGGCGGGAGTCGACGTCTGAGGCGCCGCTCGCGAGGAGCCTAGACGGCTTTCGGGAATGCGAGGCCGGCGGAGACAATACCGGCCGTATGGAGAAAGCCGCGACGATTCATGGTGGAGCCTCGGAGAGGGGATTTCGGAGTTCGTTTGATTTTTTAGCCGAGGACAAGTTACACCTTTCGTGTCGGCGGGCGCAAACACGTTGCAATCGGACGGAGTTTCGACAAAGGAGAATCGAAGGGATGAGCAAAGCGATCGAGACTTTAGAAGCCGCAATGAAGCGGGCGATGGCGGGGCGACCGAAAGTCGGAGGATTTCCCTATCTCGCCGGAACTCTGCGGCGGGCGGGAGTGACGCGAAATCTGTGGAGCCTGCCATCGTGCCAAAGTTTGTATCTCACGAAGGAAGGGCCGGTCGTAAACCAAGGCGCTCCGCTCGTCGCGGGGATGGCGGATGTGCCGGTGTTCGATGAAGAGGCGCTGATTCGAGCGTTGCGGACGGATCAGAAGGGTG
The DNA here is from genome assembly GCA_963850795.1 of uncultured Acidobacteriota bacterium. Taxonomy (GTDB): domain Bacteria; phylum Acidobacteriota; class Terriglobia; order Acidiferrales; family UBA7541; genus Acidiferrum. The sequence continues at coordinate 774,282 of CAWKNS010000021.1, read as the reverse complement.
AGAGCACGTTTCCAGAATTTTTGATGGCGACGTGGCGCGCGGGAGTGGTGCGATATGACATCGATTTCAATGGGCGCACGGTTGCGTATTACGGCTGCAACGACGAAAAATACGTCGAGGCGTATCCGGCGGTGGACGTTGAGTAATGAGACTTGGGGTCAAGCTGCGCGAGTCTGATCGAAATACGGTCGCTGTTTCAGCACGATAAAGCCGATCGGTGTGGCGAGCATCGCAGCGCCAACAAACAACGCGATGATTATTGTGCGAGCGCCGGGATGCGCTGCGAGCATCGTGAGGACTCCGACGGGCCAGAACAGCAGGATGGAAGTGATCAAGCCGGGAGAGAAGCGGCCGCGCTTCAGGATGAACGGCGTGACATGCATGAATGTTCCGTTGATCAACATGAGTGCCGGAAAGCCGAGTGCGATGGCCGGAAATTCAGGCGCGATGAAAACAGCCACGATGCCCACCACGATGACGAGGCAGTTCGTGACGTAGAAATCGTCCCAGCGGGCGGGAAGATGCAGCACTTGTATCGCCCAATTTCGCCAGTCGAAGATGAATTCTTCGATGACATGAAATCCGTAAGAAGCGACACACAACCACAGCATGATTTGAAGATGACTCACGGAACCGCCTCACGTGTTCTAAAAACGTGCGGTGTTTATACGGAAAAGGCGGAGCGATGGCAAGCGCACGAGGGTCGGTCTTTGCTTTGCCATCGCCGAAGCGACGGTAGGGTCTACTTCGATGGCGGTTGGGCGGCTGCTTCCAACTGGGCGATCTGTTTTTTCACCAGGTCGGCGTTCGGGCCCGGCGGCATGTATTTGGCTGCGGTGCGGAGATGTTCGAGCGCGCCGGGGATGTCCTGTTTGTTCGCCAAGATTACCGCGTACAACTGCTCGGCGTTCGGCTCGGTGTGCTGCGGATCGGCGGCGATCGCTTTTTTGACACTCTCTTCGGCGGCATCATTCTTTTTCAGCTTCATGTTCGCGACCGCGTTGTAATAAAAGAGGCGCGGCGAGCCTGCCGGATTCATTTCCAACTCTTTGTTCGTGTTGTCGAGTACGTCCTGCCATTTCTCGGCTTGGGCCTGGCTCTGCACGAGATGCTCGTACGGAGGAGCGAATTTCGGATCGGCGGAAACGGCTTTCTGAAAAGAGTTTGCCGCGTCGGGAGACTTCTGGGCTTCCTGCAATTTGCCGAGCTGATACCAGGCTTCGGCGAATTGCGGATCGATTTGGACGGCCTTCTGCAAATCTTTTTGCGCTTTGTCGGGCTTGTTCTCCGCCCACTCAGCGCGCGCTTTTTCGTAGGCTTTCAATGCGTCTTTCGGAGCTGCGGCGGTGGTGGCGCTGGTTGATGATGCGGCGCCGTTCGCGGCGGGCTTGAGCGAAATCGTGCCGACATTCGGGTCGTCGGTGAGGTTGCGCTGAGCGATCGTCACCGAACTGGATTCGTATCCAGGGAGCGCTGCTTGCACGTTGCAGCCGACGTATTGCGCGGCAAATTTATTTTGCTGTTCGCCGGCGCCGTTCGGCGTGGATGCCGCGGCGTTAGCAGCGGCGTCGCCTTGCTTTGGCGCGATCAGAAAATTGCCTTTGGGATCGGTCGCGGTGGTGTACTTCGTGTCGCCGTTGCAAACGACGTTGACCAGAATCGGATCCCACGGCAATGCACCTTCGGAAACTTTGACGGCGCCGCCGTAGTAGCTACCGGCGTGGCCCTGACGGATGAGCGAATCCATGTCGGGCTGGCGGTTCGTGCTGCCGCTCATGTTCCCGTTCGCGTTGCCGCTTGAGCTTGAAGAAGCGCCTTGGCCTGGGCTTCCGCCGCCGGGCTTCTGAGCGTGAGCAGTCACTATCAAAAACAAAGATGCGGTGAGTGCGATGAGCAGATTCTTTTTCATTGAGTGTCCGCCTGCGAAAGTATCGCCTCGGGTTAGAAGGGGCGAAGTGAATTTTGGTTACAGAGCTTAGATGGAGGGGCGGGCCGAGAAGGATGCGTTCGGCGTGGGACGTTTGGAGTGTAGTACTGGCCCGTTCGTCGCGCAATTCGGCCCAGTTGTCCCTGGGGCGTTGCTGGCACGCATATTTGCATAGATTCTATTCGCGCGAAATTTGTCGGCATGGACGAACGATTGCAGTGCCAATGATTGTATCGATGGAGCGATTGCTTATGAGAAGGACAAATGGAGTTTGGGCCGCGATTGCACTGGTGGTTCTGTGTGCGGTTGGGGCGCTGGATTGCGCCGCGCAAACAAAGGATGTTGGCTGGCCTAACTATGGAAATGATCCTGGGGGAGCGCGTTTCTCAGAAGCAAGACAAATCGACAGAAACAACGTCGGTCAGCTCAAAGTGGCCTGGACTTTCCGCACGGGCGCGCTCGACGAAGAACGCGATTTGAATGAGAAAGCTACATTTGAAGTCACACCGATTCTTGTGGACGGCAAACTTTATCTCAGTACGCCTTGGGGCCAGGTGTTTGCGATTGATCCCGCGACTGGAACGAAGATTTGGGAGTTTGACCCGGATCTGGATCTGACGCATGGCTATTCCGAGGCCACCAATCGCGGAGTTTCGGCGTGGCACGATGCGAAGGCGAAGCGTGGCTCCGCGTGCGCGTTGCGAATCTTTATCGGAACAATTGATGCGCGACTGATTGCGCTCGACGGGCAGACCGGCAAGCCTTGCGCCGATTTTGGCACCGACGGGCAAGTGGACTTAACTCGCGACGTGGAGCTGCGAGATGTAGGCGACTACCAGGTGACATCGGCGCCGGCGATTGCAGGCGATTTGGTGATCACGGGATCGTCGATCGGTGACAACCGCGCGGTGCGGCTCGAGCGCGGCATCGTGCGCGCGTTCGATGCACGCACGGGAAAACAGCACTGGAGCTGGGATCCGATTCCGTGGGGGAAAGACACGAAGCCGCGAACTGGTGCGGCAAACGCGTGGTCAACGCTTTCGGTGGATGCGGAACGCGACCTTGTTTTCATCCCAGTCGGAAGCGCGAGCCCTGATTATTTCGGCGGAATCCGCAAAGGCGACGACAAATGGGCAGACTCGGTCGTCGCGCTGAAGGCTTCGACCGGCGAGTTCGTGTGGGGATTTCAGGTGGTGCACCACGATTTGTGGGATTACGACGTGGCGTCGCAGCCGACGCTGTTTACGTGGAAAGACGGCACTCCGGCGATCGCAATCACCACAAAGATGGGTCGCGTGTTCGTGCTCAACCGTCTGAACGGCAAGCCGCTTTTGCCGGTCGAAGAAGTCGCCGTGCCGAAAACAGACATTCCCGGAGACGAAGCCTGGCCGACGCAGCCGTCCGGAATTTCAACTGTGCCTGAGGGATTGAAGGTAAGCGACGCGTTCGGCAACACTGAGGAAGAACGCAAGTGGTGCGCGGATCGCATTGCGGCATCACGTTCGGAGGGAATTTTTACGCCGCCGAGTTTGCAAGGGACGATCGTCTATCCTGGCAACGCGGGTGGCGTGAACTGGAGCAGTTCCGCTTTCGATCCGCAGCGGCATTTGCTGATCATGAATACGAATCATCTCGCGATGCGCGTGCAATTGATCGAGCGCGAGAAGCTGCAATATGTGTACGACCATCGGCAAAACAATCGGATGACCGGCGAATTTGCACGGCAATCGGGCTCTCCCTACGGGATGTACCGCGAGACGTTTCTCGGGCCGAAGGGAACGCCGTGCACGCCTCCGCCCTGGGGCACCACCGAGGCGATCGATCTGTTCACCGGCTCAAAGGCTTGGGATGTCCCACTCGGTAGCTACGTGAAAGACCGCCACACCGGCACCGTAAATTTTGGCGGTCCGATTGTGACCGCGGGAAATGTGGTCTTCACCGCCGCTTCGATGGACAACATGTTTCACGCCTTCGACGCCGAGACCGGAAAAGAAATCTGGTCGTACGAACTCCCGGCGGGAGGCCAGGCCACGCCGATGACCTACGTCTTCAACGCCAAACAGTACGTCGTCATCGCCGCCGGCGGCCACGGCAAGCTCGGCACCAAGCAAGGCGACTACGTCGTGGCGTTTTCGTTGCCGTAGCGCGGGTGGTCAGACATTACGGTCGGGCGAGTAGGGACATGGAGTTCTGCGCCCTATTTCATTCACGAAAAGTTACGCTAAAACTACAGGTTTTTGCTGGTGCGGAAGGCGCGGACTACGGCGGCGGGGTCGTGCTGGTCGGCGTCTACTTCGGAGTTCATGTGGCGCATGTCGGCGGCGGAGATTTTTCCGGCGAGGTCGGCGAGGGCTGCGCGGAGGGGCGGGAATTTGGCGAGGGTTTCGCGGCGGACGATGGGGACGGCGTCGTATGGCGGGAAATAGTGGCGGTCGTCGGAGAGGCCGACGAGATGGAGTGCGTCGATGAGGCCATCGGTGGAATTGCCGGCGACGATGTCTACCTTTTTATCGACGAGGGCGCGATAGATGAGGCCGAGGTCCATGACGCTGGGAGTTTCGGAGAAGCGCAGGCCGTAGCGCTGGATGAAGCCGCGGTAGCCGTCGGGGCGCTCGAGAAATTCGTAGCCGACGCCGGCGCGCCAACGCGGGGCGATCGGAACGATGTCGGAAATTTTGGTGAGATGAAATTGTTGGGCGTCGGAGCCGCGGACGACCATCGCGAAAGTGTTTTCGAATCCGAGAGGCTCGGTGACGTCGAGATTGAAGCGCTGGGCGTAGCCTTGCTTGACGCGGTCGTAGACGGCGTGGGCGTCGGAATTGTCGGTGGGCGATTCGTTGAGGACGGCGGTGAGCGCGGTGCCGGTGTATTCGACGTAGAGATCGAGTTCGCCGGAGAGGAGAGCTTTTTGGCAGAGGAGCGTGCCGCCGAGATTGGATTTGCGTTCGACGTGGATGCCGGTGCGGGCTTCGATGTGTTGGGCGAGGAGTTCGGCGAGAATGACTTGTTCGGTGAAGAATTTGGAGCCGACGGTGATGTGGGGTTGAGATGGACCGCAGGCTGCGAGACAGAGGGAGAGAGAGATTAAGAGGATTAGAGCGCGGCGCATCGTTGGCAATGTCTCACAGAAAAAGGAAAAGAGAAAAGATAACGCAGAGACGCGGAGGGCGCAGAGATTACGCGGAGAAGGCTAGGTAGTGGAAAGAGCGAAGAAGAGTTAACCACAGAGGACGCAGAGGGTAGGGAGGAAGAGAAAGAGAAAGAGAAAGAGAAAGAGAAAGAGAAAGAGAGAACAATAAAGCTAGGTGACTTTGAGGCGGCGTTCGAGGAGGGCCAGGAGGCCGTCGGCGAGGAGTGCGAGGAGCGCGGCGGGGATGGCGCCAGCGAGGATGACGGCGTCGCTGACCATGGCGACTCCGCGGAAGATGAAGGTGCCGAGGCCGCCGGCGCCGATGGCGGCGGCGATGGTGGCGACGCCGATGGTGATGATAGTGGCGGTGCGAATGCCGGCGAGAATTATGGAGAGCGCGAGAGGAAGACGAACGCGCAAGAGGATTTGAGTTTCGGTCATGCCCATGGCTTCGGCGGCTTGCAGGATGGATGGATCGATGCTGGTGAGGCCGACGTAGGTGTTGCGGAGGATGGGGAGCAGCGCGTAGAGAACGAGCGCGACGATCGCTGTGCGCGTGCCGATACCGCCGATGAATGGAATTGGAATTAAGAAGCCGAACAGCGCGAGGCTGGGAATTGTTTGGAAAATGCTGGCGATGCCGAGCGCGATGGAGCGCAAAGCCGGGCGCTGCACGATGAACATGCCGAGCGGGACGGCGATGGCGATCGCGATGAGCATGGAGATCGCGACGAGCGTGAGGTGCGTCAGCGTGGCTTGAAAAATGTCGGAGCTATGCGTTGCGAAAAATTGCCAGACGCTCATCCGCGGACCTCGGGCGTCGGCACAGATTGACCGGGTGGCGTCGAATCCAGCGTGGCGGCGAAAGCGCGGACTTCGGGATGATCGATGCGCAGAAATTCATCGGGCGTGGAAGACGCGACGATGCGGCCCGATTGCAGCAAGACGATGCGGGTGGCGAGGCGGCGGGCTTCTCTCAGATCGTGGGTGACGAAGACAATCGTCTTGCCGAGGCGGCGGGCGATGTCGCTGAATTCGCGCTGCATCTCGGCGCGGGTGACGGGGTCGAGAGCGCCGAAAGGTTCGTCCATCAGCAGGATTGGCGGATCGGCAGCGAGCGCACGAGCGACGCCGACGCGTTGACGCTGGCCGCCGGAAAGCTCGATGGGGTGACGGTTCGCGAATTGACCTGGTTCTAGTCCTACGAGTTCTAGCAGCTCGTTCACACGCTTGCTGGTGCGCGTTGAGTCCCAATTTTCAAGCGTAGGGACGAGGGAAATATTTTGCGCAACTGTGAAATGAGGAAAAAGGCCGCCTTCTTGAATGACGTAGCCGATGCCACGGCGTAATGCGATGGGGTCCCACTCAGAAGTTGCACGATCCTGCACGAATACCGCCCCTTTTTGAGGCACGAGAAGCCGATTGATGAGTTTCAGCAGTGTCGTTTTACCGCTGCCGCTGCGGCCGAGTAGGACGACTGTTTCTCCCGCATGAATTTCCAATGAGACGGCGCTCACAATGTCGAAAGTTTCGGGTGCGGCGGAAGTCCCAGATAGGTTACGGGTTACGCTGTATGTTGCTTGGCGAAACTGGATGGTAGGTTTCATTCGTCGGGGATAGAAGTAGGAGTTTCGCCAGCGTTTCGGTTGACATCGTCTCAGAAAGGGCGTGAACTTGGTAGCGCCCTGCATCCCCGTCAGACGGTAGCGTCGAAAAGCAGCATTTCGCTGCATCCTCGAGGCAAACGCGGCATCCAAACGTACCGGAGAAAGATTGCATGGGAGCCCTCAACAGCGCCGTCCGCATCCGCCACGATTTACATTACCGATTGACTGAAGCCCGGAAGCGCACCGACGACTTGTTTAAGATCGTGCGTGAAGAGGCGATGTACGACCGTCCGATCGCCGAGCGGCACCGGATTATTTTTTATGTCGGGCACGTCGAGTCCTTCGACTGGAATTTGCTGGCACAGCGGGCGTTTGGTCTGCAATCGTTCAACGAATCATTCGACAAATTGTTTGCGTTTGGAATCGATCCGGTCGGCGGAGGATTGCCGACCGATCAGCCTTCGGATTGGCCGAAGCGCGAAGAGATCGATGCGTACAACGCGCGGCTGCGCGATGAATTGGATCAGGCGATCGCGCGAACGCTTGCGAAGCCATCGGAAGGGCATCCGCTGTTGCTGTCGATGTTGGAAGTTGCGATCGAACATCGATTGATGCACGCGGAAACGCTGTCGTACATGCTGCATCAGTTGCCGGCGAATCGAAAAGTGAAGGCGCCGAAAGAGCCGGTATGGAAAACGGCGCGAGCGAAGTCGCATCTTGTCGATATTCCGGCGGGGACGGCGACGCTCGGATTGAAGCGTGGAGACAACGCGGAATTCGGCTGGGACAACGAGTTTGAGGGATCGGAAGCGTTCGTTCCGGGATTCGCGATCGACACTTATAACGTGATGAATCGCGATTTTCTGCAATTCATGACGGCGGGCGGATATCAGAATCGCGAGCTGTGGAGCGATGAAGCGTGGAAGTGGAAGAACGAGGACGGCGTTTCGCATCCGACGTTCTGGCGACGCGAAGGAAATTTGTGGATGTATCGCACGATGTTTGGCGACATCCAGTTGCCGCTGGATTGGCCGGTGTATGTGAGCCACGCAGAAGCGACGGCGTATGCGAAGTGGCTAGGTCGCAAGCTGCCGAGCGAAGACCAATTTCATCGCGCGGCGTATGGAACGTCGGAAGACGGCGTGGAGCGCGACTATCCGTGGGGCAACGAAGCGCCCAACGAGAAGTACGGCAATTTTGATTTTCAGCATTGGGATCCGAGCCCGGTCGGCGCGTATCCGCGAGGTGCGAGCGCGTTTGGCGTGCACGACATCGTCGGAAACGGATGGGAATGGACGCGCACGGTGTTCGAACCATTTGCTGGATTCGAGCAGATGTCGTTTTATCCCGGATACTCGGCGAATTTTTTTGATGGTAAGCACTACGTCATGAAGGGTGGCTCACCCCGCACGGCTGCCTGCATGTTGCGACGTTCGTTTCGAAACTGGTTTCAACCACACTACCCATATGTCTACGCGACGTTTCGCTGCGTAGAAGACTAAGGCCGTCTTTATTTCGAGGCCTGGGAGCCGATGAAGATGCTGACCTATTCCCTTCCCGTTCGTCATGTGTCCGAATTTGCGGATGCGGTGCGAGACGGACTGACAAAAGCGGGACAGAAAGAACTGCCGTCGAAGTATTTGTACGACGAAGTCGGGTCGTCGCTGTTCGAGACGATTTGCGTGTTGCCGGAGTATGGGCTGACGCGGGCGGATGCGCGATTGCTGGAGACGCATGCGCGAGAAATCGTCGAGCAGCTGCCGCGGCCGATTTCGGTTGCGGAGCTAGGCAGCGGCACGGGGAAGAAGACGCGCTGGATATTGGAAGCGATCTCGGCGCGACAGCGGACGTTTTACTATCCGATCGAGATTTCGCCTTCGGCGCTGGCGGCTTGCGAAAAAGAGCTGGGGCAGATCGATCTGGTGAGCGTTGTCGGGTACGAGCAGACGTATCTCGATGGGCTGCGCGCTGTGGCGAAGAATCGCGATTCCCAGGAGCATTTGCTCGTTTTATTTTTGGGGAGCACGATCGGGAATTTTGATCGCGAGATGGGCGACGAGTTTCTGCGCGAAGTGCGCGACATTTTGCGGCGCGGTGATGCGCTGTTGCTGGGGACGGATTTGGAGAAGGATATTGAGACGCAGATTCTGGCGTATGACGATGCGGCTGGAGTGACGGCGGCGTTCAACAAGAATTTGCTGGCGCGGATTAATCGCGAACTCGGCGCGGATTTCGATCTGACGCAGTTTCATCATGAGGCGCGGTGGAATCGGGACGAGCGCCGCATCGAGATGCATTTGCGTTCGATGCAAGCGCAGAGCGTGACGATTCCGGCGGCGTTGACGCGCGTTGATTTTGCGGAAGGCGAGACGATCTGGACGGAAAGCTCGCACAAATATCGCGCGGCGGACGTGCTGGAGATGGCGAAGCGAACGGGCTTTCGCTGCGAGGGACAGTGGATCGATGAAGAGTGGCCGTTCGCGCAGAATCTGCTGATCTGCGCCTAGCGGCGGCGGTTCCGCACGTCGGCGAATCGATCGCGTTCTATCGCGGTTTGAAGCGACGCTTCTATTCGAATTGTTCTACGCGCCAAACCAAACGGCCTAGCCAAGTGTTGCCGCCGGCGAAGTCGGGATACCACACCGCTAAAATTTGCGAGCCTTGATAGACGCGTTCGAATCCTTCTTCGGATTCGGATACGGTCTCAATCGGCGCCACCCAGAAGTGTTGTGCACTCGGTGCGTGCAGAGCGATTTTGAAGCGCTGCCAGCCGTCTTCCATTCGCAGCGTCGGTCCTGGCAATGCTCCAGAAAAGCGCAGGCTCTGTTTGCCGTCGGGAGTTTCGAAAAATCGATCGTCAGCGTCGGGCGCTAGCAGATTCGCAACGGATTCGAGTCCGACGGCCATTGGGCGCTGCAGAGGCGATTTAAATTTCAGCCGCAGTTCGCAAGCGATTTCGCAGCCGCGCGGCGCGGGGCCGAATGAAAATTGCTTGGTGACCGAAAGCTCCGCAGTTGAATCGGAATGTGCTCCGCCGAACGTGACAAAACTCTCGCGAGCCAACTCCGCCGCGCGCGCGGACGACTCTTCGATGGTGAATGCGCCTGCGGCGAAACCGGGATCCTCTTCCAGCCGCAACGCTTCGTAGTCCGCGGCGCTCTTCGCCGGATCGAATAAGAACAGGCGAAACGTATTTCGAGCCCAACGATCGTAAATCAAGAACCGATCGAGGTTCCGTTCCTTCACCTTCGTTTGCTCGTAAGCCGTCGTCGTTGTCGCTGGACGATAGTTCGGATCGCGCAACCGCGCGTGATAGGGCTCAGATCGGCGCAAGACTGAGTTGATCAGCGCCGATTCGGTCAGCCGGAAGTCGAGCGCAGGCAGCGACGCGCCATCGCCCGGCTTGAGCAGCGCCTGATATTCCGGAGCGGTGAAGAGCAACTCATCGACGCCGTCGCCGTCGTAGTCGAGCGTTTCGATCCGAGGAGGCGCCGCGCCCGGCGTGTGCCGATCCGCAATCGCTTCCGCGCGAATCAGATTGCGCAAAATATCGGTCCGCAGATGCGGCGCGTAGAGGCCGCCGAAAATGCCGTGCCAATAGGCATCGTTGCACTGCGCGCGCTGCAATAAGTCGCGAGCGTGCGCCAATTCCTCGGCGGCTTTCGAACCGCTGCGACGCCGCGGTGCATTGGCGATGCGGCTGGCGGTGCGCAACATCTTCTTGTGCAACAGATTGGACTCGGAATATTTCCTGAAAAATCCGCGCCAAGGGCAGCCGCGCAAAAACGAAAGGACGTCGTTGCGTCCGCTGAATTCCTTGAGCAGCGCGTTGTATCGCTCACGCGTGCGCGTCGGGAGCGCCCACTCCATCATTTCGGTGTACGAGGCCGTCGGCAGATCGGCGCGACCCAACGGCGTATGCTTCGAAAGATATTCGCCGGGCGTGCAGACGTCGAGCCATTCGGAATTCTTATCGAACGCGTCGAACAATTGATCGAGCCAGCGCTCGTCGTAGCAATGTTCGAATGTTCCCGGCCAGCCGCCGAATTTCTCCATGTCATCGCCCATCGCGGCGATGCCGCCAGGATGGGCACGGAACATCTCGTGTAGCCCCGCCATCACTTTGTCGACAGGGTCCCACGGGATGAGATAGCGCAGCGATTTCTGGCCGGGGATGATGCGGATCGTCTCGCCTTTGTCTTCAGCGATGTAGTCGCCGAACAATTCGTCCTGTTCGAATCCAGCCGAAAGAAAATGAATGTCGTCGAGCACCGTGTAACCGACGTCGGCTGTAGCGAGCACCGACGCAAGCTGTGGCTCCCACACGCGCTCAGCGAGCCACGCGCCTTCGGGGCGCTTGCCAAAATGCTGCTCGACGTAGTCCGCGAGGCGAACGATCTGATCGCGCTGATCTGCGGTCGGGATCGAAATCAGGATCGGCTCGTAAAATCCGCCGCCGATCATTTCGACCTGACCGCGCCTCACCAGCTCGCGGAGGCGTTCGAAATATTCAGGATGATGCGATTCGATCCACGTCAGCAGCGGCCCCGTATAGTGCAGGCCCATGCGCGCGTTCGGATGGCGTTCGAGGACCTCGACGAACGGCCCGTAGCACCGTGCAAACGATTGCTCGAATACGTGATCGAAGTTGCCGGTCGGCTGGTGAGCATGAACGACTAGAACTAAATGTAGGCGCGGAGGCACGGAGGCTAGAACGGTCTCCCGAAAGAAAGAATAACCCGCGGCACGGGGTTTCGAGGATGCGGAAGATGAATGTTGTGTGAAACGCGCACCTGTGTTCGATGCAGGCAACGATTAGGCGGGTGCAAGCCCATCACGAAGCAGTATGTTGCAGGATCCAGTCCGACAGGGTGTTCATCGCGTCGGGCGCGAACGTCTCTTCGATGGCCCGCGATTCCGCCGGCAATCCCGCATAGCAATGCTGAAACTCATGATTGAGTCCTGGCAGCTCGACCACCTTGAAGTCTTTGTTGCCGCCGTCTTCCAACGCCTTGCGAATCAGCGGCAAATTTTCTTTCGGCGGCACCTGCAAATCTTTTTCGCCGCTCATCGCCAGCACCGGGACTTTCGTCTGCTGCAACGCCGGAACCGGATCGTAGTCGAGGAAATAGCGAAACCACGGTGAACTCGTCCAATGAATCTGCCGCTGCATGAACGCCGGCGGCATCGCAGGGCCGATACCGCTGACTTTCACCAAATCCCCGAGATCCTTCTCCAGCGCCACTCGATCTTTCTCGTGGCGAACCAGGTTGTAGGACTGTCGATCGAAATCGAGGCTTTTGGCCACCTGATCGTTCGTCATTCCAGCGGCGCGCGTGATGAGGTCGGACTGAATCAGCAGCGTCTCTTCGCCTTTTGTCGCGGGTCCGGCCAACACCGCAATCCAGGCCGCGTTGTTCGAACGTGAAGCGATCATCGACGCGATGATGCCTCCTTCGCTGTGGCCGACGATGCCGATTTTTCGCGGGTCGATTCCCTTTCGCGTTTTCAGAAACGCGAGCGCCGCTTCTGCATCGCTGGCGAAATCCGCGGTCGTCGCCTCGTCGTAGTTGCCCGTCGATTTGCCGATGCCGCGCTTGTCGTAGCGCAGCACCGCGATTCCCTTTCGTGTCAGATGATCGGCGAGCACGAGAAATGGCCGATGGCCACCGTCGGTTTCGTCGCGGTCAAGCGGTCCTGAACCAGCGAGCAAAATCGCGGCAGGAAACGGGCCCGCGCCGCGCGGCACGGTCAGAGTCGCGGAAAGCGTCGTGCCGGCTTTCGCGTTTTCGAATGTCAGCTCTTCCTCTTCGTACGGATACGGCTTTTTTGGATTCTGCGGCCGTCGCAATTCCAAGATCTGATCCGATCGATGAAACGTCAACTGCGTCGGGTCGCCGTTCTGCCGCCACGTGCCGGAGATCGAGTTGCGCACGGAATTGATGGTGCCGTCGTACGTGCTGCGCACGGTTGGCAGCTCGAGATGAATCTGAGAATCGCTTTCGGTCGCCTGCGAAGCATGAAAACCATTGATGCCTTGATCGATGCTGTCCATCGTCGCGACGAGGTGCCCTTGCGCGTCGTGCGAAATGTGAAGTTGCAGCCGATAGCGCATTCCGTCCGCTTCGATCGCGCCCTGCCACGTGCCTTCCGCGGTCGAAACCGCCCCGGCGGGGCTCTTCGACAACGCAACACGAGGCTGCCGGTGAAACACGATCGGCAAATGCGCACCGCCTTGCGACCACACACCGTCTATCGATTCGCGATTCGCCGCAACTGTTCCTTCGAAGGAGGCACTCACCGACGGAATTTCGAACTGAAACGTCGAGCCCGATTCCTTCAGAGATCCCGCCTCGATCCCATACACGCCTTGATCGAGACTGTCGATCGTTGCGACCGCAACGCCGTACTCGGTCGTCCCAATGTGCAGCACAAAATGCAAAACGTTGTCGCCAGCCTTCAGCGAGCCAGCCCAGTTGCCCGCGAGCCCCTGTCCGCGAGTCGGCATCGGAGCCTGCGGTTTCGACGCGCCCGAATCCGTGGCGGAAGTCTGCGCAAACGCAAAACTCGCAAATGCGCCCCACGAGAACGCAACGAGCGACGCCACAACGCACCATCGACCAACCCACATCCCCGTCATTCGCGTTTTCAGCAAACTCAAGAACCGCTCCAAGTCAACACTCATCACAAAGATAGATGGCGCAAAGCCAACAAAGAGTTGGAAGCCACCTCGTCAAACTCAGTGGCGTCGCCACCAGCTAACTCGCCCAACAAAAAAGCGGCACGCCGCAGCGTGCCGCCCAAATTCGATCATCCGCAACCCAGCAATTCCAAAATCAACCGCCGCTACTTCTTCGTGAAATACTCCGCGTTCACCGGCGTGAAGCTCTGCCACTTTTCCGGCAAATCCTCCAACGCAAAAATCGCCGTCACCGGGCATACCGGCACGCACGCGCCGCAATCGATGCATTCCGCGGGATTGATGAACAGTTGCTTCACTCCCTCATGGTCCGGCTCATCTTTGCGCGGGTGAATACAATCGACCGGGCACACGTCCACGCAGGCTGTGTCTTTTGTGCCGATGCAGGGCTCGGCAATCACATATGCCATTCCAGATCTCCTCGTTTTGCCCGGGACCGGTGCTCCCTCAGTTCACGTTGCGCGACCGCCGGAAATTTGCCTGTCCGTCCGCTATTTCCACGCCGAGAGGCTCAAGCAATGGCTCCGATTGTACGCGGCACGCATCACTTTCTCAACCGCGTTGCGTCCAGATACAATGAGGATGGAAGGAATTTCAATGCGAACTCGGACTATTTTCGTCGCACTTGCTTTGGCCATCGCAACCGCAACTTTCGCCGCGCCTCAAGCTACCGCGCCGCACGACCCGCCGCTCATCGACGCCGCCGGTTATCAGAAAATTCTCGATCAATATCATGGCAAGCCTCTAATCATCACGTTCTGGGCGACGTGGTGCGAGCCTTGCCGCGCCGAATTTCCGATGCTCAACCAATTGATCTCTGAGTATCAGCCGAAAGGATTGAAGGTCGTCGGCATCAATCTCGATGATGATGGCGACTTGATCCTGACGCGGCGCTTCATCGCGCGCTACAAGCCGGCGTTTCCGAGTTTTCGCAAAAAGGCGGGCGGCGAGCACGAATTCGCCGAGTCGGTTCTGCCTGGTTGGAATGGTGCGATTCCCGCGTCGTTTTTCTACGCGCCGGATGGACATCAGATCGGTCACCTGCTCGGCGAAAGTGATCGCGCGACTTATGAAGCGGCCATCCGCCAATTGCTGGCATCCAACACGAGCGCGTCAACCGGAAAGTAGTTCGCAGATCAATTCGGCTGGCGTCATCGAGATCTAAAATCAACTTATCCCGGAATCACCGCATCCTGGCATTCGAATCCCAATTTCTCACTGAGGTCCGCTTATTCTCGATACCAAAGGCAACAAGATCACCTATTTTGGTCACTCCACATTTTCGCTGACAACGCCCAGCGGCCAAGTCGGGCTCATCGATCCCTTCGTCATGCACAATCCCTCGTGTCCCGAAAAGCTAAAAAAGTTTTCGCGCCTCGACGCGATTTTTGTCTCTCACGCACACGGCGATCATTTCGCCGATTGCATCGAACTCGCGAAGCAGTACGGTTCGAAAGTATTCGCAATTTTCGAAACCGCGATGTGGCTGCACGGCAAAGGCATCGACAAAGCTCACCCGATGGGCAAAGGCGGCTCGCAGAAGTTTGGCGATTTCGAAGTCACGCTCACCAACGCGTTCCACTCGAATTCGATCGACGACGGCGGCAAGCTCATCTATGCAGGCGAACCCTCGGGATTGATCATCCGCATGCCCGGCGGCTTCACGCTCTATCACGCAGGAGACACCTGCGTCTTTGGCGACATGAAATTAATCGCTGAGATCTACAAACCGGACGTCGCGCTGCTTCCCATCGGGGACAATTTCACGATGGGTCCGAAAGAAGCGGCGCATGCCACGCGGCTTCTCGGTGTGAAGCATGTGATCCCGATGCACTACGGCACTTTCCCGCCGCTCGTTGGAACTCCAGATCAATTCAAATCCGAAACAAAAGACATCGCCGGCCTCGAAGTCCACGTCATGCAACCTGGCGAACTGTCTTGATC
This sequence comes from uncultured Acidobacteriota bacterium, assembly GCA_963850795.1. Taxonomy (GTDB): domain Bacteria; phylum Acidobacteriota; class Terriglobia; order Acidiferrales; family UBA7541; genus Acidiferrum. Next base: position 758,974 of record CAWKNS010000021.1, on the reverse strand, counting down.
GCGCCCGTGTACGGGCGAGCTTGCTGCGCCCCAATCGCCCAGGCGCAGTCTTTTTGGCGATCGTCTTCTTCGCTGCTAGAAGGGTGCGACGAACACGCTACCCGCGAAAAAAATTCCTCATCAAAAATCCAATATTCGCCGGCCGCTCCGCCAACCGCCTCATAAAATACGGAAACCAATCATTCCCATACGGAATGTAGACGCGAACGCGATACCCGCCCTTCACCAACCGCCGCTGCAAATCCGTTCGAATTCCATACAGCATCTGAAATTCGAAATCGTTCTTCGAAATCTGCTTCTCCGCCGCCCAGCGAATCGTCTCGCCAATCATCTTGGGGTCGTGCGTAGCAATCCCGTGATAGACGCCGCTCGGCAGCAGCGCCTGCATCAATCGCACGTAGTTCCCGTCAACGTCCTCTTTCTTTTCGAACGCGACTTCCGCCGTCTCTTTGTACGCGCCCTTGCACAATCGAATCCGGCACCCATACGCCAGCAAATCCTGAATATCCTTTTCGCTGCGATACAGATACGCCTGAATCACCGTTCCGATCGCCGCATTGCGCGCGCGAATCCGCTTCACCAATTCGACAGTCCGCTGCGTGTAGACAGACCCTTCCATGTCCACTCGCAAAAAATTCCCATGCGAACGCCGCTCGCTCGACAACCGACAGCACCAGCCCCTCGCAAAATTCCGGACTGAGATCGAGCCCCATCTGCGTCAACTTGCACGAAACGTTCGCATCTAGCTTCTCCGCCGCGATGCGATCGAAAATTTCAAGGTAGGCATCCCGCGCGCGCTGCGCGTCGGTAGTCGTCGAAACGTTCTCGCCCAGATAATCGAGGCTCGCCATCATGCCGAGCTCGTTGCACTTGCGCGCTGCGACCAGCGCCTCATCGAGCGTTTCGCCGGCCACAAAGCGGCGAGACATCTTGCGTGTGGAATTATTCGAGACGACCCAGCGGGCAAAACCCGGGCTAGCCGACAGCTTCAGGAGTATCGATCGGAGCATGGGGTGCTTCGATTATCGCCGATGACCGCGTCGCGCGGCCAGTTCGCAGCTTAGTCCTTGTGTTCTTCGAGGAACTTTTCCGCATCCAGCGCGGCCATGCAGCCCGACCCCGCCGCCGTAATCGCCTGCCGATAGCGATGGTCCTGCACGTCGCCCGCAATGAAAACGCCGGGCACTTTCGTCAAGCTCCCGTGCGTCGCGACAAGATATCCGTTCGCATCCATATCGAGCTTCGTCTTGAAAATCTTGCTGTTCGGGTCGTGCCCGATCGCCACAAACATGCCTTGAATCGCGATCTCGCGCGTCTCGCCTGTATCGGGATTCTTCACGCGCACGCCTTCGACCGAGCCTTCCTTCTCAATAATCTGCTCGATCACCGCCGGCACAACAAACTCAATCTTCTCGTTTGCTTTCGCGCGATCGATCATGATCTTCGACGCGCGAAACTCCGCCCGCCGGTGAATCAAATAAACCTTGTTCGCATAGCGCGACAAAAAGTTCGCTTCTTCCATCGCCGAATCGCCGCCGCCTACCACTGCGATCGGCCGATTGCGAAAGAAATATCCATCGCACGTCGCGCAGGTCGAAACGCCGTGACCGATCAGAGCGCGCTCGTTCGGCAATCCGATCAATCGCGCCGACGCTCCCGCCGCAACAATCAGCGTCTTCGCTTCGTAAACATCTTTCCCCGCCGTAATTTTGAACGGCCGCTGGCTCAAATCAACTTCCGTAATCGTCCCCGACTTGAATTCCGTCCCAAATTTCGTCGCCTGCTTCCGCATGTTCTCGATGAGTTCCGGCCCCATGATCCCATCGGGAAATCCTGGAAAATTTTCGACGTGCGTCGTCAGCGAAAGCTGCCCGCCCGGCTCGTGGCCGTCGATCACAAGTGGCGCCAAGCTCGCGCGCGCTGCATAAATCGCGGCCGTCAGCCCCGAGCAGCCACTCCCGATAATCGCCACGTTGTACATTCGATCGCTCCTGACAATTTGATTCCGCCGCGCGCCCGGCCGCTACAATTTCTTCTCGCCGCAATGTGTCGCCGATCAACCCACTTAAGCACGAACATTGTAGCATTCAGCCCCACCGGATCTCGCTGGGCGCCCATCCGTCCAATTTGGAGAGCCGCCAAGCCTTAGCCGCTTTGACGAGTCCGGCCGCGCGCATTTACGCTGGGTCCGTGGACGCCCCGCCGCTGCGGTGCGGTGATCACCGACTCGGCAACATTAGATGCTGCGTCAACCTGGAGGATTCACGCATGGATCCGCGCTATCCCATCGGCAAATTCGAGATGCCCGCGAATATCACTCCGCAGCGCCGTGCTGACGCCATCGCCGAAATCGCATCAACGCCGAAGAAAATGCGCGCCGCCGTAGCTGGCCTCAACGACGCGCAACTCGACACGCCGTATCGCGACGGCGGCTGGACCGTGCGCCAGGTCGTTCATCATGTGCCCGACAGCCACATGAACGCATTCATTCGCTTGCGCCTCGCGCTCACCGAAAATAATCCGACGATCAAAACGTACGAAGAATCCGAGTGGGCTAAACTCGCCGACGCCAAAGCCCCCATCGCGGTTTCGCAAACGCTCCTCGACGCCCTCCACGAACGCTGGGACATCACTTGGCGCTCGCTAAAAGAGGCCGACTTCGCACGCCCTCTGGTCCACCCCGACAGCGGCCAGAAAAATATCGACTGGATCCTCTTCATCTACGAATGGCACGGCAAACACCACACCGCCCACATCACCACCCTCCGCAAACAAAAATCCTGGTAACTATCAGCCGTCACTTCCCGCAAATCCGGCGAAACACACGAGCCCTGCCCTAACTCATCCGTTCGACAAAAACGAAAAACTGTCATTCCGACCGGAGCGAGCCGACGCCTTTTCTTTCACGTTCGCTTCTGAGCGAACGTGTCGGCTCGCGTAGTGGAGGAACCCTGGCTTGATTTCAACCTCAAGCACATTCGATGGATAAACCGAATTGTATTTTCTCCAACCGACGAATCATCGCAACCCTCTGCATAAGCCACCCCAATGCGGGCCGTAACTCCTTTCAATGAAAGCCCGATCACCGCATCACCTAAAATATTGAAATGACCCAAACCTGGAACCCCGAAACCTACGCCCGCGACGCCCGCTTCGTCTCCGACCTCGGCGCTCCCGTCCTCGATCTCCTCGCCCCGCAAGCAGGCGAACGCATCCTGGATCTCGGCTGCGGTGACGGCGTCCTCACAGCCAAACTTCAATCCATCGGTTGCGATGTCCTAGGCGTTGACGCCAGCGCCGCCCAGGTCGAAGCCACAAAAAAACTCGGCGTCCCCGCGCAAACCATCGACGGCGAACATCTCCATTTCGAAAAAGAATTCGACGGCGTCTTCAGCAACGCCGCGCTGCACTGGATGCGCAACAATCCCGACGCCGTCATCTCCGGCGTTCACCGCGCGCTCCGCCCCGGCGGCCGCTTCGTCGCCGAAATGGGCGGCGCTCACTGCGTAGAAAAAATAAGGACGGCTCTCATCGCCGCCCTCGACCGCCGTAACATCGACGGCAAATCCGCCGACCTCTGGTTTTTTCCCACCGTCGAAGACTACTCCGCGCGTCTCACACGCGGAGGATTCACCATCGACTACATCGCGCTCATCCCCCGACCCACGCCGCTTCCGGGCGACGTCATCGCCTGGCTCCGCGTCTTCGCCCAAAATTTCACCGACAAACTTCCCGCACCCGAACGCGACAATATCTTAGCCGAGGTGCAGGAAGCACTGCGCCCGCAACTCTGTGACGACAGCGGGCAAATGGACCGCCGATTACACCCGCCTGAGATTCAAAGCAACAAAGTCACCGTAGTGCGGCTTGCCGAATCTCCAGTTTCCAATTTCCCTTTTCCAATTTCCGAATCGCTTCTAGTTCCCAAACTGCCGGAAATGATGATCCATGTGCAGCCATCCCCACCGCATCCAATCCTCATCGCTCATATCCCCAAAAAACGGATGCGGCTTCCAAGCAAAATCTCGCTGATACATCGTGAATCGCTCCACCAATCGCTCTAACTCCCCCACATCTGCCCGAAACTCTACCGGCTTCGTCCCCAACTTCATCTGATCCACTTCCGGCATCGTCGGCGTCCCGCGCGTCCACATCAGCGGCGAATACAACGCCACCCATTTCACAAGCTTGCCGATCAACATCGGCTTCCCCGATAGCTGAATATCCCCCATCACGCCCTTGAACGAATCGTTCAGGTGGCAAACCGCCTGATGCGCGTTCATCTTTCCCCATTGCCGCGGGCTGTCCGCCCTCATTTTCCCCAGCCGGCCCAGAATCGCCTGCCGGTCCGCCGTGCTCGCTAAACTTCCCTTCTTCATCGTCGCCTCGCCCGTCGCCCATTATTTTCAACAACTTCGCCGCATGAACCGAATCTATCCTGACCAATCCCTACGGCCGTACGCAATAAAAACCAACCGCCCCGCAAAAAAATTCCCCCATGACGGAACTTTTCCTAGCCCCAAGTCGTTCTACCCATAGACAATCTATCCCTAAGCCACTTTCGTTCGTCTATAGGCAAGAACGCAGACCACCCAGAGGAACCGCGACACTCCATGACCAAGCCCGACCTGCTCCCCGGCACTCTCGACATGCTCATTCTCAAGACGCTAACCCGCGCGCCTTTGCACGGTTACGGCATCGCGCTCTCCATCAAGCGCATCTCGCAAGACGTCCTCACCGTCGAAGAAGGCTCGCTCTATCCCGCGCTCCAGCGCCTCCTCCTCCAAGGCTGGGTCAAAGCCGAATGGAAAATGACCGAAACCAACCGCCGCGCCCGCTTCTACACCCTCACCGCCGCCGGCCGCAAACAACTCGGCGCCGAACTCTCTCAATTTCACCAACTCATCGCCGCCATCACCCGCGTTTTACAGGATCAGGACGCTTAGCGTAAACGAAATCCACGAGCCCACAGAGCCAACGGAGCCAAGCCCACATGCCAAACCCAATCCTTCGCCTCCTCAACAAAATCCTCTTCTTCACACGCCGCGAAAAATTCGACAACGACCTCGCCGAAGAAATGGCCTACCATCGCGAACTAAAACAGCGCGACCTCGAAGCCTCCAACCCCGCGATCACCGCGAAGGACGCCCGCCACGCCACCAATCGCGAATTCGGCAACGATCTCTATCACCGCGACCAAAGCCGCGACGTCATCGGCTTCTGGTTTGAGACGACCCTACAAGACTTTCGTTTCTCGCTTCGTCAACTCCGCAAGAATCTCGGCTTCACCGTCACCGCAATCCTCATGCTAGCCCTCGGCATGGCCGCCAGCATCGCCATCTTCTCTTTTGTAGACGCAGCTCTTCTGAAACCGCTTCCCTATCGCGACGCAAATCGCCTCGTCGGCGTCTTCGAATCCATCGCGATGTTCAAAGAAAGCAATCTCTCTATCCCTGATTACTACGACTGGAAAAAACGCAACGAGGTCTTCGCCGATCTCGAAATCTACCAGCGCAACGGTGCGACGATGTCCACCAATCATGGGGTCGAGCCTATACGGGTCGGCCGCGTCAGTGATGGATTTTTCCGCGTACTGGGTGTTGCGCCAATCCTCGGTCGCGATTTCGCCACCGGGGAAGATCTACTCTCCGCTCCTCGCACGACAATTCTTACCTACGCCGCCTGGCAAAAACGCTATGGCGGCAGCCCCGATGTCCTCGGCCAGTCCGTCGTCCTCGACGAAAAGCCAACGACCATCATCGGCGTCCTTCCGCGCGACTTTCATTTCGTTCCCGCCGAGCCCGCCGAATTCTGGACAACGCTGCACCCCGAAGGAGGATGCGATCTCCGCCGCGGCTGCCACGGCATGAACGGCGTCGCGCGCCTCAAAGATGGCGTCACCTTGCAGCAAGCACTCGCCAACGTGACTTCCATCGCGCAGCAACTCGAACATGAATATCCCGACTCCAACCGCGACCAGGGCGCCTACGTCACCCCGCTCTCCGAATACATCGTCGGCGACATTCGCCCCGTCCTCTTCGTTCTCCTCGGCGGCGCGTCACTCTTGCTCATCATCGCCGGCATCAACATCGCTAGCCTGCTCCTGATTCGCGCCGAAAGCCGCCGCCGAGAAATCGCCGTCCGCGGCGCGCTCGGTGCGTCGCCCCTGCGCTTAATTCGTCAGTTCGTCACCGAAGGCCTCGTCGTCGTAATTACCGGCACTGCATTCGGCCTTGTCCTCGCTTACGGCGGTATGCGCATCCTCACGAGCCTCATCCCCGCCGATTTCATCGCCCGCATGCCGTTCTGGCAGGATCTCGGATTCAGCCCGCGCGTTCTCGCCTTCGCCGGCGCAATCGCATTTCTCGCCGCGATTCTCTTCTCCCTCACGCCCAGCGTCCGCGTGGCCGCTCCTGACATGCGTGACGATCTTGCCGAAGGATCGCGCGGCTCAGCCGGCAGCGCCTGGCGGCGTCTCGGCTCGAAACTCGTCGTGCTCGAACTCGCCACCGCCGTCGTCCTGCTGGTCATCGCGGGCTTGCTTGGTAAAAGCCTCTCGCGTCTGCTTCACGTGGACACCGGCATGAATCCCGATCACATCGCCACGATGATGATCACAGCGCCCGAGTCCACCTACGCAAAAGAACCTCAATGGCTCGCACTCAATCGCCTTGTCCGTGAAAAAGTTTCCGCTCTTCCAGGCGTAACCGCCGTCGGCACATCCAGCCTTCTCCCCATCGATGGCTGGGGAAACACCACTTGGATCCGCATCCTCGGCCGGCCTTGGCACGGGGAGCACAACGAAACCACCTTTCGCAACGTGACAACCGACTACTTCAACGTGCTCGGCGCAAAACTCCTTCGTGGCCGCTACTTCACCGAATCCGACGATAAAAATAAACCGCAAGTCGCCATCATCAATCGCTCGTTCGAACACACCTATTTCCCCGGTGAAGATCCCCTCGCCCACCAGCTTTCGTACATGGATCCCGTAAGTCCGATTCAAATCGTCGGCATCGTCGAAGACATCAAGGAAGGCCAACTCGACTCACAAAATCTTCCCGCCCTCTACATTCCCTTCAACCAAAATTCCGACTCCGGCTTCATGCTCGCCGTCCGCACATCGCAGGACGAAGCCGCCATCCTCCCCACGCTCACCGCTACGATCCACGACATCGACCCACAAATCGTCGCCTTCCGCGGCACCACGATGATTGCGCTCATCAATAATTCGCCATCGGCTTACGTTCACCGTTCATCTGCTTGGCTTGTTGGTGGATTCGCCGCTCTCGCGTTGATCCTCAGCGTCGTCGGCCTCTACGGCGTCGTCGCCTACTCCGTCAGCCAGCGCACTCGCGAAATCGGCGTTCGCATGGCGCTCGGCGCGCAACAAAGTTCCGTCTACCGCCTCATCCTCAGCGAAGCCGGCCGCCTCACCAGCATCGGCATCCTCATCGGCATCGCCTGCGCCATCGGCGCCGCCGCCGCGATGAAAGCCGTCCTGTTCGGCGTCCGCTCGTGGGACATCCCCACCCTCTTCGCCGTCGCCGCCATCCTCACTGCCGCCGCGCTGCTCGCCAGCTTCGTCCCCGCCCGCCGCGCCGCCACTGTCGACCCCGTCGTCGCCCTCCGCAGCGAATGATCGATCGCAGTGGAATACAAACTCCACCCACCCATCCGCAACCGCGATCTATATGGAGTGCGGCGTCTCGACGCCGCCTTGACGTTCGTAACGTCATCAACCAAAACTCGCGCTAGTTAAGCCACTCTCACTCCGGCAACCCCACCCTTCGCATCAAATCCGCCCATCGCGGATCCGAATGCAACGGATCAAACTGCGGCCACGCGTTCGAATACGCCAAATCATGTTCTCGTCCGCGATACGATTTCTCTAGATATTCGAATGCCTTGTCGTTGTCTCCTAGCCCGGTGTAAATCATCGCCGACCACCACGGCGACACGTACGCGTGCTTTGACTGTCGATCCAATTCGGCGAGGACCTTATGCGCACCCGCTCGATCGCCTGACACTGCTCTGGTGTGCGCCGCGAATCCCATCCATCCTTGATCACCCCAGAGTTCCATCGCCCGATCGAGTTCCCGAATTGCCGAAACGTAGTCCCCCTTCGCTTCCAGGCAAAGCCCTAGGTTGAGGTGCCCACCGAAATCGTCCTTGTGGATCGCAATGACGGATTTCGCCTCCGCCATCGCTTCTTCGTTGCGCCGAGCCCAATAGAGCACCATCGACAACTCGTTCTTCGCTCCCATCGACATGGGATCGATCTCCATAAATCGGCGAGCCTCCGCGATAGCTTGATCGTGACGTCCCACGATCGTCATCCACTCCGCGTAGTATCCGTGCCCCGTGGCCGAGTTTGGATTCAACTCAAGCCCTCTCAGGATTTCGCGCTCTGCCTTCGCAAAATCCCATTCATAGAGAAAGGAATCCGAGCCCGCCACGAAGTGCGCATCCGCCGACGACTCATCCAGCTCCAAGGCCTTCTCGGCGGCGTTGATCGAAGCGGGGAATGCCACTTGAGGCGGTAGCGCCAGCATGTGCCCCATCCCCAAATATCTTTTGGCGATCGCGACCCTCACAGCCGCGTAGTTCGGGTCCAAAGCCACTGCCTTATCGAAATCCTCGAGCGCCCGAGCCCGCCCCTCCGCGGTCGTGCCGTTTTCGTGCAAGGCTTTCAAATACATCTCATGAGCTGCTGGGTTTACCGGGTGAGTCGAATTCAACGCTTTGCGCTGTTCCGGCGTCAGTTTCGCTCGAACCTGCTCCGCGATGGATCTAGCCACCTGTCTCTGTAGCCCAAGAGCGTCCCTCGCTTCTCCCTCGTAACTCTCGGACCAAAGATGCCGGTCCGTTTGCGCTTCGATCAACTGAGCGGTAATCCTCACTCGGTCTCCCGCCCGAAGCACCGAACCTTCCACCACAGCATCGACGTTGAGTTCCCCTGCAATCTGCCTTAGCGGCTTATTCGTTTTCTTGTACTGCATCGCCGATGTCCGCGAGATCACGCGCAAAGAGCCGATCTGCCCAAGATCCGTAGTCAGCTCGTCGGTCATGGCATCGGCGAAGTATTCCTGCGCCCCGTCACCTGATAAATTTTCGAGCGGCAAAACAGCAAGAGAGTGAATCGAAACCGGAGAGAGACTTGTGAGCGTGGCGTGAATCCTGCGGGCCTCCATCCAGATCAGTGAGAATCCGGGAATACCCAAAAGGAGCGCCCCTGCGACCGCAATCATCAGCGACCATCGCGCTGCAATTCTTACCCCTCGTCTAGGAGGTGAAGGTGACATAACCCGTTCCGCGCCGATAGACGGAACAACGCCTTGATCCGTCGCCGCGCTGACTTCGCCGATGAATCGGTAGCCTCGCCGCGGTAACGTTTCAATGAAGCGAGGCTGGTCAGCCGAATCCTTCAGAGCCTCTCGCAGCCGCTTCACCGCCTTGTTCAGACTGTGCTCGAAATCGACATGCGTATCCGGGTCCCACAGCCGCTCGATAAGCTGCTCCCGGAACACGAGCTCGCCAGGATGCTCCAACAACATCTTCAGCACCACGAACGGTTGCTCCTGTAAATCGACCCTCTCGCCGTTGGTGATCAATTCTCGCGTGCGGAGGTCCAGCTCGAACTCGCCAAACCGAATTCGCTCTGCCTGTGGATCCGTCGAAGCCATAAATAGAGGTACGCCAACCTGGATTGCCGGGAGTTTAGCATTAGCCAAGACAACCTCAAGTTAAAAACCTCATCTTGGAAGTGATTGATCCTAAAACTCTTTGTTCAGGTCACCGACGTGTCTCTGACATTTCCCCTTGAGGTCATTGCGTACCTGAACGCGATCTGCGATTCCGTTCTCGCACCACACCTCCGAACGAATCGAAATTTTTGCCGCGAGGCTGTTCGGAGCAAAACCCTGGAGGACAACGTCCACATGAAGAGCCTGCTTTGTGCTGTCGTACTTTTCTCCGCCGTCGTCTGTTTCTCATCGCATTCTGTCGTCGCGCAAGACTTCGGCGACCACAACAACGACCGAAAACACCTCCCCCGCTACAAACTTTTCGACATTGGAACGCTGGGTGGTCCTCACAGCTATGGTTCAGTGAGCGGCGATGGGTTTCGAATGCTCAATAATGACGGGATTGTTTCGTCGTACGCAGACACATCCCGCCCCGATCCAAACCGTCCTAATTTTTGCTTTGCTTCTGCTGACTGCTTGGCAGCGCACGCCATTCGCTGGAAAGATGGCGTCGTTACGGATCTTGGAGCCCTACCTGGTGCCGACAACAGCGCGGCCGGCTCCATCAATGAGCGAGGCTGGATTGCCGGTCAGTCACAGACAGGCGTGGTTGACCCTCTACTCGGTCCCATTCTTCACGCGGCCCTCTGGACCCAACACCGCTTAGTTGACTTAGGAACTCTCGGGGGAAAGTTCAGCATCGCGACTTACATCAACGATGCGGACCAGGTCATCGGCCTTTCCGACAACACCGTCGCAGATCCCTTTGCGCTTTTCCCGACGGGCTTTCAGACGAGAGCATTTATCTGGGACGACGGTCACATGGAGGACCTTGGCACACTGGGCGGTCCAGACGCCGCCCCCAGCGCCCCTTGCAATAACCATCGAGAGAATCTTGTTGTGGGCTTGGCTTTCACCGGCTTTACGCCGAATCCTGATACAGGTATTCCGACTCTCGATCCGTTCCTTTGGAAGCACGGGCACATGACCGATCTTGGAACGTTAGGCGGCACCATCGGACAAGCCCAGTGTGCGAATAATCGAGGCGAAATTATCGGTTCCTCGAATCTCGCAGGGAACACAACGACTCACGCCTTTTTTTGGGACGATGGCTCGATGACCGATCTTGGGACGCTCGGCGGCGACAATTCCGAAGCGATCTGGATAAACGACGCCGGTGAAATTGCCGGCTCTGCCGACCTTCCGGGAAGTACTCTTCACGATGCAGTGCTCTGGAAGAATGGAAACATTCACGACCTCGGAACGGTTGACGGCGATGCGTGCAGCCGCGGTCGAGGCATTAACTCTCACGGCCAAGTCGTTGGCGGCTCTTCCGATTGCGCAAACTTCTTGCATGCCTTTGTATGGCAGAAGAGTACGGGGATGCTCGATCTCAACAAGCTCATCGCGCCCGGTTCGGGTTTACAGATTACCAACGCCTTCAATATCAACGATCGAGGCGAAATACTTGCCAAGTCCTTCCCGATCGGGACGACTCCCAACGACGACGCAGATCTCGGCCACCTGGTTCTGCTGGTTCCTTGCGACAACGATCGTGAAAGGGGCTGCAGGCCATCCGACTTCGACAACGACGCGAATGACGCGCCACATCCCCGCGCCACCGTGTCCCGGCTTCATCGTTCAATGACGCCGAAGGAAAACGCCGACGCTTGGCGCGCCCGTCTTGCGCGCCAGTACAATTTCTCGAAATTCCATAACCCGAAAAACTAACGCTCCAGCCCGAAGTGCCCCAATGCAGTTACCCGGCTAGCGCGCATTTACGTTAGCCGGGACCCCATGCAAGAGAGGCCCTTTAAACCCTAGCTCTGCGAGCGGAGTTCAGAAAGAACCGCTCATTCCACGATGCTGAAATCATAAATCCGCCCAGCCGCATTTCCCCCCGACCGATTTCCTCCGCGCGCCCCCGCCATCGTCGCCCCCTGCCCTGTCCCCATAAAGAACGCATACTCTCCGGGCTTCAAGTCCTCTTCCAACGTCACCTTATACATTCGAATCCCGACATGGTCTGCCTTGAACCCAAGTTCCTTATCCTTCTTCACGCCGGACTTGCCGCCGGTAATTCCACCGAACGACCCAACCTGAAATTCCCGGTGATCGCTCTTCTTGTTCAGCTTGATCAATACATAATCCGCCGCATCGGATCCATCCGGCACATACAAATAAAACATCGGATGACGTTCTCTCACGAGGTTCTTCGAAGTTGGTCCGGCGAGCGTGGCATCCCAATGCTGATTCCTCATCCCATTTGTGAACAGGCTCCCGGCTTTCCCGCCCGCCTTCGTGTTCGTCAACGCTTGCCCCTGCAACAAAATGAAGTTGGCTCGATCCTTCCAATACACTCCAACTTCCGGCGGCGGTAGATTCGGATCGACGGTCATCGGCGTCGCCCCAGTCGCTGCGACCATCGTCGGCCCCGCCGCACTCGGATTGATCATGGCCTTGATCACCGAGTCCGGAACTCCTCCCGCCTTCAATTTCTTCAATCCTTCGACACTCGTATCGAAGCTCATCGCATCTCCCGCCGCGCTCATCGCTCGAATCTTCGCAATGATCACGTCGTCCGTCAGCCCAAGCTGCGCCATGCTGATCACGTCTTCATTCGTGAAGCGTTTCTTGATCGCGCCGCTATCCTGCCCAAACGCCGCGCACGCCATCCCAAGACAAACCAGCAACGCGATAAACCTCACCGTATGAATCCTCGTTCCGAATTTCATTCGACCTCTCCATCGATCATTTCGATAGGGACGACTAGCGGGGCCTGGTATCAAGAGGAACTAGAACCATTACTGTTGGGGGAATCAATATCACAGCTACTCGCGTCTCACCAACCCGGATTTACACTCGTGTGACGCGGAGGCTTCAATTTCCTGCGGACTACCGTTTATCGAGGGAGTCTGTCCGAATCGCCATGCGCGACAAACGCGCTCGCACGCGATGCTAAGTCTTCAACGGCATCTTCTATCGATTTTTAGCGCGTCAAATCAACGCGAGTCGTCGGACGAGCTCGCCGTTCACTCGTAACGCAACGCCTCAAGCGGATCGATCTTCGTCGCACGCCGCACCGGCGCCCAGCAAGCCAGCATCGCCACTCCCACAAACAAACACGCCACCACAATCAGCGTGATTGGATCCGTCGGCCGCACTTCAAACAAAAACGTACTCAGCACCCGCGACAAAATGATCGCCAGCACAATACCCGCCAACACCCCGCTCGCAATCAATCGGAATCCTTCGCCAAAAATCAGATTCCGCATGTCTTTCGGTTCCGCGCCAATCGCCGTTCGAATCGCCAATTCACGCCGCCGCGACGCCACCGACAACGAAAGCACGCCGTAAATCCCCACCAGCGTCAGCACGCTGCCCGCCACCGAAAATCCCACCAGCAACTGCATCGCGAACGTCCGCGACGCCAGCGAATCGTCACGAATCTGCTCCAGTGTCTTCGGATCCTCGGTCGCAGCCGTCGGATCGACCTCATGCAGCACACGCTCGACCGCAACCAGCACGGCCCGGGGATCGCCCTTTGTCTCGATCACCAAATGCTTCGAAAACGCCTGCGCCTGCCACAACGACAAATAAATCTCCGGCGACGCCTTCTGCGTCAGATCATCCGTTCGTCCGTTCGAAATCTCGCCGACGATCTCCGTCCCCGGTTTGTCTCGCCCATCCATCCAGAATTTCCGCCCGATCACATCGCCCTGAGGAAAATACAAATCCGCAAACGCTTTATTCACCACGGCCACCGGCGGCGCCTTGCCCTCATCTGTCGAACGAAACTGCCGCCCCGCGATCATCCCCAATCCCATCAGATTGAAATAGTCTTCCGTCACCGCGCGCATGGGTACCGCGCTCTTCTCGCTGTCTTTTGTCGCCGGAGGCTGCCCCTCGATCTCCAACATCCCCGGCCAATTATTTCCGGTGAGCGGCACGCCCCACGCAAATGCCGCGTGCTCCACACCCGGCACCGCGGAGACCCGCTCCAACGCATGCCGGTGAAAGCTCGTCCATTTGTCGCGGCCTTGCACTTCCGTCACGCTCATCGTCAGGATTCGTCCCGTGTTGTAGCCCGACGGCACTTTCGCGATGTTCATCATCGTTCGAATCAAAAGCCCCGCTCCCACCAGCAGCGCAAGCGTCAGTGCCGTTTGCGCCATCGTCACCCCGCGCAACACGCGTCGCTCTCCGATGCCCGCGGTCCCCTTCGGCCCCGCATTCTTGAGCACTTCCATCGGCTGCAGCCGAAACGCCCACAACGCCGGCAAAATCCCCGCCAGCACCGACGCCATCACCGCCGCACCCAATCCCCACGCCAGCACCGGCCAGCCCGTCGTCACATCCTCCAGCCGCGGAATCGCATGCCCCGCGATCAACTTGAACAACTTCACCACGCCAAACGCCAACACAATCCCGCCGCCACCGCCCAACAGCGCCAGCAGCAAGCTCTCCGTCGCAACCTGCCGCAACAACGCCCCGCGCCCCATCCCCATCGCGCTTCGCACCGCATACTCCTGTTGCCGTTGCAGTCCCCGCACCAGCAGCAACGCCGCCGTAGTTCCCGCATCCGATCAACAGCACCAGCGCCGCCGCTCCCAGCAGCGGCAGCAGAATCTTTCGCCCGTCCTGATTCATCTCCTCGGTCAGCGCCACCAGTTGCGGCGCGAATCCGTCGTAGCTTTTCTCCCCTTGCGCCTCACGCGCCGCCAGCACCGACAACTCTCCCTGCGCTTGTTGCTGCGTTGCGCCATCACTCAACCGCGCCACCACATTCCAATCCGGATCCTTCATATTTTTCGGATCGGGCTCGACAGGACTCCAGAATTCCACCATCGCGTTTTCGTTGTAGTTCGGCTCTTTCGAAGCCCCCGGCGACGGCAGAAACCTGATCCCCGGCAGGCATCACGCCGATGATCGTCGGAGGCACATCAGCCCGGCTGATTCGAACCGTCTTGCCGATGATCGTCGGATCTCCGTTGAATGTCCGCTGCCAGAACTCGTATCCCAGCAACATCACTTTCGGGGGGCCCGCGGCGAAATCCTGCTCCTCAAATCCCCGGCCCAACACCGGCTGCAAGCCCATCACCCGCATATAGTCCTTCGTGACCACCATCCCCTGAATCGACTGGCTCCCGTCGTTCCGAATCAGGAAGTTGAACGTCCAGCTGTATGCCGCGAGCCCTTGCAACGATTTCGCTTCCTTCCGCCATTCCATCCATTGTTCCGACGACCAGCCCCGCGTCTCTCCGCCGCCCTGCCCATCCGTTCGTTCCGAGGGCACGAGCATCAACTGCTGCGGGTTCCGATAGTGCGGCGGCGTCAGCAGCACGCCCTGAATCAAGCTGAACACCGCCGAAGTCGCGCCAATCCCCAGCGCCAGCGTCAGGATCGCGATCAACGTAAACCCCGGCTGTTTTAGCAACATGCGCACCGCAAATTGCATCTCGCGCTTCATATTTGCCTCGTCCCCGCCTGAAATCACACCCCGCCGCCGTCTAGATAGACGACCACCAAGCGTCAGTTGTTCCCACCCCTTATGACGCCAACAGAGCGCTCAGGTTTGGTCCCTCCTTCCTCGATTCCCTCCTTCCTCAGTTTTTTTCAGGACGCCCAAACTTTCCTCTTGACATATTCCCATATGGGAATATATTGGACTCATGCCTCGCGCCTCAACAACCTCCGACGCCTTCAACGCCGTCGCAGAACCCCGCCGCCGCGACATCCTGAACTACCTCGCCCTCCAGGAGCGCTCCGTCAACGAGATCGTCGATAGCCTTCGCATCGAGCAGCCCTCCGTCTCCAAGCACCTCCGTGTCCTCAAAGACGTCGGCCTCGTCAATGTCCGCCGCGATGGCCGCAACATGTTTTACAAAACCAACGCCGACGCCATCCGCCCTCTCCACGAGTGGACACAAACGTTCGAACGCTTCTGGCGCCACCAGCTCAACCAGATCAAAGAGCTCGCCGAGCGCACCACCAAAGAACAAACGAATTCCCCAACTAATTTCAAACCAAGGAGCAAACATGATTTTGACCGCGACAAGAATTGAAGACCTGGTGATCCAGCTCGATAAGGAGATGCACGTCCGCGCTTCGCTCGAAACCACGTTCGACGCCATGCTCACGCAGCTCGGCCCAGGGAACTCCACGCCCGACGGCACTCCCATGCCGCTGAAAATCGAACCGTGGCCTGGTGGTCGCTGGTATCGCGACCTGGGCAACAACAATGGCCACCACTGGGGCCACGTCCAGGCCATCAAGCGCCCCACGCTGCTCGAAGTCTCCGGCCCACTCATGACATCTTTCCCGGTGACCCACAACGTTCAGTACCGTCTAAAAGAAGTGGAAGGCGGCACGCTCCTCACTTTTCATCACTACGCCTTCGGCGTCCTCCTCGGCCTCGACGACTTCAAAAAAGGCATAAACGTCGGCTGGACGCACATCTTCGAAAGCATCCGCAAACTGGCCGAATCCCAATCCACGCGCCACTAAAGGTCCACGTCATGCCCAGCTCAAACCACAAATCGCCGCGAACCTGCTCCTGGGTGCCGCACCCTCAGGTTTTAGAGGGTGCGGGTTTTCCACCCGTACTTGGCGCGATCGACCGAAACACTCCAATGCGAAATGTCGAAATCGCGCATCTCGTTCGTCGTACTAACAGAAGGGAGTCCTAGCCATGTGCCCCGCTTGCTTCGCATCCGCCACGTTCCTCATCGCAACCACCATCTCCACCGGCGCCGTCAGCGCCCTCACTTTCAAATACCTCAAACTCAACAATCGCGATCTGGTCCAACGACCAAAACAAAAAGGAGAAGTGAAATGGCAACCGCACCGGCCGTAACACCGAATCACAAAGTCGTCTCGCACTCCGATTGGCTCGCCGCGCGAAAGGAATTTCTCGCGAAAGAAAAAGAGCTCACCCGCATGCGCGACGAAATCACGCGCCAGCGTCAGCAGCTTCCGTGGGAAAAAGTCGAAAAGAACTACGTCTTCGATTCGCCGTCCGGCAAAGTCACGCTCGCCGATCTTTTCGGCGACAAATCCCAACTCATCCTCTATCACTTCATGTTCGCGCCCGATTGGGCCGAAGGCTGCCGCGGCTGCTCCTTCATCTCCGACCACATCGCCGGCTCGCTGCCGCATCTCGCCGCTCGCGATATTTCCTATGTCGCCGTTTCGCGCGCGCCGCTCGCCAAACTCGAAGAGTTCAAAAAGCGCATGGACTGGAATTTCAACTGGGTCTCGTCCAACGCCACCGATTTCAACTACGACTACAACGTTTCCTTCACCAAAGACCAAGTAGACAACGGCACCACCGGCTACAACTTCGGCACCCAGCGCTTCCCCGAAGTCGAAGGCCCCGGCGCAAGCTGCTTCATCAGAGACGAAGCCGGCAACATCTACCACACCTATTCCAGCTTCGGCCGCGGCCTCGACACCATGATCAACGCCTACAATTGGCTCGACATCGCCCCCAAAGGCCGCGACGAAGCCAACATGATGCCCCCCATGGCCTGGGTCCGCCATCACGACAAATACCCTCAATCCACCCAGCAGCCCGCCGCAAAAACCCCCGGCTGCTGCCACCACGAGAACGCCTAGCGTCCATCGACGTCTTTGTAGGGGCGGGGTTCACCCCGCCCACGGTCTCAACGTCACCACAGGCCATAACCGTCGACCGCGATTGTGTAGGGGCACAGCACTGCTGTGCCCCAGGTCCCCCAGGCGCAAGCTTCAATCACGATCTGGTTTTTCTTGTCCGTGTTTTTTGCTTTCTTTGAAATAAATCGTCCTCAAAAACCGTCTTTCATATTGAAAGACAAACGGTCTCAACCGACCACCACCACCCACTTCAACCATCAACCCGATTCCTAAGGAGAGAAAAAATGTGGCAATCCCTATCCCCCATGCTGAATGAATTCCAACGAGAATGCGCAACCACGCGTCGCGTCCTCGACCGCGTCCCAGCCGACAAACTCACCTGGACGCCGCACGCCAAATCCATGACCATCGGCAAGCTCGCCAATCACATCGCCAGCGTCCCCGGCGGCATCTCGCGCATCGCCCAAAACGATGTACACGAAATCGATCCCGCCGCCTTCGCTCCGCCGCAACCCAAAGACAAACAAGAAATCCTCGACGCCTTCGAAGCCAGCTCAAAAACTGCCCAGCAATTCATCGAGGGCCTGAGCGAAGCACAAGCCACCGCAGTCTGGCGCCTCACGGCGGGAGGCAAGGAAGTCATCGCAATGCCGCGCGTCGAACTCATCCGCAACATCATGTTCAACCACCTCTATCACCACCGCGGCCAGCTCTCCGTATACCTGCGCCTGCTCGAGGTTCCCGTCCCCTCCATCTACGGCCCCAGCGCCGACGAAAACCCCTTCAACCCCGCCCACTAGCGAGTCACAACTCTTGTGCCTTTCGAAAGGGGCACATTCTATCGCTGCCACTACGACGACCACCCTGTACCCGCGATCGCTTCCCAGATCGCGGGGTTTTAATTCAGCTCAACCCATGCTTCGCCGTTCGCCGGGTGCCGCACCCTCAGATTTTTAGAGGGTGCGGTTTTTTCGGTCTCGGCCGCCACCGATCCGTCGTCGCGGCCCATGTAGGGGCGCAGCACTGCTGCGCCCCAGGCCCCCTGGCCGTCCAGTCCAACCGCAATCCGTTTTTTCTTGCTTTTCCCTTCCCCGACTAAAATCGCCCCCCCAAAAAAACGCTGTCATCAACCCGCCCCCTCCACCCAAACCAACCATCAACCACCAATCCGGAAATCGACCTTGACAACTCGTTATCTCTGTGATACTATGCCTTCGTCGTTAACTAGCGGAGAAGAAAGGTATTACCTTGTCCGCTGGCCGGTCCCTGCCTTCCCGCGTTCCCCTTCACCTCAATCGAGTCCATAAGGCCCGCTTGAGCACACCCACATTTGTTCGAAGTACGCTCCCGTCTAACCCTCATCAATCCAACATCTTCCACACTCCCGTTTTCTGTATATCTGCAACCCAAACAATCTCAAGCACTTCCCCACTCTTTCAAAAACATAGGGGGTATACCCCTCTTCTTCCCAATTCGGAACGGAACTTTTTCCGAGCCGCTTCGTCTTTCATATGGACATTCCAAAGGAGAGTCGCTAGCTTCTTTGGCATGTCCAAAGGAAAACCTTCCGTGACCAAAAAATCCGACGTCCTCCAAGGCACCCTCGACCTTATGGTCCTCAAGACGCTCCATGCCCTCGGCCCGCAGCACGGCTTCGGCATCGCCCGCCGCATCGAGCAAGTCAGCGAGGACGTCCTCAAATTGAACGAAGGCACCGTCTACACTTCCCTCCTCCGCCTCCAGCAGCAAGGCTGGATCTCCGCAAGCTGGGGCGCATCCGACAACAACCGCAAAGCAAAGTTCTACGCGATCACCAAGGAAGGCTCCAAACAGCTCGCCCTCGAGACCGAAGAGTGGGAACGCATCGCCGGCGTGATCGGCCGCGTCCTGAAACTCGAAGGAGAAAAGCCATGATCGCGAAGCTCCGCACACTCTCCGCAAAATTCCGCCGCCTCTTCGCAAAAGAACAAACGCGCGAACAGCAGGATTTCGAGATCGACGACGAAATCCGCGATCACTTGCAACAACTCACTGACCGCTACGTCACGCAAGGCATGTCGCGCCAAGACGCGATGGCAGCCGCGCGCCGCCAATTCGGAAATCTTGCCGTCCATCACGAAGATCGCCACGAAACGCGAACCGTCAACTGGCTCGAAAATCTCTGGCGCGACATTCGCTACGGCGTGCGCCAGCTTCGCCACAATCCACTCTTCACCACGGTCGCCATCGCCACGCTCGCCATCGGCATCGGCGCAAACACCGCCGTCTTCACATTGCTCGATCAACTCGTCCTGCGCTTGCTGCCCGTCAGAGATCCTTCACGCCTTGTGATGATCTGGCCCGACGGCCCCAACTTCGGCAACAACAACGGAAACCGCGTTGTCTCGTATCCCGTTCTGCGACGACTTGCGCAAATCTCCCGCGCTCGAATCTGTGATGTGCGCTTACAACACCTGGGAAACGGTCACCATCGACGGCGTCACCGACAGCCCAAACGTTGAGCTCGTTTCCGGAAATTATTTCGACACGCTTGGCGTCAAACCGGCCATCGGCCGCGTCTTCCATTCGGCGTCGGACGACCAGGTCTACTCGGGCCATCCTTCGGTCGTCTTGAGCTACAGCTTCTGGCAGGACCGATTTGGCGGCAATCCAAAAGTCGTCGGCAAAAAGATTCTCGTCAACAATTACCCAATGGAAATCGTCGGTGTCTCCGCGGCTGGTTTTGCGGGAGTCGATCCAGCGCGGTCGCCGCACATGCGCATTCCCTTTCTCATGCTTCCGGTGCTCCCAACCGACGGCGAATCGCTGACCAGTCGCCGCACGCAATGGATCCATTCCTTCGCGCGCCTTGCCCCGGGATTCACCGCGGAGTCCGCGCGCGCCGCGTTGCAGCCTCTTTTTCATCAATCGCTGGAAGCTGAATCGATTGATCCACAAGATCCGCCATTCTCGAAAGTTTCTCCGTACGACCGCGCCCTGTTTTTCAAGCGCACACTCTCCGTCGAAACCGCATCGAGCGGCTACTCCGACATGCGCGGGCAGTTTTCGACAGCGCTCGTCGTCCTGATGTGCATGGCGGGACTGATTCTTCTCGTCGCCTGCTCGAATGTCGCGAGCCTTCTGGTCTCCCGTGCCGCTGCGCGCCGAAAAGAGATTGCGGTGCGTCTCGCCATCGGCGCAGGTCGGTGGACCTTGATCCGCAGCTTGCTCGTGGAAAGCTTGCTTCTCGCCGGCGCCGGCGTCGCGCTCGGTCTCATTTTGTCGGAGTCGGCGATTCGCGCGCTGCTGGCAATGATGCCCGATCAAGGAACAATGATGATGCTCCACGCGCATCCAGACATGCGCATTCTCGTTTTCAGCATCGTCGTCGCACTTGCGACCGGCTTACTGTTCGGACTCGCGCCCGCGCTACAAGGAACGCGCCTCGACGTCTCATCCACGCTCAAAGACGCCGCAATCGTCAGCGGCGGCCACTCCGCACGAACTCGAAGAATTCTCGTCACCGCTCAGGTCGCGCTCTCGTTTCTCCTGCTCGTCGGCGCCGGCCTGTTTGCGAGAACTCTCTACAATCTGAAAAACACCAGCATGGGTATGAAAGACATCGACAATCTCGTGACGTTTGGGATCGATCCACGCGGCGCCCGGTATACAGGCCCAACGGCGCATGCCTTGTACAAAAATGCACTCAACGAAATTCGCGCAACTCCGGGCGTCACCTCTGCGGCGTTTTCGGTCGTGCCCTTGCTAAACGGCTACGAATGGAGTGGAGGCATCAACGTCGTAGGCCATCAGGTAAAAGACGGTGAAGACGTAGACGCAACCAACAACATCGTGTCCCCCGAATATTTCAAGACCATGGGCATTCCCCTGGTGGCCGGGCGCGATTTCAACGACGAAGATCGCAACAGGGGGCAAGATCTGAAACACGTGCCAACGGTATGCATCGTAAACCGGAACTTTGCGGAGCATTTTTTCGGAGACGCGAGAAGCGCCGTAGGTCACTACGCTCACAACATCATGCAAGACGAACCGAAGTTTCAAATCGTGGGCGTCGTCGAAAATGCCACGTATCGGAGCCCGCGCGAAGACGCACACCGTCGAGAGATCTATTTCGCCGAGTACGAGGCGCCCATGGTGCTACAAGCCACGTTCTACGTTCGAGCCGCTTCGGAATCGAAATCGCTCTTTCCGATAATGCGTTCGATCATCGCGAAGCTCGATCCTTCCCTGCCGGTCTTCCAGATGAAGACGCTCGACACCCAGCTCGACGAAGTTCTGAACACCGAGCGGCTCATCGCATCACTCTCCGTCGTGTTTGGAATCGTCGCCACGGCGCTCGCCGCTCTTGGCCTGTACGGCGTCGTGGCCTTTTCCGTCGCCAGCCGCACGAAAGAAATCGGCGTCCGCATGGCCCTCGGCGCGCGCCAAGCATCGGTGCTCTGGCTCGTCCTTCGCGAAACGATGATCCTCGTGACCATCGGCATCGCGATCGGCATACCCGTCGCGTACGTGCTGAGCCGCTACGTCACGTCGCAACTCTACGGCGTAACGCCGACCGACGTGTCGACCGGCCTGGCCGCGCTCGCGATCCTCGCCGCCGTCGCAGCATTCTCCGGCTTCATCCCCGCTCGCCGCGCCAGCACCATCGACCCGCTACGCGCGCTGCGCCATGAATGATGGATCGTGTCGCAAAAAAAAAGAAGGCGCCCGGTGAAAGGCGCCTTCTTTATTGCGTGTTTTGGGCTTGTTGTTTAGTTTAGAAAAAGAAGGGGAATTGGCGGACGATTTGCGGCACGAACTTCGAGCCGCCGAGTTGAGCATCGGTGATGCCGACGACGAAGAAAACGTTTGGGCCGCTTTCGTCCTGGACGAAGTCGTTGTCGTTGGCGATCCAGAAGGTGTGAATCTTCTGGCCCTGGTATTCCACGTCGGGACCGAACGAGATGCCTTCGATCTTCGACGGAATCTGGGTGACATCGGTGCCGTTGGCCTTCAACAGCGCAACGATGTCGAGGAACAGCGTCTTCGACACCGCGTTGTTCGATGCCGTCAGCGGATCGAGCTTGGAGATGTCGGTCGCGCCGGCGAGATCGATCTTGAAGATCTCTTTGATCTTCGCCTTGCTGCCGTCGCCCAGACCTTTGCCGTCGCGCTCATCGACCAGGAATTCGTGTTCGTTGAGTGCGGTGATTTCGCTGACGCCGCTGCCGTCGGTGAGGTTGTAGCCGAACTGGTGCGTGACCTGTCCCGACGCGATGTCGATCGTGACGATGCGCAGCAGCTTCGGCGCGGCGGTCGCATCTTGGATCAACGCGTTCTGCATGATGCCGACGAGAGTCCGGCCATCGGGAGTGATCGCGAGGCCTTCCATCCCTTTGTTGGCAACGCGGCCGCTCGTGTTGTTGGAGATTTCGGTGGCACCGACGGAGCTGACATTCTTGACGTAGAAGGCGCTCGGAAGCTGGAACGTGCGGATGCGCTCGCCGGTCGCGCGCAGGAATTGATAAATGTACGGGCCGTATTCATCCGAGATGAAGACGGTCAAGCCATCGTTGGAGATGCGGATGCCTTCGGTGTCGAAGCGCGCGTTGAACGGGAAGCCGGAATTGAAGTTGGGATCGAAATTGTCGGAGCGCCCGGTGAAATAGTGGCGCAGGAAATTATTCTGCGGAGGCGCGCCGGGACCAACACCGCCGGCAGCAGAGCCGCCAGGACCGTAGGCCAACGGAAGAAGCGAGTGCAGCAGAGTGGTCTGCTTCAGCACCGGCGTCAGATTGAATGGCAGCCCCGAGCCCGACTTGTTCGGCGCGAGGTCCATCTCGATTGTGTGAAAGCGATTGATGTAAGAAACCGTGTTGTCGATCGCGTCGTTGTACTCGACGGCGTTCGGCCCCCGATCGGGCAGCGCGAGAAATGTGTTGCCGTTCACATAGGTGATTGCCGAACCAAGACCGCCAAGCAAGTTCGCGGCGGCGCCATTTTCGAGCGTGCCTTTGAGACCTGATAGATCTGCGTACGAACCGGCTTTTGAGCTAGTGAGCTGCCCTTCCGCCAATAGGACCTGTGCGTTGGCGCGTGGCGCAGCCATCGTGGCGAATGCAGCCAAGCCCACGAAAACAACCCCTCGAAACATCCCGAAATTCCCCCTCATCGACCCTCCGTTTGTTGTTTTTTTTCAGCAAGTTCAGGGACTCTGGGACGGTAGCGGCGAGGGATGAACGTGGGGTTACAAGAAATTGAATGTCGTGGACAGAAATGCACAGTTGGCGTCAAAAATTTGTCTTGGCATGGTGCTTGAAGCCAGAACGACGGAACAAACCGTGTTGCGCGATCGTAAAACGGATGGCTACAAATTCTTGTATGGAACCGTTCGCGAAATTGAGTCGTCTTGCATTCATAGAATTGAAATTTTTCGTCAACGCGGCGCGTCCAACGTGCATCACAATTGCGTGGCTAGGGGTGCGGTTGCTCCGGGGCGCTGCGTTGAGATGAAAGCGAAGCGTTCGGGCTGCAGAGTGGGAATGGCCACCGGTACAGGAAACGGCTTGGGCATCTTCACAGACACGGTCCTTGCTCCTGGCGATACCGAACGTTATAAAGAAAAGGTCTGGGATTTCACGCTCATGGGCGCACGCCAACCCCTGCTCGACCACTCGATACCCGCTCTGCGCCGCCTCTCTGGCAAGCTCGCGCTGGCGATTTTTGCAGCTACGTTTATTCTGACCGCATCCGCTGGCGCGGCCTTTGCGCAGGAGCCGGCGTCTCAGCAAGCCGCCAGCGATCCGGACGTAGTGGCGACGCCAGCCGCGTTGGCGGCTCCCGGTTCACCTGCGCTGAGCAACCAGGCGAAGGCAGTTCCCGGCACGATTTGCGGTTCGATTATCGATGTGACGGGCGCGCCTGTGGTCGGGGCGAAGGTAACGATCACGCGAGCGGATCAGTCCACGGAAGAAACATTTTCGGATGAGAACGGACGTTTCACGCTCGGCAATGTGAAGCCGGGCGAGTTTCAACTGACGATTTCGTCGCCAGGATTTACATCGCAGGGGACGTCGGGGTTGCTGCACGACGGGGAAAATTATTCGGTTCCGCAAGTTGCTCTGACGCTGGCGACCGAAATGACCGAAGTGCACGTGAATATGTCGCAGATCGAGATTGCCGAAGCGGAAATCAAAGAGCAGGAAAAACAGCGGGTGCTGGGATTCGTGCCGAATTTTTATGTGAGCTACGTTTCGGATGCGGCGCCGCTGACGGCGAAGCAGAAATTTGAATTGGCGTGGAAAACGCACGATCGATCCGGTGAACTTTCGCGCTTACTGGCGTGATTGCTGGGATCGAGCAGTCGCAGGATGCGTTTGAGGGGTATGGGCAGGGTTCGCAGGGATATGCGAAACGGTTTGGCGCGGCTTATGCGGACGGGGCCAGTGCGACATTCATTGGCGGGGCGATTTTGCCGACGTTGTTCAAGCAGGATCCTCGATATTTTTACAAAGGCACCGGCAGCAAGAAATCGCGGGCGCTGTACGCGCTGGCGAATGCGGTGATCTGCAAAGGCGACAACGGAAAATGGCAACCCGCGTATTCGAGCATTTTAGGGTCGATCGCGGCGGGCGGAATTTCGAATTTGTATTATGCGAAGGTCGATCGCAACGGCGCGGAACTGACGTTTGAGAATGCGCTGGTAGGCATTGGCGCAAACGCGGTGACGAATTTGTTGCAGGAATTTGTGGTGAAGAAGCTGACGCCGCACGCGCAGAATCCGCCGGTTGCAGCTGCTCCGTAAAGCGCTTCGCGCTGACGGCATCATTGCTGCCGAATCAAAAACAAAAGCAGATCCCTCACTTCGTTCGGGATGACAGTGTTTTATTTTCACCGCATGACTGGGCGCTGCAAATTGGTTGAACGTCAGCGCGATCGTTTTACCCATTCCTGACTACTGATAGCGGTCGAAGGAGCTAGGTTGGCGTCAACTGGCGCGGGTGTGGCGCGTCGTGTACGATGAATCGACCGACCAACTAAGGAGACTTCATGACACGCCCCGCAGGAACGTACGCCATTTTCGAGACATCGCAGGGAGACGTCGTGGTGCGATTGCTCGAAAAGGAAGCGCCGAACACGGTTGCGAATTTTGTCGGCCTGGCCGAAGGCACGAAAGAATTCACGAACGAGCGCACGGGAAAGAAAGAAAAGCGGCCGTTTTATGACGGGCTGGTGTTTCACCGCGTGATTCCGGATTTCATGATTCAGGGCGGATGCCCGGAAGGCAGCGGGCGCGGCGGACCGGGATATAAATTCGGCGATGAATTTCATCCTTCGTTGAAGCATTCGAAGGCGGGCAAGTTGTCGATGGCGAACGCGGGGCCGGGGACGAACGGCAGCCAGTTCTTTTTGACGGTGGCGGCGACGCCGTGGCTCGATAACAAGCATTCGATTTTTGGCGAAGTTGTCGAAGGGCAGGATATTGCGGATAAGATTTCGAAGGTGCCGCGGGATTCGGGGGATAGGCCGAAGACGCCGGTGACGATGAAGGTGCGGATCGAGCGGGTGCAATAGGACGCCGGCGCGCAAACCCTGACAGAATTCGAGCAGGGGTTTCGCATCGACACTGACATTTTCGTCAGCGTGGCATCGAAGAACACGTAGGTTGAAATCGTGGCAAGCTGGGGCGCAGCAATGCTGCGCCCCTACAAATTAGTGGCGGCGATTTTCGTTTTGGAGATGAGTTAGGAATGCTGCGGCCGGAGCAGTTGATTCGGGTGGTGATCGAGCTGATTTTTGTGCTGCTCGGCGGGCTGGTGGTGTGGCTGGGGCTGACGAATCAGATTTTTGCCGACCCGCGCAAACCGACGTGGATGATTCTTGCGGTCGCGCTGATTGCGTGGGGAGCGTATGCGTTTGCGCGGCCGGGGCGAGGCTGGATGGGCGGAGAGCGATGGACGCGAGGCGTCTCGCTGATTCTGCTAGGGATTCTGATGCTCGGGATTGCGCACGCTCCGTTTGCGATGATTGGAAAATTATTCGCTGTTGCAGGCGTCATTCTTGCGCTGCGCGGGCTCGTCGGCATGGGATTGATTTTCAAGCCGCGCTAGCTTCCCCCAACTCAAATCACGAACGTTTTCGCGTACCAGAACCACGCGAAACTGCAATTGTCTTGCGAATTTCCCTACTGGACTGCCACCTTCGATTCGTGAATAATCCGCGCCACCTGACGGGGCATTTTACTGACTGCATTTAAGGAGATCGACCTATGTCCGTGGGATCAAGATTTCAAAGCATTTGTAATGCGCGGGAACGTAGTGGACTTGGCCGTCGGCGTCATCATCGGCGCTGCGTTTGGAAAAATCGTGTCGTCGGTTGTTGATGATGTTTTGATGCCGCCTATCGGCAGGCTGCTTGGTCAAGTGAATTTCACAGATCTGTTCCTCGATTTGGGCAGCAAGGGGCCGTTTCCAAGCCTGGACGCCGCGAAAAAGGCAGGCGAACCGACGCTGAACTACGGCGTCTTTCTCAATACGGTTATCAATTTTCTGATCGTGGCGTTTTGCGTATTCATCATCATTCAGATCATTCACAAGTGGACGAACAAGCCTGCGCCGCCGGCTCCTGCGACGACGAAGGATTGCCCGCAGTGCGCGATGAGCATCCCGATCGCGGCGAAAAAGTGCGGGCATTGCACGACGCAACTGGCCTGACACACTTCTTTAGACCGCTGTAGGTCCGGGCAAGTGCGGCACAGCGTGCTGCGCCCCTACATGATCAATTCGCTGGAGTTGCTTTGATTGAGAAAGAAAAAGGCGCGAGCTTGACTCGCGCCTTTTTCGTTTCCAGCAAATAGATTGTGCGCCGGAGATGTCTACAGCTTCGGTTTGCGCTTGTTTTGGTTGGCTTCGAGGTGGGCGCGGAGGCGCGCGACGACTTGGTCTTCTTCGCCCTCGTCGAGTTCTTTTTGTACTTCTTCCAATGCGAAGTGGACTACGTCGTGGTGGTGTAATTCGGCGCCTGCCAGGACTTCGCTGAAGCGCAGCCACAATCGATGCAACAGGTGCACTTCGTTCGCGGTGAGATTGGGCGCGTGAGGGCCGAGGACTTTGTAAATCTTGTCCCCGTTGGGCATGTGAATTTCGAGATTGAACTGCGGCTTCTGGTCGCCGAGCTTTTCCCACGCTTCGCCGATCTGGCGGGCTTGCTCTTCGGTGACTTCCTTCGCGGAGTGGCCGACGACGATGGTGCTGGATTGCAGCGACGTGGCGGCGCGAAGAATACCGTCCCAGAGATCGTTGGCGGCAACGACCGCGAGGCGAATCGACTTGCCGCGTTTCTCGGCCATCGACAGCGCTTGCGAGAAGAGATGCTGCTCGATACTGCCGAAAAGCTGATCGGCTTCGAGTTCGTTTTCGCCGGAGCCGGAGCGGCGCAGCAGGCGGACGTGCAGAGACGACGACGTCGCGGCGACCGGGCTTTAGACGGTCGAGCACGTTGCCGAGGTGATAGAGATTGAAGTGGTTGCTGACGGGAACGAGGATGTTACCAGGGCGCGCGCCGACGGCTTCGGGACTCAGTTCGCCTTCAAGTTCGAGATTGAACTGATCCATCTCGACGTGGGTGACGCCGCGATTCCGGCCACGACGCTCTGAGATGGTGAACACGATGTAAAGCAAGATCGAGAAAACGCCGCCGGCCATCGTCGCGATCGGCTTGGTGAAGAGGTTGACGATGGCGATCAGGAAGAGGTCAGAGTGATGATGCTGAGGCCGATGGGAATCTGCACGCCGCGAATGCGCAGATTGAACGGCACCTGGAATTCGCGCTCGCCGGGATTGGTGTAACGGAGGACGAGAACGGCGAGGCCGTTCATCGCGAAGCTCCAGATCACACCGAAGGCGTAGAGGTTGGCGAGGAATGTGACGTCGCCGCGGCTGATGACGATCGTCGCGATTTGCAGGATGACGACGATGTTGATGATGCGATAGCTGGTGCCGAATTTCGGGTGCGGCTGGCGGAACCACTCGCTGAGCACGCCGTCTTCGGAAACGCGGTTGAGCACGCCGTTGGAGCCGACGATGGCGGTGTTGACGGCGCCGGCGAGAATCAGCGTGCCGACGACGACGACAAAACCATGGAAGATAAGGCGCGCGATAAACGGCCCGGCCAAGTTCATGGCGAGACCGCCGATGAGATTTTCGAGGAAGCCCTGGCGGACGTCGTCGGGGATGATCATCACGGCGAAGAACGAAACCAGCGAGGTGAACACCAAGCTGTAAACGAAAATGACCATGCCCGCTTTTTTGAGGTTGGGGAGCTTGGGGCTTTCGATTTCGCGATAGACCTGGGCAAGGGACTCTTCGCCGCTCATGGCGAGGACGGAGTGGCCGAGCGCGATGAAGATGGCGATGATGCCGAACATGTGCGGCAGGCTCTGATGAGCCAGCCAACCGAGCGCGCTTGGCGTGAGATGAATGTTGCTGGGATACGGAAACGGCGGCAGCGAGGAGTGGCGTAGGATCGCCGTGTAGGTGCACCAGCCGATGAGGACCACCACCATCACGGTGACCAACTTCATGATGTGGAGGGCTTTTTCGCTGGATTCGGACACGCCCTTGGTGTTTTCCCACCAGAAGTACACCGTGACGATGACGGCGAAGGTCGCGGAGATGCCGCCGACGGTGTGCTCGGAGAATGGGCCGCTGAGATGGAAATAGACGGACAGCTCGCTCATCAAGCCGGAGAGATATTGTCCTGCGGCGACACCGCTGATTGGGCCGGTGAGGATGTAGTCGAACATCAGCGCCGAGACGCTGAATTTGGCGAGCGTGCCGCCGAGGGACTGCTTGACCGCGCGATAAACGCCCCCGCGGACGAACATGCTGCAGCTCTCGACGTACACCGCGCGGACGGCGTACGAGAACAGCATGATCGCAAGAATGAACCAGGGAGCGGTCTTACCGACGAAGCCTTCGGCTTCACCACCGGCGTAGTAGGCAGACGACGCCAAATCGTTTAGAACGATGGCGGCGGCGCGCCAAAAGGAGATGAACGTCAGCAGCGCCGTGGTGGCTACGATGACGCGCGGAATGCCGTTGCCGCGGCCGAGGCGCAGCGGGATTAGTGGGAATGCTGCTCATTTATGGGTGATGTCGATCAGCTACCAGCAGATTAAAATGCTCGCATTTTTGGGGGCGAAGTCTAGTTAAGCGAACGAGGTATCTTAAGAAGCCTGAGGTTTTGGCAGGTGGTGCTGGGGATAGCTGAGAGAGGTTCTTCCACTGCGCGAGCCGAAGCGTCGCCAGGAGGCGAACGCGAAGAAAAGGCGTCGGCTCGCTTCGGTCGGAATACAGGTTTATTTACGGGGCGACGGTGACTTCGATGGCGATTTTTCCGCGGCCTTGGCGGGTCTTGAGGGAGCCGTTGTAGGCGGCCGCTGCGTTTGAAAGAGGCACTACGGCGTCGACGACTGGCTTCATTTGCCTGCGTCGATGAGCTTGGCGACTTCGATGAGTTGGCTTTGGTTTGGCTCGACGATGAAGAATGCGTTTTTCTTGCGTTCGTCGATGGCGGCTTCCGCTTCTGCGCTGGCGGCGATGGTGATGATTCGGCCGCCGGGATTGAGGACGCGGAAGAGAGCGTCGAACGTTTCGCCGCCGACGCCGTCGAAGACGACGTCGATGTCGCTGACGATCTCTTCGAAACGTTGTGACTTGTAGTCGATGAATTCGTCGGCGCCGAGTTGTTTGACGAAGTCGCGATTGTGTGCCGAGGCGGTCGCGATGACATGCGCGCCGCGGTCGCGGGCGAGTTGAACGGCGAAGACGCCGACGCCGCCGGAAGCGCCGTGAATGAGGACGCGCTGGCCGGACTGCGAAGTTCGGCGCGATCGATCAGGCCCTGCCACGCGGTGAGTGCAGAGATGGGGACGGTGGCGGCTTCGGTGTGCGTGAGATTTTTGGGTTTGGGCGCGATGCTCGCCGGGCTGCGTGAGGCAATATTCGGCGAGCGCGCCTTCGGCGTACCAGTCGTTCATGCCGTAGATTTCCTGGCCGACGCGAAAATCGCGCACGTCGGCGCCGACTGCGGCGACTGACGCCGCTGAATTCGTGGGCGAGAATCGCGTTGGTGCGCGGAGCGCCGTCTTTCGTGTGGGTCGTCGGCTACCAAACCACTTCGGTCGCAGTTACGCCGGCGGCGTGGACGCGAACTAACACTTCGCCGGGGCCGGGCTTGGGCTGCGGCACTTCGGCTGCGACAAATTGCGGCTTGCCTGTGGACGTATTCGCGAGCCGCATCGCGCGCATGACTTTGCTTTCCATGGCTTTCATCGTGCCCTCCATTCTTCTTGCTGCTTGGATGCAGGTCGAAAAAGCTTTGACACATTTTTTCTGCGGGCTTCGCGGCTGTAAAACGACGATCGAGTCAATATCCACTTACACGAAGTCTCGAATAGCCACTTTTTGCGGGCAGATCGGCATGCTTGAGATGAATCGACGTGCTCTAATAATTGCGATCGAAGAGAGGTTCCTCCACTACGCGAGCCGACGCGTTCACAGGAAGTGAACGCGAAGTAAGGACGTCGGCTCGCTCCGGTCGGAATGACCGGGTGTGGTGGGGCGATAAAAACGACGACCGAGCACACTGCACATGACTCATTTATTGAAAATTGGACGATTCTTTCTTGCGATTCCGTTGCTGGTTTTCGCGATTCAATATGTGGCGACGGGAAAGTATCAGGGCGGGCTTCCGCCGATGCCGCCGTGGGCGCAAGGCGGTGCCGTCGGAGCATATCTCGTCGGTGCGCTGTTGTTGATGACGAGCATATGCTTGCTGATCAACAAGCAGGCGCGACTCTTGTCGCTCGCGACGGGAGCGTGGTTTGTCTTCAGTTTTTTTGTATTTCATTTGCAGCACGCGAGCTCCGTGTGGGGCAACGGAAATGACCGCACGCGAGCGGTCGAAACGTTGTGCATCGGCGTCGGTCTGTTGGCGCTGGCTGCGATGTCACCCGTCGAAGGGTTCGCTGGGATGGGCGCCGGGGCGAACCGCAAATTGATTCTGGTTAGTCGCATCGTGTTTGGCGTGTCGATGATGATTTTTGGATGGCAGCATTTTATGTACGCGCAGTTTCTCGTTGGGCTGGTGCAGAAGTGGCTGCCGTTTCACGCGTTCTGGATTTACTTTACGGGGACCGCGATGATGGCGGCGGGAGCGGCTATTGCGACGGGAATCCTGGCGAGAGTCGCCGGGATTCTGGCTCGGCGTCATGTTTGGGTTGTTTTTTCTGACGCTGCATTTGCCGCGCGTGCTGGCGGCGATTCACAATCAGGACGAGATCACGAGCATGTTTGTGGCGCTGGCGTTCAGCGGTATTTCGCTGATTTTCGCGGCGTCGGTATCGTGCGAAAAATAGGCCGAGCGACAATCACGATCGAATCTCAGTTCGTCGTGGGTGCCTGCTCGAACTTCTTGCGAAGCAGCTCTGTGACGTCATCGATCTTGTCGTCGAGCAAATTGATTTTCTGCGTGACGCTCTGGATTTCTTTTTCGGCGCGGCGATTCACGTCGTAGTCCAACTCGCCTCTCAGGCGATCTTTCGTGTCCTGGCGATTCTGACTCATCATGATGACCGGCGCCTGAATCGCGGCGAGCATCGACAAAAACAAATTCAGGAGAATGTATGGATACGGATCCCAGGCGCCTTTGCCCATGATCTGATTGACGGCGGTGTAGCCGATGATAGCGACGGCGAAAGAGATGATGAATGTCCACGAACCGCCAAAACCAGCGACTGCATCGGCGATGCGCTCGCCAAAGGTCATGTCGGCTTCGATCACCTCATTGGGATTGCGGTTGGCGCGCAATCGGACGAGTTGCTGCGCTGAGTGGAACTGGCGACCGAGCACGGTGAGCATGTCCATGCCGGCGTGCGGCTTGCGCTCGAGCAGCACCTGAATGTCGTGGCGATCGACCTCGAGACAACGCGTATCTTCGAGCGCGACCGCGTTGGTCTGGTGCGGCGTTTGCTCGAGCATCGACGCGAAGCCGAAAAATTCGCCGTGCGACGGCTCATCGACGACGACCTCTTGATGGTCTTCGTCGAAGATGGTGACGCGCACTTTGCCGGACACCATGACGTAGGCACGGCCGCTGTTGTCGCCCATTTTGTAGATGCGCTGGCGCGGCAGGAAATCTTTGATTTCGACTTCGTTGGCCAGGACGCAGATCTCGTCTTCGTCGAAGAGCGAGAAAAGTGGCACAGAGCGAAGCGTTTCGGGACTGCAACCCATCGGAAATACCTCCGTTGGCTCGTGGAAAATATGCGCAGCATTTCACAAATTCGCGTGTATGGGCAACTGAACGCGGAGACGGCGTTGTCGTTTTACATGATATTCATGTTTTGAAGGAGTTGGTCAGATGGAGCGAAAATCGCGGGCGCAATCGGGGCAGGGGCAGATCTGGCGGAGATGATCGTAGCTGTAGATGCCGGTGGAGTGGCCGTCGTTGAAGGCGATGCTGATGGCGTAGTTGCCGACGGCGTTGGCGGTGCGGGCGGTGGCTTTTGGTTTGAACATCGGCAGGACGGCGGCCGCGGATGATGCAGGGCCGGCGGCAGCGAACGCTTCTTTGCGCGCGCGTTCGTCGTTGCAGGTGGCGCAGGGGCATTCGTCGCGGAGAAATGCGAAATCGTAGTGGCTGGCGTGGCCGTCGGCCCAGGTGATGTCGACGCCGGCGCCGGTGGAGACGTGAATTTTTACGGCGGCGGGTTTTTTGCGGAGATCGATGGGTGCGGGCATGTGGGAAGAGGTCGACAGTCGATAGTTTAAAGTTGAAAGCAGGCAAAAAACAAAATCAAGAGAGGAGCAGAATCACGTTATCAATTTAGATCGAGTGTCGAATGAAGGTCTCGGATCTTTCCACCTTCGACTTTCAACTTTCGACTGTTGATTTTTTCTCGCAGCATTCGCCGGGCGGGATCGGATTTCCGTGCGGGCAGGTTTTTGGATGGCCGAGGAACGTGCAGATGCGCTGATCGAGCTCGGGGCTGATGATGTGTTCGAATTTGCAGGCTTGATTGTGGGCTTCCGAGTCTTCGACGGCGAAGGTGTCTTTGAAAAGGCGCTCGGCTAGTCTATGGCGTCGGACGACGTCGCGTGCGCGGCGGGTGCCAGCGTCGGTTAGCTCGACGTGACCGTTGAAGGACTGGACGAGTTGGAGTTCGACCATGCGGCCGAGCATTCGGGCGGGAGATTCGTCGGTGATCAGTGGGAGGCTGCCTGCGGGGCCGGTGGGTTGGAGTGCATCGACGCGGGCGGGCTTCCCTTCCTCGCCGAAGATCCAGATTTGTTCGAGGAGATGATCGAAGCGAATTTGATCGTCGGCGGTGGGTGTGCCGGTGCCGGCGCTGCAACAGTCGGCTGTGTTCGCCAGCGGGCACAGCATTGGGTGATTCGGGCCTTGCAGCAGGCTGTCGTAGTGCAGGCGGCCGTGTTGCAGTTCGATGCGGCGATCGGCCTGGCGCGCGATGTCGGGATCGTGCGTGACCATCAAAATTGTGTGACCGGCGCGATGGAGTTCGCGGAACAATTCCATGACGATGGTTTCGTTGGTTTCGTCGAGATTGCCGGTGGGCTCATCGGCCAGAATTAATTTTGGCTGATTGATCAGGGCGCGGGCGATGGCGACGCGCTGCTGCTCGCCGCCGGAGAGCTGCGCGGGGAGATGCGTCAGGCGATCGCCGAGTCCGACGCGTTTGAGCGCTTCGGCGGCCTGGGATTCGTCGGTGATGCTGTGAAAGTACTGAGCGAGCATTACGTTTTCGACGGCGGTGAGATACGGGACGAGATGGAATTGCTGGAAGACGAAGCCGACTTTTTCGGCGCGGAAGCGGACGAGCTGATTTTCGGTGAGCTTGGCGAGATCGGTGCCGTCGACGACGACGCGGCCGGAGCTTAGCGTGTCGAGACCGCCGAGGACGTTGATGAGCGTGGTTTTGCCGGAGCCCGACGGGCCCATCAACGCGACCCATTCGCCCGAGTGAATCTCGAACGAAAGCGAATCGACGGCGCGCAATGCGCCGTACGTTTTCGTGAGCGACTCGATGGCGACTTGGGCGGTTTGCGTTTGCTTTGAGGCGTCACGCCTCACCTCGAAATACCGACGCGGGACGAATACCGGCGAGCCGACGCAGGGGATACGCGCCAGCAACGGCGACTACGATCGTCAGGGCGACCACTACAGGATACACAATCAGGCGGGGCTGCGCGGCGACGCCGAAGACGGCTTTGCCGAGGGCGACACTTAACGCGAGTCCGGCGGCGGCGCCGATTAGGCCGGCGATTAGACCGAGCGTAGCGGCTTCGGCGAGGAAGAGGCGGAGGACGCGACGGGTGGCTCCGCCGATGGCTTTCATGAGGCCGACGTCGTTTTTGCGCTCCATGGCGACGTTGGTCATGGCGGCCATCACGCAGAGCGTGGTGAGGATGAGGACGACGGCGACGGTGGCGGTGAGGAGGCCGCTGATGCGCTCGTAGATTTTGCCTTCGGCTTCGGTGAACTGGCGGATGCCGCGGACGTCGGCGTCGGGGAATTTTTGTTGGAGAGAAGCAACGAAATCGTTGATGGAACCAGGTTTCCCCGGAACCGTCATTTCAACCAAACTGATCTTTCCGGCCATTCCAGCCAAACGTTGCGCGACCGGCAACGCCAGCACCAATTGATCGTCTTCCGGCCCACCAGTCGCGGGGGCATTCGTACTGCTGCATTCCTCCGTTTGATGTGGAATTCCGCCATTCAAACGGAGCAAGGCCCCTCATGCATTCCTCTGTAGCCATTTGGACGCACCCTCTTGAAAGCTCGGGCGCCGACGATGCATGCAGGCATGATTGTGTAAATTCCCGACTTGTACGGAGTGATTGGACCTTTCGTGATGGCATCCGGCACACCAGCACCGGCCACTCCAGCAACCATCACGCCCGTCGGGGCAACATCTCGTTGTGAGAGACGGCGGTTATATAGAGCACGGCGTGCGCGTCGACGCGTTCGCCCATCCAATCGGAAGGAAGTTGTTTTAGGACGGACTCGTCGAAGGTCGCGCTGGTTGGGTCACCAGAGTTTCGGGGGGCAAAAACGACGTTAGCGCCGAAGGTGCGGAATTCTGTGGTTAGGCGTTTTTTGGCGTCGATTTGCAGATTGAGTAGGGCTGCTGTTACTGCGGCGCCGGCGCCGAGTGCCAACAAGATGACGATGAGGCGGCCGCGATTGGCGGCGATGAGGCGGCGGACGATGCGCCAGAACATGGGGCGGGATTGCGACATTATTCGCCTCGCAGGATGGGCGCGGGTTCGTAGCGCGCGGCGCGACGGAGGGGGATGGCGCTACCGGCTAGCGTTACAGCGGCTGCTAATCCGAGGATGACTGCGAGCACGAGCAACGAAGGCTGCGGCGTCACGCCAAAAATCTTTTGACCGACGATGCGGGCGAGCAGGATTCCAATGACATAGCCAGTGGCGCCGCCAGCCACGGCAAGCAACAATTGTTCCGCAGCCAGCAGGAAACCGATCGTTCCGGAGCCGGCGCCGAGAGCCTTCATCAGACCGATTTCGCGTGCGGCGTTCGATCACGGAAGCGGCGGACGAAGCTCCGACGGCGAGCGCGGCCGCGAGCAATGCTGCCAAGGTCACGAGCCATAGCAATATTTGCACGCGAGAGAGAATGCGGCCTTCGCCATCGGCGATGCGGCGGACAACGCGCACATCGGAACCGGGCAATACCTGCTTGATCGAATACGCGATCGAAGAGACGTACGAGGCGCAGCTCCAGCGTTCGAGTTCGTCGGGATTCATTGTTTTCGGATCGCGGCGCGCGAAATCGTCTTCGGGTTTGGTCAACGCGCTCACATAAAGCTGCCGATATTTTCCCGGTTGCCGAGCCAGGCGCTGCGCGATAGCGATGGGCGCGACGATTCCGTCATCTTCGGTGCCCCCGTAGCCACAACACCGACAACTTTGACTGAAAGATTGTCCTGCGCGGCTTCAATGTGAAGCTCGTCGCCCACCTTTATCCCGGTACGCTTCTGGAGCTTTTCTCCAATCAAACACTCCGGCGCATCGTCCGAAAACCATCGTCCCTGATCAATCCGCCACCAAGGATTTGTCTTCGCAACACCAGTGAAAAATGAACTCCCATCGGAAAGCGGAACCGAATGCGTGGCCCAAGTTCCAATCAACTTCGTCGAGACTCCCCGCGGCACGAACCGGCACATCGAAGCGTCGGCGCGAAGGCAAGGATGTTGTTGTGCCAGAAAACGGTTTTGACTTTGGGGATGTCGGCTTCGGGAAGATATGCGCCGGCGTTCGCGGGGCGATAGTCCACGCCGCCGATTTCGACGGGGAGCGAATCGGCCTCGGGAGTGACGATCAAGTTTGCGCCGAGGCTGCGGAATTCGCGCGAGAGGCGATCGCCGACATCGAGCGAAACGCTCAACGCTGCGGTCGCTACGGCCATGCCCAACGCCAGCGCAGCGCCGGTCAACAGCTTGTGTCGCGGGCGGCGGCTAAAGGAATCGGCGACGAGGCGTAGGAACATAGTTGCGGTTCAACTCGACTCAACTCAGTTGGGAATCTCGTGCGTAGCCTGAGACAAAGCAGAAATGTCGAGGACGAGGTCGGTTCCATCGACGCGCGAGGGTACACCGATCGGGTTGCATCCGCCGGCTTCGCCGATCGTCGGAACATAAATTGCGGAGCCGCAATGGCGGCAAATCACGTTCTGGCCGTCCTGGCTGTAACCTTCGGCTCCGCAGATGCGGCAGGCGTCGAGCGCGGTGCCCCAGCCGGTCGGCTTCTTGATGATCATGAAGCGGACGGTTTTGCCTTCGCCGACATCGGCGGAAAACAAGTGCATGTCACCGTCGTTGACCTATGCAATCGGAACGCGGAGGTTACTTCCCTGCACCGCGATTTTCGTGATGGTCGGCAACGCGGAATTCGCTCGGCGTAGATGAAGTCGGCTGTCAACGCCAGAATCACGATGAGGCAAGCTGAGGCTGCGGCGACCATCCAGCGCCGCTGGCGGCGATTTTGCGATTCCAGAAGGCGCTTCTCGGCGTCATTGCTCGCCTTGGTCACCGCCGATGCGAGGCGTGCCTTCTGCCATTCGCGCATGACCAGTAGGGCCGCTGCACCGAAAATGAAAACGAAAAAGAACAAATCATTGCGAACGATCGGCCCGACGATGGCCATCTCGGTACGGCTGGAGGGCAGCCACTGCGCCTCGCTCAGCTCGTGCAGCCCGGTAATCGCAAGCTGAAATACGACAAGCATCAGAATCACGCTGGTCGCGGCAAAGAACCGCGACAGAGGAATCCGTAGCGTGCCTTTAAAGAAGAAGACGCCGACGGCGACGGCCGCGGCGATTCCGGTCAAGCGTACCGATCCAGGTTTGCAATCCGGCCGTCGAGAGCTCCACGGCTCGCAGAATCAAGGCCAGTTCGGCCCCCTCCCGCACAACCATCAGAAACACAAAGAGAAAGATGCCCCAACCGGCGGCGTCCCCCGCCTTGGCAGCATAGGCTTCGACCTTACTTTCGATCTCTTTTTTGAGGTGGCGCGCAACGCGATTCATCCATACGATCATCGTAATCACGAAGGCGGCCGCAACCAGAAGCATGACCCCCTCGAAGCCGTCTTCGCTGATCTGGAAGCGTTCCAGCGCGATAGCGATGCCCAAGCTGAGCGCAACAGCCGCCGCCACGCCATACCAGGCAAAACGCGCCAGATGAGCACGACCGGTTCGGGACAAATAGACCAGGATGATGCCGACAACGAGGGAGGCTTCGACGCCTTCACGGAGAGCGATGAGAAACGCAGAAAGCAAAGGCACTCCAGTTGTAAATCAGTTGCAAGTACGACCTAAGTTTACCCGGTTGAAGAACTTCCGTCAACCGGACCGCACTGGTCGTATATCTTCGCGATAGAATACCTGATCGATGCGCTTGGCTCAAATTTTCCGAGAGGATTTGCGGGCGGACGGCTGCGGCGCTGCTTTGCCTGGCGCTGGCCAGCGTCCCCGCGCGATCGCAAACCGCAGCGGCTCCGGCTCAGGCGGGTTTGGTTCCGGCGACTTCGCGTCCGGCCGACGCAGCCATGATGAACGACCCGAAGCGCGCGAAGAAGGATGTGGAGGCTGGCGATAAAGCCGCCGAGGAAGGCCGCTTTGACGATGCGCTGGCGGCCTACGATGAAGCCGCCCGCTACGCACCGCAGAATCTTGAGGTGCTGGGCAAAGGAGCGGCGCTGCGCACGCAGCTTGTCCGCGCGCACACCGACAATGCCGAGCAATTCGCGCTGTATGGCGATGTATCCAAAGCGATCGCTGAGTTGCGCACCGCGATGCGCGTCGATCCCGCCAACGCGGTGATAGCCGAGCGCATGGCGCAGATTGTCGCGATGCATGACAGCGATACGGCTCCCGCGCGAACAACGATTGAAGGGCTGCCGAAGCTCAATATGCAGCAGGGCAAGCACAACCTCGATCTGCATGGCGATACGCGCAGCGCCTATGACATGGTAACGATAGTTGTTCGGCATCAAGGCGGCGTTCGATCCCGACTTGCCTTCGCGGCGAGTGCATCTGCGCGTCGAAGATGTCGATTTCGCTACGGCGATTTCGCTGCTTGCGGAAACGAGCGGCACATTCTGGCGTCCGGTCGAAGGGAATATGATTTTTGTGGCCGCCGACACGAACGAAAAGCGGAAGCAGTTCGCCGTGCAGGCGACGCAGACGTTTCCATTATCGGCATCCGTCGCGCCGGAGGAGATGACGGAACTTTTGCGCGTTTTGCGCGAAATCACGGCATCGACGCGCATCGAACTCGA
Source organism: uncultured Acidobacteriota bacterium (assembly GCA_963850795.1). GTDB lineage: Bacteria > Acidobacteriota > Terriglobia > Acidiferrales > UBA7541 > Acidiferrum. The sequence continues at coordinate 719,748 of CAWKNS010000021.1, read as the reverse complement.
TACCAACAGCCGCTCGATCACGATTCGCGACACGCCCGAGAAACTGGAGCTCGCCAATGAGCTGATCGAGCAGGTTCAGCGCGCGCGGGGCGAAGTCATGCTCGAAATCGAATTGCTGGAAGTCGATCAAGACAAAGCGACGCAGCTGGGAATCACGCCGCCGGCTTCGGCGCAGGCGTTTCTGATCAGCCCGAACGATATTAATGCGCTGAGCAAGGCTTCCGATTTGACGAACGCACTGACGATTCTCGGCCAGCTCTTTAGCGCGAAAGGCATCACGAGCATTCCGGGATTTACGCTGGTCGGCGGCGGCTATTCGACGTTTTTGCTGACGCTGCCATCGACGGCGGCGAATTTTTCTGACGCGCTGACGCTGGTGCAAAGCGGGCGCCAGATTCTTGATGCGTGCGCAAGACGGTAAGCCCGCGACATTTTTCGTTGGCGATCGCTATCCGATTACGCTCTCGCTGCTGTCGGGCAGCTTGGGCACAGGCACGGGAACGCCGACGTCGACGAACGGCTCGGTTCCGGTGATCGGCGCGCTTCCCTCTGCTACTCAATTCCCGCAGACGACGTTCAATGTGGGCAACAATCCGGTCGCGCTTGCGGCGGCGGCGTATTCGGGCGGTACGTTGCCCGATCTTGCGGTGGTGAACCAGGCCGACAACACGATCAGCATCCTGCTCAACCAGGACAATGGCAATTTTGTTGCACAGGCGAATTCGCCGATCAAATTAGCGGCGACTGAACTTGGGCCGGTTGCGATTGCGACCGGTACGTTCGGGAATACCATTGTGATACCAACGGCGTTACCGTCGCTCCGGTCGATCTTGTCATTGCCAACGCGACGACGAACAACGTCGCGGTGCTGCTGGGGAATAATGACGGCACGTTTACCGAAGCGCCCGGCTCGCCGTACGCGGTGGGGACGAATCCAAGCTCGGTGGTCGTCGCGGATTTGAATGGCGATGGCGATCTGGACTTTGCGGTGACGAACAAAGGCGACAATTCCGTTTCGTTCTTTAAAGGGGATGGCACGGGCAAATTCACGGCGTTTCCTGCGTCGCCGTTCACGTTGCAGAACAACTCCACGCATACCGAGAAAGGGCCGGTCGCGCTTCGCGACCGGCAAACTTTAAAAACACGACGCTGCCCGAATTCGACGGCGCCGGAAGTCGATCTCGCGATCGTGAATGAGAACAGCAACAACGTCGCGATTTTGCTCGGATCGCTGGACACCGCGGGCAACGTAACGTTTCACCGAGGCGACGAGTTCGCCGATCGCGGTCGGTACACACGCCGGTGGCGATTGCGGCGGGCGATCTGAACACCGACGGCATTCCCGATCTCGCCGTCGTGAATCAGGCCGACAACACGATCAGCGTAATTTTGGGCAGCACCAATGCCGACGCGACGTTCAGTTTCGCGCCGGGCTCGCCGCTCTCGACGGCGACAACTCCGGTCGGCATCACGATCGCGAATTTCACGGGCGGCGAAGTGCCGAGCCTCGCGGTGACGAACGCGGGAGTGAGCACGCTCGGCTGTTTACGTCGGTCTCGGCGGAGCGGAATTCTGCGCCACGGCTTGAAATTGCGACGCCCACCACACCTTCAGCGATTATTTCCGCGACGCTCACGAGCACCGGATTGCCCGACGTCGCTCTGACGGCGCTTGGTACGACCGCCGATCAAGGCGTCGTCACTATTTTTCAGGATTCCTCGAGCTTCGCCACAGGCTCGACACCGACGCAGACGCCGTATCCGGGCTCCGAATTCGTCGATCTGGGCGTGAAAGTGAAAGCCACCCCGACGCTGCACCAGAATCATGAAGTCACGCTGCAGCTCGAATTCGAAATTCGCGCGCTGACTCGGAAACAATATCAACGGCATTCCGATCATTTCGAATCGCACGCTGAGCCAGGTCGTGCGGGTGCGCGACGATCAGACCAGCGCTGATCAGCGGATTGCTCGACAAGGAAGAGACGCGTTCGCTTACCGGATTGCCCGGGTTGGCGAGCGTGCCGGGAGTGAGCTACGCGGGCAGCACGCACAACAACTCATCCAACAACACAGAGTTCATGATTTTGGTGACGCCGCATCGGCTGCGATCGCGCGTGGGTCAAGCGCGCAGTATTTTCGCGGGGCGTGGCGATCCGCAAAATCGCGGCTCGATTGGCGCAGGCGCGCCGCCGGAACCGGAGCCAGTGACTCCGCAGCCGGAGCCCGAGCAGCAACAGCCGCAGCAACAGCAACAACCAGAGCCGCGCCAGCAGCCGCCAACACCGGCGCCGCAGCCGCAATCTCAACCTTAATTGCTATAAGTGGATGCGCGCTGTTGGGCTAACTGCGCACGCGTCAGCGGATGCCCGGCGAGCCGCTCTAGAATTCGCAGCGGTGAATTCTCAGGCCGCACCATCGCATCGCGGGAAATGATGAAGGTCTGCTCGAGCGCGTACTGCCCTTGCAGCACGGCGTGACTCACCGAATCCGTGAACACGATCCACGTCGAGTGCGGCGGAAATTCCCAGCGTTGCTTCGGGCAATTTTCCTGAAACTCGCCGCTCTCTTTCATCGCGTTGTGGCAGCGGTGCATGAAATCGTCATAAGGCGATCGATTCGCGCCCGGCATGTGTGCGGCGTTTGCGATTCCCCGGAACGCCTTCGCGACGGCATTTGAACTTTGCTGCCGTGGCAAGCCGAGCATTTTTGCGAACTGCGGGCCGATCACGTCGAATATCTGGCTCGTGATCCAAACGCGATTTTGCGAAGGATTGATATTGGTGAACAAGCGCAAGATGCGGTCGCCGTTGGTTGGCCGTGTCGGAAACGCATCGACGTGCGGCAAATCGTTACGCGCTCGCAAACGCGCGGGACGCCCCTGCTCTTCCAGCGGGCGGTAGCTCGCGTAGTCCAATTTCCATTTGCCGGCGTAAGGCGGCAGCAGCCAGCCGAGAAATTCCGTCGAGCGGCGCGAATAACCCGCGACGATCGCGCGCAATCGATCGACTTCCGGACCTTGTGCCGATTTGTCCAGCCCGGTGATGCGATCTTCCGCGGGGCGGTACGCGATATTTTTGTGAAAGCTGGCGTCGGTTTGCTTCAGACCGAGGAGAAATTTCAGATCGTCATCGGGAAACGCGAATGGCGTGCGCGGGAAATACAAAATGTTGCCGGCTTCGAGTTCGCCGCAAAGCGCGCGGCCTCGTTCCGTATCGATGCCTTGCGCAGACCTCGTCCTTCACCGTGACGAGCTTGCTCATCCCGGGAATCGATCCGCCATTCGGCGACGGAACAGAAGCAGCACTCATTCGCAACTCCTGACTACCGCGATTTCGATCATTAACGCGACCGCCTAAGATATTGCATGCGACGAACGTTCAACTATGGACGCAGCACGATCAAATCGGCTCAAACACGACCACCGGCTGATACGTCCGCGGCACAACCGCCTCGGCAATTGCGATCAATTTATTCTGTTGATTGAAGACGCGCAACTTTGGCGCCTTCGGCTCCCCGCCGTCCAACTCCGCCGTCGCGCCCGGCGCCGCCTCGACGCGCCCCGGCTGGATCTGCGCCACCGTCACATTGAATTTCGTGCCGTGGCGCACGCGCCGCTCGACAATCGGCAGCACATTCGCTCGCGGAAAATTGGGCAGCAAATTTTCGAGCTTGATCAAATAGTCCGCGAACTTTCCCGCCTTCGTTCCCTCGGCCAATTCTTCGAGCTTGATCGCCTGCTGCAGCGAAAATTCGCCGACTGCGAGCCGTGAAATCTCCGCTAGATGCGCGCCACAGCCGAGTTTCTGTCCCATTTCGTGCGCCAACGCACGAATATACGTCCCCGACGAACACTCGATCACAAATCGCGCGATGTGTCCGTCAACCTCAGTCAGCTTGTACTCGAAAACCTCGACTTCGACGGGCTTGAGTTCGACTGCCTGTTTCTTCCGCGCCAACTCATATGCCGGCCGGCCATGAATTTTTTTCGCCGAAAACGCCGGTGGCATCTGCGCGAATCGTCCGACGCGCTCGGCGGCAAATCTTTCCAGCACAGTTCGATCCAGCGCAGGCGCAGCATCCGGCCCCTTCCGCCTCGCCGTCGGAATCAAACGTGTTCGTCGCAAACCCAAATCGAAAGCCGGCCGAATATCTTTTCCGTCGTCCGGAATAAAACTGCACCAACCGCGTCGCCCGCCCCAGCAACAACACCAGCACACCCGTCGCCAGCGGATCGAGCGTCCCCAGATGGCCGACCTGCCGCATCCCCGCCATGTGACGCACGGCATCCACAACGTCGTGAGACGTTTTTCCCTTCGGCTTGTCGATCACGAGCGCGCCGTCGAACGGCGCAGGCACAGGTTGTCGCGGCATGAAGTCTGAGATTACCTGAATTTAGGTGGAATGAATTGCAACAACTTCACAAATTGGGCGTTCAATCCGACGAAGCCGCCGGCTTGTCTTTCTTCATCTCTTTCAAAAGCTGCTCGATGCGCTCGACGTGCTCCTGCGACGTGATCCAGTGTGAAATGCATTTCCGGCAAGCGCCGCAACTGCAGCCGCTCGATCAATTCGCTGCGAATAAATCCCGCCGCATGCTCCAGCGCCTTGATCGCATCCTTCTGCTCCTTGTTCGAGCCTTTCACGCTGACAAACACGCGCGCATGCTTCATGTCGGACTGCACGCGCACTTCGCTGACGACGACGCTTACCCTCGAGTCGCGGATCCTTCAATTCGCCGGCCAGCATGGCGTTGATTTCGTGCGCGATCTCTTCGCCTACGCGTTCATGTCGATGATTCGTTGTGGTCATTTCAGTTCACAGCGGCTTGGCGATCGTCCAATCTTTCGTCGCGCAGTCGCGATCGCAGATCGTTCAAACAATCTCAAACCTCTGCCCGATAAGAAACGATCCCAATATCTCGTCCGCCCTGTCCAACACCTTCTGCAGCATCTCGCGCACATGCTTCTCTTCGTTCGACAGCGTCACAACACCGATCACCGACCGCTGCCAGACGTCGTGATGCTCCAACTCCGCCACGGCAACGTTGAACTCTCTTCGCAGCTTATCTTTCAAGCTGCGAAGCACCTGCCTCTTGTCCTTGAGCGATTGCGCGTCGGGGATGTGCAGCTCGAGGGTGAGTAAGCCGACCGGCATGAGCGGTCTCTATTGTCGCGACCTGTGACTGCGTTTGACCTATCGGCGCAAACAGCAGCGCGAAATTACTTGCGCGCAGCCGCTCCGCTGCCTTGCGCCGCGGCTTCCGCGGCCGAAAGCTTGGTCACCTGGAAGCATTCCAGAATGTCGCCGACTTTGACGTCGTTGAAGTTCGAGATGCCCACGCCGCACTCGAATCCGGTGCGAACTTCGCTCGCATCGTCTTTGAAACGCTTCAGCGAGCTTAGTTTCGACGTGTAGATCACCGCGTCCTCGCGAAGCACGCGCACCTGCGAATCGCGCTTGAGGATGCCGTCGACAACGTAGCAACCGGCGATCGTGCCCAAACCCTTGACGCGGAACGTGTTGCGAACTTCCGCGCGGCCCAGATACGTCTCTTGCACGACGGGCTCAAGCAGCCCTTCCATCGCTTTCTGAATTTCGTCGGCGACTTCGTAAATGATCGTGTGCGGACGAATCTCGACGTGTTCGCGTTGAGCCAATTCCGCGGCTTTGCGGTCGGGCCGAATTCCGAACGCGATGATGATCGCGCCCGACGCCGACGCCAGCAGCACGTCGTTCTCGGTCACCGCGCCGACGCCCGAACCGATGATCTTCAGCTTCACCTGATCGGTCGAAAGCTTCGGCAGCATTTCGCTCAAGCACTTCGACGGAACCCTGCACGTCGGCCTTGATGATGACGCCAAGTTCTTTGACTTCGCCGGTCTTCATCTGCTCGTGCAACTGATCGAGCGTGATGCGGCCGCCGCTTGAACGCGCCATCGCCGCATCGCGTTCTTTCGCCTGGCGGAAGTCCACGATGTGGCGCGCCCTGTCTTCGTCGGTAACCTGGAAGTTGTCGCCCGCGTCCGGAATGCCCTGCAAACCGAGCACTTCGACTGGCGTTGAGGGCGTCGCTTCTTTCGTCGGACGCCCGCGATCATCGAACAGAGCGCGCACTTTGCCGAACACCGCGCCGACGATGAAGAAGTCGCCCTGACGCAGCGTGCCGTTCTGAATCAAAATCGTCGCCACCGGGCCGCGTCCCTTATCGACACGCGACTCCAGCACTGTGCCCGTACCCGGAGCATCCGGATTCGCCTTGAGCTCGCGCAAATCCGCGACGAGCAGCAAAGTTTCGAGCAACTTGGGAATTCCGGTTTTGTTCTTCGCCGAAACCTCGATGAATTCCGTATCGCCGCCCCATTCCGCGGGCAGCAAATTCAAATCGGCGAGCTGGCGCTTCACGCGTTCCGGCTGCGCTTCGGGCTTGTCGATCTTGTTGACCGCCACGACGATCGGCACATTCGCCGCTCGCGCGTGATCGATCGCTTCTTTCGTCTGCGGCATGACGCCGTCATCGGCCGCCACGACCAGCACGACGATGTCGGTGACCTTCGCGCCGCGCGCGCGCATCCGCGTGAACGCTTCGTGACCCGGCGTATCGACGAACACCACCGCGCGATCGCCTACCATCACTTTGTACGCGCCAATGTGCTGCGTGATGCCGCCCGCTTCGCCAGTCGGCAACATCCGCTTCGCGAATCGCGTCCAGCAAACTTGTTTTGCCGTGATCGACGTGGCCCATCACCGTAACTACCGGCGGCCGCGGCTTCAGGTTTTCCTTGGTCTCATCCTTCGCAACTTCGAGAACCATTTCCTCTTCGAAGGAAACGACGGTGACTACACCGTTGAATGCTTCCGCGATCTGCGTCGCGGTCGGAACGTCGAGCGCCTGGTTGATGCTCGCGAACACGCCGCGATCCATCAGCGTCTTCAGCAAATCTTTCGCGCGCACATCGAGCTTTTCCGCAAGCTCGCGAATCTTGATACCTTCGGTAATTTGCACATCGCGCGGCGGACGCGGCTCGGGCGGCGCAATTACGGCGGCGACGCCTCTGCCCACCTGCACCCGGGACGCTGACGCGTCGGATGCAGCTTGCGCTCACCTTCCATCTCGCGCTTATCGGCAACGGGACGCTGCCTCTGCGGCGGCTTGCGCGCATAGAGCGGCTTGCCCGGTTCCGCCTTTGCCGGCATCTTGTCGGGAAGCGGCGGCAACATGCCAGGTCGGCCCGGCGTGCGCGGTCCTGGACGCGAACCCGTCGGCACCGGACCACGGCGCTGCTCAAATGGACGCGAAGGTCCACCTGGCCCGCCCGGTCCACCACCGGGACGCGGAGGAAATGATCGGCCTTGTCCGCCCGGCCCTCCGCCCGACGACAGTGGTCGAATCGGTTGGCCTGGGCGCGGACCTTGACGTTGCTGTCCGCCGCCACCGCCATAACTTCCGGGAGTCGTGCCCGGTACAGGCCCGCGATTTCCACCCGATAGGCATCGGCGGACGCGGAGCCGGTCGGTTACCCGGCGCGTTTGGCGATGCAGCGGCCGGCCGCATCGGCTGTCCCGGAGCAGGTCGCCCCGACTGTTGAGGTCGCGGACCACCCTGCCCAGATCCTCCGGGGCGCGGTGAACCCTGAGGGGGAACACCTTGCGGTCGCAAAGGTGCGCCAGGCTGTGGTGCTGGCCGCGCGAGCGGCCGGCGTCGTGGCTGCCGGCGCGGTCGGCGCAGCAGCGGGCGTCGTCGCAGACGGAGCCGCCGGACGCGGAGTCGCGGGCGCTGGCGTTGCAGCTGAAGGTTGTGCCGCCGCTGGAGTCGGAGCGGGCGCGGCAGGTACAGCTGGTGTCGGCGCAGCAACTACCGCCGGTTGAGCAGCAGGCGGAGCGACTGCAACCGGAGCAACGGGTGTTGCGGGCTTCGGAATCGGTGCCGCCGCGGGGGGCGGTTGACGGGCGCAGCAGCGGCCGGCGCAGGTGCAGTCGGGGCGGCCGGCGCGGGCGGGGCTGGTGTAGCAGCCGGACGCATCCGAGCCGCCTTGGCCGCTGCATCCTTCGCTTGCTTGTCCGCCTCGGCTTTCGCCTCGGCCGCAGCTTCTTCGTCCGCAACGCCGTGAAGATGCTTGCGAACCTTCTCGGCCACGTCCACTGGAATCGAGCTGGAGTGCGTTTTCTTTTCTTGTACGCCGTACCCGGGCAAAAGATCGATGATCGCCTTTGCCTTGACCTCTAATTCGCGGGCCAGCTCGTTAATTCGTACCTGATTTGGGTCTGTCGTCATGAATCCTTAGGAATTTGCCTCTTCCGAATGCTTTTTCTCGCCGCCTTCTTCTGCGGCCTCCAGTTCCGCCCTGCTCGGTCGTCTCTGCCGCAGCATTTTCGCCGGATGCCGCTTCCGCCGTCTCGGTCGCAACGTTTCAGCGCCTTCTGTTGGCGCTTCCGCGGTTTCCGCTGCGCCTTCTTCCGCCGGCGCTTCCGCACCTTCCGCAGCCGCTTCGCCTGCCGCGGCCGCTTCGCCGCCTTCGTAGAACCGATTCACCGCCTGATAAATCTTGTCGATCATTTTCTCGCCGATGCCCGGAATTTCCATCAACTGCTCCGGCGTCATCCCCGCGAGCTTCTCGACGTTCGTAATTCCCGCCGCTTCGATCTTTTCGATCGTCTTCGCTCCGATTCCCGCCAATGTCGTCAGCGGAGTCGTCGGCGCCGTCAGCGCGGTCATTTCTTCTTCGATCTCGCGCCGCTTCTCTTCTTCGCTCTTGATGTCGATGTCCCAGCCGATCAACTTGCTCGCCAGACGAACGTTCTGTCCCTTTTTGCCGATTGCCAGCGAAAGCTGCGAATCTTCGACGATCACTTCGAGTTTGTGATTTTCCGGGTCGGTGATCTGAACGCGCGTCACCTTCGCCGGGCTCAGCGCCTTCTGCGCAAATGCCACCGTCTCTTCGCTGTACGGAATGATGTCGATCTTTTCTCCGCGCAATTCGCGAATGATCGACTGCACGCGCATACCCTTCATGCCGACGCAAGCGCCCACCGGATCGACATCCTTATCCCGGCTCGCCACCGCTACTTTCGTCCGCTCGCCCGCTTCGCGCGCCGCATGACGAATCTGCACGGTGCCATCGTAAATTTCCGGCACTTCCATCTCAAACAATCGCTGCACCAGGCTCGCATCCGCGCGCGACGTGATCACCTGCGGCCCCTTCGCCGCGCGATCCACCATCTTGATCACGACACGCAGCCGCTCGCCGATGTTGTACGTCTCCAGCTTCGACTGCTCGCGCTTCGGCAGCCGCGCTTCCGTCCGGCCCATATCGACAATCAGGTCCGGCCCTTCGGCGCGCTTCACCACCACCGTCACCAGTTCGCCGACGCGATTGTGATACTCATTGAAAATCGTGTCGCGCTCGGCCTCGCGCACCTTCTGCAAAATCACTTGCTTGAAGGTCTGCGCGGTAATGCGCCCGAACGCATCGGTCGGCTTGTTTGCAACGATCTCCGTGCCGACTTCCGCCGACGGATTTTTCTTCTTCGCGTCCGTCAGGCTCAATTCTTTCTTCGGATCGACGACTTCCTCGACCACGGTCATCACCGAAAACACTTCGACCTGACCTGTTTCCTGGTTGAACTTCGCGCGCAAATCTTCTTCGGATTTGTAGTGCTTCCGCGCCGCCACAACCATCGCATCTTCAATCGCCGACACCACGACTTCCGGCTCGATGTGCTTCTCGCGGCTCAACATCTCGATTTGTTGATAGAGCAGGTTCGCCATTTCCGTTCGTTCCTAAAAGTCCCCTTGGTTTCCGTCTCTCCGCGTTAAGCGCTCTCGCGCCACGCTTCTCCTTTACCTCTTCTGCCTTACCACTCGCACAACGAGATTCGCCTTGCGAATCATCTCCATCGGCACTTCCACCACCCGCGCATTCTTTCCAGACAGCTCCAACTTCACCCGGCCGTCCGCTACTCCCGCCAGCCGCCCTTCAAAAAACTTCTGTTCGCCTTCGCCGATCGGCTCGCTCGTCGTGATCTTCGCCAGTCGTCCTGCGAACCGCTCGAAATCCGCGGCATGTCGCAGAGGCCGGTCCAAACCTGGCGAACTCACCTCAAGCACGTACCCAGCCGGGCCCTCGATGAGATTCTCCACGTCCAGAATCACGCTCAGCTGCTGGCTGACTCGCTCGCAGTCGGCATGACTGATATTTCCGTAGGGTCCCTCAGCACTTTCGGCCGGCGCATGGTCGGTAGCCTCGACGCCCCCCGGTGCGCTCGCCGTTTCCTTCGCCACGTCCTTCTTTTGTGGCACGCGGTCGATGTAGACCCGCAAGAACCTTTCTTTCCCTATCTTCCACTCGACATCAAAAATCTCCAGCCCTTCCGAACGCGCCACGCGTTCGGCCGCTGCGCGGATTTTCTCCAAATTCACTTAAAGACTCCCCGGCCTATGCCGGTATCAAGAGCACTGCAACCGGCCCAACAAAAAAGTGGGCTTGCGCCCACTCCATCGTGCGACCCGCTTCAGAGCGAAGGATGAGTATATTCCCGCAACAAGACAAAATCAAGATAAGGCCCGCCGCCACGTCCGCGATGCGGCGTCTCAGATCTTCCAGAATCACTCGCGGCCAATTACCTCAGTGAAGCTACATTCGCATGCGCCGAGCGTCTAACCGCGATTTGAGGTCCGGCCTCCTCAAGATTAAGCCCACACTATCCTCACCTGGCCGCCGCGCTCCCCTTCGCCCCAAGACACCGCTCAATCGCCGACTGCAGAGTCTCTCCGAGCTTCGTCTTATCCAGCAATTCCGCCGCGCCGCACTCCCGTGCTCTCTCTGCCGTCTCATCATCAAACCACGCCGACATCGCCAGCAAGCACGCCGGCCCCATCCGCGCCTTTAATACGTCCGGCTCAACCGGCGCATCCGACGGCATATTCATATCCATCAGCACAATGTCCGCGTTCACGTCGCGGGCCATCCGCATCAACTCGCCATAGTCCTTCGCTTCGCCTACAACCTGCACGCCTTCACACACTTCCGCCACGACTTGCAAAATCGCGCGTCGCACGATCTCGGTGTCATCTGCCAGCAGTAATCGCACAGTTTTCTTCACGCGTCTGGTATACCTCACCCGGCTCGAAACCACTATGATGAAATCTGGCCTTCCCGGTTACTTGCCGGCCGACTCTTATGATCACCCGAATTTGGCATGGCCGCACCACAGTCGCAAAAGCGGATGAATATCTGGACCTGATGCGTTCGATCGCCATCCCCGACTATCGTGCGACTCCGGGCAACATCGGCGCTTACGCACTCCGCCGCATCGAAGGCGACGTCGCGCACTTCCTCATGCTCACCTTTTGGGAATCCGAAGGCGCCATCCGCGCCTTCGCCGGAGACGACATCAACGTCGCCAAGTACTACGACTTCGACAAAAATTTCCTGCTCGAAATGGAACCGGCGTCAACGCACTACGAAACCTATGAGCGCTGACGCCGGACGTTGATTCAACGTTCTGAATTAGTGCCGTCGCGCCGCCGCCGGTGCCAGCAGCATCGAGTTCGGATCGCCCTGTACCTGCGTATATCCCGCCGGAATGTCAAACAAGCTCGCATCCAGCGGCGCATCTGAAAACGACGACACCTGCGTCGTCATCTCCATCAACGCATTCGGATCGGGATTTGGGTTCGGCGGCGGCGCGGGAGTGCCGGCTTTCGAATTCGCGTTCGCGCTGTCGTCCTGTTGCTGTTTCTTCCTCTTATTGAAGAGCGAGCCAAGCCCTTTCACCATCGCGTCGGAGGGGCTCGTCGGCGTGGAACTGCCGGAATCCGCCGATTTCGAATTGTCGCTCGAAGATGTATTCGACGCCGTCTGCCCCGAATTCCCATTGCTCCCTGCCTGCGGCGGAATGCCCATCGTCACGTACGACAGCATCGGCAAGCCCTTCAGCGCATCCGAATTTTTCGCCAGCTCGCTCATGCCCTGTGACATCCGCGGATCGACGTGAATGTTCGAAGGCGGCATCCAGTTGATTTCCTTCGCCATCTTTCGATAAAACTCGCCGACCTCCTGATACCCCGACACGCTCGGCGCCACAAAGGTATCCATCGTCATCGTGAACGTGATGCTGTTCGGCTGACCTGGCTGCGTCTGCGTAGGCTGTCCATTCTTATCCTGCGCCTGCATCTCCATATCCATCTTCATTCTCGTCTCGTTCGTCTGCTGCCCCTGAATCACGCGCGTCCCGCTTCCAGGCAGCACCGTGATCTTCGGAGTCACCTGCAACTGTTGCGCTTCCTGCGCATCCTTTTTGTTTCCCGGATTTTCCTTGGCCTTCGCCTCAGCGTCCGCCCGGGCCTTCTCCATCGCCGCCTTAATCTGGTCAAACGTCGCCACCGAATACGTCTTGTTCGCGTTGTCGACCGAGATCACTCTTCGCCCATCCAGATCGATGATCTGAATCGATCCGTCCGACCCATCCGTCCGCAGCTTATTCCCCTTGATGTAGTGCGTCGTCGTAATCGGCTGCATCGCCGCACGCGAGTCTTTGCTGAACTTCGCCGCAAAGCTTGCCATCCCCATCAACGCTCCGCCGGTAATCTGCGAAGTATCGGTGTACTTAAAATCTGCGAGCGCGGAAGTGGAAACCAAAGGAAGCGCAATTAAAATTGACAGTGATTTGCGGACTAGGTTCATTGGTCGTTCTCCATGTTGGCCTGAATTTTCTCTCTCTGTTGGTAGGGGAACGGGCTGAGTTGGTGCCAAGCATTATGTTGGAACGGCCCGCCGCGGACAAGACCCGTCTTCGCTACTCCAACACGCCCGGCGTCCGTGTACTGTTCGCCCACCCGCGCATCTAACCGCCTAAAGCTCTTATTCTCATGAACCTCTCATGATCAACGACCTCTGGTATAAAAACGCCGTCATCTACTGCCTGTCGATCTCCACATTCATGGATGCCAACGGCGACGGCGTCGGCGATTTTCGTGGCTTGATGAATCGCCTCGACTACCTTCAAGGCATCGGCGTCACGGCCATCTGGCTCATGCCGTTCCAGCCTTCGCCCTTTCGCGACGACGGCTACGACATCGCCGACTATTACAACGTCGATCCTCGCTACGGCACGCTCGGCGATTTTGTCGAGTTCACCCACGGCTGCAAACAACGCGGCATCCGCCTCATTATCGATCTCGTCGTGAACCATACCTCCGACAAACATCCGTGGTTTCTCGACGCCCGCTCAGACCCAAAATCGAAACATCGCGATTGGTACGTTTGGTCGAAAAAGAAACCGAAACACGCCAACGACGGCGTCGTCTTCCCCGGCGTTCAGAAATCCACTTGGAATTACGACAAGACCGCAGGCGAGTGGTACTTCCATCGCTTCTACGATTTTCAGCCCGACCTCAACACTTCGAATCCCGAAGTCCAGGCCGAAATCCTCAAGATCATGGGCTTCTGGATTCAGCTCGGCGTCTCCGGCTTTCGAATGGACGCCGTCCCATTCGTCATCGCCACCAAAGGCGCCGCCGTCACAAAACCCACCGAGCAATACGACATGCTCCGCACTTTTCGCGAATTTCTATCTTGGCGGCAAGGCGACGCGATCGTGCTCGCCGAAGCCAACGTAGTCCCCAAAACCGACATGCAATATTTTGGCGAAGCCGGCGAACGCCTCCAGATGATGTTCAACTTCGCTGTCAATCAACACATGTTTTACGCGCTCGCTTCCGGCGATAGCCGTCCGCTCATCAAAGCTCTCAAAGACACGCAAGTCTCCGAAGGCACTGCGCAGTGGGGACTATTCCTCCGCAATCATGACGAACTCGACCTCGGCCGTCTCACCGATGCGCAGCGCCAAAAAGTTTTTGCCGAATTTGGCCCCGAGAAAAACATGCAGTTATACGACCGCGGTATCCGCCGCCGTCTCGCTCCGATGCTGAAAGGCGATCGCCGCCGCCTCGAACTGGCCTACAGCTTGATGATGGCTCTCCCTGGCACTCCCGTCCTCCGCTACGGCGATGAAATCGCCATGGGCGACAATCTCGATCTCCCAGAACGAAATTGCGCGCGCACGCCGATGCAATGGTCCGCCGAACCTAACGGCGGCTTCACCAAAAGCAACAAACCGATCCTTCCTGTGATCACCGGCGGCCCCTATGGATTCGAACACGTCAACGTCGCGCAGCAACGCCGCGATCCCAACTCACTGATGAATTGGATGGAGCGCATGATTCGCATGCGCAAAGAGGTCCCCGAAATCGGCTGGGGCAAATTCACCGTCCTGCAAACGAAGAGCCCGGAAGTTCTGGCGCTGCGCTATGACTGGCGAAACAATTCCGTCGTCGTCGTCCACAATCTCACAGCCGTCCCGCGCGAAGTAACCTTCGCCACCGGCGTCGAAAACTCCGATTGCCTCATCAATCTGCTATCCCAATACAACAGCACCGCCGAACCCTCCGGCAAACACCGCCTCCTCCTCGAACCCTACGGCTACCGCTGGTTCCGCGTCGGCGGCCTTGACTACATTTTAAAAAGAACCCAGATCTAAACCTCCGCATCACATACCGCGACTGAAAGATGGCGCCGCTATCGCTACGCGCGCGACCAGAACGCTGCCCACAAGGCAACCAAGGAAGTTGATCATGAGTTCCACGGCCGTCGGCCTCATCGCTTTCGCCTTCATTTTCGGAGGCGCGCTGCTAGGCATGTTTCTCCGCGAAATCATGCCGCAGAGCAATCTGACCGACGAATCGAAAGACTCCGTGAAGTTGGGGATGGGTTTGGTCGCGACGATGTGCGCGCTCGTCCTCGGCTTGCTGATCGCCTCCGCAAAAACCTACTACGACACGCAGAACTCCGAACTCACCGAGATGTCCGCCAAAGTCGTCTTACTTGACCGCATGCTCGCCCACTACGGACCCGAAACCAACGAATCACGCGCGTTCCTGCGCAGCGTCGTCGAGCGTTCCATCGATCGGCTATGGAAGCGCGGCGGTGCGCCGGGATCCCAATTGGATCCAGCCGCGGTGAGCTCCGAAGCTCTGTCAGAAAAAACGCTGGCTCTTTCTCCGAAAGACGAAAGGCAGCGCTCAATCCAGACTCAAGCGGTGACCCTCGAAATATCGCTCGCGCAAACCCGCTGGCTGATGTTCGAACAATCTTCGACGCAGGTTCCCAAACCATTGATGGTCACTCTAATTTTTTGGCTGACCATCATTTTCATGGGCTGGGGCATATTTGCTCCCCGCAACGCGATGGTCGTGGCTACTTGGTTCGTCAGCGCCCTGTCCGTTTCCGGCGCGATCTTCTTAATCCTGGAAATGTACACACCCTACGCAGGCCTGATTCTCGTTTCCAGCGACCCTCTCCGGGCGGCTCTCGCGCATCTCGGCCAATGAGGAATTCCCGCGCGTTACAGCTGGCTATTTCTGAAACACCAGCGGCGGCCCGCCCACCTTTTTCCATTTCAAATCGACGTTCACCTCGACGCGATTGGCGATCTTGATGAACGGTATGTTGCTGTTCATTCCATAGTCTTTCCGGTCGAAAGCCATTGTGCCCGTAATAAAGCCGGAGCCAGTTCCCCTTCCATTGACCTTCAGCGCCAGACGCTCTTTCTTCGTAACTCCACGAATCGTAAAGTCACCTTCCAATTCGAAAGTGTCTTCGCCAGTCTGAGTCACCTTTGTAGAGACGAAAGTAATTTGCGGCGCCCGCTTCGCATCAAAAAAATCTTTGCCTTTGAGCTTGCCATTCTTCAGCCCACTTCCGGTATCGACGCTATCCGCCTGAATCTTTATGTCCAGAACGCCCGTCGTGACGTCCGCAGACTTAAACGTCATCGTTGCCGTCCATTGCGAAAATGTGCCTTTGATTGGAACCGACGACTCGACATCGAACTTAATCGAGCTGTCCTCGGGAGTAACTTCGTAAGTGGGAACCTGCGCGCGAACACTCCAGGGGAGCATCGCCGCGGCGAACATAAGCAGCATCGCCAGTCGCGCAAATCCTCGCCGGCGCCCGACTGCTCGTAGCTCTGGTCCGCCATAGCCGACCTTCTTCTCACCAGCGACAACGCCAACCAGTTCACTTATTCCAGGTTCCAAGGCTGCGCTCCTCAGTTCTCTCTACCTTCAACGATCCTCGGCAGTAGCCACAAAGCCTCAGATGACCGCGCGTCACCATCCGATACAACTTTTCGACAAGCGAATCCGGCAGGACGACATCGTTCTTACTGCCCATAGACCAACGTGCACGCCGAAGAGTTGCGCGTGATCGACAAAGACGACGAGAAAGATTGCACCGAAGGACAAAAACGGTGCTGGCCCCGAAGTTCTCGACAGCGAAAAGCATCTTGCGCCATCAAACATCGAGTCGATTTGTCTGGTGAGTGAGAAAGTACGAGTGACCGGAAGAGTGTCCGTCAACAATCTCAGCTTCCGCTCGACGGAATCGAGATCACTTCGACGAGGGCGGCGGTTGGAAGATAAACGCCACGATGATGTTCGAAGTGACCGATCTTCCCCGCACCGTGGCAGCTTGAAAACGCCAGTTTTTCAAAGCGGCTTGAGCAAAACGATTGAAATTGGCCATCCCGTGCAACACGTCGACATTCTTGACGTTCCCCTCAACGTCGATAGTCGCCTGGAGCACGACCGATCCCGAAGCGACGCTGTTCACCGGATACTCCGGATACGCGAAAGCGAAAATGCCGACCGGCACATTGCCCCTACCTGAATCATCTTCATGAGCGGAGGGAATCACTGGCGTGAACCCTTCCGTCGGCGCCGCTCCGAAGGTCGGCAGGTTGCCCGGCCGGTATACGAACGCCACCGTTATGCGAGACGCCCGCGCCTTTCGACCCGCAAGCGCCGCTTGAAATTTCCAGTTTCGAACGACCGGTTCTATCGCGCCCAGCATCGCTCCAGGATTTCTGAGACTCTCAATTTTTGAGATGCTCCCGTCATCGCCAATACTAACGTCCAGCACGAACAATCCATCGAAGACGACGTTGTACGGAGTGTACGCATCACCAGCCGACGTCACTTCCGCCGGCTTGTAAGTTTCTTGCCCTAACGCGCATGGCAGCAAGAAAAGCGTCATGAGCAGGAGTCTTCTCATATTCGCAATCCATTACTCCGTCGCTGAAGGTTAGCCCGCCGCCTGTCCTTCAGCCGCCGTCGGCGTGAATGGCATACTTCCGCCGCTCCCGAAATCGGCGAACGGATCTGAACAAAAACCACAACCCCGGAATGATCACGATCAGCCACGGAACAATCACTTCCAGACCGAGAACTTGCCGTCGCACTGCCCTGCAATTTCTGAGAGGTACATCCGCCAGGGTATCAGTGTCACTTCGGCCACAACAGGAGATCCCTGAGGAGCAGGGACTGTGTCAGGGAGGATGACGACCGTTCGTCGGAACTGGTAGGTCCGCGGTACATAGCTGGGCAACCAACGCGCATCATGCTCGAACGCAAAACCAAAATTTGAGGTTTGGTGGGAAGTCTCGCAGGTGATCCATCGCTTGAAAATAAGGCCGCGTCGAATCCGTTCGTTTTCCAGATATTGAGCCACCCTGCCGACCGGCAGCTCTGACGTCGGAACGCAGTTTGCAGGAAGAGGAATCGTCGCGTCGCCCTCAGATCGCGTCAGTAAAGCCACGCACTTAGAATCCGATAAGGATGGAAAGAAGACAAAAACGACCAAAACCAGTACTCCAGTGACAACGAACAGAACTAGGAGACCGGGATGTTTTGGCTTTAGCATTCAGCGCTGCCTGCAGTTTTTTGCCAGAATGCGCGAAGAAGACCAACGGCTAGCGGCGCTCCTACTAACTAGCATCTAACAACTCATCATAAATACGATGATTCCGGCGCCCTACAGCGTCAGCGTTCGCCGAGTGCACTTTGGATTTTCGGAAAATACAGCCAGAGATGCCCTCCGTTGTCGTCCTCACCGAACACGATTTCGCCATCGCGCCCAGTGACGGCGTCGCCGAACTGGTAGCCATAGCGTCTCTGCTCGAGGACAGACGCCGCTACCCCAAGATTGGTCACACTGCCCGACGCCGTGTCACAGCAGAATAGATTTGCCATCTCCGCTCCGCAGAAACCGAAGAGCCTGCCATCAGGCGCCACCACAATAGGTCCGACCGGCGCGAGATGCGTTTTTCCTAGCAAACGAAATTTATTTTCGTCGAAAGAAAACAGCCTGCCGGCGGAGTCGGCTGTAAAAAGCAGACCGCTGTTGCGATCCCGCGTCCATCGCAACGGCTGAGTCCACTCACCATCGGGAAGATGAACCGCAGCTCGATGGACGCGCCCAGAAGCAACATCGAAGCGCCACAGTCGCGTCGCGTCATCCTGTCCGAATACTCCGGAACGACCGATCGCCAACCGGCCACGCCCCGGCGCCTCTCCCACAACAGCAATCCGCCCCGACTCCACATCAACGGTGAACAAATGTTTGGTAGTCACACCGACGACGGTCTTGCCGGACGCAACAGCAACAGCGTGAACCACCAGTTCCCCCGGGACACACTCTCCGAGTTCCTGGAGCGCCGGCGGCGCAAGGCCCCACTCCTGAATCCAGTCTTCCGCCAGTCTGATGTGCGGCACGGCCACCGCGCGTCCACTCTGCGCTCCGTTCACGAACGCGATCGTGCGCGTCGCTCCGCAACAAACCGCCGCAGTGCTTGTGCAGCCGGGAACAGCTCCCGCATCAAGCACGATCCCAGTCAGATGATGGAAAGCCGCCCCAAAAAGGTGCGCCTGCCGTCCACTCGTCCCACCATATATATGTCCCTCTGCGTTGATGTCGAGCGCAGTGATCCTGCTCTCGTCGAGCGGTATCGGCGTCGTCATGCCCGGCAGGCACGTCGGAAACGCCACCATCATCCCCTCGCGAACAAACTGATGACCGAGGTCATTCAGATACGCCTTGATCTCCGGCGAATTCGCATCGAATTTCGGTTTCGTCTGCATCGTATTCATCCGTCAGCCCCACATCCGAATCGGAAGGTGCGCGTTTTTCCGCTTGCGGTCGGCCGGCATGGAAACTTTGAAAATACCGGACGGATGATTCCCGACGTGCCCGAAGAACAAATCGCCGTTGTGATCGACCGCCCCTCGCGAAACGTAGTGCGCCATGCCAGTGGGATGCTCGAGTCGCGCAACTTCCTCCCGCTTCAGCGTCTGCGGATCGAGGCACCACACCACGCCCTCATTCTGTTTCCGCGATTCCGGCGTCGGATTGTATTTCGCATCACGCCAACGCGAAGCCACGTAGTAAAGCTTGCCGTCGCCCCCAAATGTCAGCCCGCCGCAGTGATCGCGATACATATCGACCGGAAAATCTAAATCTCGCGCCTGCGTTGCCGGCCCAAGATCCTCGACCTTCGCCCAATCCCCCTGGTTGTGCCAGATTCGCATCAACCGCGGATTCGGACACCACGTCGAAGCGTAAACGCACTCGCCATCCGGCGACGGCGCCACGTCATAAAACACACTGTGCCATCCAGTTTGATAATTCAGATCATGCGCCAGCAGCCCCGGAGAAATCTCCAGCCGATCCGTCTCCGGCGTGTAGCGCACCAGCCGTCCGTAGTCGCTGCTCGTCCATACACGGTGCTGCTTGTCGAGAAACAACGTCTGAGGATTGATCGAACCGATACGCCCAATATCGCGCCGTTTGCGGGTTTTCAGATCGTAGATGATGAAATGATCGCGCGGGTAACTCATTGCGTAGAGCAATCCTCGCTCTTCATCATGCAGTAGGCAGCGGCACCCCTCTTTCGGGATCAGCGTGTCCCACCACAAAACCTGATCGGTGCGCGTATCGAAAGCCAGCAGTGCGGAGCCGCGAAAGCATCGCTTCGCGTCGTGCCACGAATACCACGGCGAATAAACGGGCAGGTCGATCGGCGGCCCCGAAAGATGGGTCGCCATGTAGAGCACGCCGTCGTGCATCGATGGCGCAAAGCTGTAATGAATCTTGCACTGCGAAGCGCGCCCCGAATCCCCGGGATCGTCCACCTTTTCCGCGAGATTAAAAAGGTAATCGAGATCGTCGCGCTGTTCGTTGTAGCGCACAGGTTTTACGACGCCGCCGGGCACACTCTCCGCGCAAGCCGCCGCATAAATCCGCCCATCGGGCCCCACAGAAAGCGACCAGCACGTATCCGAGTCCGGATGCTCCGTGAACGGATACCATTTCACGGGATACGGCGTTTCGTCGAGCGCCCGGGTTGAACCGGACTCAACCGGCTTAGCCCTAGCCTTAGCCTCCGCCGCCACATTCGGCGCGAGCCCCGCCGCCAACACTCCGCCGCCAACCTTCATAAACGTACGCCGATCAATCTGTCCTGATCCCATCGATCTCCTCTTGATCGGGAGGCAACCCACGTATCTCAGCCCGCCTCGCCGTTTCACTTCGCGCATTTCAGTCCGTGTTGCAAAGTAGCCGGACTTCCCGATATACCTCTGCGCCCGGCATCGTACGCTCCCGCTGCCCTCGACACAACGGACTTGCCACTCGCGAGTGCATCGACACCGCCGCGCCTTCGATCCTGAGCTATTCGAGGAGACCAGCGAAAAAGTCGCATGGGGAACCGCGTTTTCTCGGCCTTAGGCTTCAGTCACCTAGGTAGGCGGGAAGTCTCGGATGCTTCTTCCTGAACTCAGCGATACAGCGTTCAGCCTCGGCAACTTTGTCACGCAGGTAAGGTTGCTTCAACTCGTGTGGTTGAAAGTCTTTCCTGACGAATCTTGTTCCTGCGTCATCGGTGCTGATTACAGTTTCAAGCAGGGCCCTTCTGAAGAACGGGTTCGGAAACATCTCGTCAAAAATCACGAAAGTCTGTTTAGTGTAGGGGTCCATTACTTGTAGCTTTGGATTGATGCGTTGAAGCTGGCGTACAAGTTTTTCGTACCTCTCGATCCATTCAGCATCGAGGCGCTGCTCTTCCGTTCGGCTGGTGAAGTCCCTCTCCGCAATATCCGCCTGCTTCCTCTGATAGAAGAAACTCCCCGCACCAAAGTAGACACCTACTCCTGTGACACCCAACCCAATGCAGCCGACAATCAGTCCAGCCAGGATGAGCG
The DNA here is from genome assembly GCA_963850795.1 of uncultured Acidobacteriota bacterium. Taxonomy (GTDB): domain Bacteria; phylum Acidobacteriota; class Terriglobia; order Acidiferrales; family UBA7541; genus Acidiferrum. The sequence continues at coordinate 698,655 of CAWKNS010000021.1, read as the reverse complement.
TATGGTCCGTCATTGGGGCTTCGTCTCCAGTATTCCAGACATCTTCGGAAGAACGTCCAGCATAAGGTGACTTATGAACTCGTTCATTGAGTGAAGACGCTTCCTGTGATAGCAATCATTTCGCGCTCTCCTTGGCATTAATTCGATGGCGCGGCGATTCTACACCGTCGGAAATGGCCCCGCAGCGTCAACGGAACGAGGCAACTCCCGATAAGTTTGAATGTATAGGTCGAAGGAGGAGCGCTTGGTGTAGAAAAGCTGAACTCAGCGGACGCTGATTCAGAAACACCAAGGAGGCTCCCCCATGCAACCTATGTATTACATCGGCCTGGATGTTCACAAGCGCAAGATCAGCTACTGCGTGAAGGACGGCAGTGGCCGGATTCACGCCGAGGGATCGATTTCCGCCACGCGTCTGGAGCTGGACCACTGGATGAGATCGCTGCCACAACCGTGGAGCGCGGCGATGGAAGCGACGATGTTCACGGGCTGGATCTACGATCACCTCAAGCCACATGCTGCCACGCTGAAAGTAGCGCATCCGCTGATGCTGCGGGCCATTGCCGCCGCGAAAAAGAAGAACGACCGCATCGATGCCAGCAAGATTTGCGACTGCTTGCGGTGCGATTTCCTGCCGGAGTGCCACATGGCCTCGACGGCGATTCGCGAACGGCGGCGCACGCTGCGCTATCGCAACCTGCTGGTGCGCCAGATGGTACAGATGAAAATCAAGATCAGCGCGCTGCTGATGGAAGCCGGAGTGAGTTACAACAAGCAGCGGCTGCACAAGGCCGGCTACTTTCGCGAACTGCTGGCCACGAATCCGGATATCGATGAAGGACTGCGCTCGCTGCTGCGACTTTGCCGCGAGACGGTGGTGCGCTTGGGAAAAAGCGAGACTGCTTTGGTGCGCTCCCTGGAGCGCGACTCGCTTTTGGTAGAACGTGTCGAGCGGTTGATGACCATTCCTGCCGTAGGACCGATCACGGCGTTGACCTGGGCGCTGGAAGTGGGGGATGTGCAGCGGTTCTCGTCGATCAAGAAAGCCATCAGCTACTGCGGGTTGTGTGGTGCGGAGAAAAGTTCCGGCAACACGGTGCAACGCACGCCGCTGTCCAAACAGCGCAACAAGCATTTACAGACCACGTTGATCGAAGCGGCGAAGATGGCCCCACGCAATAGTCCGGAGCTGGCCATGCTCTACGACAAGGAAAAACAAAAAGGCAATGCGAATCGCGCAACGCTGGCAGTGGCAAGAAAGCTGGTGGCCTACCTCATGGCGGTCGATCGTGGGCAGCGGAATTTTCAAAGAGCAGAGACGAATAGCAGCATCGCTGCGTAGGACGTGGCAGCGAACAAGGAGGATTTCTTCGGCGCGTAGCCTGCCAGGTCTCGCCGTTAACGCGACTGGGCGAAGGAGCGCAAGCTTCCGATGCTCCCGTCGATAAGTTTCGAGACTGGCAGGAAAACACAAACTCAATCTTCTGAGCAGCTGCAAAAAGCTGCGTCAGCAAATGGAAGTCTGGTTCTATTTCGAATAGGAACCGCGGCTGAGAAGCCAAACACACGCGGCGAAGAATCAAAAAGAATTACACCCGCGCTCCTCCGTAGCGCGTCGGGAGAGCTTTTGCCCTCTTGACAAAGACCTATCATGGAAGTCGCGTAACCGGACAAGCTTGGAAATCCACTTGGACGGTAACGGCGTTTACCAAGCACTTGCTCGATGTGACCAGATTTTGATTGACATGCACGTCACGGGGGCATATATGTCGGATTTCTAGGTATCGCAATGACTGAACCCAAGCAAGAACTCCTTCGCGGCACCCTGGATATGCTGATCCTGAAGGTTGTGGCTCTGGGTCCCAGCCACGGGTATGCCATCGCTCAACGCCTTCAGCAAATTTCGAAAGAATTCTTTCAGGTTCATCAAGGTTCGCTCTATCCCGCGCTCCATCGCTTGGAAGACAGAGATTGGCTCCAGGCAGAATGGCGGGAATCCGAAACGGGCCGCGAGGCCAAGTTCTACTCGCTCACCAGAAAGGGCCGAAGCCAAATGGAGGCCGAGGTCGTCAATTGGGAAAAGCTCTGCGATGCGGTCAGCCTCATTTTGCGCGCCGGAGAGGAGTCCAAATGATTCGCCGTATTCGCCGCCTCGTCCAAAAGACTCGCGCAGAGAAAGAACTCGATCGGGAACTTCGCTTCCATTTCGAACGGCAAATCGCCGACTACATCGCAGCCGGTATGACGCGGGAAGAAGCGCGCCGCCGCGCCCGCCTCGATTTCGGCGGGTTGGAACGCGTGAAAGACGACGTCCGTGACGCCCACCTGGAAATTCACCTGGAAAGCCTGTTTCGCGACCTCGGTTTCGGAATCCGAAATCTGCGAAAGGATCGACGTTTCGCTTTTCTGACCGTTCTCGCTCTCGCCTTGGGCATCGGATCGACCACAATCGTCTTCAGCGTTTTCTACAACCTCCTTCTCGATCCTTTTGCCGACAAAGACGCCGACCGGTTGGTGGTCGTTTCCGTCCATGATCAGACGCGAGGCGGCAGCGATAACGACGGTTGGTTCTCCATTCCGGAATACATTTCGATTCGCCAGCAGAATCAGGTATTCGAGGACATTGCAGGAGGTACCCATATCGATGTCCTCTACGATCCGGGGGCGGGTACTCGCACCACGCAAGGGACTTTCGTAACGACGAACAACTTCGAGTTCTTCGGCGTGCCGCCTTTGTTGGGACGCTGGATCACGGCGGAAGACGAAGCTCCCGGAGCTCCGCCCGTGTTCGTCATCGGCTACAAACTGTGGAAGAGCGATTTCAATTCCGACCCCAAGGCAGTTGGCAGCACGTTCACTCTCAACGGCAAAAAAAGATCGCTCGTCGGCGTCATGCCTTCGCGATACTTGCCGTACGGCACACTGATTTGGCTGCCTCTCGGTTTGAACGCTGGCGCCGAAGGTTCGGTCTACACCGATAACTCACCCGTTTACCTCTACACGATTGCTCGAGTCAAGAAAGGCGTCAGTCTTGCCGCGGCTTCGGCGGATTTCGACGTCATCGCGAAGCGCCTCGCAAAACTGTATCCCAGGGATTTTCCAGAGCGATTCTCCGTCTCGACGCAATGGGCAGCCGAGTCCCTAATGGGTTCATTCCGGGGAATGCTCTACGCTTTGCTCGGCGCGGTCTTGATGCTGCTGCTCATCGCGTGCAGCAACGTCGCCAATTTGCTGCTGGCACGGGCGAGCGTCAGAGAGCGAGAAATCGCCGTGCGTGCATCTCTGGGTGCCAGCCGTGGCCGCTTGCTTCAGCAGCTTCTTGCCGAAAGTTTCGTATTGGCGTCGGCCGCTTGCATCGCCGGTTGCATCTTTGCGTACTTTGGATTGAAAGGGATCGCCGCCACGATTCCTCAGGAGAGAATTTCAGGCGAAGCAGTGATCAGTCTGAACCCCGCGGTCTTGCTCTTCGCCGTAGTCATCACAATCCTAACCACTTTTCTTTGCGGGCTGGCCCCCGCGTTCCACGCCGTCAGGGGCAATCTCCACGGCCGGTTGATGTCTTCGAACAAAGGTGCAAGCGGTGGCCTTGGGCAAGGAAGATTTCGTTCTGGTCTTGTCATCGCGCAAGTTGCTCTCTCCATCGTGCTGCTCGCCGGTGCCGGGTTATTGACGCGAAGTTTGGTTGCGCTCACCCATGTAGACATCGGTTTCAATCCCGAAAGGATTCTGTATGCGCGTCTGGCCACTCCGGCTGGTACCTACGATCGGTCGATGCGAAAGGCTGAGCTCATGGAGCGGATTCTGCAACGGGTCAGAACTCTGCCGGGTGTGGCTGTCGCTGCGGTCGCGCAATCTCAGCCTCCTCTGTGGGGAATTCGAAGCGATCTCAGCACGTTCGCGGATACGGACTCGCAACCCCGCGAAGTCATGATCGAACTTTGTAGTGAAGACTACTTCCAGACTCTCGGACTCCGGCTGTTGCGAGGCAAGCTGCTGTCGAAAGCAGACGTGCAATCAACACGAAAGGTCGCTGTCGTCAACCATGCCCTGGCGCAGTCCGTTTTTGGCGAAGAGATCGAATCGGCCAGAAGGTGAAGTTTCGCGCCTTCGATGAAATCAACGGAGCGCCGCACGACGTATGGTTCGGAAATTGCCGGAGTCGTGACCGATTTCAAAAACCACGGACTGCAAGACCCTCCGAAGCCCGAGGCATTTGTTCCATACACGATGCTCGTAGACGACGTTGCCTCTTTCCTGGCAAGGACCACGGCAGACCCAAACACTCTGCTGACGAGCGTTCAGCGTGAGGTCTGGGCAGTCGATCCCAACGTAGCGGTGAGTGAGAGCGGCTCGATCAAGACCTTTCTGGAACAGTACGCCTATAAAGAGCCTGAGTTCGATCTCCTGACGATAGGCGCCTTCGCGGGAATTGGCTTGGCGCTGGTCGTGATCGGAGTGTTCAGCGTGATGGCTTACGCGGTCTCGCTGAGGACGCCGGAATTTGGCATCCGTATGGCGCTCGGCGCGCAGCGAGGAGATATCCTCGGCATGGTGCTGAAGAGCGGCCTTGCGCTGATTATCGTTGGTGTTCTTATCGGATTGGCCGGCAGCTTTGCTCTGACACGCTTCCTCACCAGCCAACTCCAGGGAGTTTCTCCCACTGATCCGCTGACCTTCGGCGCGGTCGTCGCGGTTATTCTGGCCACGGGTCTAGCCGCGTGTCTGCTTCCGGCGCGTCGTGCGGCGAGAGTTGACCCTCTCGTTGCCCTTCGCTATGAGTGATGCCACAAGAGCGATTCCAATTGCGTCGAGAATCTAGTCTCTGGTTTACATGCCCGATAAGTCGCATTACCGGAAACTTGAAATCCACATGGACGGTAACCGCGTTTATCAGGCACGGCCTTCGTCGCTCGTCAGAGCCCGCGCCTGCTTAGCAGCCGCGTCATGCGCGGAATCACCAAGAAGATAAACGAAACTTCCAGGAAAATTAGAATCGTCCATTGGCTCAGAAGAAGGGGATGGACGTTGGTTCCGTACAAGAAGACTCCGAGCGAGTGCAAGGCGAAGAATGCGGTCAAGGATATCCAGAAAGCCGATTTTCTTCGCAAAGGCCAGAGGCCGACGAGCGAGGTGACGAACAAGGCTTGGGTGCACCAGACGTCTCGAACGAACGTGCTATGTCGGTCCCAAGCGTCTCCAAGCCAAGGAGCCCATATATTCATCGCAATTACTGAAAGGAGCAGTACGAGACCGATGCAAGCTCCGAAGAGCGTCGGATAGGACGTAATAAATCTCTTTACAGACATCGAAGGCATGGAATCACGGCAGTCTACCATCTGAGTTTCGTCTTCCACATGCCCGATTAGTCGCTTAATCGGAGACTCGCCGCGCGAGACTCCAGTACATTCGGTAACGGCGTTTATCTAGCGTTGGATCAGCCACCTGACCTGAAATGGGATATGTTTCAGCTTTGTGCCATTGGATCAGGAGGCCGTGATGAACTCTTGGGCCGCAGCAGTTTTGACGTTTTCTCTGCTTACTTCGGGATCTGCCTTTGCCCAGTCTGGAGTCTCATCAGGCTCAGATCCTGGCTCGCAAAGAATCAAGGTAATGCGAAAAGCCGAACGATCTCCCACGCAGGCCCCAGCAGAACACTTTACTGGCTCCGCGAGCGTTGATCGGTTTCTCATCGAAAGCGGGTCCTCGCACACCTCTGGGGCAATTGTGGCGTTTGAACCTGGGAGCCGCACCGCCTGGCACAGTCATCCGTTAGGCCAAACTCTGATCGTCACCGCTGGCGTAGGCTGGGTTCAGCAGTGGGGCGGTCAAATTGAGGAAATTCGTCAAGGTGACATCGTTTGGATTCCACCTGGAATAAAGCACTGGCACGGCGCTACGGCGACCACGAGCATGACTCATATCGGTATTCAGGAAAGTTTCGATGGGAAAGCCGTCGAATGGATGGAACAGGTAAGCGACCAACAGTACAGAAACCCTAAGTCCTCCTCGGAATCGGGCAGCATCAAGGGGCCTTCGGCAGCGCCGGATTTAATGAGAGAGTTCGACCCCAAGCTGGCGGAGTTAACGAACGACGTTCTCTACGGCGATATTTGGGAGCGTCCAGGACTTTCAAAGCGCGACCGAAGCCTCGTCACTGTCGCTGCAATGATTGCCCTGAATCGGCCAGAACAATTGCGGTCTCATCTTCGACGTGCGCGCGACAACGGAGTAACAAAGGACGAAGTCGTGGAGATGATCACGCACCTGGCCTTTTACGCGGGATGGCCCAACGCCGTAAACGCCCTCGCCGTCGCGAGAGAAATGTTTCAATGAGAACGGTCGCAGTTCGCATGTATGAGGCAACTCCCGATAATCGCGTTACCGGAAACTTACAATCCACGTGGACGGCAACGGCGTTATCGGAACCTACCTCAATTGACCTACCGATCTCGGCTCAGAGAAACGGGTACCCTAAGAGGCGATCCGGCCTCGGAATTGTTACAGGGAGTCAAAAGTGTTGACTCGAACGGTTACGGGACTTGTTTTTTCGCTGATGCTCATGCTGCAAAGCGCACAAGACTATCCAACAAAGCCTGTCCGCCTAATCGAGCCGTTTGGTGCCGGCGGGGGACCTGACCTGATAGCGCGTGCGCTGGGCCGGAGTCTTTCTGAGTCGTGGGGGCAGCCCGTCACAGTCGAGAACCACCCAGGAGCGGGCAGTACAGCAGCCCCCAACCTCGTCGCGAAGTCACCCGCCGACGGCTATACTTTGCTCGTCAACACTAGCGCTCAAGCGTATACCGCCGCGCTCTTGAAGAACCCGCCTTATGACCCGCTACGAGACTTCATCCCGGTAGCACCGCTCTCCAGCCAGCCCTACGTGATCGTCGCAAGCAAGCTGGCAGGCATAGCGAGTGTCAGAGAGCTTGTTGCGGCGGCGAAGGCGAGACCAGGCGAACTGAAATTCGGCTCGACCGGGATCGGCACTGGCTCGCACTTAGGACTAGAGGAATTCAATTTAGCAGCGGGCATTAAAGCCGTTCACGTTCCCGCCGGACCAGGCGAGGCGATCGCCGACATCGTTGCCAACACCGTCGCAGGTCGTACTACATACATGATGTCACCCATCCAGTTCGCCCTCGCGGATATCCGTGCTGGCAAGCTCGTCGCACTTGGCGTCACCACCAAGAGGCGCTCGCCCTTGCTGCCGGATGTTCCGACCATCGCGGAGGCTGGAGTTGTTGGTTACGATTTCCGAATTTGGTACGGCGTCTGGGCACCCGCTGGAACTCCAGCCAAAGTCGTACAGAAATTAGCGATGGACATCGGCGTTGCGATGTCCACACCGGCTTTACGCAAATGGGTTGCTGAGCATGGTGCTGAACCGCTCAGTATGACGCCGGCTGAGTTTGCGCAATTCGTCCTAAGCGAGAGCAAAAGCGCAGCGAGGATCATCAAGGAGGCCGGCATCGGACCGCAATGAGGTCTGACATCGCCACGCCACCGACCTCGAATTTAAGCGCAGAACTATCGCGGCAAGAGCAAGGCACGCTTGCCAACTCCCGGTAAGTCGCGTTAGCGGAAACTTGCCGCGCGGAATCCAGAAAGTCACCATGAGCTGGCTTGCAGGAACCAATCTGGATTTCTACCCTCTGAAAATATTCAGTGCCCAGGCGCCGCATCCAGCGCCTTCAGCTTCTCCTTGGCATTGTCATTCTCCGGATCAAGCTCCAACGATTTCTTGTAGTTGTCGATCGCCAGCTGCTTCTGCCCGGCCTTCATGTACGCCTCGCCCAAGCTGTCATAAGCATTCGATGAATTTGGGAACACCTGCACGTTCAACTTGAGGAGTTCGGTTGCCTCGCTCACATGATTTTTCTCCATGAGGTCGAGCCCCCACTGGTTCACCCCCGCCTCATCCAGCTTGAAATCCGGGTTGTCTTTCAGCATCGCAGCATAAATCGCGGGAGCGTGATCGAATCCCTGCTTTCCTATCTCTACACGAAACGCATCGAGAGTCGCCGGCATTCCTTTGGCCGCACGAAAGTCCACCGTCAGCATATGCGGCGGAACTCCAACCTCCGCAGGCTTCTTTTTCAAAAACGCCATCGCCTCCACGTCATGCTTGAGATACGCATCCAGAAACTCCAGCGTGTAGCGCGCGATCCAGGCATAGCCGACAATCCCATCCGCGCGCGAGTAATCCGCTTTCTGACTGCTCGGGTAGTATTTCCATATGTCTTCGTTTCGTTGGTACATCGAGCTGTGCTCCACGTGGTTCAGAGCTAGGTCGTCCACCGTGATCAGATCGCCATGCGTCCACGCATTCAGCACGTTGGGTCCGTCATTGTCTTTGTTGACGGTGCGCCGGGCCTGTTGTTCGATCGTAGTCGGACCCTGCGTGAAGAAAATCATGGGCATCGTCATATTCTCTGGATGCACCTCGGCGGTTTTCACCAGCCCAGGGAAATAGCGCATGCTGCCGTCGAACGCAAAAAGCGCGTCGATGCGATTGTCGCGCGCTGCCGCGAACAGATTTGAAATTCCTCCCCAGCTGAATCCGCCCACCGCAATCTTCGACATGTCCGTATTCGGCAGTGTCTGCGCGTACCCGATCAAAAACGAAATGTCCTGCGCCTGCGCATTCACGCCAGCAAGGTCGCCAGTCATGCCCCGCGCCGTCGCCCCCATATCGGGGCTCGCCACTACCACATACCCATGGCTTGCCAGGTATTCGCACAGGTCCGCGTTCTCCCACGACATCGAAGAAAAACTCGGCGCATAGATCACCACCGGGAATCGTCCCGTGAGCGGTCGCGCATCTCGCACTGCCCACATGGAGTCCTTCAACGTAGGCTTCATGCTGTCGAGCCACTTCTTCCAATCCTCCGTAATCTCAGGCTTCCCAAACGTCGTCTCTGTCGCCAGAAGGTCGCCGTAATCCCCGACCGTCATCGCCTTGCCGCTGCCCTTCTGCGCCGGATACCAGATCAGCGTCTGTAGCGGCCGCGCACGCTCTCCTTGAACCGGCTTGCCCAACTCATCGATCAGAGGACGATAGCTCCGCGAAAAATCGTACTGTTCCACAACCTTCAGCCCCACACCATCCGGTCCTGGCTTCTCAGTGAAGTGAAACCGCTGCTCCCCAGATGCAACTGCCGGGGCGTTTTGCGCATGCGCGGTCACACCATTAGCGACAAGAAGAAGCGCGATCGTTGCCGCGAAGGCATAACAATTCCTGAGAGGAGTAACAAAGGCATGCGGGAATCTCTTCGTTTTCTTGCGAATCTGTTTCACGGCTGCGGGTAGTTCCGACAGTGTCATTCGAGCGACCTCTCGCCGGAGATACTAGCATTTCTCAACTCCCGATCACTCGCCCCAAGACTTTGCGCCGGGTTAAACGAAACAGCGCAAAAACCATCGTGCCGGCGTTCATCAAGCACTGCATGGGAGCCGGTCACGACCTATTTCTCCAAATAATATTGCACCGTGGTTACGATACGGACCGTTTTCATCAGGCTCGTATCGGCGCTGAAAATCTCGCCGCCCGGTCCAGGCTCGCTGATTTCGCTTCCTTGATCAGCAGACGAAATGGAGAACACGCCCTGATTCGCCTGTCGGATGGCCCCGACCTTACTGCCTGAATCCGACGCGAAACGATCAGCTGCGGCACGAGCATTTCGCGTAGCTTCGGTGATCATGTCGGGTTTGATCGCGTTCAGCGCGGTGAATCTGTAGCTTAAACCCTGGCCTGGCGCGCTGTTGAATACAATCCCCTTTTGCAGGAGCAGTATCGTTTTTTGCGCAGCGGCCGCGACCTGATCCACACGCGCCGTCCGCACGGTAATTTCTTGATCGACGATATAGCGATGCGGCGCCCTGTTGCCGCCACCGTATTCGTTGGCCTGCGTATCCACTACACGAACCATACCCAGCTCGATTTCAGAAGACTGGATCCCCTGCTGATCGAGAAATTGCAGCACCGTTTTCTTGTCGGCCTCCGTCTTCGAATACACCAGCGACAGATCGTCTCCAGCTTCCTTATAACTGAGGGACCAGATGGCAAGGTCTGATTTGACTTTGCGCTCCACGAGTCCCTTCACCGTCACGTATCGATCGCCGAGTCGAGTCGCTTTGATCTCCGATCCGAGCACCCAGCCGCCTACGATCAGTCCAAGCGCAAGCAACAATCCCAGAATCGCCGTTCCGCCCCGGTCATTCTGATTGGCGTCATTCATCGTGCCTCCTCGTTTGTCGTCTCCATGCAATCGAACTGGCCGGAGCTTTGTGACGCCAACGTATGGCGCAGGTTGTTCTCCAAATCCCACGAAACGCAAACACGCGACTTACAGTGAACAATCATCCCGTCGGCGAGTCCGGGGAAACACACCGTGTCCAAACAGACGCAGACACAATGGTCCATTGCTTACCTCGACGGCGGAGAATTCGGCTCTACGTTGACGTCGACGGAGAACAAGCGGAAGTCAGTGAATTTGTGCGAGGTGAACGTACGCCCGTTCTCGCTTTCGCGATAGACCTCGGCGGATTGTGGGAGCCACACGTCGATGTTGCGTGTTCTAAAATGCACGGGCGCATAGTTGATGGAAAGAGACCACGACTGAATGTTGGCAGGCAGAATCGGGTGCATCAGCGCAACCTCCAGGTGAATGACCTCGCCGGAATCTTTCGCGATCCACGCGCGGCCCTTGAGTGGAGCGGGATAGACGACGCCGTTCTTGGCGGTGAATGAAGCCGTCGTGTCGGGATGGTCTTTGCGCTGGTGGAGATTAATCATCCATGTGAGGCGTTCGTTCCTCATGACGGCGCCGGAGCAGGTCATTTCGAAATTCGTTTGAAATTCGGGCAGAAACATCAAGGCGATTTCAGGCAGGCCGAGGTCGTGCGTGGCAATCGGGAACGGCCGGCTTCCGGGGACGGGATTGCGGCTTTCCTGGACGGTGTAGCCCTGCCGCTGCCGGAGCAGAACGGCGGTATAGTCGAAATCGTCGGAGCCGGAGTCGTACTGATTGCCGATGCGGTCGAGGATACGGAATTCGATGCGCTCCTGTGCGGTGAAATTCTGAATGTTGGTAACGAGTTCGTTGGCACGGACGCCGGCTTGTGCCAGAACGGCGGGAAGATCGCACTTGGGAGCATCGGTGTGATCGCGGAAATCGGTATCAATGCCGGGGGCGATGACGGAGTTGCCGGAGACCTTGATCGTGTGAGGCGGTTCGCTAGAACGTGATTGTTGGGCTGCGGCGCGACCGTGAGGGAACACAGTTGCCGCCAAAAGCAGAAAGCCAATTCGTGCTCGAGCGCGAACCATGGTGAGTGAGCGATTGTAATACCGCGCAGAGTCCCCGCTCCGAAATCTGTTCGTAACTACTCCTCTCAGCAGCGTCAGCGGATTTGGATGGGGTGAGAGGTGGCGGTGACCAGGTGCTGCCGGGATTCCGTGACGACCGCACGGATTCGGTAGGAGCCCGCAGGAAGTTGAAATGCGAATTCGAAATCGATGCCCTTTCGCGTGACACCTTTCAGTTCATCGTCCGTCGCACTGATTTTCGCCTGTCGCTGTTGCGCTTGCAGAAGATGATCGGTCGAATCGAAGACTCCGACGACCGCGATTACGGTGTTGGTGTTGCGATCGGCCTCTTTGTCGAATCGCAGTATACGGGTATCGACGTGCGCCGAGACTTTGAGGCCACGCTTCTCGGAAGCGTCGGCAGAGATCGTGGAATTGAGATCGACGGAAAGCTCGGCGTTCTCCGTTTTCGCAAGCAGAAGCTCCTGCACTTTCGCGTGCCAGGCTTCATCTTCGCGAGAAGTCGGCGGCGCGAGCGCCTGGTTCGCTTGATCGCCGGCGTTGTCGTCCTTACTTCCCTGCCGCGGTGCGAAGTAGCCGCGACGCGCCTGTACCGTCATCCCTTTGCGCTCTGGCACGAGAATGATTTTCAACGGATGGAAAGTACCGTTGGCCTTCACATCATTTGGCGCGAACCCGAGCAAGTAAGAAACCTGAGCTCCCGTGAGCGCGGCAAAACCCGCCTGCAAGTCGTTGTTGCGGTAAAAAAACGAGCCGCCGGTGCCCTGTGCGATGTCGTCGAGAACTCCAATTTGGAGCTTTTCGGCAGTGGAATCGACGTTGCGGGCCGCGCTTGCAGCGGCGCCGTGCTTGGGGACGTACGCCGACGCGGCATCCGTTCGGAGCAAGATGGGCAGGCCTTTCGGATCGAGTGAATCGACAATGACCTGCGCGCGCAGCGCGCGATCGATGACCCGATCGATTTGAAACTGCTGAGCCATCGTCAGAAATCCTGGAGAGACGAGCACAATGCCACGGCGCCCCGAGGGCACCTGAGCTAGATGCTGAACAAGACGATCGATCCCCTCGAGGCTAGCGCGAGTCAGCACATCGTTTTGCGAAACGATGGCCCGCGCCTGACCGAGAATCAATCCGGAGCTGGAACCATTAGGTGCGATCGCTATACCAAGACAGTTTGCGGCTTCGTCGCGCGCGAGGATCCACGAGTCGAGATTCAGATTGTCGGGAAACTCTGCAATTTGAGAAGCCTGATAATCGCTGAGCTTCGGACAATCGATGTCTTTGTTACGCGCATGGGAGCTTACCTGGAGTTTCCGAAGCGCGTCGCGAATGAGGACGGTGTCGGATGTGAAATCGACGACCGTCGCTTCAGGTGTAACGATGGCGACGTGGTCGGTGGGACCGAGCGATGAAGCGAAGAATCGCACGGCAGCATCGCGAGCAGTCTGTAGGTCGGTTACGCTCACATGCAGATTGTCGAAGTAAAAAGCAAGGTAACGAGGTTGTGTGTTCGCGACGGTTGAACTGGAAGCTGCATTGGCGCTGCCCGTAGAAGCAGGCGTTGTAGTGAGCGGCTGCGCTGGGGTGAGAGACTCCACTTCGAACTGCCCAATCTGCTGCTCCTGGCCACGATCGAAGACCTTAAAGTCTTCCTTGCGAAGGCCGCTAACAGGCTGACCCGTTGCGTCGCGGACAACGACAGGCACAAGCACCAGGCTGCTCGAGACTCTCAGCCGGAATCCGGGAGGGTTTGCGTCCTGGGAAGGAGCATTCGATGTCTGTTGCGCGCCATCGGGCGCAACAAACAAGGCGAGCACCGCAAAGGTGATCGACGCGAGACCAAACTTCCAACGATTTGCATTTCTCGCGCCAGCCATTGAGATGAGTGATTGCCGAACCATACGCCGCCGGTAACAGCTCTAGTAGCAGTTGGACGATAACATCTTTCATCGTGTTCGGGTTTGGCGCGGCGATTCAAGAAAGGCTAGCGCTGGCCTCGCGTCAGTGGCTGGCTGCGGAATGCGACCCGTTGGTGAAGCTCCTCAGCGAGAACTGAAAATTCATTTCATGGATTCTGGTCGGGCTGACCGCTAGCCGCTTTCCCCAAAATCCCCCGCGTTGTGACGAGGTAAAACGCAAAGCTAACCCAGCCAATGCCCTCCTTCGTATTGTTTGCCAGTTACGCTGCGAGCCCGGCACTTCATAGCGCGGGGGTCTTTCTCGACAGCTGCGCGGCTGAACTGCTTAAGGCAGCGCTTATAGTCCCGCACTTGCCGGAATTCAGATCATAGATGCCAACGCGGAGATTGGTTTCGCCTGCGGGCACATCAATCTCCTCGTGAATCTGCATTCCCACTTGCTGCGTTGCTTCATACATCTTGGGATCCATCGTTAGATTGCTGCGCTTCTTGACAAAATTCAGAATGTCTCCGTTCGGGCCGAATGCTACGAGCATGATTTCGATATTGCCGCTACGCGTGCCGTTGCTGTCTGATCCCATCGCGATGTCGGTTAGGGCCACCGCGAAGTTGACATCGTAGCGGGTAAAAGGAGCCTTCAATTTCGTGTTATTTCCCGCTCGCTTTGCATTCGCGGGGGGCTGCGGATTCTTCGGCACGAGCTGCATCTTGAATAAGATCTGGTCGAAGTCTGGCATGCCTAAACCGATAAGCGGCACGAAGGGATCGTCTGCGCCCGGTTGGGCGCCGCCTTCGTAGCCGGGTTGATCTGCGAAATAGCCCCGCCGATAAGAAAGCTTGTAACTACTGTCTGCGAGGCTGACTTGGATGCGGCGGAACTTGCCGTCGTTCTTGCCGTTTGCTGGTGAATACGCCAGCGTGTAGTAGTGCGATCCGTTGCCCACTGCGTCTTTGACAGCATCGTTCAGCGCGTTCGTGCTGTAAAAAGCGCGGCCGCCAGTCTCCTCGGCAATGGTTTCCATGGCCACTTGATTGGCGCTGAGGCGGGCTTCGAGTTCCCGCCGCGTGCTGCCCAGTTTGCTGGCATCGAATGTGGGGTCTGCGAGAACTCCGAGCGCGGATACAGGATAGATCGCAACCTGCGCTGCGGTTAGCATGTCCGATGTTTTCTGGACGTGCTCCTGATTCTTGGGAGCTCTGCCGCGAGTGTCCGGAAAAAAGCTGACCGGAAAGTTGTCCGAGAACCAGATTAAGTTTTTACGAATTGGAATCCCGGAAATATAGCGCGCGATTTCCTGGAAGGCTTGTAAGGTCACCTCAATGCGGGCGTTGACGCGCTCTACGGATTCATCGCGCTGAAAAGATTCCACCGCGTCGATGGCTGAGGGCGCTGCTTGACTCCTGCGCATTTGCCGCAGGATCTCCGCGTCGCTGTACTGGTTAGCGTCGGTCTGCAGGTTTCGGGAGACCTCGGGAGTGACGCCTAGCTTCTTGTCTTCTAAAGCTGCGGACAGACCGGAGAAATCGGTAGTGAACCCGCGGACGATGCGGAGGTGAGTACCGAGCGCGAACACGGCGAGCCGTGTTCCAGTCGGTACTTCGCCGAGATATTTGATGACCTGCTGCCTAACGAATGCCTGATTTTGCGGCTGGGTGTTGAGAAGATCGAGCAGTAGAACGTTGACGGAATCGGCACCAGATGTGGTCGGAAAATTGGTGAAGACGTTGGGAGGCATCGGCGGCAACTTCACCTCGTTTGGAGCCGCGCCCTTATGTTCATCGAAAGAAGTGACGAGTTGGGTTTCGCTGTCCTCGGAGATTCGAAAGTCTTCCTTGCTAAGGCCAGGTACGGATTGCCCTCGTCTGTCGGTAACAACTACGTCCACCACAACGATGCGGCTTTCGGCCCTGATAGAGGGGCCCTGACTCGGAGCGGGAACAGGCGGTCGTTGCTCTTCAGATTGAGAGAAACAGAGTCCCGCGACAAGAAGGAGCGAGACAGCTGAGAGTAGCGGGCGAATCATGCGAATCCGCAGGAAGTCTCTCACAATGGTGGTCGAGATCATACAGGTAACAACCGGTAAAAACTCCATCCAGATGGTGATTGATCGAGTAGCTGCCTATATGCGTTCGTACCGGCGCAGGAAACTAGAACGCGGAAGAGTCGCTATTAAGTCGCAGGCCGGACAGGTAGCTCGACTGCCGGTCGGTCGCCTTGTCCGGGCGTCGCAACCCCTGTATCCGTAACATTCCGAACCAAAAAAGCCCACCACTTCCGCCGAGCGCGAACCAGATCGCGTCGAAGCATCAGCTTCCGTACATCATTCTCGATGAAGGCTGGTATGTGCACGGCGCGCTCGATTCGTCATTCGAATCCCTCGTTCGAATTACCACACCATAAATCGTTATTGACATGTACTTCTCGGCGTGTTATGCTACTCCGTGAAATCGCCTTCCTTCTTCGAACAGACCTCTCCCCTAACTGCTTCCCTTTCAATCGCCTGCACACACTTATTTTCCACGCTTCGCCAAGCTAATGATTCGCGACCACTTGCGCACTCTTCCAAAAACATAGGGGGTGTACCCCTCTTCGTCCCACTTCGGAACGCCGCCTCGCCAAAATCCGCGCAATCTCGGCAACCGTTGGCGCTCCGTCCCGAGTCTTCAAGAGCCACGGAGCCAGTCGCACGTCTTCAATCCCAACAAACCTTTTACAATCACATCCTTACGCGATCCGCACGCGCAAACTCCCTAAAATCACATCCTTACGCAAAAACCCCGGGGGGGAGGGTCGCGCCACCGCGACTCATTCCATTGACCTCATTGCTCACCCAAAGCTATTGTCTGGAGTCAAAGGGCATAAGTTTCGCCGTGGTTGGGGTGTCTCAAGTGGCGAATAACATTCACAAGTTCTCCCGGAACTCGTCGTGCGGCGCCGCGCTGGCTTGCCTCGCGCTGCTACTTCTTCTCAGCATCTTCCCGCCGGCTTCCCACGCACAATTCGGTGGCCGCTCGCAAGGCACCAGCCCATTTCCCGCGCAAGACGCGCTCGTCACCGTTGTCGTCAATGTCCGCGAGATGGGTGGCGGTCCGTTGGAAGGAGGTGCCTTCGTCAAACTGACTTCGGATTTCAAAGGCTTGCATCTCACTTCATCGACGCACGATGCAGGCGCCGCGACGTTCCCTTCCGTGAGCAGCGGCGATTATCAGATCGAAGTCTCTTCGTCTGGATACAAAACCCACACAGAGTCAGCTGCTGTAATGGCGGGCCCTTCGTCATACAACGTCTACATTTACATGCAGCCCGAATCCGCCGCCGGTGACGTCAGCACGCCGCCCAACGGCACGAGGATGACTCCGAAGCTGCAATCGGAAATCGACAAAGCCGCTGAAAAAATGCGCAAGCAGCAATTCGACGAAGCGCAAAAACATTTTGAAAAAGCTGCCAAGATGGCGCCCGGGAATCCCGACGTTCAATACATGTGGGGAATGCTCGAGTATTACCAGCAGCACTTCGATCTCGCGCGCACAAAGTTGGAAACTGCGATTTCGATCAATCCGAATCACGAACGCGCCCTGGTTTCACTCGGAGAAATTCAGCTGCGGCAAAAACAGCCCACGCAAGCGGTGCAAACTCTCGAAAAGGCATTTCTGGTGAACGGCGCCGACTGGCGCATGCACTACTTGCTCGCGTTTGCGTACGCCGATGAAAAGAATTTTGCGAAGGCGGAAACGCACGCGCAGCGCGCCGCCGATCTCGGCGGCAAAGCTCACGCCGCGCAAGCACGACTTTTGCTCGGCCGCATTCTGACGTCCGACCGAAAGCTCGCCGATGCCCGCAACACTTTCAATGGAGTGATTCGCGACTTCCCTGCCGATCCCGCAGCGGTGAAAGATGCAAAGGCTGGACTTGTTGCCGTGGACAAAGCCACGGAATCGCCAGCAACAGGCCTCGTACCAGCCGCGGCTACCGGATCGCAGGCTTCTCCAAACTCAATGGAGAGATTGTCTGCAACCGCGTCCACATATGGTTCGTTGAGTGCGAACGTAAATAGCGTTCCTGCGCCGGCTCCGCCGATGTCGCTTCGCCCGTGGGCTCCGCCTGACATAGACGCTAAAGAGTACGTCGTCGCACCCGACATTGCTTGTTCGCTCGACACGGTGCTCCAGCGAACGCAAATGCGCACGATGAAACAAATCGCCAATTTCGAGAAATTCATGGCGACCGAACACATCGAGCATCAAGAGATCGACGCCTACGGAAATCCGGGACAAATCCGGTCGAAAGATTTCACCTATCTCGTTTTCATTCGTAAACAAAAATCGGGATCGTTGTCGCTCGAAGAAGAACGCGACGGCGGCGAAAACCTCAGCGAGTTCCCGACCTCGCTCGCTTCACGCGGCCTGGTAGGACTCGGCGTCTTTCTCTTCGATCCGGAATATCAGGACGATGTTACCTATCGCTGCGACGGGCTGAGCGAATGGCGCGGGCAAGCCGCGTGGGAAATCCGCTTCGAGCAGAAGCGCGATGTCGAATCGCGCCTGATGACGTGGCGCAACAATCGCGGCCTCTTCCCGATCGCGCTGAAAGGCCGCGCATGGATTTCTTCAACCACCTACGATGTAATTCATCTCGAGACCGATCTGCGTGATCCCATGGTCGATCTCGAACTCGATCGCGACCACCTCGCGGTCGACTACGGCCCCGTAAATTTCAATCACGGCCAGACCTCACTCTGGCTGCCGTGGTACGCCGAAATGTACTTGCAGCTTCACAACAAGCGCTACCATCACCGCCACATGCTCACGAATTACGCGCTCTTCTCCGTGGACACCGACAACCAAATCCACGCTCCGAAGGAGAACAAGAAACCAGATTAAAATGAAAAACGCCCCGGAATTTCCGAGGCGTTTTCGTTAGATCGAATTGTCGCAGTTCGATTGATCGACTTCGGCTACGCGCTGAAGCAAGAGCCGAAACGTTGGCGAAACGCGACTCCTGCTGCGGCGCGAGTCGCGCTCAACCGCGAAGTTACTTCTGCGGCTTCGGAGCTGCGGCTGCCGGCTTCGGAGTTGTCGTTCCGCCCGCTGGCCGCGCCGGAGTTGTCGCCGCCGCGCCACCCTTCGAGGGATACGCGTTGTCGTAGAGCTTGACGATTTCCGACGTGATGTCGATGTTCGGCGAAACGAAGAGCACCGGCGTATTCTGCGCCGAGGAATCGAGCACGACGACGATACCGTTTTCGCGCGCGTAACGATCGAGCACATCGACCATCTTGCGGCCGATGCGATCGAACACGTCGGCCTGCGCGCCCTGCACGTCTTCCTGATACTCGTCCTGCTTGCGCTGGAGCTGGCGCGCCATGGATTCGCCCTGGCGCTGCAAGCGAGTCGCTTCTTCCTGGCTCAACTTGCCCGCGCCGCTTTCCAGGCGCTGACGAATGTCGTTGATCTGCTTGTTCATGTTTTCGAGTTCGCTCTGGCGCGAGGCGAACTGCGATTGCAGTTCGGCGCTGGCCTGCTTGCCTTCGGCGGTCTGAGCAATGGCCGCGCGAATGTTGATCACGCCGGTTTTGCCGGCAGTTGCGGATCCTGTGGCGGCCCTGGGCGTGCGCGCCGGCGGTCGCGAACAGGGCCGCGCCGGCCAGCAGGGCCGCGCGCATCAGTTGGCCGCGAAACCGCGAAGCGGTGGTAATTCTCGAATTCACTGTATTTCTCCTTGTACTCAAAAAAATATTCACAAAATTTTTCTTAAAAATCGTACTCGATAGTTTGTCTTGCAATTCGTACTTCGAAATTTCGTCTTACAAATTCGTGCTTAAAATCCGACTATGCACAATCGTACTTCTTTAAACGCGCTTCCAAGATTTCGTTTCCGAAACTCGGGCTGTGACCCGCGGACTCCAAACGCGGCTCGCCCTCGAAACTCCTTAAAAAGACGCTCGCGCAGCCGTCTTGTTAGCGAGATCGATTGGCTTGTATCGCTTCCCCACAGAGGGCCATACAGGCAGCACACAAACCTCGGAGTATAGCCGAGCCACTCTGCCCGCCGCAATGAGAAACGATAGCAGACCCACCCTTGCCATTTAGGATGTCAGCAAGAGGCTCACTGGTTGGCCGAGCAGAATGTCGCATTCCCGAGAGCAAAAGCTATGCTGGCCGCGTCGCCGTAAGGCGGGCAAAGACATCGAACCGGCCACCGAATCGCCCGCGGGAGCGCACCGAATCTTCGAATGCGAGCCGTGACCGTGAGCCGCTCCGTGCCTTGCCTGCCGCTTAGTTGGGCAGCGCGCTTAGTTGGGCAGCGGCACGATCAAGAGGCGATTGTTGGCCGAGTCCGCGATGACCGCCATGTTCGTCAACGGATGGATGGCCGCAGCAAACTGCGTCGAGCCGGGAATACCTAGCGTCGCACGCGTTTTGAGCGTTTGCGTATCCAGCACCGAAATCGTGTTGTTCAACGAATTCACGGTCAACAATGTCCCGGTATTCGGGTTGATGGCGAGCGAAGTCGGATTGATGCCGACCGCAGCTTGAGTGACGCCGCCACTGGTCGGATTGAACACGTAGATCGAGTTGGTCTGGCTGCCGGTTACGTAGAAGACGCCGGGAGGCTGGCTTAAGGTGCCGTTCGAAGTCGTAGAAACGGGGCCGCCGGCAGGATCGAAGACGATGCCGGTGGGAGTAGCGCCGGTAGTGGCGACGCCAATGGTGGTGCACTGTGCGGGCACATTGGTGCTGATGTCGACGGAATTGATGACGGCAGAGGCTGTGGTGCCGCCCAATTGCAACGCGGTCACTGCAGCAACGCCGATGCCACCGGAGGACGTAGTAGAAGTGGCGCATGCGGCGCGATTTGGATCGATAGCCACAGCGATCGGCTGCTGGCCGATACCAAGCGTATTGACGGTGGGAGTCGTAGTCGACCCGGTGATCGACGTGAGGTCGATCGACGAAATGCTATTAGAGCCCGTGTTGGCGACAATCGCGAGGCCTGAATACTGATTGATGGCAACGCCGGTTGGATTTGTGCCAGTGCTGGGAGTCGCAACGACCGTGTCGGTGGCGAGATTCACGATGGAAGCAGTGCCATCGGTGTTGTTGGCAACAACGGCGTAGCCGAGTCGCGGAATCACATCGATTCCGGAAGGAGCATTGCCGACGGCGATGGTTTTCTTGAGAGGAGCCGTAGCGCCCGGGGTGAGATCGACGACGGACACGCTGCCGCAGCCGTTGTTGGAGACGACGGCGATATTGCGAGTCGTGTCGATCGCGACCGAGGAGGGAGCCGGCGAAGTCGCGCCAGTGCACGAAGGCAGAAGGCTGACAGCCTGGATGACAGTGAAATCGGTGGCGTTCGAACCGACAGCACCGACGATCACGTCGAGAGCGTAACGGCGCGGCACGGTGAGGAACGAAGCGGGAACGCTCGCATCGATCTCATTGTTATTGATGACATTGACGGTGGTAAGCGGGGTTCCATCCAGACGCACCTGCGCCGGAGAGGCTGAAGTGAAGCCGGTCCCGAAGATTTGAAGCGTGACGGCGCCACCCGCGGTTGGAGTCGAATTACTGGAAAGAACGGCTTGCGGAAGAACGGTACCGGGAACACTCGAGGAGGCAACGACCTCAGAAATTTCGACGGGCTTAATCGTCCCGAGATGGACGACGCTGATGTTGTTGCTACCGGAATTCACGGCGAGGGCAACGTTATTGGTGGCATCGACAGCAAGCGAACCGGGAATCGGGAGCGCAGTTGGCGTCGAGCCGCCGCTGGGAACATTGACAGTGCCACTCGTGACGCTGCCACCCGTTGGAACGATCGCAATACGCGCGAGCCGCGCGGAACTCGGATCGATCAACGACAATTCCGCAAGCCGCGGATTGAGAACGAGCGCGGTATTGGAATAGGGCTGATAAGCAACGGCGGTGTCGCCGATTTCGCCGGCAGCACCGGTCGTGCTCCCTCCAAGCACCACGCCCTGCTGAAGGAGAATGGAAGTGAGCGACTGGTCGAGCGTATTCAGGAAAGTGACCTGCGCCGCATTCGAGTTTGGATCGGCCATCACGGCAGCGCGCGAGATCGGGTTGATAGCAATGCCTTGGATCGTTTGCGAAACGACGAATCGCAAAAATCCCGTGCCATAGCTGGCGGTACCGACCGGAGCTGAAGTAGTACCTCCGGTAACCGAGTCGTTGGCCGCGGTTTGGGAATACGCGAAATTGTTTGCGTCGATGACGGTAATGCCCGAGAAGGTGCCGTTGAAGTTGGTGTTTGTCGTCGAAACACCGCTGATCAAGATGGTGCCCGGGTTGGCAGGATTGATGTTGTGAGCCGCCGTGGTGGTTATCGTGACGACGTTGGAGGTACGGATGGCACTGGCGATTCCGACACTCGTCGATTTCTTCGTCAAATCGACAGCCTGCAATACGCCGGCTCCGCCGGGTGTTACGTACGCGAGATGGATGCGCGGCTGAAGAACGACCTGGGGATACTGACCGGTGTTGAGGGTCACGGACGAAATCACGCAAGGCGGCGCCTGGCCGGCAAGAAGGCACTCGGCCTTGTTTGCAGCATTACCCGGGTTGATGTCCGCGATGAAACCAACGTTGGTGTTGGCATAGGCGATCAACGCGGTATGTGTATACGGATCGATGCCGACGGAATAAGGAAATGGCGGAGGAGTCGGCGGAGTTGTGGGCGCGGTTGTCGGAATGAGTGGAGCAAGGTTAATGGTGGCAACCGGAGTGGCGTTGACGGGACCGCCGGGCGCCGGAGTGCGAAGAATTTCGAGAGTGCGGTCGGCGTAGTTGACGACGGCAGTGACGTGCGTGCCTGGTACACCGCCGACGGTAACACCGATGGTGTCCACCGCGATGCCGGTCGGTGTGGTGCCCACGGAGACGGGGCTAGGCATTACAACCGGATTGCCGCCGTTGAGATTGATGAACTCAACTTTGTTTGTGCCCGCCTCGGCTACAGCCGCGACACCTAAGGTGTCATCGACTGCGATGGCACTCGGCGTTGCCGTGCCCGTAAGAGGAAGCAGCGTCGCGTTGCTGGGCGGATTGCTGCCGCCATAGTCGGGGAAGACAGCGAGACTGGTGGCCGCGGTGGTTGGAGAAGCGTTGTTGTTGATAACGCTGACGGGGAACAAACCCGCAGTCGGCAGCGCGGGTATGTTGATCGACAACTGACGCGACGAAGGTTGCGTAACCGCGACAGGATTTCCGTTAAATTGCGCGGAAACCTGGGGAAAATTTGCCGAGCCGAAAAATCCGCCGTCAATTGTCAGCGTCCCGCCCGTAGGAGAACCAACAGGAGTTTGGGGCAAGCTGTCTGGCGAGGTAGAAATCAGCGCGGGGCGCACGGCTACGACATTGATGTTGAAGGGGCCGCCGCTCGAATCCGGAGTGCAAGTGGTTTCACCGATCGGCGGATTGCAAATGCTGATCGTGTGTGTGCCTGACTTTGTGAGCTGGTCGGAGAGCAAACGAGCCCGCGCGCCCGTCGGCGTCGAACCGGCGGTGGGCGGAGAGACGACGAGAACCTGAGGGCTTGGCAAGGCGGTGCCATCAAAGAAAATGCTGGTGAGCGAGTTGACGTTGGTGGCAGCCAGATAGACGTCTTGCAAGATGCCGCCTTGAGGCGCAGTCGGAGGCGAAATACCACTGAATTTGATCGTTCCGGTCGGAACGATCGTGACGCTGCCAACACCGATTCTTGTGGCATCGATCTTTGAAATAGCAATGATCGTGGCGACTTGGGGCGTGGTGTTCCCTGTAATGGTGGACGGGGTCACCGCAGTCGGGACCGAAGCCGGCGCTGTGTAAACACCCGTGCTACTGATGCTGCCGCAGGTGGGGCTGCAAGTGACGAGGTCCGCCAACGACTTCGCGAGGGACAGAGGCTCCTGAGTGACCTGCCAGGTGACGTCGTTTGGCGTGGGGTCGTTGGCGAGGGTGGCGACGAACTGGAAATTCTGGTTCGTAGGAACAGCGGCGGTGGCTGGGTTGACGGTAACGCCGATGCCGGAATCGAGAGTGATGACACAGGTGGCGGTGGCTTTGGTGCTGGCCTGAGCGGTGGCAGTGACGGTGACGGTCGGAGGCGAAACGATTGTGGTAGAGGTGGGAGGAGGAGTGGTGATCTTGGCGGGCGCAGTGTAAGTGACGGTGGTGTCCTGAATGTTCGTGAGGACGCCGGTCTCCGCAGTGCAAGCAGCTGGCGTGCTCGTGGTCGAGCTAGGAGTGTTGTTAGGGCCGATCGTGGTGGTGGTGGTGGTGAAGGTGCAGGTCCAGGTGACGTTGAGGTTCGTCGAACCGGAGACCGCGGCGCTCAGATTGAGCACCTGAGAGACGACCAGCGTCTGGGTTGGAACGCTCATGGCAACGGTGACCACGTTGGCGCTGCTGCCGCCGCCGCAACCTTCGAGGCCGAAACCCGCGAGCGCGACGAGCGCCGCCGCGCAGCTGAAAAACTTTCGCAACTTCATTCCCCCTGCCTCCCCTGCCTAAAACGTCCGGCGATTATCGCAAAGAGCGCGACGTTTTTTGCAACCAACATGATTCGCAATCAACATCGCACCATGCCCGGTCTGCCCGGGCCGCCGGCTATCAAACTCAACTGCGCGCTGCTAGAAAGTCTTACCCACGGTGAAACGGAACGTGGTCTTGGGCTCAAAATAATTCAGACGTCCCGGATTCAAACTGAACTCCTGTAACAACGGCAGAACCTGAAGCTTGTAGACCTCATTCGGCAACGTATCCTGGAGCAGCTTCAGCTCGCTCGGATTGATGTAGTCGGGCGGCGAAACAATTTCGGAATGCAGGCGGTTGAGGTTATAGGCGTAGTAGATGCGGAACGGCGCCTGAACGATCGGAAGCTGAACGCCAAACTCGATACCGGTGGAACCGCGAAGGCGGAAGTTTGTGCCGCTGGCGATGGGCAACTGACCGCTGACGTTGGCGCCCGGGAAAGCCGCTTGAAGATTGGTGAGACCCGCAGGGTTCAACTTAAGGGCGTCGGTGCGGACGATACCGTCGGTGCCGCCGTCGAGAAAGAGCGAGACCATCACGGGGCCGACGATCGGAATGCGGTATTCGATGTTGCCGGAAGTCTGGAGGTCGCCGCCCGGAAGCGTGGCCTGATAGGTGAGGATCGGCACAGTGATGGCGCTCGAGGTGGGATTTCCAAACTGGTTCAATTTCGTCGGGTCAGTGAAGGCAATCGTTTGCGCAGTCTGGGTCGGGATGAAAGCGACAGGCGAAATGGAGCGAATGTCGTAGCCGCGAAGATCGTTTTCGCCGCCCATGTAGAAGCGGCTGAACGGCGGGACTTCCCCGCCGCCATAACCCGTGGTGAAACCGGAAGTGAAGTGGAGACCGAGAACGTTGCGCTTTTTGAAGGTCGGACGGAATTGGGTGTACGAGAAAACGTTGGTAATCGTTTTGACGTTGCCGCCGAGCGGACCGCCGCTGAAGGCGGCTGAATAGAAGAAGCTCTTGCCTTTACGCGGGTTCTGCGGATTGTCGATGGTGTTGAAACTGACGCTGGGAGTGACGGTGCTGGAGACGATGCCGTTGAGCGCGCTGGGACCGGAGACGCTGGTGAACTGCAATTGTTCGAAGAGCAGCTGCGATGCTTCGTTGAAAGTCTGAATGTTGGTGTGGGTCAGGCCGTAAGTGATCGAGAGACGCGTGAACGAGAGGCGCTTGACCGGATATTGCGCGAAGATCGTGAAGCCGGTGGAATTTTGCGTGTAGTTCTGGACGAATTCGGGGTTGATGCTGACGGACTGACCGAGGAGCAAAGCTTCCTGTTTGGCCTGGTCGAAATTGTAGCGGCTGCTGAAGATGGTGAAGCCGGTGGAGATCGGGCGATCGAATAGGTACGGTTCGGTGAAGCCGAACATGAAGCTGCGCTGCAGGTCGCCGAACTGCGCGGAGAACGTAAGCGTTTCGCCGAGGCCGAGGAAGTTGTTGGTCTGGTAGGTCAGGCCGATGAACGTGCCGGCGAGTCCGCTGACGCCGCCCTGCAAGCCGATGGACTGTTTGCCCTTCTCTTTCAGCTTGAGATTGAGATCGACGGTGCCTTCTTTTACGTTGCGCTTGATCTCGACGGCTTTGTCTTCTTCGATGCGATCGAAGTAATTGAGCTGATTGAGACGGAGGATGCTGATTTCCCAGGCGCGCTTGTTGAAGAGCTGGCCTTCGTCGAGAAGCAGTTCGCGGCGGATGACTTTGTCGCGCGTGGTGGTGTTGCCGCTGAAGTCGATGCGGCGGACGTAGTACTGCTTTTCTTCAGAGAAGCGCAGCGTGAGATTGATCGTGGCATTCGGATCGTCGATGTCGAACTCGGGCTCGGCGGTGAAGTCGATGAATCCGTACTGGCCGTAGGCTTTGCCGTAGTCTTCGATGGCTTTGCGGACTTTGGAAGCGGAGAACGTGTCGCCGGGCTTGAGCGGGAAGACGGTCTTGAGCGCGTCAACTTTGAGCGAGAGAGCTTTGTCAGGATCGGCGCTGACGATCTTCAGCGTGCCCATCTTATAGCGAATGCCTTCTTCGATGGGGATGGTGATGTTGACGGCTTTGCCGTGCGTTCGGCCGGTGAGCGGGACGCCCAGCTTGTAGCCTTGGGTGTCGTAATTTTCGAGGATCGGGCCGTTGGGGGCGACGATGACTTTGAAGTAGCCGTTGTCTTGATAGAAGCCGCGGACGCCGACTTCGAGATCTTCGGTGAGCTTTTCGGAGTCGTACGTTTTGGTGAGGACGGGGATGTCCCAGAAGTAGAGCGGGATGGAGTAGGGACGATCGTGGCGCATCGTGCGGAGCAGCTTTCGGCTGCTGAACGCGTGATTGCCGGTGAAGCGGATGTGGCCGACTTTGACTTTCGGACCTTCGTTGATTTTGAAAACGAGAATGACGGCGTTGCTGGAGGCGATGCGCTCGTATTGCGGCGTTACCGTGGCGAACTGGCGGCCGTGCTCGCCGAGGAGTTCCTTGAGGACGACTTCGGCTTTCTTGATGCGGGTGGGGTCGAAGCTGCTTTCGACGGTCAGGCCGACTTTTTTCTCTTTAAAGCGATCGAGAATGTCGGACTCGGAGATCGAGTGCATGCCGTCGTAGCGAATGCGGCGGATGACCGGACGCTCTTTGACTTCGAAGATGATGTTTTTGTGATTGACGCCGTCGGGAGAGTCTTCGACGCGGAGCTTTACGTCTTCGAAAAATTGCGTGTTCCAGAGGGCCTGGAAATCGCGGCGGAGAGTTTCTTCATTGTATGGGTCGCCTTCGCGAGAGAAGATGCGCGCTTTGAGTGTGTCGCTGCGAATGCGGCGATTGCCGATGAAGATGATGCGATCGACGATGGCGGGCGAATTCTGGTCGGCGGCCGGAGCGGCTTGCGTTGGAGCGTTTTCGAGAGGCGATTGCGTAGGCTGCGGCGCCGGGGCTTGAGGCTGCGGTATGGGTTGCTGCTCTTGCGTTGGCGGCTGCTGTGCGTCAGGTTGCTGAGCTTGAGGCTTCGACGACGATTCTGGCTGCGAGGGATCGGGCTGCTGCGTCTGTGGCTTGGGAGATGACTCTTGCGACGAAGAGGACGATTCTTGCGAGAAAGATAAAACGTCAGCGGGGCCTGCGGAATCCAATCGCTTGGCCGATCGCGCAGACGCGACCACGAGTCCGCGAGGCGACGCGGCGACAGCAGGCAAAGCGGACGTGAGCAACAACACAAAGCCCACGATCCACAATGACCGAGCGCGCAGAAGCCTAAACGGCGAACAGACTTTTATTTGAGCGGCCATTGACGAGGTCAAGGCCGCGCCCCCAAACCCAAGTTGTTCTTCTCCCGCCGTACCCGGTATTGGGCCGGCCGTGATGCTGGTCTTGTCGCGAGAGCAAGACCAGCTATGCGTTGTGTCTGATTCGCTAGTGGACGACCGGGGTTGCCTCACCCACCGGCCGGAACGCGAGGCCTTCCCCGGCGACATAAATCTGGAGCGTCGCAGGCCTTGTGATTCCACCCTGAATGAGAGCTTCCGACAGCGGATCTTCGACGTATTTCTGCAAAGCCCGCCGCAACGGACGCGCTCCGTAGTTCCGATCCGAGCACGTTTTTTCGAGAATCCACTGACGTGCCTCGGGCGACAGAACGATCTGGACCTGGCGGTGGATCAGCGTGTCGTTGAGCTGACCAACGAGCAGGTCGATGATGCGGAGCAAGTCGTCGTCTCCGAGCGGATTGAAAATGATGACCTCGTCCAAGCGGTTCAGGAACTCCGGATTGAACGCTTTCTTCACTTCGCCCATCACCATTTCTTCGATGCTCTTCATGCCGGCCTCATCCGCGCCGGATGCGAAGCCGATCGAGGTGCGCTTCACGAGGTGACGCGCGCCAAGATTCGAAGTCATGATGATGATCGTGTTACGGAAGTCTACGGTGTTGCCGAGGCCGTCGGTGAGCTGACCGTCTTCGAAGACCTGCAACAGGATGTTGAACACGTCGGGATGCGCCTTCTCGATTTCGTCGAGGAGGATGACGGAGTAGGGAGTGCGGCGAACGCGCTCGGTGAGCTGGCCGCCTTCTTCGTAGCCGACATAGCCTGGAGGCGCGCCGATCAGCTTGCTGACCGAGTGCTTCTCCATGAATTCGGACATGTCGAAACGGACGAGCGACTTTTCGCTGCCGAAGAGAAATTCGGCCAAGCGGCGCGCGACTTCGGTCTTGCCGACGCCGGTGGGCCCGAGGAAGAAGAAGCAGCCGACGGGACGAAGCGGTGACTTCAGGCCGGCGCGACTGCGACGAATGGCGCGGGCGAGAGCGGTGATCGCTTTGTCCTGGCTGATGACGCGCTTGTGGAGTTCGGGCTCGATGCGGAGGAGTTTCTGCTGCTCGTCTTCCTTGATCGAGGTGACGCCGATACCCGTCCAGCGCGACACGACTTCTTCGATGTCTTCGCGGGTGACGATGCCGGTGGAGGCGTCGTCGAGCTTGTAGCGCTCGCGGAGACCGCGCAGATTTTCTTTTTCTTTGCGCTCTTCTTCGGAGTAGAAGCGCGCCTTTTCGAATTCATGGGCGGCGATGGCGCTTTCCATGCGGTGCGTGATGAACTTCACGCGCTTCTGGACTTCGCCGACTTCTTCGGGAACGCTGGCCTGGCGCAGCTTGACGCGGGCGCCGGCTTCGTCGATCAGGTCGATCGCCTTGTCTGGAAGGAAGCGGTCGGGAATGTAGCGATTCGAAAGATAGACGGAGTAGCGCAGCGCTTCGTCGGTGTAGCTGACGGCGTGAAATTTCTCGTAGCGCTCGCGAACACCACTGATGACCTGCACGGCTTGCTCTTCGTCGGGAGCGGGAACCTTGACGGCCTGGAAGCGGCGCTCGAGAGAGCGATCTTTTTCGACCGACTTGCGGTATTCACCCGGCGTGGTTGCGCCGATGCACTGAATTTCGCCGCGCGACAACGCCGGCTTCAAGATGTTGGCGGCGTCGAGCGAACCTTCGGCCGAGCCTGCACCAACGAGCGTGTGAAGCTCGTCGATGAAGACGATCGAATTCTGGCTCTCCATCAATTCTTTCATGATGGTCTTGAGCCGCTCTTCGAATTGTCCGCGATATTTCGTGCCGGCGACGATGAGCGAGAGGTCGAGCGAAAGGATGCGCTTGTCGGCGAGGAACGGCGGAACGTCACCGTCGGAGATGCGCTGCGCGAGTCCTTCGACGATGGCGGTCTTGCCGACGCCGGGTTCGCCGATCAGCACCGGGTTGTTCTTGGTGCGGCGGCAGAGAATCTGAATGACGCGTTCGACTTCGCCTTCGCGGCCGACGAGTGGATCGAGCGAGCCTTCTTGAGCGGCGAGAGTGAGGTCGCGAGAGAACTCAGCGAGCAGCGAGGTCTCTTTCGGGCGCGCGGTCGTGGTCTTTTCACCCGACGTGCGCGCAAGCTCCTCGCGCAGCGTTGAGAGACGGAGTCCACGCTCCATCAAAATTTCAGCGCCGAAGCACTTTTCTTCGCGCAAGATGCCGAGGAGAAGGTGTTCGGTCCCGACGTGCTTCACGCCGAGCCGCTCCGCTTCTTCGCCCGCCATATTAAGGATGCGCTTACACTCTGCGCTGAGCGGCACTTCAACAGATGTTGAAATGCGTTCACGGATGGTGATGCGTGCTTCGATTTCTTTGCGGATCGATTCGATCGAACCCTGCTGGCGCAGGAATCGATTCGCCAGCGCTTTGTCCTCGCGCATCAAGCCGAGCAACAAGTGTTCGGTCTCGATGTACGGGCTGCCGTATTGGCTGGCTTCGTACCGAGCAAAGAATATGACGCGTCGCGCTTTTTCTGTATACCGTTCGAACACGATTAGCTCGCTTCTCCCCCTGGGGCCCAACTCGTTTTGGCCGAAGCCTCACGAGTCTTCAGAACACCGTGTTCCAATCCCAGAATCCGGTCACATCGCGCGGCGAGCTCCAGATTGTGCGTCGCGATTAACGACGTCAACTGGTACGTGCGATGCAGCCTTTCCAGCAACTCAAACACGGCCCAAGCATTCTGCTCGTCCAAATCTCCGGTGGGTTCATCTGCCAGCAGCACGGCCGGTTCGGTGACAAGCGCCCGAGCGATCGCGACACGCTGCTGTTCCCCTCCGGAAAGCTCCCCTGCGCGGTGGTCGGCTCGATTTGCGAGCCCTACTTCCGCGAGCCACTTCCGCGCTTTTTCCAGCGTGGAAGCGAAATTCTCGCCGCGCAACAACAGCGGCATAGCCACATTTTCTGCGGCTGTAAAATCCGGCAATAATTGATGCCGCTGCCACAAAAAACCGACCGAGCGATTACGAAATTCAGCTACGGCCGCGTCTTGATTCGATTCAATGGCTTTCGAAGCGAAGTATACTGTACCGCTTGTTGGCGTGTCTAGCGCAGCCAGCAGGTGCAACAAAGTACTTTTGCCCGCGCCTGACGGCGCAACGATCGCAACCATCTCTCCGCGTCTGCAAAATCAAATTCGCGTCGTTCAAAATCGCCAAACTCTTCTCGCCGGCGCCGTAAATCTTCTTTAAATTTCGTCCTTCGAGAATTGCGGACGCAGAGACAGACGAAAACGATGTGTTGGAGTTGACCTGCCCCGCGTTGTTCTCGCCCTGCAACATTCGTTGACGCTGTCCTCGTGACGCTGTCGTTACGGCTCGAACTAATATGTTAGATGCTTAGGGTGCAATCGAAGTGCCGTCCAATGCCCCACCTGAATGGCTAGGGACGGCCTATTTTCTTCCCTTTTCCTGTACTCGATTGCCTGTTCTAAAGTGCCCTACGCCCGGCTCACTTTGAAACGCCTATAAACCCTTTGTTTCTGGCGCCTTACGATTCCCTCTCAGCCGCATTTCTGCCTACATGCTACCTTGAGGCACTTGCCCCTGCATCTCTACCCCTTAGGGAGCAACCTGGACGCCAAAATCTGACCCATTCCTTTGCACTTAACCGTTCTTCCTTTTGACCCGCCAACTGCCATCGGCCGCTTTCAGGTGCTTCCTTTTTCCATCTCGTTCGAATTCGATTTTTCGACGCTGCGCAGTCCCAATCGATATCTTTTTGTATCCTCAATTGCCGCCGCTCACTCAAAACGAAGGATTTCTACCGGTAAGAGACGCGATGCCGCTCGCGCCGGTAGCAATGTTGCGCCCACAGATATCGCCATCGCCACGATCGTGATCCAAACTCCATCCCAAACGCTCGGATGAAATGGAACAAACGGCACCGAATACACCTGCGGATCGAGCGGAATCAAACGAAACGTTCCGGCAATAAACGAAAAGGCGTAGCCGACCACCAATCCTATGATCGTCCCGGTCGCGCCGATGGTAATTCCTTGCAATAAGAAGATGCGGCGCACCTGTTCGCGTCGCGTCCCCATCGACATCAGCACGGCGATATCACGCGCCTTGTCCGTGACCGTCATCGACAGCACCACCAACACATTCAAGCCCGGCAACAAACGTAATCAGCCCGATGAAAATCGCCGTCACCAGCTTTTCAAGCCGCAGGGCCCGGAACAGAGCGCGGTTTTCCTCCATCCAGGTGCTCGCCGCAAAGCTTTCGCCGGCCTCTAACTCAAGGCGCTGCCCGAATTGGTCGGCGAGCTCGGGCTGGGCAAGGCGAAATTCGAGTACGTTCACAATGTCCCCGGTGCCTGATAGCTCCTGCGCCGCACCGAGTGTCATGAAGCACCAGTTTTCGTCGTAGTCGTAAAAGCCGGAATCGAAGACGCCTGTCACGCGGAACCTCCGCGTTCGCGGCACCATTCCAAACGGAGTGAGCCGGCCTTGAGGGCTCGTCAGAGTGACGTAGTCGCCCGGTTTGATCTTCCATTCCTGAGAAAGCTGCTTACCGATCAGAAGCGCTTCGATGCCATCGGCATCGCGAGAGAAATCGAGCTTGCCGGCGACAATCCGCTGCAACGCTTCGTCGTATTTCCGCTCCCGCTCAGGATCGACACCCTTCGCCACAACTCCGCGCGCGTCACCGCCAAACGACAGCAGCACATTCTGATAGACCGACGGAACGATCGACTTAACTCCCGGCAAGTCAGCGAATTTCTGGATGAGCTCTTCGTAGTTGCGGATCCCGCCGGTTCCGGGCCGCGCGAGCGAGACGTGCGCCTTCACTCCGAGCAACCTATCCTGAAGCGTTTCGCGAAAGCCGGTGTTCATCGATAGCGCGATGACCAACGTCGCAACGCCGGCCGCCACACCGAGAATGGAAAATGCAGTGACCAGCCGCAGCACAGCCGGTCGATAGGGAGACCTCAGATAGCGGCGCGCAACAAACCATTCAAATTTCATGAATAGCGCGCTTCAGTTCATCGGGAACGGATTGCATGCGTGACGCAAGAATACGTCACGCACCATGCCCTTCGGAAGTGGAGTCTTCTTTGTCTTGGCGCTTCCGGCCGCAACAGCGGAAAGAGGATGACGTCGCGAATCGACGACGAATCGGTGAGCAGCATCGTCAGGCGATCAATGCCGATGCCTTCGCCCGCGGTCGGCGGCATGCCGTGCGCCAGCGCGCGAACATAATCGACATCGACTACCTTCGGCACTTCGTCGCCACCTTGCGCGACCTGCGCTAGGAATCGGCGTTCCTGTTCGGCGGGATCGTTCAACTCCGAGAAGCCGTTCGCGATCTCCATGCCCGCGACATAAATCTCAAATCGCTCGGTCAGCGACGGATCGTCGGGCTTTTGCTTCGACAACGGCGAAATGTCCGTCGGGAAATCGTAAAGGATCGTCGGCTGAATCAGATGATGCTCGGCCATCGTTTCGAAAAGCAGCCCCGTCCACTCACCGTCGCTCAGCGTGCCTTTCGACGCCGCGTAATTCGCGCCGCTCTGCTTCGCCCAGGCGTTATATCGTTCCGTCGCCGCGCGCGGTCCGCCGGCCTTCGCCAAATCGTCGAGCGAAGGCGCCGCCCCCGCACCTTCAGGCCAATACTTAATGATGGCTTCGCGCATCGAGAGCCGCGTCATCTTCCCAAAATCCAGCTCGACCTCGCCAAATTTCACGATCGTCGAACCCGTGATCGCCTTCGCGATATCGGCAAAAAGCTGCTCGTTCAAATCCATCAAGTCGAGATAGTTGCTGTACGCCTGATAGAACTCGAGCATCGTGAATTCCGGATTGTGCTGCGTCGAGATGCCCTCGTTGCGGAAGTTGCGATTGATCTCGTAAACGCGGTCGAACCCGCCGACCGTCAGCCGCTTCAGATACAGCTCCGGCGCGATGCGCAAATACAGGGCGATATCGAGCGTGTTGTGATGCGTGATGAACGGCCGCGCCGCCGCGCCGCCCGGAATCGGATGCATCATCGGCGTTTCGACTTCGATATAGCCGCGCGAATCGAAAAACCGGCGCAATTCCTGCACGATCCGCGCACGCGTCACAAAAACTTCGCGCGATTTCTCGTTGGCGATCAGATCGAGATAGCGCTGGCGATATCGCAACTCGACATCGGTCAGCCCGTGCCACTTTTCCGGCAGCGGCAGCAGCGCCTTCGACAAGAACGTTATTTCTTCGACCCACACCGACAGCTCACCGGTCTTGGTTCGAAACAAATGCCCGCGAACTCCGATCGAATCGCCCAGATCGAGCAAATGAAACAACTCGAATCCCTTGTCGCCAAGCACATCTTTGCGCGCATAGACCTGCACGCGCTTTCCTGAGCCTTGCAGATGCGCGAATCCCGCCTTCCCCATCAAGCGATAAGCTGACGATCCGCCCCGCGACGCGAACTTCGCGCTTCTCAGCTTCGAGCTCCGGTGCCGTTGCGGACGAATATTTTTCGACGATGGTCGCGGGCGTCTCGGTCCAGCGAAACTCCCGCGGAAACGGATCGATTCCCAGCGCTCGAATCTGCTCGAGTTTTTTCTGGCGCTGCTCAAACTGGTCGCGCGGCTCGAATTCCAAAGTGGGAAAAATCCTTTCCGAAGGTCTGAAGAGTATATCGGTGCGCGCGCGCAACGAGCAAGAAAGCGGCTCACGCACGAAGAAACGTTTCGCGTTCGCGGTCAACTTACGCGCGAACGCGGTACTAGTATCAGTCAACCCAAACAGTAAGTTTATTATTTAGTTAGACACAACCGCTTCGACAATAAACCTACTTCATGTCCTGTGGATTTTGCTATACTCCTCCGCGTCGGGGGTCGAGACACTTGGGTACTCGCACGCTTCCCTCGGTTCAAGATGATTGGTGCGCTTGGCTGCCTCGCGAAAAAGACCAGGCTTATAACGCATTCGTGCGTCAGCTCGAGTCGGCTACAACATGTTCAGCGTGTCGCTGGACGAAGCGTCTGGAATATCGCCGGCAGGGGCAAGTTTCGAAATCCTATCAAGCTGTGTGCGTCACGCCTGATTTAGCCACTCGTTTAGCGGGAAATTTGAGCGCCATGCTCCGCGCGCTGGCCGGGCCATGCCAAGCATTACGGCACCGTTCCCAATGCCGCACCGCTCGACCCAGCAAATTTTCTCGGGTCCCAAAGAGCAAAAGACCGCTCGCATGAGCGACCTGCTCAGCCGTGTTCTGCTCACCCAGCGGTCGCAGTTCCTCCACAAAATCGGCACCCTCGAAGAGATGGTCTGCGACCTCGGCAAAGACTTCCGCTTTGCTGTGGAAAACCTAACCGCCGTTGGTTCACCCAAGCCGGCAGCCGAGTGGCAAGTCATCGACGCCGCCCATTACGACCTGAACACCTGCCTGCGCGAGACGATCGTCCTGCTAAAGTCTTTCTTTGTCGTGCTTGAGAACGACCAAGTCGTCGCCTTCCAGCGTACCGTACGCACCCAGAGTCAGGGCAACGAGCCTCCCCGTTCCTTCGGGGATCGCCTCATGCGACCTAGACGCATGGCCTCGGTCGGTGGAGAATAGGCGATATCGGCCTCCGCCTCCCGCGGCAGGGTCCGACCTGCGGAACTAATGATCAGTCCAAGGGAAATAGGAACAGGGAATCTGCGTAATTTTCCGATAACGCGGGTTTATTAGCTTAGACAACTCCAGGAGGTTACCGGTGCATCCGAAGGGGTGGATGCGCCGTACTCGGACCGTTGGCTCGGAACCGACCAGTCGATAGCGTGTCAGGTCATACTCAGCCACAAACCGCTGAATGAGGCCGACGCCATTACGTCTGGCTCAAGCCGGAGACGGGGCGGCCTTTGAGTTCCTCTATGAACTCCATGGTCGCCGAGTCTACGCCTTATGTCTGAGGATGGTGGGTAACCCGTCCGACGCGGAAGACTTGATGCAGGAAGCGTTTCTGCAGCTCTTCCGCAAGATCGGCACTTTCCGGGGCGAGTCAGCCTTCTCGACTTGGCTTCACCGGATGACGGTCAACGTGGTCCTGATGCGCCTGAGGAAGAAGTCGCTCCCGGTCGCATCGCTGGAAGAAACCACGGATCCGGACGAGGAAACTGGCGGCCCAAGGAAAGACCCGGGCGCGCCGGACCTGCGATTAACCGGCGCGGTGGATCGGGTCAACTTGGAACGCTCGATCGAGAAATTGCCCCCAGGCTACCGGACGGTGTTCACGCTCCACGATGTTCAGGGGTATGAGCACAACGAAATCGCCGGGATCATGGGTTGCTCGGTCGGAAACTCCAAGTCGCAGTTGCACAAGGCCCGCACGAAGTTACGCGACCTGCTGCAGGAAGAAGTCAGGGCGCAAGCCCGGCAGGAACGTCATGCGGCAAAATCGCAGACGGGGTCTGGCGATTGAGCTACACTGTTCCAAGTTTTGTTGCAGAAGTTGGGGTGGTTGTCTTCGACGAACACAGGCCGTGCGACTCCCTCGAAAGTCGTCCGGGCAAGCCTACTGTGGCCTCGTCTAACGGAGTGAAGGGCCATGCAGTGTAAAGAAGTGGAAGTCGTCCTTGAGCAAGAGGGCTGGACTCCTCTGCCGGAAGCGGCGCGCGAACACGTCGCCGGTTGCGGCAATTGCCAGAGCCTGGTCGAAGATCTGACAGAGATCGTCGCCACAGCTCATTTGCTTCCCGCCGAAGTTGAACCTCCCGCGCGGGTTTGGGTTTCGTTGAAAGCCCAGCTCGAAGCGGAAGGAATCATCAAGCCACCCGTTGCGACTACCGAAAAGGCATCGTTCTGGGCCGGCTTTCAGGATCTGTTTCGGTCGCGGGTGCTGGCAACCGGGGTCGTGGGTTTGCTTGTAGTCGCGGCGGTCACATCGCAGTTGCAGCACCCGTCCGCGCCTCAAACCGAAGCCCACAACTTCTTCGACGACACTGCCATCGCTCTCAACGCCGATGAGGCGAGCCTGAATCAGATCAGCTTGTCCTCGGAACCCGTTGACGTCTCCCTCCACCAGAATCTCGACATCGTCGATAAGTTCATCGCGGATTGCGAACAACGCATCAAAGATGAACCGGGCGACGACCTTACGCGCGAGTACCTGACCGGCGCGTACGAGCAAAAGGCCGAGCTGATTTCGGCGATGATGGAACGCCGCGGGAGTGTGAACTGAAATGAACGCGCAAACGATTCGTCGCAGCATTCTGCCCATGCTGGGAGCGGGTGCGTTGCTCTGGGCCGCGGCTCCGGCCGCGCGGCCAACGAGCATTTCGAGAAGCATTTCCCCGTCAAGGGACATCCGGTCGTCTGTATCCATAATATTGGCGACGGCCGCATCGAGGTGAAGTCCTCGAAGAATCAGGAAGTCATCGTCGCGGGCACCGCCGCTTCGAAGAAAGTCGTGCTCGAGACCGAAGCTCCCGGCGATCGCATCGACGTTTCGCCCGTCGTGGTTGATGCCAGCGCGCAGCCCGGCGAACTCGAAGTCAATTTTCAGCTCACCGTTCCCGAAGAGACCGAACTCGAACTCAAAACGCAAACCGGTCTCATCTACGTCGAGCAAGTCACTGGCGACATGACGCTGCAAAGCGTCGCAGGCGACATTCACCTCAAAGAAGTCTCCGGCTACATCGTCGTGCGCACCATGCACGGCTCGCTCGTCTGCGCGCAGTGCGCCGGCAAGCTCGACTTCAACTCCGTCAGCGGCAACGCGCAGCTGCTTCAGCCCGGACTGACCAGCGTCAATCTCTTCACCACCTCGGGCAACATTCTTTTCGACGGCGATTTCATCCGCACCGGCCTCTACACCATGCGCAGCGGCAAGGGCACCGTCGAAGTCCACTTCTCCGGCAACGACTCGTTCGATCTCAACGCGCAAACCGCCACCGGCACGGTCGACAATCAGGCCGCAGCTCTTCTTCAGCCCGACGCACACGGCATGAAGCACATGGCATCGAGATTCACCAAGGGTCTGGTTGGCACCGTGGGCCAGGGCCTCGCCAAAGTCGAACTCTCTTCCTACAGTGGTACAATCCGCATCCTGAAGCGCGATTAGTGTCTCGCGCGAGCAACCTGCAATCTTTGAATTTCTGTGTTCCAAATTTGTGCGCTCACGCTGTGTGCGTTTCGCAATCGTCATCGCGCCTCGGCGTTCGAGTCTCGGGTCGAGCCTGACCGTATCGTTTTCGCATGAGCCAACCGCCACGTCCACCACTACCGCCGCAGCAACGCGTACCGCTGCTCTGCCTCGCCGGCTTCATGGGCTCCGGCAAGACCACCGTCGGCACGCTCCTTGCGCGCCAACTCGCCTGGCGCTTCGTCGATCTCGACGACCGCATCGAAGCCGCCGCCAACATGCGCATCTCTGAAATTTTCGAGCGTCTCGGCGAACCCGCCTTTCGCCAGATCGAAGCCGACCAGCTTCGCGCCACGCTCGGCCGCGTCTTCGAACTCAAAGAATCCATCGTGCTCGCGCTCGGCGGCGGCACCTACGCGCAGCAAGGCGCTCCCGAATTTCTCCGCGCCGCTGGCGTGCCCGTGGTCTGGCTCGACGCTCCCGTCGAAGTCCTGCTCGCGCGCTGCATGACCATGACCGGCCGCCCGCTCTTCCGCGACGAATCCAGCTTCCGCGCGCTCCACGCGCAACGCCTGCCGTCCTACCAACTCGCCGAGCATCGCATCGACAGCTCCGGCGAACCCGCGCGCGTCGTCTCCGAAATCCTCAGCCTCAACATCATCCCCGGCCGCACCCGCGAAGCGCATCTCGTCGTAGACAAACCTCAGCCCTAAGTGGGTCGAAGTGCTCCGCTCTTCCCAATTTCGCTTTTCCGATTTCCATTTTCTGTCTGAATCAACCAGTACCTTTCTGTACTCATTCCCACAATCGCATCCGCGCCCCATCCAATCCCCATGCCAAACTGACTCAACAAGGGGAAGCACCATGGAAACTCAATCCTCCGGCCTCGGCCCCAAAATTTTCACCTACGCGATGGCGATTCTCTTCGTCTGCACCACGCTCACGATCGCCGCCCAAAAAAAATCCAGCGCCACGGCCCCCACCGGCCCTTCAGTCTTCTCTCAAGACAAAGGTAAATTCACCATTCAGCTCGACGGCAAATCCGTCGGCCACGAAGAATTCGAACTCGCACAGACAGGCGGCGGCTGGACCGCTCACAGCACCACCGACATCGCTCCGCCCGAAGCCGGCAGCGCAAAAATCTCCGGCACGCTCACGCTTGCAACCCGACGGCGCTCCCATCAGCTACGAGTGGCAATCGCAAGCCGACAAAACCAACGGCGCCCGCATCCTCTTCGCCAACGGCATCGCCAAAATCACGCTCCAGATGCAAGGCTCGCGCCCCTTCGAACAAGACATGAGCTTCGGCTCGCCGCTCATCGCCGTGCTCGACAACAATCTCTACTATCAATACGCCGTCGTCGCCCGCGTCTACGATTGGACCAAAGGCGGCGCGCAAACGATGCCCGTTCTCATTCCCCAGGAACTCACTCCCGGCTCGATCACCGTCGAATCCGCCGGCTCCGTCACCGCCGCGAACGGCAAAACCTACGACGGCCTCCGCGTCGCCACCTCCGATCTCGAGGTCATGCTCTATCTCGACAAAAACCACCGCCTCGAGCGCCTCGAAGTCCCCTCCGCCAAAGTCTCCGTCACCCGCGACTAACAGTATCTTCAACGAATACTAAAAACATTTGTCATCCTGAGGCGTCGATAAGACGCCGAAGGATCTCAGCCGCCGACGCACCTCCCAACTCAGCCGCCGTCCTCCCGATCTCTCCTCAAATTCCACCGAACTTTTCCCCCTCCCCTTCGTATCTCTCTCAGAGCCACCAATCCGCGGCCGCAGCCTCCTCGTCTGCGCCGCCATCCTCTCATCCGGAGCGCCCATGCAATCCTTCCTGCAACAGCTCAAACAAGTCCTCCGCCGCCTCCGCCTCTCCCCTCTCTTCACCACCATCACGCTCATCACCCTCGCCGCCGGCATCGGCGCCAACACCCTCGTTTTCAGCGTCATCGAAGGCGTCCTCCTCAAGCCACTTCCCTATCCCGAGCCCACCCGCCTCGTCGGCGTCTGGCACACCGCCCCCGGCATCCAGATCAAAGACCTCAACATGGCGCCCTCGAACTATTTCATCTATCGCGAGCAGGGCCAGAGCTTCCAGGACGTCGCCATGTACCAGGGCAACTCCTACAGCGTCACCGGCGTCAACGAGCCCGAACAAGTAGAGGGGCTCGACGTCACCGACACGCTGCTTCCTCTTCTCGGCGTTACCCCCGCCGCTGGCCGCCTCCTCTCCGCCGAAGATGCCAAGCCCAAAGCGCCCAAGGTCGTCATGATTGGCTACGGCTACTGGATGAGTAAATTTGGCGGCGACCGCTCCGTCGTCGGCCGCACGCTCATCGCCGACAGCGAAAGCCGCGTCATCGTCGGCGTTCTTCCTCGCTCCTTCCACTTTCTCGACTACCGCGATCCCTCGATCGTCGCTCCTTATCAGTTCGATCGCAGCACAACAAAACTCGGCAACTTCAGCTACAACGGACTCGCGCGTCTCAAGCCCGGCGTCACACTCGAGCAAGCCAACGCCGACGTCGCTCGCATGTTGCCGATCGTGATGAACTCATTCCCTTCGCCCGAGGGTTTCAGCATCAAGCTCTTTGAAAATGCCCACATCGGCCCGCAAATTCGACCGCTCAAACAAGACGTCGTGGGCGACATCGGCGACGTCCTCTGGGTTGTGATGGGTTCGATCGGCCTCGTCATGCTCATCGTCTGCGCCAACGTCGCGAATCTACTTCTCGTCCGCGTCGAAAGCCGCCGTCAGGAACTCGCTCTTCGCGCCGCTCTCGGCGCCGGGCGCGGCCGCATCGCCGGCGAACTCTTTCTCGAAAGCGCCATCCTCGGCCTCATCGGAAGCGTCGTCGGCCTTGCGCTCGCATACGGCGGCCTGAAAGTTCTCATCTCCGTCGCACCCGAAAATCTTCCGCGCATCCATGAAATCGGCATCGATGGCCCGGTGCTGCTCTTCACGCTCGCCGTGACACTGATCGCCAGCGCGCTCTTCGCCTTCATCCCCATTCTGAAATACGCCGGCGTCCGCCTCAGCACCGGCATCCGCGAAGGTGGCCGCGCCCTCAGCTCCAGCCGCGAACAACTCCGCGCGCGCAACGTCCTCGTCGTCGTGCAAGTCGCGCTCGCACTCGTACTCTTGATCTGCTCCGGCCTGATGATCCGCACCTTCCGCGCGATGACCAAAGTCAATCCCGGCTTCACCAACGCCGCCCAAGTCCAAACGTTCCACATCGGCATTCCCGACTCGCAACCCAAGAACGACGAAGCCGCACTTCGCATGGAGCAGGAAATCCAGAATCGCCTCGCCGCAATTCCCGGCACGACGTCCGTCGCAATCGATACCTCCGTTCCGATGTCGGGCAATAATTCCAACGATCCAGTTCTTGTCGAAGGCCGCTCTTACGCCGAAGGCGAATTCCCCGCTCTGCGCCGCTTCAAATTTGTCGCGCCTGGCGCGTTCAGCACTCTCGGAATCCCGTTCATCGCGGGCCGCGACTACACCTGGGACGACCTCTATCAATATCATCCGGTCACGATCGTCTCTGAAAACACCGCGCGCGAACTCTTCCAGGATCCGCAGGCCGCCATTGGCAAGCGCATCCGCGTCGCCACCACCGACCACTTCCGCGAAATCATCGGCGTCGTCGGCAATGTTTACGATGACGGCTTGAGCGAGAAAGCGCCCACGTCCGTCTACTGGCCGCTGATCATGAAAAAGTTCGAAGGCCAGGACACCGCAATGCGTCGCTACGTTGCTTTTATCGTTCGCAATCCGCACGCTGGTTCTGAAACCCTGATGAAAGACGTTCGCGCCGCGGTCTGGGCGGTCAATCCGAACCTGCCCCTCGCCGATGTGCACCCGCTCCAATATTTCTACGATCGCTCGCTCGCGCGTACGCAATTCACTCTGATCATGATCGGAGTCGCCGGCAGCATGGCGCTGCTCCTCGGTGTCGTCGGCCTCTACGGCGTGATCGCGTATTCCGTCTCGCAGCGCAAACGCGAAATCGGCATCCGCATGGCGCTCGGCGCGCAAACCAAAGTCCTCACCAACATGTTCGTCCGCCACGGCCTGATCCTCACCGGCATCGGCGTCGCCTGCGGCCTCGTCGCCGCCCTGATCCTGATGCGCTTCATGGCCTCCATCCTCTTCGGCGTCAGCCCTGTGGACCCGCTCACCTACATCGCTGTCTCCGTAGGCCTGGCCGCCACCGCGCTCCTCGCGAGCTACGTCCCCTCGCGCCGCGCCGCCACCGTCGACCCCGTCGACGCCCTCCGCGCCGAATGACAAAAGACTGCCGCGCCTTCGCCGCGCAGCACAATCTATAACTGTCATTCCGACCGGAACGAGCCGATGTTTCTTCTTTTCACGTTCGCTCCTGCGAACGTGTCGGCTCGCGAAGTGGAGGAATCTCTCTTCGATCGAGCGCGTGCGGCTTATTACAGTGGCACTTCGCAATCCGCTAGTTTCCGAATTATTATCCGCTGCCCAAAAACAAAAACGGCGCAACCCACCCTCATGGGTCGCGCCGTCATCATACTCTTCTAAACGAAAACTCTTACCGTGCGATCGGCCGCTGAAACACCGGCGCACCCGGCCGCCGCAGCGGATACCCGCCATGCGCGTGCGACAACGAATGCGTCAGTGTCGCGTGCGGATGCGTGATGTGTCCGTTGCCGTTACCGCTTCCCGTCGCCGTCTGGGGCAAGCGAGCGGGATTACCGATAGGGCGGAGATTGGTCGCCGGTACCGCGCTGACGTGATCGCTGATCGCTTGCAGCCTCTTCAGGATCGACTGCCATTGTTCCCAATCGAGCTGGCGCAGGAACGGCCGCAGCCCTTGAATGAACGGATCTTCGAGCAGCGCTTCGCCGTCCGATTCCGGAATGAAGAAGCGGTTGAGTCCGACGTTCAGCGCTTCCGAAATCTTTTCGAGCGTGCCGAGGCTCGGCGTCATCTGTCCGCTTTCAATGCGCGACAGATACGAACGCGAAACCTTCGACCGCGACTGCAATTGGCTCTGCGTCATCGAGCGCGACTCGCGCAGTTGGCGAATGCGCTGGCCGATATTCTCGACCGTTTCGCGATTCGCGAACTTTTCGCTCGCCGTCTCGGCGCTGGCTTCTTCCGACGGTGCTGCCGTCGGAATCATGAACTCCAACCGCTGGGGCAGTGCACGCACGCAACGCCGGCAATTGCCGGTTCGCGTACGATACTGCACAAGCCCGCAAGTCTTGCAGCGAATGACTTCTCGATCCATTTCTAATGAATCGCACGTCTCTTTTTCGAGTTGTAGGGACACCAGATGCTCCTCGCTGACTTTGTCCGGCGTGCGGATAGGAGAGGAACGTCGGAACGTACTTCGGGGGGGAAGGCAGTAACTGGCGCGACGGGGAGTATCTGTCACCACCACGGCTCTGTCAAGAGGATTTTTGATTTTTTTTAACGGTTATAACCGCGTTTCTCCCGGTTTCCGCCTGTTTTTCGCCTGTTCCTACGAACAGGCGAAACCACTAAACTCCCGCCCAACAAAAACTTCCGGCCCAACTTTCGCCCTACCTGAGGCCGACTCTTTTTTAGCGAATTCCCGAAACGGCACTGCGGACGTCGCTGCCGGTTGCCACCGCAAGCTCTTCCGAGGCATCCACTTTGAACCAACTCATTGCT
The DNA here is from genome assembly GCA_963850795.1 of uncultured Acidobacteriota bacterium. Classification (GTDB taxonomy): domain Bacteria; phylum Acidobacteriota; class Terriglobia; order Acidiferrales; family UBA7541; genus Acidiferrum. Next base: position 655,808 of record CAWKNS010000021.1, on the reverse strand, counting down.
CCAACAAGCAGCAAGCCGACCATGGGCACAAACGGCGCGTCATAACTATGAAACCGCTCCACGATATACCCGAAGGCGAGCGCGCCCACCAGTCCTCCGAACTGCGCGCTCGTGTTCATCAACCCCACGACCGCGCCGGAGTGTTGGCGGCCAATATCCAGGCACACGCCAAAGACCGCGGATTGCTGAAACGTTATCGCGCCATACATGAGAGCTAGCAAAATCAGACCGGCGATTTGGCGATGTGTCAAAACCGCGGCCACGGCAAATGCAGCTGCCGCGACGAGAGCCGCGACTCCAGGTATTCGACGGCCGTTTTTGTGCCCGATCCGCTGAACGAGGCGATCGCTGAACAAACCTCCACACAAGTTTGCGACGCCTGCGATCACATACGGAAGAAACGAGAGAAGCAATCCGGCTTCACTGAATCCTCGTCCTCGCACTAGGAACGTGTGAAACCATGTTTGAAAGAAGTTGTAGACGTATACATAGCAGAAAGCCGTGATCAGCAGTGCGCGAATGCTCGGCGATCGCAGTGCCGCTCGCAGAGGAAACTTTTCGTGTGCTGCGGACTTTGTCGGAACTTTCAACTACGGTTTCGTTTGCGTCCACCTGTCCCGATTTTCGCTTCTCCGCCGGAGAATCACGGAACCACGTGTACCACGCGCTGGCCCACACAACGCCCAAAACTCCAAACGCAAAGAAGGACGCACGCCATCCATAGCGGATCTGAATCGGCACGACCAGCAACGGTGCCATTGCTCCGCCGGCTTGGCTTGCCAGAAGAAACGTTCCAAGGACCGTGCTTCTCTGCGATGGTTTGAACCAACGATTTACGACAACGCCCGCGTTCGGAAACGCTCCAGCCTCACCGGCGCCGAACAGGAAACGAACGAACAAAAGCGCCGGATACCCAGCGACCACTCCGGTAATCGCCGTGAATGCCGACCACCACAGCACGATTCGCGTCAACACTCGTCGCGCGCCAATTCGATCGCCCAAAGCCCCGCTGGGAATCTCAAAAACGCAATATGCCAGCGTGAAGACTGCGCTCACCCATCCCCACGCCGCGGGACTGATGTGCAGATCCTCTTGCATGCGCGGGCCGGCGACCGAAATGCACACGCGATCGAGGTACGTGATCGCGAAGAGCAATATCAATAGTGCGAGAACGATGTAGCGGTTCCGGGCGTCGGCTCGATTCATAGTTTGCGATGCAATGTTTAGGTGGGCTCGTGTGCCGCGAATGCTACACTACGCGCTCAACTCAGGGAGTGAAAAAATGCCGACACGCGAAGACGCCTGGAAATTGCTTTGCGAATACACGCAATCCGAGAGCCTCCGCAAACACATGCTTGCCGTCGAAACCTGTGTCCGCGCTTACGCAAAGAAAAACGGCGCCGATGAAGAAACCTGGGGCATCGCCGCTCTCCTCCACGATTTCGACTACGAAAAATTTCCCAACAACGAGCACGCCGCCGACAAAGAACATCCCGCCGAAGGCGCGAGAATCCTGAAGGGTCTCGGCTACTCCGACGAAATCATCCGCGCAATTCTTTCGCACGCCGACTATTCCGGCGTAGCGCGGCAATCGCCGCTCGAGCACACGCTCTTCGCGTGCGACGAACTCTCCGGCTTTCTCACCGCGTGCACGTACGTCCGCCCGTCAAAAAGCATTTTGGATTTGGAAGTCGATTCCGTGAAAAAGCGAATGAAGGACAAAGCATTCGCCCGCGGCGTCTCGCGCGACGACGTCCGCAAAGGCGCCGAAGAGCTCGGCATTCCCCTCGAAGATCACATCAAATTCTGCCTCGAAGCCATGCGCGCAAACTGCGACGCCCTCGGCCTCCGCGGAAACCCCGCCTCCGCCCAATCCGCCTAGCACGCCATCCGCTTCAATCTGATTTCTGAATTCGCCTCGTCCGCAACGCGACGACCGCATTTGGGTGCCGCACCCTGGGTTTCTGAGGGTGCGGTTTGTAAGGTGGAACGCCTCGCACTCAGCCACGCGCTGTAAACGTATCGGCGTTCCAGCGGTTACAGCTAGCTACCTTTTATCGATCGCTTGTTTGTCGATGCTCTTGTCGATCACTTGCGCGGAACTCTTCACCGCAGCTTGCGCGTGCCGTGCGTGCCACAACATCATTCCCGCAAAAAGTATCGCCGCAGCGACCCAAGTCACCACGCTCGCCGTAAACCAAATCCTCGCTCGCTCCGATCGCAAAGTTTCGCCGATCGCCGCGAATCTGCTCGCAACTCGCCGTTGCGCTGCCCTGTGCCGCACTCGCCCTGACCGCCGGCGCATCCGCATAGCGTACCGGCGCAACGAACGAATATCCGCGGCGCGGCACCGTCTGAATAAAATTCGATCCTTCGCTCGTGTCGCCGAGCACCTGCCGCAATTTATTCACGGTCGTGTTGACGTTCGCGTCGTAATTCAAATTCGCTTCGCGCGGCCACAACCGCGTTCGCAATTGCTCCCGCGTCACCAAATCGCCCGGCGATTCGATCAGCACCACCATCGCCTGATAGATCTTTCCCGGAATTTTTACCGCATCGCCGGCCCTCCGCAGCGTCTGTTCTTGCAAGTCCAATTCAAAATCCCCGAACAGAACGCATCGCGACGTAGCCTTCCGCGGCGACGCCTCCGTCGCATCGCCCGCCCCGCCCCCAACGCTACGAATATGGCCGGCGCTGCTCGCGCCAGCCCACTGCAGTTCCGAACTATGTCTGGAATCAAGTCCCGAGTTCACTGCCCACCCCCATGAGCCAGAAGGCGCAACGCTGCACCTTCTTCGATCTGCCAATCGAAATACTTCACCACCGCGACAAACCACCACCACCGAACAGCCTCCGCCTTCACCACCCTTGCTAACGGTCCACCCAACTACTTCGTGCCGAGCGCAAACCACTCAAACAATCCGTTCAATGACGGGATCACCGTTGGCACGCCCGTCGTCCCGAAGCGAAAACACTCTCGCTGAACGGGCACCATCCCTTTAGTGACGGACGGCCAACCGCAAAGACTCACTCGACTTGCCACTCACTCGCGGGAACAACAACAGCCGGACACGGCTTGACAAACAGTGGAATCAGATATATTTTGAGTTGTATATACAAGTCAAGCTGAACTTTATAAAACTTCTGTGGCTTCCTCTCTCGCTCAACTCGACCTGCACGGAACCGGTTACTGCGCCTCTCTCAATTTCCGGCGCACGGCACGTGCGGTAACCCGTCTCTACGACCTCGCGTTCCAGGGCACGGGGATTCGCTCGACTCAGTTCACGATTTTGATTGCCGTCGCCAAGGCTCAGCCCGTTTCGATCAGCACGCTGGGCGAGATCTTAGTCATTGATTCGACGACACTTACGAGGAGCTTGGCCAAGCTCCAGAAGCAGGGCTTTCTCACCATCTCCAAGCGCGCCGAGCGCCGCCAACGCTTCGTGAGCCTCACCGACGGCGGCGTAAGGGCCCTTGAGGATAGCCTCCCAGGCTGGCGCGCCGCTCAGGAGCGTTTCGTAAAGTCCGTCGGCGCCGATTTCTGGCTCGGCTTCCGGAGTGAGCTGGAGCGCCTAGCCCACGTCGCCGTCGATCTCGAAAATCCTCCTACCGGTCCAAGTCAACCCGCTCCGGGGGTTCCGTCCACCTAGTCAATCCTGCCAGCAGGCGTCGCTCTTGAAACAAAGCCTGCCGATGCTGGCGGGTCCGTCCGTGCCTGAGATCCTGGCTACGTACTCTCCCCTGCACAGCTTTGGCTCCTTGAAGCAGATTCAGTCTGCCGACGTCGCCGTCATCTCGGAGATCAAAGTTACCGGCCGGACGCCGTCAGTACGTCGGGCTAAAGTCTCGCTCTTGCAATTTCGGGGACTTCCACGATGCGAATTCCGATTGCCGGCGTTTCGGCTGCTCTGCACCAACGCGGCGAGCATTTGTTGCAGCGTTACGAGGCCGAGGCGCGTGGCGCTTTCGCGCATGCTGGGGATTTGGCGCGCAAGCCAATAACCTGGCATCGAGCATGTACGGCCAGTAGTGGCCGGGACCGAGGACGTACCACGGGCGCAAGATCGTTGCGTTCAATCCGGCGGCGCGAATCATGTCTTCGCATTTGGTGCGCACTTCGATGTATGCGTGCATCATCGGGGCGGGATGCGCGACGCTGACGTAGACGAAATGTTTTACGCGGTTCGCGACGGCGGCGGCGACGGATTGTTCGCACGAGACGAGATCGATTTCGCGAAATTGTTTTGCTTTCGTTGGGCTCGGATGCGCGACGCCGACAAGTTGCACGAATGTGTCTGCGTCGCCGATTTTGTCGCGAAATGTTGCCGCGTCGAGCGCGTTGCCAATCACCGGAGTGCAACTCTGCGGCAGCTTTCCCTCCGAGCCGGCGCGCACCAAGTCCGGACACAGCGTGTCCGCGCCGCGCGAGTTCCGCTGCCAAGCGTTGTCCCATGTAACCTGTGGCCCCGGCGATAAATACTTGCCGTTTGTCCGCCGCCATCTCCGTCACCTCGTTGCGGGGGCAGCGTCCTTTGCCGCTTTGGAGTGCGGCGGTTCAGCGCCGCTTTTTCGTCGCTCGACTTGGCCCGAGAATTCAATATGTGCAGCCGGGCCGTTCAGATGGGCGCCTTTTCTCTCGGCTTGGGAAAAGGCGTAGACTGTGCCCATGGCAAAGAAACCGGAAGGCACAATTCAGTCTGTTTGCCCGTGCTGCAACGCGAAGCTGGTGATCGATGCGGCGCTTGGCGTCGTGATTTCTCACGAAGCGCCGCCGAAAGCGGGACCCGGAATTGACCTGAACGATGCTGCGGGCATTCTCGCCGAACAGAATCGCCAGCGGGAAGATAAATTTGCCGACTCGTGGTTTCAGGAATCGAACAAGGAAGACATCCTGGCGAAGAAGTTTGAAGAAGCCATGAAGAAGGCGAAAGACGGCCCGGTCGGCAAACCGATTCGCGATTTCGATCTCGATTAGTTTTTGACCTTCGTTCGCATCGCCGAATTCAAAATCAAATTCAAGAAAGCGCCGCGGTTACGATCGCGTGCAAGTTTCTCGTTCGATTCCCTTCTCTCGCGGTTTTTGACCGTGAGTTCTTTCGTTCTCGGTAAACTTTTCCTTCATGCCGATTCGTAAAATTTTTCGGTGGCGGCTTGCGAAGCGATCGCTCGTGCTTGGCAAGAAGACGCTGGTGATGGGCGTGGTGAATGTCACGCCGGATAGCTTTTCGGACGGCGGCAAATTTTTCTCGCCGCAGAAGGCGATTCAGCACGCGCTGGCGCTGGTGAAAGCTGGGCGCCGATATTCTCGACATCGGAGCGGAATCGACGCGGCCGGGGTCGGCGGAAATTTCCGCGGTCGAAGAGCTGCGCCGGTTGCTTCCGGTGCTGCAAGCGCTGCGCGGAAAAATAAAAATTCCGATTTCGGTGGATACGCGAAAATCTTCGGTGGCGGAAATCGTGCTCGGAGCCGGCGCGGAAATCATCAACGACGTTTCGGCGCTGCGATTCGATCCGCGCATCGCGGAAGTTGTCGCGGATAAAAAATGCGGGCTCGTGTTGATGCACATGCGCGGCGAGCCGGGGACGATGCAGAAGATTCCGTTCGCGAAAAATGTTGTGGCCGATGTGACGAAAGATCTTCGCGCGGCGTTGGCGATCGCGCGAAAAGCGGGCGTCAAAAAATCGCAGATCGTGCTCGATCCGGGCATCGGATTCGGCAAGAGCTTTCCGCAAAACTACGAACTGCTGCGGAAGTTGCCGGAGATCGCCAAGCTCGGCTACCCGCTGGCTGTCGGCACTTCGCGCAAAGGATTTCTTGGGCACACGCTGGCGCTGGCGAAGGAGCGCGCGTTCGACGAGGGCGTCCGTCATTCGCGCGAGCTCGTCGAAGAAGCTCGCGACGTTGCGCAGCGATAAGCCAGTGCCGTCGGACGAGCGGCTTTTCGCGACAGCCGCGACCGTTGCGGCGAGCATTCTCGGCGGGGCGCACATTGTCCGCGTCCATGACGTTGCGGAGATGGCGCAGGTAGCTGCCGTCGCCGATCGCGTGCTGGATTCGTAGCGTTTTTTCCATCTTGCACGATTTTTGTGGCGTGGATGGGGTGACTTCCTCTACACTCCTTTCTAGATTTTTCCGTTGCAACGCAATGTTTCCACGCTGTGCAACGATGACTGGTGAAATCAGATGAATGTCGTCATCGTAACCCCTGTCGTTTCCTAACGCCGCGACCCGAGCGGTTCCCTTTTCCTCTACTTGTTTTCTGATGGTGTTTTTCTGATCGTGTAAGTACAGCCGCGCGACTGCATCCGCATCGGATTGCATTTGCGCAGAAATGCAAAGGACTACATGGAAACGCAGCAAGTAACGACGGAATCGAAGTCGATTCCGATCTGGCCGTCGATTCGCGAAGCGCTTCGCGGATCGCACCAGGATTTCACGAGCGTCAGTTTGAATCGGGCCATCTTGCTCCTCGCCATTCCGATGGTGCTGGAGATGGTGTTGGAGTCTCTGTTCGCGGTCGTCGATGTGTTTTGGGTCGGGCGTCTCGGCGCCGACGCGGTGGCAACGATCGGGTTGACGGAGTCGATGCTGAGCCTCGTCTTTGCGGTGGGGCTCGGACTTGTCGATGTCCACGACGGCGATGGTAGCGCGACGTATTGGAGAGAAAGATCCCGAAGGCGCGGCGGTCGCCGCAGTGCAAGCGATCGTGCTCGGCTTTGTGATCACGTTCATTGTCGGGCTGCCGTGCGTGTTTCTCGCGCCGAAGCTGCTCGAATGGATGGGAGCATCGCCGAGCGTGGTTGCGGTTGGCTCGGGATACGCGCGCATCGCGGTGGGCGGAGCGGGCGCGATCATGCTGCTCTTTTTGAACAACGCCATCTTTCGCGGCGCCGGCGATGCCGCGATTGCGATGCGGTTGCTGTGGGTGTCGAACATCATCAATCTCGTGCTGGATCCGTGCCTGATTTTCGGGCTTGGTCCATTTCCGAAAATGGGCGTGACGGGCGCCGCACTCGCAACGTTCACGGGGCGCTCGATCGGCGTGTTGTATCAGTTTTACCGGCTGATGCGCGGGTCGGAGCGAATTCGCATTTACCGGCGGCAGCTCAGGATCAATTTCGAGGTGCTGATCCGGCTTTTGCGCGTTTCGGTGATGGGAATTTTTCAATTTGCCATCGCGAATGTGAGTTGGATCGGACTCGTCCGCATCGTCAGCATTTTCGGATCGACGGCGCTCGCGGGCTACACGATTGCGGTGCGCATCGTGATCTTCGTGATTCTGCCTTCGTGGGGACTGAGCAACGCCGCGGCGACGCTCGTCGGACAAAACCTCGGCGCGAAACGGCCGGACCGCGCGGAGCAATCCGTGTGGCGGACCGGTTTTTACAACATGCTGTTTCTCGGTGGCATCGGACTGTTCTTCATTGTGTTCGCGACTCCGATCGTTCGCCTGTTCAACAGCGATCCTGAAGTTGTGGCGCTTGCGGCGACATGTCTGCGCATCCTGAGTTGCGGCAACATCGGGTTTGCGTACGGCATGGTGATGCTGCAAGCGTTCAACGGCGCGGGAGACACGACGACGCCGACTATCGTTAACCTTTTCGGGTTCTGGTTTCTGGAGATCCCATTGGCGTATGTGCTGGCGATTCACACGCATCTGCAACAAAACGGCGTGTACATCTCGATGGTGGTCGCAGAAGCGACGGTGGCCGTGGCCGGAGTAATTCTGTTCCGCCGCGGGAAATGGAAGCTGCAGAAGATCTAAGGAAAGTTGACAGTCGACAGTTGAAGGTTGCCGCCGCCGGCGCGATGCGTTTTGCGGGATTGAGGCAAGACGCATCGGCCGGGCGGAGCAAGCCCCGCCCCTACATGACCTGGCTCGAAGTTTCATTTTGGGAAGGTTAGGGGTACACCCCCTATGTTTTTGAAAGAGTGTGGAAGTTGCTGATTTGAGGACGTTGCAGAAATACGGAAAACGGGAGTGCGGAAGCTATTTTGAATGAATGGGATTACGGGGATGCTTTGTTCGAAGAGGTCTTATTGTTGGTGCTTGGAGTGAGAGTTGAGGAAATCGGCGGCGAGGGCCGGCTTGCGTGGAAGTGCCTTTCTTCTCCTGTAGTTAACGACAATGATATTGTAGCACAAACGATATCATGGTCAATGGTGGTTTGGGGTTGTTGAGGGAGGTGTGGCGCCTTAGACTCGTGAAAGCGGCACGGGAGTGCCGCACTCCATATAGACCGTGGTGACGGTTGAAATCGGGGTCGTGGCAGGGGTTGCTAAGTGGGCGACGAGTTAGGCGCTTGAATTGAGGATGGGTTGAAGTTTTGCGGACATGGGGCGCAGCGGTGCTGCGCCCGTACATGACCGCGATGGAATGTAACGTTCGACGCCGCAATTCGGAGTTGAGCGGACATTCGTTAGAAGTTACGAGTGGCCGCCGACGGCTTTCTTTTTCGGGGCGGAGTCTTCGTCGTCCTCACTGGCTTCGCTGGCTTCGTTTTCTTCCGTTGGGGCTTGTTCGAGGATTTGGTCGCCGATGGTGCGGAGTTTTTCGTCGGCGGCTTGTTCTTCCTTGAGATTTTGGGTCAGGAGATCGACGACTTCGTCGTTGCCGAGTTTTTTGGCGAGGTTGATGGCGGTGGTGTAGCCGGCCATTTCGTAGTGTTCGACGCGGCTGCCAGCGCCGATGATGCCGAGGTCGAGGACGTGTTCGTCGCCTTCTTCCTCGAGGGCTTCTGCCCCTTCGGCGATTACGCCTTCCATCCCTTTGCACTTTTTGCCGGAAGTCTTGATGTCCAAGAGTTCGGCTACTTGGTCGAGGCGTTCGATCTGGCCTTCGGTTTCTTTGAGATGGGCTTGAAAGGCGGCTGATAGTTCTTCGTTGTTGGAGCCCTTGGCCATTTTGGGGATGGCTTTGGTTAGCTGCTTTTCTGCGGAATAGAGGTCCTGGATTTCTTCTTCCAGGAGGTCTTTGATGGTTTCGAGTTCGCTCATTGATTTCTCCGTGGTCGCGCTTGTATGCGCTTCGGAGAATATGTTGCGTGTGGAGTGACACACTCAGAATCGGGTCTATTTCGGAGAAGAGAGGCGAGAGGACTTGATGAGGCCTTAAGGTCCGGCTGCAACCGATGAGAGCGGCCAGTCTAGCGGATACTGACGACTGTTGGGGCTCGTCCGTTGTTTTCGAGAAGGGCGAGGCCAAGTGCCGAAACTCTAATGAATGTGCTGCCGTTTCGATACTCACTCCAGACGAGCCGGCGATCGTTGGAATCCTCCCAAACGGGAAGCCGAGGGCATGACGTACGCCAAGCATCCAGCACCTGATCGTAAGTCCTGTCCCCGGTTGAGAGCCATTGAAGCAAGTCGAGAATTAGGGCTTCGACTGTAGAGTCGGCCATGAGATCAGATCTCTCCTAAAATGAACCTGCCACTGCCGAACGAATTCAGCTATCTGGTCCAGTTGTTCTTCAGGGTCGCGATGAGGAGCAAGGAAAATCCTGCCACTCCTGTGACCAACCTGAGGCAATGCCATCGCCACCACGCATTACGCAACCCCATCCAATTGGAGGGCAGCGAGTCGCTATTCCACGTCATCACGACGGCGTTGATCGGCATGTTGAGGAATCGCGTGATCAATCCAGAAGCAGCGAAACACAGCGCCGTGGCGATGAGCCACCAGAAGCGCGTGTTGTCGGCGCGTCCGAGCACCGCCGCAGTGACGGTCATCAAGATCGTGGCTATCCCCAGGATAGGCAGCGCCGGATGGAGGGTCCGAACACCTTGCTGGTGCAAGGCAACATATGTACCGGCATTGAGCCCGGCTGGGTTGAACACGAGCCACACAGCAAACATGGCACCGACGAGGAGCGCAGCGAACAACAGATTGGCAAAGTCGATGATTGCAGCAAACATTTAGAATCTCCTTTTCAGATCATCTCGATTGAGGCATATTCATCCTAACATACTTCGGACCAATATGGAGACAGAAAGAAAGATGACCAGGAACCGGGCAAAGCGCACGTACGATTCGAGTGTGCGCCGCGAGGCTGCACGGGCGACGCGACAATCGATCCTCGAGGCTGCGCAGAAAGTGTTTCTGGAAAAGGGTTACGCCGCGGCGACGATGCCAGCGATCGCTCAAGCCGCCGGAATTGCGCTCGACACCGTTTACGCGACGGTGGGCAAGAAAGCTGCACTATTTCATTTGCTCGTGGAGACAGCGATTTCGGGCAGCGACGCGGCGGTTCCACCGGAAGAACGCGACTACGTACGATCAATACGCGCAGAGCCGGACGCCGCCGAAAAGCTGAGAATTTATGCCGGTGCCCTGCGAAGCATTCAATCGAGGCTCGCTCCGCTGTTCCGAGTGCTGCAGGGAGCGGCGCCGCTTGATCCAGAATTGGACGCGCTTTGGCAGAACATATCGAGCCGGCGCGCCCAGAACATGCGACTGCTGGCCAAAGACTTAGAGGCAACCGGGAGCCTCCGGCCCGAGCTTTCGATCGCCAAGGCCGCGGATATCATTTGGAGTATGAATTCGCCGGAGTTCTATCTTCTGTTGGTTGAGCAGCGTGGTTGGCGGGCAAGAGACTTTGAGCAGTGGCTGGGGGATTCCTGGATTCGCTTGTTGCTTAAGAGTTGAGCAGAGGAGCAGCTGGGGATGTCTTACTGCGGCGGCACCACGCAACTCTATGTCTGCAGTGTCACTTCGTCGCGACAAGAGAACCGACGCGTTAAAACTTTTACAGGCCTGTCGAAACCATTCGAAACCAGGTGCGTATAGTAGATGCGGCGGGCCATGTCTGCCCGGGTTCAGCGGTCGGTACCTAATCCAGGTTTCGAGACAAAATCTCTGAAAGGTGTGATCCATGAAGAAAACACTCGGTTTTTGCGCTTGTTGCATTTTGGCGGTTCCGTTTGTTGCGTTTGGTCAGGACAAGGCGCCGGCGGCTGCGGCTGCTGCGCCGGCGAATCCGATTACGGTGAGCGAGAAGGGACTTTATTCGTTTGTGAGCGGGGCGGTGGTCGGGGCGGCGGAGAAGATGCCGGAAGAGAATTATTCGTTCAAGCCAACGCCGGAAGTGCGGAGTTTCGGGCAGCTGGTGGGGCACGTGGCGGATGCTTCGGTTATGTTCTGCTCGCAGGCGAGCGGAGAGACGGTGGCGCCGAAGAACATCGAGAAGACGAAGACTTCGAAGGCGGATTTAGTGGCGGCGCTGAAAGATGGAGTGGCGTATTGCAACAAGGCGTTCGACGGGATGACGGACACGAAGGGCAGCGAGATGATCAAGCTGTTCAGCTTCAATTTGGCGAGGTTGTCGGTGTTTTCGATCAATACGGCGCACACCGATGAGCACTACGGGAACATGGTGACGTATATGAGGTTGAAGGGTATTGTGCCGCCGACGAGTGAGAATGCGCCGGCGCCGCCGGCGAAGAAGTAGGAGGCGTGAATGGTTGTGGCCGGCTTGATAGCCGCCACCTTGAGCGGTAAATGAAGCGAAGCGCCGGGGGAACCCATTGGACCGTACGCGGTCTTTGGGGTCAGCCGGCGCTTCTGATTTTCAGAGGCCGTTGCACGTCGATTCGGCGGGCTTGCAGGCTACGGTTGAGATCCTTCGGCGGCCTGTCGGCCGCCTCAGGATGACAACGCTATTGCTTGGAGGTAGTTAGAAAACGCAGAAAGCCTGAATTACGCGTGGACGGGTTCTTTGGCTAGGCGGACGCTTCCCTCTTTGTAGTTCTTGGCGCAGCTGTCGCAGCAGAGAGCTTTGTGGGCGGTGCCGTCTTTTTCGGTGGCGCTGGGGACGAGATTCCAGCCCTTTTCTTTGGTGAGCTTGCCGACCTGATCCATACGCTGATGCAGGTGGACGCAGACGAAGTCCATCCCTTCGGCTTGGGACTTCTGCGCGTTTTCGAGACGTTGAATCCAGATAGTTTGTGCCATGTGAGGCCTCCTAGTGCGAGGACCACTGTGGCAGGCAGGTAGAGGCGGCATAAGCTGGTCCGGGGAGCAGCTGTGTTGGCGGGGATAACTGGACCTCGGTAAGTGTATATTTATCAGTGTCTTGCGATGACCTCGTCGCCGAGCATGGTACGTTGGTCCCATTGGCCCAAAGGGGGCGGCGGACACTTTTTTGAGTCGCGTAAGCGTTGAGATCCTTCGCCGACCTGCGGTCGGCTCAGGATGACAGCTTTTGGATCGTGGGCGGTAAAGGGTGCAAAAGCTACTTGGCGACGAGGAATTCGGAGAGACGGAATTCGTTGTGGAGGGTGGTCAGGGCGCGCTGCATGGCGCTCTTCTCGACTACGAGGGAGATGTTGTATTCGCAGGAGCCTTGGGCGATGGCCATGATATTTACGTTTTCACGGCCGATGGCGGTGAAGATACGGCCGGCGACGCCGGGGATGCCCCGCATGTTTTCGCCGACGGCGGCGACGATGGCGACGTCGGGGTTAGTGTTGACGTGCTCGACGGTCTGCTCGGCGATTTCGGGGGCGAAGGCTTCGCGGAGGGCGGCGAGGGCGCGCTTTTCGTCGGCGGAGGCGATGACGAAGCAGATGTCGTTTTGGGATGAGGATTGAGAGACGAGGAAGACGTTGGTGCGCGTGGCGGAGGTGGCGGCGAAGCTGCGGGCGAGGACGTCGGTGAGGCCGACGATGCCGGGGCCGCCGACGGTGATCATGGTGACGTCTTTAATTGCGGTTAGGGCTTTTACGCCGCCGCCGGAGGAATTGCCCTTGGCGGTGATTTTTGTGCCGAGATTTTCGGGCTTGAAGCTGTTGCGAATCCAGACGGGGACGCCGGCGGCGGTGACGGGGCGCAGCGTGTTGGGGTGCAAGACTTTTGCGCCGAAGTAGGCTAGCTCGGCGGCTTCGTTGTAGGAAATTTCGGGGATGGTTTGGGCATCGGGGACGAGACGCGGATCGGCGGTTTTTACGCCGTCTACGTCGGTCCAGATGATGGTTTCGGCGGCGTCGAGAGCGGCGCCGAGGATGGTGGCGGAATAGTCGGAGCCACCGCGGCCTAGGGTGGTCTGCACGCCTTCGTGGGTTGCGGCGATGAATCCAGTGACAATCGGGACGACTCGTTGATCGAGCAGCGGCTTCAGGCGCGCGGTGGCGCGATTGCTGGTGGGCCCCATCAGGGGCTCGGCGCGGCCGTGATGCGGGTCGGTGACGATGAGTTCGGTGGCGGAGATCGCGATGGCTTTGACGCCGAGTTAGTTGACGGCGGCGGAGACGAGAGGGGCGGAGAGACGTTCGCCGATGCCGGAGATGGCGTCTAGGGCGCGCGGGGTAAGTTCGCGGAGCATGGCCGTACCGCGGAGTAGGCGTTCGAGTTCGGCGAGGACGTCGCGGATGGCGGAGGTGGTCTCGGCTCGTGACGCGGCGTTGCTTGTGAGGGATTCGAGTGCGGTGATGTGTTGGGTGTGGAGGTCGTCGATGAGTTGCGAGATGAAATCCTGTTCGCCTTGTTCGGCCTCTTGGGCGGCGGCGACGAGGCGATTGGTTACGCCGGACATGGCGGAGACGACAGCGACTACGGGGCGCTGGGCGGCGGTGTATCGGACGATCGTGGCGGCGCGGGGGATGCAGTTGGCGTCGCCGACGGAGGTGCCACCGAATTTCATGACTTGGAGCGAGTTCGACATTGTTCTGGTTCAATTTTCGCACAGGCACGCTGAATTCCCGGCAAGGCGATGCGATCGCGCGTGACGAGATGCTTACTTCGGGACGAGTTCGAATACGGGATAGTTTGGCGCTATGGGGTGGAACGATTCAACGGGGGACTTGGGCAGGACGGGGAAGAATTTTTTGACGGCGCTGGCGTAGCGGTCGAGGTATTCCTTGAGAATGGCGGGCTTTTCGGAGTCGGGGATGGGCTTGAGTGAGAAGGATTGGCGGAAGCTGGCGCGTTTGAGCCAGATTTCGTTGGAGGCTTCGGCGTTACGGACCCATTGCGTACGGCCTCTGGGAGCGACGAGTATTTTCTTGCCGGCGATTTCCATGAGATTGACGGGGGAACGGTAGAGCTTTCCGGATTTGCGGCCGCGGACTTCGAGGAGATAGATGAAATTGGGGGCCAGGCCGAGTCCGGCGAGGAAGCCGAAGGTGCGGTTGAAGAGGGCTTCGAATGGGCTGGGGGGCTGGTATTTCGGGGTGGCGTTGGCGTTGCTCATGTCTGCAATCGTAACCCGCTTTCCTGAATCATCGGGAAACCTCGGATGTAAATAAATTGGCAGCCCGGCGAAGGTCACCGATACGTGGTGGTGACAGTGGTTGCCGGAAACGATTACGGGGGCATAAGCTCTTCCGCAAAGGTCATGTTTGAACGTTACACAGAAAAAGCGAGGCGTCTGGTCTTCTTCGCTCGGTTCGAGGCGAGCCAGTACGGTAGTCCCTGCATCGAGACGGAACACCTGCTGCTTGGATTGCTGCGCGAAGATCAACCGCTGCTGAAAATTTTCCTAGGAGATATGGATTTCGAAGGAAGCATTCGCAGCGAGATCGAGCGGCGCATCAAGCAGGGGGAGCGAATCTCAACGTCGGTTGAAATGCCGCTGACAGCGGATTGCCAGAAAGCTTTGAAGTTGGCTTCGGAAGAAGCGCAAAGACTTGCGCACCGATATATCGGAACCGAACATGTTCTATTGGGGATGCTGGGAGTGGGGGGATCGCTTGCGGCTGAGTTGCTGGAGGCACGCGGTCTTCGAGCGGGGGCGGTGCGAGAAAAAATAGCGACGGCATTTCGTCCGACGGCTCCCGCTGTGGAACGACCTCATGAGAGCGGAAGGGCGACGCTGGAGAGCTTCGTTGCTGGACTGAAAAGCCCGAACTCCGAAGCACTCATCGAGTTTTTCGCGGAACGCGCGCGATTCATCGACGCGGAAGGCAAGGATTGGAACTACGAGGAGATTCTCAAGAACTGCGAAGAGCTGTTCGCACACTACGCCAAGAAAAACTCCGCTGCTGTCGTCGAGACTCCTTTAATCGATGCAGATCGTTTTTTCGTCGCCGGAGTAGTGTGGAAGAATGCGATGCTTGCCAGCGAGCGACGCGTCTGGGTGCATCGGATGAGTGTTGTTATGATTCGCGAAAATGAAGAGTGGCGAATTCTCCTGATGCAGGTCACTCCTGGCTTCGGCGAGCAAAACAGCACGCCACTTACGGTAAGGCGAAACGTTCCTTAGGCACACTTCGAGTTCTCTGCCGGTGGGGTATACTTCGCGCGCTTCTATGGGCCTATGTCCCGTTCGTTTGCCCAAACTTTCAGTGAGGTATCAGCGGATGCGATTGCGTTCTCTTGTTTTTGGCGCGCTCACTTTTTGCATGGCTTCTTTTGTGGTGTCTGAGCCCGCGGTGGCGCAGCTGTCCACTGGGCAACCAGCGGCGTTTGGACAGCAGGCGCGGAGTGGGGCGCAGGCGTGTTCGGCGACCGAGGCCTCTTGCGCGGAGGCGGCGGCGAAGATTATTCCGCAGGTGATGGGGGCGTCGCCGATGGAAGCGAATTTGCGGCGGCTGACGGATGAAATTGGCGGCCGGGTGTCGGGTTCGCCGGAGATGGCGAAGGCGGTTGATTGGGCGGTGGCGGCGTTTCGCGCGGAAGGCGTGACGGCTCATACGGAGAAATATCAGCTGGCGCATTCGTGGAGCGAAGGCGAAACGCGGCTAGAGATTTTGGATGGGGCGGAGAAATTTCCGGTGAGGCTGGTGTCGGCGGGGTGGTCGCCGGCGCTGCCTGCGGGTGGGATTGAAGCGAATGTGATTTATATCGGGGAAGGAGCGGAAGAAGATTTTGCGAAGGCTGGCGCGAATATCAAGGGATCGATTTTGCTGGTGTCGACGAAGGTGGACGTGGTGTGGGCGGATTTGTTTGGGGAGTATGGGCTGCCGCCGGCAATTATCGATCGCGCGGTGAAAGGCGGAGCGGCGGCGATTTTGTGGATGGGAGCGCGGGAACGATTGTTGTTGTACCGGCACACGAATGCGGGCGATGGGCAGCTCGAACTGATTCCGCAGGCGATGGTGGCGCGCGAGGATGCGATGCACATGGCGCGAGCGGTGGAGGCGAACGGCGGGAAGCTGCGCGTGCGATTCTGCGATGCCGAACAAAATTGGCGGGCCGGTGGAGCAGATGAATGTGGTGGGGGAAATTCGCGGGCGCGAGAAGCCGGATGAGGCGGTGATTTTAGGCGCGCATCTGGATTCGTGGGAATTGGGGACGGGCGCGCTGGACAATGGATGCAACGCGGCGCTGGTGATCGAGGCAGCGCGGGCGATTAAGGCGACGGGGCTGGTACCGCGGCGGACGATTCGATTTGTTTTGTTCAGCGGCGAAGAGCAAGGAATGGTGGGTTCGTGGCAATACGTGCAGGCAGCATCGGGCGGAGATGGACAAGATTCGCGGGGTGATTATTTTTGATGATGGGTCGGGGCGGACGCCGGGATTTTCGTTGAGTGGGCGCGGGGATATTCGGGATGGGCTGAGCGAGATTTTGCGACCGCTGGCTTCGTGGGACGTGAACGATCACGTGCTGGACGGAGATATTGGGACGGACAACTGGGATTTTCTTTTGGATGGCGTGCCGACTATGGTGGCGAATCAGGTGGAGGCGAATTATTTGCCGAATTATCATGCGGCGTCGGATACGTTCGACAAGGTGGATTTGCGTGAACTGAAGATCAATACGGTGATCGCGGCGGTGACAGCGTGGGGCGTGGCGGATCGGGAGCAGCCGCTGGGGAAAAGATATACACGCGCAGAGATCGAGAAGCAGCTGAAGGAAACTGGGTTGGATGAGCAGATGAAGAAGCAGGGAGTGTGGGATGGGTGGGTGAATGGTGCGCATGGGCGGAAGGATTGAAGAGAGAAAAAGATAACGCAGAGGCGCAGAGATC
This sequence comes from uncultured Acidobacteriota bacterium, assembly GCA_963850795.1. Lineage (GTDB taxonomy): Bacteria > Acidobacteriota > Terriglobia > Acidiferrales > UBA7541 > Acidiferrum. The sequence goes on along the minus strand of CAWKNS010000021.1, from coordinate 638,902 downwards.
GCTGAGGTTCGCGGAGAATATGATGGCCCACTGGGTGCGGGCGGTACACGCGGGTATAATTGACGCGTGAGTTCTTCGGAGCGGGATTCCATCAAAGAGGCGCGAGTGGCGGAGATTCGCCGGACGGCGATTCTGGCGATCGACTATGGAACAGTGCGCATCGGGCTGGCGATTGCGGACATCGAAACTGGGCTTCCACGGCCGCTGACGACGATCGATCGAGTCAATCGCAATGAGGATATGCGACGGCTGCGTGAATTGACGCGCGATCATGCGGTGAAAGAGATTGTGGTGGGCCTGCCGCTGCGGCTGGACGGGACGCGAGGCGAGATGGCGGAGGAAGCGACGCGATTTGGCGAGCGCGTGCGGAAACAGTTGGGATTGCCCGTTGAGATGGTGGATGAGCGGTTGACGAGTTGGGAAGCGGAGAGGCTGCTGGAAGAGCAGGCGGGAAAAGTTTTCCGTGACGATACGACGCCGGCGCATGTGCATTCGAACGCGAAGAAGAAAAAGCAGGCAGAGCGGGCGACGGTGGATGCGATGGCGGCGGCGGTGATCTTGAAGGAGTATTTGGAGAGGAAGCAAAATCCCGGCGCGAGCATCTAAGTAAGGCACGTTTTGGGTAGCTGCAATTCAGACGGAGAACTCGGTAAATTGAAGACTCTAGGAAAACTTTTGCTGCTACTGGTGATCGCGGGCGCGGGAGTCGCGGTTTATTTCTGGGCCAGCATTGCGCGACCGTATCAGGGATTTGCGTCGCAGGGCGTGTTTGTGGATTTGCCGCATGGGGCTTCGAGCCGAGCCGCGGCGCGATTGCTGGAACAGAACGGTGTGATTCGAAACGCGACGGCGTTTGAGATTTATGCGCGGAGGCATCCGAAGCGGCGACTGCAGGCGGGGGAATATTTCTTCGACAAGCCGATTTCGGGCCATGATGTTTTTTGGCAGATCGCGGACGGGCATGTGTTCGAGCAGCCGTTCACGGTGCGCGAAGGGCAGACGATGTTTGACATCGCGCGCGAGCTAGATGCCGGCAAGTACATGACGGCGGCCGAGTTTCTGGCGGCGGCAAAGAATCCGGAGTTGATCCACGACCTCGCGCCGAATGCGAAAACATTGGAAGGATATTTGTATCCGGCGACATATAATCTGCCGCGCCACCCGGTGGCGATCGAATTGACGGCGGAAATGGTGAAAAAATTTAAGGAAGAGTGGTTGAGTGTTCGCTCGGCGGCGCCGATTCCGCCTGTGAGTGGATTGACGGAACACTTCGTGACGCTGGCGTCGCTGGTGGAGCGTGAAACGCCGAGACCTGAAGAGCGACCGCTGGTGGCGGGAATTTTTGAGAACCGATTGTCGAAAAGTATGCGAATGCAGTGCGATCCGACGGTGATTTACGCGCTAGAACAAGATCGGACAATACAAAGGGACGCTGACGGGAGCGGATCTGCAAATTGATTCTCCGTACAACACTTATCGAAACGCGGGGCTGCCGCCGGGGCCGATCGGGAATCCTGGCGAGGAATCGTTGAGCGCGGCGGTGAACCCCACGAAGACGCAGTTTTTATATTTTGTGGCGAACACGCAGGGCGGACATTTTTTTTCGGCAACATTGGAAGAGCACAATCGCAATGTGACGAAGTACCGCCAATTGCTGAAGAATCCAGCAGGGGCGAGTGCGCCTGCGGCCCACAGCAGCGCGCCGGATAATGGGGCGCCGGCGGGGCCGATCACGCCGAGCCCGAGCGGTGGGCGTGGCGGAGCACATCGAGGCGCGGCGCGATGAGCGATTCGCAGACAACGAAAAAAGAACTGATTTTGCAAACGGCGCAAGAAATCGGCGCGCAGCAATACACTCATGGCGGAGATCGATCAGCTGCGGCGAAAGCTTGATTGCGGAGCATGGCGAAGAAGGAAAAACCGGGAACGACTATATTGCGGACGTTTTGAAACAGGCCGGCTTCAAAGTCTTTTGTCGCTGCAAGAAGAGGCCGAAGATCAGTACGAAGAAGAGTTTGAAGACTTGCTGCACTTCAAGACGTTGGAAGACGCGGAAGTCAGCATCATGCGGCTGGATGAATTGATGCGGAAGTTTCAGGCACACAGGAGCCCGCGGCGGCAGAGCGCGTGTTGAACATTGCGCGGCTGGGCAAGCGGCGCGCGGAGATGATCGCGCGGAATCACAAGGTCGAGCCGTTCAAACGCGCGGAAAAAGAAGAGATCGCGAACTGGTTTCGAATCTGGCTTGAGACGCCGGATGTGTTTTTCGATTGGCTCGATGTTCGGAAGCAATCGACGGACTTTCAGGCGAAATTTCCGCCGGAAGCCGGGGAATACAGCGAATGAACGCGACGGGAAATGCGCCGGTCGATCCTGGGGCACTCGATCTGCCGCCATATTCGATGGATGTGGAGAAGCTGGATCTAGGTAACGAGACGCAGGCGGTCGGGTTGGAATTGCTGGGGACGGAGAGCCGCGAGCCGGTTAGCGGGAAGGATGCGGCGGCGATTTGGGCGGCGGCATTTCCTGCGCTTGCGAACAATGACGGCTTTGTGCTGGATTTTTTTGCGCATGTCGATCGCGTGAAGGAATTCTGCAAGATGTATGACATTCATTATCGCGAGGCGGCGGAGCGATGCGTCGTGTTGAGCGCGCCGAGCGAGACGCAGCTTCAGGAATTGTTCGAGCGATTTGAAGGCGAGACGTTTGGCGTGCGCGCGGGCAGCCGCAATCGACGGCCCCGATGCGGACTTGGAGAAGGAATTGTCGCGGCGCGGACTGGATTCGTATCAGACGGCGTATGAGCGGTATGCGTTTTGCGCGGTGTGCGAGCCGGAAGATGGCTGGGTAACGCTGCTGAGCAAGACGCTTTGGGCCACGGAAGTCATTCGCCGCCTGCGGCCTGCTGTAGAACGTTTCGATGTCTATCTCGCTCGTCCTCAGTAAACGCCGTCAACAGCCGACAGTTGACAGTCGAAGCTTAAGAAAATTCACCACAGAGTTCGCAGAGCACACAGAGGAAAGTATCGAAGTTCCTGTCAGCATCTTTGTGAGCAATCACCGTTTCAATAGCCCCGTTGAGGTCACTCGTGGCGGAGGGCTTGCATCGGGTCGATCTTCGTCGCGCGTCGAGCCGGAATGTAAGTCGCGACACCTGTCGCTGAGAGTAGCAACAAGCTCACCGACATCAAAGTGAAAAAGTCGGAAGCACTGACGCCGTAGAGTTGATTCGCCAGAAGTGGGCGTAAGGCCAGTGAACCTGCAAAGCCGATCGCGATGCCAATCGTCGCTACGAATGAGCCGAAACCAAGGGTGGATTTGCAAAATGTCGCTGCGTTGCGCACCGAGAGCCATCCTCAAACCGATTTCGTGAATTCTTTTCGTCATGCGGTACGCGGTCACGCTGTAGACACCGACGAACGACAAAACGAGCGCCGCCAAGGCAAACAGGCCCAACAGGGTCGTGGCAAATCTTTGGCGGACTAAAGACCGCGATACTAATCCCGTCATCGGCTCGACATCGTAGATCGCAACGTCACCATTCAAAGCGCGCAGTTGCTCGCTGACTGCGGAGGCAACCGCAAGCGGATTGGCAACCGCTCGAACGACGACTGTCGATCCGGCGTAGCCAGGGATGTAGATCGTTCCCGCTGGTTCGACAGCGAGATCGCTGTCGTGAACCGTGCCGACGACTCCGACGATGGTCGCCCACTTTTCATCGTTGCCGATCTGCGCGCCGATCGGATTGCGTCCAGGGAAAAAGCGCTTCGCAAGAGCTTCGTCGATGATCCGCACAGCGCCGGGGTCGAGCCAATTTGTGGAGCGCATGTCGCCTTCGGCGAAGAAGCCGGCCGGCAATCAGCGGGATTCGCAACGTCCCGAAATATTTTGGAGTCACGTAGAGGACTGCCGCGTGCGGCTCGGGATCCGATGGAGCTGCGTGACGATCGCGAATGTCGAACGTGGTGCTGTAATTGTCGGAAGTGAACGGCGCGCCTGTCGCGATCGCTGCGTGCGAGACTCCCGGCACTTCGCGACAGATTCGCTCGAGAAGCGCTTTCGACAATGGAATTGGATTTGTCAGATATGGCGGGAGGAAACGAAATCCGCGCCGTGAGTACGCCCTGCTGATCGAATCCGAGAGGAACGTGAAGCAGGCTTTGGAAGCTACGCAAGCAACAATCCAGAACCGGCAAGCAAGATGAGAGCGAATGCGTTTCCGCGATAGCAAGGCGCGCGCGAAACCTTGATGGTGACGATCGTTACCTGACGCGAACTCCGGATTTCATCGCTTCGAAAGGATTGCATCGCGTCGAGAAAATCGGCGGGAGCGAAGCCACAGAGCACTGGAAGTTACGATCGACAGAGACGAGCGCGAACACAAGAACGACGGCATCGATAGGAATCGAAGTGAAGCCGGGAATATCGGGAGGGGCGAATCGGATGATCGCGGCAGAATACCGATGTGGGCCAGCGCGATGCCCAAAATGCCGCCAGTCAGCGAAATTGTGAGGCTTTCGGTCAGCAATTGCGCGACCAAGCGCGAGCGAGGCGCGCCCAAACTCATCCGCGTGGCAATTTCATGACGGCGAGCCAGCATTGCGACTGAGCAAAAGATTGGCGACATTGAAGCCGGCGATCAACAAACGAGAAACACGGCACCCAGCAATATGTTGAGGGGTTTACGCATGTCTCCGGATTTTTCTTCCGCGATGGGACGGATTTCGACGCCGAACCTGGAATCGTCGCTCGTTGAATTGCGCAACTGCGGCCTGCATCACGACGCGCGCCTGATCGACGTGACTCCATCGTCGAAGGCGAGCCAGCATGGAGTAGTCCACGTACCAGCGGTATTTTTCGGCAGCCGACTCTGGCGTGATCGCAGCCGGGATCCAAACGTCGGGATGAGGGAAAAACATGTTGTCGAGTTTCGATCCCATCACGCCGATGATTTCGTAAGTATTACCGTCCAAGCGCAACGTTTTTCCGATCGCTTTGGATCGCGGGTGAAAAGTTTTTGCCAAAGAGTTATCGGCGAGAAGCACGACGTGAGGATTTCCAGGCGTGTCGTCGGCCGGTGTGAATAGCGCCCAAAGAGTGGTTCGACTCCCAGCAAAGGAAAAAGTCCTGGCGGTCACTTTCATCGCCTGAAGGTGCAGGCCTGATCGGTCGAAGTGAGTGTCAGGATCGCGGGCTTGAATGCGGCTGTCGATTCGAAGATCTCGGTGCGCTGACTGTACTCGCGAAATTGCAGGGGCGAGACTTTGGTGCGGGGCATACCGAATTCGGGAAGCTGATCGTGCAAAGCGACGACGCGTTTCGGTTCGCGGATGGGCAGCGGCTTGAGAAGAACGGCGTTGACGACGCTAAAAATTGCGGTTGTCGCACCGATGCCCAGAGCGAGTGTGAGGACTGCGATTACAGTGAAGGCAGGTGCGCGGCCGAGTGTGCGCAGTGCGAAGCGGATATCTTGTGCTGCGGAGTCAAGATAAGCGCCGGCGCGAACGTCGCGGACGTTTTCTTTGACTTGCTCGATGCCGCCGAGTTCGATTTTGGCTTGGCGGCGGGCTTCGATTGGGACCGAGGCCGGAGGCGATTTTTTCCTCGGTGAGGAGGTCGAGATAGGAGCGGAGTTCATCGTCGATATTCGCGATCGGCGCGGTCGCGGCGGAAGAGATTGCGGATCAAGCTTTTTGTGCGGGCTAAGAGTGGCATGTGTTTCGGGCCTCATTCGTGGCGGAGGGCGAGGATTGGGTCTACGCGCGTGGCGCGGGCGGCGGGGATGTAGCTGGCGAGGGCGGTGGCGGCGAGCAGGGCGGCGCTGATGGCGATGAAGGTGGCGGGGTCCTAGGGGCTGACGCCGACGAGCATGCTGCGGATTGCGGGCGCGGCGATGAGGCGATCGACAAGCCGACGATGCAAGCCTGAGGCAGCGAGAATCAAGCCGTTGGCGAGAACCATGCGAAGAACGTCGCTGCGCTGTGCGCCGAGCGTCATGCGAATGCCGATTTCCTGCGTGCGGCGGCCGACCATGAAGCGAGACGACGCCGTAGAGGCCGACTGCGGCGAGCGCCATGGCAACGAAACCGAAAGCGCCGCCGAGAACCGCGACGATTCGCGGCATGAACAAGCCCTGGGAGAAATCAGCATCGGTCATTTTGTAGACGGAGACGGGGGAAATTTCGGAGTCGAGTGCGGACAATTGCTGCGCGAATCGCGGGGACACGACTCTGCTTCGGACAGGGCGATGGAAGTTGCGGCTGGATTTTCGGCGGGTTCGCGCGCGTGACGCCCTCATCGGGGTCATGCGACAACGAGCGTCGCCATCGGTCCGCCTTGCTGGTCGTAACGGGAAATAGTAAACGGGCGGAGGCGGCTGGCCGATCTGGCCGCCATAGCTGGAGTCTTTGGCGACGCCGACGATCTGGATCGGCTACGCATCGCGCAGGCGAATGATGCGGCCGAGCGCTTTGCTGATGTCGCCAGCTGCCGGCGATGATATTGTTGGCGCAGGTTTCGTTGACGATGGCGACGGCGGGAGATTTCTTCGTGTCGGTCGGCGGCGAATTCGCGGCCGGAGAGAATTGGAATTTGCATGGTGGAGAAATATGATTCGGATCCACTTGGCTGTTTAGATGGTCCATGAAATTTTTCGCCGTCTGGAGCGGTGTAGCCGTCGATGGACGATGTCCCATGAAGCGCCGCCGAGAACGGCGCCCGGTTGCGACGGTGGCCGACGTGACGCCGGGAAGGCGGCGACGCGCTGCAGGAGTTGCTCGTGGAATCGCGATGCATTGCTCGTTGGAATAGCCCTGCAAGCAGCGGGTCGATGGTGACGAGCAAAAGATGATTGGGATTGAAGCCGAGATCGATGTTGTGCGCGCGGCTGAAGGATTTGAGGAAGAGTCCGCCGACCATCAGGAGCACGACGGAGAGCGCGATTTGTCCGCCGATGAGAACGCGGCGGGCGACGGAACTGAAGGAACGGCTGGCGGATGCGGACGAGCGCGTGGTCATGACGGCGCTCCATGCGTCTTTGACGGCCATGAATGCGGGCGCGATGCCGAAGAGAAGAACGGCGACGGTGGACGCCATTGCGATGCAGACGATCGTGCGAAGTCGAGGCGGAAGTCAGGGCCTTCGGGCGCGGCCGGTGACCGGCACGAGTGAGCGAAATCCCTTGATGCGAGGCGTAAGCGAGCAAGATCCCAGCGGCGCCGCCGAAAACGGCGAGGACGGCGCTTTCGGTGAGTAACTGACGGACGAGACGCGCCGCGCGAGGCGCCGAGAGCGATCTGCGTGGAGGTTTCCTTGAGGCGCGATGTGGCGCGAGCCATCGAGCAGGCTGGCGACATTGGCGCAAGCCATCACAAGAACGAGGACGACGAGCGCGCCGAGGAGCGATGGAACGGCGACCAGTCCCGAGTTCCATGCGGCTTGCCCATTTCGGTGCGGACGATGGCGACGTTGTCTTTGTTGCTGTCGGGATGCTCGCGCTCGAGGCCGGACATGATGACTGTTCATTTCGGCTTGCGCTTGCGCGACGGTGACGCCGGGATTGCAGGCGGCCGATCATGTCGAAGGTGCGGTAGGTGCGTTGTTTCAGGATGTCGGCGCCGTCGGCAGTCACTTGGGCGCCATGCAGTGGGAACAAAAATTTCGGGGCGGAAGAAAAGGTCGGTCCAGTGAACGATTGGGGAGCGACACCGACGATCGTGAAACTGTGGCCATTGAGTTTGATTTGTTTTCCGGCAGATGGCGGGATCTTTCGCGAAAACGCGATTCCAAAGCGAGTAGCTGATGATCGCGACGGGAATTTGTCTGGGGACGACGCCTTCTTCGGGAAGAAAGTCGCGGCCGACGACGGTTCGATCTGGAGCGTAGAAAAATAATTGCGCCGATACGATAAGGCCGGAGACGTTTTCGGGCTTGCTGCCGGAGCGCGGCGCCGGATGTGTTCATGCCGGCGGACATTGTTGCGCAGATGGCAGAGCTAGGAGAACGATTTTGCGCGCGCCACGATAGTCGAGTAGTCGAGATAGGAGCTGCCGCCGTAGCGCGAGAGTTTGGAGGCGGCGGTGTCGACGACGATGACTTCGCCGGCATTGGGAACGGGCATAGGGCGGAGGATGATCGCGTCGCAAGGCTGAAGATGGCGGCGTTGGCGCCGATGCCGAGCGCGAGCGAGAGAACGACGATAAGTGTGAAGCCGGGATTTCGGCGGATGTTGCGGAGGGCGAGACGCAGATCGCGGAAAAACATTTCGATGTGATGGCCGGCGCGGGCGTCGCGAACGTTTTCTTTGACTTGCTCGATGCCGCCGAATTCGATTTGCGCGCGGCGGCGCGCTTCGTCGGGATTTGCGCCAGTGGCGCGATTTTCGTCGGCGAGGAGATCGGTGTAGGAGCGGAGTTCGGCGTCGAGATCGGCCTCGGCGCGTTTGCGATGGAAGAGGTTGCGCTTGAGGCTGGCGAGGCGGGTGAAGAGGCTCATGCGGTGCTCCGTTCGTGCTCGATTGGGGCTAGCTCTAGTTCGACTCCAGTGCGCGGGCGATGGCGAGAGAGATGCGGCGACCAGCGTTTGGTTTCGGATTTGAGTTGGCGGCGGCCGGCGACGGTGAGTTTGTAGTATTTAGCGCGGCGATTATTTTCGGATTCGCCCCAGCTTGCGGCGAGCCAGCCTTGCTCTTCCATGCGATGGAGGGCGGGAAAGAGCGAGCCGGGTTTGACGTCGAAAGTGCCTTTGGTGATTTGGCCGATGCGGCGGGAGATGCCGAGGCCGTGGAGTTCGGTGAGGGCCAAGGATTTGAGGATGAGCATGTCGAGGGTGCCGAGGAGTAGGTTGGTTTGGTCGGGAGACATAGTGGGCTCGCTTATATAGACGGGCTATAGGGAGAAGAGTTTCACATATTTTTGCGTTTGTATAGAGGGGCGATAGGAGAAGTACGAGCAGATAGGTTGATCGCGATGCGTTGGTGGAGTTGGGCGATGGCGATTTGACCGTAAAAGCGCCGCCGAGGCGGCGCACTCCATATCGATCGCGGGGATCCGCAAAAGTTTGGAGGCAAAACGCATCGGACTGGGGAGCAAGCCCCGCCGCTACAAATCGTGGGTCGTTGGCGGGGCGGTGGGTTTTGTGGCGGCGGCTTGTTCGGCGCTTTTTAGGAGGGCGTCGAGGGCGGCGCGATCGTAGAGGTGGCCGTCGGCGATTACGGCGGTGATTTTGCGGGTGTTGTGGATGTCGGCTAGCGGGTCGGCGTCGAGGAGGACGAGGTCGGCGATTTTGCCTTTGGCGATTTCGCCTTGCGTGGATTCGGTGGCGAAAAATTTGGCGGGATTGCTGGTGGCGGTTTGCAGCGCTTCCATCGGGGTGAAGCCGGACTCGACGAAATTGGCGAGTTCGTCGTGAAGGCTGAAGCCGGGGAGGATGTAGATGCCGGGAGCGGTGTCGGTCCCAGCGAGGAACGGGACGCCGGCGTGGTGCATGTCGGCGACCATTTTCAGATTGCGCGCGAAATATTCTTTGCGGAGGTCGAGCGGATCTTTTTGCAGGTCGGGCATCATCTCGTCGTAAAAGCGCTTCCAGGTGACGTCGCGCCAGTAGGCGGGAACATATTTGCCGAGCGGATCGTGCGCGAGGTCGCGCTGATCGAGGAATGTGCCGCCGCGCTGCCAGGCGAGCGTTGGGCATTGCCAGGTTTGCGATTTTGCGAGCAGCTTCAAGAGCGCGCCGCATTTTTTCTGGATCGGTCGTGCTGAGCAGGAGCTTCGTGTTGCCCTGGCCGTCGATGAATTTTTGTTCTTCGGTGGAGCAGCCTTCGAAGCTGCCCATCAGGTGCTCGATGCTTTTTTGGCCGGCGGCGATGGCTTCGGTGATGCGGACTTTGTCGGGGACGTGGCCGACGAAGGGGAGTTTTGTTTGTGGGCTTCGGCGGCGGCGGCGAGATAGGCGTCGTGCGAGATGACGGATTGCACTTTGATGAAGTCGGCGCCTTGGGATTTGAGTTGATCGACGGCGGCGCGCGCGCTGTCGGGCGTCGTTGTCGCGATCGAACTGGGGAAGCGGAGTTTGCCGCTCGGAAGAACCGCGTCGAGCATCGGGCCGCTGACGACCATGCGCGGGCCGGGAATTTTTCCGGCGGCGATTTGTTTGCGCCAGTCGAGAAGAACGGGAAGATCGCCGCCCATATCGCGCACGCCGGTGACGCCATTGGCGACGAAGAGCGGAAGGATGATGTCGCGGCCGCCGGGAAACCAATCGCCGAACGCGGAGTGGATGTGCATGTCCCACAAGCCGGGGATGAGGAATTTGCCGTGGCCGTCGATGAGGCGCGTGTTGCCGGGCATCTTGACCATCGCGCCGATGAGAACGGTGCCGATGTGGTCGCCTTCGATGATGACGGTGGCGTCGTGTTCGACGCGTGGAGGTGGCGGGATTGATTAGCGTGACGTGAGAGATGGCGATGGGCCGGGCGACGTGTCGGATTTTGCGCGGACGCGATGCCAGATGCAGATTGCGAGAATGATAGCGATGACGACGAGCGTTGGGAAGAGCTTGGCTGGTGGCGCATCGCGAGAGAGTACTACGAATTTGAAATTGGGGCGGTGATTGCTGGCCGGTTGAGATCAGGGCGCTCCACCTCACAAACCGCACCCTCAGAAACCCAGGGTGCGGCACCCAACTGCCGCGATGCGTTGAAACGCAGAGACGAGAGACCGAAGCGAACTCGCAGAGAAAGGCAACGGCGCCCTTCGCATTTGCGAGGGCGCCGTTGGAATTTGCGGCGTCGGCTTTAAGCAGCCGGCGCGCTGAGTTGTTTAGTTGACGACGAGCGTCAGCGTCGTGTTCGCCGTGGTCGAGCCGGACGTCGCGGTCACCGTCAGCGTGTAGGTGCCCGCTGGAGTGCCGGTGGCCGGAGGCGGCGTCGTGGACGAGCTGCCGCCGCCGCAGCCGACGAGCACAGTGGCTGCCGCGATGGGCATCAGGATGAGGCGAGCGACAACGCCACGCGAAGCGTGCGCGCGCGGCCGGCTTCGTTCTGCATCCAGCCGAGCATCATCGCGATCAGGAAGAGAAGCGCGATGGATGCCATCGGAGCGATTTGCAGGAACGTTGGCGGCTGCATCTTTGTCGAAGGCTGATTGAACGGAAGCATTTCGCCGCGAGCCGTCGTGGTGACGCTCACTTTGAAGGTGCCCGCTGCCGTAGGCGTGACGGCGACCGAAGCCGGAGCCGCGGTGCAAGTAGCCGCGGTCGGAGCGCCGGTGCAAGTGATAGCGGCGGTCACCGACTGATTGCCGGAGACGCTGAGATTGTAGGTGGCGGTGGCGCCGGCGGCGACGGTTTGCGTCGAGGAGGCGTCGGTGTCCTTGACCGTGAGCGTCAGCGTGGAAGCTGCACCGGTCAACGCAACAGTCTGGGAACCAGTGCCAACATTGTCGGTGATCGTGAGCGTCGCACTTTCCGCATTGCCGGTGCTCGGAGTGTAGGTCACGGAGATGGTGCAATTTGTCGTTGGCAAAACCCCGCCAGCGATGCCGCAGGTGTTTGTCGCTACCTTGAAATCAGCAGCGTTCGTGCCGCTGATTGCTGCGCCGGTCACGAGCGCAGGAGCATCGCCGTTGTTTGTCAGCGTGATGGTCTGAGCAGCTGACGTCGTGCCCACAGCGGTGCTGGGGAACGAAAGCGAGGTCGGGTTCAGATCAGCTGTCGGAGTTCCGGCAGTGCCCGTAACGTTCACGGAGTGGGGCGTACCGGCGGCATCGTCAGTGACGGAGATTGCAGCAGAGCGCGCACCAGGCGTACCCGTCGGATTGATGGTGACGTTGATCGTGCAGGATTGCCCGGCAAGAACTACGGTGCAGTTGTTGGTCTGCGCAAACTGAGCGGCGTCGGTTCCCGTGAACCCGACGTTGCTAACGTTAAGAGTCGCGCCGCCGGTATTGGTCAGGGTAACAACCGTTGCACCCGAAAGCTGGCCGATCGCCTCCGCAGGGAGGACAACAGGATTCGGGCTGAACGAAACGATGGCAACGGGTTGGATGTTCGCGATGGCCGCAACGCTTCGGACGCGGTTATTGATGTAGTCGCTGATCAGCAAGTTCGCGGTCGCGGTTGGTCCGCTCGGCCCGTTCGGGACGAGAGCGACGCCCGTCGGGAAATTCAGTAACGCTGGGTGGGGGTTCCCCGCTGTGGCGGAAGCACCGTCGCCGCCGAAACCGGCGATGTTGGGCGTGCCTGCAACCGTATAGATGTTCCCGGTGGTCTTGCCCGTGGCCTTGCCCACCACCTCGCGGACCGTCTGCGAGGAAAACGTGTGGGTGCCCGTTGGAAACAAGTTGAAGGTAGTGTCCGTAAAAAAGACGTTATCGTTGTGATCGACAACGATGGCATACGGATACTGGAGTTGGGCGGAGGTCGCTGGGCCTGGGTCAGTGCTGATGCCAGCCGTGCCACTGCCCGCGATCGTGTAAATAAAACCAGCTGTCATCGTGCCTTGGTTGATAGCGGGCACTTCGCGGAGCCGGTGGTTGCCGGCGTCCGCGATGAAGAGGTTGTCGTAGATGTCGATGTAAATGCCCATCGGACTATGGAGTTGAGCGCTGGCAGCAGCCCCAGCGTCGCCGCTGAAGTTACCTGTCGTGGACGGAGCACCAGCGAAGGCATAGAGGTGGTTTGCGAGGAGGCTGCCTACGTTGGCGACGGGAACTTCCCAGATCACATTGTTCGTGGAATCAGAGAAGAATAAGTTGCCCTTGGAGTCGAGGGCGATGCCATTGACGGTGCCGATATGGGTGCCGACTGCAACACCGCCAGGCGCATCGGAGCCGCACTTGGGCACGTTGGCAGTCGCATTGTCGGGATTGACAATCGGTGGCTCGAAGCCTGCGATCGTCGTGATGCCCGTCCCCGTGCGCTTGCGAATGATGCAGTTCGCGGTATCAGCGATGTAGACGTTTCCGGCCGCGTCAGCAACGACGCCAATCGCGCCATTGAGAACACCGAAATCACCGGGCGCGATCGTATCGTTAACGAAGCCGTTGGCTTCGACCTGGCCCGCGAGAGTGGCCATTTTCCCCGTTGAGTTGATGAGTATGCGAACGAGGTCCGAGCTGCTGTCAGCCACGTAGATGTTGCTGCTGGTGTCAACGGCGAGTCCTGCGGGCGCGTTCAGTTCGACGAGATTAGCCGCAGCGTTGTCGCCACCGTAGGAAAGGTGGCCGTTGCCCGCGATCGTGTCGATGTTGTTCACCTGAACCGTCTTCGTAAAATTGACGAAAGTGACGGCCATGGGAACGACACGGACAGCATTGTTCACGACATCAGCAATATATAGGATGTTGGACGAGTCGACAGTTGAGCCGGCTGGAAAGGAGAGGTTGGCGCTGGTTGCCGCGTGAGTGTCTCCGTTAAATCCGCCGGCGCCGAGTGTGCCAGCGACGACACTGATTTGGCTGCCACCAGTACCCGGAGCTGTGACTTTGCGAATGACCTGGCTGACGGCATCGCAAAAATACAAGTTGCCGGACGTATCCATCGATAGGCCCTTGGGCTCGTTCAACGCGACGGTGAGAGCTCCACCGCTCGCGACAGGCGGTCCCTGCGGGGCAATATTGGGATACTGACCAGTCCAAACGCCAGCCACTTGCGTTATCACGCCGGCAATCGTGTGGATCGTTCCGTCCGAAGCGAGAACTTCACGAATGACGTTGTTGTTGGGAGGCCCTGCTTGGTTGTCCGGCTGTCCGGTGTTGGGATCAAAGTTGTTGCCGAGGTCGGCGATGAACACGTTGCCGCTCGGATCGACGAAGACGTCGAACGGACCGTTTAACGGAGCGTTTACTGCTGCGCTTCCGTCGAGGCCATAGCCAGCCACGGGCTGATGCCCCGGGGTGCCGCCCGGCCCACCCGCAAAGCGGTAGATATTGCCCGCAGTAAGCGGGCCTGTCAGACCAGGAGGCGTCACAGCGCCAGTGCCGATGACGACGCGAATTTCGTTGTTGGCGCGGTCGGCGATGTACATGTTGTGGTTCAAGTCGAAGGAGCAGCCATCGGGGAAGTGCAGGTTGGCAAGTGTCGCCGCCCCGCCGTCGCCGCCGTAGGTGGGGTTTGTGCTGGTCGGAACGCCGACTACCGTGTAGATGTTGCCGGAGTCTTTCCGGCCGGCGGTGCAGTCGTACCTGGAATCAAACGAATGACCGCGTTGTCCGAGTCCGCGATATAAAGATTGTCTTGATCGATGCACATGCCGCTGGGCCCATTCATTTGGGCAACGTTCGCCGGCCCGTTATCGCCAGAAAAACCCGAGGTGCCGTTGCCGGCGTATGTGGTGACGACGCCCGCGGGCGTAACCTTCAGCACGCGACCGAATGTATTGTCGAGCACGTACATGTTTCCAGCTGAGTCGAACCGCACTGCGGCGGGACTGCCGACGCTGGAGCCCGTCGCCGACAAACCCGTAGTGCCCGGGCCGCCTCCGATCACCGTCGAAATATTTTGTGCGTTAACGGACACGCTGCCGAAAATCAAACAGGCAAGGGCCCACATCGCCAAACGAACCGAATTCTTCATCGATATTGCCTTCCTTCGATGGACTTTGAGCGAAACGCTCATTGATTTTTTGCAAAACAAGGGACAGCCGCGGTTTTCTCTTCGCGCAAACGAGAATAAATCGCACCCCGAAAAAAACCCAATAGTACGGTTTCGAACCACCGTTGGTACTATGGGAGAGGCCTCCAATAGTACTTCGTATTGGTATCTGCCCAAACACACAACAAGCGCTTCATAAAAACTTGGGCTAGATGCTTGCGATTATGATGAGTTGATATCGGGAAAAGGCTGCCAAGCTGCGTGCGATATTCGTTTCGATAAATACAGCGAACGCGGTACGCAGCCTGATATCGCAATTTGCGACGCGACGAGGAAGACACAACTCCCGCCCATTGGAATCCTGCCTGCGAAATATTGCACAAGACCGCTGCGTGACCCGCCTCGGCTTCCGGCATCAAATTGACGGCCATTTGGGGTGGCTGCTACATTGCTTTATTTGGCATTACAAGGCGTAACTCATTGAATCGACGCGTTGCGACATGGATGACTACGGCGACACTGGCGGCACTCGGCTTCAGCTTCGGCTGCGGTGGCAGCACCAAAATCAGCACCAAGACCACCGTCGCGCCGGCCGAAAAGCCCGTAATTAAGGATGCGACGCGCGAAGAGCTGCTCGACAAGTACAACCTCTACGCCCAAAACATCAACACCGTGAACGCGACCGTCGTGCTCAAGCCGACCGCCGGTTCGAAATACAGCGGCGTCATCGAGGAATATCACGAGGTCAAAGCGTTTCTGCTCGCATCGCGCCCGGCGAATATTCGCGTGATCGGTCAGGCGCCAGTGATCGGCACGACCGTCTTCGACATGGCCAGCGACGGCGAAACGTTCCGCGTTTCGGTGCCGTCCAAAAACAAGTTTCTCGTGGGCCAGGTGGCGGGCGAATTCAATAGCAGCAAACCGATCGAAAATTTGCGCCCCCAACATTTGCTCGACGCTCTACTGTGGCCCGAGATCCGCAAAGAGGAATCCGTCCTGTTCGAAGAGTTCAACGACGAAACCGCGCGCTTTTATGTGCTGACGGTATTGCGCGGCGGATATCGGACCGAAATTTTGCGCAAGATTTGGTACGACCGCGCCACGTTGCAGGTTTCGCGACTGCAAGCATTCGCGCCGAAAGGCTTGCTTGTGTCCGACGTCCGCTATTCCGACTGGCAGCCGGTCGATCCCGCGCAACCCGGCACGACCGTGAGCGGCCCGGTCACAACGTTCGCGCACAATATCCGCATCGATCGCCCGCATGACGACTATCGCCTCGATCTGCAAGTCAGCAAAATCGTGCTGAACTCCGATCTTCCCGCCGATCGTTTCAAACTCGAACAGCCAGCCGGCAGCGAACTCGTCCACGTCGCCGAAGCCGAACCCGGAGGAGCCAAACAGCCGTGATGGGCGAACTCATCACGCGCAACTTGCTGCACCGCCCGCTGCGCACATTCATCGGCATCATGGCCGTCGCGGTAGAAGTCGCGCTCGTCGTGCTGATCGTAGGCCTCACCTCGGGCCTGCTCGCAGAAAGCGCCAAACGCATTCAGGGCATCGGCGCCGACATCGTGCTCCAGCCGCCCGCGGCATCCATCTTCCTCGGATTCAGCGGCTCTCCGATGCCGATGAAAATCGGCGAGAAGCTCGAGACACTGAAATTCGTGCAGGCCGTGGCTCCCGCGCTTCTGCAATTCAATTCCACCGGCGGCGTCGAAACCGTCTACGGTATCGACAAAGATTCCTATCGCGCCGTATCCGGTGGCTTCGTTTTTCTGGAAGGCCGCGACATGGAAGGCCCCGACGACATGCTCGTCGATGATTGGGAAGCGCGTGCCAAGAAGCTAAAAGTCGGCGACACGTACAATCTCCTGAATCACGATTGGAAAATCGCGGCCATCGTCGAGCACGGCAAAGGTTCGCGCATTTTCGTTCCGATTCTGACGCTGCAAGAGCTTGTGGGCGCACGCGACAAAGCTTCGATTTTCCTCCTGAAGTGCACTCGTCCCGAACACACCGACGACGTCATGGACGAGATCAAAGCGATTTTTCCGGGTTACACCATTCGGCCTCTCGCGCAATTAGCCTCGCTGCTGACCTCGACGAATGTGCCAGGCCTCGAAGCGTTCATTCACTCGATGATCGGGCTTGCGATCTCGATCGGCTTGCTCGTCATTTTTCTGACGATGTACACGACCGTCATCGAGCGCACGCGTGACATCGGTGTTTTAAAATCGATCGGAGCAAATCGCGCGTTCATCGTTCGTTCGCTGCTCACTGAGTCAGCGGTTTTGTGTCTTCTCGGTATCGCCGCAGGAGTCGGGCTCAGTTACATCATTCGCGCGGCATTCCTCGCAGGATTCCCAACACTTTCAATCCTCATCACAGTTCCATGGATTCTCCGCGCGGGTGGCATCGCGCTCGCCGGCGCTGTCATCGGCGCCAGCTATCCCGCGTGGATTGCCAGCCGAAAAGACGCCGTCGAGGCGCTTTCGTACGATTGATTTCGCGTTCAGTTACCTAGGCACCGAATCGCAAACGCAGCTACAATACATACCCACGACGGATCGTATTCTCCAGGGCAAAGCCAGGGCCAAAACGAGTGGAGTCGATACTTAAAACCGAAGGACTGTGGAAGTTGTATCGCGCAGGAAAAGTGGAAGTGCCTGCATTGCGCGGCGTCAACTTTCAAGTCGCTCCTGGCGAGTCCGTCGCCGTCATGGGCCCTTCGGGATGCGGCAAATCGTCTCTGCTTTACGTCATCGGCGGCCTGGCGCAGGCTTCTCGCGGCCACGTTTTCGTGGACGGCAACGACCTCACCGAGATGAGCGACGCCGCGCGCACGAAACTCCGCCGCCACAAAATCGGCTTCGTCTTCCAGCGCTTTAATCTGCTCCCCACCCTGATCCGCGAAAGGCAATATCGCCATCGCCCAATTCATTCATGGCGATGGCTTCGACCCCCATCGCTTCGACGTCGTCACGAAAATGCTCGGGCTCGATGGCCGCTTGCATCACAGACCATCGGAACTTTCCGGCGGCGAGCAGCAACGCGTCGCCATCGCACGCGCCATCATCAACGAACCAAAAATCTTGCTTGCCGACGAGCCAACGGGTAACCTCGACTCGAAAAATTCCGACATCGTGCTTGAGATGCTGCGTCAGCTCAACAAAGATCTGGGCCAAACGATCGTGATGATCACGCATAACCCCGAAGCCGTCACTCACTTCGATCGCGTCGTGCACATGCGCGATGGCGTTATCGTTGACGGTGTCCCTGCCGATTGAAATGGCCAGCCTCAAAACCATTCTCGGACGCACGTTTTTCTGGTCGTATGAACGCGGCACATGGCAATACGACGTCGCCGTCATCATCATTTTGATTTTCGTGCTCGGCACGCCGCCGCGATGGTTTCACGATGAGCCTCAAGTGGGGCTGCCGACCTCGCCCGCCGAAGTCGAGCTCATCGCGGGCACCGAAAAAGATTCGCAGCAAACCTATCGCATCGATGCGCGCATCCTCGCGCCGCCCGAGCAGACTCCGGCGCTGCAAAACGACCTGCATAACGCGCTCAAAAAAGCGCTACCCATGCTCCGCGACGGGCGCTTCTCGATCGCGAAGATCGATGCAGTGCGCGACGGCGACGGCAACGTGATCGCCTACCAGGTCGAGATTCGCCGCTAGACCACATCCGCTAAGTCCGCTTAGCCATTGAACATACGCATCCTGAGCATCCCTTCACGGAAACGTTCCGGCCCGTCCGCGCATCTTTCTCTATGTGCTAGGATCAATTCAGCGAACGTCGGCCATCAAAACGGCCCCAGGTGCACATTTTGAACAATAAAATCTGTATTGCTGCTGCGCTCGCGCTGACCGCGTTCTCGTGCGCCATTTCTCTCGCCGCGGGTTCGCACCGGGCGCCAGCTCCCGCTCAGGCCACTCAGGCGACCACCGAAGCGGTGCTCGCCACAATGGACAAAGCCGCCGCCGACTTTCGCAGCCTCCAAGCCGACCTCGAAAACACGAAGTACACCGACGTGGTGAAAGACACGAGCGTCGAAAAGGGCCACATCTTCGTTCGTAAAGATTCGAAAATGCGCATCGAGATCACCGAGCCCGATCCGCGCACGATTCTCCGCAACGGCGACAACCTTTTCGTCTACACGCCAAAGATCAAGCGCGTCGAAGAATATGACCTCGGCAAAAACCGCGCGATGATCGATCAATACGTGCTGCTGGGATTCGGCACGCGCAGCGAAGCCTTGCAGAAGGGTTACGACGTGAAGCTGACCGGCGAAGATCAGGTCGATGGCAAGAAAGCTTATGTGCTTGAGCTAAGCCCGAAGTCGGAGGATGTCCGTCACAAGATTACGAAGATTCAGATGTGGATCGATTCAGCGTCCTGGCTGCCGATTCAGCAAAAGTTTTTCGAGACCGGATCGGGCGACTATATTCAGTTTCACTATACGAACATGATGAAAAATCTGAAGATTCCCGATTCGCGGTTCAAACAGGATTGGCCAAAGGATGCGAACCGCATTCAAGCCAAGCCTCTAACACCTTCGATTGGCTGCCGAAAAAGCAAAATCGCGCCGTCCGGCAAATTCCGAACGGCGCGATTTGTTTTGATTTCCAATCAACTCGGCAAACGGAAACCTAACTCGCCGCCCGTCGCTCCTGCTCCAACAACCGCTCCTTCCGCGAAATCCCCCATCGATATCCCGCGAGATTCCCGTCCTGCCGCACCACGCGATGGCAAGGCACCACGATCGACACCGGATTCATCGCACACGCCCGCGCCACCGCTCGCACCGCCCTCGGATTCCCGACGGCCTCCGCCACCTGCGAATACGTCTTCGTCGTTCCCGACGGAATGCGCTGCAGCTCCTGCCACACGCGACGCTGAAACGCCGTCGCCTGCACATCGAGCGGCAATTCCACGCGTGGCGGCTTCCCTTCCACGCGCTGCAACGATTTCGCTGACCCATTTTTCAAACGAATGATCCGCCGAGCTGATTTCCGCCTGCGGATATTCGTCGCGCAGCTCCTGCACCAGCTTCGTCTCCGAATCGCCGAGATAAACCGCCGAAACCCCGCGCTCCGTCGCCGCCACCAACACTTCTCCCAACTTCGATTTCGCAATGCTGTATCCGATCTTCATGCCCTTTCCTCCTTTTCGATAAGTCGCCGGCGTCATCCCGAGCTGCGCGTTGCTGCGTTCATACACGCGGCTCGATGAGCCATATCCCGTTTCGTAAAGCGCGTCGGTGATTTTCTTCCCCGACCGCAGCAGCTTCTTGAATTTCGCGAGGCGCAGCGCTTCGGCCAGTTCGTGCGGACGTAGCCCGGTCACTTGTATAAAAGCGCGACGAAGCGTCGCCGTCGTCGTGCCCAGCGAATTCGCCAGTACACCAAATCTCAGGGCGTCTTCTTCCCCGCTGGCTTCAATCTGCCGCATCGCCTTCTCAACGAGCGCGATCGACCCCGCCACTTCATCTGGCTTGCAACGCAAACAAGGCCGGTAACCTTCCCGCCGCGCTTCTTCCTTCGTTTTGAAAAAAATTACGTTCTGCCGCAACGGCCGCCGCGCCGGGCACGATGGCCGGCAATAAATGCTGGTCGTCCGCACGCCGAGAACAAACGTCCCGTCCGCGCGATGGTCGCGTGACGTCGTCGCTCGCCAGTAACGCTCGGCGGCGCTTCCCGTAATCCCGACCGCGGTTTGTTTGTTGCTTTGGTGTCTCATCACGCTGCCAAATTAACCCAACCCAAAATCCAAATCTATCCGCAAAGACGCATCAAAGTATTTCGATGTAATGGTAGGAGAAAAGCGTCAAAAAGCTGGATCTTCAGTGGTTTCGAGGGGCTCGGCACGCGAACCATCCGCCGTCTTCGCTGTCACGCGATGCGGCGCTGTGATCACCAGGATTACGGCCGCAAGAATCACAGCCGACGCCAGCATCGTCCGCAGTGTAATCGCCTCGTGGAGAAGGAACCACCCCAGAAACAACGCCACGATCGGATTCACGAAAGCATACGTCGCCACGCGCGTCGCCGTGCTGTGCTTCAAAATGTACAGATACGATGAAAACCCAATCATCGAGCCGAAGAAGACCAGATACGTGACCGCGATCCACGACCGCGTCGAAACCGCCGCCACATGCAGCGCCCGAATCTCGCCCGTCAAACCTGCCGCGATCCACAAAATGACTCCGCCCGTCAGGCTCTGCATCGCCGAGCCCAGCAGCGGAGAACTCGGCATCCTGCCATGCTTGGCATAGATCGATCCGCACGCCCACGCGAACGATCCCACTCCCAGAATCGCAACGCCAATCGGATCGATTCGTCCGGAACCGCCCAGATCCTTCGGCCCAACCAACAACGCCAGCCCCGAAAATCCAAGAATGAGCCCAGCAATCACGCGCGGCACCGGACGAGTGCCGCCCGGCCTCAACCAGTCGATGAGCACCATCCAGAGCGACACCGTCGCGACGAGTAGCGCCGCAACTCCCGATGACACTCGCTCCTCGGCCAGGCAGACTCCCCCATTCCCTACCGCCAACAAAAGAAATCCGGTTACCGTCGTCGCGCGCCACTCCGCCCAAGTCGGCCTGGCTTTCGTCTTCCACAATATAATCGGAAACGCGATCAGCCCGAATACGAAATGGCGTATTCCCGCCACGATCAGCGGCGGAAATGATTCGTCGCCGACCCGAATCGCCAGAAACGTCGATCCCCAAATGATGTAGACCGCGGCAAACGCCGCCAGCAGCACTCTTGGGTTCGCTAAGCGTGCGAATCCTGCGGGCTCCGCCGGAAGCCGGTTCGCCTTAAGGCTATCGCCAGATTGTGTTTCCGTTGTGGTCATGGACTGCTTAGCCGGCGTCATCGAGCGCCGGCGGTTCTCGCAAATCTAACGTCATCGATGCCGGGAGATACAGTTCCATTTTGGACCCGACGCCGTCGAAACCACATCCTGTAGTACAATTCTCGGCAAATCTATCCGCAAATCGTGGTCGAATTCCTTCTCGCGATTTGACACGAGCTCTCGCGCAAATTTTCGAGTCTCGAATTTCGAATTTTCGAAATTAGTACCATTACCAACCATTTGATCTTAGGACACTTGCAGCGTTTTCCACAGATTGACGCCAGCCCTCTTCGATGACATCTTTGCGACCCAACTTTTACACGTTGGGGGGGCAAGTTTGGTCGGTACTAGAATCAAGTTCTGCAATCTTTGCCTGGGTCGGCATCTAGCGTTAGCATAGTTATCTGAAGAAGCGATATCGCTGAGGGGCGATGATGAGGTCTACGAACCTCGCAAGAATTTTTGAGTCGACTGCCATCGACTTCATTCCGGAAGTCCCTGCCACGCTGGCGGTTGCCACCGCGGCGGCGTGGTCCGCACACGCAAACGATGGCTGGTCCGCGATTCCCGCGTTCGCGTCATGCCTCTTCTTGAGCGACACCAAGACCCGCCAGTTCGTTCGCGTCCCGACGCACGCCGTCGGCGTCCACCCCGAACACCGCGAATACCCCCGCGCGACCCTGCGCCTCCCGCTGCGCCTTCGCAGCGTGAACGATGTTCAAGAAAAATATCCGATCACCCTGGTCACGCGCGATATCAGCTCCAGCGGCGTCTTCTTCCTCTGCCCAAAGCACTTAGCGGCCGGCACGAAGATCGAAATCGAAATTATTTTGGTCAGCCGCCCAATGGGCCGCGGCAACGTCGTCGTCGCCACCGCCGCCCGTGTAAAACGCCTCGAACCCGCCGCAACTCCCGGCTGGTACGGCGTAGCCGCCCTCTTCGAAGACGTCGCCTTCGACCGCGACGACACGCGTCCCCACCCGCTTCATGAAGTAACTCGGAGTGCGGCGATTCCGCGCCGCCTCCGTTCAGAGCTCCAGCCGACCACCTTTCGTTTCGAGCCTGCACCCTTCCGCTAATCTCCTCGATGCCGAAGCTCAACCCGCCTCCCGCCTTCAAGCCGTCCTCTTCGACTGGGACGGCACGCTCCTCGACTCCTTCGACGCCGACTCCTCCGCCTACCTCGCCATGTTCCGCGAACTCGGCATCCCCTGGGGATTGAAAGAATTAGCCATCCACTACACGCCGAATTGGCACCGCGTCTACCGCGCCGCCAAAATCCCGCGTTCGAAATATGAAATCGCCGACAAGCTCTGGGCCAAGAACTACGCCCACCACGCTCCGAAGCTCGTCCCCGGCACGCGCAGCGTCCTCGCCTGGGTCGCCCGCCGCTATCAACTCGGCTTGGTCACCAGCGGCGACCGCGTCCGCGTCTTGCGCCAACTCCGCTTTTCAGACTGACCCGCGCCTTTCGCAACGCGCGTCTGCGCCGGCGACACTCCGCAAAAAAACCACACCCCGCCCCGTTGCGCCTCGCACTGAAGCAGATGTGCCTCAAGCCAAGCGCCTGCGTCTACGTCGGCGACTCCCCGCATGATTTGGAAATGTCGAACGCGCCGGCGTCCGCGCCATCGCCGTCATCGGCCGCTTCCCTACCGAAGCCGGACTCCGCGCCGCCAAACCTGAATTTCTGCTGAATTCGCTGAAGGAACTTCCCGCAGTCCTGAAGTCCTTGGAAAAATAATCGCCGAAAATTCGAGCGAGCCTGAGGTTTCGGTCGCGCCGGCGTCGGCTGCGAGCTCGGCGGTAGCCTGCTGCTGAGGTTGTGCTCGTTGACGGAGCGGACGGCGACGAAGACTCGCGACATGCCGCAGCCGCGGGCGTCGTTTCCGACACCGCAGCCGGCAGCGGCCTGAAATCCGTCCACTTGATCACCAGCCGCACCGGAAAATCGCCTTCCTTCACGTGCATCGTCTCGTCCGCCCGCTCATAGTTCGGAAACCAATATTTTCCGTCCACATTTTCCCGATACGTCTCAAACGTAGTGAACGGCATCTGCGCAAACTTCACATCGCCTAGTTCGTTCACCCATTTCCCATACGTCTTCACGACTTCCAGGTACTGCGTGTCCACCCAAACAATCCCGTCGAGATACGAGCTTCTTGCGATCCACCGTCTTCGGCGTCACTTTGAAAATATACGTGTCGATCTCATCGACCTTTTCCGTCCCGATATATTTCAGATCGTATTTCGCCAGCTGCGACGAATTGATCGGAAATTGCGGAATCCGCTCCAGCTCTTTCACGTCCGCCGGCTCCAGCGCAAACGTCTTCAGCGTCGATTGCGGATGCTCCAGCACCTTGTTCACCACGCGCCCATCCGGCATCCGCGTCGCTTCCGACACCTGCAAAAATTCCCCGATGATCGTCCCCGCCTTGTCGTACTCGCTGATTCGAATCGTCTTCTTCGCCGCAAACGTCGGCCGTACCGACGCGAACTCGATCTTCCTTCGCCACAAATTTTCGAATGATTTGATCCGGCGGCAGCGACGGCGGCTCAACCGCCTCCGGCGTATTCCCCAGCCGCTTCACATCGTGCTCCGGCGGCGGCGACATCGGCCGCTGCTCCTGCGCCCGCGCACCGCCAGCGCCAGCAGCACCGCGCCCACCGCCAACAATCCGACCTTGCAACATATCTCTCATATTCACTGAGATGCGCTCACACTCTTCCGCGCAACCCGATGCTCACTCACAGCTTACTCCACGAAATCTCATTCCGCGCCTCTGCCTGACATCCCTCCCGCTCTTTCGCTACAATTTCAACGTTTGTGGACAACGCAAAAAAAGCATCCCGCTTCTTCGTCACCGGCCGCGTGCAAGGTGTCGGCTTCCGTTTCTTCGCGTCGGCCGAAGCCGAACGCCTCGGCCTCAGCGGCTACGTGCGCAATCTGCGCGACGGCCGCGTCGAAGCCTACGCCATCGGCACGCCAGAGCAACTCGCGCAATTCCGCGCGCGGCTCGAAAAAGGTCCGCGCCTTTCGCACGTCGATTTCGTCGCCGAAGAACCCGCGGATATCGACTCGCAATTTGCATCCGATTTCGTCACAACGCCAACCCTCTGAATCTCACAGGAGCCCGCAAGGATGGACGATCTAAAAAAATTGATCCGCGAAGTTCCCGACTACCCGAAGCCCGGCATCCTGTTCTACGACCTCACGACGGTCCTCAAAGATAAGCAGGGCTTCCACAATCTCGTCGATCGCCTCTGCGCCCACTACGACGGCCACAAAATCGACAACGTCGCCGGCATCGAAGCCCGCGGCTTCATCTTCGCGCCCGCGCTCGCCTATCGACTCGGCGCCGGTTTCGTCCCCATTCGAAAGCCCAAAAAACTCCCCGCGAAAACGCGCTCCGTCTCCTACGCCCTCGAATACGGCACCGACTCGCATCGAAGTCCACGAAGACGCCATCACAGCCCGGCGACCGCGTCATCATCTGCGACGACCTGCTCGCCACCGGCGGCACCGCCGCAGCCGCCGCAAAACTCATCCAGGAACTCGGCGGCAAAGTCGAAGGCCTCGCCTTCGCCGTCGAACTCACCTTCCTCGCCGGCCGCAAAAAACTCCCCGGCCTCGACGTCTTCTCCCTGACTCCAATACGACAAATAACGCCGCATCTCTAATCCAATCTCTTAAAATCGTTGTCATCCTGAGGCGCGCCGAAGCGCGCCGAAGGATCTCAGCGTCGTCAACAGCGTCAGCAGCGCACGAACCGCTCCAATCGCTTGCCTCTGTCGTTACTTCCTTACTTCTTTGCGTCCTTACTCCGCCTTTCCTCTGCCTCACCACCTCAAACAACACCACCCCCGCCGCCACCGACACATTCAGCGACTTCACCGGCCCCACCGTCGGCAACTTCACCACAAAATCGCATCGCTTCCGCGTCAACTCATGCAGTCCGCTTCCCTTCGCCACCCATCACAATCCCCACCGGCGAAGTAAAATCCACCTCCGTATATTCCCGATCGCCCTCTTCATCCAATCCCACCAGCCAATATCCCGCCTCTTTCAACTCCTCCATCGTCCGCGCCAGATTCGTCACCTTCGCCACCGGCAAATGCGACAGCGCCCCCGCCGACGCCCGCGCCACCGTATCCGTCAACCCCGCCGCGCGCCGCTCCGGAATCACCACGCCATGCGCGCCCGCCGCCAGCGACGTTCGAACAATCGCGCCCAAATTGTGCGGATCCTCCACGCCATCCAGCAAAACAATCAGTCCCTTTTCGCCGCTCCCGCTGCAGCCGCCGCATTCGCCACTTCTAAAATTTCTTCAATCGATCCCGCCGCCCGCGCCGCCACCAACCCAACAATCCCCTGATGCTCTTTCGTATCCGCCAACCGATCGATCTGCGACCGATCCTCAAACCTCACCGAAATATTCCGCGCCCGCGCCATCTGCACAATCTCTTCCACGCGCGTATCCTGCCGCCCGCGCGCAATCACGATGCGGTCAAACGCCCGCCCCGCCTCCAACGCCTCCCGCACCGCATGTATCCCCGTCAACCGATCCACATCGCGCTCCCGCTATTCGTACCTTGTTAAACGTTGTCATCCTGAGCGCGCGCGAAGCGCCGGCGAAGGATCTCAACGCTCAGTCCTACTCCAAACTCAGCAGCGACGTACGCCCCTCACTCCATCACCGAACAAAACTCCACCATCCGCTCCCTCACCGTCTTCACCGCAAACCCCGCCTCCGACGCCGCATCAATCAACAAAATCACTCGATCCAAATCCCCCTCGCCCGACCTCCCCGCCAGCGCCAACCGCAACGGATGAAACAATTCCCTCCCGCGAATATCCAACTCCGCCTTCATCGCCGTAACCATCTCGCTAAATCTCTCCGGCGTGCAAGCCCCGCCATCCAACACCAACCGCGCCAGCATTCGAATCACATCCCGCGCCGCATACCGCGTCATCACATTGTGCGCCTCAACATCTTTCATCACGCGCGTCGCGTCATACTCAAAAACCAATCCCAATAAATCCGCAAGCCCCGCTCGATCCGCCACCTGCGGCCCCAACAAAAACGCCGCCCGCTCACACCACGCCATTTGCTCCGCTGACAACTCCGCCAACCCGCGCGCACGCAAAACCTCAACCACATCCGCCGCACAAAACGGATTCACCGCAATCGCCTGATTGTCTCCAGGAATTTCGCCTGCGCTCATCGGAAGGATTCTACTCGCATCGCTGACGTCACGCACCGACAAGATCAACTACTTCCCGCTCACCGTCGCCGCCACATGACACGCAATCGCCTCACCCCGCCCCACCGCATCCACACCCTCATTCGTCTTCGCCTTCAAATGAATCTTCTCCGCCGCAACTCCCAGCGCCTTCCCCAGCGCCTCTCTCATCTTCGGAAAATGCGGCCCCAGCTTCGGCCGCTCCAAAATCACCACCGCATCCACCCACTCAATCGCAAACCCCGCGCCATCCAACAACCCGCGCGCATGCTCCAAAAATTTCAAACTATCCGCGCCCTTCCATCGCGGATCCGTATCCGGAAAATGTTTCCCGATGTCTCCCAGCCCCGCCGCACCCAGCAGCGCATCGACCATCGCGTGCGCCAACACATCCCCATCCGAATGCCCCACCGGCCCCTTATCGAACGGCACCTCAATGCCGCCGATCATCAACTTCCGCCCCGCCTCCAGCCGATGCAGATCGTACCCAATCCCGCAGCGCACGCTCATTTCGCCGCACGCCCCTTCCCGCTTTTCGCCCAACGCCAGCTCCATCGGCCGCGCCGCTCGCCGCCGCCTTCTCCCGCTCCAAATAAAACTTCGCCAATTCCATATCCGCCGGCTTCGTAATCTTGATGTTCCGCTCTGACCCCAGTACCACAAACACTTCGTGCCCCAGCCGCTCCACCAATCCCGCTTCGTCCGATGCACTCACTCCATCCGCCTCAGCCCGCGCAAACGCATCCTTCAACAATTTCGTCGTGAAAACCTGCGGCGTCTGCGCCAACACCACGCGCTCCCGCGGAATCGTCCCCGTAATCAGCGCCACATCTTCCGGCAAACTCGCGCGCTTCACTTCTTTCACCGTATCCATCGCCGGAATTCCCAGAATCGCCGCCTGATGCTTCCGCGCCTCTTCGATCACCCGCGCAATCAGCTCGCGCTTCACAAACGGCCGCACAGCGTCATGCACCAACACCAACTCCGTCTCCGCCGCCACCAGCTTCAACGCCGCCGCCACCGATTCCTGCCGCGTATCGCCGCCCTTCACCACGCGCACATTCTGCGAAAATTTCTCTCCGCGAATCGCCTCTTCAATCTTCGCGATCCCATCCCCGCGCGTCGCCACAATGATGTCCGTCACCAACTCGCACGACGCGATCCGCCGCACGCTCAACATCACGATCGGCACGCCATCCAATTCCAAAAATTGTTTCGGCGTCTCGGCACCCATGCGAGTGCCCAGACCAGCGGCAGGCAAAATTGCAGCAATTCGGCTCATATAAGGTTTCGCGGGCTAGAAGACTCAGCAGTGTACATCACTGCCCACTCCCCCGCGAAACCCCCGACCTATGTTCAATGAAAGGAACGCCCAGGACGGCATTGGGTGCCGCACCCTCCGCTTTCAGAGGGTGCGGGTTTGCAAACGTACTTGGCTACATTTTCAATTCGATTTTTGATCTCAGCGATCACAACCAATCAACTCGGGTGGCTCTCGCCCTCTACCACCTCAGCTCGCGCTCCACCATTCTCCCCACCACGCACAGCCCCCGCCGCCGCTCCTCGCGCCAACCCAACCGCCGGCTCCACGCCCTTTTCCTCCACCCGACCAAATATCATCTTCCCCGCCGCCGTCTGATGCACCGACGTCACGATCACATCCACGCTCTTGTTAATAAATCGCCGCGCCCCATCCACGACCACCATCGTCCCGTCATCCAGATACGCCACGCCTTGATTCGCCTCCTTCCCTTCGCGCAAAATCAAAACGCGCATCGGTTCGCCCGCCATCACCACCGGCTTCAGCGCATTCGCCAGCTGATTCACATTCAGCACAGATATACCCTGCACCCGCGCCACCTTGTTCAAGTTGAAATCGTTCGTCACGATCTTCGCGCCGATCTCGCGCGCCACTTCAATCAACTTGCGATCCACATCGCCCGCAGGCGACGCCGGATGCTCGAGCACGCGCACCTCGAGCCCCGCAATTTTCTGTATGCGATCCAAGACATCCAATCCACGCCGCCCACGTTGCCGTTTCAGTGCATCTCCCGAATCCGCCACAAGCTGCAACTCATGCAGCACAAATTCCGGCACCAGCAGCGGCCCGTCTAGAAACTGCGCCTCACAAATTTCCGCAATCCGCCCATCGATCAAAACGCTCGTATCCACCAGCTTCGGGATCGTTGGCGCTGCCGCCGCCACAGTCGTCGCCGCAGCAGCCGCGCCGACTGACACACCCGCCTCTTCGTGCTTCCCTTCCTCTCTTTCCGTGGCTTCCCTCACTTCCTTCGCATCGCGCTCCGTCGCCTTTTGCGAACCCAGCACCGCTCCCAAATACGCGAACGCCACCAACACTCCGCTTTCGAAAAACGACTTCGTCCGCTCCGGCTCGGCAATCCGTGACACCACCGCCGCCACCAGCACCGCCGCAAAAATTCCCAGCACCGCTCCAAGCGCCCCGCCCAGCAAACCGCGTGGCGTCGCCGAGCGTAGCCGCATCTCAACCAGAAGAATAATCGCCGCCAGCAACAATCCCGTGCCGACCGCCGTCACACCTGACAGCCCGAATGGATTCAGCGACCAGCACAGCGCCACCGCTACCACCGCGAGCCCTCCGCGCAACATCCACGGCTCGACGTGCAGCGCCGCCTTCACCGGTTCGGGAAGTTCACCCTCGTGTTTATTTTCGGAGATATCGATTCCTGCGGAAAAATGCCCTGCAACTCCCCGGCGTTCGACGCCGGTATACGCTCGGCTCATGCGACCTCACAGGACTTGCATAATCACTGCAAAATCGGCCACTGCGGCCCGCAGAGCGTGGGACATAAAATCAAACCATGCGGGGGTAGAAGCTAGTTACGTTTCGCTGCTGATATACTCCAACGTGATAGCAACGTCAAGCAAACTGAACAATTACGTTTACATCTGTGGAAAACGACGCCCATTTGCTTCCCAAAAAGTGAAAATTTGGCGACAAGCCGTGTTCCACCAGGGCCTATATCATCCGCTATCATCAACTCCGACCACTCTTCATGCGGCTTCCAGCACTTTTCATTCAGACCCGCCCCTCTTACCTGAACGTATACATAAAACTTCTATATACCCATTCATATATGGCTCACCGGCCTTCGGGTGCCGCACCCTCAGCCTTTAGAGGGTGCGGGTTTTCCCAACCCAGCCCACCTTACCCGTTCGCCGTCAAAATGCTCCCAGCTCAGCATCCCAGTCTTTCCGCTCCATCAGCCGAGATGCGTCCGCCGACCGATTCCGTTGTGCGGGCGCAGCATCGCTGCGCCCTGAGCTTCGAAGGGTGCGCCCCGGATCCGCACGTTCGCTGCGTCTTGAACTCTTGTTCCGCCCCCGACGCAATTTTCAACCACCTTCACCTCCCCAAAAATGAAACCGGCGACGCCCATCAGCGCCGCCGGCTCAAAATCACTACTTATTTGTTTCGCCGCTCCTTTACTTCTCTTATTCCCTGTACACCCTCGTCACCCGCGCCGTCACCGCGCACATCAAATCCGACGTCACCGTCCCAATCCCTCTCGCCACCGCATTCGTCGCCAACAAATTCTCGCCGTCGCTCCCGTAAATCGTCACCACATCGCCGATCTCGACGCCCGACACATCCGTCACATCGATCATCGTCACATCCATCGACACAATGCCCACGATCGGTGCCTGCTTCCCCCGCACCAGCACATTTCCGCGCGTTCCCAGCGAACGATGCACACCGTCGCCGTAACCCGCCGCCAGTACCGCGATCACCGACGGCCGCGTCGCCACAAATTTCATCCCGTATCCCACGCCCGAGCCCGCCGGAATCTTCCGCAAATTGATGATCCGCGTTCGCAAACTCATCACCGGTTTCAGCGGCAACTTCTCCTCCGCTTCTTCCCGCTTCTCCTGCGGATCGTAGCCCGGATGATACCCATACAAAATCACGCCCGGCCGCACCATGTCGCCCCACGTCTCAGAACGGCTCGCGATCGCCGCACTGTTCGCCAGATGCACGATTCCCGGATCGACTCCGAGCGCTCGCAGCCGCTCCAGCGCCACAAAAAAATGCTCTTCCTGCTCGCGCGTCTGCGCTCCTACGGCTGACGTGGAAAATGCTTCCGACGACGCAAAGTGCGTCATCACGCCGCCGAGCCGCAAGCTCTGACACTTCGCCAGTTGAGCCGCGAACTCATCGATTTCGTTCGAAGCGATTCCCAGCCGGTTCATTCCCGAATCGATCTTCAGATGAAATGACAGCGGATCGCGCTTATCATCCTTGGCAGCCACCCGATTCAGTTGCGCAAGCTGCTCGATCCGGTGCACCACCGGCGTCAGGTCGTACTTCAGCAAATTCTTTTCTTCACCGGGCCAAAAACTCGTCAGCACCAAAATCGGTTTTTTCACGCCGGCCTTGCGAACCTCAATTCCCTCCGCCGCCGACGTTACGCCGAACCAGTCCGATCCCGCCTTCTCTAGAATCTTCGCGACCTGTGGCCCGCCGTGCCCGTACCCATTGCCCTTTACGATCGACAGCACCAGCCGCGGCGTCGCGCGATGCTCATCTTCCGGATTCACAAACTTTCGAATCGCGTTGAGGTTGTACTCCAGCGCCGACGTGGATATCTCCGCCCAAACTGGCCGCCCTACTTTCCCCACCGCTTTCGCCACGTCCGCTCCCACTCCCGCAAAGGCGTATTTCGTATGGAGCCCGCTTCGGCCGCTCGCCGAGCCGGCTGAGATCGTCCTCGCTCTGCCGGCTGTTTTCGTACCTGTAGCTCCGTCCGCTTTCGAAGCAGCCTTAACCGTCCGCGTTTTCTTGCTCACCGTCAATGTCTGTGTCATGTCCGATCCCCGAAGAGATCCAGTGTAAATCCAAGCGCAACGACGAGTCCCGCTTCCACCGCCCGCCAAGCCACGCAAAAGACAACATCTGTTCAACAACTCTCTTCGCAGATTCATCTTCAGCAATCGTCCCGCCCACCCCTAACCCCAATCCCATCAACATCAATCGCCCCTTCCATCATCCGCCCTGTGTCGCCCCACCCACACCCTGTATGCACCCCAGAACTCCCCAGAGCCGCTTTTGGGTGCCGCACCCTCGGGTTTCAAAGGGTGCGGGTTTAAACTCAGCCTCGTCAACACCACTCGACAACCACCCTGACCCGCGTTCTCTCTCAGAACGCGCGCTTAGATCCAACACGACCTCGATCTAACCTTCTAGCATCGGATCGACCATGTTACGGCGCAGATGTTTTGGCCCGCTGCTCAGCTGGGTTCGTACCCCCCCCGGCTCCACCGCGAAAATTCTCCATGCTAGATTTACTCTTGACTAACTACCCCTCCCATGCTATCATTCCCAATGTACAGCCCAACCTCTTCGAACACGCCCTCCCGCAAACTCCAACAGCATCAATCCCTTACACACACTAATTTCTCGTTCAATTTCTAACCGACTCAAAACAAACAACATGCGCACTCTTTGCAAAACATGGGGGGTATACCCCTGTTCTTCCCAATTCGGAACTCACCGATCGATCACAGCACCTCAAACCGCGTCAGGTGTTCTCGGTATTACCTCCTTTATGTCCCCCTGCCGCAACCCGCTCGCTACGTATACAATTGAACCTACGAGAGCTCCTCGCCTCTCGCGCCACAGGGACCCGTTAGTGCGGCTAAAAAACGCGGTTACAGGATTAGATGGCTAAGAATTATTACGAAATTCTCGGCGTTCCCGAGAACGCGTCCGATTCCGAAATCGAAGCCGCGTTCAAAGTGAAGGCGCGCGAAGTTCACCCGGACACGGTACCGGCGGATAACCCATATCTCCGTCAGGTCGCATCCGAAGCTTTCAAGGATTTGTCCGAGGCCAAGGCCACACTGCTCGATCGCACCGGGCGCGAAAAATTCGACGCTTCTCTCGCTGCCGATCGCGAGCGCAATCGCGAATCCAGCAGCTCGAACGATCTCGTCCACAGAGAACGCAGACGGCTCGTCGCCGCAACGCGCACGCACGGGATCGCGGTCGGGCGCGTCGCGCAGAACTGGTTCCGTTCCGTTGCGTGCCCGCACCGGCACGTCCCCGTTTCCCGAAATCCGAAACCTCAACAGTTTTCTGTTCATGGTTCTCGGCATGGCCACGATTTTCTTCCTCGCAGTGTTGGTCGCCAGTGGGCGCATGCCGCCGCTTTGGCTCGCCGTTGTTACCGCTGCCATTGGAATTTTCCTTTTCGTCAACGGAATGCGCCCAGTCCGCGGTTTCACCAGCGGGCGCCCGATGCTGATCGGCAGCGCCACCGTGGTGACGTGCATTCTCTTGGCGCTCTGGCTCGTCTCGCCTTCGTATTTTGAAATGGCCACGACTTCGCGCATTGCGCACGCCGTCGCGTCGCGCGCGCGTCGCGTCACCCAGTCTCCATCATCGCCGCAAGTCCTCGCAGATGGCTCCCGCGCCGCAACTGCAGAGGAAGGCGCGCCGGAAGCACAAATGCCCCCTCGGCTCTGGGCCAATTTGAAAGACGGACAGAATTTCCGTTCGCATGTGGATGGCGGTTCGCTTTTTCTCGACGCGATCGCGAGCAACGGAAAAATCAGCGGACAATTCGCCGGCTGCGAGTTTCATCGCACGGGAACAGGCCCGTCCGATTGGGTCGGCATGTGCACCGAAATCGGCGGAAATGGCGAAGCCTTGCGCAAACTTCCCGCCACGCTGAGCCGTTTTTCCGAAGACCGCATCGAGGGCAGTACCGGCGACGTTCCTGTCTTCGTGATGACGCCCGTGGATAATCTGCCGAACGCCGCGTCGAACGCGAACGGAACGAATACGGTTCCGGGCACGTCTCCGCTCGCTGGCGCCGATCCGACCGCGCTGGCGACACCCGGCGCTTCTTCGGAACTTGGGAATACTGCATCTGGATCGGATCCAAACGCTGCGCCGGCAACCGGAACGCCGTCGGCGCAAGCGCAAGATACGACCGAACCTGACCTGTCCGGTCTGAAAAAGCCCGACCAGGAAGCGGTCCAATTGACGTGCGCCGCTGAACGCCTGTCGCAAGGCGTAACGAAATACAACGAGTGCCTGCGCAAACAACTCGACGCTCTGAAAGCGAATCCGAATCCGCCAAGCTTGGCCGGCCTCAGCTCCGCTGAACGTGAAGACATCGTCCTCACCTGCTCCAACGAAAAGCTCATCCACGGCCCCGGCGCTTACAACGCCTGCCTCGTTCAGCTACTCAAAAAGAAAAAGAAACTGAAGTAGTTTTCCCCAAGGCACACCTGCCGCGAAATGACGCGCAATCCCAGGCCGGAAACGCGCGACACGAAATCGGAAGCTCTTTGAAAATTTGAACGACGAGAAGAAGAGCTCGTCGGCTTTTACAGGTCGTCGGGGCCGAGGTTGCTGAAGGCGTCGGGGGCGGCTTCCTCGAAGCGCGTAAATTTGCTGAGGAATCGGAATTTTACGTTTTCCGTAGGGCCGTTGCGCTGCTTGGCGATGCGCAGTTCGGTTTCTTCGCGCTCTTCGGGAGTCGCGCCTGCTTTGAAAAAGTTTGGCCTGTAAATGAACATGACGACGTCCGCGTCCTGTTCGATGGCGCCTGATTCGCGCAAATCCGAAAGCTGAGGGCCGCGTTCGTCGCGCTCCGGAGCGCGCGTCAACTGGCTGAGCACGAGCACCGGAATCTGCAGTTCTTTCGCCAGTCCCTTCAAGCCGCGCGAAATACTCGACACTTCTTCCTGGCGATTTCCAAATTTTCCGCGCGCCGTGATGAGCTGCAAGTAGTCCACTACCAGCAGAGACAATCCTTTGTCGCGTTTTAAGCGCCGGGCTTTCGCGCCGATTTCGAGAACGCTCGTCGAGCCGGCATCGTCAATCCAGACCGGTGCGCCGGCGATCGTGCCGAGCGCTTCGGTCATGCGGCGCCAATCGTCGCGGCTCAGATGACCGGTGCGGAATTTGTGCGCGTCGATCTGCGCGACCGACGCAACAAGACGCTGTAGCAGCGATTCCTTCGACATTTCGAGACTGAAGAACGCCATCGGATGGCCGCCGCGAATCGCAATGTTTTCGGCAAGGTTCAGCGCGAGCGCGGTTTTTCCCTGCGAAGGACGAGCCGCCAGAATCAAAAGCTCCGAGCCCTGAAATCCCGAAGTCAATTTGTCGAGTTCCGTGTAGCCAGTCGGAATTCCGGTGATGCTTTTGCCTTCGCGAAATATTTTCTCGAGGCGCTCGAAATTGTCGCGAACGATGTCTTTGATCGGAATGAGGCCGGCGCGCACACGATCTTCGGCGAGCGCAAAGATCGAAGACTCGGCATTGTCAAGAACGGCGTCGGCGCCATCCTCACCATCGAACGCGCGCATCTGGATGTTGTGCGTCGCGTGAATCAGATTACGGAGAATCGCCTTTTCTTTGACGATGCGCGCGTAGTGCTCGACGTTGCTGACGCGCGGCATACCATCGGCTAGCGACGCGAGATAAGGTGCGCCGCCGGCGGCTTCAAGTTCGCCGAAGCGATGCAGTTCTTCCGTGAGCGTGATGAGATCGATCGCCTGCTGCGCTTCGCCGAGCGCGATCATTTTCAGGAAAACGCGGCGATGCTGATCCAGGAAAAAATCTTCGGCGCGTAGATTTTCGATCGCAGGGTTCAGTGCGTTGTTGTCGAGAAGAATCGCGCCGAGGACGGAGCGCTCGGCATCGAGATTGTTTGGAAGAGGACGTTCGAGATTGGAATCAGCGGCCATGGGACAATGACTTCGCTTTATCTTCGCCCACACTAGCACGCGAGCGAGCGCGGTTCAAGTACCTCACAAAATTTTATTTCTGCGTCGGGATTTCTTACGCGGCCTCGACCGATCCCCTGCTTCACGTCCGACTGGTGAGTGGATTGTGCACGCGCGATTGCATCGCGTCAATTGTCGTAAAAAAATTCTTGTGAATCGCTTTGGAAATCGGTGAAAAAATATTCCGCCACGGAAATAATTTTCTTGACGAAATAATTTTCTCAGTCAGCAAAAACAAAAATGCCGCTGCGTTTTCGGAGCAGCGGCATCGGTGAAGGTGCGTTGAAGAGATTGAGTCGAGACTATTCTTCTTTGGCGACGGTGACTTTGACTTCGGCGGAGATGTCGCGGAAGACTTTGATTTTCACGGGGAATTCGCCGAGGGCTTTGATTGGATCGTGGAGCTGGACCTGGCGCTTGTCGATCTTGAAGCCCTGGGCTTCGAGGGCTTCGGAGATGTCACCGTTGGTGACGGAGCCGAAGAGCTGCTCGTTTTCGCCGGTCTTGCGCGTGAACTTGAGCTCGACGCCGTTGAGCGCGGCGGCTTGCTTTTCTGCCGCGTCTTGCTCGGTGGCGGTTTTCTTGGCTAGCTTGACGCGGATGCGTTCGAGCGCCTTCATGTTGCCGGTGGTGGCTTCGATGGCCAGCTTTTTCGGCAGCAGGAAATTGCGCGCGTATCCGGGCTTCACGTCTACGACGTCGCCGCGGTGGCCGAGCTTTTCGATGTCTTCCTGGAGAATCACTTTTTGCATTTGCGTTTCCTCTTCAATCCAAAATTCTTTTTGAGCCTCAGCGGCTAAAGCCGCCCATTTTTGAGCCGGTGAATGGCACGACTGAAGTCGTGCCCTCCCGACGTGCTCGGAGACGAAGCCCGAGCGGGTATCAGCAATTACTTAGGACTTCGGCGTTTCGGCCGGAGCCGGCGTTGCCGCCGGTGTTGCTGGCGCGGCTGCCGGAGTTGCCGGTGCTGCTGCGGGCGCTGCCGGCGGATGCGAAGCTGCTGCTGGTGCGTGCGAGCCTGGGGCACCGTGGCTGCCTGCGCCGGCCGGGGCGTGTGCGCCTGCCGGACGAGGAGCCTGCGAACCCGCGGCGCTTCCCGCGAACGGAAGCAGGGCGATGTTGCGAGCGCGCTTGATGGCTTCACCGAGCCAGCGCTGATGGCGAGCGCAAACGCCCGTCATGCGGCGCGGCAGAATTTTTCCACGTTCCTGGACGAACTGCGACAGGATGTCGGCGCGCTTGTAGTCGATGAAGTCCATCTTCTCGACACAGAACTTACAGACTTTCTTCTTGCGGAAATACTGGCGCTTGCCGCGGCGCGGACCGCCGGGACCACCGCCAGGGCCGCCTTCGCGACGCGGACCACTGTGTCCACCGGGGCCGCCGTGTCCGCCGCCGGGACCGTGTCCGCCGGGACGCGGACCGCTCGGGGCTGATGATTGTCTTTGTTCGTCTGCCATTGCTGCCTACCTTTCGAGAAACTTTCGAAACTTTTCGACTGCGTTTGGCGCTCGGTGCGTTGCGCCGGGAACCGTTTGCGTCTAAATCCCGCGATCTGGGAAGCGATCGCGGCTACAGCGAACGCCGGGCGGGGTGAACCCCGCCCCTACAAAACCTAGCTGGCGGCTTGGTCGCTCGACGGGGCTGCGGCTGGGGGCGCCGACGGAGCGGATGGCGTCGGAGTCTGGCTTTGAGCCGGAGCGGCAGTGGTGCGGCGCGGACGGCGGGCGGCGCGGGCTTCGCGCTTGGCCTGGAGTTTCTTTTGGCGCTTGAGGTCTTCGTCGAGACGGACGGTCAGGTACTTGATGACGACGTCTTGCACACGGAGGCGGCGCTCGAGTTCAGCGATCAGCTCGTGATGCTGCGTTCGAATCTGCTGATAGACGTAGATGCCTTCGCGATGCTTCGCGACGCGATAGGCGAGCTTGCGCGTGCCCCAGTGCTCGGTCTTTTCAATCTTCGCGCCTTTTTCGGCGACGGTATTCTCGATGCTCGTGAGCACCTTTTTAATTTCGTCTTCCGGCGTTGCCGGGCGGGCGATGAAAATCAGATCGTACAAACGGTCTTCCATGTTGACCTCTTCCTTCTATTCCGGACTTGCGTCCGGGAAAATCGTTTCGCGGCGAGCGCGAAGAAAAACCAAACCCGATCTCGCGGCGGTCCGGATCGATGGCCGGCGGCGCTGCGTCTAAACCCCTCGATCTGGGAAGCGATCGCGACTACAGGTCGTCGGGCGGCTTGCGGCGGTTGTACTTGTTCATCGCGGCGTCTAAGCCTTGCGTCAGGATTAGCTCAACCGCGTCGCCTACTTGCCCTAGCATTTCGCTTGCGACTTCCAGCTCCGCTTTTTTCATTGGGCGGAGTACGTAATCGCGCAAATTGCCTACCGGATGATCGGGCCCGCAGCCGAGGCGCAATCGCGCGAACTGCTGCGTACCGATCGAACCGATCACCGACTTCGCGCCGTTATGATTTCCGGCGCTACCATCGGGATGAATCTTGAACGTACCCGACGGCAACTGCACTTCATCCCACATCACCAACAGATCGGCGGGCTCCAATTCGTATTTCGCCAACAACTCGCGAATCGAAACACCGCTCAAATTCATGTACGTCTGCGGCTTGGCCAACAAAATTTCCTCGCCGGCTAATTTTCCACGCCCGACGAGCGCTTTGCCTTCGGGACGTTCGACGCGAATCGAACCTCGATTCGCGAGTTCGTCCACCGCCATGAAACCCAGGTTGTGCGGCGTCCACTGATATTCCGGGTCTGGATTCCCGAGACCAACAATGAGCCGCATACCCTCGCATCCAAGCGCCGCGAAAAATTGCGGCGCGATTCCTTACTTCTTCTTGTCGCCCTTGTCGGCGGCCTTTTCTGCGCCCTTGGCTGGCTCTGCGCCTTCTTCGCCTTCTTCTTCCTTCTTGCCCTTCTTGATGACTTCGGGCTCGGCTGGCGTTGCGGCTGCGGCTGCTGCGTCGACCGGCTTCTCTTCTTCGACCTTGAGCGTGACGACGTGGGCGATTACGCGGTCCTTGTCGGTAAGCAGCTTGATCTTTTCGGGATCCAACTGAAGATCACCGGCACGGAGGGCCGCGTTGAGCGCGAGACCGCTAACATCCGCGCGGAATTCGCTCGGGATGTCTGCCGGCAAGCACTCGATTTCGACTTCGCGTTCGACGACTTCGAACACGCCGCCCTGAACTTTCACACCGCTCGGATCGCCGAACGTGTGCACAGGAATCTTGACGCGCATGCGAACGTCCATGGCGATGCGGAGGAGATCGACGTGGAGCAAGCGGCCGGTGATCGGATCGACGAGCCAGTCTTTCAGGATGGCGGGTTCGTGCTTGCCGCCGAGATCGACCTGGAACAGCGTGTTGTGGCCGGTCTCAGAGCGGAGGATATTGCCAACCTGCTTGGCGTTGACCGCGAGCGTGATCGCTTCGCCCTTACCGCCGTACAACACGGCGGGAACCTTGCCGGTGAGGCGGAGGCGGCGGGCTTCGTTTTTGCCGCGGGTTTCGCGGTTGGATGCTTCGATTACGATTTTTCCTTGAGCCATCTTGCTTTCCCTTCGTTGACTGCGAAAACTTTACTGCGAAAATTTTGGCGGCGTCCGGTTTAAACATCAGCGACGCTGCGTCTAAACCCCGCGATCTGGAAAGCGATCGCGGCTACAAGAACCTTGCTGCTTCAATCTTTCGGACATGGGGCGCAGCAGTGCTGCGCCCCTACAAAATTTTGCCAAGCTCCTAGATGAAGAGTTCGCTGATCGACGTTTCTTCGTGGATCGAGCGAATGCCGCGGGCGAGCAGGTCCGCGACGCTCAACACCTTGATCTTGCCCATTTGTTTAGCCGCTTCGGTCAACGGCACCGAATCGGTTGCAACGACTTCCTTAATCTCAGACTTCGCGATGCGCTCAATCGCCGGGCCAGAAAGCACGGCGTGAGTACACGCGGCGTAAACCGCGGTCGCGCCTTCGCGAATCAGCGCGTCGCCAGTCTTTACGAGCGTTCCAGCCGTGTCGATGATGTCATCGACAATCAGCGCGGTACGCCCGCGAACGTCGCCGATCAGGTTCATCACTTCGCTGACGTCGATATCAACGCGGCGCTTATCGACGATGGCAAGCGGTGCGTCCATCTTCTTGGCGAAGAAGCGAGCGCGTTCGACGCCGCCCGCATCGGGCGATACGACGGTCACGTTGGGCAGCTTCAAGCCGCGAAAATATTCGACCAACACCGGCGAACCGAACAAATGATCGACCGGCACGTCGAAATAGCCCTGAATCTGGGGCGCGTGCAAATCCAAAGTCAGCGCGCGGCTTGCTCCCGCCGTTTCGAGCAAGTCGGCGACAAGCTTCGCTGAGATCGGAACGCGAGGCTTGTCTTTGCGATCCTGCCGCGCGTAGCAGTAGTACGGCAGAACCGCGGTGATGCGCCAAGCCGAAGCGCGTTTAAAGGCGTCGATCATCAGCAGCAGCTCAAGAAGGTGGTTGTCCACCGGGTGGCAGCACGGCTGGACGACGAAGACGTCGGCGCCGCGCACGTTCTCGAGAATCTGCAAATAAATTTCGCCGTCGCTGAAGCGTTCCAGCCGCATCTGGCCGAGCTTGGTGCCAAGGTGCTCGCAGATGCTTTGCGCCAGCGGCCGATTCGCCGTGCCCGTAAAGATTTTGAAGCGATCGTCGTTCACTCGAGCGTTGCTCCGTTTTGCGATAACGTTGCGATTTACGCCGCGGCGCGAATGTTGCTGCTGAACGCGTCTGCGACGGGGCACAAAGCTACAACACTGCTACAACTTACGCACGCAAATGAATTGGCAGACGAAGACGCTGAGAGGAGCAAGCGGAAGGAACGTAAAGCTTGGCTTGAGGCGAAAGCTTTAAAACGCAGTCTTCACCAGACGCTTGTAACGATCGCGCGAAATTGTTTCGCAAACGAAGGTCTGGTCGCTTGAGAACCCTACAGCGGCTCGGCGCGCCAACGCTGGGCTCGGGAAAACCGCAAACACCGCCGAACCGCTACCCGCCAGCATGGCTTCTGCAGCTCCTGCTTGAAGCAGTTCCCTTTTGATCGTTGCCAATCGAGGGTGACGCCGGAAGACGGCTGCCTCGAAATCATTCGAGAGGCCGGCTAACTGCGCGCTCCAGCACAGAGCACAGAACTTTGAAAGTTTAGAGTTTGAGCGCCGTTTTGTCAATTGGGGCTTCCGGGACGAAGCCAGCGGAGAGGCGTTGACCCAGCGGAAGGCGTCGGGCGTGGGGACGTGGATCCCTTGTGGCGCGACGACGAGGATGGAGTGCTTTTTGATGTCGTCGAGCGGGTAAATTTCGTCGCCTTTGTTGACACCGAGGGCGCGGCCGCCGAAGAGGAAGAACGGGACGTCGGCACCGAGAGGGGTGGCGATTTCGATCAGGCGCTCGAGGGGCAGGCGTTTGCGGGTGAGTTGGAGGTAGCCGAGAAGCGCGGCTGCGGCGTTGCTGGAGCCGCCGCCGAGGCCACCACCTGCGGGGATATTTTTGTAGAGGTCGATCTCAACGCCGGACTTGATTTTGAGTTCGCGGCGGAGGGCGTCGATGGCGCGGTAAACGAGATTTTTTTGGAAGGGTTCGCGTGCGAGGCGGTCGTTGCCATGAATCGTGAGCGAGATTCCGGGTTTGCGGGATGGGCGGAGACGAAGGTCATCGTGCAGCGAGATCGTCTGAAAGATTGTGCGCAGCTCGTGGTAGTTGTCGGCGCGTTTGCCGACGATGTCGAGACGCAAGTTGATCTTTGCGAAGGATGGGATTCGGACTTCGGGCATGGCGAGATAGTTTACACGCGAAGAAAGATTTTAGTCGTCGTTGCGGTATGGGTTGTGTGGAGTGTAAACCCGCACCCTCTAAAAACTGAGGGTGCGGCACCCAAGAGCCGGGTTACTGCTGCTTGTTCGAACTAGGCGGCGCGGATTTTTGGGCGACGCGGTGTTTTGCGGAGCCGACTTTCTTTTCGACTTCGGCGATTTTGTCGGGCTCCATGTCGGCTGGCAGCGAGCGGTGCCATTCGGTGAGCGAGCGCTCCCATTCGGCAGCGGCTTGTTCGGAGCGGCCCTGCTTGGCGTAAACATCACCAAGGTGCGAGCGAATGTTGGGATCGTGGGGATCGCGCTCGACGGCTTTGTGCAGCCACGATTCGGCGTCGTTGTACTTGCCCTGCTTGTAGTAAATCCAGCCGAGGCTGTCGAGATACGCGCCGTTGAACGGTTCGAGCTTCAGAGCGGACTTCACCATCGATTCGGCTTCGTCGAGGCGCTGGCCGAGATCGCCGAGCATGAAGCCGTAGTAATTGAGCGCGGGCGCGTTGCTGGGATCCATGGAGATTACTTTTTTGAATTGTTCTTCGGCTTTGTCGTAAAGCTTTCTGGCGTTCGTAGATGGCGCCGGCCAGGAAGTAGGTAGTTTCGTTGTCGCGCGCATCGCCGGGAAGAGCTTCGGCGGCTCTCACGGCAACTTCGGCTTCGTTGTAGCGGCGGGCGCGTTCATAGACTTGCGCGATGTTGAGATAGGTTTCGCGATCGGCTTCGGTGTTGTTGAGCTGCGAGCGGAGAAGTTTTACCGCGTCGTCGACCTGGCCGTTTTCGCCGTAGAGCGAGGCGACGCGCGACTGGACGGCGGGATCTTTCGGATATTTGGCGATAGCGTCTTTGCCGACTTGCAAAGCTTTCGGCAGATCGCGAGCTTCGCGATAGGTGTCCATCAACAACATGCGCGAGCGGCGGTCTTCTTCGTCGCCGAGGTGGCCGAGTTCGTCGTAGGTGTAGGCGGCGGCCTGGAAATTCTGCCGATCGCGATAGAGCTGGCCGAGCTGTTGGTAGAGGATGGCGAGCGAGCGGCGGCGCGATGGAAGCACCGTGGATTGCTTGACGCCGACGATGGCGTCGGAGAGCACGCGGAT
Organism: uncultured Acidobacteriota bacterium; assembly: GCA_963850795.1. Lineage (GTDB taxonomy): Bacteria > Acidobacteriota > Terriglobia > Acidiferrales > UBA7541 > Acidiferrum. The sequence goes on along the minus strand of CAWKNS010000021.1, from coordinate 596,479 downwards.
GGCGTCTTCGTAGCGGCCCTGCGCTTCGTACAACATCGCTTCGTTGTACATGATTTTTACGTCGCCGGGCGCGTACTGGCGGGCTTTCAGGAGATTTTGCTCGGCTTGGTCGAGCTGATTCAGTTGGCGGTAAATCTGAGAGATCGCGAGGTAATTGTCGGCATCGTCGGGCATCAGGTCGATCAGTTTTTGATAGACCGGAAGCGCGTCTTGATATTTTTCTTCGGCCATCAGCGTCTGGCCGAGACCGCGCAGGTGATTGAGTTCGGACGGATCGACTTCAGAGGCGCGTCGATACGCGGATTCGGCTTTGGCGAGATCTTTGGTTTGCGTATAGGCGTCGCCCAGGAGGTCGAGCAGGACCGGCGAAGGATTGTGGCTCGTCATGTTTTCGAGCAGCGAGACGGCTTCGCCGGATTTGCCTTCGTCGAGCAGGAGCTGTGTGAGCTGTTCGACGGCGGGCTCGTTTTCCGGATCGGTTTTCAGGACGCCGTGGAGGACGTCTTCGGCTTTGTCGTGCTCATTGCGAAGGCGATAGAGGCGCGCGAGCCAGAGCGCGGATTCGGTGTCGGTCGGTTCGAGCTTGTAGATTTCTTTGTATTGTTCGATGGCACGGTCGGCGATTTCGGTTTGGCCGCCGGTGGAACTGAGGTCGCCGAGGCTGCGGATGTAGATGCGGGCGAGGAGCCGGCGCGTGGGGACGTCGTTGGGGTCGCGTTTGAGGATTTCCTGGGCTTCGGTGATGGCGTCATGCTCGCGGCGCGCCTTCCAATACATTTCGGCGAGGCGTTCGCCGATGACGGGAGATTTCGGGTCGAGCGCGTAGGCTTTTTTGTAGAAGTCGATGGCCTGGGTGGCGAAGTCGGGCTTGCTGGTGTTCTCGAACTGCTGCTCGTAGACGTGGCCCATGGTGAAGTCGTAGTAGGCGCTGGCGCGGTCGCCGGGTTTGCCTTCAACGGCGGGGGCTTGGGTGATGCCGGACTCTTCTTCGGAGAGAAGCGAGCCGGGGGCTACGGCTTGGGCCGGAGTTTGAGACTGGGGTTGGGGCGCGGGCGTGGTTTCGGCGGGCTTTTGCTGCGGCTGGGCGTTGGCGTGAGTGGCCAATGCGGCAGCGGGCGCGAGGAGGATCGCGATGACGGTCGATCGGAAAAGGCTCATGTTTACCCCAAAAGAAAAGTATCCCACGCGGTCGAAAGTCGGTCAAAAGACTTCAATCGCGGCATTTCCAAGGCGCGGCACGCTGGTGGTGCCTTTGCGATTGCGCTGAATCGCAGCGGTTTGCGGGCCGGGGACGGGTGGGCGGCGTCAAAGCGCACCCGAGTAGGATGCCCTTGCGTTGCTAAACGATGTGCTGCCATCGCGTTCTAGTGGAGGAAGTGGCGCATGCCGGTGAAGACCATGGCGAGGTTGAGGCGGTCGGCGGCGGCGATGACGTCGTTGTCGCGCATGGAGCCGCCGGGCTGAATTACGGCGGTGGCGCCGGCTTTGGCGGCTTCTTCGACGCCGTCGGGGAATGGGAAGAAAGCGTCGGACGCTACGACGCTGCCGGTGAGCGGGGATTGCGCTTTCATCACGGCGATTTTGACGGAGTCGACGCGGCTCATCTGGCCGGCGCCGACGCCGAGCGTGGCGCTGTCTTTGGCGAAGACGATGGCGTTGGATTTGACGTGCTTGGAGACTTTCCAGGCGAAGCGCATCGTGGCCATTTCTTCGGCGGTTGGGACGCGCTTGGTGACGGTGCGGAGCTCGGAGTCTTTGAGCTCGCCGAGGTCGGGTTGCTGGACGAGCATGCCGCCGAGGATACGCTTGAGTTGGAGTTCTTTCTCAGGATCGAGGCCGCCGGGCGGTAGCTCCAGCAGGCGGAGATTTTTCTTCGCGGAGAAGATTGCTTTTGCCGCGTCGTCGAAACCGGGAGCGACGATGCACTCGACGAAGAGTTTTGCGACTTCTTCCGCTGTCGCGGCGTCGACGGTTTTGTTGAATGCCAGCACGCCGCCGAACGCGGAGACCGGATCGGATGCGTAGGCTTTTAGGTAGGCGTCGAGGAGAGTTCCCTGCTCTGCGGTGCCGCACGGGTTGTTGTGTTTGATGATAACGGCGGCCGGCTTCTTGAATTCGGCGGCGATGCTGCGGGCGGCTTCGAGATCGACGAAATTGTTGTACGAGAGTTCCTTGCCTTGGAGCTGTTTCGCAGCCGCTAGTCCGTGGACTTCACGTCCCGCTGGAACGTAGAGCGCCGCGGCTTGATGTGGGTTTTCTCCGTAGCGCAATTCTTGCTGACGGCGGAGCGAAATGTGGACGCGTTCGGGGAGTAGCGTGCGATCGGTGAGTTCGACGTGGCCGGTCGCGGCCGACAGGCGCTCCAGCTCGGTAGTGATCATGCCGTCGTAGCGCGAAGTCGTCGCGAAGACTTTGCGCGCGAGATCGACGCGCGTCGCGAGCGAAGTTTCCTTCGCGGCTTCCAGCTCCGTCGCTACCCGCGCGTAGTCCGCCGGATCGGTGATGACTGTGACGCTTTCGAAATTTTTCGCCGCTGAGCGCAACATTGTTGGGCCGCCGATGTCGATGTTTTCGATCAGCTCTTCGGCGGTGAGCCCGCTCTTCGCTGCCGTCGCTTCAAACGGATATAGATTCACTACGACGAGGTCGATTGGGGCGATCCCGTGTTCCTTCGCCTGCGCCTCGTCGTCCTTGTGCTTGCGGCGATAGAGCAAACCACCGTGTACCTTCGGATGGAGCGTTTTCACGCGTCCGCCAAGCATTTCCGGCCAGCCGGTGAAGTCCGAAACATCCTTCACCGCGACGTTCGCTTCACGCAGCAGCTTCGACGTTCCGCCTGTCGATAAGATTTCGATCTTCAATGCCACAAGCCGCTTCGCGAAATCCACGATGCCCGTCTTGTCAAACACGCTGATCAGCGCGCGCTCCACTGCCATGCCGTTTCCTCCCGTTGAAGCACATCAGTGTAAGCGCGCGGCACACAAATGGAAACGCTCGCGGGGAATTTGTCTGAGGAAAAAAGTTTGAAATCGATTCTCGGCCGAGGCGCGGATAGGGGAAGCGGTTCGACGGTTAGGAAGTCTGGACTGACTTCTCTTTGTTTCGAAAGCGAAGATAAAAGACGAGCAGAGCGATCATGAAGGCGAAACGAACTGCTAAGTGGGCTATCGCCCACCATTGGGGCACCAAAAGAACACGCGCCAATGGAGAGCCTGCCAGACAAAATCAATGGAGTAGACCATGAAAAGAACGAGAGAGATTCGTGCGGGAGTAAGCTTTAGGCTCATAAAACTTCGTGCACTTCGAATCATTTATTACGGTCAGCTCTTCACCAGCGCCTTGAGCTTCACCTGGCCTGCGACTGTTTCGACGACGTACTCGACGTCGCGGCAATTCTGCTTGTCTTGCAAATCCTTCGTCTTCTTGCGCACGAATTCTTTGAAGCCCGCCTGCGAGAGCTTACTCGTCTCTTCGCCGGCCTGTTTTTTCGCGCTAACAAACGCCTGGAACAGTCGATCGACGTTCTCGGTCTCGCGGTCGGGATCGGCGCACGTAACGCGAAACGCGTTCGCAGCCGCGGCTGCTGTTGCGACCGCACGCTTCGAAACCGGCGCCTCGTCACGTGAAACCGACGGTGGGGGCGGCATCGACGGCGGCTCGGGAGCCTTCTTCGCGCGCTCCGCTTCAATCATCTTCGCGGCGGCTCCGTAATGCTTCTGCGAACGGCCCTCTTCCTTCAGCGCCGTCTTCTTACGGAAAATATCCTTATATTTGGCGTAGGTCTGCGTGAGGTTGGTCAGCCGGAACCTCTGCTGCATCTTCAATTCCCCCGCGCGCTCGCCGTGACGCTTGATCACCTGCTCGATGCGCCACTCGATTTCCGTAGGCGGACGCTTCCGCCCGCCACCAAAGAATTGATCGTACTCAATCTTCAGTTGGCGGATGTCGCGCTCCATTCCGCTCAATTCTTCGTCAATCGTCGCTGCCATAAAACTGGACCTGTTCCCCTCCATTCATCGTAGAAACCGCGCCAGTAAGCGTCAACGGTACGTGCGCCGACTTTCACCCAGATCAGCACCGTACTTCCGCTGCCTCAAAACCTGTACCAACGACCAGCTCTTCCGATGAATTTCCGGTCGAGTGACAGCTTTTAGAGGGTTTTACGTTTTACGCCGAGATCCTTCGGCCCCTTTGGGCGCCTCAGGATGACAACCTTATGCGTGGCGGGTCGGTGCCGCGCTACTACCCGATCCATGCCAACCTTCACCGTTTTTCCGGTAAATGTGCTGAAATACTGGCGTGGCATCCACTTCGAATTCCGACCTGCTGCGCCAAATCCCGTCGGTGGATGAACTCCTGCGCCAGCCGCGACTGGCCGCACTCGTCGAGCGCATCGATCGCAACCTGCTCCTCGAGATCACGCGCGCGGCGCTCACCGATCTGCGCGCGCGGCTCGCCGCGGAAGCTGCCGCCTCCGAAGAAGGCGCCGCCGCTCATGGCCGCCGTACGATCATCCTTCCGCTCGACCCCGCCGCTCTGCAAAACGAAATCGCCAACGCCGTCGAGCAAATCCTCGCGCAATCGCTCCAGCCGGTGATCAACGCCACCGGCGTCATCCTCCACACCAACCTCGGTCGCGCCCCCCTCACCGAAGCCGCCGTCGAAGAATTCCGACGCACCGCCACGCAATATTCGAATCTCGAGTACGACCTCGAAGCCGGTGCGCGCGGCAAGCGCGACGTCCACACCGCGCGCATGCTCGAACGCCTCACCGGCGCCGAAGCCGCGATCGTCGTCAACAACTGCGCAGCCGCCGTGCTTCTCGTCCTCGCCGCTCTCGCGCGCGACGGCGAAGTCCTCGTCTCTCGCGGCGAACTCATCGAAATCGGCGACGGCTTCCGCATCCCCGAAATCATGGCGCAAAGCGGCGCGACGCTCCGCGAAGTCGGCACCACCAATCGCACGCGCCTTGCCGACTACGAAAACGCCATCACCGAAAAAACGCGCGTGCTCCTGCGCGTCCATCCGTCGAATTTTCAGATCACCGGTTTCACCGACAAACCTTCGCTGCTAGAATTGGCTGCTCTGGCGCAACGAAAAAATCTCCCGCTCGTCGAAGACCTCGGTTCCGGCTGCCTCGTCGATCTTTCCGCTCACGGCATAACCGAGCCACTCGTGCGCCACAGCATCGAAGCCGGCGCGCATATCGTGATGTTCAGCGGCGACAAACTTCTCGGTGGCCCACAAGCCGGCATCATCGCCGGCAAACGCGACCTTGTCGCAAGAATTCGCCGCCACCCGCTCTTCCGCGCGCTCCGCGTGGACAAGCTCACCATCGCCGCGCTCGAAGCCACGCTCGGCGCCTACCTCCGCGCCGCACACGACGAAATTCCATCGCTGCGGATGATTCACCTCAGCGCGACCGACATCCAGCACCGCGCGGAAAATTTCCTCCGCGACCTCACCGCCGAACTTCCTCTCGGCAAAAATGCAGCCGAAGCCGAAAACAAATTCGAAATCATCGACGGCGAGTCACTCGTCGGCGGCGGCTCCACTCCCGCGCAATCTCTCCCGACCAAACTCATTCGCATCGCCAGCACCCGCCACTCCGCCGCGCAACTCGAACAACGCCTCCGTCGCGCCCCAGCCGGAATCAGCGTCGATCGCCCGCGTCGAATCCGACCGCCTCATCCTCGACCTCCGCACCGTCCTCCCCGCGCAAGAGCCGCAACTCGTCCAATCGATCGCCGCCGCACTTCGCTAGTTTTCTTCTTACTTGTCTTTTTCTTCTCTCTTCATTGACCCCGCGTCTCCGCGCCAAGTACCATCCACCAACCCATGCTCGGCCAAACAATCTCTCACTACCGCATCGTCGAAAAACTCGGCGGCGGCGGCATGGGAGTCGTCTACAAAGCCGAAGACCTCACGCTCGGCCGCTTCGTCGCGCTGAAATTTCTTCCCGACGCCGTCGCCAAAGATCCCGCCGCGCTCGAACGCTTCCGCCGCGAAGCCCGCGCCGCCTCCGCGCTGAACCACCACAACATCTGCACGATCTACGAAATCGGCGAAAGCGAAGGCGGCATCCGCTTCATCGCCATGGAATTTCTCGACGGCATGACGCTCAAGCACGCCATTTCGAACGGCCCGCTCGAAATGGACAAGCTGCTCACGCTCTCGATCGAAATCGCCGACGCGCTCGACGCCGCGCACACCGCCGGCATCGTCCACCGCGACATCAAGCCCGCGAACATCTTCGTCACCAATCGCGGCCACGCAAAAATTCTCGACTTCGGCCTCGCCAAGATCGACGAAAAACTATCCGGCGCAGCAGGCGCGACCGTCGACGACGCCAACACGCTCGCGCGAAGAACAACTCACCAGCCCCGGCTCGACGCTCGGCACCGTCGCCTACATGTCGCCCGAGCAGGTTCTCGGCAAGCCGCTCGACGCGCGCTCCGATCTCTTTTCTTTCGGCATCGTTCTCTACGAAATGGCGACGGGCAAAGCTCCCGTTCACCGGCGAATCGAGCGGCGCGATCTACGATCAGATCGTCCACGCGACGCCGACGCCCGCAACGCAGCTCAACGCGCGCATCACGCCCGAACTCGACGCCGTGATTCGCAAAGCGCTCGAAAAAGATCGCGACACGCGCTACCAGCACGCTTCCGAAATGCGCGCCGATCTCAAACGCGCCCAGCGCGACACCGGCTCGCATCCATCGCGCGCAGTCGCGGCCTCAGCATCGAGCGCGTCCACAGCAATCGCGGCAACGCCGACGCCAGCGCCAGGCGCGCACAAACCGTGGCTCGCACATCGGTATCGGAATCGCCGTCTTCGCTGCTGCCGTCCTCTTCGTGATTTGCGTTCGCCGAGCCATTCCGCTCCGTCCGCGACGAATTCCCCACGCAATCCGTAGCCGTCGCCGTCCTTCCCTTCCAAAATATCGGCGCCGATTCCAGCTTCGACTATCTCCGCATGGCGCTCCCCGACGAAGTCGCCACCACGCTTTCTTCCATGCGCGGCCTTTCGGTTCGCCCGTTCGCCACCACCGCCAAATACGCAAAGTCCGACATCGACGTCGAGCAAGCCGGAAAAGAACTTCACGTCGGCCGCCTGATCACGGGTCACTATCAAAGGGTTGGAAAGAATCTACAACTCACGATGGAAGCGATCGACGTCGCCGGCAATAGCTCTCTGTGGGTGAAATCTCTTACCGTCGCGGCAGACGATCAAGTCGCGATGCACGATCAAGTAACGTCGAGCGTTCTAAATGGAATGATCCAGAAGCTTGGTGTGGCCGACGCAAATGAAACGAGCGGCACGCGACCGAAAAACGAAGAAGCCTACGATCTCTATCTTCGCAGCATCGCCCTCGCCCACGACGGCCCGCAAAACACGGACGCAATTCGCATGTTGGAACGCTCCGTCGGTCTCGATTCCAACTTCGCTCCTGCACTAGCCGCGCTCGGAATTCGCTACTACTACGACGAAGAATACGGAACCGGAGCCGGACTCATGAAGGGTCCGAACTATCGCTCCGATCCCACGACGTATCGCTCCTACACTACATTGCAGCGAGCGCTCGCTCTCGATCCCAATCTCGTCAATGCCGAACAGCAAATCATTTCGCAGGAGACCGATCGCGGAAATCTCGTTCAGGCCTACCGTCAGGCCAAAGCGATGGTAGAGCGCCATCCGAAGAGCGGGATGGCCCACTTCACGCTTTCCTACGTGCTACGTTACGGTGGAGTTTTAGAGGAAGCGCGAAATGAGTGCGACACCGCGATCCGCCTCGATCCCGGAAACTATCAATTACGCTCGTGTTCCTCGTTATATCTCGGACCCGAGATACCCGATCGCGGCAAGGTGTTTTTCGATCTCGATTCCGGCTCGGAATGGAACAACAACATCACGGCGATCCAGTTGCTTCGCTCTGGAAAAACCGACGAAGCCTTGGCCAAGATTCGCCTGCTTCCCGACAGTTCCTTTTTTCACGGCCGCGCCATCGAAGCGTGCTATTCGAATCCGCGCCCGGCGAACTACCAGGACTTGATGGACAAACTGAAGAAAGATTTGCCGGCGATGAGTGATCCCGAACCGCGATACAGCCAGGCGCTGACCTTCAATCATTGCCTCGGAAACGATTTTTCGATTCCGATCATGAGAAGCGCGGTAAAGGACGGCTACTGCGCCTACGAACCCCTTGAACGTGACTCGAAAGCTTTTCCGAACCTCGCGAAATCCCCAGACTTCCCCGCCCTCATGTCCGAAGCCAAATCCTGCCGCGACAATTTCCTCGCCAACCGAGATAAATACAACTAAGAGCGGCCTTTGGGTGCCGCACCCTAGGTTTCTGAGGGTGCGGTTTGTGAGGTGGAGCACCGCAAAACAAAAATCCCGCGCCCCCGCATCGCTGCGTAACCCCACACCGCGCTCTTAGTCAACGCCTACATCATCTACTCCTCTGTCGCCAGACACGCCGAACCAATAATTTCATCCAGCCGCTCCGCTTCTTTTGGCGCAAGCGGTTCATACCCAGCTTGATCCCCTGTCGTAAACCTCACATGCCTCCACCGCTCGCCGCTCGGCAAATACCCCCAGCGATCGGTGCCAAATTTTTGTCTCATCGAGTCCTGCACATCCCGTTTTCCAACAGACTTGGAAAACGTCGGATACGTCCTCTCCAGTTCTAGAAAATCAAAATCATTCATCGAGATGATAAGTTTCCCGGCGGCATCATCGTTCAGCGTGATCACATGGACCGTCTCGTGCGGCATGTCACGAATTCCCGACCTGATGCTGAATCCACTTTGCGGAACATCGAAGCGCAGCGCGCCCCTGGGCCTTGCTTTGAGCCGGCGAAAACTCGCGCCTTTGTCCGCGCAGTTCGAAATGACAGCCGGGCGTGGCGGCTCAAAATCTTCACGCGAGCAAGAGACGCCGACGACGTAACAACACGCACAAATCGCACCAAATAATTTAGCAACCACGATCTGGCAACAATCCTCCGCACGATCCTACCTCCATTTGACACCGCTCACGGCCCTTGGGTGCCGCACCCTAGGGTTCTGAGGGTGCGGTTTGTGAGGTGGAGCGCCTAAGAACCTCAACTCTCCGCTCCGTTGTTCACTCCCAGCGCAACGCCACCATCGGATCGACGCGCGCCGCCCTTCGCGCCGGAATCCAGCTCGCGATCAATACGACTGCGCCCAACAACAACGGCACGCTGACAAACGTCAGCGCATCATCCGTGCGCACCCCATACAGAAACGACGCGAACAATCGCGCCACGCCAAACGCCGCACCCAACCCCAGCACGAGCGCAATCGCCGCCAGCCGCATCCCCTGCCCCACAATCATCTTCTGCACCCCATCCACCTGCGCGCCGAGCGCCATGCGAATCCCGATCTCCTTCGTCCGCCGGCTCACCGCATAACTCATCACGCCATACAATCCCACCGCCGCGAGCAAAACCCCGCTCACGCCAAACACGCCGAACAGCGTCGCCGCCAGCCGCGGCAAAAACAGCGCGTCGCGCAAATGCTCTTCCATCGTCGATTCGTTGTACGTCGCCATCGCCGGATCGAGCGCGTGAATCTCTTGCCGCACCGCCCTCTCGAGCGCCGAATAATCTCCGCCGCCGGTGCGCACCAGCACCGAATACCCGAGAAACGCCGGATCGCTGCCCGCTGTCTGCTCCAACGATCGAAACAAAACCGGCCGCGTCGCTTCGCCCAGCGTACGCGACTTGATGTCACGCACCACGCCGACAATCTCGTATGCCACGCCTCCGCCTTCCACTCGCTGCCCGATCGCCTCGCGTCCGCCAAGCACTCGCGTCACAAATTCTTGATTTACGATCGCCACCTTCGGCCCGTTCGGCGATTCGTTTCCGAAGTCGCGCCCCTCTAAGCGCGAAATTCCCATCACGTCGAAATATCCACTCGTCGCCATGTACAGATCGACGATCGGCGGCTCGCCCGCGGGCCACGGCTGCCCAACAATTCGAAATCCGTCGCTGCGATTCCCGCCCGACAACGGCACTTGGTCCGTGCAAACCACCGCCGACACACTGGGTAAGCCCGCGACACGTTCGCGCAGTTGCCGCAAGAATTGCACCGTCTGCGCCGCCGAATATCCGTTGACGCGCGGATCGACCGACGTGATCAGCACGCCGCTCGATCGAAATCCCGTATCGATTCCCGACGCGCGCTGCATGCTCCGCAAAAACAATCCCGTCGCGCACAGCAACACCACCGACATCGCCACCTGCGACACAACGAGCACGCTGCGCAAACTCCATCGCCGCCGCTTCCCCGCGAGGCCGCCTTCGCCCTTCAGCGCGCTCGCCAACATCGGATGCGACGCCACCCAAGCCGGCGCGATGCCCAGCAACACTCCCGCGCCCACGCTCAATGCGAAGGTGTACAGCAACACGCGCCAGTCCGCATGAATGTTGAGGTCGAGCGGCACCGGCGCCGGCAAATGAAATGCCGACAACGCCTGCGTCGCCCACAGCGACAGAGCAAATCCAAACAATCCGCCGCCCAGCGCCAGCACTACGCTCTCCATCAACATCAATCGCTGCAGCGCGCCGCGGCTCGCGCCCAGCGTCAGACGCACCGCCATCTCTTTGCTGCGCTCCGCCGCTTGCGCCAGCAGCAAATTCGCCACGTTTGCGCCCGCGATGCACAACACCAGCAGCACCACGATGCTCAGCGCCGCAAGAAATGTCAGGATCACTCCGCGATCTCGCGGCGGCAGCGATCCGGCCTGTTCGAACCGAAATCCATTTCCCTTGTCCGTCGCTGGATAGGCGGTCGCGAACCGCGCGGCCATCGTTCGCAGCTCCGCGTCCGCTTGATCGTGCGTCACACCTGGCTTCACCCGCGCAATCACTTGCAGCCAGTGAAACTCGCGCGTTTCGCGGCTCGGCTCCGACGGATTCAGTTGCGGCCCATTTCCTAGCGGAACCCAATATTCTGGATCGAGCACGAAGTCGATCCCGCGATATCCAACCGGCGCGACACCAACGACCGTGTACGGTCGCCCCGACAGCGTGATCGACTTCCCAACAATCTCCGGATCGCTCGCGAATCGCCGCTGCCACAATCCATGCCCCAGCACGATCACCTGCGCGTGATCTTCGTCAGCGCGAAATCCGCGCCCCAGCGTCATCGCCAATTGCGCGACGTCGAAATAATTTGTTGTCGTCGCCTGTCCCCACACGCGCTCGGGATCGCCCTTGCCGTTGATTGAAGCCGGAATCAACTCATCGAACGCCGCCACACCCGAAAACGACTTCGCCTGGTCACGCACATCCACGTAGACCGGATAAGGAAACGCGTTGCAGCACCGGTCGCCGTCGTGCGTCGTGTGCATGCTCACCAGCGTCGCCGGATCGCCCACCGGCGCCGCCCGCAACACAAACCGGCTCACCATCGCAAAAATCGTCGCATTCGCCGCAATCCCAATCCCAATCGACACCACCACCGCCGCCACAATCCCCGGCGACCCCACCAACCTCCGCATCACATAAACCAAGTCCGCTCGCCATCCCGCCATCGAAACCTCCAGCACACCAATCCCACTCGGAATCTACGCTTTCCGTCTCTAAAAGTTCCTAGACGCCCGCTATTGCCCACACGTCTCATCGCAAAAACTAAAGTAAGCAAACCACGATTGCTCCCGGGTGCCGCACCCTAGCCTTATGAGGGTGCGGTTCGTGAGGTGGAACGCCCAAAATCTAAAGGAAGCCATGTAGCTGCGCTCGCGTCCCACAACTCGGGCCTTTTCTCGGCCCTGACGCCCCAAAACCTCAACCCTGCTAAAATACGAGCGAGGAAAAACCGCAACCGTGAAAGCCTTCCAAGTCTCCGACGGCCAACTTATCGCCGTCGAAAAGCCCGCCCCAGAACTCCTTCCCAACTGGGCCCTCATCAAAGTCCGCCTCGCCGGCATCTGCAACACCGACGTCGAAATCCTCCGCGGCTACCATGACTTCCGCGGCATCCCCGGCCACGAATTTGTAGGTGAAGTGGTGAAGGTCGGCGACGGCGGTAACGCAACTCCCGCCATCAAGCAGCAGCAGTCACGATGGGTCGGCCGCCGCGTCACCGGCGACATCAACGTCTCCTGCTCCGCCTACGGCTACAAACCGCTCTGCGAATTCTGCCTTCGCGGACTGAAAACGCACTGCGCCCGCCGCACCGTGCTCGGCATCGTCAACCACGACGGCGCCTTCGCGGAATACCTCACGCTGCCGATGGAAAATCTGCACGAGGTCCCGACCACCGTCCCCGACGAACAATCCGTCTTCGTCGAACCGTTGGCCGCCGCCTGCGAAATCCTCGATCAGATCGATGTAAAGCAATTCGGCGCCGCCGCTGTCTTGGGAGACGGAAAGCTGGCGCAGCTGATCGCTCGCGTGTTGAAAACCGAAATCACGCGCGTGGTGATGTATCGGAAAACATGAAGCGAAGTTAGGGATGGTGAACGCCACAGGAAGCGGCGGACAGAAAAAGTCCCGCGCAAAGCGCGCGTCGAAACAAAAAAAGTTGCCGGCACCGACGCCGATCTCAAAAAAGTAAAAGAAAATTTTGCCCTGGTAGTCGAAGCGACGGGCTCGCCCACGGGCTTGGCGCTCGCTCAACAAATCACCGAACCCCGCGGCACCCTTGTCCTCAAATCCACATTCCACGGCGCCACCCCAGTCGAGACGTGGCCCATCGTGGTGAAAGAAATCACAGTCGTCGGCTCCCGCTGCGGCCCCTTCGCCAAAGCCATCCGCCTGCTCCGCGAACCCAAGGTCGATCCCCGTCCTCTGATCACCCGCACCTTCCCGCTAAGCGAAGCCCCCGCCGCCATCGCCTACGCCCAAGAAAAAGACGTCATGAAAGTCCTGCTAAAGCCCTGACATCTGAAGGAGTTACGAGAAAACCCAGCTCTTGTGTCAGAAACCACCGGTGTGCCATGTGAGTTCCCGGCGCCCGTAACCGCCTTAGAATCACATCCTTGCACAATGCGCACGAGCAACGTCTTTAGAATGATATTCTTGCGAAAAAAGGGTGGGGGGGAGGGGGGCCCGTTTCCTGAATTGGTCCTGATCGTTAACTTCCTTACTTCGTTGCTTCCTTACTTCGCCTTTTCAGACTCGGTTGATGCACGAAGCCACGCAAGCCGCTCCAAATCCATTATCGATATTCACGACCGTCACGTTCGACGCGCAACTATTCAGCATCCCCAGCAGCGCCGCAACTCCGCCGAAGCTCGCGCCGTAACCCACGCTCGTCGGAACCGCAATCACCGGCGCCGCAACCAACCCGCCGACCACGCTCGGCAGCGCGCCTTCCATTCCCGCGATGCAAATCACCACGCGCGCTTTGGTCAGCGCTTCGCGATGCTCCAGCAATCGATGAATTCCCGCAACGCCGACGTCATATAAATGCTCGACGTGATTCCCCATCATGCGTGCCGTGAGCAGTGCCTCTTCCGCAACGGGAATGTCGCTCGTTCCTGCGGACACGACGAAAATCGTGCCTTTGCCTGAAATTTCCGAATTGCGCTCGATCGTGATCGCGCGCGACAACGGATGAAATTTCGCCGGCGAAGATTTCCCTGTCTTCAGCTTTTTCACCGCGGCGAATATCTTTTCGTCGGCGCGCGTCACCAAAATATTGTGCTTGCTGTCGCGATGACTCAGCATCGACCGCACAATTTCCGCGACATGCTGCGGCGATTTCCCTTTGCCGAAAATCACCTCGGCGAATCCCTGCCGCAGCGCGCGATGATGATCCACTTTCGCGAAGCCAAGATCCTCGAACGGCATATGCTTCAGCCGCTCGGCCGCCTTCGCCGGCGCAAGCTCCCCCGCCCGCACCAACTCCAATAATTTTTCCAGTTCGCGTTCGTTCATGAATTCTTGCGCCGCGATTCCCATCCAGCCCCGCGCGCCAAAGATCGCGCTCGCTGTTTTGCTGTGCGGTTTGATCGATGGTCGCTGCGCCACGTTGAAGAATCGCAGCTTCGCGATTTCCAACCGCGATGTATTAGTCACCAATCACGGCGTTGCGTCGCCCATCAATTTGCGCAGCGGTTGATTGTCCGCATAAACGCGCCATTCTGCAATCTTGCCATCCTGCACGATCGGCGCGCCACGCCGCCGGCACTTCCCAAAATCCATTCGGCCCGACTATTGCCGTTCGACGCCGGGCGATGCTGCGTGCTGCCGGGCGCGCCATTCCCTGCTTTCGTGCTCGGGTCCGTGCGGACCGACGTATCGGCCGCTCGCTGTTCCGAAAATCGCGACGCGTTCGTCTGTCGTGGAAAAATTCGTCCGCATGTACTTGGTAGTCCGCGACCATTTTCAAATAATTCGTCCAGCCCTGCCGCATCGTTTCGCGGCCCATGAATCGTTTGCCGAGCGCATCCTGAAAAATGTGATTCTCCGTCATCACTTCGCACAGAACATTGATGTCGCCTGCGTTGATCCGCTTGATGAAATCCATCGCTACTTCGAGTGGTTGCGAATTCCCGTTCATGGAGTCTCCCGGAGCTGGGCCGAAGTTGATCGTCAAAATCGAAACTGCCAACTGATTTGAAACACTCGGCAGAATCGAACGGTTCGTACCGAGCAACGAGGTTGAGATGCGCGGAGTGGCGCTTCGGACGCGCTCGGTTGACATCGCCGGTACCCGCTGAGAAACTAATTTTACCCGCACAAAATGCCCACAGAACACGGACAAATCGTAACCGTAGGTGTGACCGGAGCCAGCGGCGCCGTGCTCGCGCAAAAGACGCTGGCGATGTTGGATGCGGATTCGCGCGTCGCGCGCATTCATCTTGTCGTCACCGAAACCGGCCAGCGGCTTTTCGCGGAAGAATTGGGAATTTCTTCGGGCGATGCGAAGCAACTTGCCCGCGCGAATTCTCGGAACAGCTTCTACAAAAATCGAAGTACTGCCCAACAAAGATGTTGGAGCGGCGATCGCATCGGGAAGCTATGAAGTCGATGCGATGATCGTGATTCCCTGCTCGATGGGAACGCTTGCTGCGATTGCGAATGGCATCAGCGACGATCTGGTCGCGCGCGCCGCCGATGTGATGCTGAAAGAATCGCGCAAGCTCGTGCTGTGCATTCGCGACACGCCGTTCAACCGCATTCATCTGGAAAATATGCTGCGCGCGCAGCAAGCCGGCAGCGGTGATCATGCCCGCCGTTCCATCGTTTTATCACCAGCCGAAAACGATCGACGATCTCGTGACGCAATATGTCTGCCGCGTGCTCGCGCAAATCGGATTGCCGCAAGACGAAATGTATCGCTGGATGGGCTCCGGCGCGGCGAAGGAAGCAAAGGCATGAAGAGATTCACCACAGAGGACGCAGAGTGCACAGAGGAAGAATTGAGATCTTGGATTTTGTCTCTGTGAACTCTGCGATCTCTGTGGTTGATTCTGTTTTCTTATGACGACGAACCGAATTCGCACTGTGCTCGAGATGATCAAGTTCGAGCACTCGATTTTTGCTCTGCCGTTTGCGCTGACGGGCGCGCTGCTGGCGGCGCGCGCGACGCATCAGCCGCCGCATGGATTGCCGACGCTGCGGCAGATTTTGTGGATCATCGTGGCGATGGTTTCGGCGCGTTCCGCCGCGATGACCATCAATCGCATCGCCGATGTGCGCTACGACGCGCAGAACCCGCGCACGAAGCAGCGCGCGCTTGCGACCGGAGCGCTTTCGGTTTCGTTCGCCTGGATCTTCACGCTGGTCGCGATCGCACTGTTCGTGATCGCCGCGTGGCAACTCAATCCGCTCGCGCTGAAACTGTCGCCAGTCGCGCTCGCGATTCTGTTCTTCTACTCCTACACAAAGCGATTCACGAATTGGTCGCACCTGTTTCTCGGCTTCGCGCTGGGGATTTCTCCCGCGGCGGCATGGATCGCCATCACCGGCGGGCTCGACTGTGCGCATGTTGATTCTGTGCGCCGCAGTCACGCTGTGGGTCGGCGGCTTCGACGTGCTCTATGCCTGCCAGGACATCGACTTCGATCAGACAGGCCGGATTGTTTTCCGTGCCGAAGCGATTCGGAATCGCCAACGCGCTGCTGATCGCGCGCGTGATGCATCTCGGCGTGGTTGTTCTGCTCTCGTGGCTGGCTTTCAGCTTCGCGCTTCCGTGGCCGGCGTGGGCGGGAATCGCCGTCGTCGCGGCGCTGCTGGGCTACGAACATTCGCTTGTGAAAGCGGACGATTTGAGCAAGCTCGACGCTGCGTTTTTCACCATGAATGGTTATATTAGTATGTCGTTCCTGCTGTTCTGGGGCGCTGCGACGGCCCTTTGGCACGTTTGAAGATTTCGGACGTTTTGAAGCGAAACGCTGAACGAAACATGGCCCAACTGACCATTACCGATCAGCGTTTGAAGCCGATCGCCGACAAAGTTTTGGCGGGCGAACGGCTGTCGAGCGACGACGGCATTTTGCTGTTTCGGTCGCCCGATTTGCTGGCGGTCGGCTGGCTCGCGAATCACGTGCGCGAAAAGCGGCACGGCAACGTCACGTATTTCAACGTCAATCGGCACATCAATCCGACCAATGTTTGCCTGGCGCATTGCCGGCTGTGCGCGTTTGGGCGCGATCCGGACGCTCCCGGCGCATATGTTTCGCGCTCGAAGAAATTTACCAGCGCGCGGAACAAGGCGTGCGCGAAGGCGCGACGGAATTTCACATCGTCGGCGGCCTGCATCCTGATCTGACGTTCGATCATTATCTGGAAATGGTGCGCGGGCTGAAGAAGCGCTGTCCCGGCATTCATCTGAAAGCGTTCACGATGGTCGAGGTGCACTTTTTCTCGCGCATCGCGAAGATTTCCGTCGAAGAAGTTTTGCAGAAGATGAAGGAAGCCGGCGTGGATTCCTGCCCCGGCGGCGGCGCCGAAATTTTTCATCCGCGCGTGCGCAAAATTATTTGCGATCACAAGACGAGCGGGCAGATGTGGCTCAACACCGCGCGCAAGGCGCATCAAGCGGGTTTGCACTCCAATGCGACGATGCTTTACGGGCACGTCGAGACCGAAGAAGAGCGCGTCGATCATCTGGTGAAGCTGCGCGAATTGCAGGACGAGACGCACGGCTTCGTGACGTTTATTCCGCTGGCGTTTCATCCGGACAATACGGCGCTGTCGCACATTCCGAAGACGAGCGGCTATCTCGATCTGCGGAACATCGCGGTGTCGCGGCTGATGCTCGACAACTTCGATCACATCAAGGCGTACTGGATCATGCTGACGCCGAGCATCGCGCAGATCGCGCAGCGGTTTGGCGCGAACGATCTCGACGGCACCGTCGTCGAAGAAAAGATCTATCACGACGCCGGCGCGAAGACTTCCGAGTTCACCCCACGCGGCGAACTCGAGCGATTGATTCGCGCCGCAGGCCGCGTTCCCGTCGAGCGCGATACGCTGTATCGCCCGGTGGATCGCTCGAAGATGCCGCCGATCGTGCCGCCTACGCCGCCGGGACTGGTCTCGCTTTCGTTGAACGTCTAACATCAACTCAAAAACTTATCAGTGAATTGTCGCCGCGGAGGCGGCTACTTTCGCGAGCAATTCTTTGGGCAGCGTGGCGTAGCCCTTATTTTGGGCTACTTGCTGGCCGTCGGCGTAAATCCACTTGAGATAGGCTGCGACGGCGCGGCCGCGTGATGGGTCTTTCGCTTTTGCGGGGACGTAAAACCACGTGAAGCTGGTGATCGGGATAGCTTTCCTTGCCGGGGGCATTCGTCAGCGAGACGCGGAAGTCGTCGCTGATTTTTGCTTCGAGAGCGGCGTTGGCGAAGGTTTTTTCGGTGGGCTTAACAAATTCGTTCGCGGAATTTTTGATTCGCGCGATGCGGAGCGACGCGCGTTCGGCGAGATTCAGTTCTGAGTAGCCGATCGAATATTGCGTCGCGCGAACGTGATCGGACATATCCTGCGAGCGGGCGGCGCTCGTACCGACCGGCCAATTCGGAGATTCGCCGCGTCCGGCTTTCGCCAGGAAGTCGGGGCTCACTTTGCAAAGGTAGTCGGACAAGATGTAGTTCGATCCCTTGCCTTCGGTGCGGTGGATCACCTGAATCGGCTGCGCGGGCAGCTTCATGTCGGGATTCAACTTTGCAATCGCAGGATCGTTCCACGTTTTGATTTTGCCGAGAAAGATCTCGGCGACGACCGGACCGGTGAGGCGAAGATCGCCGGGCGTTTCGCGGCAAGTTGTAAACGATGACGATGCCGATGAGGACGCTCGGAAGCTGAAGGATCGGCTCGTCGGCTTTGAGCTGCTTATCGGGAATGGGCGCATCGCCGCCGCCAAGATCGCCGCTGCCCGAGAGGATGCTTTGCGCACTCTCGCCAGTGCCTTGCGGCAAGTAGCGGATCACTACGAGCGGATTTCGTTTGCGATATTCGTCAGCCCAGCCGACGTAGAGCGGCTCGGGTAAGGATGAGCCGGTGGCGACGAGCGTGATGCGGTCTTGAGCAGTCGTGCTCGGAACTTCGAGAGAGAGTTCAGTCGCTCCAACAACAAGCGTCGATGACAGGGATGCAGCGAGCGTCCAGCAGAGGCGGCGCGAGAGTCTGGGCACAGTGGCAGTCCTTCGAGGGGATGACGAATCAAAAATGGGTTGCGTACGATGGCTCTACGGTATCGCGGGTCGGGACCGAAAATTTATGAAGTTCGCGGAAAAGTGCCGAAACAGTCGAGGGTGATGCGCCCGCGATAATGTTGAGGAACCGCTAACAAGCAAATGGATGTGCAGATGCATCATCCGATGATTGTCGCTTGGCTTGCCAGGAGTTCTAATGCGCAGACAATTTGTGTTGGATAAGAAAACCGATGAGCTGCTGGAACAACTGGCCGTGGATCGCGCCGGAAATCGCAGCAAAGTTCTGCGGGAGGCGATTCAATATTACGCCGACATTCTCGCCGGACGGCTAATTCCGCACAGCGAAATCACCAAGGCGTTTCAGGCTGAGAAGAGAGCGAACCGGGCCAAGCGATAGAGACGTGACTTTATAGAATTCAAAGACGGAGACGATTCGAGATGCGGACGATTTTGCTTTTGACGGTGTCGAATATTTTTATGACGTTTGCGTGGTATGGGCATTTGAAGTATCGGAGCGAGGCGCTGTGGAAGGTGATTTTTGTGAGCTGGGGGATTGCGTTTTTTGAGTATTGCTTTCAGGTGCCGGCGAACCGGTTTGGGTCGTATGAGTTTTCTGCTGCGCAACTGAAGACGATCCAGGAAGTGATCACGTTGACGGTGTTTGCGTTTTTCTCGGTGTTTTATTTGGGGGAAAAGTTTAGGTGGAATTATTTGGCGGGGTTTGGGTGCATGGTGGCGGGAGTGTTTTTTGTGTTTCATAAGTGGTGAGAGAGAATGAGAGGGAGAAAAATTCACCACAGAGGACGTAGAGAGCACAGAGTGCGGAAACGTATTGAGAAGCGCATTTTAGCCGCTTCAGATTTTTCGTGGGTGCCAGACGACTACGTCTTGGCGGCGGGAGAAGTGTAAGAGCGGGGCGTCTGGGTGGTGTGAATCGCCGGCCAAAAGCGGCGCGGGAGCGCCGCACTCCAAAAAATTGGTCATTGTGTTTTGGTGGAATTCGGCTTGGGCTTGCTGGAGAGGCCAGGGGGCATGTTGAATTTCGCCGCGCGAGACTTGGCCTTTGGCATCGGCGGCGTAGAGGCAGTAGCGCTCTGTCAGAAAATGTTCGAGCGTGTTCGGGCTGCGTATGGAAGACTTCGCCGGCGGGGCGGTAGCGCATGCGGAGTTTTGCTCTAGGGGCGTTGCGATGGGTGCGTTCGCTGGCGTACTCGATCCAGTCGCTGTGGTTTTCGCAGCGCATGCGGGCGTTGAAATAGGGGAGATGGAACCAGGCGCGCGCGACGCTGACGGCGATGGCGTTTGCGGCGTCGAGGCTGAAAAACCACACGCCGGGTTTTCCGTTGTGAGTGACGTAGGTGCGGACATTGAGTTCGGGGAAGGCGGAGAGCGTTGGTAACGCGGGAGTGGCGCGCAAGCGGACGCCGGACATGCGGAAGGGGACGACGCCGATCCAGGATTCGCCTTGAAATTTATCGATTTCGAGTTGGGCTGGAATCAGCGGACGCAGATGGGCTGCGTCTACGCGCCAGTGGGCGAAAAGCAAATCGTGCCAGCTTTGCGACATGATCCATGGGCCGTTGGGCAGCGGCCATGGACGATGCGCGGTTTCGGTCAGAGCGCGGTGCATTGAATCGTTTCCGGCCGACTTGTTGTCGGAGCGATTGACCTGTTGGGCGCGGCTCGACAGCGTCATCTGTTCAATATACCCTTCGGTGTAGCGCGAGAATCGAATTCTCTGCATTCAAAACGGATGAAGGAATCTTCGATTCAGGCGCGGCAGAAATCTTCAATGAGCCGGCGAGTTGGGCGATCCGGAATCACAAAGAACGATTCAGAATCAACGAAACACGAATTTGAATTTCAGTCGAACATTTCAACACTTCCAAACGAAAGAAGGAGCAAACGATGCAACGCAAGGCGAGCGCGGTGTGGCAGGGCGATCTGAAGAGCGGCAAGGGCGTCGATTTCTACCGACAGCGGGACGCTGAAGCAGACGCAGTATTCCTTCAGCACGCGATTTGAGAATGGCGTCGGGACGAATCCGGAAGAATTGCTGGCGGCGGCGCACGCGGGCTGCTTCACGATGGCGCTTTCGGGGCAGCTCGGCGCGGTGGGATTGAAGGCGGACAAGCTGGAGACGACGGCGACGATTTCGCTGGAGAAAGTGGGCGAGGGATTCAGCATCACGAAGAGCCATCTGGATTTGGTGGCGAAGGTGCCGGGCGCGGACCAGGCGAAGTTCGATCAGGCGGTGAAGAATGCGGAGACGGGGTGCCCGGTGTCGAAACTGTTTAAGGCGGAGATTACGGTGAATGCGCGGTTGGAGTCGTAGGCGCGATTCGCGATAGATGAGGAAATCGATTCAAGAACCACAAAGTGCAAAGATAGAGCCAAGCATTCAGGGAAAATCCGCACCCTCTGAAACCGGAGGGTGCGGCACCCAACTGCCGTCAAGCACCAAAACACTGAAGCAATCCACCATCAAACCGCTGAGGTATCGCTCAACACGAATATGCAGCATTTGATTCCCAATCCGGGGGCGTTTGGCGGCGGCATTGTGATTTTTTTGGTCGTGGTGTGGGATGCGTTTGAGTCGATTATTTTGCCGCGGCGAGTGACGCGGAAGTTTCGGCTGACGCGATTGTTTTATCGCGTGACGTGGGGGATCGCGACGTTTGTGGCGAACTTGTTTTCGGCGCGGAAGACGCGAGAGACGTTACTGGGATTTTTTGGGCCGAGCTCGTTGTTGCTGTTGCTCGCGGTGTGGGCGGTCGGGCTCGTGCTGGGATTTGGATTGATGCAGTACGGCGCGGGGTCGGCGGTGGTGGTGACCGGTGGACAGCCGAGCTTTTCGAACGATTTTTATTTGAGCGGAACGACGTTTTTCACGCTGGGGCTGGGCGATGTGGTGCCGCGGTCGCAACTGGCGCGCGGGTTGGTGGTGGCCGAGGCGGGATTCGGATTTGGATTTTTAGCGGCGATCATCGGGTATCTGCCATTTATTTATGGATCGTTCTCGAACCGGGAGACCGAGATTACGCTGCTCGATTCGCGCGCGGGAACGCCGCCGACGGCGGGCGAACTTTTACGGCGGCACAGTTATCCCGGCGGGCGCGAGGCGCTGCGTGAGTTGCTGAAGGATTGGGAGCACTGGTCGGCGGAATTGATGGAGAGCCACCTGTCATACCCGGTGCTCGCGTATTTTCGGTCGCAGCACGACAATCAGTCGTGGATTGCGGCGCTGACAGCGATTCTGGATACGTGCGCGTTGTTGAAAGTGGGAATCGAGGGGGCGTGCGAGAGGCAGGCGCAACTGACGTTTGCAATTGCGCGGCACGCGGTGGCGGATTTGTCGCAGGTTTTCAATACGCCGCCGAAGACGATGGCGTATGAAAGACTCCCCGCGGACGTTTGGGAGAAGATGCGCGACACGCTGGCGCAGGACGGTTTGCAGTTAAAGGATACGGGCGACGCGCGCGAAAAACTGGCAGCGGTGCGGCATACGTATGAGCCCTATATCTATGCGCTGGCGTCGTATCTGAATCAAACGTTGCCGCCGTGGATTCCGGAAGGCAAGGGGAAAGACAACTGGCAGACTACGGCGTGGGGAGAGACGTCGGGGCTGGTGGAGAAAAAAACGGAGACGGTCGGGGCGGATGACCATTTTTAGTTGCGCGATCGCGCGGCGATTTCAATTTTTTAAATTGTCGGGGGAAAAAACATGAAAGCGATTCAAGTGCATGAGTTTGGCGGGCCGGAAGTTTTGAAATTGGAGGAGATTCCGACGCCGAAGCCGGCTGCGGGACAGGTGCTGGTGAAGGTGCATGCGGCGGGCGTGAATCCGTATGACACGTACATGCGCACGGGGACGTATGCGATCAAGCCGCCGCTGCCGTACACGCCGGGATCGGATGCGGCGGGTGTGGTGGAAGCGGTTGGCGATGGCGTGACGAAAGTGAAGGCAGGCGATCGCGTTTACACGGCGAAGACGATCAGCGGCGCGTATGCGGAATTCACGCTGGCGGAAGAATCGCAGGTGGAGAAGTTGCCGGCGAACATCTCGTTCGAACAGGGCGCGGCGGTTTGGGTGCCGTATGGCACGGCGTATCACGCGTTGAATCAAGAGGCAAAAGCGCTGGCGGGCGAGACGGTGCTGATTCACGGCGCGAGCGGCGGCGTGGGTTCGGCGGCGGTACAGATCGCGCGGGCGAAGGGGCTGACCGTGTTTGGCACGGCTGGCAGCGACAAGGGACTGGAGCTGGTGAAGAAGGAAGGCGCGCATCAGGCGTTCAATCACACGAAGGCGGGCTATACCGACGAGATCATGAAGGCGACGGGCGGCAAGGGCGTGAACATTATTTTGGAGATGCTGGCGAACGTGAATTTGTCGAGCGATCTGAAAATGCTGGCGCAGTATGGGCGAGTGATTATTATTGGGAATCGAGGCGAAATTACGATCAATCCGCGGGATTTGATGGCGAAGCGATCGTCGGCGCGCGGATTTACGTTGTGGGCGGTGACGGATGCCGGAGGCGAGAGAGATTCATGCGGGGCTGAATGCGGGGTTTGAGAATGGGTCGCTGCGGCCGATCATCGGGAAGAAGATTCCGCTGGCGGAGGCCGCGCGGGCGCACAAGGAAATGCTGGAGCCGGGATCGCACGGGAAGATTATTTTGGTGCCGTGAGATCGGCGTGAGATGGAATTATGAAGACGGGCACGGCGGCGCCGTGCCCCTACGTCGGTTGCTATCGTCCAGTCATTGAGTAGCAGTTCGTTGACTGGGCCGTGGGGCACCGTATAATCGAATCGGCGCTTTCCCACAGCGTTTTCGCGGACTCGAGGCCCAGACTTTGTATTCGCATCCCCCTATTTTTGTGCTGCTTGCGGCGCACACGGCTTCGCTCGGCCAATACTGGCACAAACTGACAGACAAGACGTTTACGGGGATTTATCACGCCAATTTTTTCGATTTGGCGATGATGATTCCGTATTTCATCGTGCTGTTTGTGCTGGCGCTGTACGGGATGCACCGGTATTGGCTGGTGTACGACTACTACGCGTATTCGAAGAATGTGCCGGGGCCGCCGCCGGAAGTGAAAGGCGCGTGGCCGCGCGTTACAGTGCAGCTGCCGATTTTCAATGAGCGGTATGTGATCGAGCGGCTGGTCGAGGCGGTGTCGCGGTTTGATTATCCGCGCGAGTTGCTCGATGTGCAGGTGCTCGACGATTCGACGGACGAGACGCGGCAGGTGGCGACGCGATGTTTGCGAGCGATTCGCGGCGCAGGGGCTGCACATTGCTTACATTCACCGGTCGAATCGAGCGGGATATAAAGCGGGCGCGCTCGAGAATGGATTGAAGACTTCGCGCGGCGAATTTGTGGCGATTTTTGACGCGGACTTTATTCCCGAGGCGGATTTTTTGCGGCGGACGATTCCCTATTTCCAGAACAAGGGCATCGGGATGGTGCAGACGCGATGGACGTATCTGAATCGCGATTATTCGCTGCTGACGCAGGTCGAAACGATTCTGCTCGATGGACATTTTGTGGTGGAGCACGGAGCGCGATCGCGGCGCGGAACGTTTTTTAATTTCAACGGGACAGCGGGCGTGTGGCGGCGCACCGCGATCGACGAAGCCGGCGGATGGCAGCACGACACGCTGACCGAAGACACCGATCTTTCGTATCGCGCGCAGCTTCACGGCTGGAAATTTCTATATTTGCCCGACATCGAGTGCGCTTCGGAATTGCCGATCGACATGAACGGCTTCAAGGCGCAGCAGGCGCGCTGGGCCAAGGGGCTGATGCAGACGGCGAAGAAAATTTTGCCGAGGGTGTTTGCGTCGGATGCGCCGTGGCATGTGAAGGTCGAGGCGTTTTTTCATCTGACGGCGAACATCAGCTATCCGCTGATGGTGGTGCTATCGACGCTGCTGCTGCCGGCGATGATCGTGCGCTTCTATCAAGGCTGGCTGCAGATGATTGTGATCGACCTGCCTCTTTTTCTGGCTTCGACGTGCTCGATTTCCAGTTTTTATCTGGTGGCGCAGAAAGAATTGCGGCCGAAGAGCTGGTGGCGAACGTTTTTGTATATGCCGTTCGTGATGGCGACGGGCATCGGCATTTCGGTGCGAAACGCGCAGGCGGTGATCGAGGCGATCATCGGGAAGAAAAGCGAATTTGCGCGGACGCCGAAGTTCAAGATCGAGGGAAAGAGGCGATACGTTCGTCGCGAAGAAATACCGGAACAAGGCGGGCTGGATGCCGTACGCGGAAATGGCGCTGGGACTTTATTTCGCGCTGACGGTGGTCTATGCGGCGGCGAACGAAAATTACGCGACGATTCCCTTTTTACTGCTGTTTGTGTGGGGCTACTTCTACACCGGATTCATGTCGCTGGGGCAGAGCTACTTGTCGCTGAGGTTTGACGTGAATGCGCCGGAGATGCGGCCCGCGGCTTCTGGCGCACCTGGGTTCTAGCTCACTTCGTCCCACTGAAGTCCACTCACTCTGATCAGCTGAACCTCGACTCTCACTAAAAACAAAAAGAGCTTCGGGATTTGGGGAGGGGTGTCCTACAAATCCCGAAGCTCACGTGACGCAGCGGCGCTGTACTAGCGACCCGCGACGCCCGAGTCCGGAACATACGCGCTAGCCCGCAGGGTCGGCTGCAGGTAACGCTCGCGTCGACGAGTCGCTGCCACGACGTAGACGACGATTAGTCCGGTCCCACTCATTAAAATCGCTGCCATCAGCGCGCCCAGGAGGGCCTGACGTGCGCCTTCCTCCTGGGCCGTTGCACCGGGGGTGAAGAGCGCGACCGTCGAGAGCGACTCTCCCGCTGCCGCAACGTCCGCGCCTTCATCAGTGCCGCTCGTGAGAACTGTCTCCGCCGCCTTGGGTTGCGACTGCTTGGCTTCGACCTGGGTCGCTCTGCGCCTGCTGCTGAGCCGTGACCGGGCTCGCTAGCGAGGCAAAACCCAATGCAATCGCGACCGCGGGAACCCAAAGGATGTTTTTCAGTTTCACGGCGACTACCCCCTACGACTTCGTTTTCTGTCGACGCATATAGAGATTGCAACGCTTGTGCCAATGTGGAACTGCGGCGTGGAGAGAGCTCGGGACATTGCAACTCGCTGATTTTGCGATGTTTAGTAACTGAAGCCTATGGGGCCGGACTGACCGGCGGCGACGGAAAGACTAACCGTGCGGATAGGCTTCTATCCGATGAGATAGTGAGGCGGGTTTTGTTTCGAGGTGCCGGCGGTGGAGCGGGAACTTCAGGGGATGAAGCCCCTCTCTTCTTGAGGCTTTGATGTCGCGGTTGAAACCGCGACCCACAAGCAGGAATTGGCCGGATAGCCGGATTGGGCCGGCGTTATTCGAATTCGAACAGGACGATCTCAGGTTGCGTGCCGACGCGCAGGGGAGGTCCCCAGGTGCCGGCGCCGCTGGAGGTGTAGACGAGCATCTTGCCGATACGATTGAGGCCGTAGACGAACTGGCGATAGATCCGCGTGGCGATCCAGTTATAGGGGATCATCTGGCCGAGGTGGGTGTGGCCGGAGACCTGGAGGCCGATGCCGGCGGCTTCGGCGACGGCGACGTGGTCCGGCGCGTGTGTAAGCAAGACGCTGGCGCGGTCGCGGTCGATCCCGATCTTGTCGAGGACCGAGCCGAAATGCTGGGCATGGGTGGCGTGTTTATACGGCACGCCGACGATCTGCAACCCGTCGATTTCGGCTTTTTCATTTTCGAGGACGCGCATCCCGCTGGCACGCACGGCGTCCAGAAACTGCGCCGGGTCGCGAAACTCTTCGTGATTCCCTTCCACAAAAAAGGTGCCGAATTGGGGCTGAAGCTTTTTCAGCGGCGAAGCGGCGTGATGGGCGTCCACGGCGGTGCCGTCGTACATGTCGCCGGCGATCCAGACGATGTCGGGTTTGAGCCGATTGATGGCGCGAGTGATGCGGCGCGCGAAGCCGACGTATTTCACGTGGCCCAGGTGCATGTCGCTGACGAGAGCCGCTTTGCGTCCGCGCCAGGAGGCTGGGAGATTCGGCAGCTGGATGCGGATGCGGCGGACACGAGGCCAGGCGGCGTTGACGACACCGTAGAGACTGATGGCGGCAGCGGCTCCGAAAAAGATCTTGTCGAGCAGACGGCCATCGACGTGAACTCCGACGAGTAGCAGGGCGCCGTAGGTAATCCAGCATGCAATCGCGGCGAAGAAGAAAAAGCTCAACGCGCCGAGCCAGACGGCCGACAACGTGTAAAACCAGCGCAGAAGAGGATTCGTGTAACGAAACGCGAGCAACGACGCGGCGACAAAGCTAACTGAAAGGATAGCCAATGTGATTTGCAGCGGTGAGAAGCCGGTGCGCACCGGCGGCTGCCAGAAGTAATTCCAGGTTTCGTACAGAAAAATGTGGCCCAAAAGCACGATGGACTGGAAGACGGCGACAAAGGTCGCTATTCGAGCTCTCATTTCTTATTCGATGTTTTAAGGCGGATTTTGTGTACAAAAGCGCCGGGTCGGATAGAATGCGGGCCGCTCTGGGCGGGTGGGGTCTGGCTGACCGGCTTGGGAGAACGGTGGGCCGGGCTATTTCGTTGATTCGGTTGGCGATGTTGACGTCGTAAAAGCGGCGCCGAGGCGCCGCACTCCAAAACGGTCGAGGTGGACATGGGTGGTCGTCAGGGTGGATCGACTATCGGTGGTTGTACGGGCGTAGCTGGCCGCGCTGTGGTGGCGCTAGTCGGCTGGGCGATGGCAATCGCGCTCGTTGCACCGGGTGCATTGGGGCAGCAAAGACGTGAGCGTGAGCCGAACAGCATCTACGCGGCTCGCCGAGCAAAACTGGCGGCCGAGGTGGATGCTCCGATCGTGTTGTGGGGTTACACGGGACGCGAGGAATTTTCCGAGGCGGCGATTTTCGCGCAGGAAGAGAATTTCTATTATTTGACCGGCCATAACGAAGAGGGTGCGGCACTGGTGATTTGGCCATCGAAGGCGGCTGGCGCTGAGAGTGGCGGGGCGGCCAAGAGCGAAGTCTTGTTTTTGCCACCGAAGGATACGGCGAAGGAGAAGTGGAACGGTGTGCGGATGGCACCGACCGATCCGGGGATCGCCGCGCGAACGGGATTCGCGTCGGTGGAGCCGATCAACGAAATCAACGGCACGCTTCAGCAAATCGCGAAAGCCTATCCCACGATTTACACGATCCTGCCCTACGAGACGGAGATGGGCGGCTATCCGCACGAAAAAGATGAGGCGGATTGGCTCGACAAAAATGACCCGCAAGTGAAGCGAAAAGATATTCGCGAGCAGATCGGCGTGATGCGTCAGATCAAATCGCAGGGGGAGATCGGGTTTTTGAAGCAGGCGATCGATCTATCCGATGACGCGCATATCGCGGCGATGAAGATGATGCGGCCCGGGCTTTACGAATATCAGGTCGCGGCGAAGATGGTGGAAGTGCACCAGATGGGTGGCTCGGAAGCGGAAGGCTACGCACCGATCGTTGGCGCCGGGCCGAATTCGACTGCTCTGCACTACGACAAGCTGTCTCGCAAGATCGAGGACGGGGACATCGTTGTGCTCGACGTGGGCGCACAATATGCCGGCTATTCGGCCGACATCACGCGCACGATTCCCGCGAACGGAAAATTTACGCCGCGCCAGCGCGAAATTTACGAGATCGTCCTGGGCGCGCAGAACGCCGCGATCGCCGAGGCAAAGCCGGGCGCGCAACTCTGCCGGCAAGGCAGCCGGAGCCTGTTCAAAATTGCGTACGACTACATCAACACCCACGGCAAAGACAAACGGGGCAAGCCGCTAGGCCAATATTTTATTCACGGGCTTGGGCATCACATCGGGCTTGATGTTCACGATGTCGGCGATCCATGCCGCGTGCTCGAGCCGGGAATGGTCGTCACGATCGAGCCGGGTATTTACATTCCCGACGAGAATCTCGGCGTTCGCATCGAAGACGACGTGCTGGTGACCGAAACCGGCGTCAAGTTGCTCAGCGAGAAGCTGACGCGAGATCCGGACGAGATCGAGAAGATCATGGCGGAAGCCGCGAAGAAACGCGCCTCAGGCAACAAGAGAGGCGACGATTGACGAAGCAGGAATCGGCGACCAACCAGACGCGAGCAGAATTCATCTCCTGTTTATGCGTGCGGTAAGAATTTCGCTTCAGTTATTTTGACGTTCGTCTGAGCAACATCCGGGATCGCGATGCGACGGAAGCCACTCCTCATCGTTCTGGGCGCTTTCATTCTTCTAGGTGCCGCGTATGCCGGCTTTGTCATCGAACGCGGCTTCAGCGCGCGCGACGAGCCCTCTTCGGTCGAGCGCGTCGTTGCCCAATTCGTCCGAAATGTTTCGATTCCCGCCGGCGCGGCGCACGAGACGAACCCACTTCAGCCTACGCCGGAACTTCTTCGCGAAGCGTCGCGACACATTTATCGATCGCTGCGCGGTCTGCCACAATCACGATGGAAGCGGGCGAACGCAAGTCGGGCAGAGTCTCTATCCCGAAGGCGCCCGATCTCCGTGACGCCCGCACGCAAAATCTCACCGACGGGCAAATTCACTACATCATCGAAAATGGCGTTCGGCTAACCGGGATGCCAGCCTGGGGAGATTCGCATCGTCAGGAAGGCGCCGAAAGTTGGAAACTCGTACTGTTCATACGCGATTTGCGCGGAATTTCACCGAAAGAAAAGTCAGCACAGATGGCCACGCTCGCTTCGGCGCATTACGTCGGATCGGCGGCGTGTGAGAAATGCCACAGTGAAGTTTATTCACGGTGGCGCAAGACGCCGATGGCGAACGTCGTTCGTGATCCGCACGAACATCCCGACGCCATCATTCCGGACCTCGCCACGAATACCGTCGCCAAATTTTCGAAAGAGCAAGTGGCTTTCGTCTACGGAAGCATCTGGAAGCAGCGGTATTTCACGAAGGTCGGCGACGATTATTTTCCATTGCCGGTGCAGTGGGACGTCACGAACAAGAAGTGGCTGCCATATTTCGTGAAACCGGGAACGGATTGGTGGGAGCCGTTTTATCCGCCTGACAATATGAAGCGTCCGACGGGGCCGACGTGCGACGGGTGCCATTCCGTCGGCTACGACATCCACACGAAGCAGGTTGCGGAGTGGAATGTCGGCTGCGA
This sequence comes from uncultured Acidobacteriota bacterium, assembly GCA_963850795.1. Lineage (GTDB taxonomy): Bacteria > Acidobacteriota > Terriglobia > Acidiferrales > UBA7541 > Acidiferrum. The sequence continues at coordinate 566,645 of CAWKNS010000021.1, read as the reverse complement.
GCGGTGCCATGGCCCGGGAAGCGAACACGCGGCGCATCCAACGCGCGGAAATGTTTTAAATCCGGCGCACATGGATTACGTCGGCGCGAACGACACCTGCATTCAGTGCCATTCACAGGGCCGGCCGCTGACGAACCCGATCGAGGGTAAATATTACGATTGGCCGGTGGGCTACAACGTCGGCCTTCGCTTGCAAGATTTCTGGCAGCTAGAAGAACACAAACTTGGCGAGACAACATTTAGCCATTTCGCCGATGGCACGGCACACAAGAACCGCATGCAGGGCAACGACTTCGTGCAGAGCGTGATGTACCGGCGCGGCGTGACCTGCTTCAGCTGTCACGACGTTCACGGGACGGACAACTACGCGCAACTGCGGAAGCCGGCGAACAAGATTTGTTTGGATTGTCACGCGCCGAACTCAGCGAACGGCCCGTTCACGGCGACGCTCTCGGAACATACGCATCACAAAGAAGGATCAGCCGGAAGTGAATGCGTCGCGTGTCACATGCCGAAAATTCAGACGACGGTCGCCAACGTAAATGTAAGCGCGCATACGTTCAGCGTTCATCTCGCCGGCGGACACCGACAAATACAAAATTCCTAATCCCTGCACAACGTGCCACAGCGATAAGACGACCGGGTGGGCGCTGGAACAAATGCGCAAGTGGCCGGAGCGCTCTCCTTGGCGAACGCAAGGCGGCGACTGAGTAGAACGGATGAAGTTCAGCAAAACTGTGAAAAACGTCTAAATGCCGATCATTTCCCCAACGAATTCACGACTGCTGACAGATCCATATCTCCACGGCCCTTCTCGATCGCGATTTTGAAAATCTCGAGGGCTGCCGATGGCGTCTCTGCCGTGAGTCCCGCCCGCTTTGCTTCATCGCGCGCGTACCCCAGATCCTTCGCCATCAATCGCAGGAGGAAATTGATCTCGTTGTCGCCCGATGCGGCTCGTGCGGAAATGAGTTTGATCAATGGGCTCGCTGGTGCGCCGCCGGTCAATATGGACATCGCCTTCTCTGGATCCAAGCCGCCCGCATGAATCATCGACACCGCTTCAGCCAAAGACGCAGCTTGTACACCACACAGAAAATTATTGATCAGTTTCAAGTCGCGCACCGCTGCCGGTAGGGCCGAGATGGATGATGTCGCGACTCATTGCCGCGAGTACCGGCCGGACGCGCTCAAGCACGTTTGCATCGCCTCCGACGAGAAAGAGCAGCTGCCCTTCGGCGGCTTGCGGCTTTGATCCGGTTACGGGCGCGTCTAGGAATTCACATTTCTGTTTCGTTGCAGCCGCGGCGAGGTCCGTCACCCACTTCACCGATAACGTGCTTGCGTCAATCAAACAAGTTCCGGGCCGAGCTGCCGCGAGCGCTCCGTTCGCGCCCATCCAGATTTCGCGCGATGCCGCGTCATCCGACACCATCGACACGATCACATCTGCATCGGCCGCTGCCTCAGCCGGCGTATTCGCGACACGAGCGCCCGACTTCGCCAAAACATCAGCTTTGGCGCGGTTGCGGTTGTACACCGTCAGTGGAAATCCGGCGGAGAGCAGACGTCCCGCCATTCCAGAACCCATAATTCCCAAGCCCAGCAGCGATACCTGTTTGCTTCGTCACTCTTCACCCCAATGGAATCGCTCGCACCAATTTTTGCGCGCCGCCTGTTGTTCGGACCGGATTTCGCAGCGGCCGGCCAAATCCTTCAAATGAAGCCTGCATCACGTCGCCATCTTTGAGCTGGATGCCATCGCTGAAGCTCAACGCCGCAGTTCCGAAAAAATGCACGTGGACGTCGCCTGGCCTTCGGTGTGTCTCAAATTTAAAATGATGATGCTCGAGATTTTGCAGGCTATGACACATGCCTCGCTCGCCCGACAAAAACGATTTCGACCACAACGTCTTGCCGTCGCGCTCGATTGCGACGTCGACATTCACCGATTCGAACGCCGTGTCGACGACCAGTTCCGGTCCGAGCGAACACTGCCGCAGCTTTGAGCCGGCCAGGTTCAGATAATTCCTCTTCTCGAATTGATGGTCGGAGAATTCGTTGCCGCCGGCGAACCCGATGCGTCGCGGCTCGCCGTCGGGTCCAACGATATAGATGCCGGCGATTTCCGCCTCTTCGCCGCCATCTTCCGCGTGCGTCGGGATTTCGAGTGGCTCGTTGTGCGCGCGCAGCGCGGTTCCGGTGCCCTTGTGAAACCACTCCGGTGCGATCCCAATCGTGTCCGCAGCAGGCCGGCCCGCGTTCGATGCCCCACCGGAACATTTTCATGCTGTCCGTTACTTCTGCTTCCGCGATCTCATGCATCGACTGCCGATTTTTCGCGCTGCCCAAGTGCGTCAATCCTGTGCCGGAAACGAGGCATCGCGCCGGCTCCTCTGGATGATCGATCGGCACCATCAATTTCCAGTCCGACTTGCCGCCGTAGATTTCGTCGTAAGGAAGCAGTTTCGTGCCGGCGGCCTTGCGCGCCAGGTCCGTCAGCTTCGCGCCATCGCGAATCGCCGCCTCCGCCAACGCATAGACCGAGGACACTCCATCGAGCAGACGCAGTTGCGGCTCTTCCACAATCGCCACTCGCCGCTCTTTGCCATTGCGGAGTTGCACCAATCTCATCAGCCAATCGACCTCGAACTTCTTCAGCGCTTCTTCGTCGATCGTCAGCCCCAGACCCGGCACGTTCGCATCGAGATCCATAAATCCATCCTTCGCTTTCGGCTCGCCCTGAAAGATGTACCAGAACAATTCGTTCCCGACTTCGACGTCAACGATCGGAAAATACTCCGCCATCGGCGAATTCAAACTCGCCATGACGATGTGGTAGTTGTGCATCTGGCCGGCGTGCGGAATCACCGGAACCGAATGCGCTTCGGCCAGCGCGGCAATTTTTCGCGCCTGCGTGATGCCGCCGACGCGATTTGTGTCGAACTGAATGTAATCGACTGCCTTGGCTTCCAACAATTCGCGGAATCCATACAGCGTGAATTCGTGCTCGCCGCCCGCGATCGGCACGCGGCCGTACGCTTTCAGTTCCGCATATCCGTGAATATCGTCGGGAATCACCGCCTCTTCGAGCCAACGCAAATGGAACGGCTCGAGCAGCGGCAGCATGCGCTTCGCATAGTCGAGCGTCCAACCCATGTAGGCGTCGGCCATCACGTCGATTTCGTCGCCGACGGCCTCGCGCACGGTTCGAACAAGCTCCACGTTTCGCTGCATGCCGGCGGCGCCGTCGATCGGCCCCCAACCGAAGCGCAGCTTCATCGCCTTGTAGCCTTCGCTCTTGTACTTTTTCGCTTCGCTCGCCAGTTGTTCGAGCGGCACGCTGTAAAGCCGGCTTGCGTACACGGGAATTTTCGATTTCGTGCGCCCGCCCAGCAAACGATACACCGGCTGCTTCGCCGACTTGCCAAGCAGATCCCAGAGCGCAATATCGACCGCGCTGATCGCCACCATTCCGATGCCCTTGCGGCCGAACGCCATCGTCTTGCGGTACATCAACTGCCACAAAAATTCGATGTCCCACGGATCCTGCCCGATCAACAGCGGCTTCAGATAAAGATCGATGACCTGCTTCGTAATCTGCGGCGAAAGCGCGGCGTTTCCGATGCCGACGAGGCCCGCATCGGTAAAGATTTCGACGATCAGCCAGCCGTGAAACGTGAACGTGCTCATCGACGCTTCCGGCAACGCGAGCAAATCCATCGGATTCGTGCAGAAGTGCGGCGGCAGCGGCACCGTCTTGCCTCGCCAGCTCACGACGCGCGTGCGGATCTCGGTGATCTTCATTCGGCTCCTTCGTTCAACTCAATCTTCTGCTTCAACACGACAGGCTGCACCGTGGGCACGCTCAAAAGAATGATCAAAAACGCGATGATGTGCAGCGAACCGGCCATCGCAAACACCGTGTCGTAACCGAATCCGTGATCGAGCAAATATCCAGCCGCCTGCCCAAAAACGATTCCGCCCATCGCGCCGCCAAATCCCACCAGGCCCGGCCACCGAGCCCGACGACGCGCTGCGGAAACAAATCCGTCGGCAGCACCATCACCAGCGTGGACCACGATTGCTGTCCGAAATACGCAATGCTAAAGATGACCAGCGCCCACGAAACAGGTACATGCGTGACAACGATGATGAGCGGCATCACGGCCGCGCTCAATCCGAGCGCGAGCTTGCGAGCCAGTCCCAGCGAAAATTTTCGCTGCACAAGATAACTCGAAAACCAGCCGCCCATCAGGCAGCCGACGCCCGCGGCCGCATACGGAATCCACGCGAAACTGCCCACCGCTTTTACGTCGAAATTTCGCGCGTCATACAAATATTTGGGCAGCCAGAAAAGATAGAAATACCAGGCTGCGTCGCTCAGGAATTTGGCCGACATCAGTCCCCAGCATTCGCGGATTTTTAGCAGGTCGATCCATGCCGTGGCTGGCTGTGAAGCGGAGCTCGTTCGGTCCGCGACCGATGGAGCCGCGCCGCTCTCACCGGAAAGATCGACTTCAGGATCTTTGTAAGCCGTCGCCCACCAAATCACCCACAACAATCCCACCGCGCCGGTGACAAGAAAAACCCAACGCCAATTCAGATAAACGATGATCACCGAAATCATCGGAGGCGCGATTACCGCTCCGACCGCCGTTCCACCATTGATGATGCCCATGGCCGTCGCGCGCTGATCGACGCGAAACCACTCCGACCACCACGCGGCTCGCCGCGGGAAAGCCGCCACCTTCGCCCGCGCCGAGCAGCAACCGGCTTCCGGCGAGCATCGCAAAATTCATCGCGAGAGCATGGCTGGCACAGGCGAGCGACCAGAAAATCATGATCGCCATAAACCCTTTGCGAGTGCCGAGCGCGTCAACGAGTTTGCCGCCGCCCGCGTACAGAAACGCATACGTCAGCAGAAACGCCGACTGTAGTTCGGAGAATTGTTCGTTGGCTTAAAGGAATCGTCTGCGAAATCGCTTTGACCGCAACGGGGAGAGCCTGCCGATCCAAATAGCTGATGGCGATGGCCGCGGAAACGAGAATGGCGATGCGCCAGCGCAGCAACGGAATTGAGCCTCGCGAGAACTCCGTCGGATACATTATATGATCGCCCCGCCGCGAGCGACCACATTCTGATCTTCGCGCCGATCAATGGCTCCGATCGACGACGGCCCGTCCTCAATCGCCCCATAAGATTGACCGCCTCAAATACGGGCCGTTATACTGTTAGCCCGCGCTGGCTGAGTTTCGCGCCCGCGTGCCTCGAGTTATTCCGCGTGCAGCCGTCGGCAGGTTCACGGCGGGCCTGTAGGAATCGCTGAAATTAGCAGTTTTACATCGTGATAGGAGCCATCGAGCCCGGCGCTCCGGGTTCGCAAAAATCATGAGCAACGTGAAAGCGACACAACTTCGCCCCGGCATGGTGATCCAGCACGAGGGCCAGCTCTACACCGTTTTCAGCACCGACCATCGCACGCCGGGCAATAAGCGCGGTTCGATGCAGACACGCCTGAAGAATCTGAAGAGCGGAACGATGATCGACTACCGGTTCCGCGCGGAAGAATTTGTCGATCGCGCGATTCTCGATTCGGTCGAGTACGAATATCTGTACAACGAAGGCGACGATTTCCACTTCATGAACACCGCAAACGTACGAGCAGATGCACCTGACGCGCGAACTGCTTGGCGAAACGGTGTACTACCTGATCCCCAACACCGTGTTGAGCATTGAATTTTTCGAAGACAAACCGATCGGCGTCGATCTGCCGGACACGATGGATTTGAAGGTGATCGCAGACCGAGCCGACGCTGCAGAAGGCGACGGCGAGCGCGGTCGGCAAGCCGGCGACTTTGGAGACGGGACTGGTCGTATCAGTACCGCCGTTCGTGAACGAAGGCGACAAAATCCGCGTCGACACTTCGGAAGCGCGCTACGTACAGCGCGTCGAGTAATTATTTCCGCGAATTGTTGCGATTGCATCCGATTTGTAGGGTAAACTTTAACTTCCGCCTCCGCAGCTGAGCGCGGCGCAAGCCGAGTTCAGAAGAGGCATAAAGGCGCGACCGAGGAAACTCGATCGCGCCTTTTGTTTTTGGTAGCGCCGGCATCTTGCCGGCGTTTTTCTTTCGTGCTTCAAATGCGTCTTAGCTACAGAAAAGTCGCCGGCAAGATGCCGGCGCTACCAAAGCGATCGCCCGGCAGTTTTTTCGCGGCCGGATTCGCCGGCGGGATGTGCGCCGAAGACGCGATCGAAAATCGCATCGACATATCGCAGCTGGCGATTCATGTCGAACGTATGCGCCAGCGCGGCTGGCATCGAGATACTTCGTGATGCGCGCATCGTTGGCGACGCGATCGCGAAAGCTCGTGTCGGTCTCGAACGCGGCCATCGCATTTTCCTGCACCGCTTTGTACGCCTCGTCGCGCGGCATTCCCTTTTCCACGACATCCTGCAAAAGCTGCCCGGAATAAACGAGCCCGTGCGTCGATTCGAGATTCTTCATCATGCGCTGCGGAAAGACGCGCATCTCGCCGACGATCGTCGTCATTTTGCTGAGCATGTAATCGACGAGGATCGTCGAGTCGGGCAGGATGACGCGCTCGACGGAGCTGTGCGAGATGTCGCGCTCGTGCCAGAGCGCGACGTTTTCGTAGGCCGCGACCATGTTCGAGCGCACCACGCGCGCCAGGCCGCTGATTTGCTCGCAGCTCACCGGATTGCGCTTGTGCGGCATCGCCGAACTGCCGCGCTGCTCGCCGCCGAACGGCTCTTCGACTTCGCGCACTTCGGTGCGCTGGAGATGGCGAATTTCCGTCGCGATTTTTTCGAGCGTCGCCGCAATCAACGCCAGCGTGCTGACAAATTGCGCGTGGCGATCGCGCTGGATCACTTGCGACGCGACCGGCGCGACGTTGAGGCCGAGGCGCTTGCAGATGCGCGCTTCGATTTCGGGGCCAAGATGCGACGCATTGCCCACCGCGCCGGAAATTTTGCCGACGGCCATTTGCCGCCGCGGCATCGCGCAGGCGGCCGATGTTGCGCTGATTTTCGGCAAACCAGTTCGCGATTTTCAGGCCGAAGGTGATGGGCTCGGCATGAATGCCGTGCGTGCGGCCGATTTGCGGCGTGTGGCGGAATTCGTGCGCGCGCAGATCGAGCACTTCGCCGAAGATCACGAGGTCGCGCTCGATGATCTGCGCCGCGTCGCGAATTTGCAGCGCCTGCGCGGTGTCGACGACGTCGTTCGACGTCATGCCGTAGTGCAGCCAGCGCGCGGCCAGCGGATCGCCGACCGATTCGCCGACGGCCATGGTGAACGCGATGACGTCGTGCTTCACGCGCGATTCGATTTCGTTGATGCGCGCGGCGTCGGCCTTGGCGTTCGCTCGCGCAGCTTTGCGGCGACGTCCTTCGGCACGACTCCGGCTTCGGCGAGCGTTTCGGTGGCGGCGAGCTCGACCTCGAGCCATTTGGCGTATTTGTTCGCGTCGCTCCAGACGCGGCCCATTTCCGACCGGGTATAACGTGGAATCAAAACAACTCCCCTGCGCGACTTCGTCGCTCCTACAAGACGCTCGTTTTGATTTTCGATACCACATCATACCGCATCGCGCGAGATTATGGGCGAAACCGCGCGCACGCCGGCGCGTCTGCGATGAGGAACTGTTCGCGCTCCAAGTTTCGCTTGTGACTGATTACGTCTTGCCGCCAGCGAACGTCTGGAGTAAAGTAACCGTCGGGCAGCGACGATGGCAGCGCTCGAGGTGCGACATGGCCAAAACAACCTGGCTCAGCGATCTCGCGACGATGTGCGATTCGGTTTCCGCACCCTGCGCAAAACTCCCGGATTCACCGCCATCGCCATCATCACGCTCGCGCTCGGCATCGGCGCAAACACCGCGATCTTTAGCGTCGTCCAAAGCGTTCTGCTGCGACCGCTTCCCTACCCTCAATCCCTCATCGCTTGGTCGAAATCTGGAATACCTATCCCGGATTCCAGCCCGTCGGATTATCCGCCGGCGACTATGTGGACTTTCACCGCGAAGCAAAAAGCTTTTCCGCGATGGGCGGCTTACGACTCGCCTCCACAGGGATTCAATTTGACGGGCATCGGGCGAGCCCGAACGCGTTCAAACCAACCTCGGCAAGTTTCGATTTGTTCTCCGACGCTCGGCATTCGCGCAGTTGTCAGGCCGCACGTTTCTGCCAGGAGGAAGATCAGGCCCACGGACCCGCCGTCGCGCTGTTGAGTCACGCATTCTGGCAGCGCCGCTTCGGCGCAGACCCGGCCGCCGTCGGACGCGACGTTTCGCTCGACGGACAAAAATATCGAATCGTCGGCGTCTTGCCGCAAACGTTTGAGATCGGCCGCGACATCGATCTCTGGCGCCCACTCAGCCACGACGGCTACATGGACGATCACGTTCATCACGGGACGGTTGCCGTCGCTCGCCTCAAACCCGGAGTCACGCTCGATCAGGCCCGCGCCGAAATGAATCTGCTGCTTCGACAAGAGGCCGCCGCGTTTCCCGATTCCCACGCGAGCTGGGGAACGATGGTGCGCGCCTCGGAAGATCCGTCGGCCGCAAAAATGCGCGCGACGTTGCTTGTTCTTTTCGGCGCGGTCGGCCTGGTGCTGTTGATCGCCTGCGCCAATATCGCGAATCTGCTGCTGGCGCGAAACGCGGCTCGTGAACGCGAGATGGCTCTGCGAACCGCTCTTGGAGCGGCTCCGGGGCGACTCGTTCGCCAACTTTTGACCGAAAGCGTGCTGCTCTCTCTGTGCGGCGGCGGCGCGGTCTCTTGCTGGCCGCGGCGGGAATTAGGGCGCTGAGCCGCTCTCGCGCCACCGGAACTTGTCGGCCGTCCGCGAAACCGGCATCGACGCTCGTGTGCTCGGATTCACGGTCGTCGTTTGTCTTGCCGCGGGAATACTTTGCGGCCTGCTCCCCGCATTCGTGCGCGAATGCGCGATCTCAATGGAGTTTTGAAGCAAGGCGGCAAAGGCTCTGGCGCACCCGGCAGCCATCGCGTTCACAACACTTTGGTCGTTGCCGAAATTGCGCTCGCTCTGGTTCCGCTGATCGGCGCCGGGCCTCTGCTGCAAAGTTTCCGACGGCTTCTCGATGTCGCGCCTGGATTTCAGATCGAACACCTGCTGAGCATGCAGCTCACGCAAGCGACGCTCCCTGCCGAAGAGGCCGACAAACTCACCGACCAGCAGCAGCTTGATCTCGGCAAAAAGCAGGCGCTTCAGTTCGATCAAATCGTGCAGCGGGTGAATGCACTGCCCGGCGTGAAATCGTCGGCGGGAATATCGACTTTGCCGCTCGGCTCGGAATTGCGCCAAGCTTCGAGATTCCTGATCGAAGGACAGCCTCTGCCAAGCGGGACCGTTCGGCCTGTCGCACAAACCCGCGTCGTAACGCCGGAATATTTCGTGACCGTTGGCATTCCTTTGATGAAGAGGACGCTATCCTGACGCGCGACGACTGGGCACTGCAAGACAAAATCGTCATCAACGAAACGATCGCGCATCGATTCTTCGCGGACCAAGACCCAATCGGTCACCGGCTGAATTTCTGCTCGCTCGATCCCAAGCCGTGCTGGTTTTCTATCGTCGGAGTTGTCGGCGACGTGCATCAGTTCGGATTGGACGCTGGGCCGACATACGACGCCTACTTCGCCGGTGGATGGCCTTCGCATCTCTTGGTGCGCACGGCGTCTGATCCTGCCGCGATTGCCGCCGCGGTGACGCGCGTCGTGCATGAAGTCGATCCCGACTTGCCCGTCACGGAAGTCACGACGATGGACGGCTTGCTCTCGCGTTCATTTTCGCCGCGTCGATTCGCTTCCGTGCTGATCGCCGTTCTTGCCGGGCTCGCGCTCGTGCTCTCCGCCGTCGGCATCTACGGCGTGATGAGTTATACCGTCGGTCAGCGCACACAAGAGATCGGCGTTCGAATGGCGATGGGCGCGCAGCCGGGCAACATGCTCGCACTGATTCTCGGTCGCGGCGCGATGCTCGCGCTTGATCGGCATCGCGGCTGGCACGCTCGGAGCGCTCGCGCTCACGCGATTTTTGTCGAGCTTGTTGTTCGGCGTCGCGCCGAAAGATCCGCTCACCTTTGCGGGTATCGCACTCCTACTCTTCGGCGTCGCACTCGCCGCATGCTACGTCCCAGCGCGCCGCGCAATGCGCGTCGATCCGATGGTCGCGCTGCGCTACGAATAGCTAGTGAGAGACCAGCGCTGGTAGCGCCGCATCCTCGCCAACGGTTTTGAAGTCTCGCAACGTCAACCATATTACAATAACTACTGTACACAAATCGCCTCTCGATCACAGCTCCGAAAACAAACCTAACCGCAACCCCGAATTCCTGTCTAATGAACCGGATGAGGCCGAGCGTGGAAGCCACTGGTGACAGTGACGCCATCGCCGTCGAGCGAACGCTCGCGGGCGATCGCGACGCTTTTCGCGTTCTGGTCGAACGCCACAGCCCCAACGTCTTCCGGCTTGCCTATCGCATGACCGGCAATCAGCACGACGCGGAGGAAGTGGTGCAGGAGGCGTTCTTGCGCGCATACCAAAAATTGAGCCAGTTCGCCGCGCGCGCCAACTTTGGCACGTGGGTCTATCGCATCGCCGCGAACTACGCGATCGATCGCATGCGCCAGCGCAAAAGCGAAGACGCGAATCGCGAGCCCGCGCCACGCGCCAACGAAGACGGAATCGAAGATCGACGCGATGAGCTTCGTCCCCGATTCCGCGCCGAATCCCGAGCGCCTCGCGCAGAGCGAACAACTCGCCGACCACATGCGCCGCGCGCTGCAACAACTGACTCCCGCGGAGCGCACCGCTTTCGTGATGCGCCACTGGGGCGGATCAGGCATCGAGGAAATCGCCGAAGCGCTCAAGTCGAGTTCGAGCGCCGCCAAGAACACGATTTTTCGGTCAGTCCAAAAATTGCGCCGTGCGCTCGAGCCTTTTGTCGAGCCGCGCGGCCAAGCACGCAGCGTAGGAACCGAATCATGAATCATCCGAACGAGGAAGAATTGATCGCGTATCACGGCGGCGAACCGGCAAAGCGCGAAGCCATCGCAACGCACGTCGCCGATTGCCCCGAGTGCCGCGCCGAGCTTGCGCGCATCGATGCGGTGCTGGCGGCGTTGAGTTCGCTGCCCGTGCCCGATCCCGGCGCCGACTACGGCGCGCGCGTGTGGCAGAAGATCGCTCCGCGCTTGCCCGAACGCCCACCGGTACGTTGGTGGCAGTTCGATTCGAGCAGCATCGCCGCAGGCTGGCGCGCGTGGCTTCAGCCGCGGCGTCTCGCGGCGCTCGGCGCAGTCGCCGCGCTCGCGATCGTTGCATTCGTCGCAGGCCGAGTCACGAAACAGCCGCCAGTCGGGCCTGAAGTCGTCAACCGCCGACACCTCGAAAATTCGCGAGCGCGTTCTCGTCATGGCCGTCGGCGAACATCTCGGCCGCTCCGAAATGATGCTCATCGAACTCGGCAACGCCGAACCCGAAAACCGCAAGCAGAAAGAAATAAATATCTCGGGAGAGAGACGCCGCGCCGAAGATCTCGTCCAAGAAAATCGTCTGTATCGCCAAACCGCTTTGGAACAGGGCGACACCGCCCTCGCCGGAGTGCTCGATGAACTCGAGCGTGTTTTGCTCGACGTCGCGCACAGCCCCGGCGAAGTCACCCCCGCGCAGCTCGACGAAATGCAGCAACGCATCGCCGCGCGCGGAATTTTATTCAAGGTTCGAGTGGTCGGCAAAGAATTGCAGCAACGCGAGAGGACTGCCGCATCCGCCACAGTGCAGAGCGGCTCAGGAACTGGAGAGAGGAACAAGATATGACCGTAGTCGAAATGAAAATTTTGCGCAGGTTGATTCTCAGAGGCTTGTGTTACAGCTCGCTGGGAGTCGCGCTGATCGCCACGCCCGTCTCGCGCGTCGCGGCGCACGAACGAATGGCATCACTGACGCAGGCGCAAGCTCAAGCGCCCGACCAAGAACAGGCCGACGACTTCGCGCAAGACTCGCAAGATCCCCAGCAGTCGCAAGCCGACCGCGACCAGGAAAAACGCGATCGTGAACAAGAAAAGCGGGACCGAGAGCAAGAGAAGCGGGATCGTGAGCAGGAGAAACGCGATCAAGAACAGGAAGTTCGCGACCGCGATCAAGAGCTCTACGAAAATGGCCGCGAAGCCCTCGACGAAGATCACTACGACCGCGCCGCATCTTCTTTCGCCGAACTCGCCAAGCGCAATGGCCCGCAAACCGACGCTGCCCTCTATTGGGAAGCCTACGCCCAGAATCGTCAGGGTAAACGCGATGCGGCACTCGCAACCCTCGCCGAACTAAAGCATCGCTTCCCGCAAAGCCGTTGGCAGAAAGACGCCAGCGCGCTTGAAATCGAAGTTCGCCAGCGCTCCGGCCAGGCTCCTCGCCCCGATTCCGAAAGCGACGAAGACCTCAAAATGCTCGCGATTCAGGGGTTGATGAACAGCGCTCCCGATCGTGCTCTGCCATTGCTCGAAAAGGTGCTGAACGGTACCGGAACGCCCAAAGAAAAATCGAAAGCTCTTTTCGTGATCGCGCAGAGCGGATCGCCTGAAGCGAAACAAATCCTCGGCCGCATCGCAAGCGGCCAGAGCAATCCCGACCTGCAACGCAAAGCCGTCGAGTATTTGGGAATGTTTGGCGGCGCCGATTCCCACAAAATCCTTGCTGACGTCTACGCAAAATCCAGCGACGAAGGCATCAAGCGCGCGATTCTTCGCAGCTACATGATCTCAGGCGACAAGGACGATCTGTTCGCCGCTGCGAAAGCGGAAAAGAGCGAATCGCTTCGTGGCGAAGCCATCCGCCAGCTCGGCCTCGTACACGGCGTCGATGAATTACAGCAGCTCTACCAACGCGAAACCTCGACCGACGTGAAGCGCGAAATTCTCCAGGCGTTCTTTCTCTCCGGTGATTCCAGTCGCCTCGTGCAAGCCGCAACCAGCGAAAAAGATCCCGAACTGCGCCGCACCGCCGTCCGCAATCTCGGCCTGATCAATTCGCCGGACTCCGCCAAAACGCTGCAAACCATTTACGCCAAAGACATTGACGAAAGCGTTCGCCGCGAAGTACTCAACGCCTGCTTCATCCAGAACAACGCCACATGCCTTGTGAACATCGCCAAGTCTGAGAAAAACCCCGAGCTCAAGCGAGAAGCCGTCTCCAAACTTTCGCTCATGCAAAACAAGGAAGCCACCGATTACCTGATGGAGATTCTGCAAAAGTGAGGTGTGCCATGCGGATTTCAAATCCTGCAACACTCGCAATGCGATTTGGTCTTGCAACAGTTTTGGCGGTGGGTTGCGCCGCTCTGACGATCGCCGGTCAGGCGCAGCAACCCCCTGCGCCAACCGCGCGCTCTTCGTCGAACGCGCCCAACATCCAGAACTCGCGCGTCAACCAGCAACCCGCCACCGGCTCGCTCGACGCCCAGCTCAAATCCTGGACCGCCCAAGTCACCACTCCGCAATGGCTCGGCTACACCGTCCCCGAAGTCGCCGGCAATCGCAGCGTCTGCTGCGGCAACGGCGACTGGAACGGCAACGACTGCGGCACCTGCCGCCTCGAAAAGGGCGATCACGGCGTCAACATCACCGGCAACGACGGCAACTCCACCGTCATGCTCGAAGGCTCGCGCGAAATCGCCATTCTCTTCCGCGCCGAAAATCACCAAATCACAAAAATTCGCGTCGCTTCCACCGAATGCACTCTCGATGCCGGCGGCCTACCGTTTGTTTGGCTCACCAACGTGAAGCCCGCCGAGAGCGTCGCGCTTCTCGCCGCATTCGTCCGCAAAGAACGCAATGACTTCCGCGACGACGACGATCGCCACGGCCACCAAGCTCTCAGCGCCATCGCGCTCCACGCCGACGATTCCGCCGAAGCCGCTCTCGAATCCTTCGTTCGCCCCGATTCACCCGAAGAACTCCGCAAGCAAACCGCCTTCTGGCTCGGCGAAGCCCGCGGCAAGGCCGGTTTCCTCGCACTGCAAAAAATGGCGAAGTCCGATCCCAGCAGCGAAGTCCGCTCGCAAGTCACCTTCGCTCTTTCCGTCAGCCGCGAGCCCGGCGCCATCGATGAAATGATTCGCATGGCCCACGACGACGAAAGCACTCACGTCCGCGGTCAAGCTCTCTTCTGGATCGCCCAAAAAGCCGGCAAAAAAGCCGCCTCCGCCATAACGCAACGCCATCGACAACGATCCCGACACCGAAGTGAAAAAGAAAGCCGTGTTCGCCCTCAGCCAAATGCCCAAAGACGAAGGCGTCCCCAAACTCATCGACGTCGCCCAATCCAACCGCAACCCCGCCGTCCGCAAACAAGCCATGTTCTGGCTCGGCCAATCCAACGACCCCCGCGCCCTAGCCTTCTTCGAAAAAATCCTCTCGCAGTAAAAGCTGTCAGAAAAATGTAGGGGCGCAGCACGCTGCGCCCCATCTCGGCGAAATCTAAAAAGTACGATCGGCACTTTCTACCGCAGCAAATCCTCCAGCTTCACCCGCGAATCCGTCTTCCCATCCCGATACTTCACAATCACCGCCGCTTGCAGCGACAATCCGTGCTTCTTCCCCACGTCATGCGTAATCGCCCGCGACCCCGGCACAACAATCGCCTCTTCCGGAATAATCAGCGGCTCCAAATCCGTAGCCGTGTAAACCGCATCCTTCACCAAGTCATATACCGGTATCGACCGGTTCAAAATCGTCCCGCTGCCCAGCACCGCGCGCGCCTTCACAACCGTCCCTTCATACACGCCGCAATTCCCGCCGACCATCACGTGATCCTCGATAATCACCGGCATCGCCCCCACCGGCTCCAGCACTCCGCCCAACTGCGACGCTGCCGAAATGTGACAGTTGCGCCCCACCTGCGCGCAACTCCCCACCAGCGCATGTGAGTCGATCATCGTGTTCTCGCCCACATACGCGCCCACATTCACAAACATCGGCGGCATGCAAATCACTCCGCGCCCGATGTGACTTCCATCTCGCACGCTCGATCCGCCCGGCACAATCCGCACTCCATCCGCCACATCGAACGACCGCAGCGGATACGTCGACTTATCAATGAACGCCTGCCGCGCCTGATGCGGTAAATCTCCCACAGCCTCCGCGCGCGACACCGACATATCCACCGTCGCACCCATCCGAAATCCCAGCAAAATCCCCTTCTTCACCCACGCGTTCGCCCTCCAGCCGCTCCTCGCCGCCGCATCCGGCTCCGCCGCGCGCACTTCGCCGCTATTCAGCGCCGCTTTAAATCGCTCAAACAACTCAAAATGTTCTTCCTGATATTCCGCAGGCGGATGATCGAACAGCTTTTCAATTTGCGACGGAAGCAGCATGCAGCCTTTCCACCAAGCCCGAGCGAATTCAACACACCGACAATCCGCTCGCGATTCTCGCCGCTTCGGCGCCACCAATGGCAAGCGCCACACCGCCTCCAGCAATCCCATCTCGGCCAGCGCCGTTTTCACCGGCCCCGGATTCGACTCCACAAAATTCACTTCCATCAGCGGATGGAATCGCCGGTGAATTTCGCGCGCGCCCCAAATATTTCCGCGCAGCGCCAGCCGCACCATCTCCGTCATCTCCGCCGGAATTTCGTTCGACACCACCGAAATCACTCCGCGCCCACCCAGCGCAATCAGCGGCAGCGTGATCGCATCGTCGCCCGACAGCACGACAAAATCCTCCGGCACGCAATTCAAAATCGCCGCCATCTGCGCGATGCTGCCCGACGCCTCTTTAATCCCCACAATGTTGCGAATCGCCGCCAGCCGCGCCACCGTCGCCGGCTCGATGTTCACTCCCGTCCGCCCCTGCACGCTGTACAAAATGTATCGGCAGCTCGACCGCTTCCGCAATCGCTCGATAATGCTGAAACAAACCTTCCTGCGTCGGCTTGTTGTAATACGGCGTCACCGACAAAATTCCATCCACGCCCAACGCCGCCAACTCCCGCGCCATCGCAATCACTTCCGCGGTGTTATACCCGCCCGCTCCCGCAATCACCGGCACGCGCCCCTTCGCCATCTCCACCGTGATCTCCACCACGCGCACGTGTTCTTCATGCGAAAGCGTCGGACTCTCCCCCGTCGTCCCGCACGGCACAAGAAAATCGATCCCCGCCTCAATCTGCCGCGCAATCAACTTCCGCAGCGTCGCCTCATCCACCGCCCCATCCCCGCAAAATGGCGTCACCATCGCCGTCCCGCATCCCGTAAACATTTCTCTCCTCCTTCCGTTTCAGTCTTCAAATCTCAAAAATCTTCGCCCCGTACGATTCAGTTGGGTGCCGCACCCTCAGGTTTCAGAGGGTGCGGGTTTTTCGCTCGCTACTTACCAACGATCCGTGCAACGCGACCGATCCGCACCTGTACCCGCGATCGCTTGCCAGATCGCGGGGTTCAGTCCACTTCACTCAGAACTCCGCCACATGCATCTCGTCATCCGTTCTTCATCCCTCCGCCACGAGAGCACTGCGCGGGTTTAAACTCTCCGTCACCCAACTCGATCCGCAACCGCACCAGCGTTCCCCAAACTCTCTTCCCTTTCGACTTTCAACTTTCGACTGTCAACTTCTTCTTCCCCCAACTCCCCCACAATCTCCCCAAATTCAAAAACCCCTCGCTTCCCCACCACCCACCGCGCCGCCTGCAACGCCCCGCGCGCAAATCCCTCTCTGCTCCGCGCCGTATGCCGCAACGTAATCGTGTCCCCCAACGCATCGAACCCAATCTCATGCGTCCCCGGCACCGCTCCCGCCCGGCTCGAACTCAAATCAATCCGCCGCTCATACCCACTCGCCCGCATCACTTCCGCCAATTTCTTTAGCGTCCCCGACGGCGCATCCTTCTTCGCCGAATGATGCATCTCCCATCCCCAAGCCTCATACTCCGTCTGCTTCGCAAACAATTCCGCCGCGCACCCCGCAACCTGCAAAAACAAATTCACTCCCACTGAAAAATTCGCCGCCCAAACCAATCCCAGTCCCCGCGCGCGTCACCGCTTCACGCGCCGCCGCCAACTCCTCGCCCCATCCCGTCGTCCCCACCGCCGCCGAAACTCCCGCCGCCGCCAGCGCACCGAATATTTCCCACCGCAGCCGCCGGCTCCGAAAATTCCACCGCCACATCCACCCCGCGCAACGCCTCCCGCGTCAGCCCGGCTCCACTCGCATTGTTCGCCCCATCAAATCGCGCCCGCACCTCGAACCCATACTCCGGCGCCAGCGCCTCACACATCCGCCCCATCTTCCCCATCCCCACAATCGCCAACCCCAAACTCATCTCGTCCTCTCCCCTCCGAACTCTGCGTCCTCTGTGGCTATTCTCCTCAGTCGTCTCTGCGTTAACTCTTTTGATCCTCGCTCTCTGTGCTCGCGTTATCTTTTCTTTCTTTTCTTCGTCGTTACTTCTTTCTCTCATTGCCTCTTTTACTTCGCCTTTTCCAAAAGCCTCGTCGTCATCCGCGCATAAATCTCCACCGCCTCCACCAACTCCCTCTTCGGCACCCGCTCCTCCGCCGTATGCGCCAAATGAATGCTCCCCGGCCCAATCAAAAACGGCTCACCCCACGCCCCCATCAGCGCCGGAATATCCGTCGTGAACGCCACCGTCGTCTGCTCCAATCCATCGAACGTCCCCAACGTCAACGCCGGCGTATGCAATACCTCATGCGCCTCCGCGCGTCCCGCCACCGCACTCTCCACTCCTTCGCGCAACGACCCTGGATCGCCCACCGTTCGAAACATGATTTCCGCCCGCGCTTCATCCGCCACTACATTCGGCGCACGCCCGCCCGCAATGGTCCCCACATTCAATGTCGCCGGCCCCAAGACTCGATCCTGCGGCAGCGCCACCCCGCGCACATCATTCAATACATCCAGCAGCGCATGAATCGCCGAATGTCCCAGCTCCGGATACGCCGAGTGCGCCAATTTTCCCCGGGCCGTAATCTCATACCGCAGCGCGCCTTTCGACGCCGCCGCCACGCGATTCTCCGTCGGCTCCCCGTTAATCAAAAATTTCGTCCGTCCCGCCAGCGAAGACTGCGCCGCCGCTTTCGCTCCCGCCGAATTCCGCTCTTCCCCCACCACAAACAGCAACCCAAAATTCCGCGTTCCCGCCGCCAGCAATTTCTCCACCGCAAAAATCATCGACGCGATAATTCCCTTCGCGTCGCACGACCCTCGTCCCCACACAAACTCCTCATCTTCGTTCGATCCAAAAAACGGCGGCACCGTATCCATGTGCGTGGACATCACCACCGTTGGCTCGCCCCACGCCGCATAAACGTTGTCGCGCGCTGGCGCCACCGCGATCCGTTCCACCTTCCCGTTCGTCCGCCCCGCCATCTCCGACAAATGCGCGAACAGAAAATCCCCCACCGCCTTCTCGTTCTCCGTCACCGACTCGATATCCACCATCGCCCGCGTCAACGCAAAAATATCCATCGCCACTCTCTTCTCCACGATTCGTCATCTCCTACAAGCAGATTTGGGTTTGTGTAGCGGCACGGCACGCCGTGCCCTTCTTTCGCTCGCCGTGTAGGGGCGCAGGACTCCTGCGCCCCAGGCCCGCAAGATCGTAACCCCTGCAAGCCATGGTTTTTCCGACGCAAATATCTCCGCGCCAAAAATTACGCCGACTCGAATCTCAATTTTCAGGGAAGCACAAAAACGAAAGGAAGGAACCACGAGGAACACCAACAGCTCGGGATCGCCGCCTCTCGATAGCGCTTCACCCAAGCACCCAAATCGCCGGTACCAGATGACAGTGGACAGGTCTTAGCCCTGCCCCCCAACCATCGCCTTCAGCAGGCAAATGATTTCGGCGGAGAAACCGCATCCCCGTTCACCTGAGTCTCCGATGCTGCTCGGAACTTCAACTCAAGCTACTAATGGCCTCCGCACCTCTACCAAGAACTCTTTGAGTCTAGAGAACTTCAAACGCGGCTGTCAACAACGTTGATACGCGTTGGAAGCGCCTGCATCTTGCCGGCGTTTTTGCATAACGATGTCTAACCGCCTCGCCACTCCACAAAACCGTTGTCATCCTGAGCGAAGCGAAGGATCTCAGCTGAATACACGACTACCAATGACACGACGAGCCAACCAAACTCACTACGAAAAATGTTCTAGGAATAAACCTGTAAGGAATCTCTACAACTCAATCGTCTGCAACGGCTCCGCCTGCGACGCAATCAACAACTCTCCGCCAAACGCGCTCTCCGCGGACCTTCTGCCCAACGCCTCTTCCGCCGAAATCCGCGCCACATCCGGATGATTGTTCTCCGCGGAAACGTGCCCCAGCACCAGATACCGTGCCAGGCCGTCGAATCCATCCGCGTCCGCCAGATACTCGCTCACCGCGTGATTCGACAAATGTCCCGTGCGGCTCAGCACTCGCTGCTTCACCACCCACGGATACGGCCCCACCTTCAGCATCTCCAGATCGTGATTCGATTCCAGCATCAAACAATCCGACCCGCGCAGATGCACTTTCACCAGCTCCGGCATGAACCCCAGATCCGTCACGATCGCAAACTTCACGCCGTTCGCGCGAAACGAAAATCCCACCGGGTCCGCCGAATCGTGAGGTATTCGAAAAGGGTGTACTTCGATGTCCCCAATGGAAAAAGTCTGACCCGCGTGAATCGCCTCCACTCCCCGCAGCCGCTTCTCCAGCCGCTCTGGCAGCGCGCGATGCAATTCCTGCAACGTCGCTTCCGTCACATACAGCGGCGCCTTCCAGATGCCCAGCATCTGCGGCAACCCACTGCAATGATCTGCATGTTCGTGAGTGATCAGAATCCCGTCGATGTGCTCGACGTCCTTGCCAACCGCCGCCAGCCGCGCCAGCGTTTCCCGCTTCCCCAGCCCCGCATCCACCAGCAGTCGGGTCTTCTCCGTCTCGAGCAACGTGATGTTCCCCGAGCTACCCGACGCCAAAATCGATATCCGCAACCCGATCGCCGCCCCCTCAGGCCTCAACTCAGCAACGCCCATCCGGTGCGCACTCGAGCATCATTGCACCTCGAGCGTTCCGTGAGTTGAGCGCTCGATCCAACATCTCGCCAACTCGCTCACAGCACCGAACTTCCCGCATCATCGCACCGCCACAAACCCCGGTCAACGAAGAAACAGCCAAAATGTGGAAATCGTCACACCTCCGCTCTTTTTCTTGGGTGCCGCACCCTCCGCTTTTAGAGGGTGCGGGTTTTCCGCAGATGACCCAATCACGTAAAATCGGGTCGCCTATTCTTTGGGAGGTTTTTTGGACTGGCTCAAAACTGTTCGCGATGAAGGCTACGGACTCATCCCTAACGTCTTCCCACCGTCCCAAGTCGAATCTCTTTTGAATTCGCTTCAACAAGAAGCCCTGCCTCGCACCCGCGCCGGAGTCCGCCACGTGCTGCGCAGTCCAAGCGTCGCAAAAATCGCGAATGATCCTCGCATGCAGGAAATCGCGCGCAGAATCCTCGGCCCCGCTGCCATTCCCTTTCGCGCTACGCTCTTCGAAAAGCTTGCCGACTCAAACTGGCTCGTAGCCTGGCACCAAGACACCGCACTTCCGCTGCAACAGCGCCGCGAAGCGAGCGGATGGGGACCCTGGTCCATCAAAGATGGCGTCAACTACGCCCACGCGCCCGCGAAAGCGCTCGAAAAAGTCGTGGCCCTTCGCCTTCACCTCGACGACTCGAACTTGGACAACGGTCCTCTTCGAGTCCTGCCGGCAACTCACACGAAAGGCGTTCTCACGGATGACGAAATTCTGTCATTCGCGGAACAAACAGGAAGTGTAAATTGCCTGATGCCAACCGGCGGCATCGTTGCGATGCGCCCGCTCGTAATTCATGCATCTTCCAAATCGCAAACCGACAATCCGCGTCGCGTCTTGCACATCGAATTCGCAGAGTCGACGGACATAGACGCAAGCGTGCAACTCGCGATCACTTGAGTTTTCTAAAGTAAGTGGAAAGTCCTGTTAGCAGTGCGAACCGCGAACGATCGAGCGTAAACCCATTCAACGGCCCCAGCGCCGTCACCGCAATCTGCTCCGGCCGGAAAAACTCCCGCGCAATCGCTTGAATCTCTTCGCGCGTAACCGTTTCAATCCCCGCCAAAATCTCATCCAGCGAATAAAATCTCCGAAAATACAATTCCTGCCGCGCCAGATTCGACATCCGCGAACTCGTCGATTCCAGCGACAGCATCAGCGAACCCTTCAAATGATTCTTCGCCCGCCGCAACTCTTCTTCCGTCACCAGCGTTTCTTTCAAATCGCGAAATTCCTTCACGATCAGATCGATCACCTGATCGACCGTTTCCTTCGCCGTCCCCGCATACACGGTCATCATCCCGGCATCCGAATACGGCGTCAGCTCGCTGAACACCGCGTACGCCAGCCCTTGCTTCTCGCGAATATTCTGAAACAGCCGCGACGACATCCCGCCGCCCAGCAAATTGTTCATCACCGCAACTGCGAATCTTCGCTCATCCGCCAGCGGCACCGACGGCACCCCGATGCACACATGACACTGCTCCAACTCCTTCTTCGCTTCGATGTGAATCGGAGCCTGTGTCCCGGGCGCCGATTCTTCATCCGTGTCGCCCGACGCCACAAGCCCGCCAAATTCGCGTTCCACCAATTCCATCACTGCCTCGTGGCTGACATTTCCCGCCGCCGAAATCACCAGATGATCCGGCGCAAACCATCGTTGAAACCGGTTTCGCAGCGCCTCGCGATTGAATTTCTTCACCGTCTCCGGCGTCCCAAGAATCGGCCGCCCCAGCGGATGCTCCGGCCAAAACCCGCGCGTGAAAATCTCATGCAGCATGTATTCCGGATTGTCGAGATCCATCTTGATCTCTTCCAGAACCACCTGCCGCTCTTTCTTCACATCGTCCGAATCGAATTTTGGACGCAGCACCAGATCCGCGATCACGTCGAACGCGATTGGCAAATGATCGTCCAAAACTTTCGCGTTGAAACAAATCTGCTCTTTCGACGTGAACGCATCCAGCATCCCGCCGATCGAATCCATCTCCCGCGCGATCGCTTCCGCCGACCGCCGCTCCGTCCCCTTGAACACCATATGTTCCATGAAGTGCGCCAATCCATTCTCTTCGCGCACTTCGCGCCGCGACCCGTTGCGCACCCACACGCCCACGCTCACCGAACGCACATGCGTCATCGTCTCGGTCAGCACGACCAATCCGTTCGGCAACACTCTCTTCTGTATATCTCGCGCTTCCGTAGTCATCACAAGTAGTGTCACACAGCCCGCAATAAAGGGAAAACCGTACGGGCCTTAGTACGAGCTTCGGCTTGGAACGCTCTTAACTTCTTCGGGCTTGCCTTCACGAACAACGTTGCGGGGACGACGCGGTACTAAGACTTTCGCTTTTCCAATTTCTATTTTCCAATTTCCAATTTCAAATCAATTTCTCTTCCGGATTCAACTTCCCATACTCGCTCGTGTAATGCAGCGGCACATCCCGATACGTCCCCTTCTCCCGCTGATACACCTCGCACGTATCAAACGGCTTCGAATACACATGAATGCTCACCGCGCGCTGATTGAACTCCGGCAAATTCAAAACCTGATGCACCGGCTCCAGCGGATCGACATGCACCGGATGCGCCGCATCCATCTCGTAAATATCCGTCGGCAAAATGTGACACGTTCCCAGTGCCGCGTCCTGATCCGTCACGCGAAAATTCTGCACCTTCAATCTTCCGATCGGCGCCGACATCCAGCAATTCTGATCGCGATGATTGTGTACCCGGCTCGACTGCCCAATCTCCCAGCAAATCGCCATGCATTCAAAGATGTCGTTCTTGAAAATCAGGTTGCGCGTGTAATTCCCCTTCGAAAAATAAAGATACTTGTCCAGCGTCTCCGGCCTCACCGCATGCGCGATGATGTAGTCCTGCACATTCTTCAGCGTGAACTCACGCTCCGTCATCGCCGCAAGCCCCGCCACCCAATCCGAAATCCCAACCTGCGCCACGCTAACTTGATTTCCCATAAACACGCCTCCGCAGGGCACAACCGGAGTTATTTCCAACGTTACCTGCCAATTATAGCGCCGTTCCCCTCGGTACGGCGGAGGCGCACCGTTTGTGTTTCCTCCCAACCTCTACTTCGTTCACTTCCTCCCTGCGCAATCGAGCCCTGCCCGAAACGCGATTCGCACCCCAACCCAAACCTGTCATTCCGACCGGAACGAGCCGACGCTTTTTTATTTCACG
Organism: uncultured Acidobacteriota bacterium; assembly: GCA_963850795.1. Taxonomy (GTDB): domain Bacteria; phylum Acidobacteriota; class Terriglobia; order Acidiferrales; family UBA7541; genus Acidiferrum. The sequence goes on along the minus strand of CAWKNS010000021.1, from coordinate 543,301 downwards.
TTCGCTCCTGACGAACGTGTCGGCTCGCGCAGTGGAGGAACCCTGGCTTGATCGATCCTCACTACATCTCGATGTGATCGTCCTCCCGTGTCGCGCCCCGCAATGTCAGACAACCCCGCATGCTAAAATAACGCGAGCGGCAAATTCGTATGTCCATCAGAACTCCTAGGCAAATCGAAACAAGAGCTGACCGACCTCGCCGTCTCCCTCGGCGAGCCCTCCTACCGCGGCGCCCAACTCTACCAAGCCCTCTACATCGAACGCCTCTTCGACCTCTCCAAAATGTCCACCCTCCCCGCCGCCTTCCGCGAGCGCCTCGCCAACGAAACCAAAATTACTCTCCCCACCATCCGCCAGCGCTACAACTCCACCGACGGCTCCGTCCGCTACCTCTTCTCGTTGACACCCGGCGACGACCGCGCCACACAACGCCCCGCCAGCGTCGAAGCCGTCTTCATGCCCAGCGACGGCCGCCAAACCATCTGCATCTCCACGCAAGCCGGCTGCGCCGTCGACTGCCAGTTCTGCCTCACCGCGCAACTCGGACTCATCCGCAATCTCACCCCCGGCGAAATCGTCGCGCAAGTTCTCATCCCGCTCGAAGAACACAAAGCCACGCTCCAGCCCAACACCAACATCGTCCTCATGGGCCAGGGCGAGCCGCTGCTCAATTTCGACAACGTCACCGCCGCTCTCCGCCTTCTCCTCGATCCCAAAGGCATCGCGATCTCGCCCAAACACACCACGCTCTCCACCAGCGGCATCGTCCCCGGCATCGAAAAACTCGCCAAAGAAGAAGTCCGCCCCGGCCTGGCCATCTCTCTCAACGCCTCCAACGACGAACAGCGCGACCAACTCATGCCCATCAACAAAAAATATCCGCTCGCCGCGCTGATGAAGGCCTGCCGGAACTATCCCGCTCCGCTCCTGGGAATACCTCATGTTCGAATACGTCATGCTCGGCGGCGTCAACGATTCCCTCGCCGACGCCAAGCGCGTCGTACAAACTCCTCGCCCCGCTCAAAGCCTGCAAAGTAAATCTCATCCCGTGGAATCCCGGCTCTCTCCCCTTCCACGAATCCTCACCCGAAGTCATCGACGTCTTCCAAAAACACCTCATCGAGCGCGGCATCCCCACCTTCGTCCGCCACTCCCGCGGCCGCGACGTCATGGCCGCCTGCGGCCAACTCGCCCTCAACGAACTCACCTCCGCTTCAACATCCGCGTCCCCGCTCCCGGTAATCCCATAGCGCGGCATTTGGGTGCCGCACCCTCCGCTTTTAGAGGGTGCGGGTTTTGACTTTCCCTTCGCCGCTCCACGTATTCAGCCCCCAATTACCACCTCTGATAGAATTCCCAAATCCCAGCACAGCAAATCGTGCCCCATCGACACCGCGCATTCTCCCTGGAGTAAAATACTTTGATCGGCCGCACCCTAGCCCACTACCGCATCCTCTCCTCCCTCGGCGCCGGCGGCATGGGCGAGGTCTATCGCGCCACCGACACCAAACTCGAACGCGACGTCGCCCTCAAAGTCCTTCCCCCCGACACCGCCCGCGATCCCGATCGCCTCGCCCGCTTCCAGCGCGAAGCCCGCGCTCGTCGCCGCGCTCAACCACCCGCACATCGTCACCATCTTCTCCGTCGAAGAAGCCGACGGCGTCCACTTCCTCACCATGGAACTCGTCGAAGGCCAGTCCCTCGACCGCCTCATTCCTCCCGGCGGCCTCCCCGCCGCGCAGATCTCGAAATCGCCAAAGCCATCGCCGACGCCCTCTCCGCCGCTCACGAAAAAGGCATCGTCCATCGCGACCTCAAACCCGCCAACGTCATGGTCACGCACGACGGCCGCGTCAAAATTCTCGACTTCGGCCTCGCCAAAAACATCGCCGCGCCATCCGCACCGACGCCACCTTCACCTCCGCCGAAACGCAAATCGGCGTCGTCATGGGCACGCCCGCCTACATGTCGCCCGAACAAATCTCCGGCCGCCCGTCGATCACCGCACCGACATCTTCTCCCTCGGCGTCCTCCTCTACGAAATGTGCACCGGCCGCCGCCCTTTCACCGGCCAATCTTCCGCCGAACTAACCTCCGCCATCCTGCGCGACGACCCGCCCTCCCTCGCCGACTCGCGCTCCGATCTCCCCGCCGATCTCGCACGCATCGTCCGCCGCTGCCTCGAAAAAGATCCGCGTCCATCGCCTCCAAACCGCCCGCGACGTCAGCAACGAACTCCGCGACATCGCACGCACGCAAACTCTCTCGCACTCCGCGCCGACGCCAGCCTCGCCAACGCGCGCCACGGCAGTGCCCGATTCCGGCTCCCCTCGCGCCAATCTCCGCACGCCTTCTCTCGGTACGCCCTCCTCCGCTGCAACCGATAGCTTCTGGATCGCCGTACTCCCCTTCCGCTCCGGCAGTGGCGACGCCAATCTCGAAGCTCTCGCCGACGGCCTCACCGAAGACATCACCGCCGGCCTTTCGCGCTTTCCGTACCTGCAAGTCATCGCTTACAACTCCGCGAGGGCCTACAAAGATCGCGCCGCGGACATCCGCGAAGTAGGTCCCGCACTCGGCGCGCGCTACGTCATGGAAGGCAGCATCCGCAAACGCGGCCCCGCCATCCGCGTCAACGCGCAACTCATCGACGCGCTAAGTGGCACTCAGCTCTGGTCCGAATCCTACGACTGCGAAATCACCAGCGAAGACGCCTTCCAGATTCAAGACGACATCACCGACCAGATCGTAACGTCCGTCGCCGACGGCTATGGCGTTCTCGTCCGCTCCATGGCCGCGCCCACTCGCGACCGAAACGCAAACGAACTCACTGCCTCTGAACTCGTCCTGCGCTATTACGCCTTCATGCAACAGGTCAATCCCAAGGAACACGCCGCGCTGCGCGAAGCTCTGGAACTCGCGCTCCAGCGCGAGCCCAATCACGCCAACGCATGGGCCTGTCTCTCAAGCATCTATCAGTTGGAATATTTCGATCGATTCAATCCCAAGGAAAATCCGCTGGACCGCGCCCGCGACGCCGCATGGCGCGCCGTCAAAATCGATCCCGCCTGCCAGGCGGGCTGGCGCGAACTCGCCGCCGTACAGTTTTTCAGCCGCGATTTCGTTGCATTCCGTGAAACCGCCGAGCGCGCCATGTCCCTCAATTCTCGCGACGGCTCAACGTGGGCCTACATGGCCATCATGCTCGCCTTCACCGGCGAGTGGGAACGCGGCCTGGCACTCGCGCAACGCGCTCTCGATCTCAACCGCCACCATCCCGGCTGGTATTACCTGATCTTCTTCCACCATCATTACCGCAAAGGCGATTACAAATCCGCTTTGCTCGCCGCCAAAAAAATCAACATGCCCGAATTCCATTGGATGCAACTCGCGACCATCGCCTGCTTCGGCATGCTCGGTCGCCTCGACGAAGCCCTCGCCGTCATCGCCTCCCTACGCAAATACAACCCCACCTTCCTCGACCTCAACAACGTCCGCGACGACCTCTCCACCTGGGAACCCGACCAATCCGAACTAGACAAATTCCTCCTCGGCCTCCAAAAAGCCGGCCTAACCTTCGGCGCCCCAAAATCAACCGCCTCAGAAACTCACTAGTTTTTTTTGCCGAGTATTTCCGAAACGCCGAAGCGTGTGTAGGGGCGCAGCATCGCTGCGCCTCATGTCCGCACAATTTCAGCTTGAAAGATTGTCATCCTGAGCGAAGCGAAGGATCTCAGCAGTAACCTCGCCACAAAACACGGGTGAAGGCAGCGGTTTATGTTTTGCAGTTTGTTTTTTCTTGCAGCGTCTGAATCACGCTTTTGTGGGTCGCGGCTTCAGCTGCGACATCAAGAAAAAAAAGAGGCTTCAGCCCCTGATGTCGCGATCTCTCTTCTATTCGCCGACCTTCTTACTCCAAATCTGGGGTCGATCCGAACTTGTTTCAATTCTCGAAAATCACCTGCGCAAACGCCTGCTCCGCCGTATGCGTAATACTCAACGAAATATTCTTCACTCCCATCCGCCCCGCAATCTCCCCCGCCTCGCCATGCAACTTCACCGTCGGCCGCCCGCCGCGCTGCCGCACAACTTCCACATCCACCCAACGCACCCCGCGGCTCCATCCCGTCCCCAGCGCCTTCATCGCCGCTTCCTTCGCCGCAAATCGTCCCGCAAAACGCTCATACTTATTCTTGAACTTCTCGCAATACTCCCGCTCCGTCGGCGTATACAGCCGCCGCAGAATCGTTTCCCCATGCCGCTCGATCGCCGCCTGTATGCGCCCCACCTCTGCGATATCGACTCCCAGCCCAATGATCAAGCGAACTCCTGTAGCGCCGGCACCCTTGCCGGCGGTTTTACGATCCAGCGGCAGAACTGTTGCCTCACGATGCGCGATCGGAGCAACAATCGGTTTTTCCTGCTTCGCTCCGCCGCGATTCTGAATCCCCTTCAACTGCGATTATACTGATGAGATTGTGACCACCGCGAAATCATCCCTGCGCAAGCGCTCAAAGACAAAGCCATCCGCGTCGCGCGCCTCCAACCCAAAATCCCCCGCCAAAATCCCCATCTCTCAATCCTGGACCACCCGCACCCACCGCGGCATCACCGTCCTCCAGTCCACCGCCCTCAACAAATTCCCCTGGCTCGTCCACGGATTCAGCACCCGTCCCGGCGGCGTCAGCGAAATCGACAACGAAAGAGTGTTAAACCTCGGCGCCGTCGAATGGGACCAGCGCGAAAACGTCGAAGAAAACAAGCGCCGTTTCCAATCCGCCCTCGGTGCCGAAAAACTGGATTTCGTCTCGCTCCACCAAATCCATTCCGACGTCGTCCGCATCTTCGACGCCAACCAACGACCCGACAAACAATGCAAAGGCGACGCCCTCGCCACCAATCGCCCCGGCCTTCTCCTCGGCGTCCGCACCGCCGACTGCTCCCCCGTCCTCGTCGTCGATCCCAAAAAACGCGTCGTCGCCGCCATCCACGCCGGCTGGCGCGGCACACTCGCCCGCATCGTCGTCAAAACGATCGGTCAGATGCAGATGGAATTCAAATCCAATCCGAAAGACATGCTCGCCGCCATCGGTCCCACCATCGGCGGCTGCTGCTACGAAGTCGGCACCGAAGTCGCCGCCGACTTCTCCGCAAAATTCTCCAACGCCAGCGAATTCTTCGACGAACTCCGCACCGGCGACGAACCCAACCCTCTCCAGTGGCTCAACATGATGCCCCCCGGCCACCAGCCCCCACCCAAAAAAGTCCTCCTCGATCTAAAAAAAGCCAACAAGCTCCAACTCCTGGAAGCCGGCCTCCGCGAACAAAACATCTCCGTCACCGACCTCTGCACCTCCTGCCACGTCTCCCACCTCTTCAGCTACCGCAAAGAATCCACCACCAGCGGCCGCCTCCTCTCCGTCATCGCCCTCCGCTCAAGGCAGTAATCCTCAATTCTGTTTCGACAAAACCAACAATCAAAAATTCGTGGCTCGACTGATCCAGGGTGCCGCACCCTCAGATTTTAGAGGGTGCGGGTTTTCCCAGCCTCGCCACAATCACTCCGCCACAGTACAACCCCCGGCGTCGCCAGCGCCGCTTTCCTCCGCGTAACTTTGCGCCTCTGCGTTGTCTTTTTTTCCTCCCTCAAATTCTCGCCACAGTCGCTCCGTCCTCTTTACCGTCAAAATATTTCTTCAACGCCGCCACAAACACCCCCTCTCCTCCAGCAGCCCGCGCAAACAACGTCATCGACGAATGAAACTTCAAATCATCGGGAAACCCAAAAATCTCGCTCGCCGACTTCCCCTCTACCGCATTCACCAGCTCCGTGCACTCCCTCAACCTCGCGCCGAGCACCGAATGCGCAAGATACGCCCGCGCCTCCTCCAACGACCCAATCGCAAACCTCTCCGCCATCGGACTCCGCCCCAACCCTCGTATCTGCGGAAAAATGAACCACATCCAGTGACTCCGTTTCTCCCCACTCCTCAACTCTTCACAAACCCGCTCGTACACCCCATCCTGCGCCTCCACAAACCGCTCCAAATGAAACGGATCCGCACTCATCTCTGATCTCCTCGAGAAGACGGCAGCCTCGAGCAAGGTCACGTAGGGGCGCAGCTTTACCCTGAGGGCTCTGCCCGAAGGGATAGCTGCGCCCCAGCTTGCCCGGGCGCTAGAATTCACCACCCACTCAGTTTCGATTCACGCAAACCTATCTTTGACCGCCACCGATTCCATTTCGGGAAATCACCCTAGCGCGCCTTAGAAATAAGATCCCCCAAATTGCTATTGACAGTACCATTACTTTCTGGTAACATCCTAAATGAACTTGCTACTCATCTTCGAACAACGCCTTCCTCTAAACCACGCTGTTTCTGCACCTTGCACACTCCTGTTTTCTGGAGATTTGCAACCCCCACGCAATCAATCACTTGCACACTCTTTGAAAAACGACGGGGGTATACCCTCTAAAAGCGAACCTCTAGCGAAACTCGATGGGAAAAACCTACTTCACGACGAGGAAGGAGCCAAGGGCGAGGGCATCGATGCCCGAGCAATAGAAACTACGCACAGCTTCGCGAGGATCGGAAACCAGCGGCTCACCAAACAGGTTAAAGCTCGTGTTCACCAGAATCGGCGCAGGCGCCGATTCACCAAATTTTTGCAGCAGCCGCCAGAAACTCGGATTGGAATCTTTCTCGACGGTGTGAACCCGAACTTCGCGATTGTTAAACGCGAATTGTTCGAGCCCTTCGATGTTCGATCGCAATTTGGCCAGCGACGCCATGAACCGGCAGTTCGGCGAAGCGTCGAAAAACTCGTGCGCGCGTTCCGCAGGCACCGACAACGCGAACGGATGAAAATCGGCGCGGTGCTTGATGTACTGATTCACGTTGTCGATCACGTACTCGGAAAAGGGCGACGCCAGAATGCTGCGGTTGCCCAGCGCGCGATGGCCGAACTCGGTGCGCCCCTGGCACCACGCCACAATCTTGTCGCGCTCCAGAATCTTCACGCACTCCGAAATCAGGTGATCTTCGCCCGACGTGTATTTGTAAATGATCTTGCAGTTGTCGAGCACCGCTTTGATATTTTGCGAGCCGAGCGCAGGTCCGAGCGCGAGCGTCTTCATCGCGCCGCGGCCGGACTTTCCGGTCAGTTTTTTCGCGCGAGAAAAGCGGCGCCCAGCGCGGTCCCGGCATTTCCCGCAACAGGCTGCACGTAAACGTTGTCGAAGGTGCTTCGCGTTTCAAGCGCGCGCACCAGCAAAACATTCAGGAAAACGCCGCCGGCAAGGCACAGCGAATCGCATCCGTACTGCGCCTGATAGTAGTGCGCGATGTCGAGGACGGACTCTTCCAGAAAAAGCTGCGCGCTCCGCGCAATGGCGGCTTGCACGGCGGAATCGCTTCGCAACTTGTCCTTGTTAATTTTCATCTCGCGGAAAAATTGCGGCGAGAACGTGCCACGCTCGTCCGACCCAGCGGCAAAATAGCGGCGATCGAGAACAGGAAGCCCGTGCTTGTCGGCGCGAAACAATTTGCGAAACACCGGGAGAAATTCCGGCTGCCCTTCGCGGCCGAGCCATTGCACCTTGTGCTCGTCCCAGTGCGGGCGCAAGCCGAGCAGCGCGGTGATGCGCGTGTAAAACCAACCCAGCGAATCGGGAAACCGCATCGTGCGCACGGTCGAATCTCGTCGCCTTCGCCCAGCGAGACTTGCCCGCAGCGGCCCGCCGCTCCGCCGTCCAGCGTAAGAATCAGCGCGCGATCGAAATCCGAAGTGTAGTAGGTGCTCGCCGCATGGCAAAGATGATGCTCGTACTGCAAAAGCTTGAGCGTACTGTCGCTGGCGAGTGCTTCGCGAAGCTGCGGAATCACGGTGCCCTTGCGCAGGTCGCGTGCCGAACGCCGTTTCCGATTGGCGGTAAATTTTGAGCCGAGGCCCGATTCGCGCAGGCGCGCTTCTTGCGACGAGTCGGCCAGCGCAGCCGCGTCCAGATCGGCGGGCGTGATGCTGTTCTGATCGAAAACGCGCTGGAGCGCAGCGGCAGGAACGGTGCTCACGCCGGGCGCGCGATCGACCTTTTCTTCCTCGATGGCGCCGAGAATGGATTTTTCGTCGAGCAGCGCGACTGCGGAATCCTGATCGAGGCTGGCGACACCGAGTACGAGCATGAACGGAGTTTACAGGCCGGACGCAGCGTGGTGCACGGCAAAATTGCTCTTGGTTTCAATTTGTGTTTCGGGTTTCGCTTCGGGTTTCGCTTCCGGTTCGCTTCGAAAGTAGCGTGGAGCATCCCGTTTTCGTGACTCGTGATTCTCGCGCGAAGAAGCTGGTTGGGTTCGAATACGCCGGTGAGCCGCAGTTGGAGGTAGTTCGTGGAGATAGCTGGAGTCCACCGTTGCGCTGCAGCATTGTCGGCTGCGGATTCGGTGGTGCCGGATTGAGCGGCGTTGGATTCGTTGGTGTGGCGGAGCGTGAGGATTTCGAGCTTTCCACCGATTTGGCGTTCGCGAAAGGCCGCGGATTTTTTCTCAGAGAGGGCGCGAAGTTCGCGGGCGCGTTCTTTGATCGTGGTGGCAGGAACGTGATTCGGCATTCGCTCGGCAGCAGTGTCGGGACGAACGGAGTAAGAGAAAACGTGGAGATAGGTGAACGGACGGCGCTCAATGAAGTCGAGCGTGGCGGCGTGATCTTCGGCGGTTTCGCCCGGGAAACCGGCGATGACGTCGGCGCCGATGGCAGCGTTGGGAAGTTCGTCGCGAATCAGTTCGATTCGGCGGGCGTAATGTTCCGAGCGATACCAGCGATGCATGGCAGCGAGAATTTTGTCGGACCCGGATTGCAGCGGCATGTGAAAGTGTTGCGTGATGCGCGGCGTCGATGCGAAAAGCGCGATGAGATCTTGTGTGACGTCGAGCGGCTCGATGGAACTGATGCGCAGGCGCGCGACTCCGGTCTCATCAAGAATGCGACGCAGAAGATCTTCAAATTCGACGCGCGGCGTCAGATCGCGGCCCCACGTGCCAAGGTTGATTCCGCTAAGTACGATTTCCTTGTAGCCGCCGAGGCTGAGGCGCTGAATTTCGGCGATGACTTCCGCAGGCGGCATGCTGCGGCTCTTCCCTCGCACGAACGGAATGACGCAGTAGGAGCAGCGCAGATTGCAGCCGTCCTGAATCTTCAGAGTCGGCCGCGTGTGATTCGCTTCGCCACCGAGCACTGGTGCCGAGAGAAATTCCGAGCGATCGAAAATGCTGGCGGTCAGAATTTTCGGAGGCGCGTCGATCGCATCCAGCGAAACGAAACTCGATTGTGACGATGCCGAGGGTAGTGGAGCGATTCTCGTTACGAGATCGGGGATTTCGGGCTTGTGGGAGTTGCCGACGACGTGGACGACGCCGGCGAGCGCGGCCAATTCTTCGGGAGCGCGCTGGGCATAGCAGCCGGTGGCAATGATTTTTGCGCCGGGATTTGCGGCATGAAGTTTGCGAATGGCATCGCGAGCTTGAGAATCCGCAGCAGCGGTTACGGTGCAGGTGTTGACGACGATGACGTCAGCGTTGGCGGGCGCGCAGGCGAGGTCATGACCTTGCGCTCGGAGTTGCCGCTCAATGGCCGCGGCGTCGGCTTGTGTAGCACGACAACCGAACTGCTCAATGTGGAACGTCGGCATGGGGTGACACAAGTATGATAGCGGGTATACCCAAGCCGTGAAAGATTCGAGCCGCGCGGAGCCAGCATCGGGATTGTCAGAACGATCGGCTCCGATGTCAGCGGAGTTGCACAATCAGAGTTCACCTGAGGAGCATCTAACTCGTGCGATGATTACCGCGGATACTAGTCAACTTTACTCACCGCCAGATGCGCCGATACAATCGGGCCAACCCATGGCGCGCAGAAGAAACAATCCGTCGGCGCTGACCGATCCGAAAGTGTCGGTGGTAATCCCTGTTTTCAACGAAAAAGACACGATCGACGAAATTTTGCGGCGCGTCTTGGAAACCACTGTGCGCAAGGAAGTCATCATTGTGGACGATTCCTCTTCCGACGGGACGCGTCAACGGCTGAAGACGATGGCGGAGCTGCGGGCGAAAGGCGACGAGACGGCTCCGGCTTCTGACGGCGGCGATCCGATTCCGTTGCGCGATTTGCGATTTTTCTTTCAACCGCAAAACCAGGGTAAAGGCGCGGCGTTGCGGCGGGGATTCGCGCAAGTCACCGGCGACATCGTGCTGGTGCAGGACGCTGATCTCGAGTACGACCCGCGGGATTATCCGAAATTGCTTGAGCCGATTATCGACGGCCGCGCGGATGTCGTGTATGGGTCGCGATTTTTGGGCGGGCCACAGCGCGTGCATTATTTCTGGCACTACGTCGCGAACATGGCGCTGACACTGCTGTCGGATATCGCTACGAATTTGAAGCTCAGCGACATGGAGACTTGCTACAAAGTCTTCCGGCGCGAAGTTTTGAACGGCATCGAATTGCGTTCGGACCGCTTTGGTTTCGAGCCCGAGATTACTGCGAAGATTGCGAAGAAGGATTGGCGCGTGTACGAGGTGCCGATTTCTTACGCCGGCCGAACGTACGAAGAAGGAAAGAAGATCACCTGGAAAGACGGCGTGCAGGCGCTGTGGTGCATCATCAAGTACAGATTCACGGATTGAGTGTGTTGCACTGAGCGAGTGCGGCGGTCGTCCTAAGTTGGTCGGTGAAGTTGAACGCTGAGATCCTTCGCCGTCTTTCAGACGGCTCAGGATGACAATCTTATAGCGGCGGGAAATTAGGCGACGGGCGCCATGCGGCGTTGGAACGTCAGCAGGATCAGGTCGGCGCGGCGGCGGACACCGAACTTGCTGAGCAAGTTCGAGACGTGAAATTTCACCGTGCGCTCGGCGATGTTGAGCTTGCTGGCGATTTCTTTGTTGGAGAGATTTTCGAGCAGCGAATCGAGAACTTCCTGTTCGCGGCGGCTAAGATTGGTGACCGTGTCGGTCTTCAGGCGGCGGCCCTGACCCGTCAAAATCGAATCGACGAAGCCGGAAAGCACAGAGCGCGGGACCCAGAATCCACCGACCGCAACCAACGGCAGCGCGCGCACAAGCTGTTCGCGGGCTTCGACGTAAGTCAGCAGGCCCTTCACACCGAGCCGCAGCAAAGAGTAGCTGTTGGCGTCGCTGAGCTGCTCGCCGACGACGATCAGACGAGCCTCAGGAAAACGCTCCAAAATGTTGGCGAGCAGCGCGCCGGTCGCAGGACGCGCGGCATGCGCATCGATAACGTAAACCTGTGCCTGCGGCGGTTCGAGATTGCGCAGATCGGGAGCCAAGGTCGATTCGAGGTGCTTTGAAGTGACCTTGAATTGAGGCTTGGCGAGCAAACGCTCGAACTCGCTCAGCACCAGAGGGTGCGGCGAAAGGATGCAGACGGATAGCTTGGTGGTAGCGCGTTTCGTAGCCACTGTAGATTCAATGTAGGGGATAGGGTCAGTACTGGGCAAGCAGGTTTCGGGAAGGTGTTGTCGAATTGTTACGTAACGTTTGGGATGCTTTTTCAGGGGGTAAGCCGGGGATTCGAATGGCGGGATTGGTGGGAATTCGTTGAAATGTGGGCGATTTGAACCAAAACGCCGCGATCTGGGAAAACGATCGCGAGTACAGGGTGGTCGTCGTAGTGGTGCGGACAGGGTTGAATCTAAACCCGCAGCCTCTGAAAAGCTGAGGGTGCGGCACCCAAAGGCCTGATTCGAGAGATAGGTTGGAGGTGCAGCCGGGTTATTCGCGGGCGGTGGCGCGGCCGTGCTTTAGGGCGTCAATGAGGTTGTCGAAAGTGGACTTGGTCCAATTGGCGTCGCGCTGGGAGGGCTTGGCGGCGCGGCGCTCTTCGGCGGCCAAAGTAGCGGTCGCGGTAGAGGATAGGGTCGCACCGTCGGAAGAGGCGGCTGCGGCAGCGCGGGCTTGCGGGCGTGCGGCCCACTTGCTTGCAGCAGGTTCCTCGGATTGGGCTTCGTCGCGGCTGCGGGAATCGGAATTCGCGGCAGCGGTGCCGAGTCCGCCGGGGGCGAACGGGCCCTTCAGCAAACCGAGCACGTCTTCGGACGCTTGCTCGACCAGGAACTGATCGATCTGTTTGCGCTTGAGTTCGAAGCCGACGAGCAAGCACGCATCGGAGAGCAAATTGATGAGGCGCGGGACGCCGCCCGTAAGGCGATGGATCACTTCGACGGCGGTTCCAGTGAACGGGCTCGAGCCGCGCAAACCAGCTGCGTGAAGACGCTCGGCCATATACGCGCGAACTTCGGGAAGGCTGAGCGGACGCAGCAAACACGTGCTGGCGATGCGCTGCTGGAGCGCCTGCAGTTCAGGGCGCTGAAGAACAGCGAAAAGTTCGGGCTGACCACAGAGAACGATCTGAAGCAATTTTTCCTGATAGGTATCGGTGTTGCCGAGCAAGCGAATTTCTTCGAGCAGTTCGACGCTCATGAGGTGAGCTTCGTCGATCAGAAGGATCGCGGTGCCGCCCTGCTGCTGCGTCTGGAAAAGCATCTGGTGAAGAGCGGCGAGACGGCGCGGCTTGCTCGTGGCGGTGCAATTAATTTCGTATTCTTCGAGAACGGCTTCGAGCAGTTCGCTCGGCGCGAGCGTCGGATTGACGAGGAAGGCGGAGACGAGGCGGCCGCGGCCCTCGGATTTTTCGGTGAGGATTTGAAGAGCAGTGTGAAGGAGAGTTGTTTTTCCTGTGCCGACCGGGCCGGCGACGACGGTAAAACCTTTGCGTTGCAAAACGCCTTGCAGAAGAACTTTGAGCGCAGTGCGATGCGGGTCAGCCAGATGAAGGAATCTGGGGTCAGGGGTGAGACGAAACGGTTCTTCTTTGAGTTGATAAAAGGCCGTGTACAAATCGATCTCCCAGGGGTCCCGAACAGCGACTTCGCACTGCGAAACTGCGGCGAAACTAATTTTCCAGCGGACTGCGGACAGATTGAACCAGCTACAAAAAGAGCACTTTTCTTACCAGACAGCCAATTTTACAACAAACACCGGGTGACGGCGTAAACGCATTGTGTTCAGTCGCTTTGATGTGTACTCCCCGCGAAAACTGCGGGAGCAAAATGAGACATCCGCATGGAGAACGGAAAATCATTCACACCAAAGGTTAAATTTTTTTCGCGCACGCCCCATGTGTTAGATGCGAAAACGCATCCGGCGGGACGCTTATAAAGTAATCGCCGTGCGGGGGACATTCTCGGCTACTCCGGCAACGCGGCTGCGTTGCGCGCCGATGCTACAGGCGACTCAATGCTTTTTCGATGCTGCCGTTGGGAAAGCCCAGCCTCCTGAATTTTGTAAATCAAGGACCGGTAACTGATGTTCAAAACAGTTGCAGCTTTGCGACGATTCCATTTGTTCTCTCGCAAAACCTGCAAGATCACGTTGCTTTCCATTTCGCGGACAGCTTGTTTCGCAATATGCTTCAGCGAAACCGTTCCGTCCACCGAAACTTTCAAGGGAATAATCGACGGACGTTTTAAAGTTCGGTCCGCCGCAACGGGATCAAGTCCGCCTAAGATAGCATAACGGGCAACAAGATTTTCAAGTTCCCGCACATTTCCACGCCATTCCTGGTGGGTGAAGGCCTGAAGCATTTCCTCCGAGAAAGGAGGGGCTTCGCGCTCGTACTTCGCCTTGAGTTGCGTGAGGAAATAGTTGGCCAGCGATGGAATGTCTTCTCGGCGTTCGCGCAGTGGCGGCAGGTTCAGAGTGACGACGTTGATGCGGTAGAAGAGATCCTGGCGGAAGCGGCCGGCGCCAATTTCATCGGGGAGATGGCGATTGGTGGCGCAGATGATTCGTGTGTTGGAACGACGCTCCTGGGTGTCGCCGATGCGGTTGTAGGTGCCGTCCTGAAGAAGCTGAAGCGTCTTGGCCTGGAGGCTGAGATCGAGCTCGGAGATTTCGTCGAGGAAAAGCGTGCCGTTGTTGGCGAGTTCGACGAAACCCGGCTTGGCGGAATTGGCGTCGGTGAAAGCGCCTTTTTCGTGGCCGAAAAGTTCGCTTTCCAGGAGCGGACCCGGGATTGCGGCGCAGTTCACTTTAATGCAGGCGCCAGAGGCAAACCGTGAGCGAGCGTGAATGTATTGGGCGATGAGGCCTTTGCCGGTGCCGTTTTCGCCCTGGATGAGGACGGGCAGGTCGGTGGAGAGGACCTTGGCAACCATCTGCCGGATGGGCTGCATAGCGGCAGAGCGGCCGAAGATGACGTCTTCTGAGGGCAAAAGGGCAGGTTTGAAGGTCGCCTTTGCCAGTGCTGTCACAGCCATACTCGGGATCCCCCGGAAGAGCCTAGTCGCTGATGCCGAGGATATGAGCACACACATAACCACAAATGTTTTGAATGGGATGGAGGGTGTGGGAAGAACTCTGGAATCGCAAACCGCTCTGCCAGTTGGGGTTACTGGACGGAAGGCCAGTTCTAGGACTAAAGAGCAGGTTTTTGGTAGGACGGGTAGTACTTCAAGCGATGGCTCAAAGTTTTCCGCTTAGGGCAAGGAGTTGGCCGTGGAGCGTTGAGGGGCGCAGCACGCCCCCCCCTGGGGTGAGCCGTGGTGTCCCAGGACAGTTGCTACAGCCGGCAAGATGGTCGGCAGCCTGAGGACTTGGGGCGCAACAGTGCTGCACCCGTACAACAACGGCGCCGATGGCTGAAAGTTTGATGATGTTGCATTGAACCCGCGATCTGGGAATGATCGCGGCTACGGGGTAGTCGTCGCGTCGGCGACGATGAGGTTCAGTTTAAACCCGCACCCTCTTAACCTGTAGGGCAGCACCCAAAGGCCAGTCTCGAATTCAATGTTAGAGGCGCGGTTAGACGCGGCCGTTTTCGCCGCGGATGATGTCGTAGCGTTCGATCACAGCAGCCACGCCGAGGCGGGCGCTGCCGTCTTCCATGCGGCGTTCGACGCGGACGACTTTGCCGAGCGCGCGAACAAAAACCTCACCACCATGGGTGATTTCGGCCGGCAGTGTCATCGTGATATCGAGCTCGGAGCCGGCTTCAAGATCTTGATCGAGAACGAAATACAGGCCACGCGTGGAAACATCGCGCGTTTTGCCCTTTTGAGAGTCGGGCAGACGTTCGGCCGGTACGCGAATGATCACCGGCAGCGAGAGGTCATAACGTCGAGCGGTTCGACGTTCGGTCATTATACTCATCCTCCACTCCGCCCGCGGCCACGCTGGATGCGACCGCGCCCCTTTCCCTCAGGATTTTAGCAGCGACGAACTCGTGGGAGACGAAATTCGAACGCAGCCGATCGATAAAGCCAAGGTCTCTGCGAAGACTGGGCACAACCGATGAACGAACAATTTCATTCGTAACCCGCACGCATTCCACCTGAAATGGCGTGGGGGCCTTCACCGGTAATTCACATTTCCGATTTGCGTGACAATACAAGAAACGCATGATTCACGCCATCGAAAACTTGGCGCAATGGGTCTTAATCCGCACGGGGCTAGGGCGGCGGCAAAACCCTACAGAGCCTGGGTTTAGCGCGGGGGGATTCCGCGAGGCAATGGTTCGGGTCGAACCTTCGACCGGGCTTCGAACGTCGCGATGCGGGTGGCGGCTATTCGCCGCGAACCGCACCGACCGGCGCCACCTCTTCGGCCGCAGCCGGAGCAGCGGAGCGCCGCGTTCGAGGTGTATCCAGATTAAACTGCCGCATCTTGTATAGCAACGCTTTATAGCTGATGCCGAGCATCTTGGCGGCGTCCTTGCGGCACCAACGCGTCTTCTCGAGCGCGTCGGCAATAGCTTCCATTTCGGCTTCGTCTTTGAGACCGCGAACGAGCGCCTTGAGTCCCTGTTCGCGCGGGACGGTAACTTCCTGGCGCGGCGAGGTGCGCTGACGGGAAGCCGACATCTCGATCAACTCGCGGAGGCTGCCTTCGTCGTCTTCGAGAATGACGTAGCGCTTGACGAAGTTTTCGAGTTCGCGCAGGTTGCCGGGCCACGGATAGTTGGCAGCGGCATCGAGGAGGTGCTTCGACGGAGCCATCGGCCCCTTGCCAAATTTCTCGCTGTACTTATCGAGGAAGTGGCGGAACAACAGCGGAATTTCGGTGGCGCGTTCGCGCAGTGGCGGAACGAGGATCGAGAGGACATTGAGACGATAGTAGAGGTCTTCGCGGAAGCGGCCGGTCTTCATGGCTTCCTGGACATCAACGTTGGTTGCGGCGAGAACGCGGACGTCGGTTTCGACCATGTGGCGTCCGCCGAGACGCGAATATTGATGATCTTGGAGAACGTGCAAGAGCTTCGCCTGAAGGTGCGTGCTCATCTCGGCGATTTCGTCGAGGAAGATGGTGCCCTTGTTGGCGAGTTCAAATTTGCCGGGCTTGGCGCGATGCGCGCCGGTGAAGGCGCCTTGTTCGAAGCCGAAAAGCTCGGATTCGAGAAGTTCGCCGGGGAGAGCGGCGCAGTTGACCTTGATGAAGGCTTGATTGCGGCGCTTGGAACGCAGGTGAATCATGCGCGCGACAACTTCTTTGCCGACGCCGCTTTCGCCGCAGATGAATACCGGAACATCGACGGGCGCGATCTGGAGGATTTGCTGGCGGATGCGAACCATCTGCGGGCTGGCGGCGAGGAAGCTGAGATCCTCGGTGACCTGGTCGCAATAATCGCGGAGAGCCTGATTTTCCTGGGTGAGATGCTTTTTCTGGCGCGACTTGAGCATCGCGGCGTCGAGATCGCTCTTTTCGAATGGCTTGGTGAGGTAGTCGTGCGCGCCGATACGGATGGCTTCGACGACCGTGCCGACTTCGTTGGAGCAGCTCAGCATAACGACGTTGAGGGTGCGATCGAGCTGCATGAGTTCGCGAAGAACGTCGATGCCGTTCATCTGGGGCATGAGCACGTCGAGAATGATGAAGTCGGGGCGATCGCCATCGCTGATTTTGGCGAGAGCTTCTTTGCCGGAGCCGACGGTTTCGACGTCGAAGCCGTCCACCTCGAGCAAAGTCTGAAGATATTTGCGAATGCTCGGTTCGTCGTCTACTACGAGAATCTTTTCTTTAACCGCCATTTCCCTCTCCCTGTGAATCTGCTGACGCTCGGGCACAGTCAAAGCGATACAGCGAAAATCGTTCGTGTCAGGTCTTCCGTCTCAGGTCTGATCCATGGGCAACAAGAAAGTGAACTTACTGCCGTCCTTCGTTTCGCTCTCGACCCAAATTTTGCCGCGGTGCGCCTGGACAAGTCGTTTTGCGATCGCGAGGCCCAGGCCCATGCCAGTGGTGTTGCGATCGACGCGGACGAAATCTTCGAAAATTTCCTGGTGATGCTCGGCCGAAATGCCGGGGCCGGTGTCTTTCACGGAGACTTCGACGCTGTTGGGGCGCGGCAGGCGGAACCGGCGGCGCTCCTGCGAAGGAATGGCTTCGGAAACGCGACGCTCCCAGAAGTGCGGCATAGCGCGCAACGAGACGCAGCCGCCGGCGGGAGTGTGCTTCAAAGCGTTGTCGAGAAGATTCGCGGCGGCCTGCTGGACTTTTTGATAGTCGAAGCGGAAATTCGGGATGGACGGATCGAATGAAGCGTCGAGGCGAACGCCCTTGCGCTGGAACGCCTCCTGCCATCGCTTGGCGGTTTCGTCGAGGCAATCGCGCAGATCGTTTTCGCGAAGTTGCAAAACCAGTTTGCCGCTTTCAAGCGCGGAGTAATTCAAGAACATCGAGACGAGACGCACGAGGCGCTCGCAGCTTTCTTTCGATTCTTCGAGAATGTCGCGCTGCTTTTCGGAGAGGCGGCCGAGCGAGCCGGTGAGCAATAGGTCGTAATAGCCCTTGATGACGGCGAGCGGCGTTTTCAGTTCGTGCGCGGCGGAAGCGAGGAAAACCGTCTTCTGGCGATTGACTTCCTGCAATTTCAAATACGCAGCGAGCAAATTGCGATAGGTGATCTCGCGTTCCTGCAATAATTCCTGGACGGTGATCTGCGTCGCGGGGTCGGGCGGCGTTTGTGTGCCCGGAGGCGGGAGTTCGAACTCGATGAGCAACCAATCGGGATCGGCGAGCCATTGCACACTTGCTTTCGTGCGTTTCTCGCCACGTTGGAGCTGGAGTTTTACCTCTTGCTCGCCGGCCTCAATGGCCGAAAAAATTTTCTTTGCATCGGTCTGCAAAATATCGGTAAATAGGCTCAATCGAGCGTAGTCGGCGAGCCCAACGGAATCCAGACACTTTCTCGCGCGGGCATTAGCCAATACGATTCTGCCGCTTCTCTCGGAAACGAGGAGAGAGCGGTCGACCGTGTCAAGAAGTCGAATGACGTGCGACAGAGGAATGTCGGGCGCGTTCGGCGTGCGCGGCTCGGATAAGGTCGAAGCTAAGGTTCGTCCACCCATTAGGTCGTGTCGTAAGGTCGGCTAAACTGAGTTACTGGGCCAAGGGAAAAAATTTTCCCTCGCGGCGAGTTGCCATGGTCGCAGAGCGCTTCTCAGAGTGTCAATGGTAAATACGTTCCATTTGCACAAATAAGGAAAACAAGGTGCCTTCGTTTGCGTTCGTACCGAGGGTACCGAGTGGAAAAAGATTGGAACTGGCAGTACGTATATGAAATTAAACGAGTTAACTGGGCGTCAACAGGCGTGTTTTGTGGCAGTAAATATGCTTTATTTCACGCAAAACCGTACTAGTGCGCCAGTACTACGGGAATGTCCCATTGAGAACTCAAAATACCCAGAAAGGCCAGCAATTGGAGTATAGCCAGCAGCGGCGCTCGCCCCGGATCAGGTTGCAAGTGCCCGTCTTCTTGCGTGCTGCCGATCCGTCTGGAGTCGAGTTTATCGAGCTGACCAAGACACTCAATATCAGCTCGTTTGGCGCGTGCATCACGTCGGCGCACATGCTGCGCGAGAACCAGGTGGTCCAGCTGACCGTGCCAGCCCCATCGCCGACCTCCTCGAGCCTGGTACCGAACGAAACACCTCCTATATCGGCGAAAGTGCTCCGACAGGAGGTCGTTGGCGATACCCGACTGTTTGGACTGGAATTCCTGCGGCCGCTTGAGTAAATTAATGCCACTCCCGGCCCTGTTTTGGTCGGGATTGCAGGTAGCGAAGGCTGGGTCGGGACTTATCCAACGACTTTCCCACAGGGTGTGTTGCCGCTAAGTCTAATCCTTTCAGCGGACTCCGGGGCTTAGGATGGCTATTCCTTCCAGTACGATATATCGTAGGCCGAAATACGGATGGACTCTCAGTTGCTCCCGTTGTACAAGCGAGTTGCTTACCTCCCCAACCCCCGCGGGGACAGGCAAACCTATTAGGTGTATACCTAGATGCCCAACCTTGGCGGCGCCCCCACCCGTTTGCCAATCGAGGATTCGTACCTCGAACTCCTAGCCGAGACATTGGACGGCCTGGACGCAGTTGCACGGGGACAATTTCTCCAGCGATATATACGCGCGATCACCCACCTGGATCTTCGCGAGACTCAGTGCGTGCAGCTATGGGATGAGACCATGACGCGGCGGCGCGAGCTGACCGACCACATGGGCCGGCAGGTCGCGCTCAAAACGGCCTTGATGGATGTGCTGACATCGGCCGGGCTATTTCGCGTGCCGATCGTTCTGGAATACGACGAACTGAAAATTTTGCAGGTCAACGCGGTTACGGATCCGCTGACGGGGCTGTATAACCGGCGGCTGTTCGGCGAGGGCTTCGAAAAAGAATTGAACCGGGCACGGCGCTATGGGCTGCCGCTTGGCCTCGTGATGTTGGATTTGCACCGCTTTAAAGAAGTGAACGACAAGCATGGGCATCCGGGCGGCGATGAGGTTTTGCGCGCGGCGGCTACGACTTTGAAGAAGGCGCTGCGCACTTCGGACTCGGCGTTTCGTATCGGCGGAGACGAGTTTGCGGTGTTGCTACCGCAGACGGATGCGGATGCAGGCGCTGGCGCTGAGCCGACGTATTGAAACGGTTTTCGCCGAGACGCTGGCGGCATTGCCGCTGACGGTTTCGGTGAGCATGGATCACGGCGTCGCGACATTTCCGCTGGACGGCGAACAGGCAGATGAGCTGATTCGCGTCGCGGACGAGCGGCTTTATCGGCTGAAACATGCGAATCATCGGAAATTGGGCAGCGGTGAAACGCGGCCTGCGGGTACACCGGCGCTTGGGCCGGCGGTAACGAGCGCGGCTGGGCCTGTTGCGGCGCCCGTGCCGCCGACGCCTCAAGTTGCGGCCTGCGGTTTCGGCTCCTCCTGCGCCAGCGGCTCCAACGACGACCGAGAGTGCTGCGCGTCCAGCTCCGCCGATTTCGATCGAATTTCATCGGCCGGTTGAGAAGCCCGAGGCGACGATGGCCGCTTCGGCTGCCGCGGGCACGGCAGAAATTGCGCCGCCGGCCGCTGCGAAACCTGTGGCGACCGAGGCGAGTTCGCAGGCGCTTTATACGGCGCAGCGGAAAGCTGAACGAGTATCGATGATCGGGACGAACGCGTACGCGATGCTCGGCGAGCAAACCACCAAGCGTGCGCGCGTTGTCGATCTGGGATTTGGCGGCGTGGCGATTGAGCTCGACAAGCAGGAATCGCTGCCGACGAGCATTCTGGCGGTGCTGCATGTGCCGATTTTGCCGCCGGTGCGTGTGAGCCTGAAGCCGATCTGGTCGCAGCTCACCAAGCAGGGCGGGTATCGCATCGGGTGCGCGTTTATTTCGTAGGCGCGTGCTGGCCGCTGAACTGCTTAGCGCTTCCTCTTTCATCACTCAGGCTACAAATTTCAAACGCAATCATCGCTAGGCACGGGTGTCGATATTCGTGCTACTTAGGCTCGGGAGGTGAGTCGCTATGAGCGAGCCGAAAGTTGGGCGTCCGCACTGGCCCGATGCGATCAGCAAACCTTCCGATGATCTCTCGGCGCTGAAGCCGTGGACATGGGCTGTGGAGCGGCTCGAACAATCACACAATTATTGGATTTCGACAGCTAGGCCAGATGGGCGGCCGCACCTGATGGTGATTTGGGGCATTTGGTGGGAGGGCGCGTTTTGGTTCAGCACGGGGCCGAAGACGCGCAAGGCGAAGAACATCGCGGCTCAATCGTATTGCGCGCTTGGGACGGAGAAGGCCGACGAGGCGGTGATCGTCGAAGGCACCGCTACCGAAATCACAGATCGTGCTGAATGGAAGCGGATAGGCGAGGTCTACGATAAGAAGTATGGCGGCAAGTTGTTGCCGCTGCTGGAGTCGTCGGGCGGCAGCGTGTTTCGAATCGAGCCGAAGGTGGCATTCGGGCAGGACGAGCACGCCGAAGACTTCGTGCAGGCGGCGACGCGCTGGACGTTTTGAGCGCTGATCTCCTAGGATCAATGTTCGTAAGTCGATGAGCCGGCTCCAAATGCAAGTTTTGGAATCCTGCGAGCCTGTCGTATAATCTAAGGCTGTCTCGCGACCTAGCGACGCGGCTGTAGCATCGACTCACCAACCCGCGCAGACCGGACGCGACAGACTGGAGCATCACCATGAAAGCCGGCATTCATCCCGACTACCACGCCGTCACCGTGCACTGCGCGTGCGGCAATCAGTTCCCGACGCGGTCGACGATCAAGGGCGACATGCTGAAGGTCGAAATTTGCTCGAACTGCCACCCGTTTTTCACGGGTAAGCAGAAGCTGATCGATACTGCGGGTCGCGTCGAGCGGTTCACGAAGAAGTACGCAGACGCCGCGGCGAAAGCGGGCGCGGCAAAGAAGTAAGCGCGCTTTCCGTCGAATCGCAGGAACAGTTTCAAGTCGGCAATTTGGAAGGGCAAGCCTCCGGGCTTGCCCTTTTTGTTTTGGGCTTGCACACCTCGCCCTACAGGCTTCTTCCCTTTTCAACGCGTCGGGCTTAGAGGTATGCTCCCGTCGCTTTGTTGATCGACGGAAAAAGACTGATCAACATTCGATCCACTAGGGGAGCTAATGCGTAAATTTCTGAGCGGTGTGAGTGTCGCGGCAATCGTGGCGTGCGCCGCCATCCTATCTGTGCCGAGCGCTCAGGCCGTGCCGGAAGAAAAAGCCGCGACGACGCCGAAGAACGGCGGCGCCGTGAAGTGCGGCAAGCTGCTCGACGTGCGCACCGGCAAACTTCTCAACGATCAAGTCGTGGTCTTCGACGCAAACGGCGTCGTGACCGCCGTCGGTCCCGCAGGTTCGCCGATGGCGGCCGGCGGGGTGACGATCATCGATCTCTCGAGCGCGACCTGCCTGCCCGGCTTGATCGATGTTCACACACACATCACCGGCGACCCCAGCGACGGCGGCTACGCCTCTCTCGGCATTTCCACTGCGCAAGAAACCGTGCACGGCGTCAAAAACGCTCGCGTAACGCTGCACGCCGGCTTCACAACAGTTCGAAATGTGGGAGCGAGCGGCTACACCGACGTCGCCGTGCGCGACGGAGTCAACGAAGGAATGATCGAAGGCCCGCGCATGATCGTGTCGGGGCCGCCGTTGGGAATCACAGGCGGACACTGCGACGACAATCTCCTCGCCTATGAATTTCACCATCGCGCGGAAGGCGTCGCCGACGGCCCGTGGGCGGCGCGCGCGAAAGTGCGCGAAACCGTGAAATACGGCGCCGATGTGATCAAGGTCTGCGCCTCCGGCGGAGTCCTGAGCAAAGGCGATCAGCCGGGCACGCCGCAATACACGCTGGAAGAGTTGAAAGCGATCGTCGAAGAAGCGCACAAACTCGGCCGCAAAGTCGCCGCGCACGCGCACGGCACGCAATCGATCAAAGACGCCATCAACGCCGGCATCGACTCCGTCGAACACAGCAGCTTCATCGATGACGAAGGCATCGCGCTGGCGAAGCAGCACGGCACGTATCTCGTCTTCGACATCTACAACGACGATTTCATTCTGGCAGGAAGGCGCGAAGTCCGGGATGCTGCCGGAATCGATCGAAAAGGAAAAGAAAGTCGGCCGCACGCAGCGCGAAAATTTCAAAAAGTCTTTCCAGGCGGGCGCGAAGATCGCGTTCGGCACCGACGCCGGCGTCTATCCCCACGGCGACAATGCGCGACAATTCGCAAAGATGGTCGAATGGGGCATGAAGCCGACCGACGCGATCCAGGCCGCGACGATCAAGGCCGCCGATTTGATTGGATGGTCCGACAAAGTCGGCTCCATCGAAACCGGACATTTCGCCGACGTCATCGCCGTCAGTCGGGCGATCCGACCTCCGACGTAAAGCTGCTCGAAAATGTGCAGTTCGTCATGAAGGGCGGAGTCGTCGTGAAAAACGAGCTCGCCGGCAAGTAAATCCTGGCGGCCTCGCGCGCATCATATCTGTCGATGGACCATCGTCTCGCGTTTGCCACGTTGATAGCGCTGCTGATCGGAGCGGGCACGCCGCTCGCGTTTGCCTGGGCGCGCCTGCTGCCTGAGGATACGCCGGCGTTTCGGGTCGAGCCGGGGTCGTTCCCTTCCGTCGATCACGAAGCGCCGCAGGAAGAGTCCACCCGAACGAAAGACCATTTGATCGCCTGGCCGCTCGTACTTTGTCTGACGATTGCATTTATCTTTCGCGTTCCGGGATTCCCAAGCGGCACGGTGCTCGCGTGGGTCGGCACAAACATCCCGGCAGTCACCGAACATTGGAGCGTGATTGCGGTCCAAGTGCTGATTGCCCTGATTGCTGTCGGCACAATCGTGCTTGGCGCGCTCCGAGCCGGGCCTCTTCGAATTCCGTTAGTCGCGGCGGGCACTCTGACTCTCGCGTTGTGGTTTCTGGCGCCCTTGCTTCAAGCCGCGATGCTGAACGGCGCGTAACGACTCGTCAAAAAAAAAAGGCACGGCGTCGCCGTGCCCTCACGCAATTCCCACAAACCAAATTTTCAAACTACGCCGACGCCGATTTCACCTGCGTCAGCGCCGCCGCAACTTCCTTGATGTCCGGCACGACTGGAATGTCGTAATTCTTGAACCACGCGACGTTCCCCTCTTTGTTCACGATGGCGATCGCGCGTCCGGTAATCCCTTTGTCCGCCAAATACGTCCCGTACTTCTCGCTCACCGCGCCCTTCGGATGAAAATCCGCCAGCAGCGAATACGTAATGCCCATCTTGTCGGCAAACGCCTTGTGCGCCCACAGGCTGTCCACGCTGATGCCCAACACCTCGGCGTCGAGCGTGTCGAACGACTTCATGTCGTTCACCATGCACGCGTGTTCATTCGTGCAGACTGGGCTGAAGTCCAGCGGATACCACATCAACACCACGTTCTTCTTGCCCGCGAAGTCCGAGAGCTTCACTTCTTTCTTGTCCTGATTTTGCAGCGTGAAGTCGGGCGCTTTCTGTCCCACGGAAATGCTCATGTCATTCCTCCATCGAATTTGATCGCGTCTTGATAGTAGCGAATTTGTGGGCTCGGTCCAAACACCGGGACCGCGCGCGGCTTCAAAAAACGGCGTCACCCATCGGTTTACCTTTAATGAGAATCGCCCGCCGCGGAAAAGGTTTCGGGAGTAAACTCAACCCAAGGAGCCTCGAACATGGCCGCTGAACCGCGTCGCGCACCGATCATGACCTTGCAGCAGTTGGTCGCCAAATACCAATCCGTCGCGGGCGGATTCGGAGTCGCTGTGCCACTGTCGGCATTTGGCCTAAGCAAGGCAGAAACCGAGCAACTCCTCACCGACTACGACGAGGACTACCACATCAGCCGCTTTTTCGATTTCACCGAAACTGAAGGCGAGAAGTACCACATCGACGGCGTTCCAGCGACACATCTCGCGATCGACGCAGAAATCAGCAAGATCCTCTAAAACGAAAAGAGTGAAAGTTTGGAATTAGCCCCGCGCAAGAGCGCGGACGAACGTCGGCGTGCGTCTGATGTGGTCTAACGCGCGACGCCCGCGGAATGCCCCAGCCGTCCCGAAAGCTTGTCGTGCTCTTCGCGAATCGCCCGCGGCAGCCGGGCGCCAAACTTCTGCAAAAATTCTTTGCTATCGATCAGCTCCTGCTCCCAATCCTGCGGATCAACCGCGAGCAGCTCGTCAACAGTCTCGCTCGACAAATTCAACCCATCCAGCGTGAGCGCGTTGCGCGACGGCACAAATCCGATCGGCGTCTCTTCCGCCCCGCCGCGCCCTTCGACGCGCTCCAAAATCCACTTCAGCACGCGCACGTTTTCGCCAAATCCCGGCCACAAAAATTTCCCGTCCGCACCCTTGCGGAACCAATTCACATGAAAAATCTTCGGCGGCTTCGGAATCTTTTTCCCCATCTCGAGCCAGTGCCCGAAATAATCCGCCATGTTGTATCCGCAGAACGGCAGCATCGCCATCGGATCGCGGCGCACGATTCCGACGTTTCCCGTCGCCGCGGCCGTCGTCTCACTGGCCATCGTCGCGCCGACAAACACGCCGTGCTGCCAGTCGAACGATTCATAGACCAGCGGCGCAACGCGCGCGCGCCGTCCGCCAAAAATAAACGCCGAGATCGGCACGCCGCCGGGCGCTTCCCACTGCGGCGAAATGCTCGGCGACTGATGCGCCGGCACCGTATAGCGCGCGTTCGGATGCGCCGCCGGCCCCTTCGACGTGTCCCAAAGCTCATTCTTCCAATTGATCATGCCGCTCGGCGGCGGCCCGCCGATGCCTTCCCACCACGGCTCGCGGTCGGGCGTAATCGCGACGTTCGTGAAAATCGTGTTCTGCCGCAACGCGCCCATCACGTTGCGATTCGTCTTCATGCCCGTGCCGGGCGCTACGCCGAAAAATCCCGCCTCGGGATTGATCGCGTGCAAATATCCGTCGTCCCCGATCTTCATCCACGCGATGTCGTCGCCTACGGTCCAGACGCGATAGCCCTGACTCTCCAGCGCGCTTACCATCATCGCCAGATTCGTCTTGCCGCATGCGCTCGGAAACGCCGCGCCCATGTACGTCACTTTTCCACCGGGCGATTCCAGGCCGAGGATCAACATATGCTCGGCCATCCAGCCCTGCTCGCGCGCCATCACGCTCGCAATGCGCAGCGCGAAACATTTCTTGCCGAGCAACGCATTCCCGCCGTAGCCCGAGCCAACGCTCCAAATCAATTTTTCTTCGGTGAAGTGCGCGATATACCGCCGCGTCGGATCGAGATCGCCCAGCGAATGCAACCCCGGCACAAAATCGCGCGTGTTCCCGATGCGATCGGTCGCCACTTTCCCCATGCGCGCCATGATTCGCATGTTCGCCACGACGTATGGGCTGTCGGTAATCTCCACGCCCGCCTTGCTGATCGGCGAATTCACCGGCCCCATAATGTACGGCACCACATACATCGTCCGCCCGCGCATCGCGCCATCGAGCAGCGCGCCAATCTTGAATTTCGCCGCGGCTGGATCCATCCAGTTGTTCGTCGGGCCTACGTCGTCTTTGTCGGGAGCGCAGATGAAGGTCAGGTGTTCGGTGCGGGCAACATCGTTGGGGCTGCTGCGGTGCAAATGACAGTTGGGATAAGTTTTTTCGTTGAGCGTGACCGAATCGGACCCGCGCAGCATTTCGTCGATGATCCGGCGATTTTCAGCCTCTGACCCATCGCAATAGACGATGCGCTCCGGTTTGGTGAGCCGCGCCGACTCCTCGACCCACATTTCCAGTGGTGTGGCCACTCGATCCCTCGTTTTCTAAACCTCAGCCGGATTTCGGCCCAAAGGCGACCACCCGCAATGGGCGGCAACCTCAAGTATAAAAAATCCGACTTCTGAACCGCAGGCTTCTGGCGGGGAACGTCCCTACCCGAGACGTTCAGACTACAATTTTATGTTAGCGCCGCCGCTCGCTGCAAGAAGCGTAACTGTCGCCGTGTGTAAAAGTTCCTATATCTCGTTAGCGACACAACACCTTAGCCCCCTCGCACCCATACCCAGTGCGTCATCCCAACCTCCCAAAAGGCCTGTCATCCTGAGCGTAGCGAAGGATCTCAGCCGAAACACCACCACAAACTTTGGATTCGCAAGAAACAACTTCGTCCCCACCCCGTCGTTCTAAGTGGGCCCAGAACCAGGGATGTACTCATTCGTGCTTCGCCCAGTATTCGCCTTGTCACTTCGGTTTTTGCCGAATACCCTTGGTACCCCTGCGCGCCCGCAGAACTCGTAAGCCACTACTTAAGGAGCGGCAATGGCGACTTCGGTCTGGAAGGGCTACCTCAGCTTCGGGTTAATCTCCATCCCGATTCGGCTGTTCTCTGCCGCGCGCACCGAGCGCATCGGCCTCAATCAGCTCCACAACGTCTGCAAGACGCGCATTCGCATGCCGCTCTATTGCCCGCAGTGCGAGCGCCAGGTTCCGCGCAACGAAATCATCAAGGGCTACGAATACGAGAAGGATCAATACGTCCTCTTCGATGAAGACGAACTCGACAAAATCGAGCCGCAGTCCGCCCGCGCGATGGAGATTCTGGAATTCGTGAAGGTCGATGAGATCGACCCGCTCTATTTCGACGCTTCGTACTACGTCACGCCCGAGGACGAGGGCCGCAAGGCGTATCAGCTCCTGCTCGACGCGATGGGCGAATCCGAGTACGCCGCGATCGCCAAGCTGACCATGCATCAGCGCGAGCACATCGTAGTCGTCCGTCCTCGCGAAAAGGGCATGACGCTGCACACGATGTTCTACACCAGCGAGATCCGCGAAGTCGCCGAGTACGGAAAGATCGACGCCGCCTCTGAGCCCAAGCCCGCCGAGAAAAAACTTGCCGAGCAGCTCATCGAGAGCCTCGCCGCGCCGTTCGAACCAAGCAAGTACAAAGACAACTACATGGAAAGCATGGAGAAGATGATCGAGGCCAAGCGCCAGGGCCAGGAGATCGCCACGGCCGAGCATCCGAAGCTGGCTCCCGTCATCGATTTGATGGAAGCGCTGAAGAAGAGCATCGCCGAAAAGACCCCGTCCACCGCCGGAGGAAAGAAGCCGCCGACGCGCGCCGTCGCCGCCCAAGCTCAAGCCGCCGCCCCCGAAAAGAAGCGCAAAAAATCCTCCGCCGGCTAACCCATTCGGCCGCACACGTGGCTCTTGGGTGCCGCACCCTCCGCATTTTAGAGGGTGCGGGTTTAGATTCAACATCATCGAGGTCAAACCTACCCGTCGTCTTTCCGTAGGGGCGGGGCTTGCTCCGCCCGGCTTCAACACGACCTCCTTGATCGCGTGCGCATGCTCCTTCGCCGCTATCACCCGCCTAACGACTCCCCTTCCCTTTGCATCCAAATCCCCCGCGTGGTATTCCTAGCCTTGGGTGTCCGCGGAGCCTCGTCGCTTCCAGATTCAATCAGTTCTGTTTGTCAGCTCCGTAAACGTGTTCCGCGCCGACACCATTCCGTGCCACCGCACGCGCTTGCCAGAAATGCGAGCCACCTGATCGATGGGCGCAACCGCCACAGACCGCTTCTCCCGGCGCGAATTCCTCCGCCTGCTCGACATCACCGACAAACAGCTCGCCTATTGGGAAAAGGCCGGCATCGTTTCGCCCCGCAAAGCTGCCGGCGAGGATTTCTACGATTTCCGCGACCTGATCAGCCTGCGCACCGCCAAGCAACTCATCCAAAGCGGTGTCTCCGCCAATCGCCTGCGCCTCGCGCTTGCAGCCCTCAATCAAAAACTATCGAAAGTGGAAAAGCCGCTCACCGAACTGCGCATTCTTTCGAACGGCCGCGACGTCATCGTCGATCACGATGGCGCCCACCTCGAACCCATCTCCGGCCAATTCGTCCTGAATTTCGACACGCGCGAACTTCGCGACAAAGTCCGCGTTATGCCCGAGCGCAACGCCAACGATTGGTTCGCGCTCGCGCTCCAATACGAATCCGACCCCGAGACACATCTGCAAGCGATCGAAGCCTACCGTCGTGTCCTGGCGATCGTTCCCACGCACGTCGAAGCGCTCATCAATCTAGGAATGCTCTCTTACGAGCAGGGTGACCTCGAAAACGCTTCCGCGTGCTTCCTGCGCGCGGTCACGGGCGATGCAGATAACGGTGTCGCTCATTTCAATCTAGGAAGTGTGCTCGACGAGCTCGGCCATCTCGAAGCCGCGCGCCGCCACCTGCGCATCGCCGTCCGCATTGACGCAAACTACGCCGACGCGCATTACAACTTAGCTTTTGTTTGTGACAAATTGGGCTCAGCCTTCGAAGCCCGCCAGCACTGGCAGAACTACATCCGCCTCGACCCCACCAGCCCCTGGTGCGACTACGCCCGCCAACGCCTCGCCATGCCGCTCCCCTAATTTTCAACTTTCTGTGTACGGGCGCAGCACTGCTGCGCCCCAGCTTGCCCAGGCGTAAGCACGTGCGCGATTCGTTTTTTCTCTGAATTTAGCCGTGATCGAAAGCGCCACGGCCGCTAGTAAACCTGCTGGAATCCTACGTTCACCACATCCCTAAACTTCGGCGTCCCCGGCGGCAGCTTCGACATGTCCAAAAATTCCGTATCAAACGCATACGCGCGCGTCGGCGGCGAATATACCGTGCCGCAGCACTTGAACACTCCCGTCGCGTACTGCGAGTAGAACAAGCTCACCATCGACCCTTCATAGTTCAGCGTTTGCCCGCCCCAATTCTCCAGATACCTCAAAAAGTTGTGTACGCCGCCGTCCGTCCCGAAGTCCTGCGGAACGCCCGCAAACCCCGGCTGCGGGAAATTGATATTTTTGCCCGAAGCAATCGCCAACCGATAGTAGCTCGTCACGGCCGCGCGCCCCGCAACCGACGCCGGACTCTTGAAGCTGTTCAAGTCCGTCCAGTTATTCGAAAGCAGCGTCACCGTATCGCCCAACACCGCCGCCGCCGCGTGCGGATTCCCGAATCCTCCCGCATTCGCGTTGTAATTTCCCAGCACATACGCGGGCTGCTCGCTCGCGAGCGTAAATCCGCCCTGCCCGTTGTCCGGCCGCACCGGCAAATTCCCGAGCGACCCGTTCACTAATCGCACGCCGTGCCGCGGCCCCGAAACCCAGTTCGGCCGCGCCACCGCCAAACAGCTCACCGTCGCGTTCGGCAACGTGCCCGGCTGCACCACTCCGAATCCGAGCCCCATGTAATCTTTCGCAGCGTTGTCGAGGATCCCGTTTCCGTTCACGTCCTCGCCCGCAGTCAGCGTGCTGTCCGGCGTGCCGTTAACCGAGCCCGGGTTGATCACATCCTCGTATCCGTACTCACCGTTCTTATACGCCAACGCAGCATTTGCCACGATCGTGCCGCGCCGATCTGACAGATACAAAACGTATCCGTTCTGTGAAACATACTCCGTGTTCGGCCCGCTCGCGCCGATCGTTCCATTCAGCCAGCGCTGCAAATTGCGCACGTCGATCTCGACCAGGTTCAGCACGCCGCCGATGCTGCAATTCGCAGTGACGCGCTGATTCTCGCGAAATTCCCCTTCGCGCGTCTCGTACATGTTGATCGGATACCAATTGTTCCGCGTCGCCGACCCCGTAATCGTGCTCCCAGTGCCGCCGTCGGTCACAAGCTCTGCCGCGCTCGCCGTCCCATCGCCGTTGCGATCTGCTTGTTGCTGGAAAATCAGAATCGCGTTGGGATGCACCGGATTCGGTGCGCCGTTGAACAGTGCATTCGCCCCGCGCGCGAATCCGAGCTGCAGCCATTCCGCTGTCACCGGCGTGTACGCACCGCCGCCATTTCGAATCTCAACGCGCAAATACCCGTCCAACAAATTCCACGGCTGCACCGTCGTCGTCACCGTACCCGCTACGGTCACCGTCGGCGCCAATACAGGCGCCGTCGCGGGAACGAGTGTCGCCTCTCCCGCGGGCGGCGTTGTCGGCACAGTGTTCCAGTTCGTTTCCCCGCCGGGGCCCGCGACCACCGTCGTCGTTCCCGCCGCGGCATCCACGACGGTCGTCTTCTTGCCTTCCGCGAAGAACGAATTCCCAACGCCGGCAACCGGAACGCCGTTCGTATAATCCGGCGCGCCACCATTGGTCTGAAGATTCGCCAACCGAATGTTCTGCGGATCGCCCGCTCCTCCCGGCAATTCGTTCGGGTCGTCGCTCAACAAAACGCGCACTTGCGCCTGGTTATAAAGCCGCGATTCACCCGTTAGCGAAGACGGCGCTTCCGCCGGCGCAGGCCGGCGAATAATTTCGATCGGACCAACGCCGGGCTGCACAAACGACAGCGTAAGTTGTTTTGCGCCCGTCGTGCCGCTCAGAATGTTTCCCGCGTACGTGGTCAGTGAAATCGTGTTCCAGACCGGATTCACCGCGCCGGTGCCACCCGGCGAATACGCCGCCGTCGGACCGCCAATCGAGCTGCCCTCGTTTGGATTCACCTGCAAGTCTCGGCAAGCGGGCTGGCCGCCATCGCATCCATTCGGCGCCGTTGGAATCAGCACCTGTCCCGTGCGCCCCTGCGCGAGTGTGTTCGCTCCGTTCGCGAGCTGGTCGCGCACTACATCGCCCGCCGCGCGAATCGGGCTATGAAATGTAAGTTTCGCCCCTCCGCCTTCCGCCAAGAACAAATTCCCGTTCGTCTGCACGCGTCCCGCGAAATCAAAGTTCGGCCCCGGGAAGTAATCCAGATCGCTTTGCGAAAACACACCGAACTGAAACACCGGAATTTCTGCGATTTCCACGTTTCGAATCAGCCGCGCTTCATCTCCTGCCGGACTATCCGCCGTCACTTGCAAATTCATTCGCACGATCTGCGCCTGCAATCCCGCGTTCGCGCCGCTGCTGATCGTCTGCACATTCGTCGGAGGCGCCGCGCACCCTCCGCCCGGCGGCGGAGGAACGTTATAGATGTATTCGCGATACGTCGTGCCAACTGCCGCCGCGTTCGGAGGCGTCGCTTGCAGCGCCGTGATATCGCAATTCGTCGGTGCGGCCTTTTGTGCGTACAGCAGCGAAAGGTCCGCCATCATCTTTTCCATGCCGGCTTCCGCGCCGTAATACGCCACCGTGTTGCCCGAGTCCGCTCCTTGCAAATGCTGCTCGTGATTCACCTTGTAAACCAGCGCCACCGCAATCGCCGATAGCAGCGTCAGGAGCAACAGCACCGTAATCAGCGCGATCCCGCGCTCCGCTTTGCGCGCCTTCGCACCGCAGTCACACCGTTCTACCGACATTTTCGAACCCATCTCCATAAACTCGCTCCTGCTCCTTGGCAGCGCCATCGCGCTCACGCGACAGCTCTCTTCACTCTTCTTCGCTCTGTCTCTGCGTCCTCTGCGAACTCTGTGGTAAGGCTTCTTCCCTTTCGACTTTCAACTGTCGACTGTCAACTTCCCCTCTTCACTGATACCGATCCCGAAAACTCAAATTCCTCGGCCCAATCGATGTCGTCAGATTCACCCGTTGGTTGTTCTGCGCTCCGCTCAAGTCCGCGCGAAACGCTTTGCTGGTCACGTTGATATTGATCTTCCGAATTTGGTTCGGCTGCGCCGTCGGCGGCGTGCCGATGATCGCCGTCGACGTATTCGCCGTCAGCGCGTTCGTCACCGGGTCGATCACGTCGTACGTGAACTTCAAGTCCTCAATGTGCTCCGCTACCGGCACCGGCGGATGCGCTCCGCTCTGCCGCATCAATCGCGCGTCCGGCCCGCTCGGGCCCGTAAATTTCTGGATGAAATAGCTCGCCATCACGAGCCGCGAAACCTGCGTCGGCGGATACGTCACCGGATTCGTCGCCGGTGTCGCCAGCGCCTTGATATTTCCCGCAGGCGCCGCCGGCTGGTTGATATTCAACGGATCGCCGCCAAACGTGATCGTGAGCCCGCCAACGCCCGTCACAATTCCGACCGCCGACCCATACGCGTTCTGCAACAAAATCACGTCGCCCACAGTGATTCCCACCGCCGGATCGGTCACCGCGGGAGTCGTCCCCGCCGGCATCGTCAAACTCGAACCATCCGGCGCAATCGTCGCCGCCTGATAAGCGCTCCAATCCAGCGTCGGATCGACATACGTAATCTTGATCGCGTCGCTCGCTTCCGAAAGCGTCGGCCCAATCTGATTTCCCGGCGTCACCTTGTACAAAATCCCCTGCCCATACGCCGGATCGGCCGTCGTGTAACACGTCGACGTGTCGCACGCAAAATTCGGATCGGCGCCGCCCGTCGCAGCCGAGGGAATCGCAATCCCATTCAGCGGCACACCCGTGCCCGCCTGCGAAAGGTCGCGCGTAATCTGTGTCAGCGCCGCGCGCGCTTCGGTCTGCACTTCCGAATGCTTCAAGCTGATGTCCGACGTCCTAACCGAATGCGCGAACAGCAACACCGCTCCGCCGACAACCGTCACCGTAACGGCCGTCGCCACCATCAACTCGACCAGCGTGAATCCCGCCTGTTTTTGCCGCGACGTGCGCATCATCAAATTCCTCATTGGAATCTCGAAATGTAGCCGGTCACCGTATAGTTGCGCGCCGCGCGCCCCGGCGACGTCACCTGCACCGTCACCGTGATTTGCCGAACGTCCGGGCTGATGTTTCCCGTGGAATCGACCAGCGGCTGAATCAAAATCTGTCGCTGCATGTTCACCAGCGGAATGATCTGATCGTCTGGGGTTCCGACAATCCCATCCGGCCCCGGCAAAATCTGACGATCGAGAATCGTCGTCTGTGTGTTCGACCCAATAATTCCGTTCGTTCCCGGCAAAAACAGCGATTGAAAACCGTCGATGAAAATCCCGCCGTTCGACACGTTCTGAATGCCGGTAAACCCGATCGTTCCGTCGTTCCGCGCGCTATAGACGCTCTCCAACGCTTCGCGCGCTTTCTGCTTTGCGATCAAATCCTCGCGCGTGTACTGCAGAAACGTCAGCGACTGGCTGAACAAGCCCGCGAGTCCCACAAGCCCGACCACCAGGATGACCGACGCCACCGTCGCCTCGAGCATCCCGAATCCCGACTTCGCCGTAACGCTCGCGCGCCGTCGATTCCGTGTCCGTGTAGGGGCGCAGCACCGCTGCGCCCCAGCTTGCCCAGGCGTCAGCACGTCCTCGTTCCCCTCTTCTCTTTCTTTCACGCTTCCACCAATCCCCCGCCCGCTCATTGCGTCCACCCCGGCGCTCCGCCCAGCGTCGCAAATGTCCAGCCCTTCACACGGCCGGTCGCTCCAAATAAAGTCACCGCTCGGCTCGAACTGAGATTCCCCGGAATCGCCACGTAAACCACGCCATCATTCAGCCGGTTCGCTCCATCCAACGCGCGTCCATCCGGTTGAAAATAAACCTGCGTTCCGCCGCCGCCGTTCGCCAGATCGAAATCGATCGCGTTCACTCCGGATCCCAACCCATCGGGAACCGTGCCCGCCCCTGTCGGTATCCCACCAACGCAAATAAATTGAATCCCGTCCGGCAACGTCATCGGCAGCTGCGCCTGCGCAAATCCCGGCGTCGTTCCGGTAATCGTCGCCGCGACATTCGCCACCTGACCCACATCGAGTTGAATCTGGTTCGGCGCCACAAATGTCATGCGATAAATCCTTCGCTCATCGATCGCGCGCTCATGCGCGCGCCGCATTTCGCCAAGCACCATTTCCATCCCGGCATTCGCGTGCGACCTCTGAACGTTCGGCACCATCGTGATCAACGCGACCGCCGTCAAAATCAAAATGATCGTCACCACCACCAGCAGCTCGACCATCGAGAACCCGCGCTCCGCCGCCCGCTCAAACTGAGCCAAACATCTGTGGTTATCCTGAGAAGTGGAGCGATCCCGCTGCGAGTGTCGCCTTGAAGAGGTGGGCATAGCCTTACGTTCTTCCTTGTGCCGTTGGGACCGTAGGATGGTCCTGGAGGATTGGCCAAGAAAGATGCACGCCGCGTTCCGGCATAGCGAGACCGCATAGCCCAACTTTTCAACTACTTACGAACAACTACCCAGCCCTCGCTTGGTTTCCCGAACACGGTCGGGGAGAATTTGTTACAAGTCGCCCTAAGCCATCCAGCAATTCCCGATTCCGGACCCCGAGATCTTATGCAGTTTTCCGGACAGCACACCGGGTGCCGGACCCTCAGCTTTGGAGGGTGCGGATTTTCCCCAACCGCCCTGTTCCCCGCAACGACGCAACCCGCCCATTCCCAGTCTTTCGACGCAAACAAAAACCGAAACCAACTCGCCTTCTCTCCGGTACTGGTCTTTAACAAATCGCCCCCCTCCGGTAATTCCTTTATGGACACAAGGACAGGTATGGTGTTCAATCATGCAGCGCTCAGGTGAACCTGGTCCCGGTACCTGCGCGTCGGCGTCCAAGCCTGTGTTTCGGGTCGGCCCGGCCTGTTTTTGGGTCCGTAGGTTTCCCCCGAGACTTCCGCAGCAGTCCTACGACGCGCGATCCCAAGAAAAGAAGTGTGCCTTCTACTTTGAGCTCTCCTCTCATGCTCGGTGCTGGGGTGTCGCTCCGGATTCAGCCGGTGCCGCGCGGACCTATCGTCAACGAAGACTTTTTCGGGCTTCGCGAGAACCCGTTCAGCCTCACCCCGAATCCTCGCTATATCCATCGCACGCGTCACGCGCACGAAACTCTCGGCCGCATCACCCGCGGCATCCTCGATCGCAAAGGCATGATCCTGCTCACCGGCGAAGTCGGCACCGGTAAGACCACGCTCCTCTACACCGCGCTACACCTTCTCGACGGCAATCCCGCCGTCCAGCACAAGATCAAGACCGCCGTCATCGTCCACCCCACGCTGACCCGCGAAGAATTCCTCGAATCCGTCCTCGACGAATTCGACGTGCAGTGCTCGACACAACGTCGTCAGGCGCGCCTCGAAGCGTTGCTAAAAGCTCTGCTCGATGTTCGCCGTAAAGGTGGCCTTGCCGTTCTCGTCATCGACGAAGCGCAGATGCTCACCACCGACCTGCTCAAAGAGATTCGCTCGCTGCTTGAGCTTCAGACCACCCAAGAAAAGCTTCTGCAAGTCATTCTCTGCGGCCATCCATCCATCGGAAACAAGATCCACGCGCTCAATCAGGACGGCACGCCACTTGAAGTCGTCCACTGCACCGCGAGGCCGCTCACGCAGGACGAAACTCGCGACTACGTCCAGCACCGCATGCGCATCGCCGGCGCCCGCTCCGACAGCATTTTTCTCCAGGAAGCCGTTCAACGCGTGCACGAGCGTTCTGGTGGCATTCCCCGCCTCGTGAATCTGCTCTGTGCGCAAGGTTTGTCGGTCGCAGCCAGCCGCCAGACCGTCCGCGTCACGCCGCGCATGATTGAAGACGCCGCCGCAAAAATCTGCGCCAAGGCCCAAGCGCGACTCTTCGAACCGGCCGTACAAGAAACCGATCCGGTCGCCTCCGAAATGGTGAGTGCCGATGTCGCCGTTGCCGATGCAGCGCAGCATTTCGCCGCCGCGACGCCGAACCCTGTTAGCGCTCGAACCGCTCGCAGGCAAAAGCGCGCAGCACGCCGCGCCCGGGTCGCAGAAGCCGCCAAGCGAGCAGCCCAAGCTGACGCTCAAACTGTAGACTCCGCTCGAGTTCGCACCGTGGAATCAGGAAAGGCCGCGGAAATTCAGGCATCCGCCAGTTCCATTCCGGCTGCCGCATCGTCTCCTGCACCAGCGGCAAAGCCGACGCAAAAGCGTCCCGGCGTGTTTCGAAATCTTGGATCGACGCTGGCAGCATGGAATACCCGCCTCAACCGCTGGGCCACCCGAAAGTCCAGCAACAAGCCCCGCGGCAAGCGCCTCTTTCAAATTGGCTTGGCAGGATTCGCCTTACTCGCCGTCGCCGAAGTCATCGGCCAACTCGCTCCGGCCCACGTGGTCCACGTTGCCTTCGGGTTCATGGGCATGCTCTTCATCGACATCGCCCTCGGTCTCGGCCTCTATTTGCTCTTGGTCACCCGCGGCCTGGTACGCACCCGCCCCGCCTGGGCCCAAGCCATCCTCGATTCCTGGTCGTCCCTGACTCGCCGCTCCAGCTAACGCGGGCTTCTAGTAATCATTTGACTACTCATCAATCTCTGCTATACTGATCCGGTAGAAAACTACGCACGAACAGCCGGCAAATCGCCGGCTTTTTTATTTCCCGCCAATCATATTTCAGCTGCCGGCGAACGGCGGGAACCGAACTCTAACGACACTCTCTTCGAACTCGCACCGCCGTAACCAATTCAAACGGCAGACGCTTGCGCACTCCCGTTTTCCGTAGACCCCGCAACTCGCAGATTTAAAATAGCTTATTCACTCTCAGCAAAAACATAGGGGGTATACCCCTAACCGTCCCACTTTGGGAACAAGAATCCCTGGAAGCTTCAGTCCGCTCTCCCAATTTCCATTTTCCAGTTTCTATTTTCCGTCAGGCGATTTCGCCGCGCTTCGCCAGATCCCGATCCGGTCCGCCGCGCGAAACGCCAGCGCTTCAATCGTCATCGTCGGTTGCCCGCGGCCCGAAGTCACCAAGCTGCTCCCGTCGCACAAAAACAAATTCTTCACATCGTGCGTCCGATGATCCGCATTGATGACCGACGTCTTCGGATCGTTCCCCATCCGGCACGTCCCAAGTAGATGCACCGCAAATGACTGCTCCTCGATCGGGAACGACCATTTCTGCTTCGCGCCCGCCGCATCGAGCAGCTCGAGCCCGCGCGCATTCAGCCACGTCGCCAGCTTCAAATCGTCGGGATGGTCCTTATATGTCGTCCGCAGCGCCGGCAATCCCCAATCGTCCTTCACATCGGGGTCGAGCGAAAAATTGTTCGTCTCCAGCGGCAGCGAAGTGCCGTGCGACATGATTTCCATCGACCGCGTGAAGTTGTGCGCGATCGCATCCTTAAATCCTTTGCCCCAGCGCGGCGAGCCAGGTGGCAGTCCGCCCATCGCAAAGCCGATGGGGGTGACATCGAATCGAGCATCGAGTCCGCCGCCGCCGTAAAACCCGACCTTCTGCGCATCTAGCTCGTAAAAATCATGAATGATGCGGCTGACCGCAAATCCTTTGTAGTCGTTGATCGGCTCCTCAAATACGCCGACCGAAATGGCGCCCGTATTGAACATTAAATATTTGCCGACCAGCCCACTGGAATTCGCGAGGCCGTTCGGAAATTGCTTATTCGCGGAGAGCAGCAGCAAGCGCGGTGTTTCGGCCCCGTTGGCGGCAAGCACAACCGCCTTCGCCTTCTGCAAATGCACGTTTCGCTGCGCGTCGAAATAGACCGCACCGGTCGCGCGGCCGTTCGCATCGACCTCAATCTTGTGTACGTAGGAATTCGGCCGGATCTCGCAGCGTCCCGTTTTTTCGGCAACGTGAATCATCGCCGCCAGCGAACTCGATTTCGCGCCGACTTCGCAGCCGAATCCGAGGCAGAATCCGCAGTTTACGCAAGCGCTGCGTCCCGCGCGCGGCTGCGACAAAATCGCCATCGGCGCCGGAAACGGATTCCATCCCAGCTTCCGCCCAGCCTTCTCGAATATGACGCCGGAACCCTTCGTCGGCAGCGGCGGCATCGGATAGGGTTTCGATCGCGGCGGATCAAACGGACTCGCGCCGGCCAGTCCGGAAACTCCGACTTCCCAATCGACCTTCGTGTAGTACGGCTCGAGATCGGCGTATGTGATCGGCCAGTCCGCAAATCCCGTACCCGAAATCGGCCCGACCTTGCTTCGCTCGATGAAATCGATCTCGTGGAATCGCCAGAAATTCGCCGTGAAATGCACGCTCGTCCCGCCGACCAGCCGACCATAGGCGATTGTCCGCTGCACCTTTGCAGCTTCGTTCTCCGTCTTGCGAAATGTGTTCGGTTGCGTCTTCGGATGATTCGTCAGCAGATCCTGGTTGAGAACTTTGATTTCGTTGTGCGAAAAATCCGCTTCGGTCATGTACGGACCTTGCTCCAGCACAACGATGCGAAAACCATTCTGTGAAAGTTCTTTCGCAAGGATGCCGCCGGCCGCGCCCGAACCCACAACGACAAAATCGACTTCGTCCGACGTCTTGTACTTCGGCATGTCGGGCGTCATGAGTTCACCTTGCCCGGGGCCGGACTGATCGGCTGCCAGCCTGCGTAGTCTTTGTCGTAGTAGCCGAACGGCGCATGAAACATGTGCTCGCGGTCACGTCCAATCACGGTCCAGCCGACGCCTTTCGGGTCTCCGCCCGCATCGGGATCGAGCAAAAATCCGACAATCGTGTGCGTGCGCACCGTCTCAAAAAAATTGGCTCCGCCCATTCCTCGAAACGGACGTCGCGACGGCTTGGCGGCAGTTTCATCGTAAGAGCGCAGCACTTCGTCCTGTTGCTCCGGCGTCGCGCTCGAAAATTTATCGACGGGCGCAAACATTTCGTGTGTACGCGCTTCCAGCTCCGGCAATCCTTGTCGGTAGTCGTTCTGTTGCTCGACGGAAAACGTCGTCAACGCGCGGTCGATGAAATACACCACCCCTGCCTCGCGCGCCCCTGGCGTATCCGTCGTCGGAATAATCCGAGCGCAGATCGCATCGATCTCTTTGGCTTGCGCCGGAGTGAAAAAACTCAGCTTGGCGGTTTCGGGAGCTTGTACTGCGTGGCGGGCGTGCGTAGCGGCGGAGCAAAGCGAGGGCCAATGCGAGGAAACCCAGATTGCCGTTAGGCTACTACACGAACGCAATAGAAAATCGCGGCGGTTCAGATCGTTCATCATAATTTTTCGCAGGACATTCAGGCGTTAACTGCTGTGACTCTAAGATGCCGCTATTCTATGGTCAATCACAAAGGTCCGATAGCTGAAATTGAAATCTTGCATCGACTCGCGGAATCCAATGTGGCCCGTTTGCGGCCAACTGCGCCGCTGGTGTACGATTCCAAAAACCGAAAGCGCAATCGATTGAGAGAGTTCCGGACTCATCGCGCCGGATTGTTAAATACGCATGGCTACGCTCACAGGCGGCATCGGCACAGGAAGCAAATGGCTGCTCGACAAAATCGTCGGCGCACTCGCTGCGACAGGCGTGAACCCTAATTTCCTCACGTTCCTCGGCCTCGTGGTCAATTTCGTGGCCGCGGCAATGTTCGCGATCGGCCATTTCTTCACCGGCGCGCTGATTATTTTCTTCGCTGGCTTCCTCGACATGCTCGATGGTCAGGTTGCGCGACGCCAGAATCGCGTGACCGCGTTCGGCGCCTTCTACGATTCCACACTGGATCGCTACGCCGACATGGCGCTCTACATGGGCCTGCTGGTCTACTACTCCGTCAGCGGCCGCACCCCTTACGTCGTCCTCGCAGCCGTCGCAACCGCCGGCTCCGTCATGGTTAGCTATGCGCGCGCCCGCGCCGAATCGCTCATCCCGCTCTGCAAAGTGGGCTTCATGGAGCGCCCTGAGCGCCTCGTTCTTCTAATCATCGGCGGCGTCTTCAACCGCATGGCCGCTGTCCTCTGGGTCATCGCCGTCGTCTCCACCATCACCGTCATCCACCGTATCGTCTTCACCTGGCAAGAAACCCGCGCCGGCCGTGTACTCCCGGGAATCCGCCTCAGCCTGTAAATAAGCTGGAAAGTGCTAGCTTGGTTCGACGCCCTTAAGTCGAGCTTCTATTGGGGCGGCGATAGTGGCGTGGACGCGGTCGCGCAGCGCGGGAATATCTTCTTTCTTCATGCCTTTGGTTTCGATGGTTTCGTGAATTACGACGGTGACAGTTTGCGGCCAGAGCATCCAGTGGCCTGTGCGGTGGTGCTGGAATGAGCCGACCAGGCTGATTGGAACGATCGGGATGCCGAGTTGTTGCGCGACGCGGAAGCCGCCGTCTTGAAACGGATTGAGATGGCCGTCGCGGGTACGCATCGCTTCCGGGAAAATGATCAGGCTGGTGCCGCTGTCGATCGCGTCTTGCGTCATGCGCCACATGCGCTTCAAATCCGACGGGCGCCGAACGTCCGGGACCGGGACGTTGCCGAATCGCTTCATCAGCCAGCCGTAGGCCGGAATTTTGAAATGCGATTCGAGTTCCCAGCCGCGCACGTACTGCGGAATCACGCAGTACATGAAAAACGGATCGAACAAGTTGACGTGATTTGACATGAAAAAGCATGTCCGCTTCGGATCGAAATCCGGCGCGAGCACGCCGCGAACCTTCGCTCCCGAAAAGAAAACGATCCGGCGGGTGAACGCGCGTTGGAGCCAATCGTGTTTTTTCGGATCGAGAAATATCGCCAGGAAAACGAGGGTCGGCGCCGCCACAAAAAAATGGAGCAAGGTCACGATCCACAGCAACACGCTGCGAACCTTCAGCCACGCGCGTTTCATATGAAGACGTCCAATGCGGACGGAAGAATGTCGAGCGACTTGCAGGTCAGCGAAACGATCTCGCCGTCGATCATCACATCGACCGGCGTCGGAATATTGAAATCGACGTGACGCACCGAACGCCGCGACGCAAGCGGATGCTGGATGTGCGTGCCGTCGTAAAGTTTGGGCAGCATGCGAATTAATCCGAGCCGTCCAATCGGCCCCCAGCGCACAAATTCGATGTAGCCGTCCGTCGGATCGGCATCCGGCGCAATCATCATCGTCCCGCCGGTAAACTTGCTGTTGTTGAACGTGAGAAACAACGAGCGCCGCTCATCCCAATCTTTGTCATCGTCGCAGCGCAACGCAAATGGCCGCCGGTTCAACTGCGCCACGCACACAAAAACGCCAAGCAAATAACCAAGATGTCCGAGCGGCTTGAAACGCCGATTCGTGAGCGCGCCCACGTCCGCGGTGAATCCAATGCTTAACAAATTCAGCGAATACGTGACGCCATCGCCATGCGTGAGCTTGACCAAATCGACCGGACGCTTGCGGCCTTCGAGAATCGCCTTCAGCGAGGATTCAGACCCGTCTTTTGTGAAATCGCGCAGAAACGAATTACCCGTCCCGAGCGGCAAAAACCCGAGTGAAATCCGCCTTTGGGACGCGCCTGCCGCGAAGACCCCATTCACGATTTCATGTGCAGTCCCGTCACCGCCTACCGCGATAAATTGGCGGTATCCCTGATCGAAAGCTTCCTTCGCAAGCTGCGTTGCGTGCCCCGCAGCCGTCGAAGCAATCACATCGATGTGCAGTCCAGCATCGCGCAGCCGTGCCAGCGCCGGTCCGGCAAGCTTCGCGGACCTTCCACCACCAGCAGCCGGATTGATGATTGCAAAGAAGCGTTCCATCGAGACGCCGTATGTCTCCCGACCCAAACGACCCACACATAAACGTTACAGAGACTTCACAACGGTAGCGCGATCAAGTTTCGCAAGGCTTTCCGCCAGCACATTTCTTTTTATCTTCATCGATGCAGTGCGCGGAAAATCCTCTTCGTAAACAACAATTCCGTGGACGCGCTTGTAGTTGAGCAGACGCCCATTCAAAAATGAAACCGCTTTTTTCATCTCGTCGTTATAGCTCTGC
Organism: uncultured Acidobacteriota bacterium; assembly: GCA_963850795.1. Classification (GTDB taxonomy): domain Bacteria; phylum Acidobacteriota; class Terriglobia; order Acidiferrales; family UBA7541; genus Acidiferrum. The sequence continues at coordinate 500,928 of CAWKNS010000021.1, read as the reverse complement.
CCGTTTTCCAAATGAATGATGAGCAGCAACTGCTCTCCCACCATCGACCGCTGTGGCCAAATATAATTCGCCGCGAACACGCAAAATTCCTTCACCGGCAGCGGCTCGAATACCGCTTCGATATCTTCAGGATAAATATTCTTCCCTTCTTCGGTGACGATCATGTTTTTCTTGCGCCCGAAGAGTTGGAGATGCCCGCTGCGATCGAATCGGCCGAGATCGCCTGTGCGCAGCCAACCATCGACAATCGTTTCCGCCGTCAACTTCAGCTTCCTTCAGATATCCCGCCATAACCGTGCGACTCTGCACCTGCACTTCGCCGATTCCCTCTTTGTCGGCGTCGACGATGCGCACACTCATTCCTGGCAGCGGCTTGCCAACCGTATCGGCGCGAAACGGATGCAAATCGTTCACAGTGATCGCCGTGCCGGCTTCCGTCAGTCCGTATCCGTTGGCGACCGGAATTCCGAGGTCGTAGAAAAATTGCAGCGTCTGCGGCTCGGTGAATGCCCCGCCAACAATGATCGCGCGCAACTCGCCGCCAAATGCGGAGTGAACTTGCTTCAACAATTTGCGGCTCAAGCCAAGCCGCGGATGGCTCTTCGTCAGCGCCTTATTCACGCCGACAAGCGCATCGAACACGCGCCGCTTGCCAGGCGTCAGCGCATCAAAGCGCGCCTGCAAGCCCTTCTGCAAATTCTTCAGCACGAGCGGCACGAGGCTGACGTAAGTAATTTTGTATTTCGGAAACGCCTCACGTACGAATTCCGGCCGCAGCGTTCGTAAATGCACGACCGCAGCTCCGCAGATGAATGGCCCGAAAAATCCCACCATGAAATCGATCGCGTGATTCGTCGGCAGAATGCTGAGATACCGATATCCCGGCGCGAACGGATAGAGCGACGTGAGCGCGACACACTGCTCCAAATAATTGTCGTGCTTCATCATGCAGCCCTTGGGGCGGCCGCCGGTGCCCGACGAATAGACGATCGTCGCGAGATCGCTGCGCTTGCGCGGCTTAAAAACGGGCTGCTGCGTCTTCGCTTGCGTATCTTCCCAACGCACTGCGCCGGCGAGATCGGCGTTCGCGGGCGCTTCGGTGACGTACACGAGCTGAAGGTCTGTCGCGTTGCTGCGCCCCGGCGCCGCGGCCAACTGACGCCACACCGGATATTCGGTGATAAGCACGATCGCGCCGGAATGCGCGAGCAACTGCCATTGCTCGTCGGGTGTCAGCTTGTAATCGAGCGGAACGAGCACGCCACCGCAGAAAAAAATCGCGTATGCCGAGATCAGCCACTTCGACTGATTCGTCATGATGATGGCGGCGCGATCGTCGGGGCGAAAGCCCATGTCCTGCAACGCACGCGCGACCGCATTCCCGCGCTGCTGAAACTCACGATAGGTGAGCCGCTCGTTTTCGCGCTCGCGATCGGCTTCGATCAGGCACGTCTCGTTGGCAAACTGATTGAGCGCATCTTTGAGCGCTTCGCCGATGGATTGATACTTCGAGAGATCGAGCATTACAGGCGGGACTGAATGCGTGAGGCTAAAGTGCGGAAATCGCTGACGCCCTGCACCTCATAGTCGGGCAGCTCAATATTGAAATGATTCTCGATGCGGCTCAGAAGTTCGAGCGTTTGCAGGCTATCGATGCCGAGCTTCTTGAAAAAATCGTCATCGGGCGCGAGCGTGCCGGGCGGCACGTTGAAATGCTTCGTGGCCAGGTCGAGGATCTCCTGCGTGGTCTGGTCGATGGTGCGCATGGATAGGTCAAATTTATCACTAACTTGGGGCAGATGAAAATTACACCTGCGCGCAATGGCCTAGAGCAAAACGAGCCCTCGGCGGATGCCCATGGCGACGGCTTCGGCGCGGGTGGAAACGCCGAGTTTGCCAAAGATGGAGCCGACGTGGAATTTGGCGGTGTGATCGGAAATATTGAGTTTCGCGGCGATTTCTTTGTTGCCGAGCCCTGCGGCCAGCATTTGCAGGACTTCTTTTTCGCGCTTGGTGAGCGGTTCGATCCATTCTTCTGAGGCGGCCCGCGAGGTGTTGACTGCGGCGTGCGGGATTGCGGCGATTGTCGATGGGTGCAGCACGATCAGGCCGGAGGTTACGGCTCGAACTGCCGCGAGCAATTCGGCGGGAGATACGCCCGCAGGCAAAACGGCGCGCGCACCTTGGCGGAGCAAGTCGGACACGGCGCCATTTTCAGAACCTTCGAGCACAACGATGGGAATATCGGCGCCGATGTCTGAAGGACCGCCGGTCAGATTCGCGACCGCGCCCGAATCGCGCGACGCATCGACGACGATGACGTCGGGTTCGGTTACCGGCTCGGACAACAACCCTGTCGCGGTGTCGAGATCGACGGCGGTCCCGACGATCTCGATCTCGGGGCTGGCGAGGAGCTGTTGCAGGCCGCTCCTCGCGAGCGGTGAAGCGGCGACGATGAAGACGCGAATCACGCGGCGACGCTGCTCCGCATTGTGGAGGTGCCGAGTTGCACGGTGACGCGGCGGATTCGGGCGTAGTCACCTCGGAGAAACTCAAGACGAAGCGTGCGCGAGCCTTCACCTCTGAGAGCGCGCGACAAATCGTCGAGCACCGAGAATGGCTTGTCTCCGGCGCCGAGCAGAATGTCGCCCGGCAAAAGCGATGCTTGCGCCGCGGGGCTTCCCGGTTCGATATGCAGCACGACGAGGCCGAACGTTTTCGCTGCAGCGATTTCCGTTGCGCGGGACTTGAACGGGGTACAGCGTGACGCCGAGCCAATTCTCGGATGGTTGCGATTTTCGACGTGCCTCCGGCGAGAAATTCCACGACATCGTCGCTGGGAATTGCGAGAGCGAGTTGCCACGCAACCATCGTGTTGATGCCGATCACGCGGCCAGCGGCGTCGGCAAGCGGGCCGCCGGAGTTTCCCGGCGCGAGGCGCACCCCGGCTTGCACCCATTTTTGTGGACCGAGTCCGGGAACCGATCCGACCGCGTGAATCACGCCGGTGGTGAGCGCGCCGACGAAGCCGAGTGGGTTGCCGATCGCGATAGCAAGTTCACCTGCCCGCAGGCGCGATGAGTTGCCGATTGCGGCTGCGGGAAGATTTGCCGCACGCACTTTCAGCGAGGCGATGTCGCGCACCGGGTCGGACGCGATCACGGTGGCGTCGAGTTCGCGCGAGTCCCACAGTTGCACGCGGAGGTTCTTGCGCTGCGCGACGTGTGCGTTGGTGACGATGATGCCGTCGCTCGACCAGATCACGCCGGAGCCATTGCCGCGGCCTCCGGCGTGGACGAGCACTGTCGAGCGACGGAGAGATTCCGCGATTTCGCCGAATCCGTTGGTACTTGCGCTCATTGCGCGCCTCCGTGCGGGCGTTCGGCGACGTTGATTTCGGCGGTCTGCAATGCGCCGCCGCGGACGAAGCCGATCGCGAATGGTTTACCGATGGCGGAGCCGTGGAGTTTCGAATGGATGTCTTCGAGGCGCGTGACTTTGTCGCCGCCGAGCGAAACGATGATGTCACCGATCATCAGGCCGGCTTTGTTGGCGGGACTGTCGGGCTCGATTTCGAGCACGATGGCGGCGGTGCGTTCTTCACGCTTAAGGGTTTGGCGGAGAGCTTCGGGCAAGCGCACGGGCTGAAGGCCGACACCGAGATAGCCGCGCGGGATGCGGCCTTTTTCGAGCAATGTTTCCACGACACTGTTCACTGTCGCTGCTGGAGTAAGAGTCGAACCGAAGCGGCCGAAGCGCGGCGTGATGATGCCGAAGGTTTTTCCGGCGGCATCGACGACTGCGCCGCCAACGGCGGTCGGTTGAATGGAAACGTCGAGGCGGACGTAGGGAGAGAGCGAGACGCCGGTCCATGTTTTGCGTTCCGGTGCGACGAGGCTGACGGCGCCGAATGCGGCGACCGGGCCGCTGACGCGCGTGCGGCCTACAGCGAGGATCAGGCTGCCGGGTTTCAGCGTTGTTGCGTCGCCGATGTTGGCCGTGGCGATTGCTGTGGTTGCTTCGGCGCATTTCAGCACGGCGAGATCGGTGGATGGATCGCGGCCTACAAGCGTGGCCGGTGCGACGCTACCGTTCGGGAGCGTGATGCGGATTTCTTCGTCGCGGCGGAGCGCGTGTTCGGAAGTGACGATCATGCCGGGGCGCCAGACGACTCCGCTGGCCGAGCCGCGCGGCTCGGAATGCACCGCGACAACGGTCGCCGCGGCTTGCTCCGTGGCGGACGCGAGAGCGTTTGAAAGTTCAATGAGTTGGGAAGACATGTACAACCTCCTTGAACAAGATGCAGCAACGAATGGGGCATCTACATCCGCCGATTGGGTAGGTGGGGACTGGCGGATTGGCTAGGTTTTTGGGGTGAAGAAGAGCCGCGATGATGGTGATGCTAGTCGGGAGTGGTGATCTCCATCAGTTCGACGCGATTGCCGAAGGGATCGAAGACGTGCGTGCGGCGGTAACTATTTACAGGCGTGTCTTCGCGAGTCGGGAGTCTGGCGCGCTGGCAGGCCAAGACAATTTCGTCGAGGTTGTCGACGATGAGTGCGGGATGCGCGCGGCGAGCTGCGTGAAAATCGGAATCGGTTTCGATACCGAGATGAAGATTCACCGGGCCGGCCATGAGCCAAATACTGTCGCGTCCGGCGAGTGCGGCTGGTTTCTGTTGCTCCGTAAAACCAAGAATGCCGATGTAAAACGAACGCGCGGCTTCTTCACCGCCGGCGGGGATTGCGACTTGAACGTGGTCGAGGCTAAGGATTGGCATTTTTTGTTTCTGATGGGAGCGGGCCGCCGCCTGCCCAAGGCGAGACGCAGAAGTAGCTGCCGTGCAGGCCTGAAGCGAGAAACATCAGTGCCGCTAGGACAAAGAGAGCGATCAACCGGAATTTATTGAGGAGCATGAATTTCCAACTGTTAGATTCGGGCGAGCGGGTTTTCGTTACTTGCGATGGGGCGGATGCAAATTACGGCAGATACGGCATTGCGTCTTTTGACTCCACGAATTTTTTCAGGGCGGCGATTACTTCTGGGCGGATAAAAAGTTCGCAGAAGAGATCGATTTCCTGGCGAAGTTCTTCGCGCGGGATCGGCTTGATGAATTTTTTTGCGGTGGCGCGTGTGGCGGGATTGAATTTTGTGATTTGAGCGGCCGTCGCGCGGGCGGCGCGGAGCGCTTCGCCTTCGGAGGCGAGTTGCGCGACGAGGCCGACGGCTTGCGCGCGCGTGGCGTTGACGCTGCGGCCGGTGAGAAGCAAATCGCGGACGAAGCCGTTGCCGAGATCGCGTTTGAGGCGCGGGATGCCGCCGAAGCCGGGGATGAAGCCGAGGCGTAATTCCGGAAATGCAAAGCGTGCCATTTTGTCGGCGACGATGATGTCGCAGGCCAGAGCGAGTTCGAGGCCGCCGCCGAAGCAAACGCCGTGGACCGCGGCGATGGTAACGAAAGGAGCTTCGTCGATCGCGTTGAGCGCGGCGTGGATGCCTTCGAGGAATTCGCGCATTTTTGCGACGCGCTCTTTGTCGGAGATTGGCGCGGAGGCGCGTTCGTAGAGTTCGCGGAGGTCGCCACCGGCGGAGAAGCCCGCTTTGCGGGCGCTCGTGATGATGCAGGCTGCGGTGTCTTTTGCGAGCTCGGGAATCACGGCGACGAATTTTTCGAGTTCGGCGAGCATGGCGGTGCCGATTTCGTTGGCGGGCTCACGATCGAGCGTGAGCTCGACGACGCCGTCGCGCCGTTCCCAGCGGAGAGTTTTGCCGATGAAGGATTTCATGTGGTCTTGGAAGCGTACAACGCATCGATTTGAGATGCGAAGCGTTCGTTGATGGCGGTGCGACGAAGCTTGCCCATGGCGGTGAGAAGGCCGGAGTCGGGCGTCAGCGTTTCCGTGAGGATGGTGAAGCTGCGGATTTGACGATAGTGCGGGAGATCGCGATTGACGTTGTCGAGCGCGGCTTGGACGGATGATTTTTCGACTGGGCCGGTGAACATGGCGCACAAATATCCACGGCCGTTGCCGACGAGGATTACGTGCTGGGCTGCGGGCAAGAGCTGCGCGAGTTTGTCTTCGATCGGTTCGGGCGGAATTTTGTGGCCCGAGTTGAGGATAAGAAGATTTTTGACGCGGCCGACGATGCGCCAGTTGCCGTGTTCGTTTTTCTCGCCTTGATCGCCGGTGTGGAACCATCCGCCGCGAAGGACGGCGGCGGTTTCTTCTTCGCGATTCCAGTAGCCAGGAAAAATATTCGGGCCGCGGACGATGAGTTCATTTTCCTCGCCGACTTGCATTTCGATACCGTCGATCGTCGGGCCGACATGACCGGTATCGACGGTTCCGTCGGGATCGTCCATCGTGCAGATGCCGGTGGTCTCGGTGAGTCCGTAGACTTGCAACACGCGAACACCGAGCATCCGGAAGAAATTTTGCGTGTCGGGTGCGAGAGGAGCCGAGCCGCAGATTAGCGCACGAAGATTCGGGCCGAAACGTTCTTTGATCTTGGAGAAGATCAGCGAGCGGCCGAGGGAGAGCCAGATACCGTCGAAGCTCTTTGGCGTTTTGTCGATTTCGCGTTGGGCGGCATCTTTTGCGCGCTGGTAGAGCAAGCGGATGATCGACGGACGCTTGGAGATGGCGTCATCGACGCCGCGACGCACGCGTTCGAGCAGCGTCGGGACGTTGAGAAAATAGTGTGGTTCGGAAAGGCGGATTTCTTCGGCGAGTTTGTTGAGATCGGTCGAGAGCGTGACGACGCTGTCGCGCAACATGAAGCTGAGCGTGGCGATCCACGAAGCTGCGAAATTCAGAGGCAGGTAGTGGAAGATGCTGTCGTTGCCTTGCGAGCCACGCATGAGTTGATTGAGGCGCCCTGTCGTGCGACCGAGCATGAAGGAGACATTGGCAATGTTAAGGCAAACGCCTTTTGGCTCACCCGACGTGCCGGAGGTGTAGACGATCGTGACGAGTTCGGTGTCCGCTCGGTTGCCGAGTCGCGCAACGTCGGTTTCGCTTTCGGCTCGTGGGCTTGCGCGGGTCGCAAGAATTTCATCGAACAAAACGGTGTCGAGCCGAAAGCCGGCGTCACTGGGCCAAACGGCGGTAATTGCGCCACGCAAGACGCCACCGTCGGCGATCAGCAGCTTCGGCTGGCAGTCGCGCATCACGCCGACGAGTTCGCCGGGTGCCTGCCGAGAGTAGAGCGGAACGACAACGAGGCCTTCCACCATCAGCGCGAGATCGATCGCGATCCAACGCATGGAGTTCGGGCCAACGATTGCGACGCGATCGCCTGGAGAAAAATTGCGCCGGCGGATCCACTCCTGAGCAATCCGAACCTGCTGCAATATCTGGCCGCCAGTGAGCTCGTGAAAGCTCTCGCCGCGAATTTCGCGAATGACGACGCGGGGCGCGTTCTTTTCGAGCTGGGCGAAAATGTTTTCGAGAAAGTTGGGCATCGGCGGAAAGGAAAGTTAGCTTGGGCTCGTTTCGGATCCGTTCCGTTTAGCGAGAGACGGCAACGGCTTGCGCAGGCGCAGCCTGCTCCGTGTCATCGTAGCGTTCGACCAAATCGCGAAGTGTCGGGCTGAGCGGCGGGAGGTAGTCTTCCCAGCTCAGAACGCTGGTGCGCAGAGGGAATTCGGGATACGTCTGGCGGACGACGTCTTCCAGGATTGTGCCCATGCGCGCCATGACCTTTAGATTGCGAACCACAGTCTGTCCGATGCCTTGGCGAACGGAATCGGCGGTGCGCATACAGCGTTTCCATCACGCCGAGCAGCTTGGTTTCGAGGTTGGGATCGTCCACGGTGAGAAAAAGATGCTCGTGGCCGCGTTCGCGCATGAGATTGCGGATGCGTTCGTCCATCGTGACGCCGGCGGATGCGACCAGCGCAGGCATGCACGTGACGATGCCGTGATAGCGCGAGGCCACCATGTAGGAGCAAACGCGCAGAATGGAAACGAGCTCGAACATGTTGTAGTCGTCGGAGGTGAAGATCGGCGCGCTCGGCAAAAATTCGCGCATGGCGCGGCAGGCGACGGCGTCGAGGCGCTCCATCGCGACGAGAATCGGGAAGACTTTGTGCTGCGCTACGAATGCGGCGGCGGCTTTGCCGAAGCCGTCGATGTAGTGTTTGAACTTGCGATCGACTTGGGCGCCCGATTCGTGGAAATAGACGGTGCGATATTGCGATTCTTTGTAAGCGCCGGTGGTGATGCGCGCGATATATTTCGCGATGGAAGCTTTGACTGGCCAAACGAACGGGTGAATCGGGCACAGCACGAGGATTGGAGTTTTTTCGTCCCAGCCCGCTTCGCGCAAAACTTTTCGCGCGTACTCCGGCGGATTCGGCTCGAAAGTCCACGCGGTGTCGGTGCCGAGTTCGGTGGGCACGCCAAGCTTGCGCAGCAAGTCTTGCGACTCGACGTTGCGTGTAATGACGAGCGAATCGTGGACGTAGCGCTCGCACATGTCGCGGATGAGCGGGTCCATTGCGCCGGCTTCGCCACCGTAACCGACGGAGATTTTATTTTCGGCTGATGCCAGGCCAAGCGAGCCGATCATCATCGTGGTCAGCGCGTTGGCGAATTTGCTCTTGAACATCGAGCCTTCACACGTGATGACGCCGTGACTTTGTTTTACTTCGCGGGATAAAAATGGCGGGAACACATCGGGCAGCTTCACTTGTCGCGTGCCCTCGAAATATCCCTTGGAACGGTCGAAATCCTGCGACATCACGCTGAAATCGACATTCTCGGCGCCGAGAACGTGGCGGAATTGGCGAATCATTTCCTGCACGCGCACGTCGGAGCCGGTGTTGCGTGTGCCGTTGTAGCCGGCGAAGAGGAGTTTTAATTTTTCGCCGGGAGTCCAGCGTTTGCCGAGGCCGAACATCCAGCTCAAGCGGCGGAGCTGGATCAGCATGCTGACCCAAGCGACGAGGAGGAAGTCGGTCATGCGTGTGCGCTCCCCGCGGCGACGGGATTGCCCACCGTTGTTGCGGCTTTCGGATTCGAGGGCCACGGCTTCGCCGGATAGCGGAATTTATTTTCGCGGCTGAATTTCAGGAGGCGATGCGCGTACGTCGTGAATTTTGCCGGCGGCACGCCGCCCATTTCGCTGACGACGCGGGAATTGTCGAACACCGTGTTCCAGTCGAGATACGGCCAGAAAACTTTGAGCAGCGAAGCGCCTCGTCCGAGCGAGCTGTTGCGCCGCGACAGGCGATCGACCGTCTTGGAAAATGTTTTGCCGAGCGACGGCAGATATTTCGGCTTCATTCCACCGCCCGCCGATGCCAGCGCGGTCGTGATTTCGCGATAGGTCTGCGCGCCGGTTCCCGCCGACAGATGATAGATGCCGAACGACGGCTCGGCCTTCTGGTGAATTTTCACAATCGCGCCGCCCACGTAATCCGCCGGGACGATATCGATGCGATCATTGGGTCGCAACGGCAACACCGGAAGCCGCGCCAGCGTATCGAACGCCTGCACCATATCAAATTGCGAAGTCTCGGCGCGACGGCTATCGCCCATCACGATCGCGGGACGAAAAATCGTGCGCGGCACGTCGGGCAAGAGTTGGTGCACCATGTGCTCGCCGAATTTCTTTGTGCGCGCGTAGGGATCGTAGTCGGAGCGCGCCCAATCGATCGATTCGTCCTCTTTCACGACTTCGTTCTGCCGCTTCCCCGCCACCGCGACGGTCGAAACGTGCGAATAACGCAGCACGCCGTTGCGATTCTGCGCACGTCGCGCAAGTTGAATCACTTCCAGGCCGCCGCGCAAATTCACGTTCATGCATTGTTTTTCCGACTTGCGATTGAGCGAAGCCGCACAATGAATCAGCGAGCTCGTCGTATCGACAAGCGAATGATACTCGTCGTCGGATAAACCGAATCGCTCCGTCGTAAGTTCGCCACGAAAAATTGTGATGCGCGAATTGAGGAACTCGAAAAATTCCGGGAAATCGAGATGCAGTTGCAGCGATTGCCACAGTCGCTCGCGCGCTTCCTGATCGGATTTCGCGCGCACCAGCAGATTCAGCGGCTCGCGGTATCCGGTGAGGAGTCCCGCGACCAGATAGCTGCCGAGATAGCCGGTCGCGCCGGTTACGAAGATCGCCATAAAGGATCAGCCGGCTGCGCGGGATTTGCGGCCGCAGACGCGGATGCGCGCGCGGTCGAGGGCGCCGCTTGCGAAGATTGCGATGAAGAAGCCCAGTCCATGTCTCGCGGCGTTCGCGATTCCAATGGGCGGCCCTCCATCAACGGATAGCACCAGCGGCGCAGCGCCGGAATGTGAATGTTAATCCAGTAGTTCCACCAGTCAATCGATTCGGGGTCGAACTCGAATGCGTGCTTTTCGTCTGGCGGCAATGCAGCGGAAAGCAGCCGAGCGTTTTCGCACTCGAAGACATGTTCGTTGTGCAGGATGAATGGCTCATAGAGCTCGATTAATTTTTCGGCGCGACCCAAATCACGTTCTGCGCGGGCCAGCGGGCCTTTTTTCATGTGCAGCGTCGTCGCGGCGCGATTGATCCGTGACACGACGGCTTTCTGCATGGGGATCGACATGCGCTCATAGCGCTGCTTCGATACGGGGATCGTCTCGAATTTCACTTTGAGCCATGGATCGATGCCCGGCTGACGCTTGTAATATTTACGATGCGCAAGGCCGGTGAGCTCGATACTACGGCCCATGTTGACCGGGTTCACCGCCGACGTCGCGAGCTGATACATGCGCGCATTTTTGCGCGCAATGACCGCGGCCGCGATGAGCGACATACCACGGCAAACCATATCAACCGGAATCACGTCGAGGCATTTGCGCGCATTCGTCGGAAGCTGGCGGAAATTTGTTCCAAGCAGATATGAAAGCGGTCCCGAGGTGTTGATGCCTTCGTTCCATCCGGGAAACGGCGAGCGCGTAGAACTCTCGACGATCGACGGCCGCACAACAGCGATCGCCAAATCTTTTCCGTGGCGCGACAGCACCGATTCACCAAGGCTCTTCGTGAAGGTGTACGTGTTCGGCCAGCCAAGATGTTGCGCGCGACGCATTCCTGCTCGCGTGAGGCGGTTCTTCGCCCAGCGCGCGCGGTTGCGTTTCAACACGCCGTCGAGCTCCGCGGCCGGTGCCTTCGATGCGTCCGCGCCCTTGCCAAGCGCTTGCCGTTGCAAACCTTTCGTCAACTCCGGACTCTGCGAGCGCTCTTCGACATTGCGAATCATTTCGCGCAGCGATTCGATCTCGTCGGCAGCGCTGAAAGTCTTGTCGAATTTTGGGTTGTAGTTGTCTTCGAGGTCTTCGTCCACGCGGCCATCGCGCATTCCGACGACGTAGCACGTTGAAAGATGCATCAATCCGGCGCGATCGGATTGCCGCAGAAAATCGACCAGATTGGTCGCCGAATCCACGTTGGACGAAAGCGCATCGCGCAAATCCGGATTGAAATCCGTCAGTCCGGCGCTATTCACAACGAGGTCGAGCGATTTTTTCAAGCGTGCCTGCGTCTCGGGATCCATGCCGAGACCCGGCTGGCTGACATCGCCTTCGACGACTTCGACTTTCTCTTTCAAGAACGCGCCGAGCTTCCGCCCGTATTTTTCCTGCAAAACATCCAGTGTCGGCGACTCTTCAACAATTTTCTCGAAGCGCCGCTGTCCCGAAGTCGTGCGGTTGCGCCGAATCAACAGCGTGATTTTTCCGATGTCTGGACTATTTTCGAGCAGATCGACGAGCCAAACTTTTCCGATGAAGCCGGTCACGCCAACCAGCATGATGTGCTTGCCCGCCAGCGTCTGACGCACGGACATGTGATCGACGCGTGGCGTGTCACCGAGCAACGCAACGCCTCGGCCGACCGCGGGCGTCGGATGAACCGACGACTGCTCCGCCGACCTGCAGTTTTCCCGGCGACTTTGTCCAGCCAAGCCGCTGCAACAACTTCTCGCGAGATATTCGTCCGTCCGCCGAACCGCCAGAGATCCATGCGAATGGCCCGCGAGGCCGCACAACAGGGTCGAGCAATCGTCCGGTCGCATGACCATCGCGAAATTCCATACGATTGGAGATGAACGACTCCACTCCGAAGTGATTCGCCAACGGACGCATGATGTGATCGAGCAATTGCCCGACGAGCACAACGCGCTGGCCGCTGCGCACGGCTTCGAGTAGCTTTTCGCTCGCGTCCTTGCGCAAATCCTGCTTCAGCACGTACTGAAAATATTCTTCGCCAAGCAAGTCGAGCCGGTCGCGGCTCACCCCGCGCAAAAGCGTGTGCAGAAATCGCGTCGCAAAAGTGCGGCTGGCGGCATAGGCAAACGGCCGCGACAGCGCCATTCCGGCCATCCCCAGGCGGCGCGCCCATCGCTCGGAAAAGCTCTGCGAATTCCAGGTGAAAAATCCGACCGGGCGCATCGCGCCGACCTGGAACAGCGATCCTTCCACGCGCCAATACACGGCGTCGCGCCCATCCGCGGCCGTGCCTGTGCGCACACCCGCCGGGTGCTCCGAAACTCGTGTCGAAGGGGAAAGGTTTTCGCTCATGCTAGTGAGGCATCCGCATCAACCGCGGACCGAATGCGACAATCATATCGCGGGTCATAACGCGCGTAGCGCACCCGCACCCTGTGGACCTGGTTGATCTGGGACGATGCTCGCCGATGACCCGATTCGCCACCCAAAAACGTTGCACCCACGAAACAGAATCATCAGCACGTAACGAATTGTAAAGTTAACATTATCAGTGGCCTGCCGCAAGAGAGGCGGGCGTGCTTAAAATCATCATTGAGGTGAATGCTCATGGACGGCCAGGAACGAAAAAGCGGCCCTTGGCCCTGGTGGACATGGCTGCTTGTGATTCTGTTTCCGCTCCCACTTGGGCGAGGACACTGGTTGCTTGGACTGATTTGCGGCCTTGCCCTCGTGCTCTTGCTTATTGCCCTTAGGTACCCGTCGGACTGACCGGCGTCGTTGCCGCGGTCTAAACTGAATCAGGTCCCACTTCCAGGCTTGGTGCCGGCCAGCAAAGCTAGTTCGCGCCACTTCCAGTGGCAATCGACGTCGGTGAAGCCGATTTCGCGGAACCAACCGAGTTGCAGTTCGAGGTCGAGAAGCTTGTTCGACGGGTCTTCGGTTTCGGCGGTCAGGTCGAGCTGAGCCAGGAAGCCTTCATGGAGGCGAGGCGTCGCCGACGCGACGTGCTCAAGATTCAGGAAAACGCCGCCGGGATTGATCACGTCGAAAATTTCGCGATAGAGGCTGCGCTTCCGCTCGTGCGTGACGTGATGGATCGCGAAGCTCGACACGACCGCGTCGAACTTGCCGAGTTCAGGCAGCGGAGTCGAGAGATCATGCTCGACGATCGACGTCTTCGCAGTCGCCGCGATACGCATCACGCAGAACTTCGAGCATCGCCGCCGAAAAATCGACCGCGACAGCTTCGGCGTTCGGTCGCGCGGCTTTCACCAAACCAAGCAACCGCCCGCCGCCGCTGCCGAGATCGAGAAATCGGCCGATGTGCTCGGGCAAGAATTCCAGCAGCGTCGCTTCGCCTTCGCGGCGATGCGGAATCGAATCCGCGCGCTTCAGATAGCCTTTGGAATGTTCTGCGTTGGACCACAGATTTACGTCGGGGTCTGACTGCGAAGACTGCGCCGGCATGGCCGCTAGACGCCCCAGCCGTAGCGTTCGGCGTGTTCCAGCGTGCGCTGCATTTCTTCGCGCAGCGTCTCGGTGAAGATCGAGCCGCCTACGACGCGGCCGCCGGGTCCGGCGATGTCGGTGGTGCGATAGCCGTTCGAGAGCACGCGGTGGAGCGACTGCTCGACCCAATCGGCTTCGAGCGAAAGGCCGAAGGCATCGCGCAGCATCATCGTCGCGCTCAGGATCGATCCGATCGGATTTGCGGAATCGGTGCCGACCAGCTTTGGCGCCGAGCCGTGAATCGGCTCAAACAGCGGCGCGCTGGATCCGAAGCTGGCCGACGGAATCAGTCCGATCGATCCGACCAGCGCCGCGGCGGCGTCGCTGAAGATGTCGCCGAACATGTTCGTCGTCAGCATCACGTCGAACTGCGACGGCCTGCAGCGTCAGCTGCATCGCCGCGTTATCGACGTACATGTGTTCGAGGCGCACGTCGGGATGCGCGGTATTCATGCCGACGACCGTGCGCCGCCAAAGCTGCGAACTCGCGAGCACGTTTGCCTTGTCCACCGAAACCAGGCGCCGCGAGCGCATTTCGGCTCGCGCGTAGGCGAATTTCGCCACGCGCTCGATTTCCGGCACCGAGTACGATTCGGTGTCCCATGCGCGCTCGACATCTTTTTCGCGCACATTGCCGCGCTCGCCGAAATACATTCCGCCGGCGAGTTCCCGAACGATCTCGATGTCGAGTTCACCCAGCCGTTCCGGCTTCAGCGGCGAAATCAAACGCAGCGGCTCGAGCAATTTCACCGGCCGCAAATTCACGAAGAGACCGAGCCCCTGCCGCAGCGCCAGCAATCCGCTCTCCGGCCGCTTCCCTACTGGCAGCGCATCCCACTTCGAGCCGCCGACCGCGCCGAGAAAAATCGCATCGGCTTTGCGGCAAGCATCGAGCGTCTCGTTGGGCAGCGGCACACCGGTGGCATCGATCGCGGCGCCGCCGACCGGAAATTCTTCAAACTCAAATTGATGGTGAAATTCGTGGCCGGCTTCGCGCAGCACCGTGTGCGCGGCGCGGGTCACTTCCGGCCCGATGCCGTCACCCGGCAGTAGGACGATCATCTTCTTCATCGACTTCCCCGATTCCCGAAAATTCGTGCAGGTTCGGCGTGCGCCGCCGTACGAATCTCTATCAATGTCCCGCAAAGACGACAACAAGCCAAATCGTGCTCACGCGACGGTCGTCGCATGCTTTTCCGTGCTCGACCCCGAGCCGCGGCGAATCACTTGGTGCGCAATCGCAACCAAATCGCGCTGCCGAATTTCTTTCGACTGATCGGCGAGCGCCGTCACGCGCTTGTAGCATTCCGCCAGTTCCGCCGCGCTCGGGTCGTAACCCAGATCCTTCAGGCTCGTCTTCAACGCATTGCGGCCCGAATGCTTCCCGAGAACCAACGCGCGCGCCGGAACACCAACCGTCTGCGGCGAAATAATTTCGTACGTCAGCGGATTCTTGATGATGCCGTCCTGATGGATCCCCGCTTCGTGCGCAAACGCGTTCGCGCCGACGACCGCTTTGTTCGGCGCGACTTGCGCTCCCGTGATTTCCGTCAGCATCCGGCTCGACGGGAACAGATGCTCGAGCTTGATGTTCGTCGCCACGCCGAAGCTTTCTTTGCGTACTGCCAGCGCGACCACGACTTCCTCGAGCGACGCGTTGCCCGCGCGCTCGCCGATGCCGTTGATCGTACATTCAATTTGACGCACGCCGGCGCGAACCGCCGCGAGCGAGTTCGCCACCGCCATGCCCAAATCGTCGTGGCAATGCGCGCTGAGCGTTACGCCTTTCGGATCGCCGAGATGCTCGCGAATGCGCGTAAACATTGCGCCGTATTCTTCCGGCACGGCATAGCCGACCGTATCGGGCAGATTCAGAATCGTCGCGCCCGCCTTCACCGCGACGCTGCAAACTTCGCACAGAAAATCGATGTCGGTGCGGCCCGGCGTCTTCCGCCGAAAATTCCACTTCGCCGACGTGCTTGCGGCCTTCTTTCACCATCGCGCCGATGGCTTCGAGGCACTTCTCGCGCGTCATGTTGAGCTTCACTTGGAGGTGCAGGTCCGACGTCGCCAGGAAAATGTGCATCCGCGATTCTGCCGCGGGCTCGAGCGCTTCCGCCGCGGCAGCAACGTCTTCTTTGCGCGCGCGCGCCAGTGCCGCGATCGGCACGGTGCGCACTTCTTTCGCCACCGCTCGCACCGCTTCGAGGTCGCCGCGCGACGCAATCGGGAATCCTGCTTCGATGATGTCCACGTTGAGCACGGCAAGCTGCTTCGCCATGCGGATTTTCTCCGCCGTGTTCATCGAGAACCCAGGCGATTGCTCGCCATCGCGGAGCGTTGTGTCAAAGATGCGTACGACGTCCATGGATGTTCCCCCAGCCTAAGTAATGCAGAACGCGGGCCGTCATAGTCAAATTTATCTTTATTCTGCATTTGATAATTCTGCCTTATACTGTTTCGGAGCCGCCCCGTCGGCTCGGAGCCTTGTTTTGGACCTGAGTGAACTCCAAGTCTTTCTGATGGTCGCCCGCGAAGGCAGCTTTTCGCGCGCTGCCGAGCGCCTTTATCGCACGCAGCCCGCGATCAGCCTCGGCATCCGCAAGCTCGAGGATTCGCTCGGCCAGCCGCTGTTTGTGCGCGGTTCGCGGCCGGTTCGACTGACCGACGCCGGCGTCCTTTTAAAGGAATACGCCGAGCGCCTGCTCAATCTCCGCGACGAAGTGAAGAAGGGCCTGACCGAGCTAGAAGGACTTAAGCGCGGCGAACTTTCCCTCGGCGTGAACGAAAGCTCGATTCATGCGCTGCTTCCGGCACTGGCAAAATTTCGCGCGGCGCATCCCGGCGTGCAAGTCCGCGTGCATCGCATGTTTTCGCGCGACATTCCGCACGAAGTCCTGAATTATCGGCTCGATGTCGGCGCGGTCTCGTTTGTCCCGCGCGAACCCCAACTGCAAGCCACCGAAATCCTGAAAGACGAACTTGCGCTCGTCGTTCCGCTGAAGCATCCGCTCGCCAAGCGCCGCGAAATCGACATCGAAGATCTCGGCAAGGAAACCTTCGTCGGCCACATCGTCGAATCGCCGTATCGCCGCCGCGTGATCGAGCTTTTCGCGCGCCATCGCACCACGCTCAATATGCCGATCGAAATGCCCACGATCGAAAGCATCAAGCGCTTCGTGCAGATGGGCATGGGCGTCGCCATCGTGCCGCGCATGTGCGTGCAGTGGGAAATCGAGCACGGCTGGATGAAGGAAGTCAAAGTGCGCCAGATGAGCATGCCGCGCCACGTCTACATCGTGTCGCGCCGCGGCGCGCGCTTGCCGCATGCTGCCGCCGAGTTGATGCGCATTCTTAAAGCGAAGCCGAATAGCGGCCGATCCGCCATAGCCCGCCGTATTTTCGTCGCCTCCATTGCGTTACGATACGCGTCTAAACCAGTCGAACAATGACCAGCCTCATCGCCATCCTCGGCTTCGGCTTCCTTCTCGGCATGCGCCACGCGACCGATCCCGACCACGTCATCGCCGTCTCGACGATCGTCAGCCGCGAGCGCTCGATCGTGAAAGCTGGCTTGATCGGCGCTCTCTGGGGAGTCGGTCACACCGTCACCATCCTCATCGTCGGCGCCGCCATCATTCTCCTCGGCATCGCGATTCCCGCGCGCCTCGGCCTCACCATGGAATTCTCCGTCGGCCTGATGCTGATTTTGCTCGGCGTTTTAAATCTGACGGGCGCGCTCGCCTGGATCACCGACAAATTTTCGCCCGCGCATCCGAAAGTCGAAGGCAGCCACGCGCATCTGCACGAGCACGACGCCAAGCTGCACATCCACTGGCACACGCACTCGGGCGATTCGCAGCACCACGGCGAAAGCATGGCGCCGCCGCGCTGGTTCGACAAATCCGCAGCGAAAGCGACGTAAACGCCGAGCAAAGTGGCCGTTCGACAAGCCTCAGGCCTCTTCCACACGCTGCGCCCGCTCTTCGTCGGCCTGGTGCACGGACTCGCAGGTTCAGCCGCAGTCGCCCTGCTCGTGCTGAGCACGATTCACAATCCCAAGTGGGCCGTTCTTTATCTTTTGATTTTCGGGGTAGGCACAGTCGCGGGAATGATGCTGATCACCGCCGTGATTTCGCTTCCGTTTTCTTTCGCGGGATACAGATTTGCCTGGCTGAATCGAGGACTGATCGTAGGTTCCGGAGTGCTGAGTCTCGCGTTCGGCGCTCTTCGTCTGCTACCAATCGGCTTCATCGATGGCCTCTTCACCAGCCACCCGACGTGGACCCCCAGCTAACGATCGGCGCGGATTTCAGCTCCGCGTCACTCTGCTTCCCTGCCGCCGTAATCGCGTCTTCCACCAGCGGATACAAGCGGCAGCAGCTTGATCAATCCCGACACCTGCATTACCGCTTGCCCTTGCGACGTGAGCCCCGCCAGTATCAACTTCTTCCCGTGATTGCGGCGGCTGACGAAGATCGACACCAGCGCGCCGACTCCCGCCGAATCCAGAAACGTGCACCTGCTCATATCCAGAATCAGCACCGGCGCGGGCTCGGGCCGCATCGTCGCGATAAAGTCGTGTACCGTCTCCAGGCTCAATTTGCCGTTCAGGCCTATGACGACAACATCCGCGTTCCCGCTGTCGACTTCGATCCAGTTCTAGCTGTGTGGTTGGCATAAGCCGGAAAGCCTAGCCCAATTCGTTCCGCCGGACATTAAAATAGTGTTACAGCCCCGGCGGCCGTAGCGGCGACCTTACGTCGGCATCTTCATTTCTCAGGATCCATCGGGCCGGTGGGCGGAAAGATATCACTTTCCCGTTTCGGTAAAATAATTTGGTAAACAACAATTTATTTTACTGAACATGCAACATTTTTCTTGACTCATTCCGCGCGCACGTTTATCTTCGCTCGCCTATCGCAAGCGCTGTGACCGCGCCGTTCTCCCCTCCCAGGAAAACGCATGCGTCTTTCGTATTTACAGTCACCGCTTCGCACGCTCGTCTTCACCGCGGTTTTCTATTTGTTGGCACCGTCGCCAGCTCACGCCCAAGTCTCCCTACCTCTACGCCTCGGTCCCGGTCAGTCCGAGCGCATCGCAAGTTGCCGCCTTTGCCGTAAATCCTGACGGAACGCTTACCGAGGTGACAGGCTCGCCTTTCCCGGTGGCGGAAGAGGGCGGCCCGGTCACCACTGATCCCACAGATCAATATCTCTTTGTCTTGAATCCGACCAGCAACACCATCTCGGTCATGTCGATCGGCACAAACGGCGCGCTAACTTCGGTCGGTTCGCCGGTTGCCGCTCCCACCGCTCTGCCCGGCAGCGGCGGCGCTGCACCGGCAAGCCCGTTCGCCATGGCAACTTATAAGGGCACGCCAACACAACTATCTCTTCGTCGCTTACCGAAGCACCACGTCAGCCATCGGTGGATTCAATGGCGCTGTCGTCGCGTACCAAATCGGGACGGCGCGCCGCGCCCCTCATTCCGAGAGTGCAAACAAACCTGCCGGCTCCCCCGGTAATAACCAGCCCGCTTGTCATAACCCTGCAAGGCTACCTTTACGCTGTGCTATCCGCGCCGGGCGTTTTTTCCGGTATCGGTGTCTTCACGATCGACGCCAATTCTGGCGCGCTCAACCAAGTACCGAGTCAAGGCGGCATAAACTTGGGCGAGTCGTCTCTTGCGATAACTCCTGAAGGAACATTGCTTTTCGATGGGTGGGGCGGAGCCGCCGGAGGAATTGAACCCTCAGTACTACTCCCTGACGGCTCGCTGCCGCCGGCGATACCAATCAACATCGTGCACTTATCCGGATCGAGTGTCCCTCCATCCGCAATGCTCGTTGACGGCTCCGGGCAAATTCTCTTCGTCCAGCAAGGCGGCCAGGCCGCATCTATGTAATCAACCTATCCACCGGCGCGCTTCTCCACTGCGACGGCAGCTTCCATCCTTTCTCGTGAGCTCCGGTAGGCCGTCGCTCATCCCGTCGAACCATCTATTTACACATCTTCAAAGCAGCCAAATTCATGTTCTTTGGAATCGACGATTTCACGACGGGCGCAGTGATCGAACTGGCACGGTCGCCGTGTCCATGCTGGCGCTCACTGGCTTGGCGCATCACCCATAACGCTGCCGCGCAAATTCCTGCGACAACACGCCGCCGCACTCTGGTCCTCCTGCGATCAATTTCATCGACACCACCGTCGCTCAATCTAGCAGTCGTCAAATCAGCTCTCCTCGACAACACCGGTACCGAACCGCTTAACATCTCCTCGATCACAGTTACCGGAGCTGACGGAACGACTTCGCCCAGCAACAAAATGTGCCATCTCAACTAGCGCCACAGAAATTCTGCTCATCACCGTAACCTTTACACCACGCAAGCTGGCGCCCTGCAAGCCGCGTTAGTCGTCACTGATGACGCTGACCAATCCCAAACAATTCAACTGACCGGCAACGGCGTAAGCAGTGGCTCTGGTTCTGGAGGCGGCAGTTCCGGTGGGACAGGAGGCTCAGGTGGGTCGGGAGGAGGCTCTGGCTCGGGAGGTTCCGGCGGCTCCGGTGGTGGATCAGGTTCGGGCGCGGCTCGGGATCAGGGGGTTCAGGTGGCAGCGGTTCCGGCGGTTCCGGCGGCTCCGGCGATCCGCCGCCTCCTCAGCCGACCGTCTCGATCACTCCCGGCTCGCTCAACTTTGTTTCCCCGGCACAAGGCACACCGGCGCCTCAAATGACCGTCGCGCTCACCAACTCCAACAACACTCCAACGCGCTGCCGTTGGTCATCTCCGGCCTGCAAATCGCAGGTCTGAACGACACCGATTTCACGATCGCCACCGGGTGCAATCCAACAACCAACTACGTTTCCGGCCAATCCTGCAATCCCACCATCGTCTTCACGCCGGGCGCGCCCGGGAATCGCGTCGCCACACTCGTCGTCACCGACAACGCTGCCAACTCCCCGCAACTCATTCCGCTTGAGTGGATCAATCCAGTCCGAAGCACTGACCATCGCTCCGGCCAGCGCCGGGGCTACTCGCAGTCCGTCAACGCCGGCCAAACCGCGACATTCTCCCTCAACGTCACGCCCACCTTCACCGGTATGGTTTCCTTCTCTCCCTGCGCCGGCGCACCCACGACCGCGACTTGCACCGTCGCCCCTTCCCAATTGCCTGTCTCTGCCAATGAGACTCACTAAGCTTACTGTCACGGTTACGACCACCACCGCTTCCTCGTCCGCCATGATCTCCCGACGGTCCGACCGCCCGCCCCTTCATTCCGCTTCGCATAGCGCAAATCTACGCCGGCATCCTGTGCTCGGCACTCCTATTGTTGCTCCTGCGGAGCGACCAAAGGCGTTCGCATCCATTTTCGCCGTCGCGCGCTCGAACTTTGGCGTCAAAATGCCCGCGCCCAATCACTGCGGGCGCCGCC
This sequence comes from uncultured Acidobacteriota bacterium, assembly GCA_963850795.1. Classification (GTDB taxonomy): domain Bacteria; phylum Acidobacteriota; class Terriglobia; order Acidiferrales; family UBA7541; genus Acidiferrum. The sequence continues at coordinate 479,774 of CAWKNS010000021.1, read as the reverse complement.
GCGTCAGCATTCCTCACGATGACGCTGCTTACTCTCGCCGGATGCGGCGGCGCCTCTACCGTCGCCACAGCACCCACCGCATTCCGCCGACCGCCTCATCGCAAACCTACACGATCACCATCACTCCTACCGCCATAACCTCGAACAATCTCCCCGTCCCCAACCTCCAGCCGATCCAGCTAACGCTGATCGGTGGACTAGCCGCAGCACAATCCCCGCATTCGCCGCGCAGCAAAGCACTCCTCGCACAAAAAAAAGGCGGGAGCCATAAAGGCTCCCGCCCAGCCCTACCGAGGTTTCGCTGCTACTTCAGTCCGCAGCCGCTGCCCTTCGCCGCCGAAATCCGGTACACAACCTGCGCACCATCATCCGACACCAGCAACGACCCATCCGGCGCCACCGTCACGCCGACCGGCCGCCCATTCACATTTCCCTTCGTGACATCAGGCATCAGCCCCGTCATAAACGGCTGCGGATCGCCCGACGGCTTGCCATCCTTAAATGGGATGAACACCACCTGATATCCCGCGCGCTGCGAACGATTCCACGAGCCGTGCTCGCACAAAAACACGCCGCCGTCATACTTCGCCGGAAATTGCTTCCCGGTGTAAAACGCAAACTGCAGCGGCGCGCGATGCGCTCCCAGCAGCACATCCGGAATGATCGCCTTCGCCACCAGCTCCGGCTTCTGCGGATTCACGCGCGGATCGACGTTCTGTCCGATGTAGCTGTACGGCCAGCCGTAAAATCCGCCGTCCTTCACCGACGTGAAATAATCCGGCGGCAGATCGTCGCCGAGCCCATCGCGCTCGTTCACGCTCGTAAACAAAACGCCCGTCTTCGGTTCGAACGCGATATTCACCGGATTCCGCAAGCCCGTCCCATACAGCCGCGCATTCTTCCCGTCCGGATCGGCAATCGTCACCGCCGCGCGCCGCGAGTCGCTCTCGATATCGATGTTCGACTGCGAGCCCGACGCTCACAAACATGTGTCCGTCCGGGCTGAACGCCACCGCGCGCGTCGAATGCCCGCGCCGCGGCAAATCCATGATCTTCTCCGCGTCGCCCAGCTTCTTCGAATTCGCCGCATCGAACTTGTAGCGCAGCACCGCGTCCGTATCGCCGACGTAGATGTAGCCTTCGTGAAACGCGATCCCGAACGGCTCATCGAGCCCGGTCAAAAATTCTTCCTTCTGCGCCGGCCCGCTGCCATCCGCGGACAAACGCAAAATGTAGATTTTCCCCGCGTGCGTGTCGGCGAGAAAAATATCTTTCCCGTTCGGCCCGACCGTCAGCCACCGCGGCTCCTTAAAATCCGACGCGATCACTTCGATCTTGAATCCCGCCGGCACCGTCGGCAGAAATCCCTTCGGCGGCTTCGCTTCCTCCGGCGGATTCCCCGCCGACTTCGTCGCAAACGGCGCAGGCAACTGCGGCTTCTCGTTTGCCGTGCGTCACCTTGTCCCAACAAAATTCCCGGCGCCGCACACAAAATTCCCAACGCCGCAATGCGCATTCCCAATCGCCTGCCAGCCGCATCCATAAAAGTCTCCTCAGAAAAATTTCTCAAACGCTCCGTCAAAACTCACCACACAAATCAACAATCATTCACAACAAACACCGCAAAAATTTTCGCTACTGTCTTACCACCTTCCGGTCCAATTTCACCACTAGGATGCCCCACCGAGCCCTTCGGTTCTCACTGTAGCGAAATCTCGGCCCGCATAATCTCAGACGACCATCATCCCACCCGTGAGCACTTCTCGTAGGCCGGGCTTGCTCCGCTCGGCGTAGACACGTGCACGCAATCACCGCGCAGCTTGGAACACGATGTCCATCTCTCGCCACCGCGCCCCGTCGTCCGCCGCCAGCTAATATCCTTCTCACCACACGAGACCTCCTCTTTACATCCGCCCTTACCGCTCACCGCCTTGACTGTATTCTCAGACTCAAATTCTGGCCAAAGACCCGCGTCTGCGGTCCAATCAAGTGAGGTCCCATGAAGACTTTCGCGGCTTTTCTCTGCCTCCTTTTCGCGGCTTCGGTATCGGCAACGATCGCCAACGCCGCCACCCCGCCGCCAGCCAAACCCTTCACCGTTGACATCAAGAACGCTCAAAATCAGGTCGTCGGCACCGCAACACTTTCCCAAGCTCCGCACGGCGTCCGCATCAAGCTCGATATCAAAAATCTTCCGCCTGGCGAACACTCGCTCCACATCCACCAGTTCGCCAAGTGCGACGGCCCCGACTTCAAGTCCGCCGGTCCCCATTTCAATCCTGACGGCGGCAGACCACGATCACGCCGCTGGCGGCCTTCCCGCCGGTGACATTCCGGACTTCTCGCTGATCGTCGGCGCCGACGGCACCGCTCACGCCACCGTCGTCGCTCCGCATGTCACGCTCGGCGACGACGCCACTCCGTTTTCAGCAACGGCGGCACCGCGATGGTCATCCACGCCGTCGCCGCCGAAGCCAGCAGCGCCGCGCCTCCGCGCATCGCGTGCGCCGTCATCACCAAGCCGGCGGAATAGCACTCTCAGGATTCAGCGCGAGAGAAGGGCGCGGCTTCGCCTGAGGGCGACGGCCCCAGGGTTCGGCTGCGCCTTTTTCGCTCTCGATGCCGCTCCCCGTATCTCCTTCTCTTCACGAATCTTCCGCTCCCTAGATTCCTGCGACCGAAATTCCCAAAACTCCATCCAATTTTGTTGGTAACGCCGAAAACAAACCGCGCATCCAACGGTTCGTCTTCGGCGTATATTCAGTTGAACTTAAATGTGACGTGGCCTGCCACCCGCGCCGCTACTTCGGAGTCGCCATGCGAAGCCCTTATATCGGCAAAGTCTTTCGCTGTTCTTGTGATCGTCGTCTTCCTCGGATGGAGCGCCGTGCGTTCCGATCGGGGCGAAACCGGCGGAACCGAAATTTCCGTTCCCGAAGCCCGCGACCGATGAGCCTCTGGCTTCCGCCAAGGGCCAGGAAAAAGTCGTCCTCGCAGCCGGCTGCTTCTGGGGCGTCGAAGCTGTCTACGATCATACCAAGGGCGTCATCAACGCCGTCTCCGGCTATTCCGGCGGGCACGTCGAAAATCCCGGCTATGAAATGGTGAGCACTGGCCTGACCGGTCATGCCGAATCCGTCGAAGTCACTTTCGATCCTTCGCAGATTTCCTTCGGCCAAATCCTGATGATCTATTTCTCGGTCGCGCACGACCCGACGCAGCTCAATCGCCAGGGTCCCGACGTCGGCTCGCAATATCGTTCCGCGATCTTTTATACGACCGAAGATCAAAAGCGCATCGCCACCGCATACGTGGAACAGATCAACGCCGCGAAAACGTATCCGTCAAAAATCGTGACGCAGATCGCGCCGTTCAACGCTTTCTATCGCGCCGAGGAATATCACCAGCACTACCTCGAATCGCACACGAGCCAGCCCTACATCGTCTACAACGACCTGCCCAAACTTTCGAACCTGAAAAAAGACTACCCCGACCTCTACGTAAAAAATTAACCGCCGCGCACGGTGTACCTGTTGTCGGGGCGGGGCTCGCCCCGCCGGGTCTGCACCATCACAAATTTCCGCGACGTATGTAGCGCCGGTATTCTCCCGGCGTTTTTTGCTCTAAGCCGATGCGCCTTAGGCGCAACCCTAGCTACCGTCCCGCAGCAGCTTCCCAGATTCGAATTCCTGTGAACAACGCCACGAGCACGATCAGAGTATCCGCACAAACGACCGTCATCCGATAAGTGCCGCTTCTGGGTAGAGGGCTTTGTATCTCTGTTCTCAACCTGTCTCTCTGTCCAAACGTCAACGAATGCGGAATCCGTTCATCCGGAGGCAAATTCCTGTTCACGCGAAACACCATTAAGTGGTAGAGGGAAACGCCGCGATATAAAAAGCGAAACACAGCGCCAAAATAAGCCACGACAGTTCCGGCAAGGTCAACGAAATCACCCTCGCGGCATCTTAGCAAGGGCTCCAATCCCCACCGCAACATTTCCCACTCCAGCGGGTTTCTTCTACAGCACCAAGCAGTCGCAAGCCCAGAACCTTTAAATCGATCGCAGCATCGAACCACCAGCTTTTTACCGTGGGGGTTCCCCTCACGGAAATACTGCGGAGGAAACATGCTCAAACGAATTGCTCTTGCATCCATTGCTCTTTTGTTCGCATTCGCACTCTCCACCATCCGCACCCAGGCGCAAGGAGAGGTTTTCCTCGGCGACGCCCACGTGGACGGCGGGCCAGGATCACGACAGCATTCACGTCGGCAAGCACGACGGCCGTTTCCGCGCCATCCAGTTGCGCGTCGAAGGCGGCGAAGTTTTCTTCGAGAACGTCGTCGTTCATTTCCATGACGGCTCGCATGAAGAACTCATCGTTCGCGATCGCATTCCTTCCGGCGGCTCAACCCGCGCCATCGATCTTCCGGGCAATCGCCGCGTGATCGAATCGGTCGAACTCTGGTACGGCAAAGCCCGCTGGGAACACCGCCCGAAGGTAGCCCTTTTCGGTCTTCGCTAAGGTTCGCTTAAACGTTACGCAAAACATCAGGGCGCAGCGATCCGCTTCCGGCATCTTCCGAAAGCACTCGCTGCGCCCAAATTATTTTGACCGTTCTTCGAAGCGCACCCAATTCCACTTTCCCTTTTCCAATTTCCTCGCTGCGGCTAGCCCATTGACGCCCGCGCCTTGATTTGTTCTCCTACGCAAAGAGCCCAAGCGCAGCGTTCCGCCAAGCATGATGAATTTCCACCACCACATTCCATCGCCTCCGCTCTCCCACTTCATCAGCCTCATGTGGTTCGGCGACGATTACATCGTGCCGCATTCGCTCGAGCGCGTGCTTCCGACAGGCGAAATATCGCTCATCATCAATCTTTGGGAAAACCGAACCCGCGTCTACGACCGCGACGATCCGCGAAACTTTACAACGTGCGATGGCTGCATCGTTGCCGGCGCCTACTCCGAATTTACTGTCATCGACACCGACGAACAGCGAGCAACCGCCGGTGTCGTTTTCAGGCCTGGCGGCGCATTTCCATTTCTGGGTTTGCCGGCCGCCAAGCTGCAAGATACCGGCGTTTCTCTCGCCGATCTCTGGGGCCGCCAGGCGGCGTCCGAATTGCGCGAGCAACTTCTCGCGGCGCGCACTCCGCAACAGAAATTCACAATTCTCGAACGCACATTTCTCAACCGGCTCAATGCATCAGCCGAGCCGGCTCATCCTGCTGTTTCGTTCGCCGTCGAAAACTTTTGCCATCGGCCGCAGCGGCCGATTTCCGCGGTCACCGATCAGATCGGTTTCAGCGATCGCCATTTCATTCAACTGTTCTCACAACATGTTGGCTTGACGCCGAAATTATTCTGCCGCGTCCAGCGATTCCAACAAGTTCTGCGCAACATCGTCAGTACCGCCGCTGCGAATTCGGTCTTCGACTGGCCGCAGATCGCATTGACGTGCGGCTACTTCGATCAATCTCATTTCATCCACGACTTCCGTGCCTTCTCCGGCATCAACCCCACGACGTACGTCGCCAACAAAACTCAATTTCAGAACCACGTCGCGCTTTAGAACGCGCACCCAGACGAAACGCCGTCCGCAGCCCGCGCAAAGTGTGAAAGCGCGCCCAAGGATGCGGACGCGCCTTCATGACATCGAAACTTCTCACTCACGATCAACTGCTTTTTCACGACGCGATCAAGGAATCGTCAGTTCCATTCCCGGCTTGATCTTGTCCGGATCTGGCAAAGTCTCCTTGTTCGCGTTCACGATCTTCATGTACTGATTCGGATCGCCGTAGAAATGCTTGCTGATCTTCGACAAGTTGTCGCCCGCCTGCACCGTGTACGTGCGAGGACCCGCAGCGGTGCTCGCTCCGCCCGCGGCGGCGGCAGCTGCCGCTTCCGGCGCCGAGATATCCGCCGTCAGATCCGAGAACCTTGGATCGACGAGCTTGATCTGATCCCAGATTTTGTTCTTTACGTCCTGCGACGGCGCCGCCGCACGAATGAAAAGCTTTTCGCCCTCCATGTTCACGTTCTGGAGCTGGGTGTTCTGTTGCTGCTGGATGAAATTCAACACCGACTGATACTTCGCCTTCAGTTCTTCTAATTTATCCGCCATGTGATTTTCCTTCCGTTGAGTGCGTTCTAGATCACCTACGACATGTAGCCAAACCGCCTCGGGGACTCCGTCATCGGGCTGGGTGGGAGAGAAACCGTAGCACTTCGATTTGCCGCCGACAAGCGAGCAGGGATTTGAACTATCGGCATTCATGTTGCTGATATGTAAAAATCCATCGCGGCGTAATCCACTTTACCACCATCGCCGTACTACCAATCACGAAGGAAAGTGCGGTCGCTCTCACCGGCTGTGGTGGTGTCGTCCCCGCTCTCTCCTCGAATCTCGCGAAATGGGGAAAGTGCTATGAATAACGCAGATGCTACGGGTGTGTCTGAAATTCCCGGCGAACGCAAAAACCAGCGATCGCCGTTCGTTTCTTCGCAGCGCGTGTCCGATGGGTGCGGCTGTCGGCGCCACGGGTCTCTTCGGATTCGACAACCTCATGAGTCTTGCGCCGCTCAGCCGAAATTCAGCCGCCCGGAAGGCAACGAAGCCGGCGTCGAGAAATCCGATTTCGATATCCTGCTTGCCGCGCAAATTGCGGAAGCCCTCGCCGTCACGACGTATTTCAACATCATCGAGCTTGCGCCGTTTTTCAATGGCCTGCCGAAGCGACGATCAGGGCTATCATCGTCGCCGCGATGAACGAAGAGCTATCGCATTTCTAGCTGGAAAAATCCGTCACGCAGACGCACACGCCGTTCACTTCGTTTTTCTATCCGAAAGGAATGTTTTCCAGCGCGCAAGTTACGTTGAACACGCTGGTCACGCTCGAAGACGCGTTCATCGCCGCGTATCTCGTCGGCGTGCGCAATTTCAGCACGCCGGATCTTCGGGTCACGGCGGCGCGCATCATGGGCATCGAGAGCGACCACCGCACGCTGGCGCGCGTGCTCGCGGGCGAAGTTCTGCCGAAGTTCGGCGGCCCGATCGAAAATGTGACTGGTCTTGCCGGCGTCCCCGAAAGCATCGATCCTCCGAACAACAACACGTACGAGCGCACCGCGTGCTGGACCGACATCAGCCAGGCGTTGACCGCGCTGACGCCCTTCGTGGATATCGCGACCGCGCAGAAAGCCGGATTCGATGTGAGCCGTTCGTTCGCGTTCGATCCGACTTCGGTGAAGATTCCGAACAAACTCGGCGACTTCATTTCCTTCAAAGGCTGCTAACCTCACCTTTGCAAGTCACCGCAGTTCGACCAACAACGATGAAACTTGGGGCGCTCGATCATGCGCCCCATTTTTTCGCGGCAGCCGCGCGATCATTCGCCGGCTCGGTCATTTAGCCTTCGCTCGCTCGATGCGGAATGTGAAGCATCCCGCTGTGGTGCTGTTCACCTGGATGTACGCGGCCTCCGCATTCGCGAATAATTTTTCGATCGCGTCTTCGTACTTTCCGTCGGCGACGTATTCGCGTGGCGATCGAGCTTTCGGCCGTGCGCGTAAGCTTCGAGCGTTCGAGGGCTGTCTCGCAGCTCTTCGGGAAATCCATCAGCGCCTTCGTAGCGCGCGCAGTCGTCGGCATGAATGTAGACGGGGCCGGGTTGCGGCAGCTATTCGATGCCGGCGAAACGATCGTACGTAAACAGGATTCGCCGATCTTTTCCTGCAACAAATGTTTTCAAGCAATGCCGGCACGGAGCCGCGTCGGCCGCAGTTTCAACGTGAGCCGGAAATCCATACTTCGGCGCTTTCAAGGTCGATCGCACTGCGTTCGCCACTTCGGTGGGCATCGCCACCACCTTCATCGCTGTCGCCGTCTTCATCGCCGTCGTGTGTTCGTGTTCATGTTTAGTTCTCCGTTGCGGCTGCTTTTCTTGTCAGCCTCGCAAGACTATCTTGCTGCTTGTGCCTCGGGGGCTTTCTATCCGCTGGCGACCATCAAACTTTTTTCCATTTCGGTGCATATTCCCTGCATTTTCGACGGATTCGGTGGCTTTCGGCGAGTTGCGGTAAGCTGTGCGTTTCAATCCATCTCGCCGACCGAATGCCGAAATCTTCCAAAGTCAGCGCTGGGCTGATCCTCTACCGCCGCAAAAACGATGAGCTCGAATTTCTGCTGGTTCATCTCGGCGGACCTTTCTGGGCGAAGAAAGATGACGGCGCGTGGTTCCTGCCGAAAGGCGAAGTGAATCCCGGCGAAGACGAAAAAGCCGCCGCGATTCGCGAATTTCGGGAGGAAACCGGACTCGATTTCATCCAGCTCTCGAAATTGATCTCGCTCGGCACCGTCAAGCACAAGTCGGGAAAGCTGGTACACGCCTGGGCGTTTGAAGGCGACTGCGATCCGAGCGCGATCCGCAGCAACACGTTTGAGATGGAGTGGCCGCCGCGCTCCGGAAAGAAGCAGACGTTTCCAGAAATCGATCGCGCCGCGTTTTTCACGCAGGCCGCCGCCGAGAAAAAAATGCATCCGACCGAGTTTGAATTCTTGTCCCGCCTGGTTGAGCTTCTTTAGTCGCCTCGCCCTCGACCACTTGTCGAAGCTTTTACGCGACTTGTTTCGCGTTGTTTCGCCAACAGTGCAATTTGGTCCTTGCCAAATTTCGCGTTCGGCTGCAATTTCAACCACGCGTCCAGCCTAACTTCGGAGTGACTCGCCATGCAGGAAACCGCACAGCAGTACATTCAGCGCATCCTCGGTCACGTCGCGGGCAAGAACCCGTTCAAGGTTCAAACAGAAACGCCGAAGCGGCTCGCGGCGCTGATCAAAAACGCCTCGCCCGCGAAATTGCGCAAGCGGCCGGCACCCGACAAATGGTCGGTAACGGAAATCCTGGCGCACCTCGGCGACGCAGAAATTGTCACTGCATGGCGGATCCGCTCGATTCTCGGCGCGCCGGGAACTGCAATTCAGGCTTACGATCAGAATGCGTGGGTTGCCGCCGGACGATACAACGAACGCAACCCGCGCGAGTGCCTGGATGTTTTTCGCGCGGTGCGCGAAGCCAATCTCGGCGTGCTCAAACGGCTGAAGCCCGAGCAATGGAAACATCACGGCATACACGCCGAGCGCGGCGAAGAAACCATCGAGCGCATCCTGCACATGATGGCCGGCCACGACCTCAATCACCTCCAGCAGATCGAAAGCATTCTCAAGCCGGCTGCAGCAAAAAAGAAATCGCGCTAGTCGTTGTGTAGTTGCGGTGCGGTCATCGTCGAAATATGCGACCTCCCCTCTCATTTACTCGTGGCGCAGGGCTACCATCGGGTCGATGTGCATGGCGCGGCGCGCCGGGATCAGGCATGCGGCCAGCGCGATCACGACCAGCAGCAGCGTTACGGACACGAAAATCAGCGGGTCGGTGCTGGTGATTCCGTAGAGCATGCTCGCGAGCATGCGCGTTAGTCCTAGCGCGGCGGCGACGCCGACTACGACGCCAAACAAAATCAACTTGCATGCTCTCGGCAAGAATCAGGCTCAGCATTCCGCGCTGGAGTCGCGCCGAGCGCCATGCGGACGCCGATTTCGCGGGTGCGTTGCGAGACGGCATAAGAGATGACGCCGTATATTCCGATCGCGGCGAGCAAGCAGAGCGAGAATCGCGAACGCACTCAGCAACAGGCGCATGAAATTTCGCAAAGCGAGCGAGTGCGACAAGACTTGCTCCATCGAACGCGTGGAACCGATTGGGATCAGTGGATCGACTTCGGTGAACGCGTCGCGCACGGCGCGCATGAGAGCTGAGCGGATCGATCGTTTTGCCGGCGGCGCTGGGTATGACGCGGACGACAACGGTGCGCGGAAACCATCCCTCGAAAAGCTGCGAAGTTCCGTAAGAAGCCTGCGCAGCGGGAATGAACATCGTCGGCGGCGCAGGCTGATCGAGATACGACTTCACGTCGCGAACGACGCCGACGATTTCAGTTGAGTCTTTGCCGCCGAGAGCGATGTGCTCGCCGATCGCCGACTTCTGCGGAAAAAATTGGCGGGCAAAGGAATCGTTGACGATGGTGACGCGAGCGGCCGATTCGCGTTCGGCTTCGGTGAAGCCGCGGCCGTCGCGCATCGCAATTCCCATCGCGCGGAAATAGCCGGGCGTGATTTCACGATAATCAGCGTTATGGCCCTCGGTATCGCTGGAACCGATCAATTTGAAGTCAAAATTGCCGCCGCGCTCGAGCGGGAGGCCGGCGGAGACGACGCCGGCAGCTTCGATGCCGGGAATGGATTGGAGACGCGCGACGAGCGCTTTGTTGAAATTCGCGACTTGCGCGGTCGAGTTGTAGCGCGAGCCGGTCATCCAGAATTCCATCGAAAGCACGGGATGCGGATTGAAGCCGGGATCGGTGTGCAGCAGGCGCGAGAACGTGGCGATCATCAAGCCTGCGCCGGTGAGCAGCACGAGCGAAACCGCGAATTCGCCGACGACGAGCATTTTGCGGAGGCGCGTCGCGAATGGGGGACGCACTGGAACGGCCGACGCCTTCTTTGAGCGAGTCGCTGAGGTTGACGCGAGTCGCATCGAGCGCAGGCGCGGTGCCGAAGAGAGCGCCAGTAAGCAGCGCGACGAGAAATGCGAAGGCGAACGCAGCCGCGTCGAGATGAATGTCGTTGGCACGCGGCAAATCGACCGGTGCGAGGGCGAGCAACGAATTCATGCTGAGCGCGGCGGTGAGCAGGCCCAGCACTCCGCCTGCGATCGCGACCAACATGCTTTCGACGAGCAGCAGGCGCACGATGCGGCGCGGCGAAGCGCCGAGAGAAATGCGCACGGCGATTTCGCGGCCTCGCAATCCGCCGCGCGCGAGCAGGAGATTCGCGACGTTGGCGCAGGCGATGAGCAGGACGAAGCCGATCGCGCCGAGAAGAACGAAAAGATAGACGCGAAAGTCCATACCGATCATGCGCTGGTATGGAAGGAAGTCGATGCGGGCCTCCTGGCCGAGTCTTCGGGAAATTCGCGACGAAAATCCTGGAGGATGAGCGCGTTGTTGGCGGCGAGTTCGGCGGGAGTGACGCCGGGCTTGAGTCGCGCGAGGACATCGATGTTTTCGCCGCTGCCCATCGTCTTGGCGACGAGCGCGAGTGGCGTCCACAAGTCCGGCGCGCTTGAATCGGGCGCGCCAGACTGGCCAATCGTGGAGAAACTGCGTGGCATGACGCCGATGACGGTGAATGGTTCGCCGTTGAGGAGGATGGGCTTGCCGACGGGATTGGGATCGGCGGCGAGGTAGTGCTGCCAGAGATTGTAGGTGACGATGGCGACGTGCTGGCCTTCGCCGGCGTTATCTTCGGCGGTGAAGTCGCGACCAATTTCGGGCTCGACTCCGAGCACGCGGAAAATAGTCGGCGCCGACGGGCATACCGTGAAGGTGGACAGCGTTGTTGCCGACGGCGAGGTTGTAGCTCTTTCGGTGATTCCGGCGAGGTATTGGAATGGAGAGGCGTAAGAGCCGAGTCGGCGGAGTTGCGTGGCGGTGACGCTCATGTCGCTGGTTTGGTCTTTGTATGTTTCGGCGAGCTGGACGATGCGGTCGGGTTGCGGGAACGGCAGCGGACGGAGCAGGACGCCGTAGACGACGGTGAAGATGGCGGTGGTGGCGCCGATGCCGAGGGCGAGGGTGAGTACGGCAGTGGCGGTGAAGCCGGGAGATTTTGCGAGGACGCGCAGGCCGAAGCGGATGTCTTGCCAGAGGGATTTCATGGGGACCTCCGGCGGATGATACGGACGAAGGATGAAGTATAGTTTCCTCCCTCGAATTCCCGAAATGGAACGCCATTCGAATACCTAACCTATAAACACCATCGTTGACCTAGTAACTATATGCTAACGTCCCGCGTGATTGTCCCTGCTAGCCCTCGCTTCACCTCGCAACCGCCCCACGGCGAACACCCATCGAAACCCGGCGTCTCGTAACTCCCTCATACTCCATACCTTCCGCGCTCTTCACAATTTCTCGCCTCTTCAATTTTCTCTAACCCCAACATCCTGAACAGCTTCCCCACTCTTCCGAAAACCACCCGGGGTACACCCCCCAAACCGAACCTAAAGCGAAACCATCCGCGCTCGACGGCTCGTCAGTCCCTGGAGACTCCCTCGTCAACCGCGGGTGGAGGTGGATCGGATCGATATTGCGGGCATGGGGCGCAGCGGTGCTGCGCCCGTACATCGCGTGGTCGTCGTGGTGGTTTGGGTGGGGTTCAGTCTAAACCCACCCTCTGAAACCGGAGGGTGCGGCACCCAAAGGCCGGTCAAGTTCGGGCGGACAGGGGTTGGCGGTTATTTTTTCTCGGGGGGCTTGGATTCGGCCGGTTCTGGATTTCGCTTCGGGTTTTGATTCGGGCTTGGCTTCCGTCCGCTCGGTTTACCTTCACCACTTCGGACTTCCCTTCTCGATTTGCCTTCGGCGCCTTCAGCACCTTTTTCGCCTTTGGCGTCGGCCTCGCCGGGTTTTTTGGGGAGGTATTGGACGATCAGGGAGATGCGGCGGTTGGAGGGATCGAGCGGGTTTTCTTTTTTGCGGAGGCGCTGGTCGGCGAAGCCGCGGACCTGGGTGACCTGGTCGGTGCGAATGCCGTGGACGAGCATGAGGCGGCGGGCGGCGTTGGCGCGGTCGGAGGAAAGCTCCCAGTTGGTGTAGGTGCTGGCGGCGGAGTAGGGCTTGGAGTCGGTGTGACCTTCCATCGCGATGGTGTTGGGGAGTTTGCCGAGTTCACTCGGCCAGGGCGCTGAGAAGTTCGATGCCGTCTGTGCTGATTTTTGAGCTGCCGCTGTCGAAGAAAGTGCCGGTGGCGGATTCGGTGAGCTCGATGCGCAAGCCCTCGTTGGTGACGGTCATGTCGATATTGTTTTTGAGTTTTTCGAAATCGGGGACTTCGCGAATGGTTTTTTCGAGCTGGTCCTTGATTTCGTCCATGTTGTCTTTGGTGACGACGAAATTTTCGCCGACGCCTTCCATGTCGCTGCCGACGCGTTCCGGCGGTGCCGCTGGGATCGCGGAAGTAGCCGCCGACGGCTTTCTGAACTTTTTCGCTGGAGCTCAGCAGCCAGAGCACGATGAAGAGCGCCATCATGGCGGTCACGAAGTCGGCGTAGGCGACTTTCCACGCGCCGCCGTGATGGCCGCCGTGGCCGCCTTTTTTCTTGATGATGATGATGGGTTTCGCGTTGGCCATGGCGATTGCAGGTCGATGTGGTTATGCAGCCGGAGCGGGAGCAGCTGCCGCCGCCACCACCGCCGCCACCCTTGATGTACTTTTCGAGATCCTGAAAGCTGGGGCGAACGTGGCCGGGAATGGCGCGGCGGCCGAACTCGACAGCGACGGTCGGCGGAATGCCCTTCATGAACGCGACCATGGCGACGCGAAGGACGTAGTAGTAGGCGTGTTCGTCTTCGGTGCCCTTGGTCATGCTGGCGGCGATGGGGCCGATGAGGCCGTAGCAGAGCAAGATGCCGAGAAATGTGCCGACGAGCGCGGCGGCGACTTTGTGGCCGATTTCTTCGGGAGGTCCGCCGATGGCGCCCATGGTGATGACGACGCCGAGCACGGCGGCGACGATGCCGAGGCCGGGGAGCGAGTCGGCCATGGTGGAGAGCGCGGCGATGGGCTGGCCCGCGCCGTGATGATGAACGTCCATGTCGAGCTCCATCATTTGATCCATGTCGAAGGGTTCGACGCCACCGCCGGCGGCGAGACGAATCGTGTCGCAGACGAAGTGGAGCGCGTGGTGATCTTTTAGAAATTTCGGATATTTGGAGAAGACGGGGCTTTTGTCGGGGCCGTCGCTGTCGGCTTCGAGCGCCATGAGGCCTTCTTTGCGCGCGCGGCTGAAAAGCTCGTACATCATTTTCATGGTGTCGAGATATTTGTCTTTGCCGAATTTTGAGCCGCCGAATGCCCCGGCGAGGCCGCCGACGATCGCTTTGAGAATGTGGAGCGGATTGGCGATGAGCAGGGTGCCGAGGGCGGCGCCGCCGATGATGACGAGTTCGGCGGGCTGCACGAGCACTTTAAGATTGCCGTGCTCCATCAGGTAGCCGGCGACGACGCAGCCGAAGACAACGACGATGCCGATGATTACAAACATGACGAGTCGATCCTCTGAGAGTTGTTAGGTTGAAGACGGCGCGAATTTTTTGTGCGCGCGCGATGTCAGTCATAGCGCACCTTGGTGCGATTGCCGCCTTCGGCGATGCTTTCGCGGAGGGCGCGTTCGGCGCGCGAGAACCATGGCTTCGACGGTGTCGCCGTGTTTGACGACGGTGCCGCCGACGGAAATGGTGACGGGGACGCGATCGCCCCACCACGCGATTTTGCTGGCGTTGACCATGCGGCGGAGGCGTTCGGAGGCGCGCTCGATTTCGTTGCCGCTGCACTCGGTGAGGATGGCGAGGAACTGATTGGCTCTGCCAGCGGCCGAGATAGTCGGTGGGGCGCACGGTATTTTCGAGCGTTTGGCCGACGACGCGGAGAATGACGGCGATGGCGCCCGGTCCATCGCGCGATAATGACTTTGTCGAGATGATCCATCTCCATGCAGAGGATGGAGAACGGAACGTGATGCTCTTCGAAGAGGCGGATATTTTCGCCGATGTGGGATTGCGTGACGCCGTGATTGAGAACGCCGCTGGCTTCGTCGATGCAGCCGTAGGTGGCGAGTTTGGTTTGGCGGCGATCCCATTCGGCAAGCGCGATGCTTTCTTCGAAGCTTTCGGCGGCGCCGATGATGACGCCGTCGGAATTTCGGACGGGAAACGCCCAGAGCTGGACGGGAATGCGATGGCCGGATTTGTGGCGCATCGAGACGAGCGCTTGCGTGGGCTTGCCCTCGCGCATGGCGGTGGTGGTGGGAGCGAGCGCGCCGGAGAGTTCGTTATCTTCGCCGTCGGTCTCGCCGAGAAAATTGTCGGTGTGCATGCGGCCGATGACGTCCTGGCGAAGATAGCCGGTGATGCGCTCGGCGCCATCGTTCCAGAACAAGATTTTGCCTTCGCGATCGACGACGTAGACGGCGACGTGGAGATTGTCGAGGATGCTGCGAAAGAAATCGATTTCAGAGAGACGCGCCATTCGGGGCTCCGCGGAGATGAGAGGGGCAAGTTTGATTCCAATTTCGTGGCAGAAGGAAGCGTAGAAAGGCGCGAGTTTGATTGGGTTTTTGCGAGGTGGCGAGCGGGATGGCAGTGGAGGTGAGAACGCATGCGGAATTGGGAATTCGGCGGTTCGTTTCGGGACTTGGCGGTGGTGGCGCGGCGACAATGTGAAAAGAGGCGCAGCATTTCGGCGCGCCCTGATGGATTTTGTTTTGTCGGTGCGAATCGCGCCGGGTAACTGTTGTGTTGGGACTCGTGGTTTGCATCAGGCGGTGACGCTGACGCCGGTGGTTGCGGACGGGAAGTCGACCGGCACCGCTTGGTCGAAGCCGGAAGCGAAGCTCGGGAGGAATTGCTGCAAGTCGGATTGCAGCGAGGAGTAGGCCTGCTGCGCCGAAGAAAGATTGCCGGATTGCAGATTCTGACCGAGCGACGTGAAGTCTTGCTGGAGCGTGGAGACCGGAGAACTGGAGTTGACTGTCGCCGCCGCTGTGATGATGATGATGGCCGTGATGTGCCTGGCCGGAGGCTTGCGCTTGCTGCGCACTCTGCTGAATGGTGGCGAAGTCTTGCTGCGCGGCGGTGAGATTGCCGGATTGAAGATCTTTGCCGAGCGATTGAAAAGCCTGGAGGATGGGGTTGGAGGTTGAGGATGGGGTTGCGCCCGTCGGGGCCGCGGTCGTAGTTGCGCTCGATGCGCCGAACTGACCGCCGTTGGGAAGTTCCTGCGAGAGCGCGGAGAAATCGGATTGCGCTTGCGTCAGATTTCCCGACTGGAGGTCCTGGCCGAGTTTCTGGAATTGAGATTGAATTTGCTGAAATCGATTTTGCGTTTGCTGGACGACGGAGTTCTGAAAAAGACTGCTGCTGGCGATTCCGGCGATGGACATGAGTGACCTCCCGATCTTAAGAGCTTTCTTACTGCGAATTGCTGTCGCGTCCGTCTTTTGATGTGGCTATCGACCGAAGACGGCAAAACGTTAGCCCCGAGTTCTGGCGCGAGGGAGGGAGCAGTTGTCGTGCCAGGATTGCGCGATCGGCAAAGTGTTTGGTTGCAACGCGAATCGCGGCGTTGAGAGCGTGGCGGCGATGTTGCCCGGCAAGATTTTCCGAGTGGAATGGGCAAGATTGCGAGGGATGGGATTTAGGGAGTTGGCTGAAGAACTCAATGCTCAGGCGACGCCCAACAGACGATCACCTTTGTCGCGTTCACACCGTACAGCTTCAGCCGCGGAAATTGGGAGCACGAACTCAGAACGACGGCGCAATCGTTTTCTTAATTCTACCAAGGAGGGGCGTTCGGCAACGCGGTGGATTTCGGCAAGAAGAAAATCCGACAGGGACATGCCCGCGTGAGCGGCTCTTGCTGTGAGCGCTCGATACAGCTTGTCTGGGACGTTGCGAATTCGAATTATTTTCGACACGTGAGTTGACGAATGGTGGGCCTGGGTGGACTTGAACCACCGACCTCGCCCTTATCAGGGGCGCGCTCTAGCCACCTGAGCTACAGGCCCTTGCAACACGGAAGGAATTGCGACAACTGATTCAGTTTACGATGCCCTCCGTGGATTCGCAACCGTCAGCGCGACGGATTTTGCGATTTCACGCATTAGTGCGAGGCCGTGAAATTGACGATTTCGAGGTCGAGCGGATATTGATAGTGGCGCGTGCTCGGTGGACGAAGGGCTTTGCTGAAATCGGCGCTGAGATCCTGTTCGGCGGCGGAGTTGTGACTGAGATTGCCGGCCGCGGCGAAGGTGTCGATTGCGTATGGGATGCCGTTCGAACAAAGCACGGACGGGCTCTGCATGAGATGAAAGTGCAAATGCGGGGCCGAGCTGTTGCCGGTATTGCCGAGTTTCGCGAGCACTTGAGAACGCTTGACGCGATCGCCGAGTTTGACCGTGAGCGAACCCTTTTGCAGATGAGCGTAAAAAGCGTACACGCCACCGCCAAGATCGAGAACGATGTGATTGCCATCGACGGTGTCGATGGTGATGGTTGAGGGATCGGGCAGTGTCGGGGGTTTTTGGTCTTCGAGCGACTCTTCGATGCCGACGACCGTGCCGTCGGCAACCGCGAGAACCTGCGCACCATATCCGGCGTACGCGTGGACGTCAGACGCGTCTCCGCTGATGAATTTTCCGTCTTTGTCGAGTCGCATCCAGTCGATCGCGAAGCGCTGCGCCAGATAGAGGCCGCCGTTGCAGGCGATGCTGCTCGACGATGAACGCCGACTTCGCAACATCCGTTGACGGCGACCCAGCCTGTGCCGGCGAGCGGCGCACCGATGTGCGGAAATTTTGTTTCGATTTCGATGGGAGCGGCGGTGTAGGTCAGCTTCGGCCGGCGTAGCGGGTTTCGGAGACGGCGAGGTCGCGCCTTGATATTTGATGCGGTGCAGCAATTTCTTGGGAATCGTTGCGCCGGGATTGAAAGCGAGACTGATCATCAAGAGGCGTGTGCCGTTGAATTCGATCACCGGCGTTTCGACGGCGGAGTTTCCCGTGGTGCGCAAGTGCGGTCAGGAGCTTTTTTGCGTCGTAGGTGTCGAGCGTGTTTGAGGGATTTGCGGCCTCAACAACTTCCACGGTTTCGACCGTGGCCGGAGTGACGTTGGTGTTGGTCAGCAGCAGTTCGTAGACGATGTGCGTTCGGCCGTCGGTGCCGGGAAAGGCGATCGTGCGCGGCGTGAAGGCGAGACATGTAAGGGGCGTGAATACGTCGCCCGGAATGCCCGGCAACGCAGCAGACAGAGTCATCGCAACGACGAACAGCGTGATGATCGCTTGGCGCATTTCGCATGCGGCGGATTATACGGAACTGCGTGACGCGACGTGAAAATTTGTTACTGGACGAAGCCGACGGTGGGGGGCGGCGTGTCGGGCGCTTCCTTGATCGGGCCGAACTGGGCTTCGTAGCGCGCGATATTTTCCCCAAGGGCGCGCCAGATGCGTTTCGCGTGGCCGGGGCTGACGATCATGCTCTTGAGCAGCTTGCCTTGCGCGCCGTTCGGGAAAAATGTAGATGAAATTGAGCGTGAACTCTTCCAGGTTGTGGTGAACCATCACCAGATTGCTGTACTCGCCCTGTAGTTCTTTCTCGTCCGCTTTGATCTGCACCTGTCCTTGGCCGCCTTGGGCTTGCGGTGCGCGCTGCTCATCCATGGTGTGAAGCTCCTTTGATTGCGTCCACGCGGAGTGGATGGACACAAAGTATCACAGGCGCGATGGGCGTGCCGGACGTGAGCGTAGCGATAAGGACGCACGCGGAGAGAATGAATTGACAGGCGAGACATAGTTAATGCTAGTTTATATCTCATATTTACCATGCTTAACTCGATTGACTAAGCATGGTTGTCGTTGGGTGAAAACACCAAGGTGGAATGAATTTCCTCGCAAATCAACGCCGAAGTTACGCCGCAAATTGCTTCGCTGACCGCTACGCGCAGCGTCGACGCCGCGCGCGGGCAAGCGTCACTCTGCCCTCCCTGCCTGAAGCGCATCGCACGGTGCCTGTGGCGCAGGGCGCTTCGTGGCTGAGAAAACTTTTGGCGTTTGCGGGGCCGGGATATCTCGTCGCGGTCGGGTATATGGACCCGGGCAACTGGGCGACGGATATCGGCGGCGGATCGAAATTTGGCTATGCGCTGCTGAGCGTGATCGTCATCAGCAATTTCATGGCGATGCTGCTGCAGGCGCTGTCGGCGAAATTGGGAATCGCGACGGGACGAGATTTGGCGCAGGCGTGCCGCGAACAGTATTCGCGGAGGACTTCGTTTGTGCTGTGGGTGTTGTGCGAAATTGCGATCGCGGCGTGCGATCTTGCGGAAGTGCTGGGATCGGCGGTCGCACTGAAATTGTTGTTTGGGTTGCCGCTGATCGCGGGCGTGCTGATCACGGCGCTGGATGTGTTGATCGTATTGGCGTTGCAGGGACGCGGGTTTCGGATGATCGAAGCGTTTGTCGTGACGCTGATTGCGTCGATCGGCGCGTGCTTCGCGTATGAGATTTTTGTCGCGCAACCGTTGTGGCGCGAAGCGGCGCGCGGCGTGATCCCGACGATCGACATTTTGCGGAATCGCGAGATGCTTTATCTGGCGATCGGAATTTTGGGCGCGACGGTGATGCCGCACAATTTGTATTTGCATTCGAGCATCGTGCAGACGCGTGCGTTCGGCACGTCGGTGAAAGAGCGGCGCGAGGCGCTGCGGTACTCGGTGCTGGATTCGACGGTTGCGCTAGGATTTGCGCTGTTCATCAATGCGGCGATTTTGGTTTTGGGAGCGGCGGCGTTTCACACGCGCGGGCTGCATAATGTTGCGGAGATTTCGGACGCATACAAATTGTTGACTCCCGTGTTGGGGGCGGGCCTGGCGAGCACGATTTTTGCGTGCGCTCTGCTGGCTTCGGGGCAGAACTCGACGCTGACCGGAACGCTGGCCGGGCAAATTGTGATGGAAGGATTTCTCGATATCCGGCTGAAGCCGTGGGTGCGGCGGCTGATTACGCGCGCAATCGCTATTGTGCCGGCGGTGCTGGTGATCGGAATTGCGGGCGAGTCGAAAGTGACGGCGCTGCTGATTTTGAGCCAGGTGATTTTGAGTTTTCAGCTCCCGTTCGCGGTGATTCCGCTGATTCAGTTTACGGGCGATCGCAAGAAGATGGGTGAGTTTGCGAATTCGCGTCTGACTTCGGTGGTCGCATGGGTTGTGGCGGCGGTGATTCTCGTGTTCAACGCCGAGTTGCTCTGGCTGACACTTCGGGCGTAGTTCCCTTCCGCGCTGCGGTTGCGCCGTGCGAATATTTCTCCTGCCAACATGCCTGCGCGTCAAACCAAAGACTTGCGGATGCGGAAATTTCTGTTCGTCGTTTTGTTGCTCGTCATTGCGGGCGCGATCGGTTTTTCCATCTGGCAAAGCCGTCCGTGGTCTGTGCCAGAGTCGCGCGCGAGATGAAGAATCCTATTTCGGCGTCGTCGGCCGATCTCGATTCGATTCGACCGATCTATCGCGACAAATGTTCGGTGTGCCATGGATCTGACCGGCCGGGGCGACGGGCATGATGCGTCGCTGTACGACCCGAAGCCGACGGACTTTACGAATGCGCAGCAGATGAGCGGCGTGACGGACGGCGAGCTGTATTACAAGCTGACGGAAGGGCGCAGGCCGATGCCATCGTTCAAAAAGCGGCTGACGGATGAGCAGCGCTGGCGGATGATTTTGCTGATGCGGACGTTTTCGAAGCCGCCAACGGTTGGTCCAGCAGCGGTGGCGCCGGCGCGCACTGAACTTCATCAAATTTTCCAATCGGAGCATTCGCCGGTTTTGTTCGCTCGCGTTGTAACAAATGCACAATGAATGCGAGAGCGCGTATTTCCGCGACTATTGAGCCGGTATTTTGAGAGAAAAAGATTGATTGCTTATTGCGAGCCAAAAAATTTCTTCTAGCGCTCTTCCAACATCAAATCGATCGATTGTTTTCGCAGGT
Source organism: uncultured Acidobacteriota bacterium (assembly GCA_963850795.1). Taxonomy (GTDB): domain Bacteria; phylum Acidobacteriota; class Terriglobia; order Acidiferrales; family UBA7541; genus Acidiferrum. The sequence goes on along the minus strand of CAWKNS010000021.1, from coordinate 459,115 downwards.
TCTTTGCGTTAGACAACTGGCGCTCGCAGCCGCAAGATCGGTGGCGTAGTTAGCGTGAAGGCGCAGTCTGCAATTGCGAGCATGTTCGAGAAGAACCTGGAAGTTCTTTCGCTCGCCTGATTTTTCAAGCCAATGCAATTCGAGTGCGTCGCAACGCCGTTTTGTTGCGAACGGGCGGAGTACGCCCGGTCGGGTCGGTGTGTGGCTACGTGAATTCAAATTAAAAAAGGACGGTAAAGATCATGAGAAACATCGTTGCAACGACGAAGAAGGTTGTTCTCGCGACGGGGCTGGCGGCAGTCGCTCTGCTCGGCGCCGCGAAGGCGCAAGAATTGGTGAAAGGCGCGTTCACGTTGAATGCGGAGACGCGGTTTGGCTCGACGGTGCTGCCCGCCGGACGTTACACGGTGTCGATTGCGCCGGTGACCCAACTGGCGGCGTCGGGCACACGCGTGTTGGTGTTTGTGCGGCCGGAATCAAAGTCGGGACCGGTTGCGTCGATTTTGGCGATGGCGTCGAGCGAAGGATGCGAGACTCCGTCGGGATTGACGCTAGTGTCGGAGTCGAATGGGCTGACGGCAAAGTCGCTTTGCCTCGGCAAGCAAGGTCTGTCGATCGATTTCGATCTGCCGCACGCGATTGATGGGGCGAAGATCAAGGCGGCGGTCGCTTCACAGCAGTAAGCTGAAGCGATCGGTAAGAGAAAAACGCTGGCGCTACCAAAGGGCGGACTCTTGAGTCCGCCCCTTGTTTTTGGATTCGAAGAGCGGAGTTGGTTCTCGGACTCAGCCGTGTAGAATGATCTACACAGTGGCTTCCCAATCCCGCATGTTTGATGCGTCGCGCTCCGGAGAGCTAGTCGATAGCGGACCGCCGGTCGTCACTCTGCGCAACGCGTTCGCGCATCCGTACGATTCGGCCATTGCCGCGGCGCGAACCTGCTATGCCCAGCGACTGATCGGCGCCGAAGAAATCACCGACAAGCAGCGCATCAACATCGGCGCGGCGACATTTTACAGCGGGCATCACACCGTTTATCAGCACGCGCATTTTGAGTTCGGGCTCGAAAATGTGAGCCGGCAATTTGTCTGGTCTTTCCTGCACGCGCATCCTTTTTACAATTCCGAGCAGCAGAGCCAGCGCTACGTGCGGCTGAATCGCGCGCACGCATATGTGCCGCCCGAATCGCTGTTCTTTAACGAAGGCTGCCGCGAAATTTATGAGCGCTCGATTGCGCAGTCCTGGGAGTATTACCGCGAACTTTCCGCGCTGCTCGCCGGCGATGCGCGCGACATTCTGAACGACATCTGGCACGTCGGACCGATGTCGCACGCGAACCGCATTCAGAAGATCGAGAAGTCGGCGGAAAAACGCTCGATCGAAATCGCGCGCTACGTGCTGCCGTCTGGCGGCGTTCACGACGATGGTGCACACGATCTCCGGCATCGTGCTGCATCGGTTGTGGCGCATGTGCTCGGCGTCGGATACGCCGAACGAAGCGCGCGAAGTCATCGGGCAGATGGTCAAGCTTGCGCGAGACATCGATCCGCAATTTTTCGAGCGTTTCGGCACCGAGCCGATTCAGGCATTACCGGAATGGGGCGAAGCGAATGTCGCCGCGGCGATGGAGAACGCTTCGTCGAATGGCACGAGCGGCGGCACGATCGCACGGCGAGGCGTTCGCGCGCGAATTCGACGCGAAGCTCGGAAGGACGCACTTCCAAGCTGGTCGATTATTCGCCGACACGCTCCGCGAATCGCGGCCGAAGCGTATCGCGCCGTCGTCGGGCTGACGGAATCGCAGTGCACCGATGAAGAAGCAATCGACCGGCTGCTGAATCCGTCACGCAACATCTATCGGCTGGAGACGCTGAACGTTGGCGTGCATGCGCCGCTGATGCGTGCGCTGCAGCACGCGAACTACACATTCGCGAAAAAAATCAGTCACACAGCCGATAGCCAGGATCAGCGGCATCGCATGGTGCCCGGTTCGCGGCCGCTGCTGACGCTTTCGGATACGCGCGAGCCCGACTACATCACGCCGATGCTGCTCGATCGAAATGCGCGCGCGAAGGAAGTTTACGAGCGCGCGATGCACGACGCGTGGAAGGCGAAGAACGAATTGCTTGACCGCGGCGTGCCGGCGGAAATCGCGCTCTACGTATTGCCGAACGCGAAGTCGATTCGGCTGGTCGAGAGCGGCTCCCTGCTCCATCTGCTGCACAAATGGACGATGCGAACGTGCTTCAACGCCCAGGAAGAAATCTATCGCGCGTCGATGGACGAACTCGATCAGCTGCGCCAGGTTCATCCGCAATTCGCGAAATACATCGGCCCGCCGTGCTATCTGCGCGCGGGGATTACGACTCCGATCTGCACGGAAGGCTCGCACTTCTGCGGCGTCAAAGTTTGGCTTAACTTCCCCAACGTTGAGCGCCAAATCTAGAGTCGCAAGTCTCTTCGCCAGCGACCTCGCACTGCCCTTTGGAACAGTAATCACTCGCCTAAGTCGTTGTCATGGTCCCATTGCCGCGACGCAAATCGAATCGTTAACCTCGCATAGACGTATCGCTTCGTTCACTTTCCGGGTTTTCGGATCAATCGGCAGGAGCTGAATCCATGCGCCTAAAAATAATCGTTCCGTTGCTCGCGGTGGCCGCGGGGTTTGGCGGCTACACCCTTTGGAGTCAGGCAAAGGATCGAGTTGCGCTTGAAAAGGAAAAGCGCTTCGTTAATCCGTACAACGAATCGATCGCGGCATTTCAGCAGAAACGCTATACGGATGCAGAAGCGATCCTCACCGGAATGCTACCTGAACTCGAGAAAGACTCCCCAGGATCTGCGAATCTTGCCAGCGTTTACCACGGACTCGGCGCAGTGACGCACCTACAACATAGAAATGCGGAAGCCGACGGATATTACCGAAAGGCGGTGGCCATTCGGACGAAAGTGCTTGAGCCGGACGATCCCGAGTTGGCTTCGTCGCTATCGGGCTTGTGCCAAACGTTGCACGAAGAAAACCTCGAAGTGGATGCCGATGTCTACGATCGCCGGGCTCTCGCAATTTATCGAGCCGCGCCGGGCAAGTATCGGAACGAATTTGCGACGACGCTCTTCAACATCGGCGATTTCGCAATGCGCCAGCACCACAATCAAGACGCGGAGTCGTTGCTTCAAGAAGCCGCTGAGAATTACGAAAAGTTTGGAACCTCAAAGAGCAAAAACCTCGCTCTGGCCGATGCCCGGTTGGGCTCTCTCTATCTGGAAGAAAAGCGATACACCGATGCCGAAGCTGTCTTACAAAAAGCTCTGGCGATCCAGACCGGGCGACTGACGCCAAACGATCCCGACTTGGCGCGCACGCTGCAGGAGATGTCGTCGCTTCGCTACGGACAGGGGCGCAAGGCAGAAGGAGATGCACTTTCCCAAAAGCGTCCACGGCCTTTGCCAACGCTAAGCCAACGCAAACCGAGTCGGCGACGGATTTGCTCATCGAACAAGCGAATACCTTCTCGAATCAAGGTGAATTCACACAGGCGATCAACGCATATCAAAAGGCGATCGATTCCGACACGCAAGCAATTTGGTGCGGGAAGTCCACGGGTTGCGCACGACGTGCTTTATCTCGCGTGGTTGTATCGAGATCGAGTGCAGAGCCAGCTAGAGAAGGCGGAACCGCTGTTCGAACAAGCACTGGCGATTCGCGAAAAGGGTATGGGGGCCGACTCAGCCGAGGTCGCCGAAATTTTGAGTGATGAGTCATTGCTCTTTTTTTACGAAGAGAAGGCTGAACGAGGAGCCGCGGTCGCTACGCGTGCGCTCGCGATCCAGAAAAAAGCGATCGGTCCCGATTCGCTCGAGTCATCGACAACGCTGAACCGGTTGGGGCTCTGCCAGCGCGATCTTCAGCAATTTCCGCAAGCGGAAGTATCGCTTCAACGGGCCTTGGCGATTCGGGAAAAGCAACTGCCACCCGATCATAGCTGGATCGCCACGAGTCTGGAGAATCTTGCTTCCGTTTATATGTGTGAAAGAGACTTCGCTAAAGCGGGGCCGCTGGTCCAACGCGCCCGAGAAATCCGGCAGAAGGGGTCCTCGGCGAGCGCGGCGACGAACTCGAAGCCTACGTCGTAGTCGAAGCTCGAATGAGTGGCTGGCGCGATTTACGAGCGCCAGTGAAGGGTGATGGGGCCGTTCATTGGGTGCGGGAGTGACTCGCCGGTGCGGCGCGACTCGATAAGATTTGACTTCAACGCGAAGTACCATTTCGCAGGGCGATCGGCGTCATCGATCAACATCAAATGGGGATTGTGTTTCAGGCCTTCGGCTTGCTGGATCATCGTTTCCTGATCCTGGCGCAAGAAGATTTTGCCGAAGATGCGAAAGATTGAGACGGGCAGAAAAAATAAGTTCCACGCGGCGACGAAATCGATGCGGCAGAGATCCCGCCGCACCGGCGTCACTGTGGTTTGACTTGAAAACCACAACTTGCCGCTGTGAATTTCTTCGAGGCGGCGATTTGGCAAAATGAAATCGATTGTTGTGGTGACTGGCTGGCCGGTGCGCTTTTTCAAAATTTGATATGGCAGGCTGTTCGAGCTCGGCGAGTGCGGGCTCATCCGAAATCCGTTTGGAATCGGCTCGAACTGTTTCTGCTTTTCGTGAATCGAGCCGCGGCTGCGCCAGAACCACGATTGATGCACGAACGGCCCGTGCGCGGGATCCATCAGGCCGATGATTCCGTGATCGACGTGCGCCGGCAAATCGCAGGCCAGGTGCATGGTCTTGAATTTTTCACTGAACGTGGCGAGCCGCGGAACGGGCGGAATTGTCGACGGTTCCGGCGCGCGCGTTCCTTGAGCGTGCATGAACACCCAAACGTAGCCGTCGTGTTCTTCGCAGGCGTAATTTCCTGCAAAAATGCGCTCGGTCTTGATTTTGTCCTGGTCTGTCCGCGAAGGAATCTCGATGCATCGGCCGCCGCACGCGTCGAAGCGCCAGCCGTGGTAACTACACTCGACAGCTTTTCCGTCGAAACGTCCGTAAGAGAGCGGAATTCCGCGATGCGGACAGGAATCGCGCATGGCGAACGCTTTGCCGTCGGAAGTGCGGCCGAGCACGAGCGGAACTTCAAGGAGCATCGCCGTGGCCAAACGTTGGCCGACGATTTCGGTGCTGCGCAACGCGGGATACCAGAAATCCCAAAGGAAACCGAGATCGGCGTCGCGCACGGATTGATTCGCGTCGGCGTCGTTCACTTGCACGAGAGGACGGGCGGCGTCGCTCATTTCTGTGAATCACTCATCGTTGTGTCGCATCGTAGTATAGTGCCACGCGCCGCCGCAATTTTTGGCTGAGGCGTGTGCACCACCCCCTCCCCTGTTTTTGCGTAAGGATGTCATTCTAAAGAGGATGTACGCGCAAATCGTGCAAGGATGTGATTCTAAAGGGGTAAGGTTCGCTGGTGGCGGGCGAATTTGTTGCAGGGATTAGGTTTAGCGTGGGCGGTTTAGACGGATGTCTGCGCCGATTCGAGCGCATCCGACGCAATAGTCTGGCATCGGATAGTTGAACGGAAAATGGCAGAGATCGCATGAGCGAGAATTCGAACGTGGTCAAGAGGCTGGCGGATTTGTTTCGGGGATTTTCGCTGGTGTTCGGAATTTCGGCGCCGCCGCCGGAGCAGGATCAACGACAGTTTGTGATGCTGTGGTTGGGGATCATTGCGGTTACGATTTTGTTTTTCGTGGGCGTGCTGTTCGCGATTTCGCATCTGCATGTTGGCTAGGCACCGAGTTACATTTGCCTGACGATTCGCGATATAATGTCGCTAGAGCATCCGATGTACACCGCCTTCTATTAGCTGACCCCGCTTCGCTCGCCGCCCGGCGAGCCAGGTAGTTTCCTGTCACAAACAACAACTCACTACTGGACATTTGAAGGGGTTCGCTATGGCTGCAATGACGTTTACGGAAAAACTGGATCAACTGGGCGTGCGTTATGACGAATTGACGCAACAGCTCTCGACGGCGGAGCTTGTTTCGGACTCGGCGAAGTTTCAGAAGGTAGCGAAGCAACACGCCGAGCTGGAGGAGATCGTCGCGAAGCATCGCGAGTACAAGCAGATCGAGAAGGATCTGGCCGGCGCGCACGAGATGACGCTAGATGCGGACGACGCCGAAATGAAGCAGATGGCGCACGAGGAAGAGAAACAGCTCATCGCGCGGAAAGAGATTGTGGAGCGCGATTTGAAGTTGCTGCTGCTGCCAAAGGATCCGAACGACGAAAAGAGCGTCATCGTCGAAATTCGCGCAGGCACGGGTGGCGACGAAGCCGGGCTCTTCGCCGGCGAACTATTTCGCATGTATTCGCGCTACGCGGAAACCCAAGGCTGGAAAGTGGAAATTCTGGAGAGCTCGCCGACTTCCGTCGGCGGCATGAAAGAAGTCGTCGCCGCAATTCAGGGCGACAAAGTGTACTCGAAGCTGAAATACGAGAGCGGCGTACACCGCGTGCAGCGCGTGCCGGCCACCGAAAAGCAAGGCCGCATTCACACTTCCGCAGCGACCGTTGCCGTGTTGCCTGAAGCCGACGACATCGACATCAAGATCGAGGCGAAAGATTTGCGCATCGATACGTTTTGCTCGTCGGGGCCGGGCGGGCAGTCGGTGAACACGACGTATTCCGCGGTGCGCATCACGCACATTCCCAGCGGACTTGTCGTTTCGCAGCAGGACGAGAAATCGCAGATCAAGAATCGCGCCAAGGCCATGCGCGTTCTTCGCACACGCTTGTACGAACTGGAAATGAGCAAGCAACAGGCTGCCATCCTTGCCGAACGGCGCGGGCAGATTAAGACGGGCGATCGCTCGGAAAAGATTCGCACGTACAATTTTCCGCAGAATCGCATCACTGATCACCGGATTGGTATGACACTGCACCAGCTTACGGATGTGATGGAAGGCAAACTGGCGCCGTTGGTGGATGGGCTGGTGTCGCACTATGAGTCGGAGCGGTTGCAGCAGGAGCTTTCGGTGGCGTAGGCGCCGCTGTGGTGCGATTCATTCCGATCGCTCGAAAAACGTTTGTCTCAATTCTCAGACCACTTTGATCCACAGCTAAAATGGACGCTCGCACCGCCTTCAAAACTGGAATCGCTCGCCTGCGCGACGCTACGGTTGCGTCGCACACGCTAGCTGCGGAACTGCTGCTGCTGCACGTCGCCGGGCGCGATCGAACTTGGCTTTACGCGCATCCCGAAGACGAAATCAGCGCCGAGCAGGAGCAGCGGTTTTTGTCATTGGTTGCGCGGCGTGCTGCGGGCGAACCGACGCAATATTTGACCGGCAAGCAGGAGTTTTGGGGATTGGAGTTTGAAGTCACGCCGTGACGTGTTGATTCCGCGGCCGGAAACGGAACATGTGATCGAGGTCGCGCTTGATCGACTCGCTGTGCGCGAAATTCGCGCGGGGCGCAAGCAGACGTTGAGCGGCGAAGGGCTGCGGATTGCGGACGTGGGCACAGGCTCGGGCTGCATCGCAATTTCGCTGGCGAAGGATCTGCCAGGCGCGAAATTTGTGGCGACGGACATTTCTCCAGAGGCACTGAAGGTAGCGCAACGAAATGCCGAGCGGCACTCCTTCGCAGATCGAATTGAGTTTGTGCACACGAATTTGCTGGAGAGCGTCACGAACGCAACGACCGAATCGCGATTCGATCTCATCGCCAGCAACCCACCGTACATCAGTCGCCGCGAAGGACCGACGTTGCAACGTGAAGTGCGCGACCATGAACCCGAGGTCGCGCTGTACGGCGGCGAAGAGGGCTACGAGCTCTACGCTGCGCTCGTCACACAATCCGCAGCTCACTTAGTGTCTGGCGGCATCGCCGTATTCGAACTCGGGCATGACAGCTTGCCAGCAGTGCAGCCGCTGTTCGAAACACCGGAGTGGACGCACGTCGGCGTGACAAACGATCTCGCCGGAATCCCTCGCGTCATCGCGGCCGAGCGAACCACACACGTTGGCACGGTCACGAATCGGGCGTAGGCTACGGTCATGCCGGAGCTGGCACGATTTCGGGCGATACATGGGGCGGTGGACGAGCATTCGCTGCCACCGACGGCGTCGATTCTGCACGTCGATATGGATGCGTTTTTTGTTTCGGTGGAATTGCTGGAGCGGCCCGAACTGCGCGGCAAGCCGGTGATCGTGGGAGGAGGTACGCCCGATCAACGCGGCGTCGTAACGTCGGCGAGTTACGAAGCGCGAAAATTTGGCGTGCATTCGGCGATGCCACTGCGAACGGCCGGCAAGCTATGCCCTCACGGAATTTTTCTCGACGGACATCATCATAAATACGGCGAGTGGAGCGATCGGGTCGCGACGATTCTCGGTAAATTTTCGCCGATCGTGGAGATGGTTTCGATCGACGAGGCGTATCTCGATTTAGCCGGGACGGAACGGCTGCACGGGCCGCCGTTCGCGGCCGCGGATAAATTATTGCGCGCGATCACGAGCACGACGGGACTTCCCTGCTCCGCCGGATTGGGCTCGACGCGTCTCGTCGCGAAAGTCGGATCAGACCAAGCGAAGCCGCGCGGACTGGTGTGGATCGCGCCGGGAAGCGAAGCGCGATTTTTGGCGCCGCTGCCGGTGCGGAAGAATTCCGGGAATCGGCGAAGTGACCGAGCGCTCATTGCTGGCGTTGGGATTGAAAACGGTTGGCGATCTCGCAGCCGTGCCGCACGAAAAACTGCAAAAGATTTTCGGGCAATGGGGCACGGCGCTCTATCGCAAAGCGCGCGGCGGCGATTCGTATGAGTTCGTGATCGACGCGGAGCCGAAATCGATTTCGCACAATCACACGTTTGGCGAAGATACGAACGACACGGAAATATTGCTGTCGATGCTGAGCCATCTTTCGCAGAAGGCGTGCAAGCGGCTGCGCGAAGCGGGGCTTTCGGCGCGAACTCTCACGCTGACGATTCGATATCACGGGATTCGATACGTATACGCGAGCGAAGACGCTGCCGGCGCCAACGAATCTTGATTCGGATATCTTCGCGACCTTCCAAGCCTTGTTTCACGAACACCGGAACTTGAAGCGAAAAATTCGCCTGCTCGGAGTTGCTTTGGGCTCGTTCTCGCACGGCAACGATCAACTCGATCTGCTCGATGGCGAGAGACGCGCGAAGCTCGAGAAACTTGTGAAGACTACCGACGGGCTCCGGGACCGCTTCGGGTTCGATTCGGTGCAATTTGGCGGATCGATCCGGCATGAAGAGAGGAACTCGAACGAAGGTTGGGGACGGCGCGAGCGAAACAAAAAGATCAACCCGCAAAAGAAAAATCGCGGCAAAAACCGAAACAATCTTCACCAACCGAGTGGGATTTTTGATCTCGACTGCGAAGCCGAAGGGCGGCAGTTCGAACGCCGTGAAACTTGAGCGCAGGCTATACCGTATACTCTTCGGCGATGAACTCCGCTCCTAGGCTCCTCCTTTTTATATTCCGATCGCATGAGGCGCCATGTTTAAGCGCGCCGGCGCATTCTGGGAGCGCGTCAGCGAAGGGCGCCAGATCGACGAACTCTGGGCGCAGATGAGCGCCGACGCACGCGCGACATACGGATTTTACGGGCGCGATGTCGATTGGGAAGTCGTCAATTCGATGCCGCACTGGCGGCGGCCTTTTCACCTCGCCAAACAATTCTTCTGGGCGCTGATGATGAAGTTGTCGCCGGCGCGGCGCGTGTTGTTGCTTGTTGCGATCGTGCTGTTTCTGTGTTTCCGGCGTTCATTTTCACGTAGACAACAATGAAGTCGTCGATGTGCGATTCGAGTGGATTTCGGCTTTGCTGCTTTTATTGGTGTTGTCGCTGGAACTCGCGGACAAAGTGATCATGAAGCGCGATTTGGAAATCGCGCGCGAAATCCAAAACTGGCTGGTGCCGTCCGGCGCCCGGAGATACCCGGTGGCGACATTGCATTTGCAACGCGGCCACAAAATTCGGTTGCCGGCGATTACTATGATGCGTTTTTTCCAACAGCGACGGCTGCCGAGGGCGGCAAGCTAATGCTGGTGGTCGCCGACGTCGCGGGCAAGAGCGTACCGGCAGCGCTGCTCATGGCGACGATGCAGGCGAGTCTTCGAACCGTGGCTGGCGATGACGCGCCGTTCGATGCGCTGGTAGCTCGGTTGAATCGTTATGCATCGGCGTACAGCCTGGATGGACGCCGATTCACGACAGCGATTCTTGGTTTGTACGATCCGGCTTCGGGAGAATTGACGTACGTCAACGCAGGACACAACGCGCCCGTTCTACGCCGCGCAAACTCGACGATGGAATTTCTCGACAAGGGCGGAGTGCCGCTCGGAATTCATGGCGAGCGCAGTCTATGAAACGGGAACGGTGTCACTGCACCCTGGGGATTCGCTCATCATGTTCACGGATGGAGTCGTGGAGGCCTTTAACGCCGGTGGCGAGGAATTTGGAAATGGACGCTGGCTCAATGCGATTCGCACGCTTCCGGCGGGGACTGCGGCGCAGTCGCTGCAGTTTCTGATGCGGCAAGTGGATGAGTTTGTCGGCGCGACGCGGCAGTCGGACGACATCACCTGCCTCGTTTTTCAGTGCAAATAGAGGCGTGAGGCAAACGAAGCTATCCAAGTCGGCCAAGCGTTAAATAGCTCCAAACAAAGACCTTCGCGTTGGCTACAGCTTCGTTAACAGCCGACGCGACACGCCGCCGGCCACTTCTGCGCAACCAAACGCCACGCTAGCGCATACTTAAAGTGTGGAAACATCTGCAACAATCGCATCACCGCGTGAATTGGCGTAGTCCGTTTGCGCGACTCTCCAGAGCCACGGGTATCAGGCGCTGATTGCGGGCGGAAGTGTGCGCGATGTCTTGCTGAAGCGCGCGCCGACCGATTTCGACGTGGCGACCGATGCGCTGCCCGATCAAGTGATGGCGACTGTTTCCCGAAGAGCATCGCTGTGGGCGCACAGTTCGGCGTCGTGCAGGTCTGGCACGAGCGAACTCAAAGTGGAAGTAGCAACGTTTCGGGCGGACGGCGATTATTCCGATGGACGCCGTCCCGACCAGCGTGATTTACACGAAATCGCCTGAAGAAGACGTAAAGCGGCGCGATTTCACCATCAACGGATTACTGATGGAGCCGGAATCCGGCGAAGTGCTGGATTTCGTGGGCGGCGCAAGCCGATTTGAAGGCCGGGTCTGATTCGCGCGATTGGCGATCCAGAAAGACGATTTGCCGAAGACAAGCTGCGGCTGATTCGAGCGGTGCGGTTTGCGGCGCGGTTCGGGTTTGCGATCGAGCCAGCGACGCTCGCCGCGATTCAGCGCACGAGCAAGCGAGATCGCGTTGGTTTCGGCCGAGCGGCTGCGCGACGAATTGACGAAGATTTTGACCGAAGGCAAGGCGCGGCGCGGATTCGAACTGCTTGACGAAACGGGCTTGCTGCCGTATGTGTTACCCGAAATCGCAGCGATGAAGGGGGTCGAGCAGCCGCCGCAATATCATCCCGAGGGCGATGTCTGGACGCATACGCTGTTGATGATTGAGCAACTTGAGGCGGAAACTCCGGCGACTCTGGCCTGGGGGGTGTTATTGCATGACGTTGGCAAGCCTCCTACTTTCAGGCCCATTTCGGAGACCGGGGACCGTATCCGGTTCGACGGGCACGCGGGCGTGGGAGAACGAATGGGCGAGGAGATTTGCCGCAGATTTCGTTTTTCGAATGAGGATACGGAGCAGATTGTGGCGTTGATCGCTAACCACATGCGATTTAAGGATGTCGAACGGATGCGGGCGGCGACGTTGAAGCGATTTGTGCGCATGCCACGTTTTGACGAGCACCTGGCGCTGCACCGGCTGGATTGCACTTCGAGCCACCGGCATCTTAATGCGTATAACTTCATCCAACGGATGCTGGCGGAGACTCCGCACGAAGACATTCACCCTCCTAAGCTGTTGACTGGGGATGATTTACTGGCGATGGGATACCGGCAAGGACCGGTTTTTGGGCAGATCTTGGCGAACCTTGGAGGACGCTCAGCTCGAAGGTAAGGTCGAAACCAAAGACGAAGCCGAGCAGCTTTGTGCGGAGCAAATTCAAGCCGAAGGCTCGGTCGTTCTGAAGAAGAAGCAGGATCAGCCGATAGCGGAACTAAGGGCCTGCGGGGTGTCGGCAAGAGCTAACGTTTATGCGTAACCCTTTCAACACGAACGAGATATCAGGCTTTCCAGGTCAGCATTTTGGGCCATGCTATAATCTTTAGTGTCGATGACTAAGATTTTCTGCTTTTAGCATTTGCATCTTGTACATCGTTTCAGGTCTTGCTGCATCTAAGTTATCCATAGCGTGGCTGGTTCATCGTTTTCTGAGGTTGACGGTCACCACGCTTCAGATTGGGGACATCATGGCTGAGAAGAAATTTTCGGTGCCTGAAGTTCTACCCATCCTACCCGTGCGGGACACGGTGCTGTTTCCCGGCGCGGTTCTGCCGCTGACGGTAGGACGAGAGAGCTCTCTGGCACTGGTCAATGCTTTAGACGGAGAGGATAAGCAGCTGGGCGTGGTCGCTCAGCTTGATCCGCGGGTCGAAGACCCGGCGGCAGCGGACCTTCATAAGGTGGGGACGCTGGCCAAGGTACACAAGACCGTAAAAATGCCGAACGGCAATGTGGTGATCTTTTTGGAAGGGCTTCAACGCATCCAGATCACCGAACTGATTACGTTGCGGCCGTACCTTCGCGCCCGGGTCGAGGCGCAACCGGATATCAGCGGCGAGTCGGATGCCGAACTCGAAGCGCTGCAACGCAATGCGCAGGATTTGTTCCGCGATGTGGTGAGCCATTCGCCGCAACTTTCGGATGACCTGACTTCGGTCGCCACGGCGATCGACGATCCAGGCCGTCTCGCGGACTTCATCGCGGGCACGTTGCCGTCACTTTCAACGCTCATTCGGCAGGAGCTGATCGAGACGCCGAACGTGCGCAAGCGGCTCGAAGCGCTGATCCGCGAACTCTCGAAAGAACTCGAAGTTCTCGAACTGCGCTCGAAGATTCACGAACAGGTTCAGGAGCAAGTCAGCCAGAACCAGCGCGAATATTTGCTGCGCGAGCAGATGAAGGCGATTCAGAAGGAACTCGGCGAATCCGACGATTCGATGCAGGAGATCGACGAGCTTCGCAAAAAAGTGGAAGAAGCCGGCATGACGGCGGAAGCCAAGAAAGAGTGCGATCGCGAACTGAAGCGGCTGTCGAAGATGACGCCGGCTTCGGCGGAGTACATGGTGTCGCGCACGTATCTGGAATGGATGACGTCGCTGCCGTGGAATAAATCGAGCGGCGCGGAAGAGATCGACATCGCGAAGGGCAAGAGATTCTCGACGAGGATCACTACGACCTCGAGAAGGTCAAGGAGCGCATCCTCGACTATCTGGCGGTGAAGAAGCTGCAGCCGGGCATGAAAGGCCCGATCCTGTGCTTCGTTGGGCCTCCGGGCGTGGGCAAGACTTCGCTCGGCAAGTCGATTGCGCGAGCGCTGGGACGCAAATTCGTGCGCATCGCTCTTGGCGGCATGCACGACGAAGCGGAAATTCGCGGACATCGCCGGACGTACATCGGCGCGTTGCCGGGCCAGATCATTCAGGGCTTGAAGCGCGGCGAGACGAACGATCCGGTCATGATGCTGGACGAAGTCGACAAGCTCGGACGCGATTTCCGCGGCGATCCGTCGTCGGCGTTGATGGAAGTGCTCGATCCGGAACAGAACAACGCGTTCCGCGATCACTACCTCGATGTGCCGTTCGATTTGTCGAAGGTGCTGTTCATCGCGACGGCGAACTGGATGGATCCGATTCCGGAACCGCTGCGCGACCGCATGGAAATCATCGAACTGCCGGGTTACACGGGAGAAGAGAAGCTCCACATCGCGCACCGGTACCTGATTCCGAAGCAAGCCACGGAACACGGGATGAAGGTGCCGGAGCAGATCGAGTTCGAAGACGCCGGATTGCGCGAACTGATTCACAGCTTCACGCGCGAAGCGGGCGTGCGCAACCTGGAACGCGAAATCGCAACGATCACGCGCAAACAGGCGCGGCGCATCGCCGAAGGCAAGACGGAGAAGATGGTCGTTACACCGGAAGTCGTTCGCGAATTCCTGGGCGTGCCGAAGTTCCGCACGGAAAAGGAAGTCGAAGAGCGCGTCAAAAAGCCGGGCGTTGCGGTCGGGCTGGTCTGGACGCCGGTGGGCGGCGACATCATCTTCATCGAAGCGACCAGGATGCGCGGCGGCAAGCAGTTCACGATGACCGGGCATCTGGGCGAAGTGATGCAGGAGTCGATGACAGCGGCGCTGACGTGGGCACGCGCGAACGGCGAACGCTACGGCATCGATCCCGACTTCTTCCGGAAGCAGGACATTCACATCCACGTGCCGTCGGGCGCGGTTCCGAAAGATGGACCTTCGGCCGGCGCGGCGATGGTGACGGCGCTGGTCAGCCTGCTCAGCGGGCGGCCGGTGAAGGATCGACTGGCGATGACGGGCGAGATGACGCTGTCCGGAGTCGTGCTGCCGATCGGCGGCGTGAAAGAGAAAGTGCTCGGCGCGAAGCGAGCGGGCATCAAGGAAGTCTTGCTGCCGGCGGACAATGAGCCGAACGCTGTGGCCGATCTGACGCCGGATATTCTGGGCGACATGAAGATCACTTACGTTCGCACGCTGGACGAAGTGCTCGAGCATGCGCTGCAGAAGGATCCGATCGCTCCGCCGATCGTTCCTCCGACCGAGCCGAAGCCGAAGCGGTTGCCGTCGGATGGGCCGCGGGCGATCCACTGATCGCGACGTAGCGGAAACAACTTAAACCAAGAAAAGGCCCGGCGAATCGCCGGGCCTTTTTGCTTTACGCGCACGCGAAACATCGGCTTTTGGACGCTACCTGCTACTATGTCTGCCGATGCCGCCGGGCAAACGCAATCAGGCCGACATTCCAGCGGAATTGAGCGCGCGAACTCACCGACGCGTTGGTGCGAGAACGCGTCGTGCCGCGATTTGTCGATGGCTACGTCGAAGAACATCAGCGCTACGGATTGCAGGTTCACGCGGCGCTTTATAAAGACTTGATCGGGCTGCTGCAGCGCGAGGCGCTGGTCGCGATGACGGTGCGCGCGTTTGAAGTCGCCGTCGATCCGCCGGAACAATCGCCGCGCAGCAAAAACAAACTCAAGCCGCTCCCGAAAAAAGACGTCGCCCGTTTTCCGCCGAAAATTCCTGAACGCGCTCACACGCCAGCAGAAGTGGGGCATCAACGAAGCGCTCGATTTTCAGCGCGATCTGCAAATGTACGAAGCGCTTGATCGCCAGGGCAGGCGCATCGCGCCGCCGCAAGCTGTTCGAAACAGCGAATCACCCCTTCGTCGATCGCTGTGCCTTCCTGCTCGACTCTTCGTTTCATGGAAAAAGCGCGCATGGCAGCGAATCGCGCGCTGATCGAAGTGGAAAATCTCAGCGCCAAAGTAACGACCGAAGTTCTGTACGGCCCGCAACCGCAGAAATAAGCGCCGCAATCGCGATCTACTCACGATCGAAAAATTCCGGCTTCAACAATTTCTTCCCGCCAAGCGATAAGTAAAATCCCCAAACGCCAATCGCAAAGAAACTAAACACGATCAGCAAGTTGTGCGCCGCATACCAATTCGAAAAATCGAGCGAGTACGGCACATTGAGCAGTACATCCGCCAGGAACACGCCGATGCCCAAAGCAATCAATCCAAAGCGAACCACCGCAATTGCCGCAACCACGAACACAAGGGTCCATATCGTCAAATCCAGACGAAATGTTCTGCTCCCGACCATCCGCGGCGTAACCTCGATCCCGACGAAGATCGCCATCGCAACCCACTGATTGCGAACAATGAATTTGATCAGCACCAGCAACAGGAAAAACGCCAACGCGCCTTGAATCGAATTTGTCGCAACACTGAAGTAATAACCGATCGCCTCGCGAAATCCGCCGACCAGATCACTCGATCCCATCTGCAATGCGCCGCCCGACCGGATGGTCAGCAGATTCCCGATCTCGAGAATCAACACCCAGGCCATTCCGAGCAACACGCCCGAAACAATGTCGCGACCCACCAGCGGGTCGCGCACTTTGCCCGACACCAGGCGTGTCCACGAAATAATCGTCTGCGGCCAGTTGCGGCGAACGTACGGTTCCAGTGCGATGTACAGCAGCCACATCGCGCCCGCATAAAGCAGCGACGTCGCAACCGCAAGAAACACGATGCCGATCAAGTCGGAAGACGCAATGAAGTGGCTGCGAAAGAAAAACGTCGCCAATTGCAGAATGAAAGCCGCCCAAGCAAGCCTTCGCGCTCCGACTCGATCGCCGCGACCGCGCTTCAGATTCAGAAAAGCAAATAACAAACCGCCCAAAATAATTCCGCCCGCGATGATCAAACCTGAATAGCTCTTGATTTTGTCGTTCCCGACTTTTTCCGGAGGCGGCATACGATCCGCCTTCGTCCACGGCCCTGTCAATGCAAAGTAGACTGGCTTCCCGCTCAGCGACGCCGCTTCGACGTGCATAGGCCTGTCGCTGCCAGGCCACTTTCCATCCCAAGCTTCTCGATAATCCGATGAGGCCAGCGAGTTCCACACCGGCGGCACGCTTTTCAGCTGATCCGCGTCGATCTCCGCGGCCGAGAACAGAACACCCCAGTCCGGCTTTCTCGCGCTCACATGCCCGGTCGCGCTATCGTCGCCTGCCGCGGAAGCTTCTTCTTTCTGATCCGGAATCGACTGAAACCAGATCAGCCGCCCTTCGTCATCGATCCAAACACCGACCATTCCCGATGTGATCCAGGGCGGATCGTCGGACGTGACTACTCCCGGAACGCCGTTGCTCCAGAAATTGATCGGCAATCAAATTCTTTTGGCTTTGCCGATACCAGAAATCGAGCAACGTCGGCCGTTGATGCGGAATCTTGCCCCAGTCGGCTTTTGGCTTGTCTTGACTCGACGCGTATTGGACGAAATCGCTGTCGTAGTCGAAGCCCCAATCCCGGTCCACCGGTTTAGCCGGGTAGCCGATCTTGGCGATGAGTTCCGCGGCTCGATTCGAAAGCACCTCCGGCGATTTGCTCGGATGCACGCGCTCGAGCGCGTTTTCTTTGATGCCGAAGTAAAACAACAGCAAAGTCCCGACGAGGATTGCCGCAAGGAATGTGAGCGCCACGCGCGGCGCGATGCCATCGTTTTCACCGGCAGCCGCGACCATCTGAGGCGACGGCGTTTCACCGGCAGCCAGCGCAGCAGCGAGCGGATCGCCACCGGGCAACGCAGCGGAAACCTGCAACGCCGACGCAGGACGCAACACCGGATCGCTCGCGAGACATCGCAAGATCACGCGTTCGAACAGCGGATCGATGTCGCGAACCAGCGTCGATGGATTCGGAACGCGCGACTCTTCGCGCATCCGCATTAACTCCGGCAGTGTCGTCGCATCGAACGCCCGTTTGCCGGTGATGATTTCGTAGAGGATCAGTCCGAGCGAATAGATGTCGCTCTTAACCGTGACTTCCATTCCCCCGAGTTGTTCCGGCGCCATGTACGCTGGAGTGCCGGCGCGAATATCAGCGCCTTCGATCATCGCGGCGATTCCAGCCAAGCCAAAATCCGTGATGCGAACTTTTCCCGCGCCGTCGAGCATGATGTTCGCCGGCTTCAAATCGCGGTGAATGACGCCTTTGTCGTGAGCCGCGGCCAACCCCGCGCACATTTGTCGCGCGATTTCTGCGGCTTTGTCGGTCGAGAGCCTTCCGATGCGGCGCACGAGCGACGAAAGATCTTCGCCGTCTACATACTCCATCGTCAGAAACGTGATGCCATCCACGTCGCCGATGTCGAACATGCGGCAGACGTTGGGATGCGACACCGTGCGCGCGATGCGAACTTCCGCGTGAAAGCGCGCGAGCGCTCGCCGCATCTTTCGAGACGCTCTCCGGCAAAAATTTGATCGCAACGATCTGGCTGAGTTTTAAATCTTCCGCACGATAGACCTCGCCCATTCCGCCCCGCCCGGCGAGCGCGACGATGCGGTAGCGATCCGCGATGATCTGTCCAGGAACGAAGCGACCGCCTCCAATCGCGTCGGAGCTTGAGAGCGTGCCAGCGGAAGCCGACGGAGGGCGTGGTACGCGCGGCGTCGAATATTTCGGAATCGCGGGCGACCCGGCGCCGCTGCCGCCTGAGCCAAGCCTTGGCGCAGCCGGAACGCGCGGTGCTGCCGAAGGAGTTCGCCCCGAAGCACCAGGCGCGGGCGAATCCAACGTCACGCCGTCGCTGATGTCAGGTGTGTTGTCGAGCGTCGCCGCGTCTTTGAAGTCAGGATCGAGCGTCTGCCCTATCTCAACCGGATCGTCGCCCAAAAGAGTCGCGCCAGCATCGACATCCGTGGCCGTCGAAGCGCCGCAAGACGAGCAGAAACGTGCCTTCGGAGAGACTTGCTTGCCGCAGGACGAACAGAACATGGAGCGCAGATTCTACCAGCCACTTCGGCACAAGACTACACCGTGATCGAGCGACGACTGGGTATACAGGCCACCTTGTGCCGATGTAGCCTGTCGTATCGTGAAGAGGCTCCGAGATGTTTGACTTGTATAACAATGCATATGGGAATTCTGCGTCGGATCCGTATCGACACGTGCGTATCGAAACCTATGGCCAGGATTTCGGCCAGACCGGTTGGGTCACCGCCGAAGAGTCACTAAGAATTCCGCAACTGCTCGACTTGGGTCCCACTTCCTCCGTCTTGGAGATTGGCTGCGGTGCCGGAGGATATACATTGCACCTTGCGGAAACGATCGGTTGCCAGATCGTGGGAGTGGATATCAACGAACTCGGCATCCGTGGTGCGAAAGACCTCGCACGAACGCGAGCCCTTGATTCACGAGTACGTTTCGAACAATGCGATGTTTCGAAAAAGCTCCCGTTCGACGACGCCACATTCGACGCGGTCTTTTCGAACGACGTTCTGTGCCATGTCTCCGGGAGGCTCGGCTTACTCGGCGAGATTTTCCGCGTGCTGAAGCCGTCGGGACGGATGTTGTTCAGCGACGCTCTCGTCATTGGCGGAATGATTTCCGCTGAAGAAATCGCGACACGCAGTTCCATCGGCTTTTACTTCTTCAGCCCGCCTTGCGAAAATGAGCGGCTCTTGAAACAAGCGGGGTTTTCCCACGTGGATACCACGGACACAACGGAGAATGCGGCTCAGATCTCGAAAAGATGGCACGACGCGCGCGAGCAAAGAAAAGAGGAACTGGTTAAGGCCGAAGGCTCTCCTACCTTCGATGGACTCCAGCGATTTCTGTCCTTTGTGCACTCTTTGACCAGCGAAAGACGCCTGTTGAGATACTTGTATTTCGCCCGTAAGACCTCATGACTCGATCTCACGAACTCACTGCCACCCACAGCCTCACCGAAGAACGATCGAGTACCGCTAACAAATGCGAAGCCACTTGTCCGGTAACGGCGTTTATCGGGAAGTTGGCCGGTTCGACGGGGTCGCCATACTCTATTCTTCGTTTGAGGCTAATCTTGCAGGGGACGACGACACGGAGGCAAAGTGCGATATCTCAAAAGCACCCTCGCTGGAATCTTGGCACTCTTACTCGTTGGATTTTTGTCGCTCACAATTCTACTTCTACTCGCACGGGCGGAGGGCGATGCCAGTGTTGCATTCGTTCCCGCTTGGTACTCTTGGCACTTCTGGTTGAAGGCGACCGTCGTTGTCGGGACGGTATTCGGTGGTGGTTTCTTTTGGAAATACCGCAAACTCGCCTAGAACCGCCACGGCCGATTTCAAGTTTCCGATTACGGCGTTTACCAGGAACTTGGGCTTCGTTCTGGACTATATTTAGCGACGAAAGAGAATGTTGAGGGACGCGATGTACGTTGCGACGCTCATTTTTTTCGTGATTCCTTGGTCGCTCATTTTGTTGGGTTGGAAAACTTCGCTGAAAAACTCAGCGAAACCGAACCAGCAGAATTGGCGTTCATTGATGTTGCAGGCATCGCTAGCAGTAGGTGTCTTGGCAGTTTTGACGGCAATGGGATTCTTTCTGTCATGGACACATGAAGGAGGAAGCCCTCACGGCGGTGCGCCGAGACCTGGACTGTGGCTCGCCTTACAACCCATCGCCACTTGGTCAATCGCTGCAACGGTAGTGCTAGGTGCTTTCGCAAAAGGCAAAGGCAGACTACTCGCAATTGCGTCAGCCATTTCGGTTGTCTTCGTTATCTACTTACTGGCAGCGCTGGAAATGGATTGAGAAACAAGGCTTCGACGAAAATCGCTCGTCAAGTCCCGATAAGTCGCGTAACCGGAAACTTGAAATCCACATGGACGGTAGCGGCGTTTACCAGCACTTGATTCAAGAGTTTAAGATAGATGCATGCCTATCGAGGTGGCTATTCGGCGAGCACGACCCCGCGAGTATCAAGCATGCGGAGCTCATCAAAATTGTATGACTGAGACGTTTAAGGACCTTTTTGCACCGAATCCTGTTCCACTGGAATTCAAAGACGGGGACTGGCCGCGGGCATGGGTAGCAGCGTCAGTGAACAAGATTCTTGGTGTGACAATCACGGACCAAGAGTGGGTTGATGACCTTTGGGTGCTTCGAGAGCACCGGCAACAGGGTGTCGGAAGCAGTTTGCTCGCACACGGTGAATCCGAGATAGCTGCTCGCGGCTTCCGGACGTGTCGCCTTCGCGTTGCTAAGTCGAATCTGATCGCGGTGAAATTCTATTCTCGTCAAGGCTGGCGGATTGCGCGTGAATTTGCCCACGAGAAGTACGGCCATCCCGTGCTGGAGATGGCAAAATCCTGTCCGTCACCTTAACAGGCTCGATCTCTCAGTTTCCGATAACGGCGTTAACCAGGAGTTAAGTTTCCCGCGCAGGATGTAGAATCTCAGAATAAATCAAAAACTGCCCTTCGCCTCGCTAGAGTCGCTGTGTGGGTTTTTGTCTTGCTGCCTTTGTCTATTAGTGACATCTGCGGTCAGCTACCGCAAGCGCAGAGCCAACCCCAGAATAGCCACGCAAATTTTGCCGATTCCTCTGAGGACCTTCAGAGTCAGATCGCAGAGATTTTAAATGCTCTAAAAGCACAGAACTCGGCGAGAGCAAACGAACTCATTCACAATCTCCTTATGCCCGAGAATTCCCCGTGGTTCACTGAAGTATATGGCCCAGGATTCGGCGCCAGCCTCGCGAGAGCATATCGACAAGGAGTTCCCAACTTGGAAGAGGAAATAAAGAGAATTTACGAGGCCGATGCGCGGGCTGGGCTGTTACAGGCCAATGTTTCCAAATATGCCGACCCAGAAGCCGTCAACGCTCCGATTGATCGCTTCCTGAATTGCATGAATAAGATTGTGCCTCTATATGAAGCTGCCTTTCAGGGGAACCGACCCATGACGCAGATGTCCTTAAAACCCGGAACCGGGAACTTGGCGCAAACCGGAGGAGATCTTGATGGATTCTTTGTCTTCTACCAAGGAGGATTTCGTTTCATTCCCATGGATATTCTGATCGAATTGCCCAGCGAGCGACCTATCCGAATTCATTTGGGTATGAATGTGATGCAGTCCAAGCTCGTCACGAAGGTCTATCCGAGGTACCCCGAAGAAGCACTAAAGAAGCGCCTACAAGGAAAGGTTGTCGTTCGCCTCGAATTGGACATAAACGGAAATCTCCAGAAATCCACGCTAATCGAGGGCGACCCTGTGTTGGGCCGAGCGTTCATGGAAGCTGTGAAACAGTGGCGATTCGAACCAACAACGTTGGATGGGGACCCCGTTGAAGTAGAGGTCGATGCGGAAACCGCGTTCACAGTGAACTAAAGATCGCGCGGTCATTCATCATTCAAGGGCTAGCTCCTGATAAGTCGCGTAATCGGACATGTCCGGTTACGGCGTTTATCAGGCTTTTCGGCTAACACCCTTTGACGAGGATTAGCTCGCTGGCCTTATCGCCGTCAAAAACAACCATCCATGGACTCTTTCGGATGAACTGCACATCTCGATTCGTCCACGATGAATTTTGATAACAGCCGCGCAGATATGGCGACGCTTGCGCAGGCGACAAAAGGTAGCCAAACCGCTCCTGCAATTGGGATTTTGTTTTGCCTACAACCAGCTTTTCACGGCCCGGATCGCCAATCATCGTGCCCGTGACTAAATCGAGGTTCATTCGATACAGTCCGGTTTTCCAAAGTACGTATTTGATGTTCTTGGGATCACTGTCAGACGGGTACGTCAATTCCCAGCTCAGGACAGTAACAGCGAAAAGTGCCAGGACAACTAGCGCGGTAGCCCACACAACTTTGCGCATTTCTCTATCTCAGGGTTTGCCAAATGCCTGGTAAGTCGCGTTACCGGACAAGTGCCTCGCGGAGTTAGCGGTAGCAGACTTCTCGCATACCTCTTCTAGGAAGCGCGCTCGACCTGCACGGCGGTCCCGTATGCCAACACCTCCGTCACACCTTGCATCACTTCCGTAGCGTCATAGCGCATCCCGACCACCGCGTTCGCACCATGTTGCGCCGCGTGTTGCAGCATCAGCTCAAACGCATCCTCGCGCGTCTTCTCGCAGAGCTGCGTCAGGATCGTGATATTACCGCCGACCACCGTCTGCAACGCCGCCGCAAAATTGCCCGACGATACTTCGCGAACGCACCACAATCCCTCGCACGATCCCAAAATTTCTCACCACGCGATATCCCGGCAAATCGTTCGCCGTCGTCACCATTCCCATGTCCACTCGACCGTTCATCGATCCTCCTCGGGCCTCCTTGGCCCTCTCAGCGACTCACGGCAGGCGTTTACTGGTGCGATTCTACCTGTTCACTCCGTTCAAATCGCAGCCAAAGCGCTCTGTTACGCTCGACAATACGTGGAAACCGCCTTTTACGTCTTTCTGTGCTGCAGATCGCCCTTGGACTCTATCTGGTTTTTCAAGGCCTGCAATGGCTCTACTACGCACGCCGGCGTCGTCCGTGACCGACGCGGGCTTCTACGCGCCGCGCACCGCCGTGCTCTGCTCCTGCAAAGGATTCGAACCGGGCTTGAACGCAACCTCACCACGCTCACCGAATTCGATCACCAGAACTACGAAGTCTTCTTCGTGCTCGCGTCCGAATCCGACCCCGCTCATGCGATCGTGAATCGCGTTGCCGCAAGTTCTCGGCGAAAGCGCACGTTTGATCGCCGGCGCACCTGAAATTGCGGCGAAAAAGTGAACAATCTCCGCTTCGCGATCGAACAGCTGCCACCTGACTTCGAATTCCTGGCGTTCGCCGACTCCGATGGCCGCCCCGGAAATCATGGCTCAAGCGCCTGATCGCCCCGTTCAACGACCGCGCATCGGCGCAACAACCACAATTCGCTGGCTTATTCCCAATCGCAGCGACCTCGCCTTCAGCGCTTCTGGCCGCCTGGAATGCGCCTGTCGTGACAATGCTTACCGAAAAAGGCAAGAATTTCTGCTGGGGCGGCGGCACTGCAATTCGCCGCAGCCTCTTCGACCAATCGGCGTCATCGAAGACTGGAATCTTCCGTCAGCGACGATTACTCGCTGACGCGCGCGCTGCATCACGCCGGGCCGTTCGATTATGTTTCTGCCGGATTGCCTGACGGTTTCCTACGTCGAGGCCACTTTCGCCAGCCTGCTGGAATTCACGAACCGCCAAATACTTGATCACGCGAGTCTATTCGGAACAGATGTGGGCCTTTGGATTCGCAACGCACACGCTGTATTGCCTGACGCTGCTGCTTGGCATCAGTTTGACGCTCAGGATCTCGCCGCGGCGTCCCGGCGTTTCATCACGCGATGCTGACGTTTCTTCCAGTGCTCCTAGGTATGATTCGCAGCAGTGTCCGAGTAGCCGGGGTCACCGAGGTTTTGTCTTCGCTGCGCGCTCAAATCATGGGCCAGGCGTGGATCTACATCCTGCTGACCGTTTTCATTCCGTTCCTCTACGTCGCGAACTTCATCATTTCTCTGGTCACGCGCAAGATCCGCTGGCGCACCATCACCTACGAACTGATTTCGCCGAACGAAACGCACATCCTCGCGAACTGACTGCGACCATTTTCCGCTTTGGAAACAACGAAGAAATCGTAGCGAATCTGAAGTATCCTGTATGTGCTCTTGCTGAAGTGAACGGTGGGATTGAAGCGCTTCAGCAGGTCCTGTGGAAAACGTCGAGGGGTCGAAGTCGATCGCTGAAGCTAACCGTTTACCGCGGAAAAATTGCGCGGTACATCGAAATTCCTACCGCTATATGGCAGCCGGGCCAAAGTACTAGGGGAAAATAAGTATAGGTATTTTAGTAAGTTATAGTACCCAGGGTTTAGGCGAATTATTTGCATAGTATTGGCAGTTCGGTGGGTCGTATAAAATAGATTTTCGCAAGCGAAGTTCAGGGTGCTCCTTCTCACGTCTCGGCGTGCTGGTCTGAGGGTTTACGCTGGGTCCCCAAAGCCCCCAAAACTTGGCTTATCACCCGGCCGCTTGCTGACTGTAAGGCAAGACGCCTCGCCAAGAGGCTAAGACCAAAAAATCCAAACGAGTCTCGTTGTCGAGGCGATGTACGAGGCTGCGTACGGAGGGGTGCACGTGAAAGTAGTCCGCAGAAATGAACAACCGACACGGGGAATCACACCAGCTGAACCATTCGATTCATCGCGTCACGGGAAACCTTTTTCTTCTACGAGAAAAATACGGGAGTGTCGCATTTTCACGTCGAAGCCAGTCCTGACGGGCAGTTTCCGGTCGAGGAAGCAGCCGGTCTCCTGGCAATGCATTGCATGGTTCGCGGGCAGTCACCGCGCGACTATGTCGTGATGGTGGAAGCAGCACACGATTCCCTGGAAGGACTGACCGAAAAAGCGGAGAAACTTCTGCAAGCCGGTCACTCGGTGGGCAGCTCGGTGAAGCTGACGCGCCGCGAAGAGGAAGTGCTCGGCGGCGTGATGCGCAGTCTGGCGAACAAAGAAATCGCCGCAACGCTGAATCTTTCCGAGCGCACCGTGAAATTCCATGTTTCGTCGCTGCTGACGAAATTCCGCGTTCGCGGCCGCATGGAGTTGGTGCGTGAAGCGACGCGCCGGACGCCTGCGATGCAGAGCCCGCAAACCATTGCGACTCGCGAAGCTCGCGGTGGATACATCGGCAGCGCCACCGAGCTTTCACAGCGCGACGCCGCGCGTTGGCCCAATCGCGATGGCCAAGCGTCACGCGCTGGCCTAGTTATCCGCGGCGCGACGCGTCGATTTCGAAATTGCTGAGGGGCAATAGAAAAAGGCCCGGTCCAGAAGCTTGGATCGGGCCCTTTACTTTTATCCGATGCGCGCTGATTGATCCGCGTTTATGTACGGGCGCAGCACTGCTGCGCCCCATGTCCGCACGATGTCAACCTCATCGCGCTTCGTTTGCGTTACTTCTTCGCCTTGTCGAACAAACTCCGACGCGGAATCCCAATTCACGACATTCCACCACGCCGCGATGTAATCCGGCCGCTTGTTCTGATATTTCAAGTAGTAGGCGTGCTCCCAGACGTCGACGCCAAGCACCGCCTTCGCCTTCAGCGAAATCGGCGTGTCCTGGTTCGGCGTCGAATCGATCGCCAGCTTGCCATCCTTGACGAGCAGCCACGCCCAGCCCGAGCCGAATCGGCCAGACGCCGGCCGCCGCGAACTTCGTCTTGAATTCATCGAACGATCCGAACGTCGACTTGATCGCGTCGCCCAGCGCGCCCTTGGGCTCGCCGCCTCCGCCCTTCTTCATCTGCGTCCAGAACAGCGAGTGATTCCAGTGGCCGCCGGCGTTGTTGCGAACGGCGTTGCGAATGCTTTCGGGAATCGCGTCGAGATTGCTGAGCAACTCTTCGAGCGATTTCGACTGCAGATCGGCATGGCCCTTCGAGAGCCTTGTTGAGGTTGGTCACGTATGCGGCGTGGTGCTTGTCGTGATGGATTTCCATCGTCTTCGCGTCGATGTGAGGCTCGAGCGCGTCGAACGAGTACGGCAGCGGGGGCACTGAAAATGCCACGGATTTGTCCTCCAATTTGAGATTAGGTCCGAAACTCTTCGTTGTGGTGCTGGCCTGCAAGAGGTCTGGCTACGGCGTTGCGTTCCCAACAACCCTGCGCTGACAACGCCACCGCGCAACAGAAACTTGCGGCGGTTCATCGTTGCTCCTCTTCGCGGTTCGCTACGGCAACAGCGCTGGGATTATACCGCCGTCACGCGCGGCGACCTAAATAGGAGAGAACCGAGCTGCCGCGCCACTGCTTTCAGCTCCTCTCGTCCTCACGCCTTCACTACGTTTCAACCGCACTACACTTCATTGGATGCGCGACAAAGCCCAATGGGCAGATTCGGAAATCACCGCATCGTTCGACGCCGCAAGGCGTTCCAACACCGCTACGGCCTCTCGATGCGCCGCCGCACCACGCTCAAATTTCGCATTTCCCAGCGCGATGCACGCATTGCGCACCATGCCGCGATGCTTCGTCCGCTTGATCGCGCTCCCGCGAAACGCAATCTTGTATTCGTCCTCGCTGAGCCCGGCAAGCGCCGTCAGCTTTGGTCGAAAGAGCGAGTCTAGTCCTCGCCGGTTCATGCCGCCAT
Organism: uncultured Acidobacteriota bacterium; assembly: GCA_963850795.1. GTDB lineage: Bacteria > Acidobacteriota > Terriglobia > Acidiferrales > UBA7541 > Acidiferrum. The sequence continues at coordinate 432,373 of CAWKNS010000021.1, read as the reverse complement.
CGAACGCCCGTCGGCTGAAACTCCGCGGATCGACGTCACCGGCGCACGCCGATTCCACGGGCAAACGTCCTGGCAAATGTCGCAGCCATAAACGTGATTCCCGATCGCCTCGCGAAACTCTTCCGGAATCGCGCCGCGATGCTCGATCGTCAGATACGAGATGCAGCGCCGCGCGTCCATCTGATAAGGCTCAATCAGCGCATCCGTCGGACACGCATCGATGCATCGCGTGCAACTGCCGCAAAGATCCGGCGGCGGCGCCTCCGCCAGCTCAAGCGAAGGCGTCAGCTCCAGTGTCGTCAACACCGCGCCAGAAAAAACCACGACCCCATCTGCTGATTCAGCACCAGCGTGTTTTTACCTATCCACCCGAGTCCGGCGTGGTTCGCAAAAATGCGTTCCTGCAAAGGCCCGGTATCCGCATAAGCCAGCGCCTCGAATGACTCTTCGAATCGCTCGCGCATCGCGGCCACCAACATATTCAACGGACTCCGCAACACGTCGTGATAATCGTCGCCCCACGCGTATCGCGAAATCCACCCTCGTGGCCCGCCATCATCGTTTTCACCGCGGCGGCCTTCCACCTCTTCCGCAGTCTCCAATTCCGTCGATCGCGGCCGCGCACTGTTGTAGTTCATCCCGCAAACGATCACGCTCCGTGCGCCCGCCAAGACTCTCTGCCGGATCCCCACGCCGCGCATCGCCCAAATACTTCATCTCCCCGGCAAATCCGCGAGCGAACCATTCCTCCGCTCGCGCCAACTCCGGAAATTTCTCCGCCTGCGCAACGCCACACAAATCAAAACCAAGCTCGCGAGCGCGCTCCGCAATCCAAGCTGTATCGGAAGCAGTCCTCATCAATCTCAATTGTGGCTCAACAAGCGAAAAATCTGCCAGAAGGGGTTCAACGCGCCAAAAGGAAGGAACAGCAACCAGCAGACAGTCGTCCTACTTGAAACTCTGAATCACCACATTCTCGTCCGAAAAAACCTCAAACACCGTAAACAACTTCGTCAGCTGCAGAAGATCATGCACTTTCTTCGTCAGGTGCAGCAGCTTCATATCCCCGCCGGTTTTCTTCACGGTAGTAAACGCCGTAACCAACTCCCCGATCCCCGAGCTGTCGATGTAATTCACGTCCCCGAGGTTCAGCACAATCTTGTTGCGCCCCTCGGCCAGCAAATCCTTGATCGTGCTTCGCAGCAGCGCGCTGCCCTCACCCAATGTAATTCGCCCACCGATATCCACCACGGTCACGGCGCCCGCATCACGATATGTCGCTCGCATCACCACGCCGCGCTAATTCCCCTGCCCTTGCTGCGGCGCGGCGCTCTGTCCGCCTTGTGCATCCGGCACTGCATTCGCGTCCGGCAATTTCTTCGACATGATGATTTCCGCGCCGCCTGTCCGCCCCGGCACCACGTTGAACTCATCCATAAACGCGCGCATCAAAAATATCCCGCGCCCCGACGTGCTCAGCAAGTTCTCCTGCGCCAGCGGATCCGGCACGCTGGTCAAGTCGAATCCCTTGCCCTCATCCAGCACATGGATCGTCATCTTGTCCGTCGTGATATCCACCGCCAGATGAATCTTCTTGTCGGGCTTTTCCTGATTGCCGTAGTGAAATGCGTTGATCACGCCTTCGCGTACCGACATGCCGATGCGATAGCAGTCGTCTTCGCCGAAGCCTGCCGACTCCGCCACACGCAGGCACATTTCTTCCGCGACATTTACGCTTTCTACGTGCGTATCGAGTGTAACTTCGAGGTGCTTGGTGTCTGGCGCCATGCTACCTGTGACTTCTTCCCAAATTGGGCTGTTCTTGGGCGCAATATGGGTAACACACACAGAGAAACCGAGTCAATGAGGAGCCTGCATCACTCGGCTACAGACTTTCCCGTAGACGCGCCCCTCCCTCCTCAATTCACCGGAACACTGACCCTCAAGAGCACGCCCGCAGGCCCACGCTCTCATGCCTGCTCCTCGTAATACCGCCATTCTGGCTCATTAATTCCACTTCACGACCAATAATTCCGGTCTAGCGCTCGATACTGAATCGCCTCGCTCAAGTGCTTCGAAGCAATGCTCTCCGCCCCGTCCAGGTCCGCTATCGTCCGCGCCACCTTCAGGATGCGATCGTGCGCGCGCGCCGACAACCCCAGCTTCACAATCGCATTCTCCAGCAGCTTTTCGGCCTCAGCCGGTATCGCGCACACCTTTCGAATCATCTTCGGCATCATCTGCGCGTTGCAATGCGTGTTCTTCTCCGTTCGATACCGCTCCGCCTGCCGCCCACGCGCGTCGATCACGCGCCCACGAATCGACGCCGAATCCTCCGAAGGCGCCGGCGCCCGCAGCTCCTTATATTTCACCGCCGGCACCTCGATCTGAATATCCACGCGATCCAGCAGCGGCCCCGAAATCTTCGACACATACCTCTGAATCATCGCCGGCGTGCAATGACACTCCCGCGTCGGATCGCTGAAAAATCCGCACGGACACGGATTCATCGCCGCCGCCAACATAAACCGCGACGGAAACGTCACCGACACCGCCGCGCGCGCGATCGTCACCATCCCGTCTTCCAACGGTTGCCGCATCACTTCGAGCACATTTCGCGCGAACTCCGGCAACTCATCCAGAAACAGCACGCCGTTATGACCCAGCGAGACCTCGCCGGGACGCGGCACCGCTCCTCCGCCGATCAATCCCGCATCCGAAATCGTATGGTGCGGCGACCGGAACGGCCGCGTCCCCACCAGCCCGCGCGAGTCATCCAGCACTCCCGCGACACTATGAATCCGCGTCGTCTCGATCGCCTCTTCCAACGACATTGGCGGCAAGATCGTCGGAATCCGCTTCGCCAGCATCGTCTTCCCCGCGCCCGGCGGCCCGATGAACAAAATGTTGTGCCCGCCCGCGCACGCCACTTCCAGCGCCCGCTTCGCCGCCATCTGTCCGTGCACGTCGCGCATATCGACCAAATATTCCGACGCCTCCGACAGCATCAGCCGCGCATCCACGCGCACCGGCGTGAACGACTCCGGCGAATTCACCAGATCCACCGCCTGCGGCAGCGACTTCACGGCGAACACATCGACACCGTCAACGACCGCCGCTTCGCGCGCATTCGATTCGGGCACCGCGATCGACTTGATCCCACAATCCCGCGCCGCAATCGTCGCCGACAGCGCGCCTTTCACCGCGCGCACCGTCCCGTCCAGCGACAGCTCGCCCAAAAACATGCACTTATCCAGCGGCTTGCCGAAAAAATGCCCCATGCAGCCCGCCAGCCCCATCGCCATCGGCAAATCGAACGCCGACCCTTCCTTCCGCACATCCGCCGGCGCCAAATTGATCGTCACTCCCTGTCCATGGGGAAACTCAAACGCACAATTCCGCAGCGCCGATTTCACCCGCTCCCGGCTCTCCTTCACCGCGTTGTCCGGCAACCCCACTACATTGAAGTCACTCTGCTTGGTCGAGCCCACATCCACCTCGACCTCGACAAGGTAAGCATCGATCCCATACACCGAAGCACTCAGCGTCTTAAAGAGCATAGTTCTCCGCAGCCGCAGAGCCGCACCAGCGCAACAGTGCAGCGACACGACAACTCAACAACGCACGCGCCGCGAAGTATAAACTATCCGTGTACTATTATCTATAGTTAACTAAAAGTGTAGCGTCGGCATCTCGCCGGCACTCTTGCCCTGTGGGGCCGCAGCACGCTACGCCCCAGTTACCCGGCCTTCAACTCCGCTAAACGTCCGCCGGGTGCCGCACCCTCAGCTTTTAGAGGGTGCGGGTTTTCCATCCATCTCCACCAATCGACCCAGCTCACCTCAAAATTCACTTCTCCTCCACCACCCCGCCGAACCCATAAATATTCAGCACATCCTGTAACGTCACAATCCCCTCCAACCGATGTACATCCGCCCGGCTCACCACCGGCAACGCATCCAGATGCGCCGCCCCCAACCGATCCAGCGCCACGCTCAACGCCTGGTCCGAATGCAAATGCGGAAACTCCGGCTCCGTCACAAACTGCTCCAGCGTCGCCGCTCCCCCACCGTCTCCCGAAGCCGCCTTCTGCAATGCCGCGCGACTCACCACTCCCACGACACCCACCGTATCGCTCACCGGCCAGGTATGAACCGCGCTGTTCTTCACCCTCTCCAGCCCATCCTTAACCGTCATCGAACACGGCAAAATCTCGTCCGCCCCGCGCATCACGCGTGCCACACGCCTCTCATCCTCGACCGCCGTCTCATCCCCGCTCGGCAGATGAATCCCATCCTGCTGCGCCAGCACGTCGTAAATCGGCTCCGGCTGCATCTGCGCCGAAATGAAAAAACTCACCAGATTCGAAATCATCAGCGGCACAATCACCGCATAGTCGCGCGTCGTCTCGAAAATCATCACCACCGACGTCATCGGCGCACGCACGATCCCCGCAAACGCCGTCCCCATCCCAACCAGCGCGTACACGCCCGGCGTCGCCACGTGCGTCGGCCAAATCCCATGCGCAACCGTCCCCAAGCTCCCGCCCAGCATCGCGCCCAAAAACAACGCCGGACCAAAAATCCCGCCCGCATTCCCCGATGCATACGACGTCGTCACCGCAAAAAATTTCAGCACGAGCAGCAACAACATCAGCTTCAGCGCCATGCCGCCGTTCAGCGACACTCCGACGTAGCCGTAACCAACGCCCAACACCTGCGGCACAAAATATCCCAATATCCCGACCACCAGCCCGCCAGCCAGCGGCTGCATCCACGCCGTCTTCCGCGGCAGCCGCATGAACCTCGCGCGCATCCGCGTCAGCACCTTCACAAACGCCACCGACATCAGCCCGCCCAGCACACCGAGCAGTGCGTACAGCAAAAACTCCCACGGGCTCACCAGCTGATAGTTCGGCACCTTGAACAGCGGATCGTTGCCCAGCAGCAGCCGCAGCATCGCCCACGACGTCGCTGACGCCAGCACCACCGATCCCAGCACCGGCGCGTGCATATCGCCCACAACCTCTTCCAGCGCGAACAGCACCGCCGCCAGCGGCGTATTAAACGCCGCAGCTACCGCCGCAGCCGCACCCACCGGGATCAGCGCCTTCACCTTCGCCGGACTGAGTCCCAGCGCCCGCCCCAACAACGACGACAAGCCCGCGCCCACCTGCACCGACGGCCCTTCGCGTCCCAGCGGAATGCCGCTCGCCAGCGTCGCCGAAGTGCAGAAAAACTTCCCCAGCACCGTACAAAGCGAAATGATTCCGCCGCGCGCGTACAACGCCGCCTTGGTCTGCGGCACGCCGCTCCCACGCGCATCCGGAAAATATTTGAAGAGGAGATACCCCATCGCCAGCGACCCAATCACCGGCGCAAAAAATCGGTGCCATCCCGGACTCCCCACGGGATACACGCGGAGCGCAACATGCTCCGTGAACCAGATGAACGCAACGACCGTCAGCCCGACCAGCGCGCCAATCAACAGCGTCAGCACGAGAAACACCTGCTCCTCGCGCTTCCGCAGGAAAGCGAGCCACTCCCGCGACGGCACCTTCCACCAAGGCAAAGGCGCAGCTGCAATCTCCGGCGTCTGTATCACCACATCACCCATGTTCTGTTCGCTCAATTGTATTGATGAAATTACACGCGCGTCGGACGCGCGCTCACTTCGAGTAAGTGTAGGGGCGCAGCCCGCTGCGCCCCAAGTCCGCACGATCTAATCCACACCTCGTTCTGTTTTTTCTACGAATCTCTCAAGCATCATCGGGCTATCGGCACAGACTTTCTCATTCCGCCTACCGCGCCACTTTCTCCGCGTTCTCCTTCTCCATCTCCTCGCCGCCAAACAAAAACTCCAACCGCAGCGGTCGATCCCGGCGCCTCTCTTCTTCCAGATGCCGCGACCTTCCCTTCAACATATCGTCGAGTGCGATCAACCCCACAAATTTCCCCGTCTCACGTTCCACCACCGGCATCCGCGTAACACCGCGCTCCGCCATCCGGTATACCGTGGCCCGCAACGGCTCGTTCGGCGCCGTCTCGATCGTTTCTCGCCGCACGATGTCGCGCAGCATGCTCCGTAACGCCGTATCTCCGCCGCTGGCAATCGCTTCGCGCATATCCGCTCGCGTCAAAACTCCAACAAGCTTCCCCTCCGCGTCCACCACCGGCAACAATCGCTGCTCCTGTGGATGATCGGCATCGACACGCAACAAGTGGAGAACGTCCGCCAACTTCCCACTCGCCGGAAGTGCGACCACGTTCGTACGCATAACTTCACGCACGAACAGAATCTCCAGCGGATCGACCGAGTACTCGCTGCTCAGGTGATATCCGCGCCGCGCCACCTTCTCGGTCAAGATCGACCGCTTCAACGTCAGCACCGTCACCGAGTACGACATCAAGCTCGCGATCAGCAACGGCAACAATGAATTGGCGTCGTGCGTCAGTTCGAACGCAAAGATGATCGCCATCAGCGGCGCGCGCATCGTGCCGCCCATCACCGCCGCCATACTGATCAGCGGCCAGAATCCCGCGCCCTCGTTTGGCAGAAACATTGCTTCGAGTCCGCCCAGCGCTCCGCCCATCATCAGCAACGGCGCCAGCACGCCTCCCGACGTCCCCGATCCGAGCGACACCGCCCAGATAAACCATTTCACCAGCAGCACGCCTAGAATCACCTGCGTCGTCACTGAGCCTTGCAGCAAGCTCCCGATTGTGTCGTACCCAACGCCCAGCGCCTGCGGAAACACCAAACCGCCCAAACCGATCGCCAACCCGCCAATCGCCGGCCACCACATCCAATGAATCGGCAACTTGTGAAACGCATCTTCGGCCGCGTAAATCGACTGCGTCAACAACGCCGACAACACGCCCGCCAACAAACCAACCAGCACGCAGCCCAGAATCCCTTTTACTCCGATAAACAGCGGGTGTTCGGGCACAGGAAACAACGGGCCGAAACCAAGCAGGAATCGCCTGCACACCGCAGCCATTCCGCTCGCGATCGCCACAGGGATCAAACTCCGCGGCTTCCACTCAAACAAAAGCAATTCGACGGCGAGCAGCACCGACGCCACCGGCGCCGCGAACGTCGCCGACATGCCCGCCGCCGCGCCCGCCACCAGCAACGTCTTGCGTTCCGCGCTCGTCAAATGAAAAAGCTGCGCGATCATCGACCCAAACGCGCCGCCCGTCATGATGATCGGACCTTCCGCACCAAACGGCCCGCCCGACCCGATCGAAATCGCCGACGAAATCGGCTTGAGCAGCGCCACCTTCGGTTCGACGCGGCTCCCGTTAATCAAAATCGCTTCAATCGCTTCCGGAATGCCGTGGCCTCGAATCTTCTCCGACCCGTACCGCGCCATCACCCCGATGATCAGCGCGCCGCCGATCGGCACTAGCACGCTGAAATACCCAAGATGATTCCCCGATGGCGACACGAGCGCAGTGCTCCACCGCCCGAAATAAAACAAGTTGGTGAACAGCCCGATCAGCCGCAACAACGCCAGCGCCACAACGGCAGCCAACCCGCCAATCGCCAGCGCCAACCCCGAAATCGGCAACAACCGCACCGTCGCCGTAAAATCTCCAAGCTTTTCCCACGAAGCCCGATTCGCCCCGCTCGGCATCTTGTGTTCGTTCTTCTCTTCAACCGTCGTCACGTCGGTCCCGCCCTCTCTTCATAAATCTCCTCATGCAGCGCATCGCGCACGATCAAAAAACTGCCCCGGCTTTCACAACCGCCTGCCAACAAAACCTGTCATTCCGACCGGAGCGAGCCGACGCCTTTTCTGCGCGTTCGCTTCTGAGCGAACGTGTCGGCTCGCGCAGTGGAGGAACCCCAGCTTGATCGCGCCCCTTCAACCAACACTGGCACTACCGCGGCTTCGTCTTCTTCGCACCGCGCGTCACCGCGCGCTTCCCCAATTTCCCTTCGCGATCCAACAACCGATCAATCGCCCGCACCAACTCATGCCCATTCGACCGCAACTCATTGATGCGCTCCCGAGCTACTTCCTCGAGCATCCGTTCCCCGCGCGGCAGCAGCGACACAATCACGTTCCGCCGGTCGTCCCGCGCTCGCGCACGCCGTACGTACCCGTTCGTCTCGAGTCGATCGACCAATTCCACCGCGCTGTGATGTTTCAGGGTAAGCCGCTCGGCCAGCGTTCGAATGGTCGCCGACTGCCCCTCGGGCAATCCGCGAATCATCAACAAAAGTAAATACTGCTGGGGCTCCAGCCCCGCCTCGCGCGCCGCGTGGTCGCCTTCGCTCAAAAATTGCCGGATCTGATGCCGCAATTCCGCCAGCGCCCGGTACTGTTCCGTTCTGACTTCGCCGCTCATCATACGAGTATATCGTATTGCGATACACCTCGTCGAGTCACCACGCGCCCCCGTTCGAATCAATCAACGTGGAAGGATCGACTGCCTTTGTGGCGCCTACTCCAAGCCGCCGCTCTTTGTTTCTCGCCATGCAAGTCGCGTCCCATCGCCAGCGTGACCACCGTGGCAAAAACTTGAGTTTGTAGGGGCGGGGCTTGCCCCGCCCGGCCGTTGCGTCTTGCCGCAACCACTCGCGGAGCCACCCCCTCCGCCTCCGTGCCCTCTGCGCACTCTGTGGTGAAATCTCTCTCCGCCGAATTCGAACAACGCAGAAATCCTCCGCAAAACCATTGACAACCCGTAACCTTCCTGCTATAATCCCTCTCAGTAAACACTCCGCCCAAATTGGGACAAACTCCGCCGAGCAAAATCGAATACGCCCGCGTGCAAGCCCATTAATTTCAAGGCCTTGCGCACTCCTGTTTTCTGTAGAAAAATAAAGCCAGCGGAATCAACAACCTACACACTCTCAGAAAAAACATAGGGGGTATACCCCTAACCGTCCCAAAACGGGAATCGCAGTCCGCAGGACGCGGCGCGCTACTTCACGACAATCTCAAACACCTTCGACCAATTCTTCCCGGTCACAAACAGCCTCTGCCGTCCAGCGTCCCAGGCAATGCCATTCAGCACATCTTCCTGCTCCCGCGTCTCCGGCTCCGCAATCGCCGTAAGATCGATCCAAGCCGTAACTTGCCCCGACTTCGGATCGATTCGCGCAATCCGATTCGAGTGCCAGATATTCGCCCAGATCTCCCCGCGAATAAACTCGAGCTCATTCAAATTCGTAACCGCCTGCGGTCCCGCGAAAACCTCAAGCGTCCTCGTGACCTGAAACGAATCCGGATCGATGTACTGCAACCGATTCGTCCCATCGCTCAAAATCAGCGAAGTATCGTCGTGCGTCAGTCCCCATCCCTCGGTGTTGTACGAAAATTTCCCAAGCTTCCGAAACGTCCGCAGATCGTAAATGAATCCCGTCTTGTCGAGCCAGGTGAGCTGATAAATCTTCCCGTGAAAAATCGTCAGCCCTTCGCCAAACGATTCATCCGGCAGTTTCGCGGACTTCACCACCTTGCCTGTTTCCATCACAACCTGCCGCAATGTCGATTGCCGCTGCCGCCCGGTACTCTCGTACAAGTAGCCGCCAAAAAATTCGAGCCCCTGCGTGAACGCCTCCGGATCGTGCGGATAACTCTTCACCACCGTCGCATGAAGAACCGGAATCGCTCCAGGCTGAGCAACCGTCACCGACCCCGGCTTGCCCTTGAGCTGCAGCCGCTCGCTCGGCTGCGACGCTTGTTGCTGCGCCGAAACAAACATCGACGGCGCAGCAACACTCAGCAACGCAGCCGCAACAAGATGTCGCGAACTCAGTCCGAACATAAAAAGTTTTCCCCGATGCGACTAAAAATCTGTGAGCCACCCTGTACCCGCGATCGCGTCCCAGATCGCGGGGTTTAGATGCCACACGACCAATCACCAACACGACATAGAAATCGCCAGTGAAAATGGAATTTGGGTGCCGCACCCTCAGCTTTTAGAGGGTGCGGGTTTTCCGCTCAACAGCCACCAACGACCCGCAGGATCTCGATGCTCAGCGTCACGCATTATTTGCGCGTTCCGACCGCCGCAACGCTCGCATGTACTGCGCCACCGTTATAACGCCTTCCGGAACGCCTTCTGCGTCTTGTAATGCTCGTATCCGTTGCGTTCGTAAAATGCGTGCGCACGATCCCGAATCACGTTCGACCGCACCGAAACCCCTTCGCATTTTTTTGTGCGCGCCCAGGCTTCCACCGCTTCCAGCAAACGCGCACCCGTCCCGAGGCTGCGCGACGACTCGCTCACAACGAGCCCATTGATCTCCGCACGCAGCGGCACTTCGAGCAAAAACGAAACGCTAACGTGAGTCCACCCGATCACTTCGCCGTCGCTCTCCGCCACAAAGATGGCATTGAGCGCAGCCGGCTTCACGCGCCGAAATCGCACTTTCATCTCCGCTGCAGTCGTCGGATACCCAAGCTCGCCAGCCAACGAGGCCAGCCGAGCAACGTCGCTCAGCCGAGCGCGCCGAATCTTCGGCTTCGTCTCCGCGAGTCTCGGCGCACTCTGCGTCTCTGCGTTATCTTTTTTCCACCGTTCCATCGTCGCAACTTAAGACCACGTGCTCAAAACGTCTTGTCCGAATCCAACAAAATCGTGACCGGCCCTTCGTTCACCAATTCTACCGACATCGTCGTCTGAAACACGCCGGTCTGCACGTCGACCCCGAGCTTCCTCAACGCCGAACAGAACTCATCGTAGAGCGCGACAGCCTGTTCCGGCCGCGCCGCCGAAATAAAACTCGGGCGCCGCTGCCCACGCGCGTCGCCATACAACGTGAATTGCGAAACCACCAGCGCCGCACCCTGCACATCGAGCAGCGACTTGTTCATCTTGCCCTGCTCATCTTCAAAAATGCGCAGGTTCGCGCACTTCTCAGCCATCGAAGTCGCTACCGCCGCGGTGTCCGCAAGTCCAACGCCGAGCAAAATCATCAGCCCCGACGCAATCGATCCCGTCACACGCGATTCGACCGTAACCTGCGCGCGACTCACGCGCTGCAACACAGCTCTCATCGGACCCTCAGCGCGCCGGCACGAGCGTTGCGTAGGCTGACTCGTAGGGATCGCTGATTCATTTCGCCCATCATTTCGGTTGGTCCGCCGCCGGCTTCGCCGGTTTGCGCGGCAACAAATCCGGAAGCTGCGCCGTGTTGTACGCAAACACCGCGAGCACCTGCGCGCCCTCGGTCAAATCGTCCCAACGAACGCGATCGAGCGTGTCCGCCTGCGAATGATGTGTCTTGTCGTAGTCGGCGTTGTCTTGCACGCACCAGAATCCCGGCACGCCTGCTTCGTCGAACGGAACGTGATCCGATCCGCCTTCCGTGCGGAGACTCGGCTCGTTCAGTCCAATCGTCTTGTCCGCAGCAAGCGGAAACAAAACATGATCCATCGTTTCGCGCGCCCAATAATTCCCCATCATGCCGACGGTCAAAACTTTCCCGGTCCCGCTATCGTGTACAAGGACCGCGGAAATCTTCGGCAACTCAGCCGCGTGCGCCTTTACATACGCTTTCGATCCGTTCAGTCCCTGCTCTTCGCCGCTGAACATCACGAAGCGAATCGTGCGCTTTGGTTGCACTCCAAGCTTCTGCAACGCGCGCGCCGCCGCGAGCACAGCCATCGCACCGGTTCCATCATCGGTCGCGCCCGTGCCCAAGTCCCACGAATCGAGATGTCCCCCGACAATCACATACTCATCCGGCTTCTCGCTCCCGCGAATTTCAGCGACGGTGTTGTACACATCGGCCGGCTTCCCGCTCAACTTACCGCCGATATTCACTTCGACCTCTACCGCGCCCTGCTCCAGCAATCTCCACATCTGCAAATAATTTTCGCGCTCGACATATGCCGTCGGAACCGGCGCCGGCGCATAGTTGCGCGACAGCGGGCTGCTCATATTCATCAGCCCGTATTCCTTTTCCGATCCGTAGAGCACTGCTTTCGGTTTCTCTTCCTCAATCAACTTCGTCATGCCCTCGCGGATTTTGCGAACGTCATCGCCCGAATACGGCCGGGCATTCTTCGCATGCGCCACCGGAATCGCTTCCCCATCCCACGGCGTGATCAGCGGATTCTCAGGCAACTCCATCTCGCGCGGCGCGCCCATCAACACGATCGCACCCTTCAGCTTGCCGTGATATTGGCTCAAATCATCTGCAGTGCGATACGAAACGCCGACAACGTTGCCGCGCACCGCGCCGTTCGTGCTCGGCGACCATCCGCCGGAAGCCAGCGTAAGATTTTGCTCCGCAGGCGCAACGATTCGCCCCGTCGCCGGTTCGCGCGTCCAACTGTTCGCGATCTGCCACGATTCCAGATGCGCGTTCGCAAATCCCGCTGCTTTAAATTGGTCTTCCGTCCAATGACTCGCGCGATCGAGCTGTGGCGAGCCGGTCAGCCGCGGCCCGATGCGATCCGCGAGATACGTCAGATCGGCTTTCAACGACGCTTCGTCCTTCTTCACTTGCTCGATGATTTTCTTGTCCATCTCTTCGGTGGGATCGGCCTTCGACTCTGGCGCAGCAGTCGCGCCAGTTGCACTCGCCGGCTTAGGAGCTGGATTGTACGGAAGCGGCCGCCTTGGCAGCATCGTCGGCAACTGCGCCGTGTTGTACGCAAACGTCGCCAGCACCTGCGCGCCTTGATTCAAATCGTCCTTCCAGACTTTGTCGAACGTGTCCGTCTGGCTGTGATGCGTAAACCGATATTCCGCCGGATCCTGCATGCAGAAAAAGCCAGGCACGCCGACCTCATCAAAGGAAAGATGATCGGTGCCGTACGAACGCGCCATGCTCGGCTCGAGCAATTTCAACTCCGGCAGCGGAGTCAGCACCTGATCCACAAGCTCGCGATCCTGATAGTTGTCGTGCATCCCAATCGCACGCACGCGGCCTGTGCCGGTGTCATGCACCAGCACCGCGGAAATTTTCTCGAGTTCGTTCTGGTGCGTTTTGACATACTCCTGTGAGCCCCACAGCCCCTGCTCTTCGCCGGAGAACAACACAAAACGAATCGTGCGCTTCGGTTTGAGTTTCAGCTTCGCCAGCGTTCGCGCCGCTTCCAACACCGCCATCGAACCGGTGCCGTTGTCGGTCGAACCTGTCGCCAGATCCCACGAATCGAGATGCCCGCCGATGATCACCGTCTCGTCCGGCTTTTCCGATCCGCGCAAGTCGGCGACGGTGTTGTACGCCTCGACCGGCTTGTTGCCGAACGAGTTCGTCATTTCGATTTCGACGGTCACCGGCCCGTGCTTCATCAAGCGCCAGATCATCCGGTATCCTTCGCCCGTGATGAACGCAGTCGGAGTCGTACCTTCCGCGAAGCGCGAGCCGCTGATGTCCGTCATGTTCAGCAACCCTTCAGGCTTATTTGAATCGCGCAACACCGCGGCGACGCCTTCCGTTTTCCAGAAATTCGCGCGGTCATTTTCGTCGCGCAAAAATGCTTCGTACGGATCGCCCTCCGTCGGCTCACCGATGCGCGCAGGCGGCTTCTGCATCGGTCGCGTGAACGCTCGATACGGGTCGACCGGTTGTTGCGGCGACAAACTCGTCGGCTCCGAATAAATAACGATTGCGCCTTTCAACTTGCCGCGATATTTATCGAAGTCCTTTTTCTCTTTCGCGTCGAAATACACGACCGGCCCATGCACCGTTCCCGGTGTACCCGGTGACCACGCCGCCGATGCAATTGTCAGAGGATGCTCCGCCGGCGCCATGATGCGCGCGCGAGCCGTCCCACGCGCCCATGTGCGTTCGACTTTCCACGGCTCCAGATGCGCGTTCGTCAGACCGTATTCGGTGAATTTCTGTTTCGTCCATTCGTTCGCGCGCTTCAGGCCCTCCGCTCCCGTCAGGCGCGCCCCGATGCTGTCCGAGAGGTATTCGAGATTCGCCATCGCCTCACTGTTGTTCTGAATTTCGGCGAGAATTCGCGCGTCGTCGCTCGCGTATGGATAAGGATTATCCGCGGCAGGTTCGGCCGTCGCGCTCGCGAAACCCGCACGCACCGCGATCAAAATCAGCACAGCACTCAACACAAACGCGACGCTTCGACGCGTATTCATCCGTTCTCCTCTACGTTCGGAATCTCGATTGAAAAATAGTTTGGCCGTCGCCGATTCTTAGACGCTCGTGAAACGCCCACCCGTTTCGATCGCATGAATCGGATCGGCCGGGCGGAGTGAACCCGCCCCTACAAACTTCATCCGGAATGCTTGGCCAGCTTGCGAACTTTGCGGCGCTTCGATTTACGCTGGCGCGGCGCAGGTTGGCACTTCGGGCAAAAATAGCTGCTTCTTCCCGCAACGATGACGCGCCGGATCGGAGTGCGACACCGATAACACGGCTTCCCTTCTCGTCCGTAAGCTCGATGATGGCGCTGATATTCTCCCGGCTCGCCGTTGGCGTCAAGAAAATCTGAAATGGAAGAGCCGCGCATCACAATGGCGCGATTTAAAATCTCTTGCAGCGCGCGGCGCAGGGTTTGCGTTTCCTTCTCGCTCAACTTCGAACCCACGCGCGCTGGATGAATCTTCGAGCGCCACAAACTCTCATCCGCATAAATATTTCCGACGCCGCGAAGCACCGATTGATCGAGCAACAGCGCCTTCATCCGCGAATTGCGCGAGCGAATGCGCTGCGAGAATTCGGCGGCGCTCACTTCGAGCGGATCGGCTCCAGCCCCTGCCACTTCTTTCGCGAGCAACTCCGCAGTGAGATACGCCATGCGCCCGAACCGCCGCGCATCCGTATAACGCAGCTCGCGCCCATCATCGAGCGTGAACGAAACATGCGTATGCTTTTCGAGTGGAATTTCCGCCGCGATCGAGGCGATCTGCCCCGTCATCCCGAGATGCACCAACAGCGACGCGGCATATTCTCGGACGACAGCGGTCGATTTTGTGTCCGTTACAGACTTGCCGACCGCGATTGATGCAGTCGTCTCGGCTTCGTCGCCGTTCGCCAGACGCAGCAACATGAATTTGCCAAAACGCTCAACCGCCGCGATCGTCTGCCCACCCAAACGCGAGAATTCCTCGGGATTGTCGATGAAATCGCTCTTGCCGATCCATACAGACAAAATCTTGCGGCCGAGCACCGACTTCTGTAGACCGCGCACCACTGTTTCGACTTCAGGAAGTTCCGGCATCGCTCACGTTTCCGATTTCACGCTATCACATTCGCCCGCTGCCTCGGGTGCGGGCTACATCGTGCGGACATAGGGCGCAGCAGTGCTGCGCCCCTACATGTTCGCGGTATAGACGGTGCGTCATCGACAGGCCCCTGTCTCTCTCGCCATGCATTCCTAGCGGCGGGCCCACGCATCGAAACTGGCATGGTAAAGTCGCACTGGCGGGGGATTGTCTTGCGGAACCTTTGTGCGAAATTCATGGCAATGGCAATCGTGTTTCTGGCGACTGCGCTCTGCGCTCAAGCCAAACACGAAACCGGCTTCCTCGATCGCTCGCTGACCATCGACGGCACGACCTACCGATACCAAGTTTTCGTTCCGGAGGACTGGACGCCGCACCAGAAATGGCCGGTGATTTTGTTTCTGCACGGTTCAGGCGAGCGCGGCGAAGACGGCATGGACGAAACCGACGTCGGCATCGGCGGCGCAATTCGCAGCGACCGCGGCCACTTCGAAGCCATCGTCGTGATGCCGCAATGCCGGAAAAACATCTGGTGGACGATGCCGCCGATGGGCGACCTCGCAATGACCGCACTGCACAACGCGACGCGCGAATTTCACGGGGATACGAATCGCACATATCTAACCGGAATTTCAATGGGCGGCTACGGCAGCTGGTATCTGGCGCAAAAATATCCGCACACATTCGCGGCGCTGGTGATTATTTGCGGCGGAATCCATCCGCCGGTCGCAACACTGAAATCGCATCCCGACCTTGTGAAGTTTTCGCCACCGGATGGACCGAGCGCGTACGCAGACGCTGCAGCGAAAGTCGGCAAGGTGCCTGTCTGGATTTTTCACGGAGGCGACGACAACATCGTTCCGGTTGTGGAATCACAGCAAATGGCCGACGCGATGAAAAAGATCGGCGCGGAAGTTCACTACACGGAATATCCCGGCGTGAAGCATGTGTCGTGGGATAAGGCTTACGATGAGCCGAAGCTTTATCCGTGGCTCTACTCCAAGACGCTCGCTGACCACGGAAAATAAAAGCAGTCGCCTGATCGAGTTCCCGTGCGGCGTCGAGATCTGACGGCGCGGTGCAGTTGGTCAAAAGCGGCGCTGAAGGCGCCGCACTCCACGCGGATCGCGTCGGCGAGCGAGTTGCGAAGACGGCTAGCTTCGCGGCACCGAATCGCGACTGAGCGACTGAAGAAGTTCGCTAGTTCTTGTGATAATTCGGATAGGGCGGATGATCCGGAATCACGACTGGATTTTTCTTCAGCGCATCCAGCGTGACCTGCACGGCTTTCTCAAGCTGAGGATCGTGCCCCTTGGCCACCGATTCCGGATCGTTCTCCACTTCAATGTTCGGCGAAATTCCAACATTCTCCACTTCCCATTCGCCGTGCAATCCGTAAATCGCGCCGCGCGGCGCCGTCACGCGGCCGCCGTCCATCAGCACCGGATAATTCCAGATGCCCACGAGGCCACCCCACGTGCGCGTGCCAACGAGCGGGCCGACTTTATCCTGCTTGAACATCCACGGCAGCGCGTCGCCGCCTGAGCCCGACATTTCGTTGATGATCATCGTCTTCGGTCCGTAGATTTGCGCGAGCGGCGAGCAGAATTTTTCGCCTTCGCGCGTGATGGCGCAGTTGCGCATCGGCCGCTCGAGCAAATCGATGATCGAGTCGGCGATTTCGCCACCGTGGTTGTAGCGTTCATCGATGATCGCGGCCTGTTTGCCGACCTGGCCGAAATAAAAACGGTTGAAGTTGAGATAGCCGCCGACGTTCGTGTCGGGCACGTGAACGTAGGCGAGCTTTCCGCCGCTGAGTTCATCGACTTTGCGGCGATTGTCTTCTTCCCACGCGCGCGTCCGCAGTTCCTCCTCGTCGCCGACCGGAACGACGGTGACGTCGTGCGCGTCTTTGCCGTCGGCGTTCGGGCCGACCTTGATGCGCACCTGCTCATCGGCGGTGTTTTCGAAAAATTTATTCACGTCGGCCGGCGGCCTCACATCAACGCCGTTCACTTCGAGAAGATATTCGCCGACTTTTACTTCGACGCCAGGCTGCGTCAGCGGAGCGCGCAGATCGGGGTTCCAGTTTTCGCCATTGAAAATGCGCGCAAAGCGATAGCGTCCATTTTCGATTTTGTAGTCGGCGCCGAGCAATCCGCCCTTCACATGCGGTGCGGGCGGCTCGTCGCCTCCACGAATGAACATGTGCCCGATCGTGATTTCGCCGAGCATCTCGTCGAAGAGGTAGTTGAGATCCTCGCGTCCACCGAGATCTTTAAGATAGGGCGCGTATTTCTTCTCGGCCGCGGTGAGATTCAAACCGTGATGATTTGGATCGTAGAGGAAATCGCGTTCGATGCGCCACGTCTCGCGATACATCTGATTCCATTCGACGCGCGGATCGACGTAGACCTCCATCTCGGAAATTTTCAGCGCGCCTTCGCCGGATTTTGGCGCTGCAGCCGTGGCGGCGACGAACCAGCCGGGTCCTTGGCGATACAAAGCCTTTTCACCGTTGTTCGAGACTGCGAAGCTGGTCGCACCGCCGAGAAACGGCTCGGTCTTGCGCGTTTTCAGATCGAACTTGCTGACGGTTAGAGCTTGCGGACCGCGCTCAAAGCGAGGCACGTCGGGAATTTCAGAGAGGAAGAGCACGCCTTCCTTGCCCTCAGCTAGATCGACGTAATTCGCCGGTTTGATCGGCAGCGAAACGGTGCGCTGCTCGATGCCGTCGAGGTCGATCGTAGTTTTCGCCGGCTCGTCTTTCTTCTTGTCGTCTTTCTTGTCGTCACTTTTCTTGTCGGAGCTCTTGTCCTTGTCGGCGTCTTTCTTATCGCCGTCCTTTTTGTCATCGCCTTTCGCGTCGGCGGCCTTTTCTTCATCGCTTTCGGGCTCGACCGGCGATTTTTCGCCTGATTTCAAGACGATGGCATAGACGTTGCGGAGAACGGGATGCTGGTAGCTCGATAGATCGAGCCAGCCGGCGGAAAGGCCGACGTCGGTGCTCGCCGCGAAGTACAAATATTTGCCGCTCTTGTCGAAAACGGGGTATCGCGCGTCGCCAATCGACGCTGTGACTTGCGAAACTTTCGCGTTGTCGAGCGAATAGACAAAAATCGCGCGGAGATGGCTCTCAAGGAATTTCGAATACGTGAGCCACTTGCTGTCGGGCGACCACGCGACTGAGAGTTGCACGCTCGGATCTTCGAAGCGGTCGGAATCGACCTTCACCGGCGCGCCTTTTTCGACGTCCACGTACCAGAAATTGAGACGCTTGTCGGTATAGGCGATTTTCTTGCTATCGGGTGACCAGACCGGCCCGTAGAAATACGACGGCGGATTGCCGAGACTGATCTTTTTCACCGCGCCCGCGCCGGACTGATCGACGATGTGCAGCGCGTACTCGCCCGATTCGTCGGAGAAAAATGCGATCGACTTGCCGTCGGGGGACCACGACGGATCGCGCTCCACAATTCCTGTGGTGCGCGTGAGATTGCGCACGTCGCCCTTTTCCGCGGGCACGCTCAGGATTTCGCCGCGCGCTTCAAACACAGCGCGGGCGCCGGTCGGAGAAATTGCTGCGCCCTGAATTTTGTCGCCCACATGCTCGTAGTGCGGTCGAGTCGCAGGCGAATCGCCGGAAACGTGAACGGAGACTTTCGTCGATTTCCCGCCGTTTGGATCGAAAATGAAGATCTCTCCAAACTGTTCGTAAACAAGCGCGTCGGGGCCGGCGGAAAGCGATTTGAAATCGAGGCCCTTGTTTTCGACGACTTGCTTCACAGCCTTCGATTTTGTGTCGTAAGCGAAGAGCGAGACCGAACCGTTGCGATCGGAGAGGAAATAAACGGAGTCGCCGAACCACACCGGTTTGTCGTCGTTGGAGTTTTGGCGCGGAACTTTTTCGAGTTTTAGATTGTCGAGTTCGACGATGTAGATGGGCGTGGTCTGGCCGCCTTTGTAGCGCTTCCAGGCGGTCTGCCATTTCATGTTCGGCACGTAGGCGATGCGCTTCGCGTCGGGTGAGTAGGATGCCGCTTCGCCGCGCCACATCGGGAGAACTTCGGGCCAGCCACCTTCGACGGGGACGGTGTAGAGGCGATCGAAGTCGGCGTAGGCTTCGCGCGCGGAGTCAAAGAGAACGCGCTTGCTGTCGGGCGTCCATCCGCGGACGACGTCGGCTCCGGGATGCCACGTGAGGCGCCGCGGCGAGCCACCTTCGGCGGGCATCACGTAGGCGTCGATGTTGCCGTCGTATTGGCCGGTGAACGCGATCCACTTTCCATCGGGAGAAAACACTGGCGTCATCTCGTGACCACCGGTCGTGAGCTGGCGCGCTTCGCCGCCTCCACGCGGCACGCTCCAGAGGTAGCCGCCGTAGACGAAGACGACTTGCGTTTTGCTGAGCGTCGGCGAGTGAACGAGCAGCGGCGATTCGTCGGCGGCCGCAGACACGCGCACGATTGCCAAAGCTGCGATGAAGAACAGCAGGATGCGAAGGCGCATTTTCTCTCCCGTTTGAACGTCTGAATCGAAAACTATTTCTTGCCGGTTACAGTTGCAGGCCAGAAACCCGGATCACTGATCGGCCGCGTGTCTTGTGTCGCAGCGTACTTCTTCACCGCTGGACCGACAGCCGACGCTTTACCGATCAAAACGAAAACCAGATTCTCGGCCGGAAAATGTTTCTGAATCACCTGTCGCGCGATTTCGGGCGTCACCGCATCGACGCGCGCATCGAGCTGATTCACTTCATCGTCGGTCAATCCGTAAAATTCGTGCGACGCGATGATGCGCGCGAGCTGGCGCGAGGTTTCGATGCTCGGTGGAAACTGCCCTTTGATGTAGCTTTTCGCAGATTTGAGCTGCTCTTCCGTCACGCCGTCTTTGTGCAGCTTTGCGAGCACTTGCAGCGCGAGGTCAATCGCGGGAGTGGTCGTCTCGTTCTTCGTGAAGCTGAAGATTGCGAAGGGTCCGGCGACTTTGCGGTCGTCAAAAAACGATTCGGCGCCATAGGTGTAACCCGACTCAACGCGGAGGGCTTCGTTTAGCTGTGATGTAAATCGCCCGCCAAAAAGGGTGTTCACGACGCGAATCGCAACGCGGTCCGGATCGGTGGCGCTGACGCCTGTGTTGCCGATCGCGAAGTAAACCTGCGATGCATCCGGCTTATCGACAAGCAGCAGTCGCTTCCCTTTCGACGGCGTCACCGGCGAAATCGCTTCCTGCTTCACCGTACGCGCGGGCCACGAGCCGAAGGTCTGCTCGAACTTCGACTTCATCTCATCGACGCTGAACTCGCCCGCGATCGCAATGATGGTGTTCGACGGCGCGTAGTTCGCTTCGTAAAATTTCACGACATCGTCGCGGCGGATTTTGGTGAGCGAGATTTCGTCGCCGCTCGCCGAGCGCGCGTATGGATGCGTGCCGTAAAGATATCCGGTGTAGTACGGAATAACGACCTGTTGCGGATCGTCCTTTGCAGCGCGGATTCCGTCGGCGGATTGGGCCAACAGCTTTGTGGTTTCGTCTTCCGGAAATGTCGGATGCAGCAGCGCATCGGAGAAAAGCTCCAAGCCGCGAGCTAAATCCTTCGTCAGGAATTCTGCGTTGACGACGGTATAGTCGGACGCGGCTTCGCCTTCGAACGTGCCGCCGATGTAGTCGAGGTCGGCGGAAAATTGCTGCGCGGTGCGCGTTTTCGTTCCTTTGCGCAGCAACTCAGCCGTGACGGTCGCCAACCCTTCTAGCCCCGCCGGATCGGATACAGCTCCGGCTTTTACAATCATGGAAATATCGACGAGGGGCACTCCGTGTTTCACCAGCAGCAATACAGTCAGCCCGTTTTTCAGCACGATTCTCTCGTGCGGCGGCATGCGTAGATTTTCCGCACGGAGAGGCGCGAACGAGCCGAGGGCCAGCGTTGCCGTCAGCATCGCGGCGACCAGCAGACTAAACACGACGAAGCGATGGATGCGAGGGGTTCTCATTGCGCCGCCTTCTTCGCTTCTTCAGGAAGCAGCGTCGCCACCGTGCGATTATTCCCGCCAAAGTACGCTTTCGCGACGCGAAGGATGTCTTCCTTGCTCACCGACGAGTAATTCTTCGCCGCATCAAACAGCTTGTTGTAATCGCCAAAGAAAACTTCGTACGTCCCGATCGTATTTGCGCGCCCGCTGATCGTCCGCATCTGCCGGTAGAATTCGACGAGCCGAATATTTTTCGCTTTTTCGAGTTCCTTGTCGCTCACAGGCGCGTTCGCAAGGCGCTCAAGCTCTTCATAGATCGCCTTCTCGCACGTGACGGGGTCGATTCCCTGCTTCGGCTGCGCCACGACCTCCAGCATCGTCGGATCAAATGCAGTTTCGGCCTGCGCCGAAACGTCGAGCGCGATCTGATCTTTATCCACGAGCCGCTGATACATCCGCGAACTCTCGCCTTGAAACAAAATTGTGCGCAACACATTGAGCGCGTAAAAATCCGCATTGTTCGTCTGCGGAATGTGATAGCCGATCATCAAGAGCGGCAACTGCGCCTGCTTGTGTACGACCAGCCGCCGCTCGCCGATTTGCTCCGGTTCGACGGTCGTCACGGGAGGTGGCGGATCGTGCGTTGGAATCGGTTCGATGTACGTCTCGCACAATTTGAAAATTTCTTCTGGTGAAACGTCGCCGACAACTACCATTGTTGCGTTGTTTGGGGCATAACCCATTTCGAAGTGATGCTTCAGATCGGTCATCGTCCAATGCTCGATGTCGCTCATCCATCCGACCACCGGCCACTGATACGGATGCGCAATAAATGAAGTCGCCCAGAGCTGCTCGTCGAGCACGCCGCCATTTTCGTTATCGACGCTGAGGCGTCGTTCCGACGCAACTACTTCGCGCTCTGACTTAATCTTTACGGGATCGAAACTCAAATCGCGAATGCGATCCGACTCAATGTCGTAAATCAGCGGCAGCGCCGACCGCGGAAACCAATCCTGATACACCGTGACGTCGCGCGTCGTATACGCGTTGTTCGAGCCGCCGTTCGCCTCCATCACTTTGTCGAGCTCGCCCGGACCATATTTCTTGGCGCCGTTGAACATCATGTGCTCGAAGAAATGCGAAATGCCCGTCGTGCCCGGGCGCTCGTTCCGCGATCCGATGCGATAGAAAATGTAGAGTGCAACGTTCGGAATGTTGTGATCGGTCTGCACCAACACCTTCATCCCGTTTTTCAGCGTCCGCGTCGCGACCGGAAATTCCTGCTGTTCCTGCGAGAAGGCAACCGTCGCCGTGCCGCACAAAAACAATGCCGCACACAAAATCGCCGGCGCGAAATGATTTCTCTTCACCTTTTTCATGAACCGTCCTTACGAGGAACACCCACGTGAAACGTACGGCCGCGTGTAAAAGTTCAGCGAAACGCATCACTTCGCCGCCGAACCCCGGCGCGCACGTATTCTAGACTCGAAATGCACTTTTTTCGTTGCCCACTATTTCGTCGCGGCCACGCTGCTCGATCCGCCGCTCGAATGGCTCGCGCTCTTTCCCGTGTCCGACAACAACGCAAACACGCGCACCGGCCCGCCCGATCCGCCCTCGAGCTTGATCGGCGCAACGATCAGAAACGCACCAGTCTCCGGAAGTCCACTCAAATCCCGGAGATTCTCGAGATTGTAAATTCCCGCGCCGAGACCGAGATGATGCACCGGGTAATCCGACGACGCGCCGCGATCGACGCTCAATGTATCGCAGCCAAGCCCGCTGACTTTGCGATCGATCAGCACCTTTACCGCCTCCGCCGAAAAACCGGGAAAATGCATTTTGCCCAGCGCGTCCTGATTGCGATATCGCTTCACGTCGGGCCAGCGGGAAGGCCATCCTGTGCGCAGCAATACAATCGCACCTGCCGGGATTTTCCCGTGGCGCGATTCCCACGCTGCGACGTGCGCAGCATCGACCGAATAATCCGCGTTTTTCGCGCTCTCGCTTTGAACATCAATCACTACGGCCGGCCCGAAAAATTGTTTCACCGGGATTTTGTCCACCGGCGTTGTCCCCGGCGGAAAATGAATCGGCGCATCGAGATGCGTGCCGTAATGTTCGAGCATCCAGAAGCTGCGCGTGAAGATGCCGTCCTTCACGACGGTCGCGTTGTCCTTGGCCTCAAAAAATTTGCCATCGCCCGGCCAAGGCACCAGCTTGTCGTTGATTGCGTAGGTGAGATCGATGACTTGCGTCTTGCCGTCGGCGATGCCGGCAAGCAGCTCATCGTGTGGCGTGTTTTGTCCGAAGAGTGACATCGCAGCAAGGAAGGAAACGCTGAGCAGACCAAAAACAATTGGGAACAACTTCACGCCGCACCCCCACTCGACTTTTGGGAAACCGTGCAGCGAACGGATCGCTGTGCAAGCTCGTACCAAACGCGCGCGAACCGTCTCTCGCGCAACAGCTAGGGCAGCGGTATGCCCGGCGTCGCGACAATCCCCGCCATCCGCAGAATCTCCTGATACTCGACGTCAGTGATCGTCGAAATCAGCAGCCGCACATTCTTCAGCAGCTTCATTTTCTTCAGCGCGCTATTCGCCCGCATTTCGACCAAAGTCACCTGACGCGGCAGCCGGTCAAATGCCCGCAGGTCGGCGACAAAATTTTTCCCTTTGGAATCATAGGGATCCGCGTACGGATCACGCGTCACTTCGGCGATGGAATAGAGCGAACGCTCGGGAGCCGAGTGGTAACACAGCACCCGGTCGCCCTTGCGGACCTGTTTCAGCGCGCGGACAGCATCCTGCTTGCCCAAAGCGCCGTGCCACATCTCCTTGCCCTTCACGAAGAGGGTGTCCCAGTGGTAGTGGTGCGGGTCTGCGCTGAAAATCCAGTAGTGTCTTTGAGGAGTCGGAAGCGCCATCGATTATTAGAGTCAGTCGAGTCGGCACTATACACAGGACACCAAGAAAAACGAAACAAAATATGAGGGTTAGCCGGGGTAGCTGCTGAGGAAAACCCTGGTTCGACTGGCACGATGATATTGGAGGCGCGAAATGGAAACTAATTCATTTATATTCAATAGTTTAGCTCTGTAAAAATCATCCCAAATCGACGAAAACCTCGCCCGCCCGCAACTCCGTCGGATAGCAAGCCACCCCGACGGCCGGGTTCTGCACCGACTTCCCACTCGTTACGTCGAACTGCCACGCATGCCAGGGGCATGTAACAATTTTACCCTCCAGCATCCCCTCACCCAGCGGGCCGCCCCTGTGCAGGCAGGTATTGTTGATGGCGTGATAGGTCCCGCCGACATTCGCCAACGCCACGGCCGTGCCCCCGACGTTGACTTCCTTGATCGTCCCGACCGCAATCTCGCTCGCCGCCGCCGCTCGTACAAACGCCATCACTGCGTCTCCTAAAATCGGCGCGAGTATAGTGCCCGGCCTCGGTTGAGTCAAAACGAGCGGGAGGCGCACTCCACAATTCCCGAAATGGAACTGGAACCGCGTTTGGCCGTGCAGACGTGAGCTCAGTGAGCCTGCAAGGTAAAAGAACTCTAACCAATCGAACAATTTGGACGCCACCGCGCAAACTTTTTTGGCGCTAGGCTTGCACCTCTCGCCGTCGCGTAACTCGCGATGCTGACTCTCGCTCCCAAATCTCGACCCCAAACGCAAAGCGCCACACCCTTAACCGAAATCCTTGCCCGCGGCCTGGCATACCACCAATCCGGCAGTCTCGTCGAAGCCGAAGCCTGCTATCGCGAAATCCTGCAAACGGAACCGGATCACGCCGAAGCGCTGCACCTACTCGGCGTCGTCGCTCAACAGAATGGCGACTACGACCAAGCCGAACGCCTCATTCGTCGCGCGATCGCCCGCAACCCGGGCGCCGCCGACTATCACAACAATCTCGGCAACACCTATCGCCTGCAAAGCGACGTTGCTCGCGCGATCGTCGCTTATCGGCAAGCGATCGCGCTCGATGCCAATCACATCGAAGCCTTGCACAGCCTGGCGAACTCGCTCGCCGAACGCGGCGAACTTCGCCGAAGCTGAAAAATATTTTCTCGATGTGCTGCGCTTGCAACCGGACCATGCTGACGCTCACTACAATTTCGGCAACGCAAAGTTGAATCAAGGCGATGCGCGCGCCGCCATCGAGCATTACCGCAGAGCGATCGAACTAGCAGCCCGGTTGCGCGGCGTATCACTTCAATCTCGCGCACGCATTGCAACGCCTCAACCAACTCACCGAAGCCGCCGCCGAATACGAGCGACGTCCTCCGCATCACTCCCGACGATTTCGAAGCGACCTATAATCTCGGCATCGTCCTTCATGAACTGAAGATTTCGCCCAGGCCGCCGATGCCTTTCGCCGCGCGCTCACTTTAAAACCCGATCTCCCGCAAGCGATGAGCAACCTCGCCGCCGCGCTCCAAGGCCTCGACGATTACGACGGCGCCGCCGAATTGCTCCGCCGCGCGATCGAAGCCGAATCCAAATTTCGCCGAAGCTCACGGCAACTGGGGCGGTCATCTTTGGCGGCAAGGCGATCTCGCCGGCGCGAGAAAATCCTGCCGTGCGCGCCATCGAGCTCAATCCAAATTTGCCCGGCGCGCACGGAAATCTCGGCCACGTTCTCTTCGACGAAGGCGACTATCGTGGCGCGCTCGATTGTTACGATCATCGCTCGCGCTGAAGCCGGACGTCATCAATCCCCAATGCAACGTCTCTGCAATCGACAGAACTATCGCGAATCGCGCGTGGCAACGCGGCGATCTTCTCAACGCATTCGACGCGTGCCGCCGCGCCGACATCAATTTCGCAACCGCCGAATATTGCCGCGCCCTCGCCACCAAATCCAATTGCGTCGAGCTTCTCTACTACGTCGGCCTTCTGCATCTTCTGCACGGAGATTTCGCCGCAGGCTGGCACAACTACGAATGCCGCTGGCAAACCAAGATGCTGCGCAACGCGCGCCGCAACTTCCCGCAGCCACAGTGGCTCGGCGAATCCATCGACGGCGCTCGCATTCTGCTCCACGCCGAGCAAGGACTCGGCGACACGCTGCAATTCGTTCGCTACGTGCCGATGGTGGCCGCGCGCGGCGCCAAAGTCATTCTCGAAGTTCCCGCCGAACTTCGCCGCCTCATCGAAAGCACGATGAGCGCTGGCGCGGTGCAAATTGTCACGCGCGGGAGCAGCCTTCCCGATTTCGATTGGCAGAGTCCGCTGCTTTCGCTGCCTCTTGTTTTTCACACCGATCTCACTTCGATTCCCGCGCCGATTCCGTATCTGCACGCCGAGCCGCAGCTCACGCGCGAATTCGCGCAACACTTCGCATCGCATTCCACCAAGCAAAGCCTTGCGCGTCGGCCTCGTTTGGTCGGGCAGCCCGCGCCACACGCGCGATCCGCCAGCGATCGATTCCGCTCGCGCAGCTTTCCGCGCTCACCGAAATTCCCGGCGCCACTTTCTACTCGCTGCAAAAAGGCCCCGCCGCAAAAGATCTGCTCGACATGCCGATCGACATGAACCTCGTCGATCTCTCCGCCCATCTCAACGATTTCGCCGACACCGCCGCCGCGCTCGCCAATCTCGACTTGCTCATCACCGTGGACACCGCCGTCGCGCATCTCGCCGGCGCGCTCGGCAAACCTGTGTGGATTCTGCTGACGCACAATCCCGACTGGCGCTGGCTCCTCGATCGCGAAGACAGCCCGTGGTACCCGACTGCGCGTCTCTTCCGCCAGAACGCCGCCAGACGATTGGTCACTCCGCGTCGCGCGAACTGCAACGTTCCACCGACGAACGGCAACAATCTCGCGTCGCATCGATCGCCGCACAACTAAGCCCACACAATGTTCATGATCGTCACTCCCGAACCGCGCGACTGCAAAATCTGCAGCGGCCCCAGCCCGCTCTTCGGCGTCGTCGACTTTCACAAGAGCTGCATCGAGGCGCAGGGCAAACGACTGCCGCTCTCTGGCCGCCCGATTTACTATCGCCGCTGCACCGCTTGCGGCTTCGCGTTCACCGACGAATTCGACGATTGGTCCGCCGAAGCATTTCTCGCGCACATCTACAATTCCAGCTACATCCACGTCGATCCCGACTACGCTTCCGCGCGCCCGCTGAGCAACGCGAGCGCCGTCGCCAACACATTTCGTGACGCGCGAGAATCCATCGCGATTCTCGATTTCGGCGGCGGCAACGGAGTGTTCGCCAGCCATCTCGTCTCGCAAGGATTCAGCGCCACGACATACGATCCATTTTCCGGATTCAACGAGCGCCCGTCGCGCCGCTTCGACCTGATCACCTGCTTCGAAGTGATGGAGCACACGCCGTTCCCCGCGCGCACCGCCGCGGAAATGTGCGATCTGCTCGCCGATGAAGGCATTATTTTATTTTCGACACTGACGCAGCCCGCCGATTTCGATCAGCAGCGGCTGCATTGGTGGTATGCCGGGCCGCGCAACGGACACGTTTCACTTTATTCGCGCGCAATCTCTCACGATTTTGTTTCAGCAGCTCGGCCTGCAGCTCTTTTCGATTTCCGAACTCGTACACGTCGCGTATCGCAAGCTGCCCGCGTTCGCCGTCGCATCTCGTGCGCGAAGGTCAGTCCTAATTTCCGGTGCAGCACGCGGCTTCTTCGGCGCGCGCTGATTACGCTCCAAGCCTTCGACGGATTCCGCGTTTCACCGTCTCGGCGTATGCGCCGTCCGGCAGCGCGCCGACTTTGCTCCTCCGCCAACAGGTAAAACCTCTTCGCGTTCGCGAAATTCCCCAAATCCTCGTACGCCTTTGCCAAGATTCAAGATACAACGACGGAAAGAAACTGCTCATGTCTTCATCCGTTCGCCGCTTCGCCAAGGCGCAAAGCTTCCGAATTCCAGTGCAGCGCGTCTTCCGGAGTCGCCTGCAAACGGGCCACGTAGTGGGCTGCGATGCAGGCCTCGAAATCGTTGGTCTTCGCGTCCCACGCGTCTGCATATAACTTCGCCGCTTCGTCACGGCGGCCCGCCATCTCCGCGCTGATTCCCGCGGCGCACAATTTCACGACTGGATTGTTCGGATCGATTCCCATCGCCTGCACCACTCAATACACATTCGCATCGCATCGTCCGCCGAACAACTATTCCGCCGGCGGCTGCCACAACTCGACGCGATTTCCCTCGGGATCGGTGAACCAGCCGAACTTTCCGTACTCCGAGTCGTCCACCTTCGGATCGACGACCGCTCCCGCCGCGCGCAATTTTTCCAACACGCCGTCGAGATCATCGACCTGCAGATTCAGCATCGCCGGCTGCGTCAACGGAAAATAATCCGAAGTCTTCTTGAAAAATGTCACAAGAGAGTACGCGCGCGCCTCTTCCCGCTGAAACATGATGAATCCGCCCTCGGCGTTGACTCCGAGATTCGCCGCGTACCACGCATACAGCGCCTTCGGATCGTTCGCGCGCAAAAATGCTCCACCCAATCCCGTTACTTTCGCCATAGGCCCTCTAATCAGAAATTTTCGTCAGATTCTGGTGCCGCTCCATCATCCATCGCGAAATCGCCGCGTCCACTTCTTTCAATTTGCCCGCAAAAAAGTGGTCGACGCCGGGCACTACCACGAATCTCTTTCTCTCCCGGCAGCGACTCCACCATCGCTTCCACTCTTTTTACGTCGCCGAATTCGTCGTTCTCGCCGTGCACAAACAATTTTGGCTTCGCGCACTCGTGCAGAAACGAAAAGTCGGTGTTGTTCACCGGAGTGCCGAGCCCGATGCACTCGGCGACGCGATCATCTTTGCAACCGACGCGCAAACCGACGAAACATCCGAAGCTGAAGCCTGCCACGAGCAGAGGCGTGCCCGGAAATTCCTGCGCAAGAAAATCGAGCGCAGCCGTAACATCGCCGCGCTCGCCGCGGCCGCGATCGTGCGTGCCCGCGCTCATGCCGGTGCCGCGAAAATTGAAGCGCAGCACCGCCAGCCCCAGCGCATCGAGCGATTTCGCCGCCTGATACGCCACTTTGTTGTGCATCGTGCCGCCAAACAGCGGATGCGGATGGCAAACGACCGCCGCCATCGGCGGAGACACGTCTGCCTCCGGCTTCCAGAAGATCGCCTCGAGGCGGCCGTCCGGCCCTTCAAAAATAAGTTTCGCGATTCGTGTCCCATCTCGATGTCCGCAAAAGTCAGAAATTAGGTGGCGGCTCAACCGCAATCGATTCGGCCACCACTGCAACCGATACAACGATAGTCAATTTTGCTGGAATTGAAAAATCAGAACGAATCGAACGCCGAACGGCTCAAAACTGGAAGGCTGAACTGCTGCGTCCGGCACACCGCAACTTGCAACTCCGCAACGTCAGGCTCGCTCTCGATGCGTACGACTCGGAGCAGCGACTCCGTCACGCCGAGCCATGGCGACGTCGCCGCACTCTCAAACGACACGATCGAGAAATTCTCCGCGCGCGTATTCGCGATTGCTGCGAAACTCTCAGCCCGTCGCCCGAACAATCCACCGTCATCGTCTCTTCAAACCACGGCATGCGCTCGGTCCGCACGCGCACCGGCACGACAAACGGTCGCCGTGGACGTCAGCGCGCCGCTCCACATCGCGCAATGGCACAATCGCGTGAGCCGACGCGATTTGCCGGCTCGGCGAAATTTCAAATCGCAGAGCCAGCAGCGTCGAAAACGCCGTGGCACTCGCCACTTCTGAATTGTCGCTCCGCAACGCCGTCGCCGCGTTGGCGCTGGTTTCCGATATCGGCTCAGCGGGTGTGCGCATCGCCGAAACTTCCCGCGCCGACTCAACAGCGGCGGCCTCCGTTGCCGAAGGCGATCGAAACACGCCTGCGTTATCGTCGTGATGATGACCGTGCCCATTGCCATTTCCGTTCTTGTGGCCGTTTCCATTTCCGTTCCCGCCGTGGCCGTTCGCACCATTTCCGTTTTTGTGATGCCCGTTGCTATGTCCGTGCCCGTTGCCATGTCCGTTTCCGTTCCCATTCTTTTTCTTCGCCACGTCCTCGCGCACCACCACAACTCGTGCGCACCACGCGCGCCAAAACTTCCGGCTGTCGCAACCGTCAACGAATCGTCATAATGGAAACGTGACCCACAGCGGCATGCCCTCCGCGTGAGGCTCGCGGCACGGCACCAACATTCCGCCGCGCGAAACATCGACGGTGGTGCACACTTCGGTTTTCTGGCCGAAGGGCGTCGTCCAGCGGAGTCGTGCGGGCAGACGGAGCTGGACGCGATGATGCTCGCGCCGGTCCATAGCTCTCCACAATATCGCTCTAGTACGTGGATAACTCTATGTGCACGCATACGTTGCACTATCCGGCAACGTTCCGTACTAGGACAGAATTTCGGCATCTTTCGGATTGCGTCCCGCCCCCGCGCGGTGTACCGTTTGGCATAATTTCGGCACAGTCTACAATCGCGAACGCGATCGGAGTATTTGTATGGCTGATGGATCGGAACGGCGCGTAGCCCGGCGATTTACCATGAGTCTGCCGCTACGGGTGCTTCCCCGTGAAGCGCGCAGCAGCGAACTTCGCACGCAGACACGCGACGTCAGCTATCAGGGACTCTACTTTCTCGCCGAAGCGCAATTTGAAGTCGGCACGGAAATCGAATTTGTGCTGACCCTTCCCAAGCAAATCGCGCAAAGCACCGAAGTCGATATTCGTTGTCGCGGCCAGATTGTTCGCGTCGATTCGAACGCCGACGGCCACGTCGGCGTCGCCGCGAAAATCGAACGCTACGAGTTCCTTCCCGCGTCCGCAGCCTCATTCGCCGCCTGATTCTTTTCCGTCAAGACCACCTTTCGCGCGTTATAACATCCAACTTAAAGCGCATCAGCTGGCACTTGCTTATTCACTCATCGATTGGGAGCCACGACGATGTACCACTACGATCCATCCATCGCACTCGAAGAACTCAACGAAGACGCGCTTCTGCCGCATCCCGTGAAATTGCGCGACATGATCATGCGCATCAAGCTCGCCCCCAACGAAGCCCAAGTGATGAACTCAGGAATTTCAGGACTACCTCGCCCGCTTCGGCGAACTCCAAAAAGTCGCCCGCACCATGCTCGAAAAACTCTCGACCGGCGCCCGCAAATCCGCGTGAGCTCCACAAAACTGTCATTCCGACCGAAGCAAGTCGACGCCCTTTCTTCCGCGTTCACTTCCCGTGAACGCGTCGACTTGCGCAGTGGAGGAATCTCTCTTCGATTGATGCGACGACCACCATTTCTTCCGTCTCGTTTCCGCTGCTAAACTAATCTCAATGCGCCGAAACACCCTTCTCATCGACGCCGACGACACCCTCTGGGAAAACAACGTCTTCTTCGAAAACTTGATCGAAGATTTCATCACGCTTGTCGAATCGTGCGGCTACACGCGCGCCTACGTCCGCCACATCCTCAACGAAACCGAACGCAAAAATATCCGCCAGCACGGATATGGCGTTCGCAGCTTCGGCCGTTCTCTCGAAGAAACTTACATGAAGCTCGCCGAGCACAAGGCGGAGCGCGCAACGCTCGCGCAGATTCACGATCGCGTCGTCGATCTCGAACGCACGCCGCCAAAAATTCTCGACGGAGTGCCCGAGACGCTCGCCTATCTCACCGAACGCCACCGCCTCATCCTCTTCACGAAAGGCCAGCCGGCCGAGCAAGCCGCGAAAGTCGAGCGCTCTGGCCTCCAAGGATTTTTCGAGTTCATCGAAATCGTCAGCGAAAAAGATCCCGAGACCTACAACCTCCTCGTCCGCAAACACAAAATCGTAAAAAATCACGCCTGGATGATCGGCAACAGCCCGCGCAGCGACATCAATCCCGCCATGAAGATCGGCCTCAACGCCGTCTACGTTCCGCATCAACACACCTGGCAACTCGAACACGAGCCCGTCCTCGCCGGTATCGGCAAACTCATCATTCTCCCGAGCTTCCGCGAACTCCGCGGCCACTTCTAAAGAGAATTCACCACAGAGTTCGCAGAGGACGCAGAGAAGATAAACGAAAGACCTTCGGCTTTCTTCTCTGCGCTCTGCGAACTCTGTGGTGAATTCTCTTTTCCCGGCCTTCTCTTATCGCCAATTTGGCCGTTGTAAGCGCGCGATTTCTCCCCGACACTGCGCAACTAAGGAGCATCCAGCCATGGCTACAACTCCCATCACGAAATCTCCCGTCAACCCGTCCCCCCGCACCGACTGGCGCGAGCACTGGTTCGAAAACGAAGAAGCCACATATCTCAACCTCGCCGGCCAGAGCCCGATGCCGAAAGTCTCTTTCCGCGCCGTGCAAGCGGCGCTCGAATGGAAAAAATTTCCGCAACGCATTCCTGACAACGCGTTTTTCGACGTGCCCAATCGCATTCGTGACATCGATCGGAAAACTGATCAACGCGCAGCCGCAAGACATCGCGCTCACCACCGGCGCAAGCTCCGGCATGTCCGGAATCGCCTACGGCCTCACATGGAAGCCCGGCGACGAAGTCATCACCGCGGCCGGCGAATTCCCGCTGCAATACGCTTCGTGGAAACCGATGGAAGAGCGCGAAGGCATCGTGGTGAAAATCGTCGCGCCGCGTGACAAATTTCTCGACGCCGACGACATCATTGCCGCGATGACGCCGCGCACTCGCGTCGTCTCGCTCAGCCTCGTGCGCTTTGACAACGGCGTGCTCATCGACGCAGCGCGCATCGGCGCCGCGTGCCACAAACAAGGCGCTCTGTTCGTCGCGGACGCGAGCCAGGCGGCCGGCGCCGTCCCCATCGATGTGCACGCGATGAACGTCGATTTTCTCGTCTCCGCCGGATACAAATTCTTGTTCGGCCCGTTCGGCACAGGATTCTGCTGGGGCCGTCCAGAAGTTGTCGCGAGCCTGCGCCCCGGCCCGTTCTACTGGATGGCCGCGCAGGGCATGGACCACGGATTTTCCGCGATGAGCTTCTCCGATCCGAAACCCGCCGCCGGCGCAAAGCGCTGGGACGCCGCCGAAACTGCGAACTATTTCAATCACGCCGCGCTCGATGCGAGCCTCGGGTTCGTCTTGCAGGTTGGCCCCGCGAACGCGCTGGCGCACTGTCACGATCTCATCGAGCAACTCTTCGAGCGTCTGCCGAAAGATCGTTGCACTCCCGCGAGCCCGCTCAATCGCGCGCCAGCGCGGTCCCTACGCATGCTTCGCCGCGCGCACGCCGGAGAAAACCGCCGCGCTCTACGACAAGCTGCGCAAAGAAAATGTCATCGTCAGCCTGCGCGAAGGCAACATCCGCGTCTCGCCGTACCTCTTCAACACCGAGCGCGACATCGATCGCCTCCTCTCGGTGATCACCACGTGACCAGCGACGCAGCTGGCTGGCCGCGCATCGCAGTCGTTGGCGCCGGAGCCGTCGGTGGATATTTCGGCGGCATGCTCGCTCGCGCCGGAGCGCCCGTCGTCCTGATCGGCCGCGCCCCGTTCGCCGCCGCCGTCAACGCCAACGGCCTCCTGCTCGACACGCTCACTTTCAAAGAACGCGTCCGCGCCCAAGCCTCCGATCAACTCGAAGCCGTTCGCGGCGCCGACGTCGTCCTCTTCTGCGTCAAAACGATCGACAATGCCGCCACCGCGCGCACGATCGCCCCGCTCCTCGCTCCCGGCGCAATCGTCGTCTGCATGCAAAACGGTGTGGACAACGCCGACCAACTCCGCGCCGCCGCCAACATCGACGCCATCAGCGCCGTCGTCTACATCGGCGCGTTCGTTCCTGAGCCCGGCACGGTCAAGCACGGCGGCCGCGGCGACCTCGTCGTCGGCCCTCGCAACGCCCGCACCGAAAAAATCTCCGCTCTCTTCGAACGCGCGCAAGTCCCCTGCCGCATCTCCGACAACATCGAAGGCGAACTCTGGACCAAGCTCACCTGGAACTGCGCGCTCAACGCCATCTCCGCCCTCGGCCACGCGCGTTACGGTGAAATCGCCGCCAGCGCCGACGCAAAAAAAATCGTCGCCAGCCTCGTCACCGAATTTCTCGCCGTCGCCCGCGCCGCAAAAATCCAGCTCCCCGATTTCGAAAATCCCCAAAACGCCATCAACGGCGCCTACAAAGTCGCCGAAAATCTCGCGACCGTCTACTCTTCCACCGCGCAAGACCTCCAGCGTGGAAAACGCACCGAGATCGATTCCCTCAACGGCTACATCGCCCGCCGCGGCGCCGAACTCGGCGTCCCCACCCCCGTCAACCAAGCCTTAGCCACCCTCGTAAAACTCGCCGAATCCCGCTCTTAGCTCTTCAAGGTTTGTGGGTCGCGGCTTCAGCCGCGACAAATGACAACCCCAAAATAAAAACAGGGGCTTCAGCCCCTGACCTCTTCGCCGCACCTCCCTACTTCATTGCAGCCTCACTTCACTCCTTCGGCGGAATATGAAACGGAATATGCGCAATCACTTCCACATCGATCGGCTCTCCCGCCTTCGTCGCGGGTTTGAATTTCCACTGCGCCAGCGCATTCTTCGCATTTTCATCCAACAAATCATCCACGCCGCGCACCACTTGAATCTGCCCCACCGACCCATCCGCCGCGATCACGCCATACAACACCACCTCGCCCTCAACGCGTTCCGCCACCAACGTCGGCGGATATTTCGGATCCACCTTCCTCAGCACCACCGGCGAAGACAAGTCCGTCGCCGTCATGTGCGGATGCTCCGAATGCATCTCCGCGAAATTTAAAATCCAACTTCCCGTCGCGCTGCTCACGTTCGGCATGTTCACGTTCATCGTATACGTGCGCTTCCCCACAAAAACTTGTTCCGGCTTCGCTCCCGCCGGCAGCGCCTTGAAATCCGGCGGCCCCACGCGCGCCGGCTCATCCTCCGAAGCCGAACCCGACGCCTCCTGCGGCCGCGCCGTCAGCGACCGCATCGATCCCACACGCGTCCCCGCGCCCAATCCAGAAATCCCGCTCTTCGCTGCCGGCGGATTCCCTCCGCTAATGCTCACGCCGACCGGACTCTTCCCTCCTCCGCCCGTGTTCGGATCGACCGCGCCACCCTTCTTCCCCGCATCCGGCGAAATCGCAACTTTCGCCGCCAAATTTCCCGCTGGCGGAGCAGCAGGCGCAGCCGGCCCCGGCGTCGCCGACAACGCAATCAACGTCTGCGCGCTCGCGCCACCGCGCCGCCGACGAAGCCGCAATCTCCGGCGCCGGCGCCGCAACTTCTCCCTCCGCATCCCTCTTAGCCGCACGCGGCGCAACCCCCGCGTTGATCTCCAACTTCGGCCTCGCCGGCCCATTCTCCGTCACCGGAATATTCAACTCCGACGCCATCTGCTCCGGCGCAAGAACCGGCCCATCTTCCGGCGGCGCCACCTTCACCAGCTTCACCTTCCGCTCGTGCGGATGCAGTTGCTTCAGCGCATCCTCGCTGATCGTCACCTTCGGCTTCGCAGGCCCCGTCGTCGCCGCCAGCTCCACCATGTTCGGCATCTGCGGCAGCAACTTCGGCGCCTCCATCGGCGCCTTCGGATTCACCAGCGTCTGCTTCGCGTGCATTCGGCCTCACCGGATCAGTAAAAATCCTCTGCCGCGGATGAAACGCATCCGCCCCCGCCACCGGCGCCGGATCAACAGGCGCAGCCTTCGCCAACGTCTTCGCCCGCGCCTTCGGAATCTCCAGCAGCGGCAAATCCTGAATCGGCCCCGACCACGTCAGTTGAAAATTTTCCAGCCCCGTCACTTTCTTCGGCCCCAGCGCGCCCTTCGGAAACGGCATCGCCAGAAACGCCACGTGCCACAACAGCGCCGCCACAATCGCCCGCCGCGGCCACCGCGACTCGACCCAGCAATCCTTAAAAAATCCGCCGCTCAAAAATCCTTTAACACCGCCGCGCGCCAGCACCGCCCGAACGCTGCTCCCCACTCCCTGGTGGAAATCGCCCCATGCCACATCCAGCCGCGGCCCCTCAGAACCCGCAGGCAGACGCGGAGCCACCAGCGGCACCGACACGGCCGCCTGCCCCAACAAATTCAACGCCCCATTGGCCGAACTCAAACTCATTCCGTCGCTACCCAATCCCCTGAATCGCTACGTACACGTGGATATTCACTACAAGGTTGCGCGATGCCCATCCCACCGGTCAACCCGCATTTGGATGCCGACAACCCGCCCGGCCGTTGGGTGCCGCACCCTCCGCTTTCAGAGGGTGCGGGTTTAGACTCAACCTCACTCAACTCACAACGACGACCACAGGCGCGTCCACCCGCATCAATCGAGCCCTGCCCTAACTCATTCGTTCGCCCGAAACAAAACCTGTCATCCCGACCGAAGCGGACCGACGCCTTTCTTTCACGTTCGCTCCTGCGAACGTGTCGGCCCGCGCAGTGGAGAGACCCTGGCGCAAAATCCAGCCCCAAACAAATCAAATGTGCGGCGCTCCTCGCCTGAATTCACGAGCATCTCGCTTCAACGTGACCCCTTCAAGCCCGCTGCCTTAAAATAAAAAAATGACCATTCCTCTCCACCCAGCCACCGAACTCGACCACCCCGCCATCATCACCCTCATGAACTCCGCCTTCCGCGGCACCGAAGGCTGGAGCATCGAAAGCGAAATCGTCAAAGGCCAGCGCACCAACGCATCTCTGCTCAGCGAAGAAATCGCAAACGGCGCCTCCTACCTCATCTCAAAAAACGAAACCACCTCCGCCATCGACGGCTGCGTAAGCCTTCAACAATCCTCGCCCGAAAAGTGGTACCTAGGCTCCCTCACCGTCAACCCCGCTCTGCAAAATGCCGGCTTCGGCCGCAAACTCCTCGACGCCGCCGAAAACTACGCGGCCGTCCGTGGCGCCCGCATCATCGAAATCACCGTAGTCAACGTCCGCGAATCTCTCATCGCCTGGTACGAGCGCCGCGGCTACCAACGTACGGGCCAAACTCGCCCATTCCCCTACGGCGACGATCGCTACGGCAACCCAACTCGCAACGACCTCGAATTCATCGTCCTCGAAAAACTTCTCCATATTTAAGCCGCGAGCTGCCTCAGTCATGTACGGGCGCAGCACTGCTGCGCCCCAACTTGCCCGGGCGCACGCGTGAGAAATTGTCTTTCCCCTCGTTGACTTCCCTCACGGCCGCCCTCTAACATCTCCGAACCGGAAGGCGCCCAAAACCCCTTGATCGGCCAAAACTTCTCCCATTACAACATCACCGACAAACTCGGTGGCGGTGGCATGGGCGTCGTCTACAAAGCCGAAGACACCCGCCTCCATCGTTTCGTCGCACTGAAATTTCTCCCCGAAAACGTCGCTACCGATCCGCAAACCCTCGCCCGCTTTCAGCGTGAAGCCCAGGCCGCTTCCGCCCTCAATCATCCGAACATCTGCACCATCTACGACATCGGCGAAACCGAGGGCCGCGCCTTCATCGCCATGGAATTTCTCGACGGCCAAACTCTGAAACACCTCATCAACAATCGCCCCGTCGAGCTCGACCAACTCCTCGACATCTCCATCCAGCTCGCCGACGCGCTCGACGCCGCCCACTCCGCCGGCATCGTCCACCGCGACATAAAGCCCGCAAACATCTTCGTCACCCGCCGCGGCCACGCAAAAATTCTCGACTTCGGCCTCGCGAAACAAGCCAACGCAAAACAAAACAGTCTCCTCGACACCGGCGACACCCTCGCCACCACGGGCGACGACCCCAAACAAATCACCAGCCCCGGCACCACCGTCGGCACCGTCGCCTACATGTCCCCCGAACAAGTCCGCGGCAAAGATCTCGACGCTCGCACCGACCTCTTCTCGTTCGCCGTCGTCCTCTACGAAATGGCCACCGGCCAGTTGCCCTTCCCCGGCGAAACCTCCGGCGTCGTCTTTGAAAAAATTCTCAGCCGCGAACCGACTCCGCCGCTCCGCCTCAACCCCGAACTCCCGCACAAGCTCGAAGAAATTATCGGTAAGGGTCTGAGAAGGATCGCAACCTCCGCTACCAGCACGCCGCCGACATCCGCGCCGACCTTCAACGTCTCAAACGCGATGTCGGCTCCGGCCGTTCGGCGACATACACTGCGGCCGACGCCGGCGCATCTCAGTCTCCCGCAGGCTCGAAAACTTCCGCCGCCCCAAACCCAGCACCAGGCACTTCTAGCTGCGCCTGCACCTGTCCGCGCCTCCGGCTCTTCCTCCGTCGCCGCGGTTGCCAGCGAACACAAATTCGGTCTCGGCATCGGCGCTCTCGTCATCCTTCTTCTCATTGCAGGCGCAGGATACGGAATCTACTCCTACATCAACCACACCCGCCCTCTTCCTTTCTCGCGGTATTCCGCCACGCCGGTCACCGACTTCGGCAACGTCATCGCCGCCGCTCTCTCGCCCGATGGCAAATTTGTCGTCAGCGTTCTGCGCAAACCCGGACACTACAGTCTGTCCTTGCGCAACATTCCCACCGGAAGCGACACCATCATCGTGGACGCGGGGACACGCGTGTTGGACATCCCCGTCTTCTCCCCCGACAGCAACTACATTTACTTCCGCGAATCCGAAGGTTCGAGCGACGCATACAACATGTTTCGCGCCCCGCTTGCTCGGCGGCACGCCGCAAATTATTTCCAAAGATGTCGATTCCAATGCGGCAGTTTCCCCGGACGGCACGCACATCGTTTTCGCGCGAGCGAACGATCCCGAAGTGGACAAATGGCGCCTGATCGAAGCCGCCGCCGATGGCTCCGGCGAAAAGGTCCTTCTTATCGCTCCCGGTCAGATATCCCCTCTGTACGTGGCTTGGTCGCCCGACGGCAAGCGCGTTGCCGCTTCCTTCTCTGAAAAAAGCGAAGGCATCGTGCGCATGTTCGATTTCGCTTCCGGCAAAATGCAGCCCTTCGTTCAATTTCAGGACAAATTCCCCGTCAGGCTCGCGTGGGCTCCCGATGGCCGGTGGCTCTACATGACGCACACGACCAAGGGCAAGCTTGCCTCTGGCATCGCGAACATCGGAGCAGTCTCCTATCCGGACGGTAAGTTTCGCGACGTCACTGCGGACACGACCCTTCACTACGGCGTCTTCCTCAGCAGCGATGGCAGGACCTTGGCGACGGTACTCGCTAGGTACAA
Organism: uncultured Acidobacteriota bacterium; assembly: GCA_963850795.1. Taxonomy (GTDB): domain Bacteria; phylum Acidobacteriota; class Terriglobia; order Acidiferrales; family UBA7541; genus Acidiferrum. The sequence goes on along the minus strand of CAWKNS010000021.1, from coordinate 393,115 downwards.
CTGGGACGTTGCGGTCTTGGCCGGTTCGGGCGGCGATTCTTTCACCACTGTCCCCGGCCTCACTCGCAGCGGCACCGTGGCAGCTTTCGATTGGTCCACCGATGGACAGCTATTCGTTTCCGAAGGGCTTCGTCTGCTACGCACCCACACCGACGGCTCCGATCCAACAACGATCGTCGCCGATTCGAAAGCCTGGATCAGCAATGTCGTTTCTTGCGATGCCGGACGTTTTCTCGCCCTGGCGTGGTGGTTCCACGGTGCGGATCCGAATTCCGGCTTTGTCTGGCGCATCAAGCCCGATGGCTCAAATCCTGCGCAGCTGATTCCGATCGGCAGTGCCTACGCGAAGTGGGCTTGTTCTCCCGATGGCAAATGGATTTACTTCTACGATGGCACCCAAGACAGTCCGTTGCAGCGTGTTTCGACCAGCGGCGGCCAGCCGGAAGCAATGGCGGGAACCGCTTTCGAAAAAACCTTGATCGGCTCGATGGCCGTTTCGCCCGACAGCAAAACGATGGTTTTTCTGGTCAGCAGATTCGACGTCGCTCCGGAAGAGTTCAGCTTGAAGCTCGCTTTTGTCGACATGACGGGCACCGCAAAAGAGCGCGTTCGCATCATGGCTCTCCAACCCCGCCGTCAGATTGTTCTTCGCGACTCCGGTACTCCGGACACCACAGGACTGCATTACAGCCCGGACGGCAAGAGCGTCGCGCTCCTCATCCTGGAGAACGGTGCCGACAACATCTATCTGCAACCCATCGACGGCTCCAAGGGCCGCCTCATCACCAACTTCAAGTCCGACCAGATCATCGACTTCCGCTGGTCCCCCGACGGCAAATCCCTCGCCGTCCTCCGCTCCCACCGCGAATCCGACGTCATCCTCCTCCACGACACCTCCGCCACTCCCAACTAGCCCATACGCGCGCCTGTAGCGTCGGCAACCGCACGCACTAGCGCCTGTGCTCCGTTGCCCGCCACCGAAGTCTTCTTATAGCGGCGACTTTACGTCGCCATCTTACCGATCGAGTGCTGCCCTAACTGATCCGTTCGCCCAAATCAAAACCTGTCATCCCGACCGAAGCGAGCCGGCGCCTTTTGGCGGCGACTTACGTCGCCATCTTGCCGATCGAGCCCTGCCCTAACTAGTCCGTTCGCCCAACTCAAAACCTGTCATCCCGACCAAAGCGAGCCGGCGCCTTTTCGGCGGCGACTTTACGTCGCCATCTTGCCGATCGATCCCTGCCCTAACTAGTCCGTTCGCCCAACTCAAAACCTGTCATCCCGACCGAAGCGAGCCGGCGCCTTTTCTTCGCGTTCGCTCCTGCGAACGCGTCGGCTCGCGAAGTGGAGGGACCCCGGCTCAAAATTCAACAAGCCAAAGATCGAATGCACGAAGCTCCACCGTTCTTGCTACAACTTGTAAAATCTCGCCCCCGCTCCTTGCCAAACATCCCAAATTGTGGTATTGATAGAGTTAGTTCGAAATTCGTTCACGCGCCGACCAATTCGGCGCTTTTTTTGTGCCCGAACGACGTTCACACGTCGAATTTTTCGAATTACGCACTCCCGTAAACGTTGTCTTTTCAATCGCCTACGCACTCCCGTTTTCCATAGTCCTGCAACAAAATGATTCTAAACACCTTGCCCACTCTTTTGAAAAACATAGGGGGTGTACCCCCAACCGTCCCATTTCGGAACCCGGCGATAGTTGACACGAACGCCACCCTGTAGCCGCGATCGCTTCCCAGATCGCGGGATTTTGATTCAACTCAGCCCATACTCACCCGTTCGCCTCCGACCCAGCCAAGGCTCGACACGACGCGGACACGTAGGTGCAGCCTCATTGAAATGGAGCGTTACGGCGCGAGGAAGGTGAGCGCCGCGTCGCCCTGTTCGAGGCGGCGGACGGTAGTGAGCCCCGCGACAGCAGGAAGATCGAAAGACCGACGATGCTCCACCGCGATCCGCGACTCCGGATGAAACAGCGGTGACTTCGCCACAGCCTCAAGCACTTTGGCGTACTCGTCCGCATCGGCATAAGGCGGGTCAATATACGCGAGATCGAATTTGGCGCTCGGCTTTGCCGCCAGCTTCTCGAGCCCGCGCACCGCATCGAGCGCAAGCACGCTAACCCCAGTCCGGATCCCGAGCGACGCCAAATTCTGTTTGATCAACGCCGCCGCCGGTTGATGGCTTTCGATGAAGACCGCTTCCGAAGCGCCACGGCTCAGGGCCTCGATGCCGATGGCCCCGGTCCCGGCGAATACATCGAGAAATCGCGCTCCGACAATGAGCGGCGCGAGCACATTGAAAAGCGTCTCTCGCAAGCGGTCGCTGGTGGGCCGCAGCGCGAGGCCTTTCAGAGATTTCAACTGACGTGAGCGGAATTGACCGGCAATGACGCGCATGAGTTTGTGATTTTATCCGATGCGAGCAAGGTGGTAGCGGCGTTGCCATTCTGGCGGAAAGCGGCGCAGCAAACGATCGAGTTCGTTGACGGGCGCGCCCGCGTTGGCTTTCGGCCGTTCAGTTGACGTGGCATTGGATGTGGCGCCTGTTGGGGCGTTCGACGCTGCACTATTTGCGGTGTTGGGCGTCGCGGCTTCGACAAGCGCGAACGCTTCCTGACGAGCGAGATCCAGCACAGCGCGATCACGCATCGGATTCGCAATCTGAAATCCGAGCGAGCCCGACTGTCGCGTCCCGAAAAATTCGCCTGGACCGCGGAGTTCCAGATCGGTTTCGGCAATCTCGAATCCGTTCGACGTCCGCACCATCGCTTCAAGGCGCGCCTTGGCCTCTTCGGTCATCCGCGTCGGCCCTACCAGCACGCAGTGCGATTTCGCCGCACCGCGCCCGATGCGCCCGCGAAGCTGATGTAATTGCGACAACCCAAATCGCTCGGCATGCTCAATCACCATGACCGAAGCGTTTGGCACATCCACACCAACCTCCACGACCGTCGTCGAAACGAGAATGTTCACTTCGTTCTTCCGGAAGCGCTGCATGACATCGTCTTTTTCTTCGCTCGACAGGCGTCCGTGCAACAACCCCAGTTTAAATTTTGGAAAAACTTCATGTCCAAGCCGCTCGTACTCCTCCATCGCAGCCTTGAGCTCGAGCTTCGACTCCTCGATCACGGGATAGACGATGTAAGCCTGATGCCCCGCCTCGACCTCGCGCTTGATGCCGTTCCAGACGCCGGCCAGATGCGGCTCGCTCGTAAGATGCGTTTCGATCGGCGTACGGCCAGGCGGAAGTTCGTCGAGCACGCTCACGTCAAGATCGCCATACAGCGTTAGCGAAAGCGTCCGCGGAATCGGCGTCGCCGTCAGCACCAGCACATGCGGCGCATGGCCGTGCGTCGCAGCCTTGTCCATCAACCGCTTGCGTTGCAACACACCGAAGCGATGCTGCTCATCGACAGCGACAAACCCTAGCCGCGCGAATTGCACATTGTCTTCAATCAGCGCGTGCGTCCCGATCGCAAGATTCGCTTCGCCGCTCTTGATGCGTTCCAGCGCCGCCGCTTTCTCTTTCCACTTCATCCCGCTGATGACCAGTTCGACTTTGTATCCGGCGGGTTCGAGAATGCGCCGCGCAGAAAGAAAATGCTGCACGGCCAGAATTTCCGTCGGCGCCATCAGCGCCGCCTGGCAACTGTTCGCCATCGCAATCACCGCCGCTTGCAGCGCCACGATCGTTTTGCCGCTGCCGACGTCGCCCTGCAGCAACCGGTTCATCGGCGAAGACTTTTCTAAATCCGACGCGATCTCTCCGAGCACGCGCTTCTGCGCCGCCGTCGGCTTGAACGGCAAAATCTTCTTGATCGCATCGCGCACGGTGTCATCGCGCAACTTAAAAGCGATCGCATTTTCCTTCCGCACCGCCCGCCGGTCGAGCGCCAGACTCAGCTGATACAAAAAGAATTCCTCAAAAATAAGCCGCCGCTGCGCCGGCGAAGCATACGCATTCAGCGCATCCACCGACTCTCCCGCCGGCGGAAAATGCGTGTGCGCAATCGATTGCGCGCGCGAAGGAAATCCAAGCCGCTTCTGCAACGCCGCCGGCAAAATCTCCGGCACCTGCAATTCCACCGTCTGCAACGCCGTGTAAATCGCCCTCCGAATCGACCGCGAGCCAAACGTCCCGATGGCTTCGTAAATCGGAACGATCCGTCCGACTTCCGTCGAATCGTTTTCGTCCGCGCCCAGCATTTCCATCTGCGGATTCACCATCTCGATCCGCGCCGGCCGCAACTTGTCCACGTTCGCGGTCCCGTGCAGCACCAGCCACTGCCCCGGCTTCAGCCGCCCTTCCAGATACCCGCCGTGAAAAAATTTGCACGGCAGCAGCCCGCCCGCCTCGTCCTGCACCAGCAAGTGATAGATCGCGTTGTGCGCAAACTTGTTCGGAATCGCCTGCCCGCTCATCACCCTGGCGCGGATCGTGTACACGCCGTTCGGCTGAATATCCTTCACGTTGGAAAAGTGAATCCGGTCTTCGTACCGAAACGGAAGGTACAACAGCAGATCTTCGACCGTGTGAATGCCGCGTTTGGCAAGAAGCTCGGCGCGTTGCGGACCAACGCCCTTGATCATTTGGACGTTGGTGGCGAGCGTGAGATGAGACATACGGCGAGCGGCTGTCGTGGACATCACGTCTAATCTACCAAGAACGGAGCCGCTGAGAAACGAGCGCAGGTACAGGCCCGAACATACCCAATCGGGGCGATACTCTTTGCTGGTAGAGTGAGCGTTTGGCTCAAGCGTTGCGTGTAGGGAGGCCTTTTGGCGAGTGACCGGTTGAGCGGGCGAGACAAGCGAGCGCTGGTGTTGTGGGTGCTGGCGGGAATCATCGGCATCTTCTTCGCCAATCATTATTACTTCCGTGCGTTCCCGGAAGCCTCCATCGATTTTCGCGTGTCGCGGCCCGAAGCGCTGAAGCGCGCGCAGGATTTCATGGCCGGAATGGGCCAGGACGTCTGCGGCTACCAGTCCTCGATCGTTTTCGACGTCGATGAAAATGCGAAGACTTATCTGGAGCGGCAGATTGGTTTGCAAAAAGCCAATCAGCTCATGCAGTCGCAGCTCGACATTTGGTATTGGGAAGTTCGATTTTTCAAACCGCAGCAGGAAGAAGAATTTGGAGTTCGCGTAAGCCCGGCGGGAAATGTCGTCGGCTACGGGCACACGATCAAAGAGGCGGCGGCTGGAGCTTCGCTGGAGCGAAGCGACGCGCAGGCGAAGGCGCAGAATTATTTGAGCAGCAAACTGGGCGTCGATTTGAACGGCTGGAATTTTCTCCCGAGGAAGTGAATTCCGACAAACGGCCAAACCGGCTCGATTGGTCGTTTCACGTGGGAGAAGAAAGATTTTCGCGCCGTGGACGCGCCGTATCGGCTGCATGTGGAATTGCAAGGCGCGGACATCGGCGGCAGCAATGAATTTCTGCGAGTGCCGGAAGCGTGGAAGCGCGATTTTCAGAAATTGCGCTCTGGCAACGACTCGCTCGCGATGGCGTTCACGATTCCCTACATTTTGATTTTGGCGGTCGCGGTGCGGCTGGGAATTGTTCTCACGCGGCAAGGGCGCACATCGTGGCGCGGCGCGCTGATCGTGACCGGCGTCGCGGCGCTGCTGCTGTTTTTGCAAAATCTGAACGGATGGCCGCTGTGGAACGCGAGTTACGACACAAATAGCGCGTACAGCAGTTTTATTGCGCTGAAGATCGGGTCGGCGTTGCTGATTTCGATCGTGACGGCGATCACGATTTTGGTTTTGCCAGCAGCCGAGCCGCTGTATCGAGAGTCGCAGCCGAAGCAATTGCAACTGGCGAAGGTACTGACGTGGCGCGGACTGCGGTCGAAGGAATTTTTCTCGGCGGCCGTGGTGGGTCTGTCATTCGCCGCTGCCCACATCGGATACGTGGTTTTGTTCTACGTGATCGCCACCAGATTTGGAGCTTGGGCGCCGCAGGAATTGAACTACGAAGAGACGGTGAACACGCTGTTCCCATGGATTTCGGGCGCGGCCATCGGATTGCTGGCTTCGACGAACGAAGAATTCACGTTCCGCCTTTTCGCGATTCCCTTTTTCAAGAAGATTACAAATTCGACCTGGATCGCCGTAATCGTGCCGGCGTTCCTGTGGGGATTTCTGCATAGCAACTATCCGCAGGAGCCGGCGTACACGCGCGGAATCGAGATCGGGATCATCGGAATCGTCGCCGGACTGGTGATGTTGCGCTGGGGAATCATGGCGACGCTGATCTGGCACTACACGGTGGATGCGTCGCTGGTCGGACTCTTCCTCATCCGCTCGAACAGCCTCTATTTCAAAATCTCAGGCGCAATCGTCGCGGCGGCAGCAGTGGCGCCGCTGGCGTTTTCTGGAATTTCGTATCTGCTGCGCGGGCGCTTTGAACCCGACGAAGATCTTGTTGAACGAAGCCGCTCCGGTGCCCGAAATAAACGTGGCGACGGTGCAGGCAGAAGTCGCGGCAGTGCAGCGGCGGCGCTACGATGCGCTGGCCCCGGCGATGCTCGCCGTGCTGGCACTGTGCTTCGTCGTGGGCGGAGTATTGATCTGGAAGGTGAAGCCCGCCTCGATCGGCGACTATTTGAAGCTTTCGATCGATGCGCCGAAGCAGCGCGCCTTCATGCGGACGAAATTTTGCGAGGCGCAATGTCAACCCCGACAATATTTATCACAACACGCAATTCGTAGACGTCACGATCCGCTACGGTGAACGAATTTCTGCGCGAGCGCGGCGGAGTCGATTTTGTCAACAGCGTTTATGCCGGACAAGTGCCTGGGGCGCTTTGGCGGGTACGATATTTTCGAGACGGGCAGCCGGAAGAGTACGGCGTGATTTTAAAGCCCGACGGATCGCTGCACTCGATTCATCACACGGTTGCGGAAGCGGCGCCGGGGGCTTCGCTGACAAAAGACGAAGCCGTGGCGCTGGGCGAAAAATTCCTGCGCGATGAAAAGAAAATCGATCTGAGCCAGTGGACGCTGGTGGAATCGAAATCAGACAAAAAACCGAAGCGAATCGATCACGAGTTGGTGTGGCAAGCCAAGACGCCGCTGGATCAAAGCACGGCCAGCGCAGGCCAGCGGCCGGCGACGACCACGCCTACGCGCGCATGGAATTGCGCGTGATCGGCGACGAAGTCACGAACTATCGCACGTACATCAAAATCCCCGATGAGTGGAGCAGGCAGCGCGAAGAACTGACGATCTCGCGCATGATGCTGGGCATCACGCTCCCTGTTTTGTTTTTTGCGGGGCTGGGGCTGACGGCGCTCGTCATTTTCCTGAAAAATTTGAAATCGCCGGATTCGCGGGCAATTCCGTGGCGGCGATTGTCGAGCTGGGCGTTCTGGGGATTCGGCGCATACCTCGTGATCTTCGCGCTTGGAAATCGGATTCCGGCGTTTCTGGCTGCGTACAACACGGCGATTCCGTTCAAAACATTTCTTGGCACGCTTGCCGTCGGCGCTGTTCTCGGCGGACCGTTCTATTTCGGATTGATCGTCGTGGTGTTCGGCGTGGCTTGGTTTTTCGCGCGGCGCGCATTCACCGAGGAATATTTTCCGGCGTGGACGGGCATGCCCGCGACCTACTATCGCGACGCGTTTTTCATCGGAATCGGCGGAGCCGGCGCGCTGATCGGATTGCAGACGGTGATCCAAGCGGTCGCGCAGCATTGGCCGACGCCGCATCGCGGCGCTGCGGCGGAGTTTGGTTCGAACTTCGACGCGTACATTCCGGCGGGCGCGATCGTCGGCACTTCGCTGCTGCACAGTTTGTTGTATATGGGTTTTGTCGCGCTTGCGGCGACGATTGTTGCGTCGATGCTTCGGCCTGCCTGGCTCAAGGTGCTGGTGTTTTTTGTGGCGACGTTCGCCACGACGTCGAGCAACTGGGGCAACGGCGCCGATTACGCGAAGCAGTGGATCGCGGAAACGATTCTGCTGGCGGTGCTGGTCTTAGGTGTGCGGTACGTGATGCGGTTCAACATTTTTGGGTGCTTGCTGGTCGGTGGGCGTCACTTCGTTGGCGAGCGGGGCTGCCGAATTGCTCGGGCAGCCGGATCGGTTCTACCGGCTCAATGGGTACGCCGTCGTCGCGGCGCTCGTTTTATTGTTGGCCTGGCCGCTGATGAGTTGGAGAAGCGCGAAGGGCGCGGACAACGCGACCGGGGCGGCGGGAATCTGAAGTCGCAACCGGAGTGTAGCGAGGCGGGTTGATTTCGGTCGTGCTGGATCTAAACCCCGCGTTCTGAGAAGCGAACGCGGCTACAGGGTGGCGTTGAGTGGATTGTGGTGGTCGTTGCGACTTGAGTGAGGTTGCATCTAAACCCGCACCCTTTGAAAACGAAGGGTGCGGCACCCGGGATCTGGAATTTGCGTTATCGATCGTCATTGTTTTCAGAGGCGGGTGACGAGGCGAGAGAAACAAATGGGCGCACTTCGTCGTTATAACTGTGAGTAGCGGTGCTTACCCGAGTAGGGTGCCTGCGTCCAATTTGGTGGTACTCTGCTGGTCTCATCGGTGGCCAATTTCTTGGGGAAGTAGCAGAGTCGGGGCTAAGGTGTTAAGGCTAAGGCCTTAACAATCCTGGACGCGAATAGAAAGCGAAATATGCCGCTACCTCGATTGGCTTTGGCGAATGTTTCTGGCCAGACGGCTCAATCCAATGCCGCGCTGGCGACGGTGGCTTCCTTGGCCCAGATGGACGAGCGCTGTCTGGTGGTCGAGGCGCAGGCGGGCTCCCGCTCTGCGTTCGAGGAATTGGTGCGCCGCTACGATCGCGACGTCCTGCGGCTGGCGCTGAACCTGATGAAGCGTCCCGAGGACGCGCGCGATGTTTACCAGGAAGCGTTCCTGAAGGTCTACCGCAACCTCCACAGATTCCGTTTCGAGTGCACCTTTTATACGTGGCTGTATCGCATCGTCACAAACGTATGCCTCGATCAGTTGCGGCGACGCCAGGCGCGGCCGGAAGATCAGGCGCCAGAGGCTGGGTCGGCGCACGACGAAGGCATCACCGATTTCTTTGAGCGGCAGAAAGAACAGCGGCCGACTTTGGATCCAGAGCGCCGATTGCTCGGGCAAGAGATTCAAGCGCGGATCGCGATCGCGATGGAATTGCTCTCGCCGCGCGAGCGCGTCGTGTTTGAAATGAAGCACTATCAAGGATTGAAGCTGCGCGCGATCGGCGATGCGCTGGGCACTACGGAAGAGACCGTAAAAAATTCGCTGTTCCGCGCGACGCGAAAATTGCGCAGCCAGTTGGGGATCCTCCGATGAGCGGCCCGTTCAGCGGTTCGGAGCAACTCAACAGTGCGCCGAAGTGGCGCCGCTTCTGGTTTTCTACGCTTGCAATGAAGTCGAGGAATACGAGCGCGAGCAGATCGATGCGCATCTTGCAGTTTGCGCGGAGTGCCGCGCAATGCTTGGCGAAGAATCGGAATTGCAGACAGCGGTCGCGCTTGTTTCGCAGCCGGCGGATGAGATGGATCCCACCGGAGCATTGCTGGCACAATGCCGCAGCGAACTTTCGGAAAAGCTCGACGATCTGGAAATGCCGAAGGTGCGCGAGCACTGGATGCCGTTTGGCTGGGTGCACCGCTGGATGGCGTTGCGTCCGGCGTGGAGCGCGGCGGGTCTGATTGTGTTTGGCATCGCGATCGGGACGCAGGTGATGCCGTGGCTCGCGGTGCGCAGCGGCGGCGGAGACGACACCGGCTCGGCGCAAGCAATGAACGTGATGGCGACGCCGCGGCTGACCGACGAACAACTCTCGAAAATGGCGGTGGCGGGGATTACGTTTTCACCCGCGCCGGATGCGGCTCCGGGAACGTTGCAGTTGCAGGTGCGAACGGAACAGCCGCTGATGGTGACCGGCAGCGTGGATAACGACGATGTGCGCCGGCTGCTGACTTTTGTGGTCGCGAGCGGCGACCGATTCGATCCAGGCACGCGGCTCGATTGCCTGGATGCTTTGAAGGTGCGCACCGACGATGAACATGTGCGTAACGCGCTGGTCAAGGCCGCGCGGACGGATAAAAATCGCGGCGGTGCGGCTGAAGGCGCTGGACGCACTGCGCGAGTGGACGCGTGAAGTTCCGGTGCGCGATGCGTTGCTGGATGCGTTGCATCACGATGAGAATCCGGGCGTGCGCGTGGAAGCGGTGAATTTGCTGGTGAATTCGCTTGGAGGCAACGAACGGAAGTGATTTCCGCCGAAGATAATCTGCCGCTTGTGGCGACTCCGGCGTCAGGCACCGAGCCCGCAGCGATCAACGGTGACGGCGAAGATGTAGGACGTGTCGTGCGTGCGCTGGAAGATTTGCAGAAGCGCGATCCGAATCGGTATGTGCGATTGCGGAGCGCGGCGGCGTTACGGCAGATCGGTTCAGAGATATGCAGTAGGCAGTCGGCGCGACTCAATACGAGTCGCGCTTTTTTTGGTGGCGAGTGAGAGTAAGACGAGATCTTTCTCAGGTTCTCGAGTTTCGAAGACGGATGATTTCACGGAACAAATCGGGGAGGAGCGCGGGATCACGCTGGTGGTTTTGTGTCTCGGCGTTGCGTTGCTTGGGCTGATGTGGTCGGCGACCCCGATTGCCGAGTCGAGGTTGCAGCCGCGGCAACGAAGCCTGTGCCCGTTCCTCAACCCGCGCCGGAACCCGCCGGAGTCGAATCCGCCCGAGCCGGTGCCAGTGCCGGCAAAAACGGCCGATCCCGGTATTCGCACGGGCGTCGATCGCAAAGGCTTCGTTCCCGACGAAAGAAAATTTGACGCTGAAACTTTCCGCCGATCTGGGCACGGTGAAAATCACGAGCCTGCCTGCGGGTCGCCCGCCGGTTGTCCGCTACACCGCTCACATTGAAACGGACGCGCACCAGCCGCTTGCCGATCGCTTGCTGACGCACTACTCGCTGAACGCCGAAGCGAACGCGAACGGCGTCAACATGATTGGCACGTTGCCGTCGCAGATCGCGAAATCGTCGGCGGCGGGTGTGCAGTTTTGGGTGACGTTTGAGATTGCGGTGCCGCATGGCTACAACGTCGAAGTCCGGACGGACGCCGGCGATATCGAGACGCAGGATCTCGGCGGCACGGCGATTCTTTCGACGCAAGGCGGAAATATCACGCGCGGGGCGCATCGGGACGAGTTTTATGCGCAATGCCGGCGCGGGTCGGCAGGTAGCGAGGCTGCAGACCGAAGGCGGACACATTCAGGTGCTCGACGTCGGCGGAGATTTGAACGCGTTCACCGCGGGCGGGCACATCAATGTGCGCAACATCGCGGGCGATGCGACGCTGCACAGCGGCGGCGGACACATTCGCGCGGAACAAATTGCGGGGCGCGCCGATCTCGAGACAGACGGCGGAAATATTACGGTCGGTCAAGCCGGCAATCTGGTGAGCGTGAGAACCGGCGGCGGGCAAATCGATTTCGGAGAAGTTCGCGGCTCGGTGCGGGCACAAACGGGCGGCGGCGGAATTCGCATCATGTATGTCGTCTGGGCCGATGGAAGTGGAATCGAGCGCGGGGAGTATTTGCTTGACGCGCGTGGCGGGAACGGTGCGCGCGGCGACGGCGGGCGGCAGTATTCGTGCGTGGATCAATCCGGATTCGCCGGCGACGGGCGGCGGTGTTGTGCATCTTGCGGGCGTGTCGCAGCTGACTTCGGGCAATGGCGACATCGTGGTGTTTTTGCCGCGGAATCTTGCGGCGGACATCGAAGCGAGCGTGGAAGCGGGCGGTGAACGGCACATCGAGGCCGATCCGGCGCTGGCGATGATGATTTCCGGCAATCGTGGCTGCGGGATCGGCGCATGGAATGGTGGCGTTGAATGGCGGTGGAGCGCCGCTGAAATTGCGCACGACGTCCGGGACGATCCATCTGCGATTCCTCGATACGGAAGTTGCGCTGCGAGATTCGCTGATTCGCGATCAGAAAGAACGGCTGAATCAGCACGGCGTGCAGCTGGTGCCGACGAATTACGATCCGTCGGACCCGATGGGACAGGCGCAGCCGGGAAATGCGCCGCAGCCGGGCGATCGGCGATTGGCTGGAAAGCTGGATCGATCGGTTGCAACTCGCGTTTATCGGCGGCACGCATGAGGATCCGGATGAATTTCGCAAACATTTGACGTGGCAGCCGATCCGACTTATCCGGAAGTGGCGATGCGCGCGGGTGTGAGGGGCTGGTGAAATTGCAAGTGCGGGCGACGCGCGATGGGCATCTCGAGGTCGAAAAACTGCTGGATGGTCCGCCGAGCCTGGCGGATGCCGCGATTTCGGCGGTGAAGCAGTGGCGTGTGAATCCCACGTGGATGCTGGCGAAGCGCGGCGATGTGATCACGACGCTGACGTTTAATTTTCAGCTGCATTAGGTTGGGTCGAGGGAGCGGCGGGTGAGGCCGCGAATGGTTCGGTTGTTCAGTTCGTGGTTGAGCGCAGTTCGACGAATGTAGTGGATGTTTCGGCTCGGCGGGTCATCGCAGCCGCTCCACCAACAAGCGAGTTTCAGCTCAAACGAGTTCGGTTCGGTCCTTGGTTCAGATGTTGGGTTTCGGGTCCGTTCGGTTTTGGGGAAATCGAAAGGCTTCGAGGGAGGAAACGGTTATGGCTCGCCGCGCATTTTATTTCGCTTCGACTCTCGCGTTCATTCTCGCTACAGCTTCGGCTGTGCCCTGTTTTGCGATCAGCAAGGAATTCAGTCAAACCTATCCGTTGCAGCCGGGAGGAACGTTCGAGCTGCAAAATGTCAATGGCACGGTGGACGTACAGACGTGGGATCGCGATGAAGTTGAAGTGCGCGCGGTGAAGATCGGCGAAGCACCAGGAGATCGGATTTGTCGCTGGTGTCGATCGACGTCGATGCGAAGCCGGATTCGGTGATGGTGACGACGCGATATCCGCAGAACGAGGGCGTCGAAGTTGCGGTCGAGTATGTCGTGCATGTGCCGCGTTGCGCGCACGTGGAGCATATCGGCACGGTGAATGGTTCGCTGCGCGTGGCAGGAGTGGAAGCGGTGGAAGATTTGCGCACGGTGAACGGGAATATCGATGTGTTTGACGGCGGAGGAGCGGTGCACGCGCATACGACGAACGGGAATGTGCACCTCGAGTTGCTGCACGTGCAGAACAAGATTGGCGCGATTGCGGAGACGACGAATGGATCGGTGCTGCTGGCGGTTCCGGCGAGCACGCAGGCGGAGCTGGATGCACGCTGTTTGAACGGAAGCTTTTTCTCGGAGCTGCCGATTTCGCTGCTGAGTTCGCAGAGGCCTCGCGAGACGCGGGGAAAATTGGGTAAGGGCGGCGCGCCGATTCATCTGAATACGATCAATGGCGGGATTCGCGTGATTGCGCTGCGGTCGACGGTCTAGTCGTCGATTCAGCCTTCCGGACAGCCAGCCGATTCCGCTTTCTCGCGTCTAAATCCGGCAAGGAGGGCACGATCGATGAAGACAAGATATTTGGATTGGTGTGGCGGGTTTGGCGGTTTTGGCACCGGCGCTGATGGCATTGCCGGGCATTCGAGCGCGAACGCGGCGCAAGGTGCGGCGACTGCGGTTGCAGTAGCGGTGAGCCCGCAAGATCAAGAAAGCGGGCAGACGAACCAAGGTACAGCGGATCGAGATCTCGCAAGATCCAGAAACGATTACGGTTCTGAATGACGATGATGGCGGACCGAGTTTTCTTGGTATCGAAGCGCGCGAAGTCACTCCCGAAAATGTGAAGCCGTTGAAGCTGCAAGCGGAGCGCGGGGTTGTGGTTGGACGCGTCGCGAAGGATAGTCCGGCGTCGAAAGCGGGATTGAAAGAAACGGACGTCATCACGGAAGTCAACGGACAACGCGTCGAAGGCGCGACGCAATTTCGGCGGATGATTCGCGAGATTCCGGCGGGACGCACGGTGGAACTGAAGGTGTGGCGCGATGGGCGCGCGCAATCGCTGAGCGCGAAGCTCGACCAAGCCGAAGAACTGCATCACGTGATGTCCGGAGCGATGCCGGGCTCGTTTTCGTTTCGCATGCCGGAAGTGGAAGTTCCGGAGATGCAGGGAGTGCTGACGCCGCCGGATGGTCCGGTCGTGACGTTTGGCGACGGCGACAATTTTTCGTTTGCTACGCCGATGCATCCGCGGCTGGGAATCGACGCGGAAGATATCGGCGGACAGCTTGGCAATTTCTTCGGCGTGCCGGACGGCGAAGGCGTACTGGTTCGCAGCGTGCATTCGGGCTCTGCGGCGGACAAAGGTGGGCTGAAGGCCGGCGATGTGATTACGAAATTCGATGGCGAGCGGATTCGTTCGCTGGGCGAATTGCGCGAGAAGCTGGCGCAGAAGAGCGAAACGGCGACGCTAACCGTGACGCGCGACAAGAAGGAAATGACGATGAGTGTTGCCTTGCCGGCGGCGATCCGTATTGCTGGGTACACCAGCGAAAGTGCGGCATCACGCGGTGCATAGCACGAATATTTAGAAATATCGACATCCAGCGAGTGGCCTGGGGCGAGCGCTGACGGAGAGAAACGCTCACCTCTTGTTTTTTTGCCGCAAATTTTGCCTCCAGCCCTTCGACTCGTTATCTCTGCTTCGGCCATATTTTCGCGCCAGACGCAGGGGTCTTTCGATCGCGCCGAGGGCGTTTTGTTTTTCGCTGTTGGAATCGGCGAGCCAGTCTTCCTCCGTTGGGGAGAACGTGTGGCGCAGCAAGTAGGCGAGTCCAGGCATGCCGCCGCCGCGCATTTTGATTCGGAAAAGAGCGCGGCTGAGAAGACTCATCGGCCGATCGTCAACCTGGGGCAGTCGATCGGCGATTTGCTTCGCCATGCGCGCGCACCGAAGTCGGATTCAGCATCGACCTGAACCGATGCGGGAAACAGCGGCGCCCGGCAATGTTTTTCGCGAGCAGCAAAGAGATGCGCAGCATTCGCTGCGCATCGGCTTCACGCGCGATTGTGCCGACGCGATCCCAGTCGATGGGATTGCGCATGATCAACGAAGCCACGTCCGCAATCCAGAGCAAGCGCTCCCAAAAATGTTTTGCGCCGTGAATTGAAATCAACAACAACTCGTCTTCAACGGAGAGAGCCGGAATCTCTTGCTCACCGAAACGAACGATTGCTTTACGATTCAGAAGTTCTTGCACACTCAGCGGCTTCGGGTAGTAGCGAAATGTTTTTTCGGTGTGCAGTTCGACGAGAAGCTTCGAGGTCAAATGCGTGAAGGCATATTCGCCGGCGGGTTTTTTCGCGCGAATCGCGTCAGGCGGAATTTTTGCATCGTAGCCGAGAGAAATCATCGCTTCCGTCGCGCGTAGCACATCCGCGTCGCGCAACACGAAGTCGAGGTCCGTGTATTGGCGCGCGAACGAACTGCCATAACAGCGGTATGCCAGCACCGGCCCCTTGGTATGCATCACGGTGATGCCCTGCTCCTCGAACCGTCCGAGGATGCCGTACATTGCCCCGACCATCCGCAAATCAAAAATGATTTGCTCGCGAAAAAAAGATTTAAGCGACTGCTCCTCGGCGGGAGGAATGATTCCCGGTTCGGCATGCGAGAGCTTTTGCTTCAGAAGCGGGAGAAGACCTTGGTCGCGGGCAAGCGTGAGAAGTTCCGGCCAATCGAGCGATGACGCTTGTTCGGGACGGAGAGCGAGAAGGGCGACGTTGGGATTCGCACAGTCGAGCAGAGTGCGCCATTCGGCTGAATTGGAATCCGCTTTACGATCTAACACTTTGCGAATGCGTTCTCCCACACTGCTGCGTGCAGCATACGCGAGGCGAAACGCTCAGGCCAGCGCGATGCGCGGCAGGAAGAATATTCACCACAGAGTTCACGGAGGGCGCAGAGGCAGAGCAGAGAGACCTCCGCTACAAACAAAAAGGCCGGCTCCTTGCGGAGCCGGCTTCGGAAATAAATGTGAATGGATTCGGCGTCAGGAATTACGACTTCTTCTTGGCGCTCTTGGTCTTGGTGTCGATGCCCGGCGCGATCTGCGCGAGCGCTTCGAGGCCCTGCTTGGCCTGCTGACCGTACGGCCCGTTGGGATCAAGCTCGACGGCCTTCTGGTACGCCTCGACGGTGCCGGGCTGAACGATGACTTCCATCTTGTCGCCCTTCTGCTTGTATTCCATCGCACCGACCAGCGCTGCGCCGAGCAGATACCACGCCTGCGCGCTCTTCGGATCGAGTTCGGTGGCTTTCTTCAGCGGCTCGACGGCTTCCTTCATTTTGCCGGCGTTATAGAGCGTGATGCCCGCGTTGCGATAGGCCTGTGCAGCGTTGGGCGGATCGAGCTCGGCGCTCTTCTGATAAGCCTGCATCGCTTCGTCGATCTTGCCCGCGCGGCCGAGGATGCCGCCGAGATTGTTGTAGTAGCCCGGCGTCGGCTTCAGCGTTGCGGCCTGTCGATACGCGTTTGCGGCATCATCGGGACGGTTCGCAACATCGTATGCGTCGCCAAGACGTGCCCAGATCAAATGGAGGTTCGCATCTTTTTCCGGAGCGGCGGCCTTCGCGGCTTCGAGTTCCGTCACCGCTTTGCCGGAGAGATCGGTAACCTGGGCCTTCATCGTGTCGCGCTGATCGGCGGGAGCCTTCGCCATGTCTGCTTTCGCGGTCTGAGCTTGCGTCAACGCGGCGATGCCAGCTTCGAAATGCTGTTTCATGCCTGCGAACTTCTGCTTCTCTTCTTCCTGTTTCTTCACCTGCTCCGTCGCGGCGGCACCCTGCTTGGCAAGGACGTCCTTGAAATTGACGTTGACGTTCGGCGTTTCACCGCTTCCGACTTTGATTTGAGCGAATTCGTAAGGTTTATTCGGCGCGGGCAGTTCAACGGTGAAGCTGTAGACCCCGGCGCGCATGTTGTGGAACGAGTAGTGGCCGTCCTTGTCAGTCTTCGTGGTCAGCTTCGCGCCCTGATCGCTGGTCGCGTCGATGGTCATGTCAACCCACGGCTTGCCGGCGATGTCGAGCACGTTGCCGCTCACCGCGCCGTCCATCTGCGCGGCCGCGCGCGGCGGCGCGACGATGGCGAATACGGCGGCAGCGGCCAACAGTGCGGAGCGGAACCAGTTGCCGCTGCGCTGCGCGATCGAACCAATGTGCGAGTTTTGGGACCGCGGCGCGGTCAAATTCATCTGTGGCCTCACGGCGGCCAGCGATTGCAGCTTCATGCTCGATTTCTCCTTTGTCTCGGACGGCTCCTACCCTGAAGCCCCCCGGGAGCGGCGTGCGCCCTATTATCCCCAATTCGGGCCGGAATCCAAGCTAAACGCGCGAGTTAACGGCGTCCGTTGGGTTCCACCTGCTTGTTTAACACGACTCAACGAACGGCAGTCGCGCGGCGATAAGGAATCGGATCGGGGATGCCCGCCTCCTCAAAAGCCTTGAGGCGCAAAAGGCAACTGTCGCAGACGCCACACGCCAAGTCATCGTTTTGATAGCACGACCAAGTTAGATGCAGCGGGGCACCCAATTCGACGCCGCGGCGGATGATCTGGTTTTTCTTGAGCTCGATAACCGGCGTGACGATGTCGATCTGCGTTTCGGGGCGCGTGCCTTCGCGGATCACGTTCTGGAAGGCACGGTAATACTCGGGGCGGCAGTCGGGATAGCCGGAGCTGTCTTCGGCGACGGCGCCTATGTAGATCTCGTGGGCGCCGATGGCTTCGGCCCAGCTTACGGCGACGCTCAGGAAGTGTGCATTGCGGAACGGGACGTAGGTGACGGGAACTTCGCTGGCGTTTGGCGAGGCGGCGCCCGTGGAGGAAGAGTGGAGCTGATTTTCAGGGACGGCGATCGATTGGTCGGTGAGGGCGGAACCGCCGATGGCGCGGAAATGATCGAGTTGGACGATCAGGCGGCGATCGGAGGGGACGGAGTAAAAGTCGGCAATTTCGGTGAAGGCGCGGCGTTCCCGGGATTGGGTGCGCTGGCCGTACCCGGCGTGGAGGAGGGCGACGCGGTCTTTTCCGTGACGGGCGATCGCTTCGGCGGCGCTGACGCAGGAGTCCATGCCACCGCTGAGGAGGACGATGGCGGAGGGTTTGGAGTTTGGATGGCATCGGAAGCAGCAATTATACCGCGGGCGGGGTCGTGCTGGTGAGCGGAAGAGGACTCAAGTACTGCGATCGTGCGGACATGGGGCGCAGCATGCTGCGCCCCTCACAATCTTGCTTGTGGGGCTAGACGCCGCGGGTGGAGGGGTGCCAGACGAATTTGTGGAGTTGGAGGCCGAGGCGGACGGAAAGTTCGTCGGCGAGGATCCACTCGACGAGCTGCTTTGGCTCGAGCCCCTTCCACTTGCCTTCGGGATCGTCGAAGACGGGCGAGAAAATCACTTCGCGAACACGATCGTCGAGGTGGTGTTTGTGCACAAACTCGCGCGCGAATTCGTAGTCGTTGCGTGAGGAGATGACGAATTTCACTTCGTCGTTGTGGGTGAGTGCATCGAGATTGCGATATTCGAATGTGTTCGGCGCGCCGGAGTCAGGACATTTCACATCGACGATTTTGATGACGTGTTCGGGCAGCTTGCCGATGAAGCGCTCGCCGCTGGTTTCGATCATCACGGTGTAGCCATCGTCGAGCAGCGTTTGCGCCAACGCGTAGACGCCTTCTTGCAGGAGCGGCTCTCCGCCAGTGATTTCCACTAAATGTATCGGCGCTTGAGAAGCCGTGCTGGCCGTCGCCGCGGCCGGTGAGTTCATCCACCTGATGGCAGATCGCATCGATGGTCGTGCGCTTGCCGCCGTGAAACGCATACGCCGTGTCGCACCAGGTGCATCGCAAATTGCATCCGGTGAGCCGCACAAAAACGCATGGCAGGCCTGCGCGCGTACCTTCACCTTGAATCGATTTGAAAATCTCGGTGATGAAGACCGCTTGCGATTCAATCGTTCTTCGATTTCTGGGGACCAGAGGTCTTTGCACTTTTTCTTACCATCCACCACGCGACGCCAGCGAACAGCGCCATCGCTACGAACAGACGCCCATAACCTGGAGCAAGCCCTACCACACGAAAAACCAGAATGTAACCAACGGCCACGAGAACGACCGGAACCATGATGATGTAAATCGCGCGGTTCATTTCGTGCCGGTATTGCGCCGATTTTCGTTCTGGTTACCCGGGCTGGTTGCCCTGGTTTGTCTCGAAATCGAAACTGCTATCTGCCCCGAGATTATTTCGCCGGACTATACTTCGCCTGGCTTGTATCCGTTTCCCAGATGATCGTTTCCGTGATGCGAGCGCCGGGCGGCAAATCTTTCAAGCCGCGTTGCATCTCGTCGTAAAAATATTTCGCGAGATTTTCGGCCGACGGATTCACGGTGCGAAAGGGCTCGAGATCATTGATGAATTGATGATCGAGCCGGCCCATGATTTCGCGCATCACTTGCTTGAGTAGCGTGAAATCGACAAGCAAGCCGATCGAATCGAGCTGCGGCCCTTCGACGGTGATGCGGACGCGATAGTTGTGCCCGTGCACGTTTTCGCATTTGCCGCGATATCCGCGCAACGCATGGCCCGATGAAAATGTGTCTTCGACGCTTACCTGAAACATCCGGTCCCCTGAAGCAAGCCGCTTTTGAAACAGACAATTGTGCGCGGCCTACGCCCGATGCGATTTCTTCCCTGTTTGCCCTTGCTGCCCCTGGAGGAAGAAGCGCTCCACGTCTCTGAGATCGTGGGTGGTGGCGTAGCGCGGCAGCGACTCCAAGAAAATTTTACCATAGGGCATTCGTTCGATGCGGCTGTCGAGCAAAGCAAGCACACCGCGATCGGTTTTTGTGCGAATGAGGCGTCCGAAGCCCTGTTTAAGCGCCAAAACCGCCTGCGGAACCTGGAATTCGGCGAAGGGATTGCGGCCTTCTTCCTGAAGCGCGCTGACGCGGGCGGCGACGATCGGATCGCTGGGAACAGCAAACGGCAAGCGATCAACGATGACGCAAGAGAGTTGATCTCCGGGGACATCGACGCCTTGCCAGAAGCTGGCGGTGGCAAAGAGGACAGAGCCGGGAGTGTTTTTGAAGCGTTCGAGCAAGACCGAGCGTGGCGCGGTACCTTGCAACAAGAGCGGGAAGTCGACGCGGTTGCGGACGCGCTCGAACAAATCTCTCATTTGCGAATAGCTGGTGAAGAGACAAAAGGCGCGGCCTTGGCTGAGCTCGAGCAGATTGACGATTTCGTCGGCGGCGGCCGATCCGAAGCCTGGATTGCGCACATCGGGGATCGAGCGCGGCGTATAGAGAAGAGCTTGATTCGCCCAGTCGAACTCGGGCGGAAGCGAGCGCTCTTTCGTGTGATCGAGGCCGACGCGCTGGCGAATGTATTCAAAGCGGCCGCCGACGGTGAGCGTCGCGGAAGTGAGCACGACGGTGTCGAAGGTTTCGAACAGGCGTTCGCGCAGGATCTGGCTGACGTCGATGGGAGTGGCGGCGAGGAAGACGCCTTTGTTGCGGCGCTCGTACCAATAGACGAAATTTTTCTCGTTGGATTCGAAGAGGAAAGTGAGTTCCTGACGAATCTCGAAGCTGCGGCGCGCGAGGCGAGTAAGTTCTTCGGGCTTTTGGGTGAGCGCAGCGAACTCGGTTTCGAGGCCTTTGAGCGACGTCGTGAGCGCGTCGTAGGCTTCGCGATTTTGTTCGAGAAACGCGGCGCGCTCGGGACGGGTGAACGGGAAGCGGCCGTCGCGCGGCGGGAACGTGTCGAAGAATTCGCGAGAGCGTTCGCGGATGCGTTGCGTTTTGCGCAGCAGTGCGGCGGAGCCGAGGCGCAGCATGCGGAGAGTGTTATCGACGTCGCGCGAGAGTTCTTCGAATCGGTAGTTCGAAATTTGGCGGCCGAAATAGTCGCTGGCGACGTCTTCCATTTCATGTGCTTCGTCGAACACGACGGCGGAATATTCGGGAAGGATGCTGCCGAAGTCGTCTTGCTTGAGCGCGAGGTCGGCGAAAAAGAGATGGTGATTCACGATGATCAGATCGGCGTCTTTGGCGCGCTGATGCATCGCGGTAACGAAGCATTGATTGAACTCAGGGCACTTTTGGCCGGAGCAGGCGTCGCGGCGGGCGTCGAGGCGCACCCCAAAGATCGGAGTCGTCGGACAAGAAGGTTAGCTCGGCGCGATCGCCGGTTTCGGTGAGTTTCGACCAATCGTTGATCTGACGGAACGCGTCGATTTCTTCGAGGCCTTTGAGCATCGGCTGGTCTGCCATCTGATGCACTTTGACGCGGCAAAGGAAATTTGAGCGGCCCTTCATCACGGCAACTTTGAGTTCGGGCGCGAAATGCTTTTGAAGGAACGGAATGTCTTTTTGATAGAGCTGCTCTTGCAGCGATTTCGTCGCCGTCGAAATGACGACGCGGCGGCCGCTGCAAATCGCGGGCAATAAGTAGGCGAGCGTTTTGCCGGTTCCGGTGCCGGCTTCGACGACAGCGTGATGCTTTTCGGTGAAGGCGTTGTGGACGGCTTCCGCCATTTCAAGCTGTGCGGGGCGATGCTCGTAGCCGCCGATCATGGAGCGTTCGAGCAAGCCGCCGGGGCCGAAGACGTCGTGCATGGTCGGAGCAGAGCTCGAACCGTCGCGGCTGCTTTGCGGCGCTAGGGATTCGCTCGGTTCGTCGAAGGCAGGGAAATCGCGCTCGTCGTCATCACGCGCTTCGGGCGCACGTGCATCGACACGCGGCGCTTCATCTTCCAGCGAAGCGTACACACGCTCGATGGAAATGACTTTCCCCGCGTCGTCCGGCTTCTCTCGTTTTCGTGAAGTTGCTGCCTGGCGCTTGCCCAAAATTTGCTTTCTTACGCGCCTGTTCTGTCGTACAGGTTCGCCGTTACCAACGATAGCACACGGTGTGACAACGCAATTACAGCGGTATGACACGCGCTAAAACGCGCGCTGGCAAGCTGCAAATCAACCAGTCCCCCCTACTTCATCGAACGTGCAATTCAAACGGAGCGTGCCATGAAGCTTGCAAAGAAGCGTGCCACGGAACGTGCAACGAAGAGCAAGATCAAGTTTGGGCTGTTGACGTCTATCGGGGTCACGGCGAGCGTTTTCGCACTCAGTGGTTGCGGCGGGTCGGCAACCAACATGATGACGACTCCGGCAGACAATTTGCCGCAAACGTCCGCAGTGACGCTGACCGTCACCGACGCACCGCCAATGGGCGTTACCGTTCTTTCGTTTGAGGTCAGTATCAATAGCGCGGTTTTGAATCCGGGCAATGTGCAGCTCATTACAAGCCCGCAGCGGATTGAAGTGAAGCAACTCGAAACCGACTCGGCGTTTCTTTCCACGATGAACGTGCCCGCCGGCACGTATCAGAGCATTACGGTCAACGTAGCGAATCCCGAGTTGACCGTGATGAACAACAGCGGCGCGGCGATCGGGAATTGCGCGAATAATTCCGTGTGTCATTTGGAGCCGGCGGCCGCGGGAAACGTCACGTTCTCGTCGTCGCCGTTTCCCGTTGTGTTGGCGGGCGGGTCGCCGACCGGATTTCAAGTCGACCTGAATGTCGCGAATCTGCTTTCCAATACTCTCAGTGTCGATTTCAACGCGGCGGGGGCGATCAATGTCGCGCAGCTTCCGCTCGCGGGACAGCCGAACGACGATCGCCTAGCTGACGTGGACGATCTGCTGGGCACCGCCGAAAATCTCGACGCAGCCGATTCGCAGTTCACGCTGCACACGATGAGCGGAGATTTTCAGATTCAGGCGAATGGGAACACGCAATTCGAGTTTGAAGGTTGCGCGGCCGACAACTTCTCGTGCATTCAGACGGGGCAAGTCGTCGAGGTCGATTCGGAAGTGATGAACGGAGGTACGTTCATTGCGCGCAAAATCGAAGCCGAGGACAACGAAGCGGGCGACGACAAAGGCGGCGATAACAATCAGGGCGAGAACGAAGTCGAAGGCGTCGTCTTCAAGATCGATGATGCGACGCATTTCGAGATCGTCGTGCACGACGAATTGAACACAACGAGCAATGTCGCGCTGGGCAATCCAGTTGTTGTGACGCTGTCGAGCCCCCAATTTCAGGTTGATGCAAACGGGCTCAACGTGCCGAGCGCGCTGCAAGGCGCGTTTGAACAGGCTACCGACACATCGCAGTTGATGCCGGGGCAAGAAGTGCAAATACGCAGCACGAGCGGCGGCGTTTCGATGGGTTCGCCGATCACGATGACAACGAATCGCGTTCGACTGCGCGAGACGCAATTTACGGCGACGGTTTCGGGTGCGCCGGTGCCGCCGAATTTCACGGTGAGCAATCTGCCGGGATTGTTCACGTCGATGGGCGTCACGTCGATTTTGGTGCAGACGTCGAGCCAGACGAACTTTCAAGGTGGGAATGGACTGGGTTCCGTTACCGACCAGAATCAAGTGTCGCTGCGGGGACTGCTCTTTGCGAACGGCGCGAACCCGCCGACGCTGGTTGTGGACAAGGTTCGTAAGCGCTAGACCTTCTCCTAGCGTTTAGCCCGGCCGGGGAGTTTTCGTCCCCGGCCGCCCGACCGATTGACACTCACGCACAGAGAGCTTATGTCGAGCCCTAGAAACTCGCCGTTTTTTTGCCGAAGACGGGCCACTGCGTCGCCTTAGACTGTCTCTGCATGTCTAGGTATTCGAAGAAATGTCCTGCATGCAACCACGTGTTTAATGCTTCCGAAGTGATGCTCGGTGGCCGCTCCTTTCCGTGCCCTAACTGCGGCAAGGAACTTGAATACGCGTTTCAGTATGTGAAGAGCATTTCGCTTATCTCCCTGATTATCTGCGTAGCGATGCCGGTGATCTCAGGCCTTCAAGGGGTCAGAGGAATAGTCACTGCATGTATCGCCTTTCCATTCGTTTGGATCGCGTGCATGTTGGTCAGCGATCAAATTCATCCTCCACCCGTAAAATTGCGAGAAACATACGACCCGAATCATCCACTCAGCGGGGGAAATCGCTAGGTAAGACTTTTCGCAAGTCGCTCGCTTCAGGAGCGGTATCCCACTCACCAGCCATTGAAATGTTGAGCAATATCCCTAGTGTTTCCAACAATCTGGCAGGCAGCCGTGGGTTAAAGTCGAAGAGTCGGATTTTCCGTCAGTTCTCGGGGTGTGCGCCGTACCCAGTAACGGCGCGGGGGTCTTATGAAAACGAAGCTCTTCACTCTGGCCGTCGTTTGCCTCGGTGTCCTCGGCACCATTGCGGTCTATCAACACAGGCGGCACGCGGCTTCGTGCGAGGCGATTGCCAACCCGACCGCAGACATCGCCGCTCGAACGCGCGCTCTCGAGGCTTACGGCAAGATCCCTCTCGCTTTTGAGGAAAATGCCGGGCAGACCGACGCGCGCGTTAAGTTTCTGGCGCGCGGCGCGGGCTACACCGTTTTTCTGACCGATCGCGATGCGACGCTGCGGTTGGAACAACCTTCCACGAAGCCGGGATCGCCAGCGTCGGGCGCGGCGGTTCGCTTCACTCTCGCGGGCGCGAATCCGCAAACTGTCGCACACGCTCTCGATCTGCAATCAGCAAAAGCCAACTATTTCGTCGGCAACGATCCGAAGAAATGGCATCGTGGCGCACCGCAATATTCCCGCGTGAAATTTGACGGCGTCTATCCAGGCATCGATCTCGCTTACTACGGAAGCCAAGGCCGACTGGAATCCGACTACATCGTCAGCCCAGGCGCCGACCCGAAGAAAATCGCTCTGCGAGTTGAAGGCGCGAGCAGCGTTCGCTTGATCCCCGGCGGCGACGCAATACTCTCCACTGCGGCGGGCGATGTCTCGCTGCATCAACCGCGCGCGTATCAGGAAAGCGCTGCGGGGCGCGTTGAAGTCACCGCGAACTATGTTTCGCGCGCATCAGGCACGCTCGGCATTCGCGTCGGCGAGTACGATGCGAACCTGCCACTGGTGATCGACCCCGTCGTCGGCTACTCCACGCTTCTCAGCGGCAGCAACAGCGCCACGACAGGCACAGCAATCGCGGTGGACTCCGCCGGCAATACTTACATCGTTGGCGCCACCGGTGCGACCGATTTCCCGACGTCGGCCGGCGCCTTTCAGAAGACGCGAACCGGTACGACGGGCAATGCCTTCGTCACTAAGCTCAACGCGACCGGAACGGCGTTCGTATTCTCGACATATCTCGGCGGCTCCGGCGCGACCGGCGGCGCATTCGACAACGCCACGGGTGTGGCCGTCGATGCGAGCGGCGACGTCTTCATCACCGGCTTGACGCCCTCGACCGATTTCCCGATCAAAACGCAAAACGCCTATCAAGTCGTCAACAACGGTACGCCTGGAAATTGCTTCCTGACCAAGCTCGATCCGACAGGCTCGACCCTGCTGTACTCGAGCTATCTCGGCGGTTCGGGCAACGATGGCTGCGCCGCGATTGCGCTCGACTCGAACGGCAACGCTTACGTCACGGGCACAGCAACTTCGACGAACTTCCCCGTGACGCCTGGCACGGCCATCCAGACTGCCGGACAATCTTCCGGGTTGGCGTTCGTCTCGCGATTCGACACGACTCTGAGCGGTACGAACTCGCTGGTGTACTCGACGTTGCTCGGCGGCACGAGCGCAAACCAAGGCACGGGTATCGCGGTCGATGCAAGCTTCGATGCATACATTACGGGTCAAACGAACTCGACCGATTTTCCGGTGAAGGCGGGAGCGTTTCAGTCCGCGTTGAAAGGCACGGCGGGCAACGCGTTCGTGTCACGCGTCGATACGACAACAGCGAACAATCTCGTGTACTCGACCTATCTCGGTGGCGCCGCGACGGGTTCCGGCGACATCGGCACGGCCATCGCAATCGGTCCAGGCTCGAACGTGTTTGTGGCAGGCATTACGACCTCGAGCGACTTCCCCGTTACTGCCGGCGTGCTGCAAACCACGCCCAAAAATGCGACCAAGACGGCTTTCGTCGCGCGTCTGGATACCACGAAATCAAACGCCCAGTCCCTCGTGTATTCGACATTTCTTGGCGGCTCATCCCAGGATGCCGCTGCGGCGATCGCCGTCGATGCCGGCGGAAACGCATATGTTGGCGGCGCCACGCTATCGGCGGATTTTCCGACGATTCCAGGCGCCCCCCAATTCACGCGCGCGACGCAGGGTAGCGCCCTCGGTTATATCTCGGTGCTCAACTCGACGGGAACGGCGCTCTCATTTTCGACGTACTACGGCGGAAGCGGCGGCAACAGTGTGAGTGGGATCGGCCTGGATGCCGCAACCCCACCGAACATTTATGTTGGTGGCGGGACGGCGTCGGCCGATTTCCCGGTAACGACAGGCGCGTTTCAAACAACGTTCAAGACCGGAGCGGCCTTCGTCGCCAAACTTTCTCCCGCGGCGGCCACCGGCGTGGTACTGAGCCCCTCGACGCTGAACTTCGGAACGCAGGCGCTTGGCGTCGAAAGCCAGGGGCTGATCGTGACACTCGCGAATCTAACCGGCGGCAGCCTGACAATCACGAACGTTTCGATCGGGGGCGCAAACGCCGCCGACTTTGCCATCGGCAACTCCAATTGCAGCGGCCCGATCGCCGCCGGCGCGACGTGTGCGATCTCGATCACTTTCACGCCGTCGGTCACGGGAGCCGAAACCGCAACGTTGACGATTACGGATAGCGACACGTCGAGCCCGACGCAGACCGTTCCGCTGACAGGCACGGGTATTGCTCCGGCCCCGGTCTTTCTCAATCCCGCCGTGGTAAATTTTGGAAGCCAGGGCGTGAATACGACGAGCGCCGCGAAAATCGTGACGCTGAAAAACAATAGCGGCGTACTGGTCGCAGGCATCTCCGTCAGCATTCTGGGCGGAGGCGCGTCGTCTTTCGCGCAAACAAACGCGTGCACGTCTCTCGCCGCGGGTGCGAGCTGCACGATCAGCGTGACGTTCACGCCGACGGCAACGGGATCCGTTACCGCAACACTGCGCGTCACCGACAGCGACGCGAGCAGCCCGCAGACCGCCACGCTCACCGGCACCGGCGGCAGCACGACTCCCGACTTCAGCATCGCTGCCGCTCCGGCGGCCGTGAGCGTTGCCGCGGGCGCGTCCGCAAGTTCCACCGTGACCGTGACCGGACTGAACGGCTTTACATCGGCGGTCGCTCTGACGTGCACCGGCGCGCCGGCAGGTTCGGCGTGCTCGCTGAATCCAAATTCGATCACCCCGACTTCGACTGGCGCTACGTCCACCGCCACAATCACGACGACGGCGCGAACCGCGCCCGCGATGGCGTTCCGTATCCATTCAAATTGGTCGAACAGAACGCCGGGCATCTGGACCGGAGCCCTCGCGCTGATCGCATTGAGTCTCGCGTTGTTTGTGTGGATGATTCGGCGAATCGGGACAGCACAGAAGCTTGCGTGGACATTCGCGGCGCTGCTGACGCTCTCGCTCACTAGCTGCAGCGGCGTGCCCACAACGGGGACGCCAGCCGGAACTTACACCATCACAATCACCGGCACATCGGGAACGCTGACGCACTCGGCGACAGTCACGCTGACCGTAAGTTAGCTCGCGCCCAGTCAGCCAACGTTCGACGAAAAATTCGGCGCGACAGCGAGAGCTAAAAATCTATCAGGCCGGGACAGCTCCGCCCATCGCCGCTGGCGTCATCGCGGGCGCCATGCCCGTCGCCATCGGTGGCTGGAAGCGGCGATACAACGCGAGCGAAATCGCTCCGGCTCCCCAAACCGTAACGCCAAACTTGATCCAGCCGCCGGCATGCGGAATCATCGTCGCCAGCCGCACAATCACGATCCCGACGACCATGCGCCCGATCAGCGGCCAAGTCTCACGCGTGCGGCCCAGCAGCCACTGCCCGACCAACGTGCCGACGACCGTCTGCGCGTAATAGAGTCCGCCGTACCAGAGAAACAGCGTGCCAATTCCCACGAACAGGCCGACGACCGTCACGCAAGCGATGATCGCCGCGATCGGCACACCGAAAAATACGAGCACGCCCAATCCAAACGAAGCGCCGTACTGCTCGACGCTGTCCACGGCCTCTCGCGAAAACTGCGGCATGAGTTGGAACAAAACCAGCCCGAACAAAACGTAAGCCGCGAGCCAAATCACTTGCCAGACGAAATAGCTGCCTTCTGCATATTCGGGTTTGCGCTCCATCTTTGTATAAACGGGAGCCGACGCCAGCTTCGCGTCGCTCGCGACATCCGGCGGGTTCTTCCCTTCAAACTTGATCGGCCCGGCCACCTTCGCCGAACCGTTGATGCGCAAGCGTTCACCCTTCGCTTTGATCTCGCCGTCCACCGAACCAGACAGGGTCGCTTCCTGCGCGAACAACAAAACACTGCGCCCGATCCCACCATCCATGTTGATGCTGTGCGCAAAAGCCGTCAGGCTCCCGCCGATCTTGCTCGATCCGTCCAAATCCACCATTTCGTCGAACGTCAGGACGTTTCGTGCGACATTCCCGGTCAGCGAAATCGTATTCGTGGCCGACCGAACGTTCCCATCCACCGTGCCGCCGACGCGCAAAGTCTGGGCGAATGCGATCACATCACCCGTCACATGCCCGCCGACGCTGGCGTCGTGTGAAAACAAATAAACATCCCCGTCAACCTTGCCGTCGATTCGCGCGCGGCGGGCGAACACAAACAAATCGCCCTTCACCGTTTCGTCGCTGCGAATCTCGACGCTCTCGCCCTTGCGAATATCCTGAGCCGAAGCCGTCGCCGGCATCATCAGCGCGCCGACAGCGCAAAATCCTGTGAGCACCAGAGCCAGTGCCGTCGATCCCCGCCGTAAGCGTTTACGGAAGAACGCCAAAGCAAAGCCGCCTACGGTGAGCATCGCCACCACCTCGACTAAAGTGATCACGGATTGCCATCCTTTCCAGAACACACCTTGAAAGATCAAAAGATTTAAAAGGCTCGTGCTGCCGAAGCCCGCCTGCTGTAGCTGCGCTTCCCAGGGGACGAGATACGTGTCGTACAACGCGTAAACGCCCGTCGCTGCCAGCCCGAACAAAACTCCCCAAATCCACTGCATCGACCGCCGCGCGCGTTGCTGAAATTGCATCAGCCTCGCCGGCAAAACTTCGTCTTCCTCCAGCATCGCTCGCGTCAACAATCGCGATTCGCGCTCCATGGCGCGCAGCAGCGTGCGGCACTCGTTACATTCCTGCGTGTGCGTCGAGACTTCGGCCGCCTTCGCTCGATCCAGTTGCCGCTCGATGTAGAGCAGCAGGATCATTTCGTCCAGATGTTGTACGTCGCCCACGTCGCGCGGATCGTTTGCCATATCGCTCACAAAGCCCCTCCTGCGGCCATCGCTCCCGGTTCCCCCAGCGCTTGCCGCAGTTCATGCCGCGCGCGCAGCAGCACAACGCCCACAAAGGCGCGGCGCACTCCCAGCGCATCGGCAATCTCGTCGTAACTCATGTCGGAGTAATAGCGCATCACCAGCGCCATGCGCGCCCGCGCACCAAGCTTGCCCAACGCCTTGCGCACTTCGTCACTCGTACTCTGCTCGATCATTCGATCAAGTTGGTTGGGATCTGGATGCTCCAGCGGCACCGTCTCCACGTCTTCGGTTTCTTTATCCTGGCGGATTTTGCGGCGCCGCAACAAATCCCAGCAGTGATTCGCCGCCACTTTATACAGCCACGCGGTGAACGAGCGCGTGTCGTCGTACTGCACCAGCTTGTCTCGCAACTTCATAAAAATTTCCATGGTCGCGTCTTCGGCGTCTTCCCGCGTCGGCAGCGCCCTGCGGCAAAAACGAAACATGGCGGGAGCATACTCCCGATAAAGCTCTCCCCAGGCGTCGGCATCACCAGCCCTCGCCCGTGCGATCGCTTCCGTGGGTTCCGTCTTCCCCGGCGCGCTCATCCGATCTGGTCTCGGCGCATCCATAGACTAGTACGCAGCGAAGCTGGAAAACTTACGCGAACCCCAAGTGAGCCGGTAATCAGTAACCCTAAACGGCTCTCATGTAGGACGGTTTGCAATGCCGGTCCGAGCTCCCCGCTACTCTATCGACGGTTGACGAAGCCCCAGAACGACCGCTCGTGAGGCAGCACTCTATCAGAATTAGGGATGAGGCCGAACGGGGTGATCCTCTGCTGACATGAGCCACTCGCGGCACGGGCGATTAACACTTTTTTCGTGTACACTATATTCGTGAAGAACGTAACCCTCAGCGCCGAGGAGCACCTCATCGAGCAGGCCCGCTCGCTCGCACAATCTCAGCACAAAACCCTCAATGCCCTCTTCCGCGAGTGGCTGCTCCAACTCACCACGCAGCACGGCGAAACTCAATCCTACGAAGCTCTGATGCAGCGCCTTGGGCACGTCCGCGCTGGACGCCACTTCACTCGAGATGAAATGAATGAGCGGTAGATTTTTTCTCGACACAAATATATTCGTCTACACCTTCGACTCCGGGGCGCCGGTTAAAGCTGCCATCGCCACAGATCTCATCAAGAGCGCTATCAAAACGAAAATCGGCGTTATCAGCTATCAAGTCGTACAGGAGTTTTTCAACGTCGCCATGCGCCGATTCGAATCTCCGATGGCCGCCTCCGAAGCCGATCAATATCTAGCCGCTACGTTCCGCCCGCTGCTTGCCGTGCATTCTTCGCCCGCCCTCTTCAGTGAAGCCCTTCGGATCGGATCGAAATTTCGCCTTGCCTGGTATGACTCGCTCATCGTAGCCGCCGCCATTGAAGCTCAATGCGACACGCTCATCAGTGAAGACCTCCAACATGGGCAGGTTCTCGAATCGGTGACCGTCGCGAATCCATTCTTGCCCGAAAGAGCGTAACTGCCCTCGCCTCCCGTACGTCGTAATTCCATCGGTATCCCGCCTTCGCTTCTTGCCCCGACAAAGCCTAGGCGTATCATTGTTCGGCCCTGTGGACATAAAAACGCCGCTGACGGTTGGAGACCAACACGAATGAAATTTCCTCGCGTTCTTGCACTCGCAGTTGTAGCTCTGCTTTTGACAGGAATTACCGAAACCTTCGCGAACGATAAGAACGACAAGAAAAACACGAAACCTGCGGAGGCGTCCGCCGGCTGGACCGAATCGCAAATGGATCAGCCCGCGACCGAATCGCTCGACCTCGGCATGTACAACGCGATTCGCGCCGAAGGCCTCGAGCATTCGCACGTGATGGACTACGCCGGAGGACTGATGGACGGCATCGGTCCGCGGCTCACCGGCTCGCCCAACATGGCGAAGGCCAACGCGTGGACGCGCGATCAGCTTACGAAAATGGGCTGCGTCAACGCACGCCTCGAAGATTGGGGCGAGTTCGGAATGGGCTGGCAACAAATCAATACGTGGGTGCGCATGGTGGAGCCCGACACCGCGATTTTCGTCGCGCAGGCTACGCCGTGGTCACCGTCGTCCAACGGCCCGGTGAAAGCCGAAGCCGTATCCGTCGTGATCAACGACGAAGCCGATCTCGCGAAATACAAAGGCAAGCTCGGCGGGAAAATTGTTTTGCTCGGCGCGATGCGTGAAGTTCCCATCGCCGACAAAGCGTTTTTCGAACGCTACGACGAAAAGACGCTCAAAGAGCTCGAAGCGTATCCGCTCGAGAATGGCAACGCCGACATGCAGGCGCGCATCGAGCGCTACATGAAGCGCATCGCGCTCACGCGCAAGATTCTGCCGTTCCTCACGGAAGAAAAGCCCGCCGGAGTGATCGTTCCCAGCCGCGACGGTAAAAACGGCGGTGGCACCGGCATCATTTTCGACGACAACGGCGCCGCGATGGGCCGCACTCCGTACAAACGCGACACTGCGGTTCCGTTTCCGGTCGTCGTGACGCAAATCGAAAGCTACGGCCGCGTATTCCGTCTGCTGAAGCAGCATGTCCCGGTGACGATCGAGATGAACGTCGAGACGAAGTTCACCGGCGATCACGAACACGGCTTCAACACCATCGCCGAAATCCCCGGCACCGATCCGAAGCTGAAAGACGAAGTCGTTATGGTCGGCGGCCACTTGGACAGCTGGATTTCGGGCACGGGCGCGACCGACAACGGCGCCGGCTCCGTCGTCGCGCTCGAAGTGATGCGCATTCTCACTTCGCTCAAGGCGCAACCGCGGCGCACGATTCGCATCGCGCTTTGGTCGGGCGAAGAGGAAGGCCTCTTCGGCAGCAAGGGCTACGCCAACCAGCACTTCGGCAGCTATCCGCTCTCAACTGCGCCCGATCAGATGAACCTGCCCGAATTCATCCGCAAGCCCGCGGGGCCGATCGCAGTCAAACCCGAGCAAAAAATGGTCTCGGCGTACTTCAACATCGACAACGGCACCGGCAAAGTCCGCGGCATCTACACGCAGAACAACGGTGCGGTCTACAACATCTTCAAGCAATGGATGGAACCGCTCGCCGATCTCGGCGTCACTGCGATCACGAATCAGGACACCGGCGGCACCGATCATCTTTCGTTTGACGCTGTCGGCGTTCCCGGCTTCCAGTTCATTCAGGACGACGCCGACTACGAGACGCGCACGCACCACTCCAACATGGACACGTATGAGCACCTCGTTCCCGCCGATCTGAAGCAGATCGCAACGGTCGAAGCGATCTTCGTCTACAACGCCGCCATGCGAGACAAAATGATCCCGCGCAAGCCGTTCCCGCATCCGGAATTGCGCGAAGAGCAGCGAGCTCCGCTGCCCGGCCTGTACCCAACCGCAACGCCCGGCGACGCCAGAGACAACTAAACTCACCGATAGAAATCGGCGGAGCGAACGCAAAAACTTTCGCTCCGCCGATTTTCTTTTCACCCGAATTTACCGCGCCGCCGAAGCCTTCTCGACATGCGCCTTCCCCTCGGCCGACTTAAACCACTCGCCCGCCACCTGCCGCGTCGCCACGTTCAATCGATTCCAGACATTCACCGTAGCAATCGTCAGCAACAGCCCGCCGAGTTCCTTTTCGTTGTAGTGTTTCGCCGCCCATTCCCACACCGCGTCCGGCACGGGATCTTCGCGATCGCTCAGCCGCGTCACCGCCTCGGTCAAAGCCAAAGCGGCTCGCTCCGCATCTGTAAAGAAGGGAGCATCGCGCCACGCCGCCACCGCGAGCATGCGCTCGGTCGATTCTTCCTTAAACTGCGGAAATCGCACGTGCAAATCGATGCACACCGCGCAACCATTGATCTGGCTGGCTCGCAGATGCATCAGCGCGAGCGTCTTGGACGGCACTCCGCTCTGCCCCGAGACTTGCGAGAGCGCCTGCAAGTGCTGCATCGCTTCGGGAAATAACATCGCTGGATTGTTTATGCGTGCTTTCAGCATGGCCTTGTCTCCTGTCACAAATTTCCGGACCTGTCACAAATTGCCGGTTTGTTTCGTCACTACCATGACGAAACGAAGCGAGGGAATGTGACAAGAGAACAGGATTTTCTGGCAGAAAAATTCGAAGAAAACCGCGGCCACTTGAAAGCGGTCGCCTACCGAATGCTAGGTTCCGCAGGCGAAGCCGACGACGCCGTGCAGGAAGCTTGGCTGCGTCTAGGCCGTTCTGACGTCAATGCAATCGACAATCTCGGCGGCTGGCTCACCACGGTCGTCGCGCGCGTCTGTCTCGACATGCTCCGTTCGCGCAATTCGCGCCGCGAGGAATCGCTCTCCGCTGCGGCCCCGGATTCGCCGCCGTCGGCCGCATCGATCGTCTCGAAAAAAATCGATCCCGAACAGGAAGCCGTCCTGGCCGATTCCGTCGGCCTCGCGCTGCTTGTCGTTCTCGACCGTCTCGATCCGGCCGAGCGCCTCGCGTTCGTCCTTCACGATCTCTTCGGCTCATCCTTCGACGAAATCGCCGAAGTCGTCGGCCGCACTCCCGAAGCCACGCGCCAACTCGCCAGCCGCGCGCGCCGTCGCGTTCAAGGTGCGCCGCCAACACCCGGCGCCGAGCTCGCGCAACAACGCAAGCTCGTTGACGCATTTATCGCCGCACTGCGAACCGCCGATTTCGATGCTCTCGTCGCCGTGCTCGACCCTGACCTCTCTGTTCGTCTCGACGAAGCTTCCACACTTCCCGGCGTCCCTCGAGAATCTCGCGGCGCCGCAGCCTGGGCCAAAGAAGGCATCAAAGCCGCCCGTGGGGCACGAGCTGCGCGTCCAGTCCTCATCGATGGAAGCGTTGGCATTGTTGTCGCGCCGGCAGGCCGCATCTTCCGCGTCCTCCGCTTCACCTTCGCCAACGACAAAATTGCCGCGATCGAAGTCCTCGGCGATCCAAAGACCATTCAGACACTCGATCTTGCCGTCGCGCCCGAATGACCGGCGAACCCTGGGCCGTCACACACTCACGAAACCACCCGCCAGCCGTCCAACCGGCCAGCGCGTCGGAGAAATAAATGTGAAGACCTTCCTCGAGGGCTTCGCGGTCGGAACGCTCGTCCTTATCTTGCTTGCTCTGGTGTTTCTTGAGACAGGCCGAGTCGATATTCGAGCCGACGTCGTTCCATCTCCAATGGTGTCGCGCGTTCTCGATCTCGCGACGCGCGCATCCGTTCGCCGCCACGCTCCCACGCTGCAAAGCCCCTTGCCTGACGACGAACAGACGCTCATCGCCGGCGGCAAACTCTATCTGAACGATTGCGTCGGTTGCCACGGCGAACCCAACAAGCCCAGCGAATTCGGCGCAACGTTCTACCCGCCAGTGCCGCAATTCGCGCAAACGCCGACACGCTACACCGAATCGCAAATCGTCTGGATCGCAAAACACGGAATTCGGAGGTCGGGCATGGGTGCGGAGGGAACTTCGTATTCGGACACGGACTACTGGCGCCTGGCCGCGTTCATCCGCCAACTGACGCGGTTGCCGCCGCACGTTCTGGAAGCGATTAAGCCACCACCCGCTACCTCTTCGTCCGACGTAAATAGATAGCGCGTGAAGAAAACGAAAGGAGGATACGGCTCACTTGAAAAAATTCCTGATCGGCTTTGTCGCGCCGTTCGTCCTTCTCCCGCTCGTCGTTCTGGTCTATTTCGCCCTTGGCTTCGCCGAGACACGCAGCGATCTGAGTCCGCCTGCGTGGGAAACCGCGCTCATGAAGCCCACCGTCCGCGCCGCCGTGAAACGCAACGCCGCCAATTTATCGGCTCCGGGCGTCGCTACAGAAGACTCGATCATCGCCGGCGGAAAGCTATATGTGATGGGATGCATGGGCTGCCACGGAGATCCCGGCAAGCCCTACACCGAAGATCACGCGAACTTTCCGCCCGTCCCGCAGTTGCCGCACGTCGGCACACGATATTCCGAGCCCGAAATTTATTGGATCATCAAGCACGGCATCCGTATGACGGCCATGTCCGCCTACGGCCCGTTTTATAAAGAAGACGAGCTCTGGTCGCTGGCCGCCTTTATCCGCCGCATCAACACCTTGACGCCAGCCGAACTTCAAGCAATCCAGCCGCAAAAACACTGAGCCCGCACTCTCTTGAAGTTTGGAGGGTGCGGGCTCGAATTGTTGCTGATCGAAAGCGGAGCGCTCTTAGCCCTTCAACGACTGCATATCGATCACGAACCGATACTTCACGTCGCTCTTCAGCAGCCGCTCATACGCCGTATTGATGTAGTCGATTTTGATCTTCTCGATGTCCGCGGTGATCCCTTTCTCCGCGCAGAAATCAAGCATCTCCTGCGTCTCGCGAATTCCGCCGATCGCCGAACCCGCCAGCCGCCGCCGCTTCATCAGCAAGTTAAAAGCCTTCACAGCCAGCGGCTTCTCCGGCGCGCCAACCAGTGTCAGTGTCCCATCGAGCTTCAACAAATTCAGATACGCGTTCATATCATGATCGGCAGAAACCGCATCGAGAATGAAATCGAAGCTGTTCGCATGCTTCGCCATCTCGTCCGCATTCTTCGAAATCACAACTTCATCCGCGCCCAATCGCACGGCATCAGCCGTCTTCCCAGGCGAAGTCGTGAACAACACCACGCTCGCGCCGAGGCCCTTGGCAAATTTCAGGCCCATGTGGCCAAGTCCGCCGAGGCCAACGACGCCAACCTTCTGGCCCTTCTTCACGCCCCAGTGATGCAGCGGCGAATACGTCGTGATGCCCGCGCACAAAAGCGGAGCCGCACCCGCTGGATCAAGGCCGTTCGGAATGCGCAGCACGTAATTCTGATCAACGGTAATCGCGTCCGAATATCCGCCGTGCGTCGGGCCGCCGAGAATGTGATCGGGACTGCCATACGTCAGCGTCAACTCGTTGTTGCAATACTGCTCTTCCCCCGCCAGGCAATTCACGCACGTGCGGCACGACTTCACCATGCAGCCCACCGCCGCGATGTCGCCTTCCTTGAATTTCTTCACGTTCTTCCCGACCGCCACCACTCGTCCGACGATTTCGTGCCCCGGCACAGCCGGGTACACCGCGGGCATCGCGTCGCTCCACTCGTTGCGCGTGTAGTGCAAATCCGAGTGGCACACGCCGCAATACAAAATTTCGATCTGCACATCGTCCGCGAGCGGTTTGCGCCGCTGAAAACTGTACGGCGACAATCCCGACGTCGCGCTTTTCGCCGCATACGCCTTCGCCGCAAATGTCTCCGGCTTATTGGTCTCTACCGCAGTCTTTTGAGCTGCTTCACTCATGATTCCTTGTCCTCAATTTCTAAAAATTTTGCTAAACCCAATCGAACAACCACGCAGCACGTCAAAGGAGAGGTCGCAACGCAGCGAACCCGAGGCAACGCAGACTTGGATGCTGAACTCGGCTTCTCGGTCACATGCAAGTCCGAACCAAAAAAAAGAGGCGTCCCAAAGAATTCGGAACGCCTCAATCTTTACTCAATTTTCACAAACGCTGTCCGAGAGCACTTCTCAGATCATCCTGCGCGCAGCCTCAGAACGTAAACTTCGCCGCCAGCTGCATCGTCCTCGGCCCGCCGCTCCCAAGGAACGGATACCCAATCCCCACATCTCCCGTCGTCGTCAGCGGCAACGTCCCCAGGCTGCGCCCGATCCCCAACCCACCCGTCCCGTCGCTAATCCCGTTCGCCGCCGCATCCGCAATAAACGCCGGCAAATAAGGATTCGCGAAGTTCGGATGGTTGAACAAGTTGTACGCTTCGACGCGCAACTCCAGCTTCAGCCGCTCCGTAATCGCCGTATTTTTAAAGATCGAAAAATCAAATTGCCGGAAGTGCGGCCCCACCAGCGAGTTCCTCCCTTCGTTTCCGAAGTGGAAACTCCCCGTCACGCAATTCGTCGCCGCCGTCCCGCCCACCAGCGTGCACGGCACCGCGAACGAAGTCAGATTCAAAAAGTTAAACGGATCACTGTGATTGTATGAGACCGGCCCAACCACATCCGGCCGCCCAAAAAATTCACCGCTGCCGTCGTAGTCGTCCTCAAAATTGTAATTGAGCTGGAACGGCTGCCCGGACTGCACCGTCACAATGCCGTTGACGCCCCACCCATCGGTCAGCTTTTTCCAATCCCCATGCCGGTTCGGAAATTGATAAATAAAATTCCACGTGAACCGGTTCCGCACGTCGAAGTTCGAATTCCCCCGATTCCCGCTCGGGTTCGTCGAGTCGTTCGGCTGCGCGGCGTTCGGCACAAAATCCTCGCCGTCGCTCGCCGTGTCGATCGAGTGCGACCACGTGTAGTTCACCGTCGAAGTCACGCCATGCCAATCGTTGACCCGCCAACTCGCCTGCATCGCGTTGTAATTCGAACTCGCCGAACTCTCCTCATAGTTGATGTAAAAAAACGGGCTCGTCGCCGCAAACACGCGCGGCACGCAGCAACCATTCGTCCCGTAGTCATACGCATCGATCGCTGCCTGCCCCGGCTGGTTGATGTCGCGGAAGCGAAACAACTTGTGCCCCTGCGACCCAACATACCCAACCTGCAGCACCGTCTTCTTCCCAAGCTGCTGCTGAAAATTCAAATTGAAATTTTCCATGTACGGCGTGCGCAAATTCGGATCGACGCCGAACGCATCGCCCATCGGCGCCGGCGCTCCATAAATCGGCGTTCCAGGATCCAGCACCGCCGCAGTCACGCTGTTGAACGAAATTGGATTCGGCCCAAATCCGTTGTACGCCGGCCCAGGGTCAAATCCGCTGTTGAATGGCAGATGCCCCATGAAAAAATCCTGCGAGAACGCGTCATAAAAAATCCCGTATCCCGCGCGTACCACCGTCGTCCCCTTGCCCGAAACATCCCACGCGACGCTCAGACGCGGCGCGAAATTCTTGTGGTCCGGGTTGTACAAATTCTTCCCGCCCAGCATGATCAGCGTACCGTCCGCCGGATTGATGTTCGTGAAATTGTCATGCTTCTCCTGCATCACGCCGTAATAATCCCAGCGCAGCCCCAGGCTCAGCGTCACGTTTTTCTTCAGGCGGTAGCTGTCCTGCGCGTACAACGAATGCGAATTCTCAAACGTGTTTCGATTGGTATCGCCAAAAATCTGCGTCCCGCCGTCCGGAATCCCCGCCAGAAAATCGCCGAAGCTCCCGAAATCCAGCGTCCCTCGCGCCGTGCGATTGAAAATCTGCGACACCGAAGTCCGCCGGAACTCATATCCAAACTTCAAATCGTGCCGCCCGCGCTTCCAAGACACGTTGTCGATGAAATGCCAGTTCGAATCCACGCGCGAACGCGGATCGCCTTTGTCCGCGCCCAACTGCGCGAACGGCGACACCGTAATCGTCGGCAATCCAAAATTGAACGTCGTCGCTCCCGTATTCAACCCAATCGTTGACGGATCGAAGCTGCGATCCTCCGGGAAAAATCCCTCCGCGAACCGGTTCCATCCCAGCCGCGCCTCATTCACGACCGTCGGCGTCAGCGTCGCCACCTCCGAAATCGACACCAGCTGCACGCGTGTCGGCGTAAACGTGTTGTAGTTCGGCAGCAATCCTCCGCCGGTCAGCGCCAGCGGAAAACTCTGGCTGCTGTCGCCGAAATAATATCGGCCCGTCAGCAAATTATTCGTGTTGATCTGGTGATCCACTTTCGCGATCATGCTGTCCACGCGATTCGAAAACGGCGTCGCCAGCGACGCGTTGCTGTTCACCAGTGGCTGCGCAATCGCGTCCGTCGGCGACGCGATGCACGATCCTGTCAAATTCGCCGTCGGCCATCCCTTCTGCGCGATCAAATTCGCAATCACCGGATTCACGCCGCCCGCCGGCGCGTTATTCGTGATGTCCGCCGCCGTCGGCACGCACGCCAGGCTGCTCTCCGCGCCCGATTCGCGCGTCCCTTCATAGTCCACAAAGAAAAATGTCCGATCCTTCACGATCGGCCCGCCCAGCGCCCCGCCAAATTGATTGTCGTGAAATGGATTCTCCGGAATATGCGCACCCGTCGCCGCATCCTGCGTGAAATTGAAAAAGTTCCGCGCGTTCAGCACCGTATTCCGAAAATAATCGAATCCCGATCCGTGAAACTCATTCGTGCCGCTCTTCGTCACGATGTTGATCACGCCGCCCGCGCTGCGCCCATACTCCGCCTCAAAATTCGAAAGCACGCGCAGCTCCGCCACCGCCTCCAGCGGCAAAATCGTCGCCGGAGTTCCAAACACGCCCGCCTCATTGATCGCCGGATCGTTCCGATACCCATCGTTCATATCCGTGCCGTCGAGCAAAAAATTGTTCGACCGCCCGCGCGCTCCATTCACAGAAAACACGCCGAACGATCCCGGCGAATCCGTAATCTGATCCGGCGAACCCGCCACGCCCGGCACCAAAAAGATCAGCTTCTGATAATCGCGCCCATTCACCGGCAGATTCGTCACCACCTTCGACTCAATAATTCCGCCCAGCGTGTTGTTCGTCGATTCCACTTGCGGCAGCGTGTCGCCCGACACCTGAATCGTCTGCGCCAGTTCGCCCGCTTGCAGCGTCACGTCCGCGCGCCGCTCGCTCGAAATTTCCACCGCAATCCCCGTCACCACCGCCTTCTTGAATCCGTTGCTCTCCACCGTCACGCTGTAATTTCCGATCGGCAACTCCGGCACCGAATACGTCCCGTCGCCGCTCGTCGTCACCACGCGCGTCAATCCAGTATCCAAATTTTTCACCGTGACATTCGCGCCGCTCACCGATGCACCCGTCGCGTCCGTCACCGTCCCCAAAATGATTCCGCGAAAACTCTGCGCCCGCGTCGCCGCGCCACCCATCAGCAGCGCGCCAATCACCATCACGCACGCCGCCAAAATTCCCATCCACCGACACACCGGCTCCACTCCGCGGACATCCCTCTTCATAGAGTCTCCTCGCGAACCCTCAGCTCGCATCAGCCCTCAGATCGTTTGAACGCTTAACCCACTCACGCCCAACGCAATAAGCAAAGCTCGCAACACAGCGATCTTCGCTTCAACAAAAGCGCAGGCTTACACCAAGCCCACCATCAATTTGCATTACGATTCGGCCCCCAGGATTTCCCGGCGCACCCCTTGGTCGCACACCGGTCGGGACCACTCGACACTGCCCTAAACAGTAACCGCGCCCTTTCACATCGTCAAGCAACCACAATCAACTCTGTTCGATGTTTGCGGATCGCGCCGTTCAATGTTCGTGGTTTGCTCCGTTTCAATGTTTGTGGAGCGCGCCGTTCAATGTTTGTGGGTCGCGGTTTCAACCGCGACATGGACATCAGCAATGGCAGGGGCTTCAGCCCCTGAAGTAATCGCCCCGCTCATCTTCAATCTCGCCATCTCCACAAAACATTTTGGAGTGCGCCGCTCCCGCGCCGCTTTTGACCCATTCCACCAATCCCGTAACTGTCCGCCCGCCGCATACTGCCCATCACATACGCGAAGCTGGGGCCGAGTTGCTATTTGTGGCGGAGGCGCCTGTAGCTCCACCGCGCCGCCGTACCTTTGCTCTGATTTTTCTGCCCTCTCGATTTTCAACTGTCGACTGTCAACCTCTTCGTCCCTAGCTTTTCTCGCGCCCAGTCACTCTTCCCCTGATACACCCGCCAAGCAAAAATCTCGCACGTGTTTCTAATCCATTCCCCTAGGACACCAGTCCTATTGGTCCCCTCGCCCCCAACTCTTAAAATCTCCTCATCATGATCGACACAACAGAATTCCTGAGCCGCCTCGCCGCTCAACTCAAGCTCAACAAACAACCCGCGGAACGCCGCGCCGTGGACAAATTGCTCAACGAAGTCTCCGTCAAATACGAAGAGCGCCGCTACGCCAACCGCTGCGATGCCGAACGCGACCTCCGCGACCTCGTAGACAAAATCTCCACCGACAAAGCCGTCGCCGCCTGACCGGACCACACCTCCTCTTAGCTTTTCTAGGGGCACGCTTCAGCGCGCGCTCGATCTTCATCGCCACTCAATCCGCCAACCACACCGCCCCGGCAAGCGTACGGGCGCAGCACTGCTGCGCCCCATGTCCGCTAGATCGATCCGTTCCACCGCTATCCTGCCTTTTCTTCCCTTTCGACTTTCAACTGTCGACTGTCAACCTCATTCAAATCGCTCCTACAGCCCCGCCCCCGAAAAAATACAGTCCCCGCACTATCCCGCAGCTGCCACCTTCTTCGCTACGCTCACTGCGATATCACCTTAAACGGAGGCCAAAATGAAATCCCGCGCAACCCTAGCATCCCTGACTCTCCTACTCTTCGGCACCGTCGCCACCTTCACCGCCACCGCCTCGCAATCCCAAGACGACACCACCGCCAAACAAGACATCAAAGACGCCGGCCACGACACCAAAAAAGCCGCCAAGAAAACTGGCTCCGCCACCAAGAAAACCGCGAAGAAAGCCGCCGACAAGACCGCCCAAAAAACCGGCGAAGCCTCCCAAAAAGTAGAAGACAAAACCAAACCCAACTGACGCACCCGGCCTCGATCACATCTTCCCGCTCTCCCCGAATTGTCGTCGACCAGCGTCCCTATCGCACTTCGACAATTCGGGAGATTGCGTCCCCCGCTTTCTGTCCAGCGGCCGCCCTTGTCTTGCCCCGCGACTACGCCGTGATAGAGTCCAGTGACTCACCGCCTTAGGGAGACACATGCGGGTTCATCTCGCCGCTTTTCTCATGTTTTGCGCCGTATTGTTTTCTGATGTTTCGGCGCGCACTCAGTCCTCTGCGCCCGATCTCGTCCTTTTGAATGGCAAGATTTTCACCAGCAATTCGACTCAACTGTACGTCGAGGCGGTTGCGATCCGGGTGACCGCATCGTTGCCATCGGCAAATCTTCCTCCATCAAAGCATCAGCCGGACCTTCGACCAAGCTGATCGATCTCGGCGGCCGAACCGTCATCCCGGGAATAAACGACGCCCACGTGCACATGGGAATCCATCCTGCCAACACAGTTGAGTTGGATTTGAGTGGCCTGAATCCTTCGTGGGATGAGGTAAAGAAGGCGCTCACAGCCGCCGCAGCGAAAGCTCCAAATGGGACGATCCTCTCAGGCGAAATCGGACCAGCGACCTTTTTCAACCTCGCCTTCAATCGAGAATCGCTCGACAAAATGTCCCCATATCATCCGGTGCTCCTCATCACGCTAACCGGACACGCCGAAATTTTGAATAGCGCGGCGCTCGCGAAACTTGGTCTTCGCGACGGGCAACCTGACCCAATGGGTGGTCGCTTTGAGAAAGACGCTAACGGCAGATTAACCGGAGTATTGCGCGAATACGCCGTGTTCGACATGTATCGCGTTCTGGATGCGATGACCAACGACGCCGACGGCGTTAGCGAGCTGCGAGATCAACTCCAGCGAGCCGCGAAGTTCGGAATTACCTCGATTCAAAATATGTCCGGCACGCCGCCCGCACAATTCATATCTCTGCTCGCCAAAATTCCGACCCCGATTCGCATTCGCGTGATGCTCATTCCTCCCACCAATCCCACTGGACGCGACCTGCAAGACGGTGTCGGCCTTCCCCTGCACCCCTGTCCCTTGATAACCGTGACCGGCACAAAGTGGCTTCTCGACGGCGTGGCGCTCGAAAACACTTTTCTTCCTCGTGATTCAGGGGCTGGCGGCAGATTGACATCGCTGGAGGATGGTATTCTTCAGCTCGGCTTGTCACTTCCCAAGCCGAAATTGCGATTTTGCGCGAGACGCTGGAAAGCAAAGACCAACTCCTCGTGCACGTTTCGGGAACGCCGGCCGCGACCGCAATGCTCGACGCAATGGAAGCATCCGGCGGCGAAAAGGTGTGGTCCGGGAACGTGTTCGGTTCGAACACGGCGACGGGGCTCGCCGACATGCTCCCGCGAATGAGAAGCTTGAATCATCAGACGTCCAAGAATCAAAAACGGCTACGCCCGCCCCGCGCGCGAAGTTCTAGAAGCCTTCCGCCGCTCACATCGCATACCGCATTAGCCTTCTTGACGGGCATTACGCGACGAATTGTCTCCGTGTCACTCGGCGCCCTCTGCGTTTCTGCGTTTAGTCTTTCTTTTCTCGTTCGAACGCTGCGTTCGAACAGTACCACTCAACAAATGCTATTGACATAGTTAACAATTCATGCTATCATGGGTCGTGATAGCCCCGATCAGCCCTCGCGAATCCTCGCTGTCCGCGCCGGATCACCCCGATCCACGATAAACACCGTAGAATCACATTCTTGCACCATCTCGCAAGCTAACTCCCCCAGAATCACATTCTTACGCAAAAACACCCCGGGGGGTGGGGTCATTCCCATTTTGGAACCCGCCTCTGCACGCACCTTCCAACCTGCAAACATTCCCCGCGCATGCTAACTTCTCTACTCCACCAACCATGTCACAGGAAAAACTTCCATCGCTCGTCATCGTCGGCCGCCCCAACGTCGGCAAGTCCACGCTCTTCAATCGCTTGACCGGCACGCGCCGCTCCATCGTCACCAACGAGCCCGGCATCACCCGCGACCGCATCTACGGCAAAGCCGAATGGCTCGGCAACAAAATGGAAATCGTCGACACCGGCGGCATCGTCCCCGACGACAAAGCCCTCATCCCGACCGAAATCCTGCGCCAGGCAAATATCGCCATCAAAAAAGCTTCCCTGCTCGTTCTCGTCGTCGATAGCCAGGCCGGCCTCACGCCGCTCGACGAAGAACTCGCCCGCCTCCTCCGCGCCACCGGCAAACCCATTCGTCGTCGCCGTCAACAAAGTCGACGCCAACTCCCAGGTCAACAACGCCGCCGTTTTCCATCGCCTCGGCGCCCCCATCTTCCCCA
Source organism: uncultured Acidobacteriota bacterium (assembly GCA_963850795.1). Taxonomy (GTDB): domain Bacteria; phylum Acidobacteriota; class Terriglobia; order Acidiferrales; family UBA7541; genus Acidiferrum. The sequence continues at coordinate 348,901 of CAWKNS010000021.1, read as the reverse complement.
TCGCCGCCGAACACGGCACCGGCGTAGACGACCTCCTCGACGCCGCCCTCGAAGAATTCAAGTCGCAGCGGCGACCACGCGACGCTCGACGCAAAACTCTGTAGGGGCACGGCAGGCCGCGCCCTCTTCGCCTCCAGCTCGCAACCCCGCGATAACACCAACGCCGCTCAAACCGACCCCGACGTCGACCCCGAATACGCCGACGCCGAAAACGAATTCAAGGACGATGCGCCACAAGGCAGACCGCCCCACGCAGGTCGCCATCATCGGCCGCCCCAACGTCGGCAAATCCACGCTCCTCAATCGCATGGCCGGCGAAGAACGCTCCATCGTCTCTCCGATCCCCGGCACCACCATGGATTCCGTCGACACCGAAGTCGAGCACGAAGGCCGCCTCTACACTTTCGTAGACACCGCCGGCATCCGCCGCAAAAGCAAAACCAACCTCGTCGCCGAAAAACTCAGCGTCGTCATGGCGCGCCGCGGACTCGAGCGCTGCTGACGTCGCGCTGCTGATCGTCGACGGCGAACAAGGCGTCACGCAGGGCGACGCGCAAATCGCCAGTTACGCCGAGCAATCCGGCCGCAGCGTCATCATCGTGATGAACAAGTGGGATCTCGCCGTCGAAGCCGCGCGCAAATCCGCCGAACGCGACGCCGCCACCAGCAAAGGCCAGGCTCGCAAGCGACGCTCACGATCGCCGCACCGAAGCCGCAGCGAAATTCAGTACGTCAGCGCTCAGCACCGGCGCAAAATTCAAAGCGGGAGAAGCGCGCGCCGCCGCAAGCCGCTCAATCCGCGGCAAAGGGGCGACGCGCGCAATCGCGGTTCGCGCGGACATTCCTTCGCCGGCGCGACGCAAGGCGTTCACGGTTTCAGCGACCTCAGACAAAAGTCGCCTGCTCTTCGACTACGAAAAACTCGTCCGCGACAAACTCAAATTCCTCAGCTACGCGCCGATCGTTTTTCTCTCCGCAAAAACCGGCGACCGCGCCAGCAAATTATTTCCGCTGATCGATCTGGTTGCCGCCGCGCGCAAGAAGCGCATCCCCACGCCGGAACTGAATCGCTGGCTCAAGGAAGAAGTCGATCTCCAACGCGGCACGACGCCCAAAGCGCGCCCCGTCAAGATCTACTACCTGTCCAGGCGAAAACTTCTCCGCCGACATTCCTGCTCTTCACCAATCAAAAAGACCCGCTCCACTTCAGCTACCAGCGCTTCCTCGAAAATCAGATCCGCGAAAAATGGGATTTCCCCGGCGCCCCGATCCGCTTCATCCAGCGCCTCCGCAAAGCCGAGCGCGACACGCGCGAACCCAAATCGCGCGCCGAAGCCCGCGACGAAGAGCGAAAAAAACACGGCCCGCGCCTCATGCGCGAACACGAAACAAAAGAACTCGACGACTAGCTGCGATTCCGCTAACTGCTGCAACTTCCCGGCGTGAAAAAATCGCGCCACTCACCATCAGGAGTCTTAATTTTGTCGCTGACAAAATCGCGGATGACATTTCGATTTCTCCTAATCGCAGCGCTGACATTCAGCGCGTTCTGTTCCGCAGCGCACGCCAAACAAGCCACCGTAATTCTGGTCAACGGCAAAGTCTGGACCGAGAATCCCGCATTGCCGATCGCACACGCCGTCGCGCTCGACGGCAACACGATCCTCGCCGTCGGCGACGACGCAACCATCACGCAAGCTCGCCGGCCCCGACACAAAAGTCATCGACCTCCACGGCCGCCTTCTGCTCCCCGGCTTCAACGACGCGCACGTTCACTTCCTCGACGGCGGCTCTTCGCTGATCTCCGTCGAACTCGGCACAGCCAACGTCCCGGCGGAGTTCAGGAGCGCATCGCGAAATTCGCCAAGACGCGTGCTCCAGGCACATGGCTCCGCAACGGCAACTGGGATCATCAGCGCTGGAATCCGCCCAACCTGCCGAACCACCAACTGATCGACGAAGCGAGCGGCGATCATCCCGCTTTGCTCTGGCGCACCGACGGACACATGGCGCTCGCAAACGCTCTCGCGCTAAAGCTCGCGGGAATCGATCGCAACACCAAAGATCCTCCCGGCGGCGAAATCGAGCGCGACAAAGACGGAAATCCAACCGGCATCCTGAAAGATTCCGCAACCGCTCTCGTCGTGCGCGTGATGCCTCCGCTGCCGGCCGCAGAAGTAGGATCAAGCAATGGAAGCGGCACTCCACGAAGCCGCGATTCACGGCATCACCAGCGTGCAGAATCTCGCCGATACTCCAGAAGACGAAAGCCAGCCGGAAGCCTTCCGCGAATTCCAGAAGTTTGAACGCGAAGGCAAACTCACCGTACGCATTTATCAAGGCGTGCGTGTTCGTGACTGGAAGATGTACGCCGATCCTGGCATCGTCGCGCCGTTCGGCAGCTCGCTTCTTCGCATCGGCAATCTGAAGGCCTTCGCCGACGGCGCGCTCGGCTCCGAAACCGCGTGGATGGACGAACCGTTTGCGAATAATCCGTCGAACGCGGACTCGCGAGTCCCGATCTTCTCGACGTGGAAAAGTTTTACGGCGAGATGCGCGCCGCCGACAAAGCCGGACTCCAGCTTACGATCCACGCCATCGGCGATCACGCGATCAGCACGATTCTCGATCTCTACGCGCGCTTGGAAAAAGACAACGGCCCCGCCGATCGCCGCCCGCGCATCGAACACGTGCAACATCTTCATCCCGCGGACTATCCGCGCTTCGCGAAGCTCGGCGTCATCGCCTCGATGCAGCCGTACCACGCGATCGACGACGGCCGCTGGGCTGAAAAAGTCATCGGTCCCGAGCGCATTCACTCGAGCTATGCGTGGAAATCGCTGCTCGATGCCGGAGCGACTATTGCGTTCGGCTCCGACTGGCCGGTCGCGCCGCTCGACGCCGTCGATGGGAATTTACGCAGCCACAACGCGCCACACGCTCGACGGCAAAAATCCCGGCGGCTGGATTCCCGAGCAGCGCATCACCGTCGCGCAAGCGGTGCATGCCTACACAGTCGGTTCCGCTTTCGCCGAGCATCAGGAAAAAGTGAAAGGCTCGATTGAACCCGGCAAACTCGCCGATATCGTCGTGCTCTCCGACGATATTTTCTCGATCGCACCCGAGTCAATATTCAGAACACCAAAGTAGAGATGACGATTTTCGACGGCCACGTGATTTACGAGCGCAAGTAGATGTTCGTTCTGCAGCTGTGTGCGAAATGTTTCGGCACGGCCGCCACAGGCCGTACCGTTGACACAGCGAAAATTTCGCCTAGGATGAAGAGGTTCCCCGCCCCTTGATCGCCACCGGCCGATCGGAGATTAAAATTGTGAGAACAGTTAGAATTCAAGAGAGACGATGAGCACCGCTACCGCACTGCAACCCGACATCGACGACGAGCGCCTGTATCGCATCGGCGAAGTCAGCCGCCTGTCCGATCTCAAGCCGTTCGTGCTGCGCTACTGGGAAACCGAGTTCCCCATGCTCGAACCGGTGAAGAGCCCCAGCGGCCACCGCATGTATCGCCAGCAAGACGTCGACATGGTGTTCAAGATCAAGCGCCTGCTCTACGACGAAGGATTTACCATCGCCGGCGCGCGCCGCCATCTGCGCGAAACCAACGGCGCCATCAACGTCGAACCATCCGCCCGCGCCGCCGCCGCAGGCGCCGGATCGGCCTCGGCGCGGAAGGCTCGCACGGAGCCTACGCGGCCGCATCCGAGCACGCCCATCACGCCGACGCAGACGCCACCGCCAACTTTGCAGCTCACGCCATCAGCACGCTTCGCAGTTCCTCACACGCCGCACGCGCCCGGCGAAAACGCCGCTGAGCTTCTGAACCGCAAGATGCTCCTCGACCTGCGCGACTCACTCCGCGGCTTCTTGACCCTTCTCGAACGCCGGGGACAGTGATAACCTTGATCTCGGCTAGCCCGCGTCGAGTTTGATGCTCTCCGCGGTTCTGGCCATTTTTTGACGTTTTAGCACGACTGCCGCCTCACCGGCGTCGGTTTTACCCCGGTCGGGACGTAGCGCAGCCTGGTAGCGCGCACGCTTGGGGTGCGTGAGGTCGCTGGTTCGAATCCAGTCGTCCCGACCATTTTTAGATCTCGATTTTTTTCCTTCCTGCCGCAATTCTTCCCGAAATACTCAGCGCACGCACATCCGAGGCTTGACTGCGCCTCGTGCGTCTTCGCCAGACTCACCAAACACATGGTCATCACGACTGAATATGTGGATATTTCGATGTCGGGTCCGCCGATGCGGACCTTTGTTGCGGCACCGAAAGCTGAAGGGCGATATCCCGGCATCTGGAGTTATTCCGACATCTTCCAGCTCACTCCGCCCACGCTGCGCGCCTGCGTTCGGCTGGCGGGCTACGGATTTGTTGTTGCCGCTCCGGAAATTTATCGGCAGATCGAGCCTGCCGGAACGGTGATCCCGTTCGATGACGCCGGGAAGACGCGCGGCCAGCAAGACGCCCTGAAGACTCCCGTTGCGCATTTTGATGCCGATTGCCGGGCTGGCTTGGACTGGCTCTCGCGACATCCCAAGGTCGCGCCGGGAAAAATCGGCGCTACTGGTTTCTGCATCGGCGGCCATCTTGCCTTTCGTGCCGGCGTTCCAACCGGATGTGCGCGCCACGGTGTGCTTCTACGCGACGGGAGTACATGACGGCAAGCTCGGCCAGGACGCGGATGCCGGGTCGCTGGCGCGCGCAAAGGAAATTCGCGGTGAACTTTTGATGATTTTCGGAACAAAAGACCCGCACGTCCCCGATGCAGGACGCGAAACGATCGATGCGGCGCTGCGAATTTCCGGCATGAACTACAAGACGCTGCTCTATCCAGCCGAGCACGCCTTTACTCGCGATGAAGGACCGCGATTCGATCCCGAAGCGACCGATCTGGCCTTCGCGGAAATGATTCGACGTCTTCCGAAATGCTTTTCGCGATTGAATCAATTTTTTCGATTCTTCGCCTTGCAGGCCAACGATTTTCACAGCTCCGCCGATTTGCCTCTTGGACGAGAAATCGCAAGGTTCTAAAATAGAAGCACAGTGAAGACTTGGAATTGATTTTGGAACGACGCGAATCGTAGTTGCAACCGCAGACCGCGGAAACTATCCCCTCGTAAATTTTGAATCTTCCGACGGAAGCTTTAAGGATTTTTTCCCTTCCGTGATGGCGATCTCCGACGCCGAACGTGCTTATGGCTGGCAAGCTCTGGAAATGCAGGGCAAGCCAGGCTGGACTCTGATTCGTTCGCTGAAACGCTATTTGAAGACAGCCGGTCCGAACACCGAAATCGTCGTCGATAACCATCACATCCATATCGGGCAAGCGATCACGGAAATGATGTCGGCCTTGCGCAGCGAACTCCTGCACAAATCCACGCTGGGAAAAATCGGGAAAAAAGAGAAGCTTCAAGTGATGCTGGGTGTGCCCGCGAACGCGAACACCAATCAACGATTTTTGACCGAAGACGCCGCACGCAACGCGGGCTTTGAAGTCCTGGGATTGATGAACGAACCGTCGGCCGCCGCGCTGGAATTCGCGAACCTCAACACTTCCGACCGCAAGATCAAAGCGGGCAGCGGGCTGCTGGTTTACGACCTGGGCGGCGGCACATTTGACGTCTCTATTCTGGATTTGGGCGAGACGGAACACGGAGTCATCGCCAGCGACGGTCTCCCGGATCTGGGTGGCGATGACTTCGACGAGATTCTAGCTTTCCTCGCGCTGGAACATGGCGCAAGACCCAAGCCCGACGAGGAGTCGCTCACCTCGGCGGAGTGGTATCTGCTGTTTGAAGAATGCCGCGAGAAGAAAGAAGCTCTCAGCCCAAACAGCCGCAAGCTCAGCATTGATCTGGGCCGAGTTCGAAAAGATTGGGAAGAAATCTCGATCGGCGTCGACGCGTTTTATACAAAATGCCGGCCGCTGATCGAATCCTCTCGCGACGTGGTGGAAGCAGTGTTGGCGGCCAATCCCGACTATCCCATCGATACGTTGTATCTGACGGGCGGAGGTTCCGAGTTGCCTCCCGTTGCGCGCGTGTTGAAGGAAACTTTCGGGCGAAGAGTGCGCCGCTCCGCGTATATGCGTTCGGCGACCGCGATCGGTTTGGCGATTGGGGCGGAAGGAAAAGAAGCGAAGCCACTCCGCGATCAATTTACACGGAACTTCGGCGTGTGGCGTGAGGCGGACGCCGGGAACAACGTGATCTTCGACGTTATTTTCCCGCGCGGTATCAAGCTTCCGGCGAAAGGCGAAGTACCGCTGCGGAGCGCTCGCTCGTACCATCCGGCTCACAATATCGGTCACTTTCGTTATCTGGAATGCTCCAAATTCGGCCCGGACAATCAGCCCGAAGGCGATATCAGCAACTGGGAAGAAATTCGAGTGGCATTCGACCCAGAACTGCGCGGCTTAAGTGATCTGAAGCAGCATCCCGTCAAGCATTACGGCAATGGGCAAAGTCTTTGGGTGGAAGAAGAGTATATTTGCGATGCCAGCGGTGAAGTTCGAGTGAAGATTCAGGAGCGGCGTACCGCGCAGGCCAATGAATATCGCTTGAGTCAAGTCGCGGGCCGCTAAGTTTCAGCGCGAATGCCCCCTTTTAAAATCAAGCGAACAACGCAATGAAGCCCGACTGCGACTAGTCGGCAGGTAGCGGTGCGGTCAGGGGCGGGGCAGATTCGGCGGGCGCTGTCGGCATGATCACCGTGATGGTGGTGCCGTTGCGGTCGGATTGGAGGTCGAAGTGGCCGCCTTGTTCGCGGACGCGTTCGCGCATGCCGGCGAGGCCGACGCCGACGTTGGTGCCGGTGGACATGAAATTCTGGAGCATTTCGCGAGGGATGCCTTTGCCGTAGTCGCGGATGCGCAGGATCGCGCCTTTGGCGTTGGTTTGGAGCGAGATTTCGGCGCGCGAGCTGCGCGAGTGGCGATGGATGTTCGTCAAAGATTCCTGCAAGACGCGGAACAAGACCAATTCCGCGGGGCGCGACATGCGCTGCAGATCGTCGGGAATGTCGGCGACGATTTCGATGCCGCTGCGCTTGGCGAATCCTTCGGCGTACCAGCGGGCTGCGGACGCGATGCCGACTTCATCGAGCAGCGGCGGATGCAACAAATGCGAGATGGTGCGCGTTTCGGTGACGGAATCCGTCAGAAGCTGGTCGATTTCCTTCAATAATTCGTCGTGCGGATTTTTTTCGAGCAGCACGGTCATGTGCATTTTGGCGACGGCCAGCAACTGGCCGAGGCTGTCGTGCAATTCGCGCGAAAATTTTCGGCGCTCTTCGTCCTGAAGTTGCAATACGCGCACGCTGAGGCGGCGCGCGCTTTCTTCCATTCTTTCCCGTTCGACCAACTCGCTGCTCAGCAGACGGAAGTGAATCCAGAGCAGCACGACCGCGAACACGAAGCCCGCGCCGAGAATGAAGAGCACCCAGAAAAAGAGAGAACCAAAAAGCTCGCGACGGTGGCCGAGGAGTTTTTCTTCCTCGTCCATCATGCGCTGCGTAGACTTCCATGAAGTCCGCGACGGCGTTGACGTTTTCGCGGCTCAGACGCAGTTGTGTGGCGTCGTCCAGTGGCCCCGCGCGACGCATTTCGATGGCGGCGTCGATCAGTTCGAGCCGGCGCAAAACGATGTCGTCGAGCTGCAAAGCCAGCCCCGATTGGGATGCATTGTCGCGGACGAGATCGCGGAGTTGAGTGAGATCGTTGTGAACGCGGCGTTTCATTGCGGGGTATTCGGCGAGAGTCGTTTCGTCTCCCGAATTCTGATAGACGGTGCGTGTCCGGGCCGCGTTGGAGAGCGAGGTTTGCAGATCGCCGAGGCCGACCTGAACTTCGTAGCTATGCGCGGCCCATTTGGCGGCGCGAATGAAGCGCGCAATGGTGATGGTAGCCGCGAGGCCGCAGCCAAATAGAAGAATCAGCGCGGAGAGAAATGCGAGCCGCGCTTTCTTCCGTGACGACATGCCCTGGAAGCTTGCTGGAAGCATGATTCGTTAGACCGATCGAGTACCGCTCCCGGTACAGAGAAGAATAAAACAAACCGAGATGGCGCGTACTACAAGAAACACCCTACGAAGAAAGAGCGAATAACTTCGGACGCGCGATCATTTCTTCGGTGGTAAGTCATTTGCGAAATCCGCAAAACGGATCGACCGTACCGAGAAGGGTGCACGATGCTGCCCAGACCGATCCTAACCGGGCGCAATCTCCTTTGGTTAGAGACGCGGAAGAGTGCGGTCGTTGCCTTGAAGATATCGGCGAGTGTTGCCGACTCGGCTGTGGATTACGTTTGTGACGGGCGCTGCTGCTAAAATCGCAAGTGCTATGACGCACATACTCTTGACGAATGATGATGGGATTCAGGCGGTTGGGCTGCGGACGCTGCGCGACGCGATGGAAGGACTCGGGACGATCAGCATCGTGGCGCCGAGCCGGGAGCAGAGCGGAGCGGCGCAGTCGCTGACGCTGCGGCAACCGATCGTTTGCCACGAAGTGGCGGAGCGCGAGTGGGCGATCGACGGGACGCCGGCGGATTGCGTGATCGTGGCGCTGCACAAGCTGCTGCCCGAACCGCCCGACATCGTGATATCGGGGATCAACTACGGCGCGAATCTGGGCGAGAACGCGTACTACTCGGGCACAGTAGGAGCGGCGCGCGAAGCGGCGCTGCATCACATTCCCGCGGTGGCGATGTCGCTGTGTTCGAAGAAGTCGGGCGTGGATTTCGCACCTTCGGCGCGAATCGCGCGGACTGCGGCCGAACTTGTCTTGAACGAGAAATTGCCTGATCAGGTGCTGCTCAACATCAATGTGCCGGAACCGTGGAAGGGCGGCGTGAGGTTTACGCGGCAATCGAAAAAAATTACGCGGAATCAGTTGAAGGAAGGCAAGGATCCGCGCGGACGATCTTATTTTTGGCTATTTGAGCAGCGCATCGATTCCGACGTCGCGCCCGAATCGGATTATCATGCGATTTTTGCGGGCGATGTTTCGATCACGCCGCTGCACCTCGACCCGACCGACTCGAAAGCGATTCACACGCTTGCGAGCTGGGCGGAAAAAATCAAGACAGCGAACACGGTTAAGAAGTAGCGACCGTCGAGGAATGAGAGGCGCTCAATAGGCGAGCGCGCAGCCGTCGGCGCGCATTTCGCTCGCGGCGGCGTAGACGCGATCGTCGCCGTCCATGTGCGGCGCGATGCATTCGTAGCGGCCGAAGCCACCGTCGCTCGCGCCGATCGGCCAGCCGAGGTCGGCGAGCGCTTTGCGTGTGGCTTCGGGCACGCCGGCTTCGAGCCGCAGAATGCCCTTCGGGCCGAGACCCGGTCAGGTCTTCGCCCATCGATTGCGACGAGCCTTCGTGATGCCAGCGCGGGCTGTCGCCCGCCGCTTGGATGTCGAGGCCGTAGTCGACGCGATTGATGATGATCTGCGACTGGCCTTGCGGCTGCATGTCGCCGCCCATCACGCCGAACGACATCCACGGCTTGCCATCTTTGACGGCGAAGCCCGGAATGATCGTCTGGAACGGGCGCTTGCCGGGCGCGTAGATGTTTGGATGGCCGTCTTGGAGCGAAAAAAGTTCGCCGCGATCCTGGAACATGAAGCCGAGGCCGTCGGCGACCAGACCCGACCCCATGCCGCGGAAATTGGATTGAATCTGGCGACCATCATGCCGGTGGAATCGGCGACGGTGAAATAGGTGGTGTCGCCGTGGCTCGGCGCCTGGCCGGGATGGACAGGATCGAGAATGGAGTCGGGCTTGATAAGCTTGGCGCGCTCTGCCGCGTAGGCTTTTGAGATCAGCCACTCGATCGGCATCTTTGCGAAGTGCGGATCGGCGTAGTAGCGCGCGCGATCTTCGTAGGCGAGCCGCTTGGCTTCGACTTGCGTGTGAAGCGACGCGGCGGATTGGAATCCCATGCCGCGCAGATCGAAATTCTCGACGATGTTGAGCAGCTGGAGTGTGGCGAGGCCCTGCGTGTTCGCGGCCATCGCGTAGACGTCGAGGCCGCGATAGTTGGTGACGAGCGGATCGAGCCATTCGGCGTGCTGTTCGCGCAGATCGGCGCGCGTGATCCAGCCGCCGATGCGTTTGAAATAGGCTTCGATGGTTTGCGCGATGGGGCCGTCGTAGTAGGCATCGCGGCCGCCCTCGGCGATCATTCGGTAAGTGCGCGCGAGATCGGGATTGCGGAAGACGTCGCCTTCGTTGGGCGCTTTGCCGTTGGGCGCCCAGGTGTGCATCGCGTTGGCGGTTTCTTCGACGCCGGAATCGGGGCGCGTGAAGGCGGCGAGATTGCGCTTGATGTAAGCGCCGATGATTTGCGGAACGGGCACGCCGGATTCAGCGAGATGAATCGCGGGCTCGAAGAGTTCGGCCCATTTCAATTTGCCGTAGCGCTGGTGCAGGGTCCACCAGGCGTCGAGCGCGCCGGGAACGGAGACCGAGATTGCGCCGAGCGGAGCGATGTAGCCTTTAGGCGAGCGGGCGCGGACGGTTTCGAGCGTCAGCGCTTTGGGAGAGCGGCCGGAGCCCGCGAGGCTGACGACTTTGGAAAGTTTCGGATCCCAGATCATCGCGTAGCAATCGCCGCCGATGCCGGAGCTGGTGGGCTCGAGAAAACCGAGGCAGGCGTTGGCGGCGATGGCGGCATCGACCGCGGAGCCGCCGCGCTTGAGAGTTTCGATGGCGGTGAGCGTGGCGAGCGGATGCGCGGTGCCTGCGGCGCCGTTGCAGCCCATCGCGGCGGAGCGGCTGGCGAAGCTGGCGCCAGAGGGGCGATCACCGGCGTGGACGTCGGGGCGGGAGAATTTTTCTTCGCCGGCGGCTTGGAATTTGGGGAGGGGCTGGTCGGTTGTGTCGGCGGCGGCTTTGTTCGATACGGAGTTCTGCGGCGGAGGCGGCGCTGGTGAGTGACGCCGTCGCCGCCGCAGCGGCAGGAATTGTGGCGATGAAGGAACGGCGACGCATTGGGCCTCCGGGAGGTTCGGCAAGACGAGTGAGATTTTGAATTTTGCGGGACGTAGCTTATCAGTTTGGCGGCGGTGGCGGGAAAATGCGATGGATGAGAACATTTTGAGGGTCACGATACGCGCGCCGCATGCGGCAATCGTGCTGTATGGTGCGGCAGGAGGCGGATGGGATAGGATTTGTGCGGGTTTTATTCAAGCGGGATTGGTGCGATGGAACGATTTGATGTGGTTGTGGTCGGGGCGGGAGTTTTTGGGGCGTGGACGGCGTCGCATTTCGCGCGGCGAGACAAGCGCGTGCTGCTCGTGGATGCGTATGGGCCGGGGAATTCGCGCGCGAGTTCGGCGGGCGAGTCGCGCATCATTCGGATGGGATACGGCGCGGACGAGATTTATACGCGGATGTCGCAGAATTCGCTGGAACAGTGGAAGGAGTTTTTTGGATTCAAGCGGCCGGGATTGTTTCATGAGACGGGCGTGCTGTGGCTGGCGGGAGAAGGCGACTCGCGGATTGGTGCGACGGCGGAGACGCTGACGCGCTGCGGCGTGGAATTTCAGCAGTTGGATCGGAGCGCGCTGGAGAAGCGGCATCCGCAAATCAACTTCGATGGAATCGCGACGGGGATTTTTGAGCCGACGAGCGGCGTGTTGATGGCGCGGCGCGCGGTGGCGGCGGTGGTGGAAGATGCGATTTTTAACGGCGTGGAATATCGCGTCGGCGAAGTGCTAACGCCGGCGATTGGAAGTGGGGCGAAGGGGTTGTTGTCGGTGCAAACGCGCGGCGGCGAAGAGTTTGAGGCGGACACTTTTATTTTTGCTTGCGGCTCGTGGCTGGGGAAGATTTTTCCCGACGTGCTGGGCGAGCGGATTTTTCCAACGCGGCAGGAGATTTATTTTTTTGGCGTGCCCCCGGGCGATGCGCGGTTTTCGCCGGCGTCCTTACCGACGTTTCTGTTTCAGGGCGACGAAAATTACGGGATGCCGGATATCGAGGGGCGCGGATTCAAGATTGCGCCCGACAAGCATGGAGCGCGGGTCGATCCCGATACGCAGTCGCGGATTGTGACGGAAGCGGCGGCGGAAGAGGTGCGCGCTTACGTCGAGCGGCGATTTCCCGCGCTGCGTGGCGCGCCGATTGTGGAGACGCGTGTTTGCCAGTATGAAAATACTTCGAGCGGGGACTTTTTGATCGACCGGCATCCCGAGGCAGAGAATGTGTGGTTTGTCGGCGGCGGATCGGGGCACGGATTCAAGCATGGGCCGGCGGTGGGCGAATACGTCGCGGCGCGCATCCTGGATGGGGCGGTGGGAGAGCCGCGGTTTTCGCTGGAGTCGAAAGAAAAAGTGCAGCATCGTGCAGTTCACTAATCGAGTTCTGCGCGCGTTCTTGGGTGCTGCGCGGGTCTCGTTTAGAGCCGGTTGGCTGAAACTTCGCGGCGGGATTTGCGTCTGTATGTAGAGATTGGGAGGGTGGAACTGTGGGCAAAGTGATGCGTGTGGTACGAGTGGGCGCGGCGGGAGCCGTGGCGTTGGCGCTGGCGTTTGGCGGCGGAGCAGGAGCTTATCGCGGCGGATGGCTGCTGCTCCGCGAAGACGGCGGAAGGCGCGGCGAGCACCGAGGCTTAGCGTCGACCGGTCGAGCGGCGGCGGGCAGCGGAAATCAAGATCCCCGTCGAGTACTACAAGTTGCCGAACGGGCTGCGCGTCGTGCTTTCGCCCGATCACACTTCGCCGATCATTTGCGTCGGAGTTTATTACCACATCGGATTTCGCATCGAGCCGCGCGACCGCACCGGCTTCGCGCATCTGTTCGAGCACATGATGTTTCAGGGCTCGCAAAATCTCGGGAAGATGGAGTTCGTCAAGCTGGTGCAGACGAATGGCGGAATTTTGAATGGATCGACGCGGTTCGATTTCACGAATTATTTTGAGGTGCTGCCGGCGAACAAGCTGGAGACCGCGCTGTGGGCGGAAGCCGATCGCATGGGCGGGCTTGCGGTGACGGATGCGAATCTGACGAATCAGCAAGGCGTCGTCGGCAGCGAAGTGAAGCAGAACGTGTTGAACCGCCCGCTCGGCGGATTTCCGTGGCTCGACATGCCGCAGTATGCGAACACGAACTGGTACAACGCGCACAATTTTTACGGCGACATCAAAGACATCGAGGCGGCGAAACTTAACGAGGTGCAGGACTTTTTCAAGACGTACTACGCGCCGAACAATGCGGCGCTGGCGATTGTCGGCGATTTCGATCCGGCGGAGGCGAAGAAATTTGTCGAGAAATATTTTGGGCCGCTGAAGTCGTCGAACTTGCCGCCGCAGCCGGATCTGAAAGAGCCGCGTCAGGAAAAAGAAAAGCGCGAGACGAAAACGGACGCGTTGACGAAGCGGCCGGCGCTGGCCATTGCGTATCACGCTCCCGAGCGCGGCACGCCGGAATATTACGCGATGATTTTGCTCGATCAGATTTTGATCGAAGGCGACGACAGCCTGCTGCATCAGGAATTGGTGCAGAAGCGCGGCTACACCGGCGGAGTCGAGGGCGGCATCAATCTGCTCGGAAATCCTTACAACTATCAGGGACCGATGCTGTTTATCGCGGACGTTATGTACGATCCGTCGACCAAACCGGACGACATTATCTCCGCGATGGATGGCGTCATTGAGCCGCTGCGGACGAAGCCCGTCGATCAGAAGACGCTCGATCGCGCGCTGGTGAAAGCGCGATCGGATTTGTACGACACGTTTGGGACGCAAGGCGGATTCGGCTTGATGGATATTCTGGCGAGCTTTGCGCTGTTTGACGACGATCCGGGGAAAGTGAATACGCTGGCGACACAACTCGACAAAGTGACGCCGGAGTTGCTGCAGAAAACGGCGGCGGAATATTTGCGACCAGAGAATCGCACGGTGCTCGTAGTAGAGCCGAAAGCAGCGGCAGCCGAGCCGGCACCTGCGGCGGGAGCGAAGCCGTGAACATTTTCCACGCGAGAATTCAACGAATCGAATAGCGCATGCGAAGCGGCACGGAGGAATGGATGAGCGGATCGGGAGTGAAGCAAGTTTTGGTAACAGCGGCGCTGAGCACAGCGATGTTGCTTCCCTTTTCTACGATGACTCGCGCGCAAGCGACCGCCGATGCCGCGCCTACGCAAAAACAAACGCCACCTGCCGGGCAGCGCGCCGAAAGCGTTCACCGTGCCGGCGCATGAAACATACTCGCTGCCAAACGGAATGAAAGTTTCGCTCGTGCCCTACGGAAATATTCCGAAGGTCACCGTAAGCCTTGCGCTGCGCAGCGGCAACATCGACGAAACCACCGACAAGCTCGGCCTCGCCGACATCACCGGCGAATTGATGAAAGAAGGCACGAAGTCGATGTCGTCGGAGCAAGTGGCGCAAACCGCCGCGCAAATGGGCAGCTCGCTCGGCATCGGCGTCGGCGTAGACGAAACAACCGTCGCTGTCGATGTGCTCTCCGAGAGCGGCCCGGCTTCGGTCAAACTGCTCGCCGACGTCGTCGAAAATCCGCTGCTGCCAGAATCGGAACTGCGCGCGCATCAAGACCAACATGCTGCGACAAATCGCAGTATCGAAGACGCAGCCAGCGCAAATCGCGCTCGCTCGCTTTCGCAAGCTGATGTACGGCGACCATCCCTACGGCGAAGTATTGCCGACCGAAGCCAGCATCAACAGCATTGACGATCGATGACGCGCGAAAATTTTACGCGGCCAATTTCGGCGCCGCGCGCGCACATCTTTATGTCGCGGGAAAATTCGACGCTGCGGCAATGAAGAAAGCCATCGCCGAAAGTTTCGGCACATGGGCAAAAGGCACGCCGCCGGAAAATCGGCCGGCTTCGCCGAAAACGCAGCGACTACTCGACGTGACCGATCGTCCCGGCGCGCCGCAATCGACGATCTATGCGGGACTGCCGGTGGCAGGCCCGACGAACCCCGACAGCATCACGCTCGGCGTGACCAACTCGTTGCTCGGCGGCTCGTTCGCTTCGCGCATCACCACCAACATTCGCGAGCAAAAAGGCTACACCTATTCGCCGCGCAGCCAGGTTTCGTCAGCGATATCACGATGCCTACTGGGCTGAAGTCGCCGACGTCACCACCAAAGACACCGGCGCGTCGCTGAAAGAAATCTTCGGCGAGATCACGCGGCTCCAACAGCAGCCGCCGCCCGACGAAGAACTCAAGGGAATCCAGAGCTACATCTCGGGACTCTTCGTAATTCAGAATTCATCGCGCCAGGCGTTGATTGGCCAGTTGCGTTACGTCGACCTGCAGGGATTGAGCGACGACTACTTGAAAACGTACGTGCAAAAAGTGAACGCCGTCACGCCAGCTCAGGTGCAAGCGATGACGACGAAATACATCAAGCCAGAGTCGATGACCATCGTAGTCGTCGGCGACAAATCGAAAATCACCGAGCAATTGAAGGATTACGAAAACGAAGTAGACGCTTCGCGAATCGTAGCGCGCATTGTGTGCACGACGCAACCGTTCACGCTTTCTGCGCGCGGCGGCGAATATCCACTGGCGCAATCGGTGCCGCGTTCGGCGCCTTGCGTTGCGCTTTTTCCGCATACAGATGCTCGTCCGCTTCCGACAGCAACTTCTCAATCCGTTCGCCGTTCCCGTTATAAGTCGAAATTCCGATGCTGGCCGACACCGGCGGCATCTCGGCATCTCGCGCGAGCACTTCGCGAATACGCGCAGCCACCTGTTGCGCTTCGGGCTCCCCCGCTTCCGGCAATATCAGCGCAAATTCATCGCCACCATAACGCGCAGCCGTGTCGATCGCGCGGCAATGAATGCGCAGCGTATCCGCCAGCCGGCACAAAGCGCGGCTGCCCGTCAGGTGCCCATACGTATCGTTAATTTTCTTCAGCCCATCGAGATCGAGCAGCAACACCGCGAACGATCGCCCATTGCGATTCGTGCGCTCGGTTTCGCTCTCCAACACATCGAGCAGCCGCCGATAATTGGCAAGCCCCGTCAAGGGATCGCTGACCGCAAGATGCTGCACTTGCTCGAACAATCGCGCATTGTCGAGCAGCGCTCCGCCGAGCGCGACCGCATAGCTCGTCACCGTCAACGCCTGCGCCAAAACAAACGGCGAATCCAGCAGCCGCGTCGATTGCGATGCCGCAAGCTGCGCCGCGACGTTCATCCACGCGGCCGAATACAGCGCGCGATCGAACGCCGAATCTTCAATCTGCAAGCGCCGCCGGAACCACACCAGCGCCACCAAAAACAACGCCGCCGGCAAAAGCTGCGATGGATTCGGAATGAACGCGAGCGGATGCGGCGAAGTCTCCGCGGGAAAACGCCGCAGCAACGCCGTGATCCCCTACGTCATCACCACGACGGCGAACAGCGCGCCCGCAATTTCGAGCCTCGGCCGCCGCGAACGCGGCAAAAAATGCTCGACGAGCAACGCCACGACGAGCAGCAATCCCAGCACGATGCGCCCAACCCACCACGAAACCGGCGCCCAGCGCAGATGAATCGGCGCTTCCTGCAAAAATTGAAAAAACAAAAGGCTCGACGCGGTTAGCAGCGTGCCGCTCAGCAAAAATCCGGAGCCGAGAATGAGAGAGATGCGGTCTTGTGTGCCCTGGAATCGAACGAGGGTGACAGCGGCGAAAACAAAAGCGAGCAAGCCCGTCGTGACCTGCAGATAACCTTGCAGAATCGGGTCGGACTGCAGCGAAAACGCGCGCAGCCACATCGAGAGAAAAAACACCACGACAAAGCCCGATGCGTGCGACAAGAAAGGCGTCGCGCTGAGTTGTTTTGGAACGAGTGAGCCCTTGCCCATATTTATTTCTGACCTGACCGCGGCTGGGACCGGGCCCCTCACAGTATTAGACTCCGTTTTCACCACAAGCGTTGTGGGCCAATCCAGGTTTCTTTTCTCTAAAAGATACCGTCCTTGTGGATTGTCGGACCTGTACATACGGACAGGCAGCGTCACTCGCGTCGAGACCGTGCTGCGAGAGCCCGCGCAGGCGGCGTTGATTGCGAGCCTGTTCGTTCGGGCAAGCTAGCGTTCTGATTTTTTGTCGATTTCCGACGGCGGCGACTGGCTGGCAAAAATTTCACGTACGCGTGACAACGTATCGATATCGCTGACGGGTTTGTCGTCGCGCAGGCGTACGATTCGGGAAAACGCAGCGCGAATCCGGAGTCGTGGCGGTTCGACTTCTGGATGTTATTGAAGGCGATTTCCATCACGATGACCGGCTCGACGTCGCGAACATGCGCCGTGATCTTCGACCGTGTGCTCAAGGAAAAACTTGGTGAGGTGCGCGATTTCGGCGTCGGTCACGCCAGAGTATGCTTTGCCAATATTGACGAGACGATCAGCGCCTTCACCAGAATCGGTGTCGCGGACGGCAAAGGTGTAGTCGGAGAGCAATCCACGCCGCTTTCCGTGACCGTATTCGGCTCGCGTCACGACGACATCGAGCGTGGCAAGCGGACGCTTCAGCTTGATCCAATATTGGCCGCGGCGACCGGGCACATATGGCGATTGCGGCCCTTTCGCGACGAGCCCTTCGTTCCCTTTTGCGAGCGCCGAGACGAATGCCGCTTCGATTTCCTCAACCGTGCTGCAAAGCTCGGCGCGCGTGAATTGCAACTCGGGACGCTCGTGCGGCGCGAGCATATTCGTCATGCGCAAGCGGCGCTCGGCGAGTTCGAGGTCGAGCAGGGATTCTCCGTTGAGCAACAGTAGATCAAACGCGATGAAACTCACAGGCACGAGCGTCGATGTAAAAAGATCGATCTGTTTCCGTCCCAAGCGCTGCTGGAGTTCGGTGAACGGGATCGCGCGCCCGTCGCGCCAGCCGATAATTTCGCCATCGAGAATAAAGTCGCCGGGAACTTTACGCAGCGGCCCGGCCAACTCGGGAAATTCCGTGACGCGATCGAGCGTGCGCGAATACATCTCGACGGTTTCGCCGCGCTTATGAATTTGAGCGCGAATGCCATCGAATTTCTCCTCGACAAGCGTTCCATTGGGAAAGACTTCGACAAGCTCCGCCGCGGTATCAACGGGGCTAGCCAGCATGACGGAGATCGGCCGGAACAGTTCGATTTGCAACCCAGCCAGTCGCCCTTCGGCAGCCAGCCGAAGCGTTTCGCTGATATCGCCGGTCAACATGTTCGCGCGCTGTACGATCGCGGACGGTTGCTCATAGCAGCGCGCGATTCCCTCTTCGACCAAACTCTCTTTCAATCCGATACGCAGTTCGCCGGTACAGATTTTGATGAAGTATTTCGCTTCGAGCGCAGAAAGCTTTCTCAGAGCCTCCTCGAATAGCGCCTGCTTCCCTGTCGGCCCGCGTTGCCGCGCCAATGCATCGTAGACATCCGCAATGTCGGTCAGCCGCATCCCAGACGGCGCGCTCTGTTCGGCCAGAATCTCCTCGGCTCCGGCGCCAATATCGCCGTGATGTCGCAGGGTCGGGGCGAGCGAGTGCGGCTCTTTGCCAGAGATCGCCGAGACAGCGCGCAGAATCACCGAGAAGCCGACGGAGAGGACGCGTTCTTCGCGGCGAGGAAAAACGCGGCCGCAGAGATAAAGCGCGCCGAGCGCCTCGTTGTCGAGCTCACCGTGCAGCGAACGGAAATAATCGGCGACAAGCTGGATCTTTTCGAGCTTCTTGGTGGTCGCGGCGATCGATTCGCAGAGTTGAGAAAATGCGTACATGGGCCGGGTTTCCGTCAAAAGTTCCGTCACAAATCCGTCAAAACCCAGTATCGCACGGAGCGTTATTGCTGCGGCTCGCACGGCAAAATTGCGCTTGCTTGGAGACCGGATATCCCGCAAGATGCCCCATTCAAACGATTCAATATTTAGCCTGCGTTCATCCGTTTAGGCCGTACTGTATGCCGCGAGACGCCACGAGGTCGAATTGAGCACTGAAGCCAGTGTAGCAACCACGAGCAGCGGACCCGGCCTGCGCCGGACGCTCACGCTCTGGGATTTGATTCTCTACGGCGTGATTGTGATTCAGCCGGTGGCGCCGATGTCGGTGTTCGGCGTTCTGAGCGATCGCGGCCACGGACACGTCGTCACCGCGATTCTGATCGCGATGGTGGCGATGCTCTTCACCGGTATCAGCTACGGACGCATGGCGCGTGCGTATCCCAGCGCGGGTTCGGCGTTCACTTACGTCGCGCAGGAAATTCATCCGGGCCTTGGCTACGTGACGGGCTGGAGCATGGTGATGGATTACATGCTCAATCCGCTGATCTGCACGATCTGGTGCGCGCAACAGGCGCATGTGTTTGCGCCCGGAGTTCCCACTTGGGGCTGGAAGATTTTCTTCGCGGTCGTATTTACACTGCTGAATATTCGCGGCGTCAAAACGTCGGCGCGCGTCAACGCGGTGATGGCCATCGTGATGGGCGCGGTCGTTGCCGTGGTGATCGTCGCCGCGGCGCGCTACATCTTCGGTCACCCGCATGACGATCCGGCCTTTTTCCTGCGGCCGTTCTACGACAAGCAGACGTTCAGCTACACGGCGCTGTTTGGTTGCACCTCGATCGCAGTGCTGACTTACATCGGATTCGACGGTATATCGACGCTTTCAGAAGAGGCCGAGAACCCGCGGCGCAACATTCTCTTGGCTACGGTGCTGACGTGCATTGTGATCGGGTTGCTGTCGGCGGTCGAAGTCTATGTCGCGCAGTTGATCTGGCCCGCGGCGGAAAAATTCCCCGACGTCGATACGGCTTACGTTTACACGGTCGGTCGCGCGTGGGCGCCGCTGTTTCCCATCGTCGGCTGGACACTGCTGCTCGCGAATTTCGGTTCGGGCATGGGCGCGCAGCTTGGCGCGGCTCGCTTGCTCTTCGGCATGGGGCGCAGCAATGCGCTGCCAAAGTCGTTCTTCGGCGTGGTTGATGCCAAGAATCGCGTGCCGCGCAATAACGTCATTTTTATCGGAGTCATCGTTTTGATCGGCGCATTTTTCCTGAATTATGGACTGGGCGCGGAAATGTTGAATTTCGGCGCGCTCATCGCGTTTATGGGCGTAAATGCGGCGGCTTTCTTGCGCTACTTCGTGCGGGCGCCGGAAAAGAAAATTTGGAACCTGATTCCGCCCGTCGTCGGATTCGTCATCTGTCTAGCGCTGTGGGTGAGCCTGAGCCGCAAAGCGATGATCGTCGGCAGCATCTGGATGATCGTGGGCATCGCATTTGGCGTGTGGAAGACAAAAGGTTTCCGCGAGCCGTTGTCGTTTGAAGTGCCAGCCGAATAGGGCCTCGACCGTTGGAGGCGTTGCAAATTGACTGAATCTGGCCGGATGATGGATCCCGAGGATCGGCAGAACGTGAAGCGCGCCGGCGGGAAAAACACGGCTGTGACGATGCGCGACGTCGCGACGCAGAGCGGATTCTCGCCCGCCACCGTTTCGATCGTCCTCAATAATGCGCCGCTCGCGCGCTACATCGCTCCCGCAACAAAAAAACGCATTGAAGAAGTCGCGCGGAAGCTCGGCTATCGCCCGAATGCGATGGCGCGATTTCTGCGCAGCAAGCGGACGCACAGTGTCGGCGTGATGTTTTTCGACATCACCGATCCGTTTTGCACGATGGTGATGCGTGGGATCGAAAATTCTCTCTATCAACAATCCTACGTTCCGATTTTTGCCGATGCGCACAACCAGCGGAATCGATTTGAACGATATCTCGAGATGCTGATGGAGCGGCACGTCGAGGCGCTGATCGTTGTGGCGAACTGGCTGTTCGTCGATATCCAACTGCTGGGCGACCTGGCGAAGCGAAATATCCCAGCGGCGACGATCGGTTGGGAATTGCCGGGCAATGTGATTAGTTCGGTGATGGTCGATAACGAAGTCGGTGCGCGGATGGCGCTCGAACATCTTTATCAGCTGGGGCATCGCAAGATTGCGTTTATTCGCGGACCGAAGATGTTGATCGATAGCGCGCCGCGCTGGCGCGGCATTCAGAAGTTTGCGCAGACGGCCGGGCTCGAGATCGATCCGGTGCTGGTGCAGCAGTTGCCGGAGTCGCTCGACCCGACTTCGAGCTTCGAGGCGGGATTTCGACTTGCAGAAGAACTCCTGCAGCGAAAGAAAAAGTTTACGGCGCTCATGGCGTTCGACGATTTGTCGGCGCTGGGAGCTATGCGCGCATTGACCAAGGCCGGAGTGAAAGTGCCGGAGCAGTGCTCGGTGACGGGATTTGACGATGTCGCTCCCTCGTTCTTGTCGGCGCCTTCGCTAACCACCGTTCGCCAGCCGATGGAAGCGATGGGCGGGCTCGCCGTCAACATCATCATGGAAGGCATCAACGCGTCGCTGGAAAAGCGCGAGTGGACGATAGCGAATCAAAAGATGAGCCCGGAATTGGTGATTCGCGAATCGACGCGCGCCGTGTCGTTGACCGGCTCCGACGACTAGCCACCCGAACTTTTCTTCCCGTTTGTAGGGGCGGGGCTTGCTCCGCCCGGCGCCGCCCACCCTAAAAACTTTTCCGTTCGTCGGCACTATGAATCCTTGAAAAACAAAGGGGCGCAGCAACTGCTGCGCCCCTTCGCCATTTCGATTGGAAGGAAGTTATTCCGCCGGCAGAAATACTTCCGAAGGAACCATAAATTCGATCTTCGGAACTTCAGTGTTCAGGCGAATGCGCTCGAACTTCCCTTTCTTGCCGCCGTTGCCTTCAAACGTAAGCAAGTATTGATTCTTCAGGTGATCCGCAATCTCGTCGAAGTACGGCTTCAGCGAGACCGGAAATCCGCTGCCGAGATAGAACGCCTCAGCGCCAGTTTCTTCCGAGAGACGGCTCAGGTTCGACTGCGCGTTGAATGCTTGGAACTGACGGCGGCCGCGATGTCCTTGATCGGGAAAGTAAACCGTCCAGATGTTGATGTTCTGCTTTTGCGCGCGCGAGATCGTCGAGTCGAGATCGGGATCGACTGGATCAAAGCTCCCGCGGAAATAGTCGATACCCGAAGAAATCATGATGATCGAACGGCGATCGCCGCCGTTATCGGGCCAACGCTTCATCCAATCCTGCACAGACAGATAGGGACTGGTGAAAGCTCCGCCGGCTCCGAGAGGCAAACGCAACGCTTTCGCCGCGAGCGCATGATCTTGTGTGAAGTCCTGCGCCACAGCGGCGGTTCCGTTGCGGCTGTACGCGACCGCGATGTACGTGGATTGCGGTTGCGCCATGAAGAACGCTTTCAGGTCGTTGAAATTCTGCGCTAGGCGCGGATCGAGCGAGTCGTCGATCAGCACGGCGATAAAAAGGCTGTCGCCTCGCCGCCAGTTCGCGACTTGCATCTGCTCCTTGCCCGAGTACAACTTCACGTCGTCTCTTTTAATTTCAGGCGGCGTTTCTTTCTTGCCGACCGCGGTAACTGTTGTAGTGACCGAGTCGGCGCGAACTGTCGTGCCGCTGAACAAAAACATTCCAACTGCAAGGGCGGGCGCCAAAATCGTAAAGAGCGTCCGCGAGAACCGAGATGTGCTCTTCATGGAAGTTTCCTTTCGTTCATCCTCTCTAATTAGATGCAACTAAAGTCGAAATCGCGTACATTCCCGTGTGGCGCGGGAGCATGCACGGCAGTCCCTCGATGCTTCCGGGATCGACCTGGTGCCAAAAGTCTATTCAAGAAGCCGGAGAGCGGGTAGTGAAAGATTACGTCGGTGCAATCGACCAAGGAACGACGAGCACGCGTTTCATGGTATTCGATCGTTCGGCACGAATTGTCTCGGTCGCGCAAAAAGAGCATGAGCAAATATTTCCGCGGCCCGGCTGGGTGGAACACGACGCGCTGGAGATCCTGCGGCGCACGCACGAAGTAATCGCGGAAGCGCTCGAAAAACGCGGACTCGCAGCGGAAGATCTTGCGGCGATCGGAATCACCAACCAACGCGAAACAACCGTTGTGTGGGATCGCAAGACCGGACGCCCGATTGCCAACGCGCTGGTCTGGCAAGACACACGCGTTGCGGACGACGTCGCGCACTTCGCGAAAAACGGCGGACAAAACCGGTTTCGCGAGCAGACGGGCCTGCCGCTCAGTACCTATTTCAGCGGGCTGAAATTGCGATGGATTTTGCGCAACGTCGCGGGCGCAAAAGAAGCGGCGGAAAACGGCGACCTGTTATTCGGAAACATCGATACTTTCCTCGTCTGGAATCTGACGGGCGGCCCTGACGGCGGCAAGCACATCACCGACGTCACCAATGCGAGCCGAACGCAGCTCCTAAACTTACAAACACTGGATTGGGATGAAAAGTTGCTGTCGGCGTTTGAGATTCCGAGGGCGATTTTGCCGCAAGTGCGTTCTAGCAGCGAAATTTACGGTACTGGAACGCTTGCTCAGATTTCCGGTGTGCCTATCGCAGGAATTTTGGGAGATCAGCAAGCAGCGCTTGTTGGACAAACTTGTTTTCGTCCGGGCGAAGTGAAGAACACTTACGGGACCGGATGCTTTTTGCTGATGAATACGGGCGAGCGAATTGTGCCGTCGAAATTTGGATTGTTGACGACGGTGGCGTACAAGCTGGGCAAAGAGCCGGCGCGCTATGCGCTGGAAGGAAGCATCGCGATCACGGGAGCGCTGGTGCAGTGGCTGCGGGACAATCTTGGAATTATCGAGAAGCAGCGCGGATGTGGAATCGCTGGCGCGGAGCGTCGAGGACAACGGCGGAGTTTATTTTGTGCCGGCGTTTTCGGGATTGTACGCGCCGTACTGGAAAGAGAGCGCGCGCGGAGTGATTGTGGGGTTGACGCGATACGCGAACAAGGCGCATCTGGCGCGCGCAGTGCTGGAAGCAACGGCGTTTCAGAGCCGCGAAGTCGTCGAGGCGATGGAGAAGGATTCGGGGATTTCACTGGAGTCGCTGCGCGTCGATGGCGGGATGGTGAAGAACGAATTGTTGATGCAGTTTCAGTCGGACATTTTGAATCGCGAAGTGGTGCGGCCGGCGGTACAGGAAACTACGGCGCTGGGTGCGGCGTATGCGGCGGGACTCGCGGTCGGATTTTTTTCGGACTTGGATGAGTTGCGATCGAAGTGGGCTGTCGATCGAACTTGGAAGCCGCGCGTCGAAGAAGCGGAGCGCGAAGGATTGTACCGGCAGTGGAAGAAAGCGGTGACGCGCTCGTTTGATTGGATCGACGCGTAGGCGCGATCGCGGAATTTGTAGATTTACAGGCCACGATTTCTTTGAGCTCCGAGAGGAAATTTGAATGACTTCGCCATTTCTTGGTGAATTCCTGGGGACGGCCGTTTTGATTTTGCTCGGCAACGGCGTCGTTGCCGGCGTCGTGCTGAAAAAATCGAAGGCGGAGGCAAGCGGTTGGATCGTGATCACCGCGGGATGGGCGCTGGCGGTGATGGCGGGCGTATTCACTTCGATTGCGTGCGGGAGCAGCGACGCGCATTTGAATCCGGCGGTGACGATCGGATTCGCCGTTCGCGCGGGAAATTTTGAAAAGGTGCTGCCGTATCTTTCGGCGCAGTTGCTTGGCGCGATCGTGGGAGCGACGTTGGTCTGGCTTCACTATTTGCCGCACTGGCGCGAGACGGAAGACCCCGCGGCGAAGCTGGCTTGCTTTTGCACGGCACCGGCAATCCGGAGTTTCGGCGCGAATTTGATTAGCGAAATTATCGGGACGTTTGTACTGGTGTTTGTGGTCGGCGCGATTTTCTCGAAAAGCGTCGCGGCCAGTGGACCGGGCGCTCTGGGACCCTACCTGGTGGGGTCGCTGGTGTGGGGTATCGGTCTATCGCTCGGGGGGACGACTGGGTACGCGATCAATCCGGCGCGCGACCTTGGGCCGCGGCTGGCGCATGCGGTGTTGCCAGTCGCAGGCAAAGCCGGGTCGGATTGGGGTTACGCGCCGATTCCCATCTTGGGACCGATCCTCGGTGGCAGCTTGGCAGGTTTCGCGCTCAAAGTACTTGGCGTCTCCTAGCCAATCTCTCGAAATTTCAGAAATTGTGGCATGGCTTTCGCCTTTGATTCGATTTTCAGGGGTATACCCCCCCTGTTTTTCCAAAGAGTGCGAAACCCGCCTAGAATGAGTCACTTACAAATCACAGGAAAACAAGTATGTGGAAGCTATTGATTTTAGGTAGGTTAAATCGAGTCGAAGTTCGAAAATTCTAAGGTCTGTTGTTATGAAGACGGCGATGCAAAGAAAAAGCGCCGACACATCGGCGCTTGGACGCAACTTTCTATACCCGTAACGATAGCATAAGTTTATCAAGCTGTCAAGGACTTGAGCGCATCCAGGCTGTAGCGAATGCGGATGCACGCCCACAACTCCGCATGCTGTTTGCGAACGAGGAAGAGATTGCCGTGACCGGGTTGTCTGCCCAATTTTTCGAATCGCAAGGTTTAGAGACGGCGCTGCGTTTGAGATATATGACACGGTTCCCAACGAGCCACGGCTAGACGAACGGATGGGGAAGTGAATAGAATGCGCAGCACTTCGGGGGTTCCGCAATATCAGGGTTGCGCGGCGGAAATCTGTAGTCGAGGGGTCGCTGAAAGAGCGGACGGATAGCAAAGCAATCGAACAGGTCGTACCGCACTTTCGAATGGATAAGATCTGTCTCTGCGCCCCACGTGGAGACGAATTTCCTCAAGATACAACGTCAGGATGATCGGGAACTCCAAGTCGAGTCCCAGGGAATAGATTTTGCACGGGTGTTGTCTCAGCAAAAAAATTAATAGCCAATTAACGCGGCCTCAGTCGAGCACCGCGAAACGAGGTATTTCGTTGAGCCTGAATCGAACGCGATTTTTTATTCTCTTCTCGGTATTCATAACCGCCGCAGTGCTGTCGGGATGCGGTGGAGCTTCATCACCGACCAGTACTTTTGAGCAGCCTGCAAACTTCAACTTGTCTCCCAGCAATATCATCGTCGAGGCAGGACAACAAGTGCAGTTTACGGCGACAGGAAGCGGCGGCGGAAGCACGGGTAGTTCTGTCTGGAAGGTGAACGGAGTATCGGGCGGGTCTGCGGCGACGGGGACGATCGACGCAACCGGCGTGTACACCGCGCCGGCCACCGTGCCGACCAGCAACGTGACGGTGACGATGCTGAATAGCACGGCTGGGACGACGACAAGTCCGGCAATCGTATCGTTTTTCTCGGACAAGAACTTCAGTGGAACGGTGGCAGCATCGAACAATCCGCTGGTCGCGGCGTACACGGTGGCAATTCCGTTTGGTTCAACAATGCAAGTGCAATTCGGAACGACCACGGGTTATGGACTGACAACCTGGGCGCAGCCAGCATCTGCAACGGCGGGTTCGACGACGGTGTTGGTCGCTGGGATGCGACAGAGCACGACCTATCACATGCAGGCAACGATCAAGACGGCGAGTGGACGCCAGATTGTCGATGCCGATCATACGTTTACGACGGGAAGCATCCTGGCCTCGACCCTACCGACGTTGACAGTGCCGCAAGCGGCGACGGCGAGCGCGTCGGGAGGAGTGGAAATGCTGAATATTTTCAACCAGGCGAATTCGACCGGGCTGATTCAGGCGGTCGTGACGGATCTTGCTGGAAATGTAATCTGGTATTACCCCTTGGGACCGCAGGAAGTTCCGTTTCCAATCAAGCCGCTACCGAGTGGAAACATATTGATGGTTGTGTCGGGCACCAAGACGGAGGATGTGCGAGAGATCGATCTTGCAGGAAACATACAATACCAACTTACACGCGATCAGATCAGTGCGGGGCTGAAAGCGAGCGGGTCCACACTGGTGGCCGGGAACCTGCATCACGATATCCTCAAACTGCCTAACGGGCACTACATTATTCTATTCAACTATCAGCCCCTATTAGCGGACGGATCGCAATCGCCGGTGATTGGGGACGGGCTAATCGATTGGGATCCGGTGAAAGGCGCGCCGGTGTGGACGTGGTCCGCTTTCGATCATCTTTCGACAAGCCACGCGCCATACGGGCCGGACGACTGGACCCACGCGAACGCGGTGATCTATTCGCCGGACGATGGAAATCTCATCATGTCGATGAGAAACCAAAACTGGGTTTTGAAGATCAACTACCAGGACGGAGCGGGAGATGGAAGCGTCGTATGGCGTCTGGGACCCGGCGGAGACTTCACGCTGCCGGCAGGGCAAGATCCGATCGAGTGGAACTACGGGCAGCATTACCCGACATTCGTGAGTTCGAACAGTTCCGGAATCTTTCAGCTGATGCTCTTTAACAATGGGAACAATCGATTGGTCGATTCGACGAATGACATTTGCGGCACAACGGGACAGATTGCGTGCTACAGCAGCGTGCCAACCTACGAATTGAACGAAAGCGCGAAGACAGCGGCAGTGGCGGCGGAGCACAAGATCCCGCCGCACTATTCGATCTGCTGTGGAGATGCGCTGATACTCGGCAATGGAAACCTGGAGTATGACGTGGCGTTCGACGTGACGACGCCGAATCAGTCGTTTATACAAGAAGTGACGACGGACCCGAGTGCACAGCTGGTGTGGCAGATGAATCTGGTGGGACAGTTGCTCTATCGGGGCTTCCGGGTGCCCAGCCTTTATCCCGGAATCGAGTGGACGCAAAGTGCGGTGGCGACTGCGAACACACCGGCGGTTAAGACGAAGTAGGTTTGCAGCGACGAGAGCGGATCACGTGCGGCTTGTCGAGAGCCGTAAACATACGAAAAAAAAGCTCACTGCGAGAAGCAGTGAGCTTTTTTTTGACGGCGTGGATGCTGAACGGTATTGGTGAGCTTCGAAGCGTAAGCGGGCGCGCGGCATCACGTTTTGCTATCGCGTGCGGTGGGCGCAAGGTCACACGATGCCTCGCAGCGGGGGAAACATCGCGATCGTGCTGACGCCGGGCGGAGTGAACCCCGCCCCTACAAA
Source organism: uncultured Acidobacteriota bacterium (assembly GCA_963850795.1). Lineage (GTDB taxonomy): Bacteria > Acidobacteriota > Terriglobia > Acidiferrales > UBA7541 > Acidiferrum. The sequence continues at coordinate 320,966 of CAWKNS010000021.1, read as the reverse complement.
GGCGGTTGAGTGTTCAAGGCGGAGCGAAAAGCGCCGGCCGTGCAGGCGTTACCGGTGGCGTGAAGGGCGCCGGTGAGTACGGCGAGCTGAGCGTTCGCTGCAGGGAGCTAGTCGGCGATCCACTGCCAAGTAGGAGTGCCGCCGGGGGCGTACGAGAGAGTGATGGTTTGGTTGGCGGGGAGGCGAATTGGAGTGCTTACCGCGCCGCCACCAGCGACGGATAGGCCGGTCAGGACGGTGCCGCCAATCGCGATGGTCATTGGGTTGGTTCCGGAAGTGATGTAGACGGTGACGTCGTAGCCGGTGTTATTGGTCAGAGCGGCGTCCGTTGCCGGAAAAGCCGGGGCAGTGATGGCGCCAAGCGGATTGAAACCCAGGTTGTTGCGGATGACGAAACCGCTGAGGGGAGTGCCGGCGTTGTTCAAGATGCCACCGGTCTTGTTCCCGGCAACGTCGTTGCCTTCTATGATGACGTTTGCAAAGGGATTCTGATTTCCGACGAGAGCGACGGTAATGCCGTAGGCTTGGGTTTTGGTGGGCTGATCGTCGTAGGAATGATTGCCCTGAACGATTATGTCGGAGACGCCGGCCAGATTTGGTCCGCCGGGGCCGAGGAACAATTCGATCCCGCCGTGAGGACCAAAGTTGGCCTGATTGTTGTTTTTGGTGGTGTTGCCGATGATTCTGATTCCTCTTGCAGGCCCAGGTTACCGACAATGACGCCGATCCCCGCAGTGCTGCAACCCTCGACAAAATTGTTTGTAATGCTGATGTCGCTGCCGCCCATGCGATGCCAACGACGTTGTTAACGGTGGAAGGCGCAGCGTGGCAGAAATTCGAGTCGACAGTACCCTGATTCGCGGGTGGATAGTCTCCGATACAGGCGCTGGCGATGCCGTTGGAAAAGCCAGCGATACTGTTGTGATGCAAGACGTTGTGATCAACGATGAAGTCACGGCCAATAAGCGACGTCGACCAAATTGCCCGGATCGCTGTTGCTGGATGAGAAGAAATTGTGGTGGATGTGAGCGCCCGAGGAACCGAAGACACCGCCGCCTAAAGCAACACCGAAGCCGCCAAAATTGGCGACGGATTGTTTCGCGATTTCGACCTGTCCACCACCAGGAATGGAACTGAAAATGGCAAAATTCTGGCTATCGTCGGACCGGTTGCCAACGATACGGACACGCAGGGGCTGATGTAGGTAGACATTGGCGCAGCCGGTGGTGTCCACGCATGAGGAGATAGGATTGCCCTGGTTTTTAAATTCGTTGTCGGAGATGAGCCAATCGGCGGAATACAATCCCGCTCCGTTTACGTTTGTGAAGATGTCACTGTTGGTGGAATTCACGAAACGCATGCGCTGAATGGTGATGTCGCTGAGGGGTCCACTCGAGCACGCTATCTGTAGGAGTAGCGACGCCGGGCCCGCCTTTGTTGCCATCGATCGCGAAATCGGAGAGAGTGATGCCATTGGAATTGAGAAGCAGAATCGAGTGCGCCAGCAGAAGAATTTTTGCGTTTTAGGATCGTGCCAAATTTTCCCGCGCCTTGAAGCCAAATCGCAGCGTTGATCGAAACGCCCGCGGCAGGGTCGATGACGCATGTCCCCGGCGGCATGATAATCGTTGCATTGCCCAAAGTCGAGACAGCCGATGTTAGCGCGGCTTGAAGGGCAGCCGAGTCATCGGTGACAGCGTCACATTTCATTCCCGTGGCGAAGACTGGGTTGATGATGCAGGTCTTTCGAATGTTGGAGCAACCTTCCGCAGCCGGGACGGTGGATCTTGGCGCGATTCTTGAGGAAGTTTGCGCGGACGCGCCGCCGGCGAAACCAAATCCTATCAAGACAAGTAAGACAGGAACCTATTCAAGCTGATGCCTCCCGTGTATTCGGCGAAAGCGTGCGGGGACACTTCATCATCGCCGTTTGCGCCGAGGCGCACGCCGCGATTGCGAGGATCATTGCTTCCTGGCCTCGACGCATACGCCCGCCCCGTTCAAGACCCTCTCGGCCTGTTCGACTTCAGCAATTCCAGGAATGTCGCTATCGAGGAACTGCCTCTCTCGCACGTCAACGAAGCCGGTTTGAGAAAGGCATTGGGCCAGGGATTCCGAATCGTACATCCATTTGTGCGAGTGAAAGTCCTTCCAGATCGCATAAAACTTGAACAGAAAGCTGCCGGCGGGTGGGGAGGGAGCGCGGTAACCCAAGCGTTCATTGAACGCATCGGCAGGCAGGGTCGCGCCCGCAACTCTGTCATGGTTGCCATTACTTTTCGCCAGATAGTCTTTTGCGAAAGATCGAAGGTCGGGCACAACCATGCGAACGACGCCGCCGGGACGAAGGACTCTGTTGCACTCCGACAGGAGGCGTTGAGCGTCAGTATGGAACAAATGTTCGAGCATATGGGATCCGTAGATTGCGGAAACCGATCCCGTTTTGAAGGGCAGCGGTTTGGTCAGGTCGTGAACCAAAGGCTTCACCTTCCACTTCGAGCCCATCCCCTTTCCGATCAGCCCTACCGCCATCAGCGCGTTGCGAAGATGGGGATGATGGGAAAACCAAGCGTTCAATGATCCATCGACGTTTGTCCAACCGGCCGGAGCGTTGGGACCGCAGCGAGATTCACCCTCATGATTAAGTCAGCCATTTATGCGGTTTGCGAAACTTGAATAATATTCGGAATCGATCTGGATGTCGATGAAGCGCCGGCCGATCGGGTTGCATGCATCGGAACGATCCATCTGTAAGAGTTAATTTGCGACGGTAGTTTGGAGACGCGACAGGTATTCCAAGCAAGGCTGGCGAAGGTGAGGGTCGCGGAGCGAGAGGTCGACGTTGGCCCTGAAGTAACCGAAGGGGTCGCCGGCATCGTAGTGCTCACCCTGAAAATGCAGTCCGAATAAAGAGTTGTTGTTGCAAAGCAAATTCAGAGCGTCGGTGAGCTGAATTTCACCGCGTGCGTCTGGAGTGGTTTGTTCAATGGCGTCCCAGATGGCGGGCTCGAGTATGTAACGACCGAAGACACCGAGGCGGGAAGGCGCTGCCGACACCGAGGGCTTTTCGACCAAGCCGGTGATGCGAAGGGTATCGCCTGGGGATGAGGTCTTGGCGGTTGGGTTTTCGACTTCCACGATGCCATGACGAACGACGTCCTCTGGCTCGACCTCGCGAATGGCCACAACGCTTCCACCACGGGTAGCGTGCACGTGAATCATTTGGCGGGCGACCGGATCGGGATTGATCATGATCACGTCAGGAAGCAGAACAACGAAAGACTCCCCTTCCAGCAAAGGACGCGCGCAACAGACCGCGTTCGCCAGACCGAGCGGCTGGTGTTGTTCGACAAACTGAAGATTGGCGCAGTCATTCAGGCGGCGCAGCTCTGCAACAGATGCCGCCAGATGCGGGCTCTCGAGAGAGGACTCCATCGCGAGATCTCGTTCAAAATGCGATTGAACAAGAGATTTCTGGTTTCTGACGACGAGGATGATGGAGGTGATGCCGCTTGCCACGAGTTCTTCGATTGCGTATTGGATCAAGGGTTTGCCAGCAACGGGCAACATCTCCTTGGGAAGAACCTTGGTGGCCGGAAGCATTCTGGTTCCCAGGCCAGCAGCGGGAACTACGGCTTTGGAGATTTTTTTTGGTTGAGGCATTGGTCGGAGATTTGCAGAACTAGGTATGCGCGCTGATGTGCTTTGAGCGGATACGCGGAACTTATTTGCCGGATTTGGCGGATGGTTGCACGGACTCCCATTTTGTTTCGGCAGCCTTGACTTTTGGGTGAGAGACGAGGAGATGCCAGATGAGAGCTTGGAAGGATTCGGTGTGAGGGGTGATGTTGGACGGGTTGACAGTGGGGACGATGACGCATGCATCGGCGACTTGAGCGGTGTAACCGCCGTCGCGGCCGACGACTCCGCAGATTGTCGCACCGGCTTTTTTGGCGTATTCGAGCGCGCGGACGAGATTTGCGCTGATGTTTTTGGCGGCATCGCCACCGCCGACGGAGAAGACGAAGATCATGTCGGCCTTATTGAGGTGCGAGCCGCGGAGCCAGTTGGCATAGCAAGTGTCCCAGCCTTCGTCGTTGACGCGGGCGGTGAGTTCGGAAATGTTGTCGGACGGAGCGTAGGCTTCGATTTGCGCGATCTTGCGAAAGTCGCAAACGGCGTGGGAAGCGTGGCCTGCGCCGCCGCCGACACCGAGGAGGAAGAGGCGGCCGGAGCGTTCGCGCAGGGAGGCGAGGAGGTCGGCGGTTTTTTCGACGGAAGACTGATCGAGCTTGCTGAGGATGTCGACAGCTTCGTGGAAATATTCGGCGGTGAAAGACATTAGTGAATCGGACCTCTCTGAGCTGAGATATTTTTGGTGAAGTGGCGCCGTGAAGGCGTGAGACGAGCACGGCATGCGGCGGCGGAATTTAGGCTTCGGCGAAACCGCAAGCGATGGGGGGCGGCTTGATTTCGCCTTTTGTGACTTCGTCGCGGATTACTTGCGCGGCTTCCCACAAACTTTTTGCAACGATTGCCGGACGGACATGCGGCGCTTCGGTGAACTGGCAGATTTCGCATTTCCAGCGGCCGATGAAAACCGGACGGCAACCTGCGCGCGTGGCGGCTTCAAGGTCAGGAATGCCATCGCCGATCATGTAGCAATCTTTAAGGTCGACGTGCATGTCGGAGGCGGCTTGCTGGAGCATTGCGATGCCGGGCTTGCGGCAGGCGCATTTTTGGCGGAGCTTGCTGACTTTTGCGTCGGGGTGGTGCAGGCAATAGTAGATGTGGTCGATTCGGCCCCCTGCCTTGCGGACGGCAGAAAGAATCGCGCGTTCAAAAGACTTCAGCGTTTCACGCTTGAGGTGCCCTTTGGCGATACCGGGCTGATTCGAAACGATGGCGATACCCAAGCCGAGATCATTGAGCAGGCGAATCGCCTCTGGAACGCGGGGCAGCACCTTGAACTGCGAGCGAGTGAAAGGTGCATCCACTACGCCCGCATCTTGGTGGTAGACCAGAGCGTTGATTACACCGTCGCGGTCGAGGAGAACTGCTTTCATCGGAAAGGAGAGGTTGTAGCGGGCGGCGCGATGCCAATTCTAAGGGAACCGCGGCAGGCGACGAAACGCCTTAGGCAGTGATCTTTTGTGCGATTGCAAAACCGTTTTCGTGGCTGTTGTGGCGATGATTATGGGCGAGCCTGCCATCGCGCGAAACAACGTCAAATACGACTTTGCTGCCTTCGAAATCAAATCGGAATTTAAGCTCTCGCAACCCAGCGGCGCGCAAAGCTTCGCGCAGGCGAGCCTTATTCCCTTCGCAGTACAACATAAGAAATCCGCCGCCGCCCGCTCCGGAAATTTTACCGCCGATCGCGCCGTTGGCCTTGGCGAGTTCATACCAAGCGTCAATGTGCGGGTTGGAAATGCCGTCGGCCAGACGCTTCTTGACCTGCCAGTGAACGTCGAGCAGTTCTCCGAAACGGCGGAGATTGCCGCGCGTAATGGCGCTGCTGATCTCGAGGCCGATGTCCTTGATTTCGCGCAGGCTGCCGACGACGGTACGATTCTTTTCGCGCGTAGAGTCATCTTGTTGCTTGAGGATGGCAGTCGCGTCGCGCATTTCGTTGGTATAGAACATCAAAATGTTGTGCTCGAGACCTTCGACGAGATCGACGTCGAGATCAAGTCGCGTGACGTCAACTTTGCCGTTGGGCTTGATGTCGAGGGTCGTGAGGCCGCCGAACGCGGCCATATATTGATCCTGCTTGCCGATGGGCTTGTTCAAGATTTCGAGTTCGATGCGACAGGCTTCCTCGGCAAGCTTCGTGGGAGTAGCGGGCTCTTGAAGCAGCGTGTGGAGCGCATTGAGCAAGCCTACCAAGTAAGAGCTAGAAGAACCGAGACCTGTGCCTGCGGGAACGTCAGCGATCGACACGATTTCGATTCCATTGGTAACGCCGAAATACTTGAGAGATTCACGAGCGAGGGTGTGCTTCACTTCGTCGACGTGATCGATCATTTCGGAGCTGGTGTAGCGAACACGGATCTTGTCGTCAACGATAGGAGTGTTGACGTTGAGATACATGTATTTGTCGATCCCAACGGCGAGAATGAAACCGCCATGCTCCCTGTAAAAGGAAGGAAGGTCGGTCCCGCCGCCGCCCAACGTAACTCGAAAGGGCGTTCTAGTGATGATCATCGTCGCTCCGAATGGAAATTAACTAACCAACATGGTCGACAACTTTTACTGATGAACTCTGGAGAGTCTAACCCCGAATGACACTCAATGTTTCCGTTGCGGATCGGCAACTGCGAAGATGAATACGGCACCGGCGCGATCCGAAGCCAAGATTCACTGGGCACCGGCGACTCCAAGCGTAGCGTTCATTGCCTTGCTACGCAAATAGTCGATGGTGCGGCGCAAGCCCTCCTCAATATTGATGCGGGGAGACCACCCAAGAGATTTCGCCTCCGAGATATCTGCAAGGGTGACCTCGGCTTCGCCCGGAAGGTCGGGTTTGGAGATCGGCTTGAGGCCGGTTTTCATGAGACCTTCGACGAGCGCGTAAATCTCGTTGACGGAATGATTTGTGCCGGAGCCGACATTGAAGACGCGTCCGTTGGCTTCGTCTTTTTCGAGTACTGTGAGATGGAGGTCGTTGACGTCATCAATGTAGATGAAGTCGCGGCGCTTTTCGCCATTACCGTAAATCAAAGGTTGTTCGCCGCGGAGCATACGGAGAATGAAGGAACTCATGACCGGCGGAATCACCCTGCGCCAATCCTGCGCGGGACCGTATACGTTGAAGTAACGTACCATGACGACGTTGATACCATAGAGTTCGCGATAACTTTCGCAAAAAGTAGCGCCGCCGTGTTTACTTGCCGCGTAAACACCAATAGGTTTGACCTTGTCTTCCTTTGTGGGGAAGGTGTGGATGCCTTCGTACTCGGCCGAAGTGTCGGCGTAGACGATCTTGTGGACCTTGGCTGCGCGGACAGCTTCGAGCACGTTGAGGGTGCCGGCGACGTTGTGGTCGACGGCTTCGAGCGGCTTTTTAAGGCAGTCGACCAGCGAAGTTTTAGCGGCGAGATGAAAGACTCCGTGAGCGCCCTCGAATAGTGGGAAAATCTCGGGACCGCGAATGTCGGCGCGATGAAACTCGACCCGTTTGTCGACGTTGTCGAGTGTGCCGGCTGAAAGATTGTCGATGCCGACAACCGAGTAGCCTTTGTTGAGTAGATCTTTAGAGAGGTTGCTACCGACGAATCCGGCGACACCGGTAACGACGATGCGTTTTGACATAGTCAGCGAATTCTCTCCTAGGCAATGTAGTAGGCGCGATTCGCGCACCGAAAGGCGCAAATGTCACCCGCACTTTTGGAGCGAGTGCACCCATGCCACATGCGGCTGTGTTGGTGCAGATATCCAGACGTCAGAAGGCGCCTTCAGCGCGAACGACGACCCAGAAAGTCTTGAAGATGATCAGGACGTCGAGCCAGATGGACCAGTGGTCGATATAAAGCATGTCGAGGCGAACTTTATCGTCGTAGGTAGTCGTCTGACGACCCATCACCTGCCAAAACCCGGTGAGGCCGGGTTTAACCGAAAGCAACTTGGGGAGCAAAGCGCCGTAGTTCGGGCGTTGCGCCTCTGTGATCGTTCTGGGCCCGACGAGACTGATATCACCTCGAAGAATACTGAAAAACGATGGAAACTCGTCGAGGCTGTACTTACGCAGGATCCGACCGACACGGGTGACACGTGGGTCGTTGGTGAGTTTGTGCTGGACCAAGAAAGCCTTGAGCATTTCGGGATCGCGGTTGAGGATTTGGTCGGCATCTATGCGCATCGTACGGAATTTCAGGTAATAGCCGTTCTGCCCATCGGGTCGGACGTAGGCGCTGCGGTAAAAGATCGGGCCGCCGTCTTCCAACTTGATAATTAGGCCAAAGATCGGTGTGAGCAGAAGCGTAAAAGCACTGCCGACAGCGCCCAAGACGAGGTCAGCGAGACGTTTGAGCGCACGCTGGAACAAGAGGGACCAGCGGGGCTGAGCGTAGAAGCGTAGCGAACCGGCGTATTCGTCAATTTCGTAGTTAAGATTCGCGGTAGCGAGAACCCCGGAATACAACTGGACGTCAATCTTGCGCTGACGACACCGCCAGAGCAGATTGGCGACCCATTCGCCTGCGCCGGCGACGGCGGGATAGGCAACGATAAGCAGGTCCGCGGACGTCGAGGCAAGGCAATCCTGCCAGCGCTCTAATGTGCCAAGGATTGGGACGCCGAGAGAACTTTCGAACTCGGGTTCAACCGAACCAGGTACGGATTCTGGGACGAGTATCGCACCGGCGAGATCGTATCCTCGATGGCGCTGGATCGAGAGAAGCTGCTGATAGTCGCGAAGTCCCGCGGCGGAACCGATAAGAACGGCGCGGCGCCGCATGAGACCGGCGCGCCAAAACCTTTCCTGGATAGCGCGGAATGCGAATCGCATTCCAACCAGAAAAGCGTATGACGTGATGAACCAGCAGACGAGTAGATAGCGCGAAAAGGCATTCGATCGAAATACAACAAAATTGAACAGAACAAGACCAACGAAACTGACGACAACCGCTTTCCAGCTACTCTCTAGTTCTTGCTCCGGACGACGTAACTCCGGGCTTTTGTAGCCGTCAAAGAAATAGAGGAGCACCGCAAAAAAAGGAATATAGAAGCGGTGGTACTCAAACGGATTCAGACCCGAAAGCGGAACATGGAACAGGCGCTGCACAGCACGGAATGCGACCATATGCGCCAAAGTCAAAGCCAAGAGATCGCCGCAGAGATAGATCAGTTTGAGCGCTCGCGACTTTGCAAACCGACGCAAGAAGCCGACCTGAGACACAGGCCGGACGATTGCGGGGACAGCCGCTGGACGTGGCGCGGACCTCAGTAACTCTGTATCTCTAGATGCGATAGATTCGCGAGTCGACATGGATAGAGCGACTATACGGCTCCTAGCTATTTTAACTTCGCAATCAAGGCGGATGCGACTGATTTAGCGCGAAGCCGCTACCGTTGCCTTGCCTTTCTTGATCTGAGCGAGAGTTTTCTCAGCATCTTCAACGAACTGTCGGACGGTCTCTCGGGTGTAGCGGTGATCGACCATCTTTGGCAAAAACTGAGGCGGGATGGTGATGATGTGGGCGCCCGCGAGTGCAGCGTTTTGAATGTCCATGACGGTCCGAATGCTGCCGACGATGATATGCGAAGAGATCTCCCAGTCATCTAGCCAGCGACGGGTGTTGCGGATCGTGACGGCGGGGTCGTTGCCTTCGTCAGCGACGCGGCCGGCGAAGATGCTGACATAGGTTGCACCCGCTTTGGCGGCAAGCATTGCCTGGTTGAAGGAGAGGATGGCGGTGGCATTGACGCCGATGCCTTCCTGAGAAAGGCGGTGCATAACGCCGAGACAGGACTCGCCATGTTCATTGACGATTGGAATTTTGACGACGATGTTGCGCGCCCAGGTGGCAAAGGTGCGGGCCTGCTCGATCATAACCTTGCGGTCGTTGGAAGTTACTTCGACGCTGAGAGGCTTCTCTCCCAGCATGGAAGCGAGGCGCCGGGCACACTCTTCGAGGTCGGTCGCGCCGTCCTTGAACATGATGCTGGGGTTGGTGGTCACACCGTCGACGACACCCTCTTCCAGCCAGTACCCAATTTGCTTTTGGTCTGCAGAATCGACAAAAACCCGCATGGAGACTCCTCCTTTTCGAAACGAAAACGAGATTAACTCGCCGCTACCACATTTCCTGAAGCATCAGCGTTCGGTGTTTCTGGACGTGCATAGCGAATGAAAAACCGATCGTATTCCTGCAAAACCTTTTCTTTGGTGAAGTGCTCCTGTACGTAAGCTCGTCCGTTCGCGCCAAGTTTTTCTCGAAGAGGAGGAGTATTGCGTAGCTCCAACACCGCTTTAACCACTGCCTCTGGTTCTTCAGGATGAACGATCAAACCACATTGCGCACGTTCGATGTATCGAGCTGTTTCGCTTTGGTCACTTACCGCGGCTAGTACCGGTCGTCCGGCCGCCATATACGTCAGCAACTTCGAGGGGATCACGGCATCGACGACGGCAGCCCGTTGGTTAAGGATGAGAACATCGGCCGCTGAATACATCTCTGCCAGAGCCTCGACAGGCTGCAGGGGCAATATTCTGATATTTTTCAATTGGCGCTGATTGATCCCTTCTTCGACGGCCGCACGCTCTTCACCTTGCCCCACGATTAGCCAAACCAATTCTGGCATGTCTTTTGACAGCTCAGCCGCGCGAACCAAATTCATCAAGTCCTGCTTTTTCCCCATATTGCCTGTGTGCATCACAAGAAATTGGTCTTGAGACAGGCCGTTCGCAGCTCGAAACGCGGTCGCCCCAGGGATCGGATAAACACCCTTCGTGTCACCCCAGTCTGGAATCAGGTTCAGCTTCTGCCTGTCGATTCCTCTAGAGACCAATTTCTCAATGAATGGCAGACAGAGGCAGACCACCGCATCCGCGTGCCGGTACGCAAAGGACTCGATCGCACGAGCCAAACGAACGACCGGACCCTCTTTGAGAATACCGGTAGCCAGAGCTGCGTCGGAGGCAAGATCGGCAAGCTTGATGACGTAAGGCTTTCCGTGGAGCTTTGCAAGAGCATAGGCAGTCAGAGCCAAGGTCGGAGGGGGGAAACTACAGTACACCACATCGAAATCCTGGACAAAGAGTCCGGCCAGGAAGGCGGCAAATGTGAACGAGAGATCGTGCAGGAGGCGCTGAAACAGATTGCTCGCTCTGCTCGGAACAAAATGAAGGACGCGGCGTACGCGGACCTTGTTGATGATTTCGGTTGTGTAAAGATGCCCTCGGTATGCCTCCTGTATCTTCCACTCTGGAAAATAGGGAAACGCCGTCACCACAGTGACATCGTGCCCTTTTGCGGCAAGGTGTTCACACATTCCCGTCGTGAAAGGAGCGATGGCGGTTTTTTCGGGAGCGTAATTGGTTCCAAGGACAAGAATTCGCATAGGGAATTGGCACGCGAAATCAACGCGCAAAAACTTGCAGGCCTCCGCAGAGGCGCGACTTCATCCTTTCCTGTTTGGAGTCTCTCTAAAAATCGAGTCCGGTTTATGCCTTGCTCGCTACAGCTAGAAGACAGTCCCCATGTCCATATCGATTTCCAAGCCATAATGCAGGAAAAATGACGAATCTCGCAAACATCATCAACAGCAATGTCCAAAAGGCGCTTCGTAGCCGCCCGGTCTTTTTTCCCTTTTCCGCAAACATCCAGGCGATAGTTGACTGCGCGACCCACAGAGCCGGAGTGGTCTGGCGAATCTCGACGCGCGAGTAGCCCGTTTCACTGAGCAATTGGCGGAGCGTCGCCGCGGAGAAATGCGAGATGTGAAATGGCACGTGCCAGTTGATCCAGGAGCGCCCGAAGGCTCTGCGAAGCCAGCTTTCGCCGTTCGGACAACTGATCCAGACTTGGCCGTTCGTCTTCAACACGCGGTTGACATCCGACAGCATCTGCCGAGGACTCAGTGAATGTTCCAATACGTTAGACAAGACTGCGACGTCATAGGATGCATTGCGGTCAAAATCTTCGAGCAAGCAGGTATAGACGCTGAAGCCGGCTTGGCGGGCCACCGCCGCGGCGTTCTCGTTCAGTTCGAGGCCCTCGGCTTGGAAACCATTGCTGGCGTAAGTCCGTAGTCCGCGGCCTTCATTGCAGCCGACGTCGAGAAGCCGGCCGCTACCACGCCGCCCATGGAAAGCGACATCGCCGTCGAGCCAGGTCCATAGACGATAAAGGAACGAAAACAGGAAACGATCTCTCCACCTTGTATAGAAAGTGCCGCTTTCGCCACCAAAATTGTAGTACTTCTCATAGAGATCTTTGAGTTGTGCCTGGGATGGTAGCGGGGAGGTCTGCTCGAATCCGCAACGGACACATCGGCAGATTTCATACGATCCCGGCACACCCAAGCGATTGTCGATAACACCTGTGAGAACTACATTTAAAGAGCCGCCGCAAAGGAGACATCCGTTTCCGGTAGCGGACTCAACGGGGGCTGGTTTACCTGAAGCGCTTACCGCGCCTTCGGATTTAGTGATTTCAGCAGTCGATTGTCGCAACGTTTCGTTCACCTTACTCCGCTTCATCAACTGAATTCGGCTGTCCTGGAACGAAAATTTGGTGAGTCTCGCAGCTCTTGGGGAGAGGAGCGGAGGTACTGAAGCTAAATTGCAACTGCGTTATGACTACTGAACCTTCTTCATCAAGACCACAAAGTCCGCAAGGAGCAAGTTAATTCGACCGCCGGTAAGTTTTTGAACAGCGCGGGTGAAGAGATTCACGGCACCGAGAAACGGCTTATACGCGGGACGGAGCGACGCGGAGTGTACGTCAAAGGCCTTTTCGTACACAACTTCCAAACCATACGGTGCGCCTGCAGCAACCAGATTCTTGAGAGAGCAGATCGGCTTAAGATATGTCGGAAAAAAAATCTCACCGTTCCCATGGTGGCGACGGGATTCCATTGCCGAAGGGCCCGTCAGTAGTTCAAGAATGAAGCGTCTCATGGAATGAGGCGTGTATTTTGCGACCAACCCTTTGTAAGAATACGGCTCTGGGCCGGCAATCAGGAGATATCCTCCCGGCCTGACGCTCCGGGTCATGTTGACGAAAGCTTTTTCTGGGTTAGGAAGATGCTCCAGGACGTCGACGCAAGCCACCAGATCAAATTGGTTTTGCGGCAATTGATACGTTTGGAGGTCGCCTTGGATCTTGGTCTCGATTCTGTCGTTGGTTCGTAGCTGCTCGCCGTCGATGTCAATGCCGACGATTTTCTTTTGAAACGGCAAGTTGACGTCCGATGTCGATCCGCAACCCGCTTCCAGAACCATCACGGGCGTCTGTAAATGTGGATCGTGCATCAAGACCTGTACTGCTTCCGAGATAATTAAAGGATCAGCCATATTCCTACTAGTTGAGTTTTCGAATCAGATTGTAGCCTGAATGTTTGGCGTTGGCAGAGGGCCGAGTGTGTGGCGACTCGGCCTACGCGCTGCGACCCATCCGCGCGACTTCGCGGCAAAGCCGGCAAAGACAAACATGGGCACGTAAAGATAACGATTGAAAATATAGGGGCCCAAATTCGCGACGATAAAGAGAGATACGTAGACCGCTACAGCGAGACTCAACATATGCGATGTGCGTTCCGACATACTTCTCTTTAGGTTCCGCAAAGTTCGTATGGCGGGTATCACGAAAAGCGCGAGAAACCCCATTGCCCCAAGTAAACCGGCCGCATACCAATATCTCAGGAAGCTATTGTGAGCGCCTGTGATGTGCCCAGCGTCGGGGCCCTCAGGTATGACGATAACGCCGCCTTCGTCGAAGTGGTCCACGCCCCACCCGAGAATAGGCTTTTCGGATATTTCCACGGCGGCTTGGAACGCGGAGTACATTCGACCGTAATCTGTTAGCCCAAGGGAAGAGACTCGGTCGGAGTATTCCGAAGCCGCCTGTGGCAGCAAGTAAGTAACGGCTCCCCAAAGAAGAGCCAAGCCAGCTATCGCGTGAAGTATGACTCGACGATGGCGTTTTTGCAGAAGCGCAAAAACGATCAACCCCGGAATGAGAGAAGCCAAGAACGTTCGCGAACCACTGAGCAATGCCGCTACGCCGCAAACAAAGATCAGAGCAGCCAAAATCCATTTAACGAACTTATCCTTTTCAAAGGAAATGAGACCGATTCCCAGCAGCATGCCGAACGCGCCGGAAAGTCCCAAGGTGACGGGGTATTGCGTCAATCCTTGGAACCGTCCCGCGTAGGCAACGTCAGATTCCGGTGGGTTAATCGACAGCGCATCCACAATACCCGGAAAAATCGTTGCTTGCAGAACGGTCACGAAGCAATTGACGGAAATTCCTCCCAACAGATAAATGATGTTCTTGCGGACGTCGGTCGAATGGGCGACAGCCAGCGCGGCAATCAGACCGTACAGGATCACCAGACGTACGAGAGCTTCAACGGCACCGCCCGAAAGCGAGCCACGCAAAGACAGCAAACCGCCGGACAGAATCAAAGAACAAGCGAGTAGTACTCCCGAACCCGTTCTTTTTATCAGCCAAGGCTTCGGTGTCAAGACGAATGCGAACAAGAAGCAGTAGTCCGACAACATAAAGCCAAAAGGCCTAACCTGTTCGAAGGTGACGAGGGCAAGACCCATGCGAAACAGGAAGCCGGCAAAAGCAAACCATTTGCCTTTGTCATCGGACCGCTTAGATATCGTTGCGGATTTGGCATCCTTCATACATGAACCCGAGAAAGTCGTTATCGCAGCGGACTACGATTGCGGCGTTTTCGCAGTTGCAATCAGATTCACCTGCGAAGAAGATCCGCGGGTACGATTGTCCCGGATCACCTCTGCGTAGGCGTTCGCCATCCGTGCCGCCACAACTTTCCACGGCAAGTGCTCGGCTACCCAGCGTCGACCGTCATTCCCCATCTGTTTCCCTCGCTCAGGATCCTGAAGAATGATGAGCAAGGCTCGCGCGGTCGCATCCACGTCGCATGGTACGACCAAGCCGGCCCCTGCGCCCTTCACGTCGGGCCAGATGTTGACTTGGTCGGAGATCACCACCGGGACACGGCTGGCCATCGCTTCCGTGACCACGCCGCCAAAATTCTCGGTGTACGAGGGCAGCGCAAATACGGTCGCCTGCTGCATCACCGCGAGGCGTTCCTCACCATGTAGCCCGCCGGTGAAGGTGGCCTTTTCGAGGACGCCGCCCTCGGCAAGCAAGCGGCGCACGGTCTGTCCGTAGCCTTCACTATCGGGGCCGGCTACGACTAAATGCAGATCGTCGCGGTCATGCGCAATTTGCGCGAAAGCGTTCGCCAAGATATCGAGTCCCTTTTTGAAGTTGATGCGTCCTAGGCATACGATCAGCCGTCGGCCCTTAAGCGCGGGAAACTTATTGCGTAGCCGCTCTCCGGCGGCAAGATCAGGTTCTCCAAGCCAGCTCGGGTCTATACCCACGGGAACCACGTAGGGTTTGGGGCCCTTACCGGGCTGAACCGAGGTTCGGAGACCCGGCCATTTTTCGGCCAGCCGCTTTTCTTCATCAGTGTTATACAAGACCGCTGACGCGAGCCGATAGTCGCGTTCAGCAAATAATTTGGAAAAAATCCACTTGCGCCAAGGATTCCGCTTGAGCAGAAACGGATCAAGCGACCCATGCGGAAAGACCATGTGCGGGACACCGCGCTTGCGACACCAGTACGCCGCGGCGGTGTTCGCGAAACCATAGACAGACCAACTGTGGACGACATCGAAGTTCGTCACCGTGTCCCGGAGTGCGCGCCAGAGTCCCGGAGAAATAACGAAGGTGCCCGGCAGGGTCCACCCTCGAAAATAATAGGTTTTGACACCTTCGGAAATAACCGGGCGGTCGAGCGGAACGTCCAGATGGTTGGGACCATCAGCATCCGTCGTATAAATCGAAACGTCATGCCCCTGGCGCGTAAGCTCAGAGGATAGTTCCGGTCCCATGACGGACAAGCCGCCATAGCGTGGAGCTACCCCGAAAATCACCAGTAAAATGCGCATCGGTTCTGGCCGTCTCCGTTCGTCAGTTGTGATGAGGACTCACGCCTTCGGCACTGCAATGGTTTTCGTCAACGAGGTGCTTTCCCTGAGGTGGGATCCGGCAGGCGCGCTGGAAAGCGTCGAGGTAACGTGCACCCACGCTCTCGCTTGTATAGTCGCGCAAGGCAACTTCCCGACCACGAGCACCAACTTCTTGACGGTTTACGGGCGAAGCCAGCAAATCTCCAAGAGCTTGCGTGAGACCGTCAACTTGCCGCTCTTCGAAGAGCAATCCGCCTGAACCGAGCACTTCCGGAATTGCGCCGCTGGTGGACCCGATCGATGGGATTCCGAGCAACATCGCTTGAGCCAGCGTCTGGCCGAATTGCTCCGCCCAAGTCGGCGTCGAGTACGAGGCCAGCACGAAAATATCTACGCAGCGGAGGTACCGGGATACTTGGTCGTAAGCCACGGCGGGAACGAGCACGATGCGCCCGGGAAACTCGGCCATCCACTTTTCTCGGATTTCGCTTTCAAGATTTCCAGCGCCGACAAGCAATAGCTTCCAAGGTTGACCGTCGAGGCGGCGCAGCGCCTCGAGGAGCTGGCGCAGCCCCTTTTCTTCAACCAACCGACCGACGTGTCCGACCACGACGCAGTTTTCCAATCCGAGCTGGGCACGCAACTCAGGCTCGGTACCCGGGCGATGCTCGTTTACATCGAGCCCAGAATGGGGAAGTGTCTGAATGGTTCCTTTGAAGAAGCCCTCCGCGTGCACGAGTTCCGCCGCACGTTGATTTCCGCAGATCACTGTCGAGGATCGGGCTAGCGAGTATTGGCGCAACAGCCGTTTGCCGCTTCCGGTCGGGAATTTTCGATTGCGAAGCAAGTTGTCCCAGGTAAACAACGTGACCGCCGCCTCGCGGGCAAAAATACGTTGCAGAGCGATCGTTTCCACGGTGATCAGCGCCTGGGGCTCTTCCTCCACATGAATGACATCCGGTTGAAAACTTCTGAGCAACGTGGCCATGCCCAGAGGACTATGTACATAGGTCATGTGCGCTTGGATACCCGCTAACCACGCTTTGAACGGCACGACTTCGTTTGCAGCGAGTGCGGGGTGGACCTCGGATACTTTGTGATGAAAGCGATCCCGCATGTAGCTTGGAACCACGATGCGCAGTTGCAAATCGGGATCAAGCTGCTTCATCGCCACGTATTTTTTCTGGATATAGGCAAGCAGAAAAGCGTGGCCAATCACGAGTAGTTTCATCGTCTTCGCAATTCGCTTCGATCTAGTTCGATACGCGCCCTACTTCGTGGCAACAACATGAATCGCCGGCGGCCGGGGACTCTCATGCAAAATGTGGAATCCACAATCTTTGATGAAGGCCATGATGCCGGCCTCGGTGACGTCAGACGGCAACAGAGTCGGATGAATCTCCAAACACAGACGGCGGCAGGCTTTGCTCGACAAGGCATGCTTCAAGCCAGTCAGCACGGCAAGCTCATGGCCTTCGACATCGACCTTCATCGCAGCAGGAACAACGCCGTGCAAAGCTTCATCCCCTGCCATCGCGGGTACCGTATGTACCGTCGATGGAGCATCGAGCGGAGTCTGCAGGGCCGCTCCGTTGTCGTTGTAAGAAAGGGAGAGCGAGCCGCTCCTATTGCTAAATGCCACGTTGAGTACATCGACGTTCTCGCAGCGATTGGCAGCGATGTTTCCTCGTAGCACCTCTAGCGCCTTAGGGTATGGATCCACAGAAATGACTCGTCCCTTAGGTCCAACGACCTTAGACGCCAGAATAGAAAAAATTCCATAGTTACATCCGACGTCGAGAAAGGTTTCGCCCTCACGAAGGTCATTGAGGGCCATCTCTATGAAATCGCGTTCGGTGGTGAGAATGTAGTCGACGAGCGCCATTTGCTTGCTATCGCCACTCTTAAAGAGTGCAGTGACGCCAAGCATGGAAACCTGCAACATGCCGTCGTTGGAAAGCAGCCGACAATAGACGCGCCTGGCGAAGTGGCTGATATGAAGACTGCCGGCAACCCTGCGCAGCGTTGGGTTGCACGATAGTTTTCGAATCGCAGCTGGAAGCATATCCCTAAAGATCCCCTTTGCTTACTTCACACGCGCCGAATCTAGTGCACTTCATCTCGATATTTGTCTCGGCGGAGTCATTTCTACGATCGTCGTTTTGCGATCACGGCAAAGGTGTTCTTGATTCCCAGCGCGGAACCTATCGGTTGGAACACACTTCCTTGCGTGCTGAAATAACGAACCACCTTGGAGTCGAACCCTTTTGACGAGAGCAACTCGACGATCTTGTCCTGATCGACGCCGCCTCTCACGACGTGGTATTCCGTGTTATCCGCCGGGCAATCCTCCAAGTAAACTCCCCTGGCTCGGCGCAGCCTTCTCGAAATGCCGCCGAAAAAGTCCCCTTGGAATACGCGCCACGAAAAATACATTGCCTTATTGAGCCAACGGGAAACAGTCCCCATGGTGTCGTAGCGAACCGGGTCCTGGAAAGAAAAGAACTGCCCGGTCTTCGAGAGCGCGCCTACTCCCGCATCGATTACGGAAAGATAGTCGGGAATATGGTGGAGACAGGAACTCATGACCATAACATCGTATTGTTCGCCCGTGGCCAACGCAGTGCGAAGATCGCCCAGGCGCACCTCCAGTTTGTCTTTGTATGCCTCGCATTTCCTTCGAAGCTCCGCCAGTTGGCTCTCGGATACGTCCACGGCGACAACTCGGGCTCCCATTTCAAGAAAAGGCAAAGTTGCAGAGCCTTCACCAGCACCCAAGTCGAGCACAGTCGGAACTTCGGAGTGTTTTCTTGCCTGAGCCAGAATGTCCGCGACTAATTGCGAGTAAAGTTGACGGAGAGATTCATATTTGACATGTGGGGAGACTTCCAGATACTTGCTGGTCGTTTCCTCATTAAAGAAAGCTTCGTTCGCTGCGATGGCTTCCTGATCGATCGTCGTCTGTTCAGTCCGAGTCATTTCACGGATCCTCGCCTCTTACAATTTGGCCGGCCCTGAGCGGCGCCCAGTTGAAACGCGGCTGAAATCGTAGGCCGTTCACGCCTTACACCTTCGGAGATGCGATGGGGTTGAACTCTCGCCATTGATTCCAGAATCTAAACAAAAAGCTGATTGCGAGTGCGATGGTGTACGCGGACGCGGAAAGAATCATCCCGTAAACAGCGCCCCACAAACCGAAATGAATCACCAGAGGGATTCCGCCGAGAAAGGTCGCGGCACCGCTACTTATGTAAGCCCAGAAAACGAATTGCGGTTTCTCCACCGCGTTCAGTGCGTGGCCCATCGTGCCGCCGATCCACATGACGAATGGCACGAGGGTTAGGACAAATAGATATGGAGCCAGACCATCGTATTTTCCGCCATAAAGAAGATGGACCATCGGTCGCCCAACGATACGGAGAACGATAGCGTATAAAGCGGATGCTGCAAGTACGATCAAGCTATATCGCCTCCAGAGGGAAAAGAAATCATTCATCCTCTTCCCAGCATAGTGCGCGGACAATGCCGGAACCATTAAATAGGACAAAGCAATGAAGGCCTGTTCCACCGGTGAAACAATGAGATACATCGCCCTGAGATTGGCCACTTCCGCTGCGGAGAGAAAGCCTCCGACAAGCCAGTAATAGCCTTGGTGCGTGAACTGAAACACGAACGCGGTCGCTAGAACCCATTTCGAGTAATTCCAGTGCTCCCGCCAATAATGGGGTTCCAACTCAAGAAACGACTGGGAAGGCCTTCCAAACCGAAGTCTTCGCCCCAATAAGGCACCGGCGACAATCCATCCCGAGGCCAGTGCGATGAACACCGTAAAACTGTCAATCCGGTGGGCCCAGGCCATGAACAGAAGCACGCTGGCGACAGTCAAAAAGAAGGCGAGAGAGCTTTTCGCCGCGAGCTCCGGCTGGCGCTGCACGTAAAAGACCCGGCGGAGAAAGTAACTCGACAAAAGTACGCCGGCAGTGATTGCAAGGCCCAGCAATGCCCGAGAATATAATTGCGGCGCGACCTTCGAGACCACCAAGCAGACCAGCAAAAGAAGCCCGGTGAGTAGCAAACAAAGAATCGCCGTAGCCCGAGTCATCAGTCGGAGATACTCGGAAAAACGCTCGCGGTATCGACCGGACGCATAGACCGTAAACGGCTCAAGAACCGCAGCGTAGTGCAAGCCCAAAAGGAACGAGAATACGGAATACGAAAGGGCGAACAGACCGTATTCCTCTTTGGATTGCGTGCGTGCGAGCGCGACGTTAACCAGGAAGCCGCCTCCCACGGCTAGTGCCTGGTCTGCAAAGCTGTAACCCACGGGCCTGAGTCGCGACCATGAGGAAACTTGCAGAGATCGAAACCAGCTGTTCGCGCGTTCCGCCTCCGCCTGCCTTGGAGTTGCGGGCGGCAATTCGTTACTGGCCAATGGGATTACCGGCTAATGGAAAAATCGTCTCCAACCTCATTTCAATTCACGAACAACCAGTTTGCGATCAAGCCGAGATGTTTCGAGGAAATTCCTGCGAGTCCTGAAAATGGATAGAGCTCCGCCCTGTCAGTCACAGGACTGAATTCGAACAATCGTTTTTTTTACAACAACCTACAGCTACTTAGGACTGGACTCGGAGTCCTTCTCGGTGCCGTGGACGCGAGCCAACCGCCCCCAAGATTTTGACTTGGTTTCCTGCCCATCCGAGCCATTTCTCGCTGCCCAAGGAAAATATTGATTCACGCTCTGAAACACTTCCTGAGCGAATAATTTGCCTGGGTTATTGGCGTCGGTCTCATCCCACTGCGTTCGCACAGACAACCAGAAAGCCGCCGCCGCTAGAAACGAGAACGCGAATACGAGCGTGATCAATGTGCGCGGCGGAAAAGATTTCCGCTCAGGTGCACGCGCTGGATCCAGCACTTTAACGCTAGGGGTTTCTTTGGCTTCCTGCACTTTCGCAAGTTCGTACTGCTGGGTGAGCGCTTCGAATACGGCTTCTTGAATCCGTGTGCGTCGATATAGATCGGCCCAAGTCACACCGAGGATGGGGAGCTCGCGGATGGAAGGGTATAGTGAAGACGCTGCATTCTGATCGTCGGCACCGGCGCCTTTGCCGCCGAGCTTTTCGAGCTGCGACTGTAATTCTGAGATACGCGCCTGAATCGCCCGAACACGCACGTTGTTCGGCGTGTAGATCTGTTCCAGTCCTTTTAGCTCCGATTCCGCGGCGATTTTTTCCCCTTGCAGCCTGGATGCAGCCTCGACCATCGCGCGGCCTTGTTCCTTGATGTCGATGGCCGCATTCTTACTCGAAAATTGACTGAATTTCTGCGAGGCATCATCGAGGTCTTGTTTTACGGCCTTGAGGCGCTCCTCCAGAAACACGCGTTCACGGTGAGCCCCGGAGGTAGACAATTCGGTCACAAGTTGGTTCAACTCTTCCACGTAGCCACCGGCAATCGCTGCGGCACGGTTTGGATCACGATCAACGACACCGATATCGATGATCCCCGTTTTGCGATCTTCCGCGAGGTTCGTTCTTGATTGGAGCTTTTTGCGTGCATCTACGTCTAGCTTGACCGAATAGACTTTTTTGAGTTCAAAACGCTGCACGATCCGATCCTGGACCGTGCGGCTGCTTAGCACGCCGACGAAAAGCGCCCCCGAACTCTTGATACCCAAAAGATCCCCGGCAATACCTCCTAGGGCGCCGCCGCCGCCGCCCCCTCCTCCCGCCCTGGCGGTTAGCGCCGCCAGCATCGCCATGCCCGAGCTCGACTGATTATCCGGGGGCATCAACTGCACGATTGCCTCGTATCGGGAAGGAATGAGGAGCGCAACAATGGCGCCAGCCACAAGGCCCACGACGAAAGCCATGGTAAGGAAACGCCGTTCATTCCAAAACAGGCGCAGTTGGTGGACTGCCTTCGCCTGAAGTTCGGCAGAGGACATCTCTTCTGCGTCAACTTCGTCGGTGATCGGCTCGGTCGGTTCTTCTATTTGCGACCTCAATCCGGTCTGCGCCACTGAGTGGTTCTCTCCTCAAATACCACAATGCACGTTTCCATCTCGACTTCTAGAAGTGCGCGTCGTTCAGCGAACCACGCAACTCATTGGCGCCCTGGCACGCTGGTCGTGACATCCGCCTCGGATCCCGCAGAAAGGTGCAACAACTTCTGCGGCTCAAACTTGATCTCGATCGTGGCCGAAACAGGCTTCTCGGCAAATGGTTGAATCACCGGAAACAGCCATCGTTCGTACTGCACGGATGCGGACAAGCTGATGTTCGAACGCCAGCAGTAGTCGCCGCGCACGCCAAAATCGGTCAGCGTGCCGCCCTGTGGAACGAACACCTGGCTAACTTTTTGGTGGCGAAAATTGACCTGGATGCGGCTTCGGGGACTGAACCAATAGTTGCTCCAGGCCTGTGCGCCTTGTCCGCCCCTGCCAACCCAACTGCCAATGATATTCCCATCGTTCGTGTAGCCGCTTCTCCATGTGCTGTTGAAGTAGAAGTCGCCGGGAGTGATCGGCCCTCCTCCCGGAGGAACGTCGGTGTACACGCCTTCAGCTCGCAGGTCCAACTTGCTGATCCACGGTACGTGCGAAAGAAATAGGCCAGCATGCCACGCAGACCTATCGGCGTAGGCAATCGGTGAAAACTGGTCGTCTGTGTAACCATCACCGTAAAAAGTCAGCCAATTCCGCAACTTCGGCAATCGGTAGCTGAAATTCAATCCAGATGTCCGGTTTCCTGGCTTGTTCGCAGTCCCAAAGCTCGAATTCTCGCGACTCACCAGACTGCGAATGAATGTGTGCCATGTGAACGGATATCCGGGTCCACCATAGATCGTCGTCCGAAAAAACCCGAACTCAAAATTCCGTGTCGGCTTGAATCCGATGTATTGACCGTTGATGAAAGGTTGCGGACTAAGTGTCTGCCCGAAATGCCCCACGGTGCCCGAAGGATTCAAGAGGAAGACCTGTCCATCCAGTTGACCCAGAAAAAATTCGGTGCGCATCGGGCCGAGCCAACCAAGAAAACTCGGTAGCTTCAGTGGAGTCGTGCGATTGATGCGAAACATGTTGATGGGTTGGACGTTGTTGCTGAAGTCCAAAGGTCCGCCATCGCCCGGTCCCCACCACAAGCTTTGCTTGCCGAATGTCACTTCCCAGTTGTCGAACATCAGTCCTACGTATGCGTCGAGCAAGCGAAAATCGTTTGCCGCCGGAGTCGGCGTGCCGGGCGCAACTTCCGGGAAGTTGTCGATCCGTTGCATCGCTTGCCGCGTGGCCAGCGAATAAGGCGCGATACTTTGCGCTGTATCTGACTCTCCGCGGACATATGCGACCCACGGTCCCTTTGTAGCATAAGCTGAAAACCCGTTAACGGTGTTCCAGCCTTGTGCATATGGCCGCCCAAAATCATTGAATTGCGTTTGCGCGAATGTGTAACCGTCGGTAAGCGGTGCGCCCGAAATGTGCTCCGTCCGTGAATAGAGGGATTCCAAGCGAAAACCTGCGCCGTCCGTGCCGTCACCTGTTGCTTCAGCTTCCGAGAGGAATTCCCGCTCAAGCGTGTCGATTAATCGACCCGCTTCGGAGGCTTCATCGGCGTCCACGCCCTTAGATTCCGCTTCCTGTAGCTGGCGAAGGCACTCGCGGCGCGTCCACGGACGCATGCCTGCGAAAGCACTGTCAATCAATCCCAATGCGGCCAGCCGATCAAGAGCCGGGTAAATCCAACTGTCCAAAGGAACGTATGGCGTGCCAAGATTTTGCGGTCCGCTTGACTCCCATGCACGCGCGATGGCACTGAAGGACTGCCACTCGCCTCCGCCGAGCTCGGGGTCGTGACGGCGGGTATAGATGTCTTGCGCAATCATCTGACCCATTAGCCCGCCGACGAAGACGTCGGAATTGAAGTGTTGACGGCCGCGGACGCGATAGGAATCGACGAATGCCGCCAATCCGTAGGCGAGAACTTTCGGAACGAAACCCGGATATTCATGCGCGACTACACCGGCGACAGACCAAGCGAGTGCCGCGTGTTCGGAAGGAAACGATGTACCGCCGTTGAAAAACGGACCGCTGCCGTCACCTTCGAAGGGTCGCTGACGGCGCAGAGTATATTTTAAGGCCAAAACATCCACGTAGCTATTGATCGCCGCCTCAGCAGAGAGGTAACCGGTTTCTCGCCAATGCTCCCGATGTGTGGGGTAGCTGAACAACCACATCGCTCCCGCTCCGCCGGCCAAGGCAGCGAGCCCTACGTTCGAAAGATTACTGCGATGATTCATGGTGGCGGGATCGGAGGATATGTGCGTGCTAAAATCGCGATCCGTTGTGAGCATCCCCGTGAAAAGACCCGCCGCCGGAACGAGCCAATCCGCATCGATGAAGCGCAGGCGCGCGGGACTGGTCACAACTTGTTTCTGATCTTCCAAAAAATCCTTCCCTAGATTCAGCAACGTCTTATTAGAACCCATGCCAAACTTTGGTTGCTGTGTCGCCTTGTCCCCCGTCGAGTTTTGCGAGCCTTTCGAATCGCTTGGCGACTCCGTCTTTGCGATCGGCGCATCGACTTGCTGCGATTGGGCCGAAGAACGCGGAGCCAGTCCCATCAAACACAACGCGAAAATGATCGAACTCGCTTTCAACGGACCTTGTCTACGCCACGCTACGGATGTATATACGCGACTGCCAGAGCCGCCGAAGTCGCCAACTGTCCCGCTTGGAATAGGTTCTGGAAGTTGCGTGTCCCGACTCGCGGCGCGACTTCGGGCACGACGACCGAGTCACCGGGGCGCAGCGTCGAACCCAACGGGTCGCCTTCCCAGAACTCGGAATTGTTCCTCGCGGCAAGCACCGAGCCGTCGGCGCGAATTACGAATGCTGCCTTCTTGTTTGCCAATTGCGTGAAGCCGCCGGACTGACTGAGATACCAACGCGCACTCCGACCAGGCCGGAAGCCGACCGCCGTCGGATTGAACACTTGACCGGTGACCGTAACGTAGTCAAGTTTCTTGGGAATCACCAGAACGTCACCATCGCTGACAGTGATGTCGGCCGAAGTGTTTCTCCACTTTGCGATGTCTGACTGAATTCGAATCACCACACGCCCAACGGGGGGATTCGCCTGTAGTTGCTGTAAGGTCGTTTCGGTTTCTGCGATCGCAGTCAGCTTGCCGTTGCGCTGATCCGTGTCGGTTTCGGGCAGTTCCTTCAGGCTGATTTCTTCCTGGCGCAAGCGACGAACCATTTCGATCCGGGCGTTCATTTCAATCTCGCGCACTTCGCGTCGCATTAAGACGGCTCCATACGGGTACGCCAAGGATCCGAGTCCGCCGGCGCGTTCAAGGATCGAGCTAAGCTTTTCGCCGGGACGGAATCCGTAGGTTCCAGGATGGGCAACTTCCCCCTTCACCGCGATCGAAACGCCGAGATCATTCCACTGGGGAAGTTGGCGAATGGTCAATACATCCCCATTGTTGACGGGCAGGTTTGCCGAAGCGTCCCCAGCCAGGGCGGCCGAGATGCTGATCGACTCGTGGCGGGCATTGAGTGTTCCGTTCGTCCATTCGAAGTGCGTCAGATCCGCAAGTTGCGTGTCGGAACTCGGTTTCAGCCCCCCACCGACACGGATCATGTCGGCAACGGTCATGTTTGTCGTCAGCGGATAGCGTCCTGGCTTACCGACATCACCCTGAACGAGCACAGTCGAAGGTTGCGTCGCAGCCGCGCTCTTGTGAATCAAGAGACGGTCGCGCGGCTCAAGAAGAATATTCGCGGTCGGATCGCCTTCCAGTGCCAGGTTGAGGCTCACGCTAAAAATCTTCATCTTCCCGTCCGGCAAGTAGCGGAAGACCTGCGCGTCGTCGACTTGCGCTTCAGGCGTAATGCCGCCGGCGAGATGCACTGCATCGGCAACGTGAATCTGACCGGAAGTGCGATATGTCCCGGGACCACGCACATCGCCCCAGACCGACACGGCGGGTGGATTTTCGAAATCAAAGCGGCTGAAGATCCGCACCGTGTCCATTGCCTTGAGCACTGGCGATTGGGACGGATTCTGTAGCGCGCTCGCCAGATCGAAACTCTCTACACTCGGATGGAAGTCGGGCGCGTTGATTCGAATGATCTCGGCGTATTGGCCGGCTGGCTCGGGAAGAATATCCTTATATGAGCCGATCAGATCGGTCACATGCATATCGGGCTTGTACGCATAGCGACCGGGGCGAATGACGTGCCCTTCCAAATAAACCGCGTCGAGGTTTCCGGGAGCGATAGGAAACACGCGAATGCGATCGCCATCCCGGATTTCGAACGCGTCCAGCTTCTTCGTGACCTCAGCGTCGGCGTCGCCTTCCGGAATATCGAAGCTCATCATTGTCTGGTTCTGGTGAGCGACGAGACGCTGCACTTCGATATGACGCAGCGTCGCGGTAGGTAGCAAACCTCCCGCCAGCTCCAACACAGACGCCAGATTCTTTTCATCCTTCAGTTCGTAGACTGCCGGGCGTCGGACCATACCGTCTACCGTGACTTGCGGACCGATAGGCGGAACTTGCACGGTGTCTCCATTGTCGAGCTGCTGAAGACCCGATCGAACGCCGTGCAGAAGCAAATCATAGAGGTCGACTTCCTGCACTAACTGGCCGCCGCGAAAATGCTTCACAATGCGCATCGAACCCTTTTGCGTGGGTCCGCCTGCGACGAAAAGGGCGTTGAGTGGCGTCGAGAGCGAACTAATATCGTATGCGCCGGGGTTCGCGATATCTCCGACTTCGTACACGCGAATCGTACGCAAACGGTTCAGCGAAACATCGGCGGAAACGTCGCGGAACTGGGTTCGAAGCGTTTGCTGCAGGTATTCCTGCACTTGCCCCATGCTCTTTCCGCTAACGAGTACCGGTCCGACCTCCGGCAAGCTCACGCGGCCTTCGCGATCCACGACGCGGAAAATTCGCTGGCTGACGCCGCCATACAAATTGATGGAAAGGCCATCTCCCGGGCCGACGATGTAGTCGGGACCCGCGGGAACATCCATGGGAATGAATTGCGAATCGCGAGTGCCGTTCTCGAAAACTTCGGTGCCGAATCGTTTCGGCGTGATGGGGCGAGGAATCGCCTGAACATACATGTCGTACAAAGAAGGAATGTTTCTATAAGGATTTGCAGCGCGAACCAACTCTGGCGCCGGTGGTTGGGGTTTCGGCTGGTAGCGACGGTTGTACGGCACCAATCCGTTGTTCGACGATGATGCGCGCGATCCCGTGCTGGAACTCGAACTTGAGTCCATTCCCGACGACTCAAGACGATCGCTGAGGCGAGCCAAATCCGACGGACTCGGCGTCGGACGCCCGGTGCCAACGCCAAAAGTCGAAAGAGCGTCCACACTTCGAGATTGCGAATTCGAAGTCGCCATCATCGACCCGCCGCGATCATCCGAACCATCTTCAGAAGAGCGTGCCGAACTCGAAGCGCTGCCCAGCCCTATCGAGCTTTGGCTGGATCCCATTCCGAGAGTGAGGTTTCCGCCCAGTGGAAGCTCGGGAATATCTCCGTTCAGATCGTCCGGGCCGAGCGAAGTGCGCTGGATCTGGCCGCCCATCGTGTTGCGCGGCTGATTTTGTTGACTGGGTTGCGAGGGACTGTATTGCCCCGGAGAAGTTCCCTGATCCTGCGGCGACTCGTTCGGACCGAGCTGAGCCGGATATTCTTGTTCAACGTCACGTTGCTGATCCATACATTGCTGATACTGCTGAGGGTCGAAACTTTGAGGATTGCAATATTCCGCCGCTCGCTGCCGCTTGGCATTCTTTTCGCGCGCCTTAGTGAACTCCTCCTGTTCGTTCTGTACCGTCCACTTTGCGCGTTCCTTCGAAACCAATTCCTGCTCTTTACCAGCGGCAGAGTCCGGATTCAATTGCGGCACCAGGTAGCCGTATCTTTGTACGAGCTGCGTGGCGATGGATCGAAATTCGATATCGGAAACCAACCGACTGAAGATCGCGTCATCGGTCAGATCGATTTCCGTAAGCACCTGGCCATGCTGTGTCGCGTCTTTGGCGACCCAACGCTTCAGCTCGACCATGATTCCCGAATCTTTCACCAAAACGGTCTTGATATCCGTCGCTGAGGCCGCGACGCGACTGAAGTTCTGGCGCGCCAAATCGGAATTGCTTGTTGGCAAAGGACGTTCGTTCTGTGCGCTCGCTTCCCCCGCCCCGAGGACCAGAAAAACCGCCAGCGCCAGACTCGAAATCAATATTTTCGAAATACGATGCATCAAACCCGCTCCCCCGCGCTCGCGGGAGTTATGTTTCGAACCGCGTTCAGGATTCCCTGTTCGGATGCCTCGATCTGGCTGGAATGGATGTCGAACGAAGCCCAATAGAAGACGCTGCAGTTCTCCTGAGACGCCACGGCAATGATGCGCAATCCAGGGTTGTCGCGCAAAAGGGTGTCGCACAGATGGGGACGCTTTGTAGGCTCGTCAAGCGCGATCACTAGCAAATCAGGCGAAGTCTCCTGAACCTGTTGGCGAATCCATTTCTCGTCCGAGACTTCGCCGACGATCTCGATGCCAGGCTCTTCAGCCAAGGTGGCAAGGATAAGCTCCCGCATTAGCTTCGGTTGGTTGGCCACCAAAATACGAATCGACCTATCCATGTCGGTCACTCCTTGGTCTCCTAAGTATTTGCGAATGTTGAGGAAACGGAAGACTCAAAGAAGGATGGATTGGGCTGCCAACCTAATACAGGGGCATGGCATCAGAGCTACACGACCCTGCATTGGTGGAAAGCACTAGAAAAGCACTAAGCCACGACGCAAAAAGCACTAACATCCGGTTGGGATTTCAACCTCTCCTACCCCTACCTGATTGTTAAATAACTTTGACGCAACAGCTTTTTGAGGGATACTAACTCACGCCTGACCGATATAATCATCGCAGCCTCCTACCGCAACTCGGTCAGATTCAGTGGGTTAGATTGCATTTAACGAAGAAGGTAAATCCACTTCATGAGGGCTCTGAGGGCTCTGAATGACGCAGATTAGCGATAGGCAATCGTCTCTAACGAATGTTTACGTCGTAGCAGAGAATCGACTTCTGAGGGAATCCTTAGTCCGGCTCTTCCGCAAACGCGGAGACCTTACTGTAGTCGGCGCGGCTTCCTACTCGGAGTCCGCTCCAGAGCAGATCGGTGGGGCGCAAGCCGAACTGCTTCTGCTGGATTGTCTCAATCCCAATCACAAGTCAGATGACTTAATCTGTGACCTCCGCGAAACCGTGCCTCAGATAAAGGTTGTGCTGTTTGGAATGGACGAGGACTCGGATATTTTTCTTCAAGCCGTTCGCCTCGGTGTGAACGGCTATGTCTTGAAGAGCGCGTCCGCATCAGAATTAGTAGATGCGGTGCGTTCCGTCGCTCAAGGCGAAGCCAGTTGCCCGTCTAAGTTTTGCAAGGTGTTGTTTCAGGCCTTGGCCAGCGAGAGCAGCCAGCAGGCAGCAATTGCCGAGCAGCGAGCGGGAATGCGGTTCGAATTGACTCAGCGGCAGCGCCAGCTGATGTCACTTGTTGCGATGGGACTTAGCAATAAGGAGATCGCGGCGAATCTCAACTTATCTGAGTTCACGGTAAAAAATCACATCTACCGCGTTATGAAACAAGTAGACGCACAGAATCGCCACGAAGCTTGTACCCTGATTCGCGCCGGCGAGTCTCATGAAGAATGGCACGGCGTGTCGATGCGCGGAGTGTAGTAGATCGGTTTCCCTTTCACGAAGAAACTTCCCTCCTTTACTCGTTTCGCGAATTGGCCGAAGGGATAGTTCGTCCCATCATCGGTTATGGTGTAAACACAGGCTGCCGCGGGAAACGCCACTGTGTAACAAGAAGCGTGTTTCGAATGCCCTCGGTTTGACATACTTCACCACTGACAGAATCAAAACAGACGAACTCAGAATGATTTAAGAAGGAAGGGAAGTGGTCGGGGCGAAAGGATTTGAACCTTCGACCTCCTGGTCCCGAACCAGGCGCGCTAGCCAGGCTGCGCTACGCCCCGACAGGCACGCTTCGCCGCAAAGTCGTTGCGAAGCGTCGAGAACAAGCTTAACACAGCAAATACGCGACATCTAGAGGTCTCGCGCCCTCAAATGAGGGCCTGGCGCCGCGCTCGTCTTGATTGATGCGCGTCGAAGTTCTCGAAATGATCCTGCGCCCGCCGCTCGCCTAAACGCAAAACCGCCGGAGAGAAGTGCTCTCTCCGGCGGCAGATTCTACAAAAACAGCGTTGTTCTACTCTCTAGGTTCCGAGCTTAGAACTCGTAGCGCAATGCGAACTGCATCACGCGCGGGTTGGTTGACAGACGAGTGTACTGACCGAACGACGAACCGGAGCTATCGAGCGATCCCTGCAGGCTCTGCACGTCGAAACGAACCGAGTTGGTCACGTTGAAGACTTCCCAACGCAACTGTAGGCTGTGGCGTTCGGCACCCCACGGCAGAATCCAGCGCTTCGACAAACCGAGGTCGGTGCTGAAGTAGCCGTCGCCGCGGAAGTTGTTACGTTCGCCGGCTTGCCCCGGAAGCGGCTCGACGAACTGTGACTGAGCGTCTGCGCCCGTCGCGAACACGCTGACGACGTCCGGATCGGTCGGATTGTGGAAACGCCCGGTCTTGACACTTCCCGTCAGGATTCCGTTGCCGCTCAAATCCCAATCGGTCGGCCATTGAGCGCCGTTGAAGACGGAGAACGGAAAGCCCGAGGTGACTCGGACCAAACCGGAAAGCTGCCAACCGCCGATAACGGCGTCGAGGCCGCGGCTGATATTCGATGCGAAACGACGGTTGCGACCAAACGGCAAGTCGGCAACGAAGTCGACGTTGAACTGATGCGTCGCGTCGAAGTCGGACGGAGCGCGGAACTGATACGGGTCCCACGCATTGATGATCTGACCGCCGAGTGCCGCCGATCGTGCCGACACGCTCGGCGTCGGACGCCAAGTCGATCGACTTCGAGTAGGTGTAGTTGAAGTCGAACTGAACACCATGGGTCATGGGGTGCTTCAACGTGACCTGCATGGCGTTGTAGTTTGCGGTTCCCATCGAGCGCCAGTTGTAAAGCGTGGCGTATTGCGGGTTGTAGAACGTGAACTGACCACGCCGTCGGGCCGATAAGACTTGTTCGGGTTCGTTGAGGTCGGGGATGCCGAAATAGTCGAGATCGACCAAGCCCGTCGTTTCGTTCAAATTCGAACCGCAGAAGAGATCAAACGCTGCGAGCACCGGATTGGTGGTACCAGCCGGCCCGCCGCCGCATCCGCCCGAACTGCCCAGAGCGTATTGCCGCGATACCGGTGGACCGGTTGAATCATATCCTGCCAGTACTTGACGACATTCGCCGGCAACATGGAGTTATTGAACGTCGCCGTCGGTGACTCCCTTGCCCCCCTGTGACGGGTTGCGGTACAGCTTCGCGAGCGCGCTCACAGCCGTGAAGTAGTCGGTATTGCTGGCGGGATCGCGAAGGTTCAGAGGAGTTGCTGCATCCTGCTGCGTCAGCAGGCTGTGCGACAGTCGTCCGACGTAATGCACCTCCAGCGTGAATCCGGCCTTGAGTTCGCGAGCGACCGAGAAGTCGATCGTGTATTCATACGGCGTTTTCAGACCGCGGTCGAGGCTGTTGGTAATCGCAAACGTTCCATCCGGAAAGGTCTGCGGGAACGTAGACACCGGCGGCGGCAGGAAGATGGTGTTGCCGTTGTTATCGGTAGTGCGGAATCGTGTGAATGTCGGTTACGCGCGGAGCCGAAGAAACCTCTTGAACGCGCAGCAGGATTGGTGAGCGTAGTCGAGAGACCAAACGATCCCGAACGATCGAAGTCGTCGATGATGCCCTGACCGAATCGGTCGTAAACCATGCCGAAGCCGCCGCGAATCGCGGTTTTTCCGGTGCCAAACACGTCGCCGAGCAAGCCACCGCTGAAGTGAGGCGCCCACGCAAACGCAACACGAGGACCGAGATTGTTGTAATCCCAATCGTAATAACCGGGCTTTCCGTTCGCCTTGCCGCCGAAATCAAACGATACCGGCGTGATCGCTCGAAGAGGGTATGCCGGCAACCCCTGCGTTGCCGCGGTCGGCGAAGAACTGCGACATATAGACGTTGGGAATAACCTGGAGTCCGGTTGGTCTCCCATGGTGGCGAGAACAGCGAGTAGCGCAGACCAAGCGTGAGCGTGAAGCTTGGCTTAATCTTCCAGGTGTCCTGCGCGTAGAACTCATAGCTGTTGATGCCGAAGTTGCGCTTGAGAGCGGTGCCATCGGGAAGCGAAGTGCCATCCTTCTGGAAGTTGTACTTTGCATCGACCTCCGTGACCGATCCGAGCAACGCCTGAATCGGATAGTCGTAGGAGTTTGCGAAGTTCGGATCGACGCCGGGCAATCCGTCTGGAAGCTGGATTCAGTGGTGATCCCCTGCCTGCGTAGCCAGCTGTGTCGACCCATGATGCGTTCGCGCTCGCCTGGCTGAACGAGGAGCCCGTGCTCAGACGCGGCTCGCGAATGATCGCGATTTGGGTGCCGAACTGGAAGGTGTGTTTGCCGTGCGTCCAGGAAACGTCGTCTACGAAGTTGTGCGTCGGACGCTGGAAACGCGGTGGAACGAGTTACCGCACCGGTTTGGTCGTTCAGCCCACGAAAGAAAATCCAATCCTGATCGGAGTTCCCGATGGTGCCGACGCTCTGGCGAACGAACCCGTATCGGAAGTTGTTGACCAGCGAGTTGGAGATCACTGCGTTATAGCTGCCGATAATGCCCTTGCTGTAATTCACCACATCCTGCGACGGGGGATCCGTCGGCAGAAACGGCGCAAACGCATGGTTCTCGTTCTGCAACGCGCCGCTGACCGACAGGCGATGCTTACCGTTCTTCGTGATGTTGTAGTCCATCTTTGCGATGTAGACGTTTTCGGTGTCGGTAATCGGCGCTGAAAAGTTGAAGCATGTGTAGTTGAGACCATCGCCGACGGCGTTGCAGTTCGGCGTAGGCCACGTATTCAGATACTGCACGACGGCGCATTCGGACCGATGTGAAGTGGATCCATCCGGCGAGTTGCGCTGGGCCAAGCGCGAATTTCCGGAGGCGACTGCGTAGCTCTTGCCGCTGATGCCGGTGACCGTGCCACCCGGGCAAGACGAATGCCACTGTCGCAAGGATATTCGATGATGCCGTCCCGCATGGTCTCCGATGGGACCTGGTCGGTCTGGCTGGTCGCTTCGACGCGGCGAGTGCCTTCGTAGTTGGTGAAGAAGTAGAGACGATCTTTGATGATCGGGCCACCAAGCGAACCGCCAAAAATATTGCGGATCAATTTCGGAGGCGTGTTCGGTTGTCCCGCGTCGAGCTGCGCGGCCTTGACGAAATAATCGTTAGCGCTAGTGTAGGTGTTGCGGTGGTATTCGTAGAGCGAACCGTGAAAGTTGTTCGTACCGCTCTTCGTGACGAGAGAGACCTGCGCGCCCGAGGAACCACCCTGGTCGGCATTGTAGTTCGAAGTTGTGACGCGGAATTCCTGCACCGAGTCGAGTGTCACCGGCAGCACAGAGCTGAAAGCCTTGCCGCCTTCGTCGTTGGAGGCGATGCCATCGACAGTGACGTTGCTTTGGTCAGAGCGAGCGCCGTTGACGGCGCCGGAACGCGTGTCGAAGTCCGGAACGTCGGCACGATTTCCCGTGTATGCAACGCCCGGCTGCAAGCTGAGAAGGTCGGGAACGTTGCGGCCTTCGAGAGGAAGTTGCTTCACTTGATTCTCGTTGAACGCATTTCCCAACGAGGCATCCGTCGTGTTCAAAGTTTCGGTGGCAGCCGAAACTTCGACGGTCTGCGTAGACGAACCAACTTCCAGTGCGACGTTAACGGTTGTTGGGCACGTTGACGAGCAGTTGGACGCCTTTGCGCTCGAACTTGCGGAAACCGGACGCTTCGACTGTGAGCACGTAAGTCCCGGGCTGAAGACCGACGAAGTCGAACTCGCCGGCCGAGCCGGAATCGGCACGTGCGGCTGAGATTTTGCTCCGGATTGTCGATCGGTAACTTTGGCAGCGGATACGGTTGCTCCGGTCTTATCGGTTACCACGCCGTGGATCGACGTCGTGCCGGCCTGGCCCATTGCTCCCGCCACCGCCAACAAACACAACGCAAAAGTCGATATTACTTTCCCAAAAAAATTGCGCTTCATAGAAGACCACTCCATGTACTACTCCTTTCGCGCACCATCTTCATCGGATTGAACGGACACACGGGGAGGGGGCTCAGTACGGGGCACACGCAGTTCGTGGAAAAAAAACATTCCACGACGCCATATTTTGATGCTGGACTCCGAGCAACCTTAACCCACCACCACACAACACACGTATTTGAGATAGCTTTTACGGCTTTTCGGGACGTTATGTCAAGACATGTATTTTAATGCGGTGAATCAAATAAACGATATGTAGCGGCAAGACAGCTGCGGTGAGGCCAATTGCTTTGTTGAAGTTACGGGCTCTGAAGGTTCCGCCGGCGCAAAATCTTGAGGATGACCTTGCCGAAGGTTTGTCACGCAATTGTAAAAGATTATAGGTCGCGATGGATTCGACGCTCGGTTGCTTCCCCTCTAGGGCCACGAGATTGGCACACACCGACCCGCCGACTGCTGGTCGATTCCTAAATTCAGATACTGAGCGTTACGGTTTTGGAATCTACGAGTTGCGGCTCCGAGCCGCAACCTCTTACGCCTTGCCGAGATGGAGCAGCTTTGCTCCCGTGACCGCTGGAATTCCGCGGATCGGCTCCAGGATCGATTCCGAGACGTCGCCATCGAGGCGTACCAATGAAACCGCCTCGGCGCCTCGAGTCTCGTCCCGTCTTCCCAGCGCAAACGTCGCGATGTTCACACCTTGCTTTCCCAGCGTCGAACCAACCTGGCCGATGACGCCGGGTTCGTCGCGATTGCGCAGATAGAGAATCGTTCCTTCGAGCTGGGCCTCGACCGGAATCCCGCCGATCTGCAGCACGCGTGGCGTGCCGTCGTGGAGAACCGTGCCTTCGACAGTGAACCCACCATCTTCGCCTTTGTCGGTCAGCGCCGAAACTTCAAGCGTATTCGGGAAGCCGTGCTCGCGCTTCCGCGTCTCTTCGTGCACGGTCAAGCCACGCGCGGTGGCAACCTGTGGCGCGTTCACCACGTTCACTTTTTCATCGAGCACAGCATTCAGCAATCCCGCGAGCACTGCGCTGCGCAGCAAATTCGTTCCGACTTCCGCAACTTCGCCCGCATAGCGAATTCGAATGCGCGCCGGTCGCGAAGCCGCCGCTTGCGCCACCAGCGAGCCGAGCCGCTCGGCGAGCGCGAGATAAGGACGCCCGCGCCGATACTGATCGGGCGAGAGCGCCGGCAGATTCACCGCGTTTCGAATGACACCGTCCGCGAGATAGTCACGCACTTGCACCGCAACCTGTGTTCCGACCTCTTCCTGCGCTTCCGTCGTCGAACCCGCGATGTGCGGCGTCGCCAAAACGTTCGGTAGCCCCACGAGCGCCGTATTTTTCGTCGGCTCTTCGGCAAAAACGTCGAGCGCCGCGCCGCCCAGATGCCCGCTCTTCAGCGCTTCCGCCAAATCGGCTTCGTTGATCAGCTCGCCGCGCGCCGCGTTGATCAGCCACGCGCCTTTTTTCATTTGCGCGATTGTCTTCGCGTTGATCATGCCCTGCGTTGCCGGGCTGACAGCGGTATGCAGAGAAATGAAATCGCTCTCCGCCAGCAATTTTTCCAGCGGCACAAGCTCAACCTGCAGCTCCTTCGCCGCTGCTTCGCTGATGTACGGGTCGTATCCGATCACCCGCATATCAAAAGCTTCCGCGCGTACCGCCACTTCGCTTCCGATGCGTCCCAATCCGATCAATCCCAGCGTTTTGCCGCGAACCTCAGTGCCAGCGGCGCTTCCCTTTTCCCACTTTCCTTCGTGCATCGACTTATCCAGCCGCGAAACCTGCCGCGCCATCGCCAGCATCAGCGCGAACGTGTGCTCTGCCACGCTGATCGCGTTTCCGCCCGGCGTGCTCATCACCAGCACGCCGCGCCGCGTCGCTTCGTCCAAGTCGATGTTATCGACGCCGACCCCCGCGCGTCCTATCGCGCGCAGCCTCGGCGCCTTCGCCAGCAACTCCGCCGTCGCTTTCGTCGCGCTTCGAACGATCAAGGCATCCGCGTCAGCCAATTCCTTGCCGATCGTCTCCTTCGTGGTCAGCACCACGTTCCAGCCCGCCTGCTCCTTCAGCAGTTTTACGCCGCGCTCGCTGATCTTGTCCGCAACAATGACTTTCATCATTCCTCATTCGTTTTTGGTATGTAGTGCGCCGCCTCGGCGGCAAAAATTCGCCAAAACTAAAAGATAAACGGTAGCGGCCCCATCGCGCCAAGTCAAATTGCCTGAGAAAATTTTCACATTGCTTTTTTCCGCCAAAGACGTCGCCATCATATTTCATTTCGTACGAGGTGCCGGCCCGCCCGCTTCCTCTGCTATATTCACTCCACGAGGAACCGATGACTCTCTCCGAAAAAATCCAGAAAGATCTCGTTGACGCGATGAAGGCCAAAGACGAGCTTCGCCTCAGCGTCCTGCGCGGCATCAAGTCCGCCATTCAATATAAAGAGACCGAAAAAATCCGCGCGATCGACGAAAACGAATCCATCCAGCTCTTGCAAACGCTCGTGAAGCAGCGCAAAGAGTCGATCGATCAATTCACCAAAGGCAACCGCAGCGACCTCGCCGACAAAGAAACCAAGGAACTCGCCATCATCGAGACCTATCTGCCGGCCGCCGCCAGCGACGCCGAAATGGACGCCGCCATCACGAAAGCGATCGCCGAGACTTCCGCTACCTCGATGAAACAAATGGGTGTCGTCGTAAAAGCTGCGAAAGCCGTTCTGGAAGGCAAAAATGTCGATGGCAAAGCTTTGAGCGATCGAGTGCGCGCTCGTCTTTCTTGACGCAGCGCCGCAAATCACCCTCATCTCATTAACCAATGGCCCAGCCGATCAATCCTTCGAACGCGCCCGACGCAAACGCCCGCGCTCTGGGCTTCCTTCGCATCGCCGTCGGCGTCTTCTTTCTGATCTTCGGCGAATACAAAGTCTTCGGCACTCAATTCACACTTCACGGCGGATTTCAGTTCTGGATCAACAAGTGGCTTCAGGAAGGCGGCGCCTATCCGTTCATGGTGCCCGTCCTCAAGAATTTCGTTCTGCCCCACGCGACAGCGATCGCCTTCTTAACAGCCTACGGCGAATTCGCAATCGGCCTCGCTCTGACCTTCGGCATCCTCGTCCGAGCCGCCAGCGCTGGCGGCTTCATCTTCATGCTGACGCTGCTCTTCTCGTCGGATTACCCCGGTGCCGACGCCCCGCTCTGGCAATACTTCGGTGCCAGCCTCGGCCACTCGATTTTCGCGCTTTGCTTCATTGCGTTTCTCATCGCCGGTCCAAATATCCCTTGGTCCATCAGCCGCTTACGCGCCCGTAAGCCGGTCTAAATGATGCGGTAAAAAGTCCTACAGAACTGTCCTGATTGCCGCTCCATCGCACTGAATTTAGCCTGATATCTATTCCAACCTACGGAGGGCGCCTCATGCGCCAAGTTTCGAATTCAGCAGACAGTGTCGTACTGCTCGGCGAAATGGTGGAGATGGCTTCAGGTTACGCAGACCAAGTCGAAGAAACCTCCGCCCACGAGGAACCTTTTATGGTTCGACTCGCCCACGATCAACTCTTTTATCTTCGAAAGCGTTTGGCGAAGCTCGACGAAAAACTCACGAATCTCAACAACTTGCTCGCTTCGAAAGTCCGCCGCCATTCGCGCTCAAAAAGATGGTCCGGCGAAAAGACACAAGTCTCCGAAGCTGGCATGGGATACGCTCAGGTCACGCACTGACTTCAATTTTGAGGAAAAAGATTAGACGCCGCTCGCGGCCAACCACGACGAACTAGCGCTACCGCACCCGTGCCTTGATCGCCACCGGCAACCCATCGCCCGCACGCTCAATCGTCACTTCGTTCGACGGAACGCGGTAATTCTGCGCCCCCTTTACCACGTTCAGCGTGATCGTCTCGCCCGGCTTCGGGCAAGCCGAGGTCGGTGCCAGCCCGCGAGCATTCACCGTCACTTCGGCAGGCAATCCCGTCGTGCACGGATCAAGCGCAATCTCCCCCGAAAAATCCGCCGGCACCGTTACCTTAATCTCTCGCGGCGCCTGCTTCGCTCCGCACGAATACAACAAAGACGCCGCGAACACCGTCGCGAGCAAAAGCGTAGTCAGTCCGTCCAGCTTCCGAATCATATTTGGGCTACACCCCAACTTCATCAAATTTGAAAACCCGAGCCCATCGGTCTGTGGCGGAACGCCCAGACCCAACCGTGGGCGCAAGCTACCAGCTATCACCCCGGATGCCCATAATGTGTTTGCTGTACGTAGCGACACGGACAGAGCCCGCCGCAGACTAAAAACTGAAACGTTACTGCTTCGCGCCCGTCGAATTCGGCGCCGACGACGCTGTCGTCGCGCCCGGCCGCAGCACCGCCGTATTCTTTTCATCCGCCGCGATAACTCGATAGAGCATCTTCAAATCACCGACCTTATTTAACGGCACGCTCGGTTCACGAATCTCCAGCGTCCGGTGGTAACTCAACACGTTCCCACTGAACTCCGCCTTGCTGTGGTAAGCCGCAAATCCGTAATCGACGCTCACCGCATCCGGCAAATCCTCCACTTCGAATCCCGCCGGCAACGTAATCTCCACGGAATCGCTATCGCGCCGCGGCCCATCGAACACTACCGGATACCTCCGCGCTTCCTTCGTCTCCAGCAGCCCGCTCGACTCATTCCCCACCACTCTCAACCGCACGATCAACAACCCGCCGGTTGACTGCGCATAGTTATCCGCCACAACCGAATAATCCCACTCAAACGGCAAGTCGATCCGCTCAAGATTCGAAACGCTCGCATGCGTGATGTGATACGTCGGCAACGAACTCGCCAGCATCGTCTCGACCGGCTTGATGCGATCCGCGTCCTTCGTCACGGTCTTCAGCTTGTACCTTTCGTGCGCAGCCGAATCACCGACGCGCACTTCCACAAAATCGCCGCTCAGCGTTCCCGTTGGCGACAACTTCAACTTCGCCGACCGCCGAATGCCCGTCGTCGCACCCGAAAGTTGCGGCAGTTCCAATAGGTCCCCGCCGTCTTCGCTCACCAGCAATCCGTAGTTCGCCTGCAACGCCCCGCGCAACATGCCGAACGGCGTCAGCTCATCCGTCGGATCGAAAAGCAGCAACTTCCCCAGCTTCGGATGCTGCATCGTCGCCACCAGTGACGCATCGTGAGCATCGTCGGGCAGCTTGATCGCCAAAATCACGTGATCGAATCCGCCCACGTGCGGCGGCATCTCCGGCGTCACCGAACCGCGCTCCGTATTGATCAGCACATAGTAGGAATCGATGCCCACGCTCTTCAGCAGCGAACTCATCAACGTCGCCTTGTCCTTGCAATCGCCGTAGCGATGCGCGAAAACATCCGTCGCCGCGTGTGGCTGAAATCCGCCAATCCCGAGCTCGATACCGACATAACGAATATCGCGCTGCATGAAATCCGCGATCGCCTGCATCTTCACCACCGCCAGCTTCGACGAACTCGTCAGCGCCGCCGATTTCTGCGTGATGTCGTTCGAAGCGTCGCGCCGCCCGCGCGTCAAATCGTTGTACCAGACACCCATGTCGCGCCAGTTCTTGAACGTCCGCCCGCCGCCCGGCGCCAGAAACGACACGATCATCTGCCCTTCGATTCCGCGAAAAGGCGGCATCTCCTGCTCCGGCCTGATCCCCGGCACCGAATTCACAACCCACTGCCACGAATTATTTCCCGACGGCGTCGCCAAGGCTTCCGCGTGATTTAGCCACGACACCTTGTATTCCCAGCCCGCAGGCAGCGTCAGCGAATAATGTTCCTCGCGCGATGGATACTCTTTCTGGAAATACCAGCTGTCCTGCAAAACCATCGGACGATCTTCGATCTCATACTCCCAGCCGATCACATTCCCGACATCCGCCGCCGGAATCCGCACGAATTTCGCGCGCACATCCGTAATCAATTCGCTTCCCGGCACCGCCGGAATCGCGATATCCGCCGCATCCTTATCTTTCACTTCGAAATCTTTACCCGACGCCGGAATGCTCCACGCCCGCATCGACAGCACTTTCGCATCCGACCGATAGGTAATCGCCAAATTCCCGAGTTCGCGCCCGCCCGGACGCAAAATCTTGTACGCCATTCGAATCTGCTTATGGATTCGATCGACCGACTGCACCGTCACATTTTCTTCGGAATACAGCAGGACCGCGTCCGTCTTTTCATCATGCTCAGGCAGCGGCGCGCTCACCACCGCGTGCAGCCACGCCGGAGCCTCTGGATTGTTGCTCGCCGACGCGCGGCGCACCGAGAACATCGCAAAAATCGCGACGCACACCAACGCCATCAAAACGCTGCCCGCCGTTCGAACGCTACTTCGTCGTAGTCGAAGCCGACGCCATTCCAGGTTGCACCACGATGGCCTGCTCATCGCCTGTCCTCACGATCTGAAAAAATCCCCGCAGCGTCGGATATTGCTTCTGCTCGATCACCAGCAGATCATTCCGCAACAGCCGCGTCATATGCAGTGCGCCGTTTTCGTTCGTAATTTTCAAGTCGTACACTACGGCCTTCGCATCCTGGAGCTTGCCAGGCGGAACCGTCGTCACCTTCCAGCTCAGCGGTAGCTCGATCCGCACATCGTCTTTTTTCTCAAACGGAAATTGGAAATAAATCGGATACACGCGATCGCTGTGCGTAAAGAGCTGCTTTTCCGTCGCAGTAAATAAGCCCACCGGCACCAGCGCGCGGTGTCCCGCCGATGTCGCCCAGCCCGGCACCTTCATGGCTGTACTCCGCAACCAGCGTCGGCGATGAACTATTCCAGTCCGGCTTGTTCGTCAGCTCCACTTCAATCCCGACGGGCACGGATTCCTTGAGCTGATCCTCCATGTACTCCTTGCGGTCCGCCTCATCCTCATTGCGCTCTTCGATCCGTCGTCGCAGCGCTTCCAGCCCCGAAAACGTCATCGTCACTTTTCCCGACAGCGTTCCGTCCTCCGACATCTTCAAATCCGCTTTGCGCTCGATCACCGACTCCGACGGCTGCGGCAAGGTCGTCGTCACAAAAGTGCCGCCGTCTTTGTCGAGCTTCAACCCAGCCGCGCCCGTCTCGCCCCACGGCAACAATCCAAACGGCGCGAACGCCGTTCCCGGATCGCAGTACACGTCTTTCCCATTGAGCTTCACCAACACGACGTTGGCGTTGAGCTCGCTCACATTCATTGCTTTCGGATTGAAAAAATATTGATCGCGGCTCGACACCCACACCGGATACGCCTCGAGCCCCGCCGCGCGAACCAGTCCGAGATATAACCACGTAATTTCGCTACCGTCGCCGCCGCCCGCGTGCAACAAATCCGCCGCGGTCTTGATCGCCTTCGCCTGCTCTCGCTTCTGCTCCTGATTCGTCTTCTCCACCGCGAACGACGTGTTCTTCAGCTGCTGCACACGCGCATAAATTTTCTGAGCCTTCACTTCCGGCGTATCGCCCGCCGACACCATCTGCGCCGCTGCCTGCTCCAGATCCTTCTTCTTACCCAGAAAACTCTCGACCTGCGAATTGAACTTCTTCCCGTGCTCTTTCCAGAATTTCGCTGGATCGTTTTCCGACATGCTCTCGCTGTATTCGAACAACACGCGGAACTTCAACTCGTTCGCCGGCGGCATGTAATCCTCGATCTGAAACGCCGGAATATTGCTCGCCTCCATTCTCACGATACGCGACGCCGGCTCCTGCTTCGGCGGCTGCACTCCCGCCGGCAAGCCGATCGGCCAACTCCATCGCAACGCAAAATCTTTGTTGGGCCGCAGCGAAAACTTCGCCTGCTTCGTGAATAACTCTTCGCTCAAAGTCCACTGCGAGTTGTACACCCAGTTCTCCGCCATATCTTCCGTGTACCGATACTCGATGATGCTTCCCACCTGCACGTCGGGCAGCGTGAACGTCTTCGCCAGATATTTCACGTTGCGCGCCTTCACGATCGTCTTGTCGTACGCCTTGCCTTCGAACATCGCGATCGTTCCATCCGGCCGAATCGTCCGCGCCCGCAATCCGATAATGTTTCCCTGCTCGCGAAAATACGGAATTTCCACGTCGGCGAACTTTCGTCCTTCTTCCGTCAAAATCTTGATGCGAAAGTAATCCTGCTCATTCCCCGTCTTCGCGTTGTCGTCGCGATCCACCTGCCGGAATAAAATCACGGCGGGCGCACCCGGCGCTTCCGGCACGCTCGTCATCTTTAATTCTTCTGGGGAAATCGGCAGCCAATCTTCGGCTTCCACCGTTCGCGTCGAACGCACGACACCCAACGCAAAGATCGCCGTCGCGATCGCCACCACAAATCCAAACGTAGCAGTCGATTTGAGACACGCATGCCCGAACGCTCGGGACTGGAACACGAGACGCATCGACGATCTCCCTGAACAACGTGAGGACGACAACCCTTGGCCGCGCACCTGCGCTGCCAAATCAGCTACCCTAATTTTTACTGTTTACGACCTATTACCCTATATTAGGGAGAAACTATCGTGCGGTACCGTCCCTGTCAAGAGAACTAGCTTCCTATCAGTTACATAACTTGGGTCATAAAGGGACTATTGCCCGTTCACCGTCTCCCCCACAGTTCGCGGGCGAACATCAGGCGAATAACGCCACCTCGGCGTCTGCACTCCTTATATCTCTCACGCCAGTCGCACCTATCCTGTTTCTCTGTAACGCTCCGCCCCTCTTTGCGGCATAATCCCACCCGCACAAAGGGAAGAGCTGACGCCGTTTCGCACGC
Source organism: uncultured Acidobacteriota bacterium (assembly GCA_963850795.1). Classification (GTDB taxonomy): domain Bacteria; phylum Acidobacteriota; class Terriglobia; order Acidiferrales; family UBA7541; genus Acidiferrum. The sequence continues at coordinate 278,272 of CAWKNS010000021.1, read as the reverse complement.
GAGAAACTACGTCGGTTCCGATTTACCAGTTTCCAGTTTCGATTTTCCAATTTCCGTCTTCAGGAGTTCCGAGTGGCCGACAGACCATGGAGTTCCACCGCACCGCCGGGCGAATTCCGGCCGTTTATTTCCGCCGACGAATCATCAAGGAATTCACGCTGCGCGCGGTCATTCTCGGCGCGCTGTTCGGGCTTGTTGTTCGGCGCAATCACCGTCTACGTCGGCTTGCGCGCCGGCCTGACCGTCTCCGCTTCGATCCCCATCTCGGTTCTGTCCATCAGCATCCTGCGCGCCTTCGGGCGCTCCACCATTCTCGAAAACAACATCGTGCAGACCACCGGCTCCGCGGGCGAGTCGCTGGCTGCCGGCGTGATGTTCACCATTCCGGCGCTGATCTTTCTGGGCTTCGGCGCCGAATTCACGTTCTGGCGAATTTTTCCGCTGGCGCTGCTGGGCGGATGGCTCGGCGTGCTCTTCATGGTGCCGCTGCGCCGCCAGCTCATCGTCAAAGAACACGGCAACCTCAGCTTCCCCGAAGGCACCGCTTGCGCCGACGTTTTGGTCGCCGGCGAACGCGGCGGCTCCTTCGCGGGCCGCGTCTTCTGGGGACTCGGCCTCGGCGGCGTCTACACCTTCCTAATGAACAGCGTCGGCGCCTGGACCGCCCAGCCGGAAGCGCGCCCGAATTGGTTCGCCGGCGCATCGTTCCGCATCACCATCACCTCCGAATATCTCGGCGTCGGCTACATCATCGGCTCGCGTGTCTCCGGCATTCTCTTCGCGGGCGGCATCATCTCCTGGCTGGTGCATCATGCCCGCCATTCGCTTCTACGGCCAGCTCGCCAACGACGTCCCCATCTATCCCTGCACCATTCCCATTCCGCATGATGTCGCCCGATCAAATCTGGGGCACCTATATCCGCCCGATGGGCGCAGGCGCCGTGGCCGCCGCGGGTCTGATCACGCTGCTGCGCACCATGCCCACGATTTTCACCGCGCTGAAAGCCGGACTGAAAGATGTCCGCGCCGAAAGCGCCGGCCAATCCACCGTCCACCAGCCGCATCGATCGCGACATGCCGCTGCGCTGGGTGGTCGTCGGCTCCCTCCTGATCATCGTGATGATGTGGATTCTGCTCACCTTCCATCCCATCCAAGGCGCCGAGACGCGCTGGTATCACAATCTCTTCGCCGGAATTTTCGTCACCGTCTTTGGATTTCTCTTCGTCACCGTGGCCGCGCGCATCAGCGGCCTCCTCGGCAACTCCTCCAATCCGATCAGCGGCATGAGCATCGCCACGCTGATGGCCACCTGCGCGATCTTCTTCGTCGCCGGCTGGACCGCTCCCAACTATCAAGTCCTCGCGCTCATGATCGGCGGAGTCGTTTGCATCGCCGCCGCCATCGCCGGCGCCACTTCGCAAGATTTAAAAACCGGCTACCTCGTCGGCGCCACTCCGTTCTGGCAGCAGATGGGCCTGCTCATCGGCGTCACCGTTTCCACGCTGGCGATCGGCGCCACGCTCAACCTGATGAACAACGGCCTCGAAAAATATATCCCCACGCAAATTCCGGTGAACATCCAGTCGCTCCCTGCCGGGCGTAAAAGTCGAGCGCGGCTCTTTCGCCTATCAAGGCAAAAACTACGAGCTGATCAACTCGCTCGGCTCTCACGAAATTGCCGACGGCGAATATCTCTACGATTCCGACACAAATAAAATCGAATACCAGTGGGCCCAGGGCATCGGCAGCGCCAAAGCTCCGGCGCCGCAAGCGCGCCTGATGGCCACGGTTATCAGCGGCATCCTGAATCAGCGCCTGCCGTGGCGTCTTGTTTTGATGGGAGTCGCTTTCGTCATCGCCGTGGAAATTCTCGGCGTCCGCTCGCTGGCTTTCGCCACCGGCTCGTATCTCCCGCTCGGCACCACCGCCGCCATGTTCATCGGCGGACTGGTTCGCACGCTTGTCGACGCCACCACCAAGAAAAAAGACGAAAGCGAAGCCAGCCCCGGCGCGCTCTACTCCAGCGGACTCATCGCCGCCGGCGGCGTCTTCGGCCTGCTCGGCATCATCATCAATCTCTTCCAGGATCCCGAAATCTCCACCCACGTCCCATCATGGGTCGTCTCTCTGCTCCGCCTCCCCTGGAACCCAGACACCATCGCCTTCGGCCCCAAACTCTTCGGCAGCTGGGCCACGAACAACGCCTTCGGCCTAGTCATGTTCCTGCTTCTTGGCCGCAAGCCTCTTCTACTTCGCCCGCAAAAAGCTCGACTAACCGGGAGGGCACGGCTTCAGCCGTGCCGTAAAACGCCACGAGGAAAGCGGCTTTAGCCGCTGAGGGCGGTCGCCGTGACAGCGATGACATGGCGTCGTGCTGATAGCGCTGTCATCCTGAGCGCCGTCCGAAGGACGGCCGAAGGATCTCATCGTAAGATCCATCGACAATCACATCCACGACCGCGTTCACGCCTCGCCACTCTCCTCATCTTTTCCACCGCCACAAACTCTTAACCAACCGTTAACGCTCCTCTTCTCGAATCCCCCCTCCGTACCCTAAAATAGAACGTCCTCGCACCCGTCCTCGGTGCACCGATAGAAAATCTCTCCCCGCGCTCAGGAGGCCGCCGCATGCGCTGTCGCTCCACTCTCTCTCGCATCGCTCGCGCTCGTCGCGATGACGATCGCCGCGCCCCTCCGCGCCCAAACCGCCCGCCCACAAATCACCGACGCCATCGACGAATCCAAACTCGCCACTCTCCCCGGCAACACCACCCCCGCCGCCGCTCTCAAACAAAACGACCGCGGCCCCGTCGCCGACGACCTCCGCCTCGATCACATCCTCATCCTCTTCAAGCGCGACCCGCAAACCGAGTCCGATCTCCGCGAGCATATCGACGCGATGCACAATCCAGCGTCTCCCGATTACCATCACTGGCTCACTCCAGAACAACTCGCCGCCCGCTACGGCGTCCACCAACAGGATCTCGACACCGTCCAGCGCTGGCTAACCTCGCGCGGCCTTACCATCAATCAAACCTACAAAAACGGAATGGTCATCGACGTCAGCGCCACCGCCGCGCAAATCCGCGAAACCTTCCGCACCGAAATCCACAATCTCACTCTCCCGAACGGCGACCGCCACATCGGCAACATGCGCGACCCGCAGATCCCCGCCGCGCTCACGCCCGTAATCGCCGGCATCGCATCGCTCCACGATTTTTTCCCGCGCCCGCGCCACACCCAACCCAAACCCATCGCCTTCGATCACAACGAGAAAAAGTGGCAGCCCCGTTTCCAGGTCACCATTCAGAACGACGCCTTCAACGTGGTCTCCCCCTACGACTTCGCAACCATCTACAACGTCCTCCCGCTCTGGCAGCAAGGCTTCACCGGTAAAGGCGTCACCATCGCGCTCATCGAAGACACCAATCTCGCCAATCCCAAAGACTGGACCACCTTCCGCAAAAATTTCGCGCTCGACACTTTTAAATCCGGCAACTTCAAGCAGGTCTATCCTGACTGCAAAAATCCCGGCGCCAACTCCGACGAAGACGAAGCCGCTCTCGACGTCGAATGGTCCAGCGCGTCCGCGCCCGACGCCAACATCGTTCTCGCAGCCTGCGGCGACACGAAAACCGTCTCCGGCCTCGACCTCGCCACGCTCGGCATTCTCGAGCAGCCCAATCCCCCCGACATCATCTCCGTCAGCTACGGCCTCTGCGAAACCATCTCCGGCCAAGCCGAAGTCGCGCTCAACGATTTCGAAGCGCAACTCGCCACCGCCGAAGGCACCACATTCTTCATCGCGCAAGGCGACACCGGCGCCGACGAATGCGCCCCCGCCGAAAAGCCCGAGTACTCCATCCTGGGCATCAACTCCGGCGACAACACCGCCTCCGCGTACGCCGTAGACATCGGCGGCACCGATTTCATGGCGCAATACAACGCCGACGTCAGCAAAATTCCTCTCGCACGCTACTGGTCCGAAAAAAACGATCCGAAAACCCACGCGTCCGCGAAATCCTACATCCCCGAAATTCCATGGAACGACAGTTGCGCCAGCCGTCTGATTTTCACCGACCCGCTCATCGCCGGTAACTACAGCCAGGCCTTCGGCGAAAAAGGGTTCTGCAATTCCAGCGTCGGCCAACAATTTTTCTTGTTCGATGTCGCAGGTGGCGGCGGCCCTAGCAGTTGCTTCACCGGCACACCCTCAACCCCCGGCGTAGTCAGCGGCACCTGCAAAGGAAATCCCAAGCCCTCGTACCAAAAAGGCGTCGAAGGCGTTCCCCACGACGGCGTCCGCGACCAACCCGATCTCTCGCTCTTCGCCGCCGATGGAGTCTGGGGCAGCTTCTATCCGTTCTGTCTATCCGACACCGCGCAAGGTGGCACCACGTGCACCGCCGAAAATGACGCAGTGTTACTCGGTGGCGGCGGCACGAGTTTCGCCTCGCCCGCAATGGCAGGAATCCAAGCGCTCATCAATCAGCGCTACGGCAAGCAAGGCAACACCAACTACGTCTACTACGCTCTCGCCCAACAGCAATTCGCGCACACCGCCAGCGCCGCCCGTTGCGACGCCAGCCAAACCTCCGGCAATCTCCCCGCCGCTACTTGCGTCTTCAACGACATCACCCTCGGCGACATCGACATCCCCTGCGGCAAAAATCACAAAACCGGCGACTTCTACGATTGCCACGGCGCCGAGAAAAAAATCATCGGCGAACTCTCCACCTCAAGCGACACCGACGACCCCGCCTACCCAGCCACCCCCGGCTACGACTTCGCCACCGGCCTCGGCTCCGTCAACGCCACCAACCTCTTCAAATCCTGGCCCCAACCCGCAGCCCCAACAGCCAACACACCCTAATCAACTACCCCGCGCTATAAAAGCGCTGTCATCCTGAGCGCCATCCGCAGGATGGCCGAAGGATCTCACCGTCTAGTCCAACTACATCGCGTCCGTCGTTCACGTTCATGTACGGGCGCAGCAATGCTGCGCCCCATGTCCGCACGATGTAATCCTAAAAATGCAGTTGTCATCCTGAGCGAAGCGAAGGATCTCAGACGTAAACCTCTTCGCATTCGCACGCGCGCATTCCCCCAATTTCAATTTTCTAATTTCCATTTTCCACCACCGCACACCTGTACTCCTCCCTCTTTGACTCCCCTCCCCCCTCACCGTAAAATCACGAAATGGGCATGCGCTTCCCCAATCGCCCCAACAGAAACCTCGGCGGCATCAGCTTCGACTGGCGCGGCTTCATCACACCCGGCGTCAAGCTCCTCGTCATCATTTTCACGAGCGTCTACATCCTCGAGGTCCTCGCCTACCTCCTCGCCGGCGGCGTCTACTACACCGAAATCCTCAAGTGGTTCGCGCTCATCCCCGAAGCCGTCATCCACCACATTCCGCCTCGCATCTGGCAGCCCTTCACTTATATTTTTCTTCACGACCCGCGCTCGCTCTTCCACATCCTCATCAACATGCTCATGCTCTGGATGTTCGGCCGCGACCTCGAACTCAACTGGGGCAAACGCCGCTTCCTGAATTTTTTCTTCGTCTGCGGAGTCGGCGCCGGCCTGATCGAACTCATCGTCAAAGCCGTCCCCTATCTTTTCTTCGGCAGTGAACTCTCGATCACTCCCACCATCGGCGCCAGCGGCGCAATCTTCGGCATCCTGATGGCGAACGCAGTCCTTTTCCCCGATCGCAAAATCTGGCTCATCCCTCTGCCGATCTCCATCCCCATGCGTCCCTACGTCGCCGTCATGGGCGCCATCGAATTTTTCTCCACGCTCGGCAGCGGCGGAGACAACGTCGCACACATCTGCCATCTCGGCGGCATGTTAGTCGCCTACATCTATCTCCGTCGCGGCTCTTTCCTCTACAGCGTCCGCAACTCCGTCAGCGATTGGAAACACGAGCGCAACAAAAAGCGCTTCCAGGTCTACATCAACAAACACAAACAAGACCCACCCAGCCGCCCCGACAACTGGGTCAACTAAATCGATCCCATCTCAGCGCCTGGGATCTAGTTTCCACTTCTCATGATTCTCTCCAAAAGGCACCGCCAGCGTCCCTTCCAGTCCCGGGAACGCTTTCCAGGCAATCGAGTCGTCGCGCCATGTCAGCGACTCGCAGCAACAACGAACGATTCGCGAACTGATCGAAACGCATCGCTGCTCAATGTCAATCAGCACCACCCGAAATCCTGGAATGTTGCCCTCGTCGTCCCAATGCACCAGTGCCAGATACCGGCCGTCTGGACTTTCGACAGCGACAGGCGTCCAGCCGTACTCATTCAGTTTTGGAGTCCATTCCCCGCTGAGTGCCAGTCGGCACATCTTGAACGGCGACCCCATGCGAACTTCATGACAATCCAGAAATTGATACGCTATTTTCATTCGTCTTCGCTTGGCACCTGACTTCGCCAAAATACCTCAGGTGTCACACTCCCCCCACCACATGAAACTTCATGAAATTCGTCGTCCCCCGAATCCCCATCGGCGTCCCCGCCACAATCCCAATCACATCCCCCTTCTTCACCAACTTCTCCTCCAACAATCTCTGCTCCGCCACTTCCGCCAGCCCATCCACCTTCTTCACATCCGCAATCCCCCGCGCCGTCACGCCCCAAATCAGCGCCATCCTCCGCCGCGTCTCCGCCTCCGGAGTAAACGCCACGATCGGCACCAGCGGCCGATACCGCGACACCAGCCGCGCCGTAAATCCGCTGTGCGTGAACACCGCGATCAATTTCATATGCAATTCCCGCGACGCGTGACACACCAGCTCCGCCACCGTCTCCGCCACCTTCAATTTCTCCTGCACCGACGACGGCCGCGGAAACTCCGTGATGCTCCCCTCCGCATCTTCAATAATCCGCGCCATCATGCTCACCGCTTCCACCGGATAATTCCCCGACGCCGTCTCCGCCGAAAGCATCACCGCATCCGACCCGTCAAAAATCGCATTCGCCACATCCGACGCTTCTGCCCTTGTCGGCCGCGGATTCTGCGTCATCGACTCCAGCATCTGCGTCGCCGTGATCACCGGTCGCCTCGCCTCGCGCGCCCGCGCAATGATCATCTTCTGCACCACCGGCACCCGCTCCGGATTCATCTCCACGCCCAAGTCCCCACGCGCCACCATCACTCCATCCGCCACGCGCAAAATTGCATCCAGATTGTCGATCGCTTCCGGCTTCTCCAGCTTTGCGATCACCGGCGTATCGAACCCCGCCCTTCGAATCAAATTCTTCGCCAGCACCACATCTTCCGCGTGCCGCACAAAACTCACCGCCACATAATTCACGCCTTCCTTCAACGCAAACGCCAAATCCGCGCGATCCTTCGCCGTCAGCGCCGGCACGCGCAACTGCACTCCCGGCAGATTGATCCCCTTGTGCTCGCCCAGCACACCGCCGTTCACCACCTCCGTAACGACTTTCTCCCCCATCACCTGCATCACGCGCAATTCAATCAGTCCATCCGAAAGCAAAATTCGATTCCCGCGATGTACCTCGCGCGGCAATGGGCGAAATGTCGTGCTCACTCGATTCGCATCGCCCATCAACCTCGCCGTCGTGATCACAAACCGCTGCCCCGCCTTCAACTCCACCGGCGTCTTCCCCACGAGCGGTCCCGTTCGAATCTTCGGCCCCTGTAAATCCCCAATAATCGCAATCGGCTTCTGATGTTTCATCGCCGCATCGCGAAGCAACGCAATCCACGTCGCATGTTCCGCATGAGCCCCATGCGAAAAATTTAGCCGCGCCACATCCATCCCCGCCTCGATCAACCGCTCAATCATCCCCGCCGTCGAAGTCGCCGGCCCAATCGTGCATACAATTTTCGAATGTCGAAACATCATCCTATCTCCCCGCTTTTGTGGGTCACGGCTTCAGCCGCGACATGAAGCTCGCCGTGTTACAGGGGCTTTAGCCCCTGAAGTACGAATGCGCCTACACCCCTCCCCCAATCCCAAAAATTCCCGAGTCCAACTTTTCACCTGCGATCCCTACTGAGAGGAAGGCTTCCTGGCCTCGCTACCAACAATCAATCTCGCAATCCATTTCCCTTTTCCGCTACCTCACCACCGCAAACTCCCCCACAATCCTCGCCTCCACCTCAATCCCCTTCACAAACGAGCTCACCGGTATCCGCTCATCATTCCCGTGCATCCGCTGCAAATCTTCCGCCGTCAGCGGAAACGGCCACAACCCATACGACTGCACATTGTGCAACCTCAGTTGCGCCGAGTCCGTCGCCCACGGCGACTGATACGGCAGCACCGGCGCCCCGCCAAACTGAGCCGCCGCCACCTTCGTTATATCCGCGTAAAAATCGTTCTCCAGCGACGACGGCGGCGCCGCAAATCCCGCATCCGTCTGCACTTCGAACTTCACCAGCGGATCGTTCACCAGTTTCTGCAAATCCAGAACCAGCCCGTCGATCGTATCCCCCGGCAACAATCGAATATTCAGATTCGCCCGCGCCTCCGCCGGAATCACGTTGTTCCTCACGCCCGCCTGCAACATCGTCGGCGCAATCGTATCCCTCAACATCGAGTTCCACTGCGGATTCGCATCCGACACCACGCGCGCCGCGTGCTCCCCGCGATCGCCCGTATCCAGCGAGCGCATCCACTTCGCAATGTCATCATCTTCGAGCGGCGCCAGTCCCTCGAAATATCTCCGCACAATCGCGGTCAAATGTACCGGCGTGGAAAATCCGCCGATCTTCTCCACTGCCGCCGACAAATGCACCACCGGATTATCTTTCGTCGGCATCGACGCGTGCCCCGAAGTCCCGCGCGCCACCACGCTCACGTTCACCGAAACCTTCTCGCTCGCTTGCACGGCGACATACTTCACCTTGCCGCCCTCGAGCACCACGTTCCCGCCCTCGTTCAGCGCAAATCCCGCCGCGATCTTGTCCCAATATTTCGCGATTAAAATTTTGATGCTCGCCTCGCCGCCCTGCTCCTCATCGTCCGTCGCCAAAAAAATCACATCGCGATTCAACCGCGCATTCGCCCGCTTCAACGCCACGATCACCGCAAGGTTCGTCGCCAGCATCGCCTTATTGTCGATCGCCCCGCGCCCGTACAAATATCCATCCTTGATCGTCGCCGCAAAGGGATCGACCGTCCACTTCGCCTTATCCACTCCCACCACATCCATGTGCGCCACCAGCAGCAGCGCTTTCGACGGATCGGCCACCGCCGAACTCCTCAGCCGCGCCACCACCGACGTCCGCCCCGGCGCCACAGGCAACTCCTCCGCCGGAATTCCTTCCTTCGCCAAAACTCCCAAAATGTATTTCGCCGCCTCCGCCTCATTTCCCGGCGGATTCGTAGTATTGATTTTGATCAAATCTTGCAGCCAGACTTTCGCGTCGCCCGTCAGCGACGTCAGATCGCCCAGCGGCGCTCCACCCTGTGTTCCCGGCAATCCATTCGTCGCCGGCGGCGCCACCTGCGCTCTCGCAGCACCCGCGCCCGTCAGCGCAGACAATCCCAGCAGGGCGATCGCCGCAGCTTTCGCCAAAATTCCCCCATCAATCTGTCTCACGAATTCGTCCTCTCCCGGCCCGCTCGCCACAGTGGAGTATTTGTAGGTTTTCGATTGCCGCGCGATCTCTTTCAGCCGCAGCCTTTTGCAACGTTTTCCCGCATTTCTGATTCATACTAGCATGCAGGGTGAGGGGCCCTGTTTCGGCGAGTCGGTGCCGTTGCGTAAGGTCAACGTCGCGTACACCCAGATTTGCTCCCATCCGTCCTACGGGAACTGACGTGATTTGCCGTGGGAATGTCCTTGCGGCATCCTAATGAATCGCCCAAAAGAGGTTTCGCCATGAAGGCCACACTCACGACCATCTTCCTCGCTCTCTCCGCCGCCTTTTTGCTCGTCACTTTCAGCGAGCATCTCGCTCACGCGCAATCGCCCGCGGGCCCCGCCGGAGCTGGCCAAACCACGCCTCAGCAACCAGCTCCTACGCAGCCGCAGCAACCACAAAAGCCGCAAGAAGCCGGCGCCTCCATCAACGTCGAAGTCCCCGTCGTCTCCCTCGACGTAATTGCCGCCACCCAACACGGCGACATCCTCACCGGTCTCAAGCGCGAAAATTTCCGTGTCGTTGACGATGGCGTCCCTCAAACCGTCACCGGTTTCGGCGCCACCGACGCACCCATCACCATCACGATGCTCATGGAGTTCAGCAGCCGCGGCTATTTCGATTGGTTTGCCTATCAGGCCAAGTATTGGGCCGACGCTTTCTTCCCCAATCTCAAACAAAAAGATTGGGTCTCCCTCGTCACCTTCGATATGAACACCCGTATCGAAGTCGACTTCACGCAAAACAAGGAAGAAGTCCGCGCCGCCCTCTACCATCTTTACTTCCCGGGCTTCAGCGAATCCAACGTCTTCGACGCGATTCTCAAAATGAACGAGTCAATGAAAGAGATCAAAGGCAAAAAATCCATTTTGCTTTTGGCCACCGGCGTGGACACCTTCTCCAAGCACACGCTCGATCAAACCATGAAGGAACTTCGCCAGTCCGACGTCACCATCTTCGCCGTCGGCCTCGACCGCCCCTACATCAACTTCATCGAATCCCACGGCAATCAGGGCTCGCACATGAACTACCTGCAAGGCGAAAATCAGCTCAAAACCTTCGCCCAGCTCACCGGCGGCTACGCCTGGTTCCCCCAATTCGACGGCGAGATCCCCGAAATCTTCCGCCAGGTCGTCGCCTTCCTCCGCAACCAATACAGCCTCTCCTACACCCCCACCACCGGCGCCAACGACGGCAAATTCCACAAAGTCAAAGTCGAACTCGTCCAACCCGACGGCTCCCCCCTAATCGTCAACGACCAAAAAGGCAAAAAACAAAAAGTCGTCGTCTACGCCCGCGAAGGCTACACCGCCGTCAAAGGCGGCGTCGGCGATTAATTTTCTACCGCATCAAAAATAAGCCTGTCCTGAGCGAAGGATCTCACCCGAACCGCGTCAAAAATAAGCCTGTCACTCAACCGCATCAAGAATAAAGCCTGTCATCCTGAGCGAAGCGAAGGATCTCAACGTCAAAAGCCACCGAAACTTTTTGTTTTGGTCGGCTGGTCTTAATTCGCCTCCCAACACAAAACTGCCCCAACCTCTGCAACAACCGCAAAACGATCCTGTCATCCCGACCGAAGTGAGCCGACGCCCTTTCTTTCACGTTCGCTCCTGCGAACGTGTCGGCTCACACAGTGGAGGGACCCTGGCTACCCTCGATGTCCTAAGAAAACCGGACGCACCCCGCATCACTCAATTGACTACGTGCTAACAGACGGCCCTCGGTGCGTTTCTTGCGTTCTTCCTTTCAACTTTCAAATGTCGACCGTCAACTTTCTCCACCCCTCATTTTGTCTCCCCCCGCGTCTCCCTGTATCCTGCTTTCCCATGACCAAACGACCCAAACCCATCGTCCTCACCGTCCTCGACGGCTGGGGCTACCGCCCCGAATCCCAAGGCAACGCCATCGCCCTCGCCCGCAAACCCACCTACGACTCCCTCTTCAAAAATTTCCCCAACACCGTCATCCACACCTCCGGCCCCTTCGTCGGCCTCCCCGAAGGCCAAATGGGCAACAGCGAAGTCGGCCACCTCAACATCGGCGCCGGCCGCATCGTCCACATGGACATGACCCGCATCGATCTGCTCGTCGCCAACAAACAAATGGGCAACGTCCCGCTCTTCAAGCAAGCCATGGAGCGCGGCAGACAGCGCGCCACTCCATCTCCTCGGCCTGCTCAGCGACGGCGGCGTCCACTCCCATCTCAATCATCTTTTCGCGCTGCTCGAAGTCGCCGCGCAAGAGAAAGTCGAAAATGTTTTCGTCCACGCTTCATGGACGGCCGCGACACCCCGCCGCACAGCGGCCGCGAATATCTCAAGCAGCTCCAGCACAAAATGCGCGAGCTCGGCGCCGGCCAGATCGCCACCATCATCGGCCGCTACTACGCCATGGACCGCGACAATCGCTGGGAGCGCGAAGAACTCGCCTACCGCGCCATGGTCCACGGCGAATCCGAATCCCGCACCGACGATCCCGACGCCGCCATGCAGCGCAGCTACGAGCAAGGCGTCACCGATGAATTCGTCAAGCCCGTCGTCATCACAAAAGGCGCCGGCACCGACGCGCCTCCACGTCGGCCTGATCCGCGACGACGACGCCGTCATTTTCTTCAACTACCGCGCCGATCGCGCCCGCGAAATGACCATGGCGCTCGTCGATCCCGACTTCGACAAATTCGCCGACCCGAAGCGGCCCAAAAATCTCTTCTACGTCGCCATGACGCAGTACGACAAATCGTGGCCGTGGCTCAAATACGTCATCGGCCCAGAAAAACTCGAACACATCCTCGCGCAGGTCTTCGCCGACGTGCAGTACAAAAACCTCCGCTGCGCCGAATCCGAAAAATACGCCCACGTCACCTACTTCTTCAACGGCGGCATCGAAAAGCCCTTCGACGGCGAAGAGCGCGTCCTCGTCCCCTCGCCAAAAGTCGCCACCTACGATCTCAAACCCGAAATGTCCGCCGAAGGAATCACCGACACCGTCGTGAAAGCCATCGAAGGCGGCTCCTTCGACGCCATCATCATGAATTACGCCAACGCCGACATGGTCGGCCACTCCGGCAAACTCGAAGCCACCATCAAAGCTGTCGAAGCCATCGACGCCGGCCTCAGCCGCATCTACAACGCGCTCAAACCTCGCGGCGGCGCCTGGATCATCACCGCCGACCACGGCAACGCCGAAACGATGGTCGACCCCATCACCGGCGGCCCGCACACCTATCACACTTTGAATCCCGTCCCCTTCATCCTCGTCAGCGACGACGCCACCACCCCACTCCAACCCGGCGGCTCCCTCCGCGACATCGCCCCCACCATGCTCGGCGTCCTAGGCCAACCCGCCCCCCCCGACATGACCGGCCGCGACCTCCGCAAACCCTAACAACTGTTTTCAAGGATTTATCGGTCCTCACCGACCTCTCTAATTTCGTCGCTACATCGACGCTGCTCACCAAGCCGGCCGTTGGGTGCCGCACCCTCCGCTTTTAGAGGGTGCGGGTTTAGATTCAAACCCACCCACGCCTCAACAACAACCGCGACTCGCGCAACATTTGTCATCCCGGCCAGAGTGGGCCGACGCCTTTTCTTCGGCTCACGCGGTGGAGGGACCCCGGCTACCCTCGCTCCACTCGCGATCATCCAACCCCGCACCCGGCGCGCCTCGAATGAGTCCCGTTAACTCCCTGGCCGCCCCCATTTGCATTCCATCCCCACCCTGGTCCACCCTATCCCTGCCCGACCAGGAGCATCGCAATGTTCGAAAACGCAGGCCGTCGCGGTCCCGCCGAGCCCCAAAAGCTCGCCTTCGGCAACGTCTCCATCCCCGGTACCAAGGTCGGCGCCATCGTCGCCGCCACCCTCGTCATAATCGCTTGGATTGCCCTACCCGGCGCCATCCTCTTCATCCTCGGCACAGTCTGCGTAGGCGCTCTCGTCGGTCTCGGCCTATCGTGGCGCCACAGCCGCGAATAAATCTCATCAAATCACGCAAATGACTCTTGACAAAAGGGTTACCATCTGATATACTCCTCCATGATATCCCTCCGCAACTTCGAACCTGCCCCTCGCGCAACCCCTTTCCCTTCAATCGGTTCCACACTCCCGTTTTCTGTATTTTTACAACCCGCTGATTCTGAAAACCTTGCGGACTCTTTGGAAAAACATAGGGGGTATACCCTGTTCTTCCCATTTCGGAACCACCCCAATCTCCGGAGGCCCAGTTGACCGTCACTCGAACCAGTCCCGCCGACACCAAGCTCATCGTCTGCGTCTGGCACCCCTTCCCTCAATGGCGCGCCGACGAAATGATGCCCGCCGCCATCCGCAAACGCTGGCCCGAGATGCGCGTCGTCCATCTCCCCGACTACGACCGCCTCAACGAAGAAATCCCCGACGCCGATATCTTCGTCGGCGCCTCGCTCCGGCCTGATCAATTCGCCCACGCCAAAAAATTGAAGTGGATTCACTCCACCGCCGCTGGCGTCAACCAGCTCATGTATCCCGAGCTGCAAAATTCCGGCGTCCTCATCACCAATCCCAGCGGCCTCTTCTCTCCCGGCATGGCCGAACACGTCATCGGCATGATGGTTCTTCTCGCGCGTAATTTTATGGATTCCGTCCGCTACCAGGACAAAAGCATCTGGGGCCAGAACGAGGTGACGACCATCCCCGGTCCCTTCACCGAGTTGAGCGGCGAAACCATGTTGATCGTCGGCTACGGTTCGATCGGCCGCGAAGTCGCAAAGCGCGCTCGCTGCTTCGATATGAAAATCTGGGGCATGACGCGTTCGGGAAAAGGCGACGAATCGTTCGTCGACAAAATTCTCCCGATCTCCGAACTCGACGCCGCATTGCCGCAAGCCGATTGGGTCGTCCTCGCCGCTCCCGACACTCCGGACACTCACAAACTTTTCAACGCCGATCGTTTCGCCCGCATGAAGCGCGGCGCCCGCCTCATCAACATGGGCCGCGGCACAATCCTCGATGAATCCGCATTCGTGAACGCGCTCAACTCCGGCCAAATCCGCGGCGCCGCTATCGACGTCGCCACCGTTGAGCCGGTCCCGCCCGAAAGCCCGCTCTGGAAAGCGAAAAATCTCTTCATCACGCCCCACACCGCCGGCATCAGCGACCGCCTCTGGCCACGCGAAACCGAAATCCTTATGGACCTCCTCGAACGCTGGTTCTCCAACCGCGAAATGTTCAACGTAGTCGACGCCTCCGCCGGCTACTGACGCGACGCACACTTCTGGAGACTGAACTCTGAAATTGGAAACACGATGGGCGACACAAATTCAGAACAAAGAAAGACCAAAAAAAACTTGTCATCCTGAGCGAAGCGAAGGATCTCAGACGCATCACCAACCAGGAACACAACATGCAACACCAACTCTGAACAGAGGAGGCCAACAAAAAAAGTTGTCATCCTGAGCGAAGCGAAGGATCTCAGCTTAACGAGTCGCTAAAAGCCGCAACTCGTACGCGCTTTGTTCGACTTGCAGAGCCTATGGTTGTGGGTCGCGGCTTCAGCCGCGACATCACGTGATCCGGCGAAAGGGGCTTCAGCCCCTGAAGTAACGCTGGCCGCTACCGTCCGACGAGCTTTGCATGCTGCTCCGAGTACCGCGCCCCGACCGGCTTGATGTCCGACGCGGCGGCTTCGATCGCGCGAACTTCATCCTGCGTCAGCTTAATCTTCGCCGCTCCAAGATTTTCATCGAGCCGCTCGAGTTTCGTGGTGCCAGGAATCGGAACGATCCACGGCTTCTGCGCAAGAATCCAGGCGATCGCAATCTGCGCATTCGTCGCATTCTTTTTCTTCGCGAAATCCGCGAGCAAATCGAGAATCGGCTGATTCGCTTTGCGATTCTCGGCCGTCAGACGCGGCACGGTGTTGCGAAAATCGGTCGAATCGAATTTTGTATTTTCGTTGATCGCGCCCGTCAAAAATCCTTTGCCCAGCGGGCTGAACGGAACGAACCCGATCCCAAGTTCTTCGAGCGTCGGAATAATTTCCTTCTCCGGCTCGCGGAACCAAAGCGAGTATTCGCTCTGCAACGCAGCGACCGGTTGAACGGCATGCGCTTTGCGAATCGTTTTCGCGCCGGCTTCCGACAAACCGAAGTGCTTCACCTTGCCGGCCGCGATGAGATCTTTCACCGCGCCCGCAACGTCTTCGATCGGAACTTCGAGATCGACACGGTGCTGATAGAAGAGATCGATGTGATCCGTCTTCAGCCTCTTCAGTGATTCGTCGCAGACTTTCTTGATGTGATCGGGATGGCTGTTCAGCGCGCTCCACTTTCCGCCATCGTTCGGATTCGCCTGCCATCCGAACTTTGTGGCGATGACAACTTTGTCGCGATACGGAGCAAGCCCTTCGCCGACGAGTTCTTCGTTGATGAAAGGTCCGTAGACCTCAGCCGTATCGAAAAACGTGACGCCGCGATCGACGCAAGCGTGCAGCAGCTTGATCATCTCCGTCTTTGTCTTTCGGCGGACCGAAGCCAAAGCTCATGCCCATGGCGCCGAAGCCGATTTCAGAAACTTCGAGCCCGCTCTTGCCGAGTTTGCGTGTTTGCATTGTCGTTCCTCGCTTTTGTGGAGTTCGACTGGTTGGATTCGAGAAAGTCTACGCCGGTTTCATCGCTACCGAAGCAGAAACACTGCGACGCTCAGTTTTTTGAGAAATTTGGGATTTTTTGGAGGAAATGACGGGGTAAACGGCTTCCCTACTGTTAATAGGATAGCAGGGCTGCAAAAAATAAAACAGACTGTTTTTTTCACTTTTTACCGCGTAGGGTGGCGAAATCACAAGCCAACAATTCGGCGAAAACCGGCGGCCAAAGGCCATGCCGCGTCTCGACACGGATGGGGTTGGCGGCGGGGATTCGACCGTTGCGGCGGCGCTCAAGCGCCGCACTCCAAGGAGGGCGGATGATTCCAGAAGACAAGAAACCGGGGGTGAAACGGGCTCTTCAGGCGGCGTTTGGTGTGACGGAGTTTGAGGACATCCGGCAACTGACGGAAGGGCTATCGTCGGCGCTGATTTTTCGGATCGTGGTGCGGGAACAGCCTTACTTGTTGCGCGTCATCATGCGAACCGATGCGATGGGCGACCCGACGCGACTGTTCGGCTATATGAAAGCCGGGGAGGACGCCGGGCTCGCGCCGCGCGTTTGGTACACGAGCATCGAGGATCGCATTTCGATTACGGATTTTGTGAATGCGAAACCGTTTCCGAAGGCGACTGCGCTGGCGAAATTGCCGGAGACGATTCGCAGATTGCATGCTCTTCCGCCATTTCCTCGAACGGCGAATTACCTGGAAGTGATGGACGGATTCATTTCGAGATTACAGGCGGGGAAGATTTTGCCAGAGAGCGAAACGGCTGATGCTTTCGAGCTTTATGCAAAAGCACGAGATGCGTATCCGCGCGACGATGCAGACATGGTGTCGAGCCACAACGATTTGAAGCCGGAGAATGTATTGTTCGATGGCGAGCGCGTTTGGCTGGTGGATTGGGAAGCGGGTTTTTTGAATGACCGGTATCTCGATCTCAGCGTCGTTGGGAATTTCCTGGTTACGAATGAGGAGGAAGAGAAAACGCTGTTGCGTCGATATTTTGCAGCGGAGCCGACGGAGTATCAGCACGCGCGGTTTTATCTGATGCGGCAGATCCTGCACATATCGTATGCGGCGGTTTTTTTGGCGCTGCGCGGCTCGACGACGCCGGTCGATGCGAGTGCGGCGGTACGTGAATTTCGAGACTTTCACGACCGCGTCTGGTCGGGCGAAATCAGTCTGGCCGGAACCGAGGCGAAGATCGAATATTCGCGCGTGCATTTGAAACAGGCATTGGAAGAAATGCGCGCGCCGCGATTTGCGGAAGCATTGCGAATCGTTCGTGATTTTCAGAAATGAAATTGCAATTGAGGGCTAGGGCCACGAGTCAGAAGCGGAATTTCGATCGCCGGGGGAAGATATGGATGAAACGGTGCGAAGTTCGAAGATGCAGGAGCACTACGCGGCGGTGCAAGAAGCGGAGCGGCTTGCCGCGGGCGTCGGTGAGTTGGAAAGGCTGCGCACGCAGGATGTGCTGAAGCGGCATTTGCCGAAAGCGCCGGCGCGAATTCTCGATGTCGGGGGCGCAGCGGGCGTTCATGCGTTGTGGCTGGCGCGCGATGGATACGAAGTGCATCTGAGCGATCCGGTGCCGAAGCACGTGGAGCAGGCGAAGGAAGCTTCGCGAGCGCAGGCGCAATTTCCGATCGCGAGTTGCGCGATGGGCGATGCGCGGAAGATCGAGCAGAACGACGCGAGTGCGGACGGCGTGTTGCTGCTTGGGCCGTTGTATCACTTGACGGAACGAGCGGATCGAGTGAAGGCGCTGCGCGAAGCGCATCGCGTTTTGCGTCCGGGCGGCCGTGTGTTCGCGGCAGCGATTTCGCGATTTGCTTCGCTGATGGATGGATTTTCGCGCGATTTCGTTGGCGATCCGAGATTTGTCGAGATTCTGCGGCAGGACTTGAAGGATGGGCAGCACCGGAATCCGACGGACAATCCGCAATATTTCACGACGACGTTTTTTCATCATCCGGACGAATTGCGGCAGGAAATCGAGGATGCGGGATTTACGTTCGAGAAAGTCGGTCGCGGTTGAAGGGCCGGTCTGGGTGATGGGAAATTTCTCGAAGCATTGGGACGATCCGGCGAAGCGCGCGTTGTTGCTGGAATTTTTGCGGACGGTCGAAGAAGAGCGAGCGCTGCTTGGCGCGTCGGCGCACATGATCGGAGTTGGGAAGAAGTGACGGGGCGAGACGGTCGGAATCGAAAGTCCGACAAACACCCGACGACATCACTCCCAAGCGAAGGACCGGGACCGTCGAGCATTCTTGCGGATGCTCTCAAAATGACGGGCTTCTTGTTTTCTGGATACGCGAATCGACGCGACGAAACGCGTGCTACTTCAACTCGCGAAGAGCACTCAGCAAACGCGAAATCTCATCCGCGGTGTTGTAGTGGACGATGCCGACACGAAGAAGCCCACCCTTCTCTTCGACGCCGAGGCGTTCGGTGAGATTGAGCGCGTAATAGTTGCCGTCCCAGGTGAAGATGCCGCGATCGCCGAGATGTTTGGCGATGTCGATCGGCTTGTGATTGCCGAGGCGGAACGAAATCGTGGAGCAGCGATCGCTGAAGCGCTTGGGATCGCGGATACCGAAAAACTGCAGGCCGGGGATGGCGAGCAAGCCTTCGATGAGTTGCGCGAGCAGAGTCATTTCGTGCTGTCGCGTGACTTTGTAGGCGGCGAGCAGCGCGGCGCGGCGATCTTTCGCGGTGGGATCGGTGCGTCGGCCGAGTTCGGCGATGTAATCGACGGCGGCGCCGATGCCGGCGATGAGTTCCTGAACCTGCGTGCCGGTTTCCCAGCGATCGGGCGCATGGTTGTAGGCGGGGCGAACTTTGTACGGATGAAACTTCTGGAGCAGCT
The DNA here is from genome assembly GCA_963850795.1 of uncultured Acidobacteriota bacterium. Taxonomy (GTDB): domain Bacteria; phylum Acidobacteriota; class Terriglobia; order Acidiferrales; family UBA7541; genus Acidiferrum. The sequence goes on along the minus strand of CAWKNS010000021.1, from coordinate 259,149 downwards.
CGCGTTTGCCGTAGAGCGCGCCCATGTGCGGGCCGAAGAATTTGTAGGGCGAGCAGACGAGAAAATCGGTGTCGAGAGCGCGCACATCGATGGGGCCGTGCGGCGCATAGTGGACGGCGTCGATGAACATCAGCGCCCCGACGGCGTGAGCGAGCTTGGTTATTTCGGCGACGGGATTGATGGTGCCGACGGCGTTGGACGCATAACCGACGGCGACGAGTTTTGTTTTGCTTGTGATTTTTTTGCGGAGGTCGTCGAGGTCGAGCGTGCAATCGGAGTCGTGAACATCGGCCTGTCGGATGACAATTCCCTTTTCCTCGAGCGCGCGCCAGGGGGAAACGTTTGCGTCGTGATCGAGCGTGGTGACTACGATTTCGTCGCCTGCTTTGAGATCACGAGCGATCGCTCGCGCGAGCGCGAAAGTGATCGTCGTCATGTTCTGGCCGAAGACGACTTCGTCTTTGTCGCAGTTGAAGAAGTCGGCCATTGCGGCGCGCGTGGCGGAGATCATCGCGTCGTTGCGGCGGCTGGTTTCGAATGCGCCGCAGGTGTTGGCGTTGGCGGTGAGGAAATAATTTGTGACGGCGTCCATGACTTGCTTGGGGACTTGGGTGCCGGCGGGGCCGTCAAGGAATGCGGCGGCGTGGCCGTTGACTTGTGAGATTGAGCGAGGGGAATTGCTGGCGGACCCAGGCGATGTCGAGCGGCTTTGCGGAGTCGTGAGTGGCGGCAGTGCTCATGTTGAGATCGATGATCCTTCGGGAGATGGATTTGCGTTGGGGTAGTTTCTCATAGGGCGTGATTCGTGTCCTGTGTTCCGTGATTCGGGAAGGACGAAGGATCGGCGCTGCGGATAGACCGTAGCGTGAATGGAAAAAACCGGAACAGTCTCGCACGTCGTTGATAGATTGGGCGGGGTTGAATCTAAACCCCGCGTGTGGTGTCCCAGGACAGTTGCTACAGCCGGTAGGATGAGCCGCTAGGAGGCGGCACATGCGAGGGGCGGCGTATTCGGTTCGGGAACGGGAGTTGTTGATGCGGATGCATGAGGGCGGAAAATCTCTATCGGTGCTGAGTCGAGAGACCGGCATTGCTCGATCGCTGCTGTCACGTTGGTGGCAGCGGTATCGAGAACAAGGGCGAGCGGGGCTGCAGCCTCGCTCGCGCCGGCCGGAGCGTTCGCCCAACCGTCTCGCGGCGTCGATCGAGCAGCAGATTCTGCAACTACGTGATCGCGGCTGGGGGCCGGCGCGTATCGCCCCAACATTGCACATCGGCCACACCAGCGTTCATCGCGTGTTGTCCAGCCATGGTCGCAACCGCTTGCGGTTGCCGCAGCCGCGCGTCGTCCACCGTTACGAAAAAAGCCGCCCAGGTGAGCTGCTGCATCTGGACTTGAAGTATCTCTATCGCTGGAGAAACTGTTCTAGGGAATACGCTTATGCGGCCGTGGATGATTTCAGCCGCGAAGCGGTAGCGAGCATTCGCCCCAAGCGTTCCAGTCCCGACGCTGCCTCGTTCCTGGAAGAAGTGGTTCAGGCTCTGCCTTATCGCGTCGAGTCGGTCATGACCGACAACGACCTGATCTTTACCATGCGTCATGCCTATAATCCCGACCGAAAAACTCGCTTTCAGCAAGCGTGCAAGAGTATGGGGATCGCGCATTGGCTGACCAAGCCGCTTCATCCGCAATCGAATGGGAAGGTGGAGCGCTTCTTCCGCACCTTGGACGACGAATGCTTTTTGATTCGCGATCCAGGTTGCTCGCAGCTGCGCATGCGAGACCTAGCCGAGTTCGTGTGGTATTACAACTATCAGCGGCCTCATCTGAGCCTGCATGGCCAGACGCCCATCCAGCGGCGCCAAGCCTATTTTCAGCAGGTCCCCCTGTAGCAACTGTCCTGGGACAATACACCCGCGATCTGGGAAGCGATCGCGGGTACAGGACAAACGCCTTGGCTCGTGTCGCGTGGTCCGTGCCCTTCGACGTTGACGTGCGTATCGTAACGCATTACATTTGAGAAGTGATTCGCACCTTTCGGCATAAAGGACTGCGGCGATTGTTCCTGGAGGACGACTGGCGTGGCGTTCGGACAGACCATGCCGACAAGTTGCGCCGAATCCTGGCACGCCTCCACGCAGCGCGCACAGTTTCAGATATGGATTTGCCGGGATATCGCTTTCATCCGCTGAAGGGCGAACTCAAGGGTATGTACGCGGTAACTGTGCAAGCAAATTGGCGGGTTGCATTCCGTTTCGAAGACGGAGAAGCGCGGGACGTGGACTACTTGGACTACCACTAGAGGAGAATTAAACATGCGTATGAAGAACCCCCCGCATCCGGGGAATATTGTGCTCCGCGACTGCATCGAGCCGTTAGGCTTGACGATTACTGACGCAGCCGCTGCGTTGCATGTGACACGGACGACGCTCTCGGAACTGGTCAATGGCAAGCGCGGAATTTCGCCCAAGATGGCTATGCGTCTTGAGCAGGTGTTCGGCGGCAGCGCGGAAAGCTGGCTGGTCCAGCAGGTGCAATATGACTTGGCACAGATCAAAGCGCCGGGTTTTAAGTTGCGCCGATTGCTGGTGGCCTAATGGCGGAGAACTTTTCGGTTACGGAGCGGACTCGCGTGATTCGTGAGCCGCAGCGTGGGATTTATGACCGCGAGTCGATTTATAAGATTTTGGATGAGGGATTTATTTGCCACGTCGGATTTTCGGTTGAGGGGCAGCCGTTTGTGATTCCGACGATGTATGCGCGCGTTGGGGATGCGATTTATTTTCATGGGTCGGCGGCGAGCCGGATGTTGCGGAATGTGAGCGCGGGGATCGCGGTGTGCGTGACAGTGACGCTGGTGGATGGGTTGGTGTTGGCGCGATCGGTTTTCAACCATTCGATGAATTACCGGTCAGTAGTGGCGCTGGGGAAGGCGACGCTTGTCGATGCGGGGGCGGAGAAGCTCGAGGCGTTGCGCGGGTTTACGGAGAAGATTTTGCCGGGGCGGTGGGAAGAGGCACGGCAGCCGAATGAGAAGGAGTTGAAGGCGACGAGTATTTTGCGGCTGGAGTTGAACGAAGTGTCGGCGAAGGTGCGCGTGGGGCCGCCGGAAGATGATGCGGAGGATTACGCGTTGGGGATTTGGGCGGGGGTTTTGCCGATGGAGATGAAGAGCGGCGCACCGATTCGCGATGAGAGATGTGATGCGGCGATTGCGGTACCGGGATATTTGAGGGATTACAGACGATAGCCGAGTGGTTGCTGTTGTCTCATCGAGTTGTGTTTGGTTGCAATCAAGCCACGGTCCCTCCACTGCGCGAGCCCACGCGCTCGCAGGAAGCGAGCACGAAAGAAAAAGCGTGGGCTCGCTTCGGTCGGGATGACAACGTATTTTAGTTTTGCGGTTGATGGATCGGTGGTCAGTGCAGGGCGGAAAAACGGGCGGTGCGAACGAGTGCTGGTTTGTGGCGGCTCGATGCGCTGAGATCCTTCGCTGCGTGAGCCGACGCGTTCGCGCAGAGCGAACGCGAAGAAAAGGCGTCGGCTCACTTCGCTCAGGATGACAAGTATTCTTATTTGGCGGTTTGGTGGAGCGGGTATCGGCAAGCGTAGCGAAGAGCCGGGCTTCGCGATCGATCTTGCGGACATGGGGCGCAGCAGTGCTGCGCCCCTACATATTTTGTGGCGAAGTTAGGCGCGGACGGAGCGGATGAAATCGGCTAGGAGGCCGTAGCCGGTGGCGTCGATGCCGGGGTTGTGTTCGACGAGGCTGATGCCGAAAACGTCGAGGTCGAAGCGGATGGCGGAGCTGCTGCCTTCGAGATTGGCTAACGGATCGCTGGCGAGGAGCAGTTCGGGCTGGACGCTGCAATCGACGCCCGTTCCGCGGCGTTCCGCGCGGCAGACCAATTTGTAGCGCATGCCGGAGTTGCGTACCGAGCGGATTTTTTCTTCACTGAGATCGCGAATGCCGGTGCGACGGACTTGATCTAGCTTTAGCGGCACGCCGAGCAAGACGATTGCTAGCGCAGCGACCTTCACAGCAGCATCCCAACCATCTAAATCTGCGGACGGATCGGTTTCAGCGATACCCATTTGTTGGGCGCGGCGAATCGCGTCGTCGAACGATCTTCCCTTTTCGATTTCGGTGAGGACGACGTTCGTCGTGGAATTGAGCACGCCGGAGAAGCCGCGGAGATCGGTTGCGGGCAAGCCGAGCGGGAAGAGCGAAAAAATTGGGACACCGTCCATCACGGTCGATTCGTAGAGGAAGCGGCGATCTTTTTCCTCGGCGAGAGCGGTGAGTTCGGCGAAGGCGTGGACGACGGGGCCTTTGTTGGCGGTGATGGCGTGGGCGCCGAGTTCGAGCGCGGCTTTGATGTGATCGGTGGCCGGTTCGCCGGTGGCGGCATTGAGTGAACTCGTTTCGAAGACGACGTCGGCGCGAGCGCGTTCGATCCATTCGCGGACGTTGTGCGGAGCGGTGGCGGGATTCGGAGTGGGCCAATGATCGTTGAGGACGGCGAGCGGATTGAGGCCGTCGGGATCGACGACCCAGCCGTTGCGGCGCGTGGCAATGCCGGTGAGGCGCCAGCGGACGTCGTAGCGGCGGCGGAGTTCGGTTTCTTTGGAGATAAGGAGGCGGAGGAAAGAGCGGGCGACGTTGCCGAAGCCGACGATGGAGAGGTTGTAGGAGGGCACCGGCTAGGTCTCCAAAAAAATAGAAGCTGAAAATAATTCTATGATCGACTCGCACCTGACGACTTGACGTCTTTGGCGTTTCTTCATCTAAACCCCGCGTTCTGGGAAGCGAACGCGGGTACAGGGCGCTATTTAGAAGCGGTGGCGGCGGAAAGCTTTGTGGCGGCAGATGAAACCAGTTCGGCTTCGCTTTGCAAAACTTTCCCGACGACGATGATGGCTTCGTCGGCTTGTTTCCATTGTTTCGATTCGATGGCTTCGCGGACGGCGGGGATGGTTTTGACGGCGTAGCCGGTGTAGAAGCCGGGGGCGTAGATCTGGTGTTTAAACCAGGGGCGATTGGGCAGGCCTTCGGCGGTCAGGAGTTTGCGTTCGCTTTCGATGAGGAGCGCGTTCACTTCGGTGAGGGATGCGGAGGCGAGTGCGGTGTTGCCGTTGGCGATCGCGTGTTCGTAGGCTTTGTGATACGCGGTTGCGCTGTGCGCGAGTGTGTCGGCGGCGTTGTCGAGCGGCGCGAAATTTAAATAGGTCGGAACGGTTTCGGCCGGAGGCGCGGCGAGCGGCTGCTTCGGATCGGTCGTCGCGGTGTAGACGCCCTCTTCAATCTCTCGGTTACGCTCGAGCGCGTCTTCGCGGGATTTCGTCGCGAGCGCTTTCAGCTCCTTGATGTACGTCTGAATTGTGTCGCTGAAATTGGTGAATTCGAATGGGAGCAGGTCGGCGTCGGCGAGGCGCATGACCATGGTGCCGCCGGTTTGCGCGAGCGCGCGACCGTAGACGAAATCGGTGTCGCTGAAATGCGTGTACCAATAGAAGTCGTCGTAGATGGAGTGGTAGATGCCGCCGCCATCTTCACCTCCGAAGCCGAGATTGACGCTGGCGACGCCGTCGTGTTGCAAGAACGCGGTGTAGTCGGAGCCGGAGCCGAGCGCGGCGATGCGGAGGTCGGCGCGCTGGCGTGCTTCCTGACGAGCTTCACTCGAATGCGCGTTGGCGATATCGCGGAGTTGATTGCGCTTCCACGCGGAAAGCTTCGTTTCGGGATCGGTGATGTCTTTCGAAACTTCGTTGGTGAATTTTTCGAGCGTGTGCGAACCCTCGATGAAGAGGTAGCCGCGGCCGTTGGTGTCGGAATTGATGTAGGCGACGGCGTGTTTTCTCAGTTCGTCGTAGTGCTCTTCGGCGTATTCGGTTGAGCCAAGCAGGCCGGGCTCTTCGCCATCCCACGCGGTGAAAATAATTGTGCGCTTGGGCTTCCACCCTTGTTTGAGGAGTTCGCCCATGGCGCGGGCTTCTTCGAGAACGGCGTCGAGGCCGGAGATCGGATCTTCGGCGCCGTTCACCCACGCATCGTGATGATTGCCGCGCATGACCCATTCATCGGGCGCGGACGAGCCGGGGATTTTCGCGATGACGTCGTAGACGGGTTTGATGTCCCAGTTGGATTTCACTTTGAGGTGAACTTTCGCCGGGCCGGGGCCGATGCGGTAGGTCTGGCCGAGTCCGCCGTGCCACTCGCCGGTGGCGACGCGACCGGTGAGAGCGGCGAGAAGCGGCTGCGCGTCACCGTAAGAAATCGGGAGCACGGGAATTTTTGTGATGGTCGGAGATTCTTCGACCTTGAGGCGCTTCGCGTCTTTCGTGGCGCCGACGCCGGGAGTGAGCGGATCGCCGGCGTAGAACGGCATGTCGGCGACGCTGCCGCGCTGGACGCCGTCTTTCGGACGCCACGCGCCTTGCGGAAAAGTTTCGCCCTGCACGAAGCCGTCTTCGTGCGGATCGGAATAAATCAGGCAGCCGATGGCGCCGTGTTCGGCGGCGACTTTGGGCTTGATGCCGCGCCACGAATGGTAATAGCGCGCGATGACGATTTTGCCTTCGACGCTGACGCCCATGCGCTCGAGCTGCTCGTAATCTTCGGGGATGCCGTAGTTGACGTAGACGAGCGGAGCGGTGACGTCGCCGTCGATGGAGTAGGCGTGATAGGTGGGGAGCTGCTCGTTTTGCTGATTGGAAGTGGGATCTTGCGGGAGCGCGGGCTCTTGCAGCTTGGCGGTGAATTTCGGGCCGCCTTCGACGAGTTCGACGACGCGCTCTTTCGGCGTGGGATAGAGGACGTCGAATTGTTCGATGTGCGTGTCGAGGCCGAACTCTTTAAATTTTGCGGCGATCCATTCGGCGTATTCCTTGTCGTACGGCGTGCCGACGTTGTGCGGGTGTGCGGTGAGGTGCTGCATGTAGGCGCGGAGATTGTCGGTGCTAGGGATGGCGCGGAGTTTTTCTTCCCACTGGCGCTCGGTGCGCGAGGAATCGGCAGAGTAGCCGAGGAGGGGCTGGTCGTCGGCATTCGCGGTGATGCGCGTGGCGAGCGGGGAGAGTGCGAGCGACGCGGAGAGAGCGAGCGCGGCTGCGGTGCGTACGAAAATAGGTGCGGGCATGAAGCCTCCGTTTATTGAGAGGCGATATTTTGCACGAAGAGACGGGAATTTGGAACGAGGTTGAAAGAAGACCGGCGAACTGAGGCGATTGGCGCGCGACGATTCCGCAGAGTCGAATCAAACTCGCGGCGCGGATGGATGCGACAGGGCGGCGGGATTGTATTCGCGGAGAAGGATTCTGCCGAGGATCGGATAGCCGGCCCATTCGCCGCGATTCGCTTTGATGCAGTAGACGATGCCGAGAATTAAATTTAGACCCATCCGGCACCCCAGAAGAGCCAAATGAGCGGCATCAAGAAGACGAATGCCGGAGGAGGCGCGCCGGGTTGCTGCGGAACGCCGTGAGGCGCGTGAGCGATGGAGGTGAACATTGTGAAAAAGAAGAAGGCCATCGCGCCGACGCCGACGATCATGTAGACGGCCTGCCAGATCAGCGATTGCAGCGCGTGATATTTCACGAATTTGGAGTCTTGTTTGACGAGGAAGATCACGAGTGGGCCGATGAAGCCGCTGAAGACTTGAAGCAAGTGCGCGAGCATCGCCATTGTGCATTCGTCTTTTGTGGGCTCGCCGGGATATGCGGGTTGCCAGTTGGCGGGGAGGGCGGACGCGGCCGTGGGCGCTGGAGTTGGTGGCAGTTGCGGGGGAAGGCTCATCGCGATCTCCGTTTGTGGTGATCTCGGGAAAATGAGAGTCGATGAGGTCAGGATGGCACGGAAGCGTTGCGCTGGGCTGGTAATTCGAAGGTTGCGTGCCGAGGTGGGTATTTACGTTTTGAGGTGTTTTTGGAGGGGCAAAGAGTCAGGTGAGGCGCTTTTCCATGACGACGAATTCGCACGGAATTTTGGGATGGAGCGTCGGCGTGAGCGGCGCCATTTGGAGCAATTTGTAGCCGAAGCGTTCGTAGTACGGGCGCAGTGGGGGAACGCGGGCGCTGAGGGTGCGGAGCCAGATTGTGTGGCAGCCGGCGTCGCGGGCGAAATTTTCGGATTGCGACAGGATGCGGTGGCCGAGGCCGGTGCCTTGGTGTTCGGGTGCGATGGAGAGCAGGCCGAGGTAGCAGCGGGCGTCGTTGGTGTTTGGTTCGAGGTAGACGCAGGCGATCGAGATTGTTGAGCGGATCGTGGTGGAGCAGGAATTTGCCTTTGGTCATGTAGTCGCGCACGCCGGGGTCGTCGATGCGATCGTGATCGAAGATGGGGCGTTCGACGACGAAAGCGGCGTTGATGAGGCGCGTGATGGCGGGGACGTCGGCATCGGTGGCGATGCGGAGCGGGAGATTGGCGCTTGATGGAGAGTGAGCCCGAGGTTCGGAGTGGCGGACATGACGATGGCGATGCGATCGCGTTGGGTTGGGTTAGTTGCTGGATCGCGATGCGCGCAGAAATTCGATGAAACCGGTGAGGCGATGCCCAGACACATACCGCAGACGACGAGTTGAAATGCATCGACGAAGCGGATGTGAGCGAATTCAGGGCGCTGATGCAAATCGAAAAGGCCGAATGCAGCGAGGATGAACGGCAGGATGACACCAGTCATGACGTGGCGATATTGGCTGGACATTTTTAGTCTCCCCGGGGAGAGGGATATTACCCTCGGAGGGTGGTGAGGTCCAGCGATGAAGTTCGGTGGCTTTGGCTGGAGCGGAAAAAACAGAACGAGCGTGGATTTCTTACGCCTGGGCAAGCTGGGGCGCAGCGGTGCTGCGCCCCTACAACATCGTGCCGATCGGCTTGGGTGTGTTTACTTGGCGAAAATGGATTTGCCGGGGAAGCGGGCTGCGGCGCCGAGTTCTTCTTCGATGCGCAGGAGCTGGTTGTATTTTGCGATGCGGTCGGTGCGCGAGGCGGAGCCGGTTTTGATTTGCCCGGCGGCGGTGGCGACGGCGAGGTCGGCGATGAAGGTGTCTTCGGTTTCGCCGCAGCGGTGGGAAATGATCGAGTTGAAGCCGGCTTTGCGGCCGAGTTCGATGGCGTCGATGGTTTCGGTGACCGTGCCGATCTGATTCACCTTGATCAGGATCGCGTTGGCGATGCCTTCGTTGATGCCGCGCGACGAGGCGTTCGGTGTTGGTGACGAAGAGATCGTCGCCGACGAGCTGGATTTTTTTCTTCGAGGTTTTCGCGCCGACGCTATTCGTCAGCGTCTTCCAGCCGGCCCAGTCGTCTTCGGCCATGCCGTCTTCGATCGAGACGATCGGATATTTCTCGACCCACGAAGTCCAGTACGCGGCCATTTCGTCGGATGAGTGCTGCGACTTGTCGGATTTCTTGAAGACGTACTTGCCGCTGGCCTTGTCGTAAAACTCGCTCGACGCCGGATCGAGCGCGATGCTGACCTGTTCGCCGGGCTTGTAGCCGGCGTTCGAAATGGCTTCGAGCACGATCTGGATCGCTTCTTCGTTGGACTTGCAGCTTGGAGCGAAGCCGCCTTCGTCGCCGACGGCGGTCGAGTAGCCATGCTTTTTCAGCGCGGCTTTCAAGCGCGTGGAAAATTTCGACGCCCCAGCGCAGCGCTTCCGAAAAATTCGGCGCGCCAATCGGCATCACCATGAATTCCTGGAAATCGACGGAACTGTCGGCGTGCGCGCCGCCGTTGAGAATGTTCATCATCGGCACGGGCAGAGGTTGGCCGAGCTGTCGGTCGAATACTTCGACAGGTATTTGTAGAGCGGCAGATTTTGCGCGTTCGCCGCAGCGCGCGCCGCTGCCATCGAGACCGCCAGAATCGCGTTGGCGCCAAGTCGCGACTTCGTCTTCGTGCCGTCGAGCTCGAGCATGTGCTTGTCGAGCGCGCGCTGATCGCCGGCATCGAGCCCGTTGACCGCCTTCGCGATTTCGCCGTTCACATTCGCGACAGCCTTGAGCACGCCCTTGCCGACGTATTTCGACTTGTCGGCGTCGCGCATTTCGAGCGCTTCGTGCTCGCCGGTGGATGCGCCCGACGGCACCGCGGCGCGCCCGCGAACTCCGCCGCCAACGTAAACGTCGGCCTCAACGGTAGGATTGCCGCGCGAATCGATAACCTGGCGCGCGTGGACTCGAGTGATCTTCGTGGACATTTCGGTATGTTCTCCTCAGCAGTTGTGAACCAAGATTTTACAGAAGAAAGAGGAGAAGTCACAACGCGGAGTGAATTTACGCAACAGAGTCGAAGAGTTCGTTCCACATCGACGCAGAACCAAGGACTACTTCCCTTTTCCGCCGACGCGATATCCAAGACACCCATCGCCCTCGACGGTCGTCAGCGCCTTCAAATCCCGAATGCGGCTCTCGGTCAATTTTTTCTTCAGCATGGCCCAGCACATCGGATAGATCGAGCCATACTCGGCACGTTCATCGCTCACCGGCGGATAAATCGCTTTCAACTGTGCGTCGCGATACGCCTCCCACGCTTTCTCTTCCGCGCTGTTCGAATCAATGCCCAGTCGCTTCAGCAGCGCGGCAAGTCGAGCCTCCGCCTGCTCTAGTTCCTTCCCGGCACACTCACTCAAATCCGTTTGCGTCTTCGCCATCTGTGAGCATGATTCGGCCTTGTTGGCCGACTTTGGCGCCACAGCGGATGGAGTCTGCGCCGCAACCGAACCTGCTGCGAGGAATATAGCCACACCAATACCAAGAATCCGCCCAAGGCAATTCATACACATCTCCATTTGTTGTCGATTGCCATCGCCGGACAGAAATCTCCAACGACCAATTTCGATTTTCGAGTTTGCAACGCCGACTACTGCGTCTCCGGCTCTTCGATGAGCGACTCTTGTCGCACCACAATCACAATTCCCGACTCCGTCACATGGAATCGCCGCTTATCCGCTTCCACGTCGTAGCCAATCTCCGTCCGCTCCGGCAGCGTGACGTGCCGATCGATGATCGCGCGCCGAATCCGCGAATGCCGCCCGATGTTCACGTGGTTGTAGATGATCGAGTCCGTCACTTCGCTGTAGCTGTTGACGCGCACATCGTAGCCGACGATCGACCCCTGCACGCGCCCGCCCGAAATGATCGAGCCGCCGGCTACGATCGAATCGATCGCGACACCCATGCGCTCCGGATCAGCAAACACAAACTTCGCCGCCGGATACTGATGCTGCCACCCGCGAATCGGCCAACTCTTGTCGTACAAGTTGAAAATCGGCGACACGGAGGTTAGATCCATGTTCGCTTCGAAGTACGCGTCCAGCGTCCCGACGTCGCGCCAGTACAACGCATCCTTTTTGTTCTCATCGACGAAGTTGTACGCAAACACGCGATGCTTCGAAATGATCCTCGGCAAAATATCCTTACCAAAATCGTGCGCCGACTTCGGATCTTCCGAATCCGCCAGCAAAATTGGAATCATCAACTGCGTATTGAAAATGTAGATGCCCATCGACGCGTTGCAATGCCCGGCGTGATGCGGCGATTCCTTGGGATGCGCCGGCTTCTCTTCGAATCCGCGAATCCGGTAATCCTTATCGACCTCGATCACGCCAAACTGCTTCGCCGCAGCCTCGATCGGAACCTCGATGACCCCGACCGTTACTTCCGCGCCGGATTCCACATGCTGTTGCAGCATGCGGTTGTAATCCATCTTGTAGATGTGATCGCCCGACAAAATGAAAATGTATTTCGAGTGCTCGCTGCCGATCGAATAGATGTTCTGGTACACGGCGTCGGCCGTGCCCTGATACCACTGATTCGAAACGCGCATCTGTGGCGCGAGCACTTCGATGTAATCGCCGAGTCCCATCAGCGACGACCAGCCCTGCCGAATGTGCCGGTTGAGGCTGAGCGCCTTGTATTGAGTGAGAACGAAAACTTTTCGCAGCGCGGAGTTGATGCAGTTCGACAGAGTGACGTCGATGATGCGATAGATCGCCCCGAACGGCACGGCGGGCTTCGCGCGGTCGCGCGTTAGAGGCCATAAACGCTCGCCCTGGCCGCCGGCAAGCAGCACTCCAATAGCGTCACGCATCTCGGACATCAGCTACCTCCAGGCCGCGCGCTCTAAACGCGGCACATTCTAACAACACAACAGATGCGAAGGGCAATACCAGATTGCCGGAAGGCAAAGTCGAAGACGGATTCGCGCGACGCGGCGAAGGTTTGGATGCACCGGCGCCGGTTAGGACTGCCGCTCGGACTACCCGCCCCGAACCCGCGACCCCTTTCCGATCAGCTGCCGCCTAACGTGCAACAGGCGGGCTCCCGGCCGCCCTCACCCCGCTAAAATCACCAAAATGCTTGGAATTCCAACCAAATCAAGGATTTTCGAATCCTTTACCAGTTCAGTATACGTATACCGCTTGCAAATACTCCGCCAATTTCCCCAATCCACGGCCCTCTTTTCACAAGAATCACTTGACACCTGATACCCGAATTGACTACAAGATGCCCCATAATCCTGTCCACGTGCTCATGCGCATATCGCCGATTGCATGCGATAATGTTCTTGGGCGGTGCACCGTAAAACAACGACACCGCAAGTTACCAATCCGAACCGGATTGGGGGTGAATTTAACGTGGCTGAAGTCATCATCCAGGAATCTGAGTCCTTGGAGAACGCTTTGCGCCGTTTCAAGCGCAAAGTGCAACAGGAAGACATCATCAAGGAAATCAAGAAGCATAGTTTCTATATGAAGCCCGGCGAGAAGCGCCGTGCCAAAGAAGCCCTTTCGCGTAAGCGACTGCGCAAGAAGCAGCGTCGAGAAGCGGATTAATCTGTACGGCGGTCCCGGTTTCATGACCGGGGCCGCCAATTCCCTCCTCGCACTCCTCTTGGCGCCGCGCTTCCGTGATGTAGACCCGGTCAAGCAGTTGTTGGGTTGTGATGAAGCTAGGTACCCTCAGGCCCAGGAGTGCGGCATCCGGATTTCCCCCCGGCGGCGGCAATTCCCACGTCCCGGCCCCATGGTGCATGGCTCGCTCATCCCTCTCGCTCGATCCGGGCTAAGGGGGGCGGCTCATGGAATTCCACGACAAAGTACTGAAATGTTCAGAATGTAATTCTGAATTTGTGTTTACTGCCGGCGAACAAATGTTTTTTGCCGACAAGGGCTTCAAGAACGAGCCCAAGCGCTGCAAAGCGTGCAAGGCGAAGCGTGCGGAAGGCGGCGGCAGCAACGGCGCGAATGGCGGCGCCACTCCGATGCGCTCCGAAACGAAGACGACTTGCTCGCAGTGCGGCAAAGAGACGACGGTGCCGTTCCGTCCGACGCAAGGACGCCCGGTGTTCTGCCGCGAATGTTTCCAGCAGCGGCGCGCGATGGGCGCGGCGTAATGTCAGCCGTAGTGTACGTACGCCGGACATGTCGTTGTTGTTGCAGCTATCGTTGCAGTCGTTGAGTTGTTGTTTCGCAGCCTCGTTGTCGCAGTTCGTAGCCGCTCGTTGATCGATCACCACGCAGGGCACGGGGAGCCGTGCCCGTAGTCACCCGCCCGAACTCCACCTCGCTCCCCTCTCCCGCTATTCGCTTCGCATCAGTGACTTACATCGTCTTTTGTACGGGCGCAGCATTGCTGCGCCCCAATTACCGAGGTCGTTTCGTCTTGACGCTGCTCTCTTCCCTTTCGACTTTCAACTCTCCCTCTCGTACTACACCATCCCCCTGATGTAATTTTATTTTGAGCGGCGTATGATACCGCCTCTTGGTCCCCGTAAGCCCAAGCACTCCGGAGGGCCGTCCAATGGCTCACCGCTTCACGATCGGCGTCGAAGAAGAATTTCAAATCATTGATCCTGCGACGATGGAGCTGCGCTCGCACGTCATGCAACTCGTGTCGGCCGCTTCGCCCGACATTGTCGAGCAGGTCAAGCACGAGATGCACCAGTCGATCGTCGAGACCGGCACGAATATTTGCGACAGCGTCGCCGAGCTTGCGCATCGAGATGCATCGCACGCGCGGCGAACTGATCGCCGCAGCCGAACGCGCCGACCTCCAGATCGTCGCCGCCGGAACGCATCCCTTCTCGAGCTGGATCGACCAAGTCATCTCTCCCGGCGAGCGCTACGAAAACATCGTCGAAGAGCTGCAGCAGCTTGCGCGTTCTTTGCTGATTTTCGGCATGCACGTCCACGTCGCCATGCCCGACAAGCAAACGACCATCGACATGATGAACATGGTGCGCTATTTCCTGCCGCATCTGCTCGCGCTCTCCACCAGCTCGCCGTTCTGGATGGGCCGCAACACGGGATTGAAATCGTTCCGCACCACGGTCTTTCGCCGCTTCCCGCGCACCGGTGTTCCTGAGCTCTTCGAATCGTGGAGCGCGTACGAAAATTTCGTCAATCTGCTCGTCAAACTCAATTCCATCGACAACGGCAAGAAAATCTGGTGGGACGTCCGACCGCATCCAACGTTCGGCACGCTGGAATTTCGTATGTGCGACGTCACTACGAAGGTCGAAGAAGCCGTAGCCATCGCCGCGTTGACGCAAGCCATCGTCGTAAAACTACACCGGCTTTACACCGGAAACATGAGCTTCCGTTTGTATCGGCGTGCCCTCATCGAGGAAAATAAATGGCGTGCCGCGCGTTACGGCATCGAAGGCAAGCTCATCGATTTCGGCAAGGAAGCCGAAGTCCCGATGCGCGAGCTCGCCACCGAACTGCTCGAATTTGTCGATGATGTCGTCGATGATCTCGGCAGCCGCAGCGCCGTCGAGTACGTGCACACAATTTTGCGCGAAGGCACCAGCGCCGAGCGCCAGCTTCGCGTCTATCAGGAAACCGGCGACCTCAAAGCGGTCGTGCGGCACCTGGTCGAAGAAACCCGTGGGGGCGTCATCCAGCCGAGAGCGTCATCCGCACATGCGATAAATTGAATGAACCAGTTGTCCGCGGCCCTGAACCGCGCTCGCTCGTCTCTTGAAAACGTAAACCGGTTACTCGACGGGTTGCCTGAAGACGATGCGCGGCGCCATCACTCCGATTTGATTGAGGAGCCGATTCGCCGTGAGCCGGAGAAAGAATCAGAGAGCGGCCCCCAGCCCGAGATTCATACGACCCTTGTTGCAGACCCTGTTACGGACCTTGATACAACCGATCGGCGAATTGAAGATTCCGAATTCCATGCACCGTCCCCAGTTTCTGAGGAGCAATCGATGCAACCAGTGAAAAAAGTTGGCCTTCTCTGCGGCCGCGAATACAGCTTCCCGCCGGCGTTCATCGCCAAGGTGAATCAGCTCGGCAAGGGTGTGGGCGTCGCCGCCGAATTCGTCAAGATCGGCGGCACCAAGATGAACGAACTCGCCGAATACAGCGTGATCGTCGATCGCATTTCGCATGAGGTCGAATACTACCGCGGCTATCTGAAGCACGCCGTGCTGCAAGGCTCGTACGTCATCAACAATCCGTTCTGGTGGACGGCCGACGATAAATATTTCAATTATTCGGTCGCGGCGAAGCTCGGCATCGCGATTCCGAAAACGGTTCTGCTTCCGCAAAAGGGATATCCCAAAGACGTGGACATCAATTCGGAATCGCTGCACAACCTGAAGTATCCGGTCGATTGGGATGGACTGCTCGATTACGTCGGCCGGCCTGCGATTTTGAAGCCGTATTCGGGCGGCGGATGGAAGCACGTCTACAAAGTGAACAATAAAGAGGAATTGTTCGCCGCGTACGATCAGACCTCGCCGTATTGCATGACATTGCAGGAATTCATCGACTTCGAGGGGTACGTTCGCTGCTTTACGTTCGGTAAGACCGACATTTTGCCGGTTCGCTACGATCCGAAAGAGCGCCGCTATCTCGTCGAGCACGACTATTTGTCGAAGGAGCTTGGCGCGCGCATCGTGGACGACGCCCGCACGATCAATCAGGCGCTCGGCTACGAAATGAACACGATCGAATTCGCGATCAAAGACGGCGTGCCGTGGGCGATCGACTTTCTCAATCCGGCGCCCGATTTCGAACGCGATCGCATCACCGAATTTTATTTCGAGCACGTCGTCGAGCAGATGGCGCATCTCGTGATCGATCGCGCGCTCAACGGCGACATTTCGAATACGTGGCCGCGTTGGGAAGAGATGCTCGGGCTTGGCGCTTCGAGCGGTTTCGTCGGAGCCCCGAAAACGGCGACACGCGTCGCTGCCGCCACAACATCCGCGGCAAGCCAGCCCGCGACGGCACCGAAACCGGCGGCAACGGCCAAGCCTTCGGCCCCGGCCACGAAGAACAAATAATGAGCGCCTCCGCGCATATCTCGGCGGCGTCTTCGGCTGATGCAGCCGAAAAGTGGCATGCGCTGCTTCGGCCCGTTTTGGCGGAGGATCCGAATTTTCCGTCGGAATTCCTGGAGCGCCTTCGCGACGCCAAGCTCACGTTTGGCGATCGCGTCCACTGCCCGTTCTTGCGTCCGTTTTTTCTCTCGCCCGAAGATGAACGCCGCGTTCGCGTCGTCGCAGAGACCGTCGCTGATCTCGGCGAGCGTGTCGTCACCGCGGCACTCGAAGTTCCGTCGCTCTTCGCGCAACTTCATTTGCGCCCCGAAGAAACGCGCCTCGCACGCCTTCCCGTCGGCTATGGGCGCGCCAGCACTTCGTCGCGCCTCGACGCCTTCCTGCTTCCCGATTCGCTCAAATTCGCCGAGTACAACGGCGAAGCTCCCGCAGGCGCCGGGTACACCGAAACGCTCGCTGAAGTTTTCCGCCAGTTCCCGCTGTTCGATGAATTCACGCGCACGTTCGAAGCGCACAGCTATCCTCTGAGCGCCAAACTTCTCGACGCGCTCATCGCCAGCTACATCGATTGGGGCGGTACCGACAAGCGCCCGCAAATGGCCATCGTCGATTGGCGCGAAGTTCCTACGTGGACGCGAATTCGAAATCCTGAAATCGCGTTTCGAACGCATGGGCGTTCCCGTCGTGCTTGCCGATCCGCGCGATCTCGAGTTCAACGGCAAGTCGCTCGTCGCTCACGGTAAGAAGATCGATCTGCTCTATCGCCGCGTGTTGATTAACGACATCGTCGCGCGACCGCAGGAATGCGCCGCGCTCGTCAAAGCTTACGAAGCAAATGCGATGTGCATGACGAATACGTTTCGCTGCAAAATTCCGCACGTGAAAGCTTTTTTCGCTGTCCTTACCGACGAACAAAACGCCAAGCTTTTTACACGCGACGAACAGCAACTCATCCGCGAATCACATTCCGTGGACTCGCGTCGTCACCGATTCGCGCACGCAACATTATGGCGACGCGATCGAGCTGCTCTCGTTCATTCGCAAAGAGCGCAATAATCTCGTCTTGAAGCCGAGCGACGAGTACGGCGGCACTGGCGTAACGCTTGGCTGGGAGTCCGACGAAAAGTCTTGGGATGCCACGATCGAGAAAGCGCTCGCCGCTGCAAACGCTGGCGGCGACGCTGGATGCTGGATCGTCCAAGAACGCATCCCCATCCGCCGCGAAGTCTTCCCTTACATTACAAAGCCCGGCAGCGCCGATTCGCCCGTCGATTTCAAAGACATGCTCGTCGATTTCGCGCCGTACCTTTTCCGCGGAAAACTCGCCGGCTTCCTCACTCGCCTCAGCGCCACCGGCCTCGCCAACGTCACCAGCGGCGGCGGCCAAGTCCCCGCCTTCCGCGTCAACCCCCGCCACTAGGACTGCTTAGCTCCGGCGTCCTGCCTGTTTAAAAACTCGTTCCAGTACACACGTCCCAGCGAAATTACAATCGAGTTGCGCTAAAATAAAAATATGATTACGACATTCGGCCCGCCGCAATCCGAGCTGATGCCGGGCGCCAACAATGCCGTTGAAACTTGCCTCGCCGTCCAACCGCACGAAAAAGTCGCGCTGATCGCTGACGAAAAAAGCCGTCCCGTCGCCGCCGCCATCGAATCCGCTCTCGAGGAACGCAAAGCTCTGTGCTTGCCGCTGCTTCTCGAAGACTTCGGCCCACGACCGATGAAGGCCGCGCCCGCGCTGGTTCTCGACGCGCTCGAAAACGCCGACGTCGGCATCATGGCCATGACGCCGCAGCCCGGCGAACTCGGCGCGCGTATGGCTATCGTCAAAGTCGTCGAACGCCGCCAGATTCGCTACGCGCACATGGTCGGCGTCACTCCGCGAAATCATGCAGCAAGGCATGCGCGCCGATTACAAAATGGTCGACCGCCTCAGCGACAAACTTCGCGAACGCATGCTCCGCGCGCAAACGCTGACCGTTCGCACCGACGCGGGGACGACCATCGACGCGCATTTCGATCGCGGCCTCGACTGGGTCAAAACCAGCGGCCTCATCAGCCCGCGCTACTGGTCGAATCTCCCGGCCGGCGAAGTCTTTACGACGCCCGCGACTGTTGATGGCACGTTTGTGTGCGACGCAACCGCTGGCGATCACTTCAACGGCAAATACGGCGACCTGCAATCCACTCCGCTCACGCTCAAAATCGAAAATGCGCGACTCGTCGAAGTTCACTGCGACCGCAAAGATCTCGAACAGGAATTTTGGGAGTATTGCCACACCGACGAAAACAGCGACCGCATCGGCGAACTGGCCTTCGGCACCAACCTCGGCCTCTCCGAAATGATCGGCAACTTACTTCAGGACGAAAAATTTCCCGGCGTCCACATCGCTTTCGGCGATCCCTACGGCAGCCAAACCCACGCCGACTGGAAATCCAAAACGCACGTCGATGTCCTGACCCGCAACTGCGACGTCTGGATCGACTCCGACCAAATCATCTCCAAAGGCAAATACCAACTCGACCACCTCGGCCTCGGGTGATAACCCCGCGGGGGCACCTTTGTGTCGGCGTTCAATATAGCGGCGACTTCACGTTGCTATCTTTCCTCTCTCCCGCCTAAAGCGTTCTCCCACTGGCTACTCAACATCGACTGGCATACAATCCCCGCCGTGGAGGTCCACCATGGCCATGCGTGCCGACAAAGCTGAAGTTTCCTGGGACACCTCAAAATCCAAGTGGCTCGTTCGCATCCAATCCGGCGACGAAGTGATGCGCCGTCACTGCGACGTGCCGAAATCCGCGAACGACCAGCAACTCCGCGCCGCCGCGGAGAAAACCGTGCGCGAAGATGGCTACGAAATCGATCCGTCGTCTATCACCGTTCGTCCTGTTTGACCCGCGCTTGTTCATCGCGATTTCGCTCGCTGGAAGTCCGTCTGGCCGCACATCATTCATCCGTGTTTCGTGCTCTGTGTTCCGTGACTTGTGTTCGGTGAAGGAAGAAAAAGCAGTTCCCTCACCTTCGTTCGGGATGACAAACATTTTCAGTGTTCGCGCTGTGACGGATTGTTTGGGCGTGGCAGCGATTTAAAAGCGGCGCGGGAGCGCCGCACTCCACATAGTTGGTAGCGCGGATGCATCGCGGAGGCGGATGCTGGGTGATGCGGCGGCAGCGGATTCTTCTTCTCACAACACTTCCCTTCTTCAATTCAAAATAGTTTCCTTAAATCTCATTCAAAATAGTCTCCGATGTATTCGCGCATTTCGTTTTTCCAGTAGGGCCAGTCGTGGCCGCCTTGGGGGCCCCAGTCGTCGAGGGAGTGGCGGATGCCTTTGTGGCGGAGGATGTCGGAGAGGCGATAGGTGGGGGCGGGACGTTCCCATTCGCCGGTGCCCGTGACGAGGTGGATGTCGCAGCTGGCGAGATGGTGATAGGCCCATCCGTCGCTTAGGTTCTGCAAATAATCGACGGGATTGTTGAAATAAAAATTGTCGTCGTACATGCCGTCCATGAAATTTTTCAGGTCGTAGACGCCGGACATGGCGAAGCAGCGCTTGATTACGTCGGGATGTTTGAAGAGCGAATTCGCGGCGTGGTATGCGCCGAACGATGAGCCCATCGTGGAAATCCAGATGCCGGGGGATTGGCAGTTGTCGTAGATGAAGGGGACAAGTTCGTCGCGGAGATAGGCGTCGAAGCGCGATTGCATGTAGCTGCGGTGAAATGGATGGGCGGACTTGTTGTAGAAGCTGGCGCCGTTGATGGAGTTGATGCTGAAGACTTTGACCTTGCCGGCTTCGATGAAGTCGGCGAGCGCGCCGATCATGCCTTGATTTTCGAGTTCCCATTCGTCGCCGGCGCTTGTCGGGAAGCCGATCAGGGGCTGGCCGTAGTGACCGTAGACGACGACACCCATGTCCCAGCCGATGCGGGAGGAATACCAGCGGTGATATTCGCGTTTCATGGGGCTCCTTGGGTTGCGGGTGCCAAAGTATGCCATGAGGCCGTGTTCCGGGTCTGTGGTCGGTGTTCCGTGGAGGAGGTTGCCCCCCCTCCCCCCCGGGGGTTTTTGCGCAAGAGTGTGATTCTAAGGGTTTATGCGTGCGGTGAGTGCAAGGATGTGATTCTAAAGGGTTATGCGGGCGATTTTGAGGATTGGAGGGGGAGCGGGGTGATTCGAATTGGAGAATGTGTAAACACGGAAGAGTGTATCAGATGGTAACGAGGTTGTCAAGGGGAAGTTGGGGGAGAAGAGGTTGACAGGGGAAAGGCTGGAGGAAGAAGCCCAGAAGGAGAGGCGGAAAAGGCGACAGTTGAGAGTTGAAAGATAGGAAAAAGACGAAGAGCCCACCCTTAAAAACCAAGGGTGGGGCACCCGCGAGAAGAGGAGGTTGACAGTCGAAAGTTGAAAGTCGAAAGCGGGACCTGAAAGCAGCTTCAGGGGCTAAAGCCCCTTTTTCTTGGCGTCTTTTTTTGTCGGGGCTGAAGCCCCGACCCACAAAGCATCGTTGCGTTCGGACGGTGGGGGGGGGCGTCGTAGACTTGGAAGATGATGATGAAACGGAAGATGAGTTTGAGCGTGTTTGCGGTGGTGCTGGCGTGTGTCCCGGCAGGAAGGGCGCAGGGGCAGGCGGAAGAGAAGGAAGTGGCGGTGGTGGAGGTTGGGGGAGCGATCGAGCGGAGCTTGACGGAAAAAGCTTCGAGCTTTGGGCCGACGGTCGCGGTGGAGTTTACGCCGATCGAGAAGTGGCTGGAGATTGAGGCGGGGGTGACGCCGCTGTTTCGGCGGCATTCGACGGAATGGACCACCGATCTGATTTTCAAGAAGCCGTGGACGATCTCTCCCAAAATGGAATTCATGCTTGGCGTTGGGCCTGAGTGGATTCATTCGAATGCGTTTGGGCAGAAAACGAATGCGTTGGGTGTTGAGTTGGCGCCGGACTTTATGTTTTGGCCGGGGAAAAGGCATCGATTCGGGTGGTATCTGGAGCCGAGCTATGAGTACAAGTTCGGACCGCAGCGGGAACATTCAATTGGGATGACGGGCGGGTTGTTGATTTCGATTCCGTAAAAGCGAAGGGCGAAGTAAGGAAGCAATGAAGTAAAGAAGTAACGATTGGTTGGTGGTGCGGTGGCGCGTGTAATCTAAGGAGAGTTGCGGTGGCACAAGTCGCGATGGAGAACAAAAAGCGAATATGCTAATTTGTGTTTGCCATGGTGACCCTTACACGAGCGCATGTGCAGTTGCCGCCGAACCAGATTGCGTTGAAGTGTCCGCTGTGTGCGGAGCAGTTTCATTTGCACTACACGGAAGATGAGTGGTTGCCAAGTGCGTGCCGCACCCTACAGGATCTTGGCTCTGCTACGGTCTGTTATCCCGAGCGTGGTGAAGTGATCCTTTTTTTGTTCGTTCCACCAGCGCACAGTGTGACTGTCGGAATTTATCGGCACATCCGACGGGATTGTCGTGAGTGAGCTACAAGTGGAATAGGAGATTCCGAACTCCGCCCTTTCGCATCACTTGGACAGGCTGTGCAACGAAGGATTGGTGCAGGTGCGGCGCGAGAACGCGTTTCTGCGGTATTCGGCGAATCACGAGACGCAGCAGGAAGTTCTCAAAAGTTTTTCTACTCGGAGTGTTGCACGCGAAACAAAGCAGGCAGCCCGTAGGGTGTGATTTGGATCGGACTGCTGAAGAAGCCTGCGCTGGCCGAACGCAAATTAAAGCCGCTCACCATCTGAAGTATTTTTTCGCACACTCGTAGATCTCAAGTGTCCGAGCGAGTTTCTTCACGTGCCCCGGTTCGACTTCAGTGTATTTCGGTAGCGAAGGGAAGGTTCTGTTGTTGTAGTAGACGAAATAATTGTGCGTCTTGAGCTCGATCTTGTAACCTTCCGCACATTTCGACAGCATCGCGCACACCTCTTTATGAGAGATCATGCGCGATTCGAATCACGCCGCCTTTGCCATTAACAAGTTGTCGCTGACGTTGTCCGTGGGGCTAAACCGTGCGCTCCCGATGTCCATCCGCTCAATGCCGATCGACGTGGGCCGCTTCTCGGGATCTTCCTTCGGCAGCGTTGAGAAGAACGGTGGTTCGGGTTTCACTTCACCCGATCGCAGCGCTTTGAACGCGCTCATCCAGCGTGCTTCTTCTTCGTTATCCGGCTGATGATAAAATGCATCGACTGCGTCGCGGAAGTTCTCATACTTTGCCGCACAGCTCGCGTAGTCGAACAAGACATTCTTATAGCTGTTCCGGAAACGTAGGAATGCTTCCTGCGGTGTTGTCCCGCTCTCGGCAATCGCGCCGGGACGGACACCATAGATCCACCACTTGCCATCTTCTTCTTTGCACATTACGGCGCGACCGGTTAAGGTCACACCCGCGAGGAAACCATTCCCCGACACGGTGTCCCTCACCGTAAACATCACTGGGTAATCTGGCATTTGTTGCTCCGTTTCAGAATTGTGGCGATTTGGGACTTGCTCACTCGCCGCACAGCTGCCCGACTTCGTATAGATGGAGGACTGCTCCGAATCGGACCGGAAGAATAGCACACAGCATTTTCACGCCGCGAACTTTTCCACAGTTCTCTCACAGTTATTGCACATCACCTGCCGTTGTAAGCGCTATCGGCAGGACGGGAAATTCCGTCAATTTTGGGCCAAATGTTCGATGCCGGAAATAGAACCGATGGCACATTTTTCCACAAGCGTATGGCGAACGGATGGCGAAGATCGCCACCACCGCCTACCTCTTTAGACGCCAAGCGTACACGAAACAGATGCTAGGCGCATTAAATCACATGGCGAACAAAAAACGAAAGTAAATTCCTACCCATCATGACAACCTTAATCGCGCTAGATGTTCAACCGAGCGCCAAGCCAGATCACCCTTACATGCTCGCACTGTCCGCGACAATTTCACCTTAACTATCTTGAAGACGAATGAAACTACGCGAACACAGTCTCAAAGCCGCTCGAGAAGCTCACAAGAAAGAAGCGACACGAAAACACTTCGGTCGATTTTAAGCTAGGAGCGCGCTCCCAGACTTTGAGAACGCTTCTACGAATTAGTCCTGACAGCTCTTCACGAACGGCAAATGATGTTTCTCACACATGCGACCAGGACTACCGATGATCGTCGCCGGAGGGGAAAGTGGGTTGGATTCGAACGTACCCAGAGCCCTCATCTTAGTCCCCTGTGCAGCATGTATAATGGCGCCAAATTCAGGTTGGGACGCCGGTGTTGCATGGCGAACTCGCGACATTGAGAGGAGAGAAGACATGGCTACAGCATCCCAGAGTGGGAAACCGTCACCGGAGAGGATTTTTTCGACGTTGATTTCGTATCAGCAGGGGGAGGCGCTGAAGGCGGCGATCAACCTGGAGCTGTTTACGAAGATTGGGGAGGGGGCGGAGGAGGCCGGGGCGCTGGCGAAGGCTATTGGCGCTTCGGAACGGGGGACGCGGATATTGGCGGATTACCTGACGATCCAGGGATTTTTGGGCAAGGAAGGTACTCATTACAAGTTGACGGCGGAGTCTGGGCTGTTTCTGGACAAGAGGTCGCCGGCGTATATGGGTGCGATGGCGGGGTTTCTGGGCGCGCCGCACCACAAGCAGAACTTCGCGAACCTGACGGAGATCGTGCGCAAGGGCGGGACGCTGGCGAAGGAAGGCTCGAACCTGGAGCCGCACGACGAGTTTTGGGTGGATTTTGCGCGGTCGATGGGCGGGGCTGGCGACGCTGGGAGCGCAGTTCATCGCGGGGTTGATCGGAGGGATGAGCGGGGCGGCGCCGGTGAAGGTGCTGGACATCGCGGCGGGGCACGGGATGTTTGGGCTGATGATTGCAAAACAGAATCCGGCGGCGCAGATCGTGGCGCTGGATTGGCCGAACGTGCTGACGGTGGCGGAAGAGAATGCGAAGAAGTTTGGAGTGAGCGAGCGGTGGACGAAGAAGCCGGGAAGCGCGTTTGAGACGGAATATGGCGATGGGTACGATTACATTTTGCTCACGAATATATTGCACCACTTCGATCACGCGGGATGCGTGAAGCTGATGAAGCGGGTGCATGCGGCGCTGAAGCCGGGCGGGAAGGCGATCACGCTGGAGTTTGTGCCGAATCCGGACCGGGTATCGCCGGCGGTGCCGGCGGCGTTCAGCATGGTGATGCTGGCGAATACGGATGGAGGGGACGCGTATACGCTGGCGGAGTTTGAGAAGATTTTTGGCGAGGCGGGCTTTACCGGGACGGTGGCGCATCCAATCGCAGAGATGCCGCAGACCGTGCTGGTATCAGCGAAATAGAGGCGGCGCTCTTTTCCGGTGATGCTTCCTGAAGGAAGCAGGAGGCGGGTGGGCGGCGCGCGAGGCTCGCGGGAAATTAAGATTGGGAAGTGAGCGAGCAGAGTCGAGTTCGACCGATCCAGGCCCACTGGCCCACTGGAGAAGGCGCTGTGAAAAACGCGAATCGAGCGAAGTTGAAGGGTGTTGGCGCGTCGTCGAAGGCTGCGAAGCTGGGGACGCGGCGACGCGGGAAAAGTGGTTGGTGCGGCGCGAAACCCGATGAGCGAACAAGAAGCGGCATTGCGCGAACAGCTGGTGTCGCTGTTGAAGGGCGGCGGCGCGCATATCCAATTTATGGATGCGGTGGAGAATTTTCCGGCGGCGAAGCGCGGGACGTATGCGCAGGGGCTGGCGCACACGGGCTGGCAACTGCTGGAGCATGTGCGGATCGCGCAGTGGGATATTTTGGAGTTCAGCCGGAACAGCGAGCATGTGTCGCCGGAATTTCCGGAAGGATATTGGCCGAAGGCGCCGGGGCCGGTGAGCGAAGAAGAGTGGAACAAGACGGTGGAGGCGTTTCAGCGGGATCTGCGGGAGATGATCAAGCTGGTGGAGAATCCGCGGACGGATTTGTACGCGAAGATTGCGCACGGGCAGGGGCAGAGTATTTTGCGCGAGGCGCTGGTGCTGGCGGATCACAATGCGTATCACCTGGGGCAGTTGGTGGATTTGAGGCGGGCGCTGGGGACTTGGCCGGAGGCGTGAGGGGCGAGGGCGGGCTGCGCAAGGCTTCATGGTGATGCTCGTCGTTTTGGGTCTTAGTGAGGTTGGCGCTGAGGTCCTTCGCTTCGCTCAGGATGACAACGGGTTAGAAATGGGATGACAGAGTTGTTGCGGCGTCGGCAGTTGTTGCTGACAGAGTGGTGAAACTTCTCCGTTAGTATTTGGTTTTCTTTTCGGCGGTTTTCCAGGCGGTGAAAATTTCGAGGGAGTCTTCGCGCAGGAGCTGCGTCATGGGAATTTCGCGCGCGGCGTGCGGGAGATAGAGTTCGTCGTAGATGAAGGCGTCGTCGAATCCCGCGGCGGCGGCATCGCCTGCGCTGCTGGCGTAGAAAACGCGCGCGGGTCTGGCCCAGTAGATCGCACCCAAACACATCGGACATGGTTCGCAGGTGGTGTAGAGGTCGCAGCCGTCGAGCTGGAAGGCGGCGAGCTGCGCGCAGGCGGCGCGGATGGCGACGATTTCGGCGTGGGCGGTGGGGTCGTTGGTGGAGGTGACGCGGTTGACGCCTTCGACGAGGATTTTTTCATTGCGGACGATGAGGGAGGCGAAGGGGCCGCCGCCGTTGCGGATGTTTTCGAGTGCGAGGGCGATGGCGCGCTGCATGAAGGCGGGATTGGGGGCGGCGGGAGATGGTGTGTTGCTGTCGGGCATCGGCGTGAGTGGGCGTCGATTAGATTGCCTGCATCGTTGCGAAAGCGCAACGCGGGGCGACGATGGAAACGCCGCGGTTGCGTAGGATTTGGAGTACGATAAGCGGCAGCGACAGCGGTTCTGTCTGAATCGGCTGCGCGAGAGAACGAACCGCAAGAGCCCACCCTCCAGAACCGAGGGTGGGGCACCCGAGTTGTGCGATGCGTTCTGCACGCAACGTTGAGAGGTTTCCATGACACAGATCGAGAATGTGAGCCGGCGCGGATTTTTGAAGGGGATGGCGGGGACGTCGGCGTTTGTGCTGGGCGTGACGCTGGCGCCGAAGTCGCTGTTCGCGAAGAGCAACGCGGCGGGCGGAGATGTGCTCGCGGGCTCGGGGACGGATGTGCTGGCGGCCGGATGCGGTGGCGCCGATGGCGAAGGCGGTGATGCAGGCGGGAGTTTATTTGGCGATCGATAGCGATGGAACGGTGTATGTGGTGGCGCACCGGTCGGAGATGGGGAACGGAGTGCGGACGTCGCTGCCGCGGATTGTGGCGGATGAGTTGGATGCGGATTGGGCGCGCGTGAAAGTGGTGCAAGCGACGGGCGACGAGAAATATGGCGATCAGGATACGGATGGGTCGCACTCGGTGGTGAGCTTTTTTGTGCCGCTGCGCGAGGCGGGTGGAACGGCGCGGCTGATGTTGATGCAGGCGGCGGCGAAGCAATGGAATGTGCCGGTGGAGCGAATGCTCGACGGATTCGGGATATGTGTTGCACAAGGCGACGGGCAAGAAGGCGGGATACGGCGAGCTGGCGGAAGCGGCGTCGAAACTGGAAGTGCCGAAGAAGGAAGAGATCAAGCTGAAGCCGCGGAGCGAGTGGAAATATATCGGGAAAGATGCGGCGCTGTATGACTTGCAGGATTTGTGCACGGGCAAAGGCGTTTACGGGCAAGACGTGCGGATGGACGGGATGCTGTATGCGAGCGTGATGCATCCGCCGGTGATGGGGAGTTCGGCGAAGACGATCGACAACAAGGCGGCGCTTGTCGGTGGCGGGCGTGAAGCGGACGGAGACGATCGACACGTACAAGCCGCCGGTGTTGTATCAGGCGCTGGGCGGAGTGGCGGTGCTTGGCGACAACACGTGGTCGGTGATGCAGGGGCGGAAGAAATTGAAGGTGGAGTGGAGCGATAGCCCGCACGCTGGGTTTACGTCGAGCGAGTTTCGGAAAGAGATGGAAGAGAAGGCGCGGAAGCCGCAGAAAGTCGTGCGGGATTTTGGGAATGTGGATGAGGGATTTGCGAAGGGCGGCAAGGTTGTAGAGGCGGCGTATTATGCGCCGCTGCTGGCGCATGCTTCGATGGAGCCGCCGGCGGCGCTTGGCGTCGTGCATGAGGATGGGAAGGTTGAGGTGTGGGCGCCGACGCAGAGTCCCGTGGGCGCGCGTGATGCGATTGCGGCGGCGGTCGGCGTGAAGAAGGAAGACGTGACAGTGCATGTGACGCTGCTGGGCGGAGGATTTGGGCGGAAGTCGTTTCCAGATTTTGCGATCGAGGCGGCGGTGCTGGCGAAGAAGACGGGCAAGCCGGTGAAGGTGGTTTGGAGCCGCGAGGACGACATCAAGTTTGATTCGTATCACTCGGTGTCGGCGATGTATTTGAAGGCGGGGCTGGGAGCGGATGGGAAGCCGAATGCGTGGCTGCAGCGGACGGTGTTTCCGCCGATCGGATCGACGTTCGCGGCGGGGACGGAGTATTCGGCGCCGGATGAATTGGGACTCGGATTCAGCGATTTGCCGTACGCGATTCCGAATCACCGGTCGGAGAATGGGCCGGCGCAGGCGCATGTGCGAATCGGATGGTTCCGATCGGTGGCGAATATTTATCACGCGTATGCGATTCAGTCGTTTGTGGATGAGTGCGCGACGGCGGCGGGCAAGGATGCGGTGGAGTATCAGCTGGCGCTGCTGGGGCCGGATCGCATTGTGCCGAAGAGCGAGTTGCCGAAGGATTATTCGAACTACGGCGGGGATTATTCGGCGTACCCGATCGACATCGCGCGGTTTCGACGCGTGTTGCAACTTGCGGCGGAGAAGTCGGGATGGGGCAAGAAGAAATTGGGGAATGGATTCGGGATGGGAATCGCGGTGCACCGGAGCTTTTTGACGTATGCGGCGAGCGTGGTGACGCTGCATGTGGATGACGCGGGGAAGGTGCACGTCGATCGCGTGGACCAGGCGCTGGATGCGGGGACGGTGGTGAATCCGGAGATGGTGCGGAATCAGTTTGAAGGCGCGGCGACAATGGGGACGAGCATCGCGTACTTCGGGGAGATCACGGCGACGAAGGGCGTGGTGGATCAAGGAAATTTTGACGATTACCAGATGGCGCGGATGAATCATGCGCCGCGCGAGACGCATGTGCACATTGTGGAGAACGATGCGCCTCCGGGGGGAGTGGGCGAGCCGGGATTGCCGGCGGTGGCGCCAGCGATTTGCAATGCGATTTATGCGGCAACGGGGAAGAGGATTCGGGAGTTGCCGTTGTCGAAGACGGGGTTGGTTTAGAAGAGAAGAGGAAGAAGGAACTTAACGCAAAAGACGCGGAGTTCGTAGAGGCGCGGGAGAAGCAACTCGGTGTGCCAAGGTAGGCTGAGGGCCAAACGGAGTAGAGCGGAAAGAAAATTCAAACCAGAGCGTGGTGAAGTTTTGAAATCGAGCGGACATGGGGCGCAGCGATGCTGCGCCCCTACATTTTTGTGGGCGATTTTTTCGTCGGTGCTGGCGGTCGGATTTGCTTTTGTGCCGGGCGCGATCGCGCAGCGGAAGCCGGTGTTGAAGCAGATTGAGCTGCCGCATCCTTATTACTATCGCGAGATGTATTTGCCGGTGTTGACGAGCGGGCCGAGCAGCGTGACGTGGTCGCCGGATTCGCGCGAAGTGATTTATTCGATGGGCGGGGCGTTGTGGCGGCAAAGCGTTGATTCGAATTCAGCGCAGCAGATTACAGACGGGGTGGGATACGACTATCAGCCGGATTGGTCGCCGGATGGGAAGAGTGTTGTTTATGTTTCGTATCAGCATGATGCGATGGAATTGTGGCTGCTGGATTTGGCGACGGGTGTCACGAAGCAGATCACGAAGGGTGGAGCGGTGAATGTGGAGCCGCGATGGTCGCCCGATGGCAAGAGGATTGTGTTTGTTTCGACGGAGTATCACGGGCGATTTCATATTTTTGTGATGGATGCGAGCGATGGCTTTATAGAAGGCAAAGCGAGTGTGGTGCGGCTGACGGAGGAGACGAAGAGCACGCTGCCGCGGTATTACTACGCGGAATATGACACGGAGATTCATCCGACGTGGTCGCGCGATGGCGCAGAGATTTTGTTTGTTTCGAATCGCGGACATATTTATGGGACGGGCGGATTTTGGCGGATGCGCGCGGAGGCTGGGGCAGAGACACGGGAGATCCATTACGAAGAAACGACGTGGAAGGCGCGGCCGGATTTTTCACCGGATGGGACGAAGATTTTGTACAGCTCGTATCTGGGGAGGCAGTGGCATCAGCTTTGGGTGATGCCGGCGGATGGGGGCGATGCGTTTCCGATTTCGTATGGGGATTGGGATGAGACGTATGCGCGGTGGTCGCCGGATGGGAAGAGGATTGCGTTTATTTCGAATCGCGGCGGAACGCCGGAGATTTGGTTACAGGATTTCCCAGGAGGCGGGCAGCGACATCTTGTCGCGGGCGAGCTGAAGTACCTGAAGGCGCACGGACGGATAGAAATCACGGTCACTGACCCTGACGGAGAGCCAACACCAGCACGCGTTTCTGTCACCGATGATGCGGGAAAGTTTTTGGCTCCGCGATATGCGTGGATCAGCGGTGCTGACGGATACGATCGGAACGAAAGTGCGTTTGAGCCGCACTATTTCCCATCGAGTGGAACGGCTGCGATCGAAGTGCCAACCGGCAAAGTTCATGTTGAGGTGATGAAGGGATTTGAGTTTGCGTTTGAAAGGCGAGATGTTGATGCGAGCGTGGGCAACGTTGCGCATGTCACGGTGAAGTTGAAGGCGATCGGAGCGGACAGGTCAAAATCAGATGTCAGTGGATATCTGAAATCGTGCGGGCTTGGGGCGCAGCAATGCTGCGCCCGTACGAAGAATAGGAATGACGGGCGAGTGCTGGGTCAGCAGCGACTTGCACGTGCATATGAATTACGGAGGCGAGTACTGGAATTCGCCGGAGCATTTGGTCTTACAGGCGGAAGCGGAGAACCTCGGGATCGTCAACAACCTGATTGTGAATAAAGAGCAACGGATACCGGACATTGCGTATTCGGGGCATCGACTTGACGCGGCGTCGAATTCGCGCGCGATGGTTGTACACGGGCAGGAGTTTCACACGACGCAATGGGGGCATCTGGGGCTGCTGAATATTCGCGATGGGATTTTGTTGCCGGGGTATGCGGGGTATCCGGGGACGGCGGCAACGAGTTTGTTGCCGATGGATGCCGATGTCGCGGACATGGCGCACGCGCGAGGCGCACTCGTGGGAGTAGCGCATCCGTTTGATGAAGATCCGGCGGCAGTGCCGCACACGCAGGAAGATACGCCGGAGGAATTGGCGGCGGATGTCGCACTGGGGAAGCTGGATTATCTTGAGGTCGTGGGATTCAACGACTATCGGGCAACGGCTGGCGTTTGGTATCGGTTGCTCGATCTGGGATTTCGGATTCCTGCGGGCGCGGGCACCGATGCGATGGCGAATTTTGCTTCGCTGCGGGGGCCGGTGGGGATGGATCGGGTTTATGCGCGGGTGCCTAGCGGGCCGTTGAAGATTGATGCGTTTATGGATTCGCTGAAGAGTGGGAAAACGGTTGCTACGAATGGGCCACTCTTGGAATTTTCATTGGGCGGAGAGCAGATCGGTGGCGACGTGAAGCTGAGGGGTGCGAAGAATGTTTCGTTTTCGGCTTCGTTGCGGTCGATTGTGCCGCTGGATCACTGGGAACTGGTTTGTTATGGAGCGAAGGCGGCGCAAGGCGGTGGCGGACCTTATTTTGTGCAGGAATTGAAGATGAATGCTTCGCGTGACGGCGGAGAGGCTCACGGTGAAGTTGCGTTCGAGACGAGCGGGTGGTGTTTGGTGCGGGCTTCGAGCGACAAATCGGAGTATCCGATTCTCGATAACTATGTTTACGGGACGACGAGTCCGATTTATGTGACCGTCGATGGGAAGAAGCCGAGTTCGCACGAGGATGCGGAGTATTTTGTGAAGTGGATGGACCGGACGATGGCGATGGCGTCGAAATATGCGTACTGGAATTCGGATGGGGAGAAGGAGTTTGCGCTGAAAAGACTGGAAGAGGCGAAGAAGATTTATGAGTCGCTGGAATGAGATCGGAAAAAGATAACGCAGAGACGCGGAGTGCACAGAGGTTCGCGGAGGAGACTCGGCAATTCTGCATACGGATTCGTTGACGGGTTGCGTTGAGGGTGGTTACGATGGCTGGGAAGTCACGTCGAGGCACTGAGGGAGATCCGATGGCAAAGAAAAGTGGATTGACGAAAGTGGCGGTGAAAATCGGAACGGCAGTCGGCAAGGCGGATAAGACCGCGCACAAGTTTGCGAAAGCGGGATCGCTGGCGAAGCGCGAGCTGGCGGATATTACGAAGCAGGTGGAATCGCTGAAGAAGCAGCTGGCGAAGACGACGAAGAAGCTGCGGCTTGCGTTGCGCTGATGACAGCGCGACAGTCTGACGCACGGCGATTGAGTTTTCAGAGGAGGAGCGTTATTGCGCTCCTCCTTTCTTTTTGTGCAAGTGTGGTCGAGGCGCAGTGGAATCCACTGAATCCTGTGAAGGATATGCAGAAACAGGCCGATGGGATTGTGCTGAAGATGGAACGCGGGACGCTGCGGATCACGGCTTGCTCGGATTCGATTGTGCGCGTGACGTATGCGCCGGGGGACGCGATTCCAGAGACGCCGCAATATGCGATTACGAAGAAGGATTGGGCGCCGACGCATTGGTCGCTGCTGCCGGATGCGGACGGGAAGAACTACAAAGTTTCGACGCCGCTGGTTTCTGTGACGGTCGCCAAGAAGGACGGAACGATTCTGTTTGCGGACGCGAAAGGAACGAAGCTTTTTGAGGATTACGACCGGTCACTGACGCCAGTGGAAGTGAACGGCGAGAAGACATATCACTCGGAGATGTTCTCGAATTTGTGGGACTCGACCGAGGGATTTTTCGGATTGGGGCAGCATCAGGCGGGCGTGTGGAATTATCACGGCGAGGAGGTCGAACTTTCGCAGGCGAACACGAATATTTCCGTACCGATCGTGCTGTCGAGCAAGGGCTACGGGATTTACTGGAACAATTCGTCGCGCAGCCGATTTAACAATCGATTTCCGCATGAGCTTTATCTGAGTTCAGAGGTTGCGGACACGGTTGACTACTATTTTATTTTTGGACCGGAGTTCGACAACATCGTCGCGGCTTATCGCGAGATGACGGGCCAGGCGCCGATGTTCGGAAAATGGGCGTATGGCTTCTGGCAGTGCAAGAACAAGTATGTTTCGCAGGAAGAAGTGTTGGGCGTCGCGCACAAATACCGCGAGCTGCACATTCCCGTCGATAACATCGTGCAGGACTGGTTCTGGTGGAACATCATGGGTGAACCGGTCTTTAACAAGAATTACCCCGACCCCAAAGGGATGATCGACGATCTGCACCAGAATCATTTTCACGCGATGTTTTCGTTCTGGCCGTATTTTCGGCCGGGCTCACCGGTTTATGACGAGATGGACAAGCGCGGATGGTTCGTCGACAAGATGAAGGTGAGCGGATTTCATCCGGCGGGGCAGGCGCTGTATGACGCGTTCAATCCGGAGGCGCGCAAATATTATTGGGAATTGATCGACAAGGGGTTGTTCAAGATTGGCGCGGACGCCTGGTGGCTTGATACGGATGAGCCGGAGACCGAAGGGCGCGAAACAAATGTTTTGGTGACGAACAAAGTGGCGCTAGGTAGCGGCGCGCGGTACGCGAATTTATATCCGCTGATGACGACGACCGCAGTGTATGAGGGGCAGCGCGCGGCGTCGGATCAGAAGCGCGTGTTTATCTTGTCGCGGTCGGCGTTTGCGGGAGCGCAAAGGAATTCGATCACGGCGTGGTCGGGCGATGTGGAGTCGAATTGGCTGAGTTTTGCGCGGCAGATTCCGGCGGGGCTGAATTTTTCGCTGTCGGGCATTCCGTATTGGACGACGGACATCGGCGGATTCATCATCGGGAATCCGGACGATCCGGCATATCGGGAATTGTTTGTGCGGTGGTTTGAGTACGGGACGTTTTGTCCAATTTTCCGGCTGCATGGAACGCGGACGACGAACCAGAACGAGCTTTGGTCGTATGGGACAGATGCACAGAAGATTTTGACGAGCTATGACCGGCTGCGTTACCGGCTGATGCCGTACATCTATTCGCTGGCGTGGATGACGACGAACGAAGCGTACACGCCGATGCGGCCGCTGGCGATGGACTATCGCAGCGACACGCGCGCGTTGAATATCGGCGACCAATTCATGTTTGGGCCAGCGTTGCTGGTGAATCCGGTGACGGAGCCGGGCGCCACGACACGGCGAATGTATTTGCCGAAGGGGAGTTGGTATGACTTTTGGACGGGCAAGCGGGCGGATGGCGGCGCGATGATTGATGCGGCGGCACCGATCGAGCGGATGCCATTGTTTGTGCGAGCGGGATCGATTGTGCCGATGGGGCCGGACGTGGAGTACGCGAGCGAGAAAGCGGCTGACCCCATCGAGATTCGCGTGTATCGCGGAGCGAGCGGGTCGTTTGTTTTATATGAGGATGAGGGCGACAACTACGACTATGAGAAGGGCGCGCACGCCACGATTCGAATCGATTGGGACGACGCGGCGAGGAAGTTGACGATCGGCGCGCGCGAGGGGAACTTCACCGGGATGCTCGAATATCGGAAATTTCATATCGTTTATACGGGCGAGGAGCGCGGAGCGGGAGTTGAGCTTTCGAAACAGGCGGACGCGATTCTCGAATATTCGGGGAAAGCGATTACGATTTCGCACTAACTAATCTTTCCACGATTTTGTTTTTGCAAATGAATGCGCATCACGCGCAGCGAATTGTTCCACATACACGAGACACTGTAGATACAAATTGTTTCGGACTATTCACATCACATTTACGAACTGAAATTCAACAGCCTGTATCAAGTTAAGTAAGGTGAGGTCGTCGTGTCGAAGCACGATGACGAGCCCCGGTGGATCCGTCGTCCCGGAACGTGGTGTCCTTTTTCTGACGCAGGGTAAGTCGTGAGCTTCAGTCGTCCGCTACGGGTCCAGCAAAATCTCAAAACGATTAGCGAGGCATTGCTTTAGGGTCTCGCGCACGGAGGGTCCTTTGCTGTTACGACGTATTATGCGACTGGTGTTTCTGTTGGTGTGTTCATGCGCTTGTGCGCCGATGGTCGGGATGTTCGGCGGAGCGATTGTTGCGCACGCGCAGGTGAATACAGCGAGCCTCAGTGGGCTCGTGACGGATCAGACGAATGCGGCGCTGGTACACGCGCACGTGACAGCGACCAATAACGCGACGGGGCTTGTTCGCGAAACCGATACGGATGCGGCTGGGTATTACGCGTTCCCGGATTTGCCGATCGGCGAGTATCGAGTTGTCGTGACGATGGCGAATTTCGAAACGATCGAGGCGCGCGTCACGCTTGGAACGGCGGAGCGCGTGACGACGGGACCTTTCGTTGAAGGTCGGAACAGCGCAGGCGAACGTGGAAGTGACGGACGTGGTGAACAACTTGTCGCCGGACGATGCGTCGATCGGGACGGTGATCGACAACAACACGATTCAACAGACGCCGCTGTATTTGCGGAATTGGGATGACTTGCTGCGCATGGTGGCGGGCGTGCAGATCGCGCGCTACACGCAGCAGAGCGGCGCGACGAGCGCGGGACGCGTCGGGGATTTCAACGTGCATGGCGTGCACTCGCTGCAGAACAACTTTTTGCTGGATGGGATCGATAACAACACGATCTCGGAGAACGTGCAGGAGCTGAGCACGGAATCGGCGCATCCGTCGGTGGATACGATTCAAGAATTCAACGTGGTGACGAATCCGTATTCGGCGGAGTACGGGAGAAGCCCAGGCGCGGCGGTTTCGATCAGCACGAAGGGCGGGTCGAACGCGTTTCACGGGTTGGCATACGAATATTTGCGGAACGCAGCTTTCGACGCGAATGATTTCATTTCGAACGAGCATAAGTTGACCAAACCGGAGAACAATCAGAATCAGTTTGGCGGGAATTTTGGCGGACCGATTTTGAAGAATCGGCTATTTGGGTTCTTCAACTATGAAGGGACGCGCATCAAGCAGGGCGTGTCGCGCGTGTCGACGGTGCCACTGCCTAACGAGCGGATCGGCGATTTCAGTCCGGAGACGGCGGCTTCGCTGGGATTGCCGGCGTATCCGACGATTTACGATCCGACGACGGGACTGCCGTTTGCGGATAACAAGATTCCGACAGGGCGGATCGATACGGCAGTTTCGGGGCTGATGAATTTGTTTCCATTGCCGAACGCTTCGGGGGATCTGAACAACTTTGCTCGCAACGCGCTGGCGCAGGACAACGACGACAGCTACGACGGGCGCATCGACTACACGCTGAATTCGTCGAACAACTTTTTCGGACGATACAGCTATTCGAATCGATTCCGGTTCATTCCCGGCTATCTCGGCGGGATTGCGGACGGGACTTCGACTTCGGCGTGGGGCCGGCAATTCTTGAAGTCATACAGCTTCGTACTTGGCTACACGCACATTTTCACGCCGACGCTGGTGAATGACTTCCACTTTGGATGGATTCGCAACTATTCGTATGCGGAACAGGATCCGTTTGGGCAGAACGCGGCGGATCAATTCGTGCCCGGGATTCCGAACAATCCGGCGATCGCGGGCGGCGTGCCACTGACGACGTTCTCGAACTTCGGGTTCATCGGGTCGCCGGACTTTTTGCCGAAGCGGCAGATTCCGCAGCAGTATCAATATTCGGACACGATTTCGTGGACGCATGGCGCGCACTCGTTCAAGTTTGGCGGCACGCTGTGGGCGCCGATGCGCAATATTTTCCAGGATGAGCCGGGGACGCGCGGCGACCTTGGATTCACGGGAGTGTTCACGAGCTGCGCGGCGGCCGGAGGCGCGGCTTGCCCGTCGAAGAGCGGCCTGTCGTATGCGGACGGATTGCTCGGACTGACGCAGAGCACGCAGCTGACGAACGTGTTCTTTGTGGATCAGCGGCTGTGGATGCTGGCGGGATTCGCGGAGGACGATTGGAAGATCACGCGCGAAGCTGACGCTGAATCTTGGGTTGCGCTACGACTTCGCGACGCCTGCGCTGGAGGGCCAGAATCGCATGGCGAATTTCGATCCGACGGGAGCCGGCTCGCTCGTATTTGCGAAGGGCGGGTCGCTCGAGGATCGCTCGCTGGTGCAGGTGAACAAGAAGAACTTTGGACCGCGCGTTGGATTTGCGTACTCGCTCGATAACGAAGACGGTGATTCGCGGCGGGTACGGAATCTACTACTCGCTGTTCGAACGCATCGGGAGCGAAGATCAGCTCTCGCTGAATCCGCCGTTTTTGATCAACAAGACGCTGGCGAGCAACAAGGCGTCGGTGATGACACCGGAAGTTGGATTCCCGGCGAACTTCCTCGATCCGACGACGATCGACTTCAACAACCTGACCTCGTTTCACGTTCGCGCGATGAATCAGGACGATCCGACGCCGATGATTCAGCAGTGGAGCCTTGGCGTGCAGCGGCAGATCGGAAATGCGTGGCTCGCGGAAGTGAATTATGTGGGCACGCGATCGACGCATCTGGATGTGCTGTCGGACTTCAACCAACCCACGATCGTCGGCAATGTGAGCACGGGGATCGCGCCTTATTCGAACTTCGGATATGTCGAGTATACGAGCCCGCTCGGCGCCGGGAAATACAACGGACTGGAGGCGACGCTGTCGCGCCGGTTCACCAACGGGTTGAGCATGCGGCTGGCGTACACGTATTCGCGCAGCCTCGACAACACGCCGGAAGAACTGGAGATCGAACTCGGGCGCGGCGCCGAACGGGCGGAACTATGCGGCGTGGTACGGGCCGAGCGATTTCGACATTCCGCATCGCGTGGCGCTGAGCTACGTGTATGACTTGCCGTTCGGCAACGGGCGGCGGTTTGTGAATTCGGGATTGTTGGCGAAGATTGTCGGCGGATTCCAGACGTCGGGCGTGTACACCTACTACAGCGGGCATCCGTTCACGGTGAACGAAGGCGGCACGCTGGCGGCGGCGCTCGATCCGTTCGGTCAGGCGACGGCGGTGCCGAATGTGGTTGGCAGTCCGGTGATCGTGGGCGATCCGAATTGCTGGTTCTTCGTGTCGGCAAACAAGGCTTGCACTGCGCTGGAGCCGTCGCTTGCCGATGCGTATCAGATCACCGCGACGGGCGTGGTGGGCAACAGCGGGCGCAACACGCTGCGCGGACCGCACACGAATGTGTTTGACTTCTCGCTCGTGCGCGACTTTCCGATCAAGGAGTCGCTGAAGCTGCAGTTTCGCTGGGAAGTTTTCAACCTGTTCAACGCGGTGTTGTTTGGTCAGCCGAATAACAACGTGACGAGCGGGGCGGCGGGACAGATCACGACGCTTTCGGGCGATCCGCGCGTGATGCAGTTTGCGCTGCGGCTGTCGTTCTAAGAGGCGAGAGCTGGCAGCAACATTTCGATCAATCCTTTCGCTACGACGTGGGTGCTTCCTTGCGAAGCATTCACGTCGTAGCATTTTCGACGTTAGGGCTTGTGTTGGGATAACGCAAACCGAGAGACGAACAACGATGCGATTCCTATTTCGTAGATTTTTTGGCAAACGCGTTCCAGTCGCAGACTGCATTGCGTTGGCGATCTGCGCGCTGTTCGGCATGACGTCGCTCGTGTTGGCGCGGACGCCGATGCCGAATGCGGCGCGTCCTGGAGTGCGGTCGGTGATGGACGCGCATAACTGCTATCCATATTTCGGGTGGTGGAACGATCGGATTGACCGGGCGTTATCGGCGGGGACGCCGCTGGCGATCGAGCAGGATTTGCTGTGGTACACGGATAAGCGGACTGGGCAGTCACGATCAATTGTCACGCATGGCGTGCCTTCGACGGGGCACGAGCCGAACATGAAGGATTATTTTTTCGAGCGCGTGCGACCGGTCGTCGAGAGTGCGCTGAAGTCGACCGATCATCACGATTGGCCGCTGATTACGCTGAATCTCGATTTCAAGAGTGAAGAGCCGGAACATCTTGAGGCGGTCTGGAAATTGCTGACCGAATATCGCGATTGGCTGACGACGGCGCCGCGTGGAGCGCAGATCGGCGAGGTTAGCGCGCTCGACGTGAAGCCGATTTTGGTGCTGACGGGCGAATCGGATGGGCAGAAAGCGATTTTCTACGATCGCGTGCCCGTGGGCGAACGACTGCTTGTATTTGGCGCGACGCACACGCATACGGAAAATATCACGGCCGGGCCGGACATCATCGCGCCCGATGCGACCGGACAACTATCACCGCTGGTGGAATAACGCGTGGAATGTGATCGAACCCGGCGGCCAGCCAAACGCGGGTGAATGGACGCCGAAAAAGAGAAGCGGCTCGGCGATTTCGTCGCTTACGCGCATCAACGCGGATTCTGGATTCGCTTCTACACGCTGGACGGAGAAACGGTGCAGGAAGAGAGTTGCCGCGGATTATTTCACGGGTACAACTTTGGCAGCCGCGCCGCTGTCGAACAACGCTGGCGCGCCGCGGCGAAAGCCGGCGTCGATTACATCGCCAGCGATCAATACGAAGAGTTAGGACAGATGCTGAAGAAGTAGCGCCGCAAGTCGCGAAAATGGAACGAACGATTGACGCTTCCAAAACCGCGTGTCACTCGCTTCACCTCTGGGATGCGATCAAGAGAAGTTGAAACGTTCCCACCGCCGAGGTAACCTCTTCGGCTTGAAGTATTCATGTGCGTACTTAACCTGCTTGGTACGTACGCGGGTGTTTTTTAAATTTAAGCTGTGCGGCTACCGGCCCCCTAGTCCAATCGACAATCGAAAAGCAGTGAAAGAGGCAATGCAATGATCATCCACGCTTCGGTCCCGGCAGACGACACCGCACGAGTCGCACGCGTCATCGCCGAACTTTGGCGCTGCGAGTGTTTTCCCTTTCTTTTTCCGGGGCACTTTTTGGTTGTGGCCGGGGATGAACGTGGAACGCAAATCGAGGTCGGGCCGCGAGGGAAGCAGATCGTTCCTGCAGAAACGATGATGTCTTTTCAACCGAGCGCCTCACCCTCACCGTACTCCGAAGTGCATCTCAACATTGCCACCCCACTGAAAGTGGACGAAGTATTGGCCGTCGGGAAACGCGAAGGCTGGACGGCGCGGGTATGCGACCGCGGAGGCGCTTTTAAGGTGATTGAGTTCTTCCTTGAGAATAAATTCATGCTTGAGGTGATGACGGAGGACGAGCTTCAACGCTACCAAAGCTTCATGAAACCTGAGAACCTTCGCGCGATGATGGGCAAGAGACAACCGCCACCACCAGCTCAGTAGTTCGAATGTTGGTGTAGGCCGGCGGATAACGTAAGTGTTTGTCCTACTTGCTGAAAGCCGTTTGAAACAAGTGTTGAGCCGTAAAAACTGAAGAGTGGTGGGCCTGGGAGGATTCGAACCTCCAACCAGTCGATTATGAGCCGAATGCTCTAACCATTGAGCTACAGGCCCGCCGCGTCATTCCCTTACGATACCGCGACTAAGGAAGCGAGCCAAGGACCGGCGAGGCGATGCTCTGCCCCTGGTCATCTCGATCGCAGTGAGGGGACTGCTTCTGAAACTTGCGCCTCAATGCCCTTCAGATTCATTCTCGTGTCGCGTCAAGACACACTGGGTCGCCGTTCGGTTTCCGCTCTGTCCGTAAAACCCTGGCAATCACTTTTTCGTAACCCAAAATCTCGCCGGTCTTCTTGTACCACTCCGGAGACTGCGGCACTGCCGCGCCACTTCTCCTTACGGACCTCGGCCTTCAGCTGGGTGACCACCTCGACGATACGGTCCCGCTCCAGCGGAGACAAATTCGGCCCATGAGCCCGAAGCAACCCCTCGAGTTGCGTCAGGCGGTTCGCCTCGTTCACGAAGACGAGCCGCTCCGCTTGTCGGCGCCGCATCACCTCGTTGCGCAGAGCGATGGCCTGCTCCTGTAGCACCACAAACCACGCAGTCGGCTCTTGTGTTCGAATGCAAGTGCGCGGCGAAGTACGGCGTCATGGCGATTGCAGACTTCGCAGAAATGATTGAGCTTCTGCAACTGCTCAAAGGGGGTCTGTTCGTACATGCAATAGAGCATGGCGGGAAAGTTAGCGAGCAGATGATTCCAACTATCTTCCAGTTCGAATGCGTTATCGAGATTTCCGCCGGCGACCATAGGAAACCAGTTCACCCAAAAAGCGGCAGCGATTTGCCGGAGCTCGCTCGAGCGGTTCTTCCACCCAGGATCAGTCATGAACGATATGTTTGTCGGATTGCGAAATTTTCGGGTCGAGCAAATAAGCCAAAACGCCGGCGATGTCCGCGCACGCGAACCGGCCGTCTGACGTCATTTCGTCGATCCGCAAGCCTCGTGTATTGAGCTCCGTGGTGATCGATGCGGCGTGTTCGGGGGTGACAACGGCTACGGCTGCTTCACCTTGGCTCAGACCCTCGGCGAGGTAGTCGCAGACGATCTCGACAGGATAATGCGGATGCTGATAGAAGCTGACGAAGTGGCGCGCGGAGATCGTCGGCAGATCTACGCTCGACTTGAATTCCTCGGGCATGGTGAAGTGGCTTAGTTAACGCCAATGGGCAATCCTCAGTCAAGTGATGAACTGTAATATGCTCTCGTGCCAGTCCGCAAGACAACTTGTTAGCAGTGACAATCATGCACGAAAGTCACGAGCTAGCTGATGCCGCCGAAGCAGAGGTATTTCACTTCGAGGTAGTCGTCCATGCCGTACTTGGAGCCTTCGCGGCCGAGGCCGGATTCCTTGAAGCCGCCGAATGGGGCGACTTCCGTGGAGATCATGCCGGTGTTGATGCCGACGATGCCGTATTCGAGAGCTTCGGCGACGCGCCAGATGCGGGCGATGTCGCGGCCGTAGAAATAGGCGGCGAGGCCGAACTCGGTGTCGTTGGCGAGCGCGACGGCGTCGGCTTCGTTTTTGAAACGGAAGAGCGGCGCGACGGGGCCGAAGGTTTCTTCTTTGGAGATGCGCATTTGCGGGGTGACGTCGGCGAGCACCGTTGGTTCGAAGAAGCGGCCGCCGAGCGAGTGGCGATTGCCGCCGATGAGCACTTTCGCGCCTTTGGATTTTGCGTCGTTGAGATGCGTTTCGACTTTTGCGAGCGCCGCATCGTCGATGAGCGGGCCTTGCGTGGCGCCGGCTTCGAGGCCTGAGGCGGGCTTCAGATTTTTTACGGCTTGCGTGAGCTTCGCGGCGAAGGCGTCGTAGATTCCGTCCTGGACGTAGAAGCGATTGGTGCTGATGCAGGTCTGGCCGGTGTTGCGATATTTCGAGGCGGTTGCGCCTTCGATGGCGGCGTCGATGTCGGCGTCGTCGAAAACGATGAAGGGAGCGTTGCCGCCGAGTTCGAGCGAGATTTTTTTGATGGTGCCGGCGCATTGCGCCATGAGGAGCTTGCCGACTTCGGTCGAGCCGGTGAACGACAGTTTGCGGACGATCGGATTCGAAGTGAGTTCGCCGCCGATTTCGACCGGAGAGCCGGTGATTACGTTGAAGACGCCTTTTGGAACGCCGGCGCGTTCGCCGAGAACGGCCAGCGCGAGCGCGGAGAGCGGCGTTTGCTCGGCGGGCTTGATGACGAGCGTGCAGCCGGAAGCGAGCGCCGGGCCCGGCTTTGCGCGCGATCATCGCGAGCGGAAAATTCCATGGCGTGATTGCGGCGACGACGCCGACGGGCTGCTTGATGACGACGATGCGCTTGTCGGCCTGATGCTGAGGGATTGTGTCGCCGTAGATGCGCTTCCCTTCTTCGGCGAACCACTCGATGAACGCGGCGGCGTAGGCGACTTCGCCTTTTGCTTCGGCGAGCGGCTTGCCTTGCTCGAGGGTCATGAGCTTGGCGAGATCTTCTTGATTTGCGAGCAGGAGATCGAACCACTTGCGGAGAATTACGGCGCGTTCTTTCGCGGTTTTCTTGCTCCATGCGGGGAAGGCGCGATTGGCGGCTTCGATGGCTTGGCGCGCTTCGCTGGCGCCGAGATCGGGAACATTGGCGATGATTTCGCCTGTGGCGGGATTGTCTACCGGAAATGTTTTGCTCGCGGTGACCCATTGGCCGTCGATGATATGCGGCTTCGCGGAAGAGAGCGGGATCTTTGAATTGCGATGCGATGGATACGGCTTTTGTGGCGGTTTCCGGCATGGCGATGCTCCTGGGAAAACGACAATCTAGTTGCGGGGAGATGAGTTTGCTACGCGAACGCGCTGGGTGCAACCGTCGATTGCGGGCGGCTGCGGACTTCGCCCATTTCGCGGTAATCGTGTTGACGCCGGGCGGAGCAAGCCCCGCCCCTACAACCACATAATCTAGGCGTGGGAGAGCGCGGGTTGTTTTTTCTCGGCGACGGCGGCGATGGCTGCTTCGATCACGTCGAGACCTTCGTCGAACTGCGCGTCGGTGACCACGAGCGGAACGAGAATGCGGATCACGTTGTTGAATGTGCCCGCGGTGATCGTGATCAATCCATGTTTGTAGCAGAACTCGGAGATTTGCTTCGTTTCGGTGTCGGCTGGCTCGCGGGTTTCGGAATTGCGCACGAGTTCGATGGCGCACATGCCGCCGAGACCGCGCACTTCGCCGATGAGCTGCCATTTTTGCTGCCAGGCGTGCGCGCGCTTTGAGAAATGATTGCCGATCGCGGTGGAGCGGGCGAGCAAGCCTTCCTTCTCGATCGTTTCGATCGCGGCAAGCGCGGCGGCGCAGGAAAGCGGATGGCCGCAGTAGGTGCCGCCAAGCCCGCCGACGGCGGGAGCGTCCATGATTTCGGCGCGGCCTGTGACCGCGGCGATGGGCATGCCACCGCCGAGAGATTTCGCCATTGTGATGAGGTCGGGCTCGATGCCGAAGTGTTCGGAGGCGAACCATTTGCCGGTGCGCGCGAAGCCGGATTGGACTTCGTCGGCGATGAACAGGATGCCGTGCTTGCGGCAGATTTCTTGAAGAGCCTTGAAGTAGTCGCGCGGCGGAACGACGAAACCGCCTTCACCTAAGACTGGTTCGGCGATAACGGCGGCGACAGATTCGGCGGC
Source organism: uncultured Acidobacteriota bacterium (assembly GCA_963850795.1). Lineage (GTDB taxonomy): Bacteria > Acidobacteriota > Terriglobia > Acidiferrales > UBA7541 > Acidiferrum. The sequence continues at coordinate 215,664 of CAWKNS010000021.1, read as the reverse complement.
GACGCTGCGTTTGAATGCGTTCTCGAGATGATGCGCGAAGGCTTCGACGGTGGCTTCGCCTTCGGCGCGATATTCGTAGGCGAAAGGAATGCGGTAGACGTCGCTGGCGAATGGTTCGAATCCGGCCTTATAAGGATGTGCCTTGCTGGTGAGCGACATCGCCATCAGGGTGCGGCCGTGGAAGGCGTCTTCGAAGCAGATGATGGCGGGACGCTTGGTGTAGGCGCGTGCGATTTTGACGGCGTTTTCGACGGCTTCGGCGCCGGTGTTGAGCAAGGATTGTTTTCTTGGCGAAATTTCCGGGCGCGAGCGTGTTTAGTTTTTCCGCGACGGCAATGTAGCCTTCGTACGGCGTGACGGCGAAGCAGAGATGCAGGTGCTTCTCGAGTTGCTCTTTGATGGCGGCGGTAACGCGCGGCGCCTGATGGCCGATGTTGAGGCAGCCGATGCCGCCGGCGAAATCGATGTAGCGATTGCCGTCCACGTCGGTGAGAGTCGCACCTTCAGCCGATGCCGTGAAAATCGGCATTGTGTTGTAAGGCGCGCGGGGGACGGCGGCTTCGCGGCGCTTCATCAGCGCGATCGAGCGCGGACCTGGGATTTCAGTTTTAAGTTGGATTGTGGCCATTTTCAGTACCATCCGATCGGAGTTTCGTCGAGATTCACGAAAACTTGTTTGGTTTCGAGATATTCCTCGAGTCCCCATGGGCCGAGTTCGCGGCCGAAGCCGGATTGTTTGTAACCGCCCCAAGGCGCTTCGACGTAGGTGGGTTGCATGTGGTTGACCCAGACGATTCCGGCTCTCAGTGATTTGACGACACGGAAGGCTTTATAGATGTCGCGGGTCCAGACGGCGGCGGCGAGACCGTAGGGCGTGTCGTTGGCGATGCGGATGGCGTCGCTTTCCGCATCGAACGGAATGACTGCGGCGACTGGGCCGAAGATTTCTTCGCGGGCGATGCGGGCGGAATTTTCTACGTCGTAGAAAATTGTGGGCTCGAGATAGAAACCTTTGCCAAATTCTTTCGATTTGTTGCCGCCGATAGCGACTTTTGCTTCTTTCTTTCCAAGGTCGAGATAGGACGCGACGCGATCGTACTGCTCTTTACTGACGAGCGGGCCCATCTTCGTTTCGCGGGCGAGCGGCGGGCCGAGCGTAATGCGTTTTGCTTTTTCGGCCATCGCTTCGACGAATTTTTTGTAGATGGATTTCTCGACGAGGATGCGGCTTCCGGCTGAGCAGACTTCACCTTGATTGATGAAGACGCCGAAGAGGGCGCCATCCACGGCGGCTTCCCAATCGGCCTCGGCGAAGAAAATGTTGGGAGATTTGCCGCCGAGCTCGAGCGTGACGCGTTTAAGCGAGTCGGCGGCGCTCTTCACGATGATTTTTCCGACGGCGGCGCTGCCGGTGAAGGCAACTTTATCGACGCCAGGATGAGCGACGAGCGCGGCGCCCGCGGTTTCGCCGAAGCCGTTGATGATGTTTATCACGCCTGGTGGCAAGCCGACTTCTTCGAAATAGTCGGCGAATTCGAGCGCTGTGAGGGGAGTTTGCTCGGCCGGCTTCAGCACGCAGCAGCAGCCGGCGGCGATCGCGGGAGCGAGCTTCCACGCGGCCATCAGCAACGGGTAGTTCCACGGAATGATTTGTGCCGCGACACCGACAGGCTCGCGCAAGGTGAAGCTGAGCGCGTTGGCTGGAACGGGATTCACGTGGCCGGTGACTTTTGTCGCGAGGCCGCCGTAGTATTCGAAGCAGGTGGCGACGTCGGCGATGTCGTATTCGGCTTCGACGATAGGCTTGCCGGAGTTGCGGCACTCAAGATCGGCGAGGGCGGCGGAGTTTTCGCGGATTTTTTCGGCGAGCTTAAAGAGGATACGGCCGCGATCTTGCGCGGTCGTTTGCCGCCACGGGCCGTTGTCGAAGGCTTCGCGGGCGGCTTTGACGGCAGCGTCAACGTCGGATTTGTCGGCTGCTGCCACGTTGGCGATGACTTCTTCGGTCGAAGGATCGTAGACGGGGAGGGTTTCGCCGCTCGCGGCTGCGACCCATTGATTGTTGACGAAATTTTTGTAGGTTTTGGCGTTTGAGGTTGCGCTGGTTGTGGTTGCCATCGTGGGCTCCGTTACCGCTACTTACATTCTAAACGAGCACGGCGATCCATGCCCTTACGCTACCGGTGCTACGACTACCTTTCGTGCGGCTTTGCGCCGCCCATAGACAAAAAAGAAAAATGCGGCGAGGCCGACGAAGAGCAAAGTGCCGCCGAACATCCAGACTTCATACGAAGCGATCGACGTGATTTGCGCCGCTGGAAAAAACGCCAGTGCGATTCCGAGAATCGTCGTGATCAAACCGCTGACACCGGCGAGGAGCAGCGTCGATTTGCTGTAGCGACCGCGGACGAAATCATCGGCGGCGGCGAGTTTCAGCAATGCTCCAAACATGTAAATAAATGGGACGAGTTGGAGCACGACGGCCAGGGACAATAGTTTTTGAAAAGTTTCCTGAACGCCAGCGCCGCCGGAGAAATTGATGATGACGAGAATCATCGAGACGACGGCGTGAACGATCAGTGCGGCGTAAGGGCGTCGCAGTACTTCGGATGAACTTTGCCGAGCCATGCGGGCATGTAGGAATCGAGTCCCGGCGACGAAAGGGATGCGCGCGGAGCCGGCCAGCCATGCGGAGCCGATTCCTGCGATCGAAAAGCTCAAGAGCAATGCGAAGGGTGCGACGATCCACGACGCGTTTACTCGAACGGCCATGCTGCCAACCGCTTGCACGATGCCTTGCAAGACGCTGATGTCTTGTTTGCTGACGGCGATCAGGAGAGTGAGCGTCGCGCCAATATATAGAAGTCCGGAGAGGACGCCGCCCCACGCGACCGCACCGGGGAGAATTTTTTGCGGATTCTCGATTTCGTCGCCCATGACTGAGGCGAGTTCGAGCCCTACGAGGCCGAAGCAGATCACGCCGAAGGAATTCAGGACGAAGCGCGGGTTCGCTGGAATTTGAAAGTCGGCGGCGGTGATGTTAGTGCCGAAGCGAAGGTAGACGATTACACCGAGACCGATCAAAACGGCTGCGGCGATGCCGGTGCCGATCGCGCCGAGATTGTTGATCCATTTGCCGACGCCGAGGCCGACGATATTCAGAATCACGAGAATCGCAAGCAAGGTAAGCGCCGTGCCGAGCGTGAACAATTTATTGTCGGCCAGTCCTTGATGGCCGCTGCCCAGCGCGAAGACGGAAACGCCGACGAAATAAAGCATCACGGTCGGCACGTACATCATGTTGTTCGTCCAATAGCACCAACCGGAGAGGAAGCCGTGAAAGTCGCCGAAGACTTCCTTGGCCCACAGATAGACGCCGCCTTCGCCCGGGTAGCGATGAGCCAGTTCGATGACGGCGATGCCTTGTGGCCAGAAGAAGAGCACGCAGAGAGATGATCCAGAGCCAAACGGTCACGCCGCCGTTTGCGGCGATCGACGGAACGACGTTGAGATTGAAGACGGCGACGACGAAAAGGAGAACGAGGTCCCAACGACCGAGCACGCGGCGAAGGTGAGGCGCTTCGAACGTTGAACCGGCGGCTACGGGGGAGTTCGCAGCGAGCGGCGTTGTGGCGATCTCATTCGACAACGTTGGTTCTCCCCGAGGAGCGGAAAAAACTAAAAGCTGAATCTCGGTAAGTCTGTCGGCTTGGGCAAGCTGGGGCGCAGCAGTGCTGCGCCCCTACGACTGCCTGCTGATCTAGTGGCCGGTGGCGCCGACTTTGGCTGCACCGCGCTCTTGCTGGGCTTTAGCCAAAGACGGAGCGATTTCGTCGAAGACAGCGAGATGCTTGTCGATGTCGGCTTCGGTGTGCTGCACCGAAATCGTCCACTGCTCGTCCCACCAATAGGGCTGAGCGAGCACGCCGCGATTCACCATCGCGAACCAATAGTGGCGCCAGAGATCGACGTCGATCGTGGTCCAGTCGCGATAATTTTTGATTTCTTGCGGATAAAGCATCAGCGCACCGTTGACTCCGGCGCTGGCGATGTAAGCCGTCAGGCCGACTTTCGCGACGATTTTGCGATAGCCGTCGGTGAGCTGTTTGCTCAACTTGTCGGTGTGCGCGTAATTTTCGCGCGTGAGCACTTCGCGGAATGTCGCGAGTCCGGCCGCCATCGCTACGCGATTCGTGTTGTAGGTGCCGCCGTGGAAGACCTTGTGTTGCGAGATGAGGTCCATGACTTTGCGGCTTGAGCCGAACGCGCCGAGCGGCAGTCCGCCACCGATCGATTTCGCCAGACAGATCATGTCGGGCTTCACGCCGAAATATTCGCTGGCGCCGCCCCACGCGAGCTTCGCGCCGGTTTTTACTTCGTCGAAGATCAGCAGCGCGCCGTTTTTATCGCAGAGATCGCGAAGGCCTTGCAGGAATCCGGGCTGCGGAATGCACAGGCCGACGTTCATCAGAATCGGCTCGAGAATGATCGCCGCGATCTGGCCGGGATTTTCTTTGAAGCGGCGCTCGACGCTGCCGAGATTGTTGAAGCTGGCGACGACGACGTTGGCGATCGCGGACTTCGGGATGCCGCCGCCACCGGGAACGGAATTCGGCGCATCGGGATCGCCGTATTCTTCGGCTTTGGGCTTCACGCTGACGAGCGCGGTGTCGTGCAGGCCGTGGTACGAGCCTTCGAACTTGATGATTTTGTCGCGGTTCGTGGCGGCGCGCGCGATGCGGCACGCGTGCATCGTCACTTCGGTGCCGCTCGAACCGAAGCGCACCATCTCAACCGGATAGCGCTTGCAAATTTCTTCGGCGAGCTCCCATTCCTGTTCATGGGGCATGCCGAAGGTGGTGCCTTCGTGCAGCTTTTGTTCAACGGCTTTCACGACGGCGGGATGGCAATGCCCCGCCATCAGCGCGCCGAAACAGAGGTTGTGATCGATGTACTCATTCCCATCGACGTCGTGAATCTTGCTGCCCTTTCCATCCTTCACAAAAATCGGATACGGCTCGTAGTGCCGATAATTGCTGGCTACTCCAAGTGGAATGCGTTCGAGTGCGCGTTTGTGCGCCGCCGCCGATTTCGGCGTGCGCTTTTCGTAGAGAGCGATTTCCTTGTCGAGTGCTTCGTACATACTGAACTCCATTACATGCAGGTCTGTTCCCTGCGGTCAGTTTGTTCTGCTTTTGCGTTCGCTGAGCCGAGCTGCAAAACCAAGCTCGCCCTTTCAGGCATGAAGGCGCGACCCTTGCGAGCCGCGCCTTCGATGCCAATACAAGTTTATCCGGTCCGCGCTAGAACTTGAACTTCAGCGAGAACTGGACCAGCCGCGGATCGTGCACGTGCTGCACCTGGCCGAACGTGCTTCCCGTGTTGGAAACGTCGCCGTCCACGCTGTAAAACTGCGCGTGGTTCCAGATGTTGAAGACGTCGCCGCGGAACTCCATCAGCCAACGCTCGCCGAGCCGGGTCTGTTTGTTGAAGCTCATGTCCCATGTTGTTGATGCCGGGGCCGCAGCAAATCGAGCGCGGCGCATTGCCGATCGTGCCGGGCGCGACGGTCGCATTCGTGAAGAGATCCGGATCGAAAACGAAGCCGTTGTTGTTGCGGATGTTTTGCGTGTGGAACGGCGCGGTGAGGTTCGGCTCGCCGGGGAATCTCGAACAGGATCGGTCGAGTCGAGTTCTTCGATGTCATCCTGCGACGTGATGCGAATCGGGAAGCCACTCTGGAACGTGACAATTCCGGAGAGCTTCCCATCCGTCGAGAAGCTTGCCCTTGAAGCCGTCGAACTTTCGGCACAGGCAGATCCCAAACATAGTTGAAGACGAAGCGATGCCGCGCGTCATAGGCCGAGAGGCCGTAGGTCGCGTCGAAATTCAGCGGATTCAACGCGCTCTCGAAGCTCGACGCGTTGTCCATCGTCTTGCTGAGCGTGTACGACGCCTGGAATTGCAGGCCGTTGTTGAAATTTTTCTGGAAGAGCACCTGGAGCGAGTTGTAGTTCGATTTCGCAACGGTATTTTCCGTGAAAATTCCTGAAAACACCGGGTTGCCGTCCGCCGGGCAACCGACGCCGGTCAGCGGCTGGCAGAGCGGCGACGAAAATTGCCGGATGCCAACCAACGTGATCGGATTCGCAAGAGCTCCCGCTGGAACGGTGAGACCTCCGCTGCCCGCGTTGTACGGAAGCTGGAATCCGCCGGCGGGAATCACCGTGCCGGCTGGAATCGTGTATGCGGAATCTTCGCCGAACGGACCGCAGGTTCCATCGCCGAGAATCGTATTCAACTGATTGCAAGTCGTCGGATTGCCGGCTTGATTTCGTAGCTGGCCAGCAAACGATGGCCTTGCGAGCCGACGTAGCCGACCTGGAAGAGAATTTCGCCGGGCAACTGGCGCTTGATCGTCAGGTTGTACTGATCGGAATACTGCATCCGCAAATTCGGCGGAAATTCGCCGAAGAACGTCATCGGGCGGAACTGCGACCAATCGATCGGCTTGCCCGCGCGGCGGATTCAGAATGCCGTTGAACGGATTCGGAAATACGTCGCCGCTCTGATCGACATACGGCGTTTGGAGCAGCGGACTCGAAATGAAGTTGCTGCCGCCGAACGGCGGCTCGGCGCTGAACTGCTCGAGCACGAGCTGTTCGATCGGATTGTAGAAGATGCCGTAGCCCATGCTGACGCTGGTTTTTCCCGGGCCGCCGGCAAGCTTGCCGAGCCATCCATCTTTCCAATCCGGGACTCCACGCGAGGCCGAGGCGCGGCGCGAATCCTTTGTAGTAGGTGTTCGTCAGAGCGTTCGGCACGTCCTTGTCGCCCGGGAATACGAGGCCGACCGGAGTAACGCCCGCCTGATCGCAATTTTCGACGCTGCCCGCAACGAACAACGGATGCTCGCCGGCAATGGTGCAGGGATAAATCGACGAATTTTGTCCCGGCCGGAACGTCTGCACTTTTTTGCCGATGTCGGTCAGCGGCGTGTTCATTTCCCAACGCACGCCGTAATTCAGCGTCAGGTTCGACTTGATCTTCCAGCTATCCTGCGCGAACAAGTACAGCGAAGTGCTGCGCACGAGTTCGTGCTGCGCGGATCCCTGGAAATACGAGTTCGCCAATGCCCGAGGAAATAGTCTGGATATGCAGTCGGAGAAACCAAGATCGTTGCCGATCGGGCCATTGGGGCCGAAGAGGAACCCCATGTCGCCGTTGACGTCGAAATAGAGGAGCTGGTCGAACATCTGGTAACGGACGTCGCCACCGAATTTGAGGCTGTGATTGCCGATGATTTTGCTGAAGTTGTCGCTGAACTGATAGGTGTTGCCGGTTTGCGGCAGCTGACCGTTGAAGTTGTTGCCGATGGAGAATCCGCCGCCGACGTCGATGAAAGGCACGCCTTCCTTTGCTGGCTCCGAGGCCGGTGTGAATGCCGTAGTCGGGATTGGTGCCGAGCGGTGCGCCGCTGTCGTCGAACAACGGCGTGTCGGATGTGCCGGTGAAGCAAAACGCCGACGCGGCGCCGGTGCCGCACGAACTTTGGATCGAAGCCGACGCGCGTCGGCGTGTCGAACTTGAGCTGGCCTTCGCGGAAATAGCTGAAGCGCGCTTCGTTGACCGACGTCGAGCCGATCGTCCAGGTATGCGTCGTGTTGATCTGCTGCGTGCGCGTGGTGTAAACGCCGGGGAAATTACCGGTGGTCGCGCCTGACGCCTGGAATTTCGCGAACGGATCGAGAGTGTTGTCGTCGTCGAAATAATAGTAGAGCGCGAGTTTTTGATTGTTGTTGATGGAGTGATCGACGCGAATCTGAAATTGGTCGCCGCGATCGGTTTTATTTGGCGTGACCTGCACGCCGCCGCTGCCGCCCGCGCCGGGAACGTATTGCAACAGGCTCACCGCGACGGGATCGAAGCATGTCGTCGGAATCTTGAAATTGGGAAAGATCGTGCTGTACGGCGCCGGCGCTCCGCCGCCCGCAACGGATGCGACGGCAGCGGCAGCCGGTCCGCTCAAGCTCGACCCGCAGCGCGACTGAAGAATGTTGGCAACGGTCGCATCGCGTGAGATTGCCCGCGAATCCCGGATTGCCGCTCGCATCGACGACGCCGTTCGCCAAGCCGGCAGCGGAAAAATCGCCGTTTGTGACCTCGGCGGCCGTCGGCACGTTGATCGGCTGCGACAAAATGCCTTGCACGATGCGGCGTCCTTCATACGAGCCGAAGAAAAATGTCTTGTCCTTTCGAATCGGGCCGCCGATCGTGCCGCCGAACTGGTTCTGGCGAAATTCCGGCTTTGGCGCCGGGAAAAACGTGAACGGATGCGCGTTGAGCACTTCGTTGCGGAAAAATTCGTAAAAGCTGCCGTGGAATGCGTTCGTGCCGGACTTCGTGACGACGTTCACGACCGCGCCCGAGTTGCGGCCGTACTCGGCGTCGAACGAATTGCTGATGACGCGAAATTCCTCGATGCGAATCGGGCGAAGGCTCGATCGCGGGCAAATTGGCGAAGAGATCGTTGCCGTCGCCGCCGTTCACGGAATAGTTGTTGGAGCGCCCGCGGCCACCGTTGACGGTGACGACGCCCGCTTTGTCGGAGCCGTAAAACGTTCGTTGCCGAGCTGCGACTGTACGCCGGGCTGCAAGCTGCAAAAGCTGATAAACGTCGCGCTGGTTCAGCGGCAGTTGCGTCGAGGCGCGCTCATTGACGACGGCGCCGAGCTGCGTGCTCGTCGTATCGACGACCGGGGGCGCGCCAGTGACTTCCACAGTTTCTGCCGTCGCGCCGAGTTGCAGCGTGATGTCCACGCTGATGACTTCGTTCAGGTTGAGCGCAACTCCCTTGCGCACATATTTCTTGAATCCCTGCTAGCGTCACATCGATTTCGTACGAGCCGACGGGAACCTCGATCAGCAGATATTCACCGTTCGCGCCGGTGTCGACGTCGCGCGACACGTTCGTCGCTTCATTGATGAGCGTCACCTTGGCGCCGACTACAGCGCCGCCGCTCGGATCGCTGACCGTGCCGCGGATACGGCCGCCGGTACTCTGCGCCGCAATCGATCGGCGCAAATGTCAGCGCCATGATTGCAAGAATAGAAAGAAGGAACAAACGAGAACCGCGGAATGCGGAGCGCATTCCGCCACTTACATTCGGACTTCATGAGACTCACCCCTCAGTGCGGTACCAACCGCCGACCCAGGCCCCACGACCCAACTGCGTTCAAACTTTCTTAAAAATCCACTACGTTTCGAGGTTGCTGCGTGATATGAACCTTACTATAATCCCGCAAACTTAGAGAAAGCCGCCACCGGTGTCAAGCGGAAATAATTCATCCAGCAAATCGCGAACGCGGTTGCGCGGAGGGGCGTCGCATCAAGCGCATGCTGCGCATCAGCGAAGTGGCGCGTCGCGTCGGAATTTCGTCTTCGGCGTTGCGCGCGTGGGAGATGGCTCGGCCTCGTCGCGCCGCAGCGCACGAAGAGCAAATACCGGCTTTACACCGAAGCCGACGTGCGATTGCTGCAGCGCGCGCTTTTCTTGCGGCGCGCGCGCGGACTGAATCCCGCGGCGATCGTGCATGTGCTCAAGGGCCAGGGCATCGTCTCGCGCGCCCGCGGAAAAGGAGTCGTTGCCGGGGCAGCGATTTCGCCGGCTTGCGCACGCGGCGCGGACTGTCGCTGGCGCAAGTCGCGCGTGCGACGCGCGTGTCGGTCGGATTTCTCAGCGCGCTCGAACGCGGCCAGATGCGTTCTTCGGTCGCGACGCTGCGGCGCATCGCGCGCTTCTATCGCACGAATATTCCGTCGCTGTTCGAAGCCGCGGAAGAAAATCCGGGCTTGGTGCGCCCCGCGCAACGCAAAATCCTGGAAACGACCGCCGGCGTGCGCATGGAATTGCTCGCATGGGGCCACACGGCGATGGAGCCGCATCTGTTCTGCATCAAGCCCAACGGCGGCAGCGGCGAATCATACGCTCACGAAGGCGAAGAATTTTTGCATGTCCTGCGCGGCGAATTCGAAATCTGGCTTGGCGGCAAAGAACATCACGTGCTAAAGACCGGCGACAGTTTGTATTTCGAGAGCTCGACGCCGCACCGCTGGAGAAATCCGGGGCGCACCGAAACGCGGCTGCTGTGGATCAATACGCCGCCGACGTTTTAGGAGTTGCGTTTTCGAGCATTAGAGTCCAGTTCTTGGTTCGCGATTTCTGTTCACGAGGGGACATGAAACGATCATTCGCACGATTGCCAGTCGTACGATCGCTCGCGTTCGTCATTCTTCTGCTGTCCGTCGCGTGCGCGTTTGTTCCGCTGAGCCGGCGCACAAACGCGCGGACACGATCGTCCATCACGCGAAGATTTACACGCGTGAACGCGAAACAACCCTGGGCCGAAGCGCTCGCGATTCAGGGCGACAAGATCGTCGCGGTCGGCAGCGAAGCCGACGTCGAAAAGCTTCGCAAGCCCAAAACGAAAATGATCGATGCCGGCGGGCAGCTCGTGCTGCCCGGCTTCGTCGATTGCCACATTCATTTTCTCGACGGCTCGCTCAGCCTTGGCCGCGTGAATCTCGAAGGCGCGAAAGACGTCGCCGACATTCAGCAACGGCTGCGCGAATACGCCGCGAAGCATCCCGGCAAGGATTGGATTCTCGGACGCGGCTGGGATTACGCGATGTTCGGCGCGGCGGCGCTGCCCGACAAAAAATATCTCGACGAACTCTTCCCCGATCGCCCCGCATATCTCGAGGGCTACGACGGTCACACCTATTGGGCGAATTCGAAAGCGCTTGCGCTCGCCGGAATCACAAAGGACACGCCGAATCCGCCGAACGGCATAATCGTTCGCGATCCCGCAACCGGCGAAGCGACCGGCGCGCTGAAAGAAGCGGCGCACGGCCTGGTCGGCAAGATCGTTCCGGTCCCGACCCGCGCGGAAAAACTCGCCGCGCTGCGCGCGGGAATGAAGTGGGCCAACGAACACGGGCTGACGCGCGTTCACAGCGCGGGCGGCGATTTCGAAGAGCTGGCGCTTTTCGATCAACTGCGGCGCGAGAAGCAGCAGACGCTTACGCTTCTACATCGCGTATTTTCTTGATCCGCCGGAATTGCGGCCAGGCCGATATCGAAAAAATCGAAGCCGCGCGCAAAAAATACGCCGACGACTGGATCAGCGGCGGCGCCGTGAAAATGATGGTCGATGGCGTGATCGAATCGCACACCGCAGCGATGCTCGAGCCGTACACCGACGATCCTTCGCTGAAAGGCAAACTCTTCTGGGATCCGGACAAATATAAAGCGGCCGTCGCCGAACTCGACAAGCGCGGACTGCAACTTTTTACGCACGCGATCGGCGACTACGGCGTGCGCACGGCGCTCGACGCTTACGAGAACGCCGAAAAAGTGAACGGCACGCAGGATCGCCGCCCGCGCATCGAGCACATCGAGACGATTCAAGCCGTCGACATTCCGCGGTTCGGCAAACTCGGCGTGATCGCGAGCATGCAGCCGCTGCATTCGTATCCCAACGACGACACGCTGAATGTTTGGGCGCGCAACATCGGACCGGATCGCGCGGGCCGCGCGTGGGTTTGGAAGAGCATCGCCGACGACGGCGGACATCTCGCGTTTGGCAGCGATTGGCCGGTCGTTACACTGAACCCGTGGGAAGGCGTGCAGACCGCGGTCACGCGCCAGACGAAAGAAGGCACTCCGGACGGCGGATTTGTGCCGTCACAACGGCTTTCGGTTGCGGATGCGGTCTACGGCTACACGCTCGGCGCGGCATTCGCCGGACGCCGCGAAAAAACGGAAGGCTCGATCGAAACCGGCAAACTCGCCGACATCATTATCCTTTCGCAAAATATTTTCGATGTCGATCCGCACAAGATTTCGGACACGAAAGTGACAAGCACGATCGTCGGCGGGCGTATCGTGTATCAAGGCGATTCGAAAGTAGGCGATTCGGTTTCACAACGGTGCGATCGGCGGATGCAGAGGGAGAACAGGATGAAGCGAGCGGCGTTCGCGGCAATCTTTGTTTTGGCGATTCTCTTCGCGGGATGCGGGCCGAAGACGGAAACGCTGAGCCTGCTCGTGTGGGAAGGCTACGCCGATCCGTCTTTCCTCAAAGCGTTCGAAGACGCGCATCATTGCAAGGTCGTCGCGTCGTACATGGGCTCGAGCGATGAGCTTGTTGCAAAATTGCGCGGCGGCAGCGCCGGCAACTACGACGTGATCTCGCCGTCGAGCGACGTCGCCACATCCATCGTGCGCGCCGGACTCGCGGCGCCGCTCGACCTTTCGAAAATCCCCGCGTATCCGCAGCTTTCGGCGCGGCTGCGCGAATCGCCGCTCGTGAAAGCGAACGGCCAAACCTACGGCGTGCCGTTTGTGTGGGGACCGAATCCGCTGCTCTACGACACGAACGCGTTTCCGAAAGCTCCGGAGAGCTGGAGCGATCTTTGGAATCCGAAGCTCAAAGGGCAAGATTTCGCTGTGGGATGAGCTTTCGAGTGTCTACATGGCCGCGCAGGTTCTCGGTTACGACAAGCCCGATCCGAACCAGCTCTACAACCTCAGCGACGAGCAACTTGAAGCAGTGAAGAAAAAACTGATCGAGCTAAAGCCCAATATCCGCAAATATTGGACGACCGGCGGCGAGCTCACCAATCTTTTTCAACAATCATGAGAGTCACGCTCGCCATGGGCTGGCCGCTGATGACCACGCAACTGCGCAAGCTCAATTACCCCATCGGCGAAACGATCCCGAAAGAAAACACCACGGGATGGATCGACCACCTGATGATCACCGCCGCGAGTTCACACAAAGAACTTGCGCAAGCATTTCTCGAATACATGGTCGAGCCGCAAACGCAGAAGCTCGTCACCGACGTGACGCACTACACGCCCGCGAATCCGGCAACCGCGCAACTTCTGACGCCGGACGAAGTGAAGAGCCTGCATCTCGACGATCCTGACGCCTACATGAAGCGAATCTATTTCTGGCAGGACGTGCCGCGACGCCAGAAGTACACGGAAATCTGGAACGAGGTAAAGAACGCACAGTGAGCTCTTCCTCAGCCAACGGGCACCTCGCCACGAGCGCCACGTCGCGTGGCGGCTCGGGCACATTGCTCGCCGTGCGCGGCGTGGCCAAGCGTTTTGGCGACAAAGAAGTGTTGAAGAGCCTGTCGCTCGACATCGCGGCGGGCGAATTCATCACTCTGTTGGGCGAAAGCGGCTCCGGAAAAACGACGCTGCTGCGACTGATCGCCGGATTCGAACAACCTACTTCCGGCGAAATCTGGATGAGCGGCGACCGGCTCGACATCCAGCCCGCACACAAACGCCGCGTCAACACAGTATTTCAGCAGTACGCGCTGTTTCCGCATCTGAGTGTGCGAGACAACGTCGCCTACGGCTTGCGTGTGAAGAATACGCCGAAGCTGGAGATCGGCGGACGCGTCGATCAGGCGTTGCAGATGGTGAAGATGAGCGAATTCGCCGACGCAAAACCGCCGCGCCTCAGCGGCGGCCAACAGCAACGCGTTGCACTCGCTCGCGCTCTGATCAATCGGCCGCAACTCCTGCTGCTCGACGAACCGCTCTCCGCCCTCGACGCTAATCTGCGCAAGGAGATGCAGAGCGAACTGAAATCGCTCCAGCGCGAAGTCGGCATCACATTTCTTTTCGTCACCCACGATCAGGAAGAGGCGATGGCGCTTTCCGATCGCATCGCGCTGCTGCGCAACGGCGCACTGGAACAAGTTGCTGCACCGCGCGAAATCTACGCGCACCCCGCCACCGCGTACACCGCGCAATTCATCGGACAAACCAATCTGCTGCGCGCCGAGTAAAAAACGGTATCGCTACCTGCGGCTCGCTGAACTGGCCCACGTCCGCAAGCGACGGCACGGCGATTTTCTCGCTGCGCCCCGAAGCGATTCAGATCGCGCCCGATGTCTTGCCGGTTTCCGCGCGATACATCCGCTTTCGCGGCACAATCCACCAACAAATCTACGGCGGCGCCAGCGAGCTGCTCGAAATCGAATGCGGCGCCGGCCAATTGTTGCGCGCGCGCATCCCCGCGCGCGACTCCACTAAGTCGCGACCAGGAATTTTCATTTCTCGCCGACGACATCGTCCAAGTGAAAGGCTGACAACGCCTCGCCAATGTATTCCCGCGTCTACAAAACGCTAGTCACTGCGCCGCCGCTGCTCTGGGTTGGTCTCTTCCTGCTGCTTCCCTACGCCTTGATGTTCGCCCACAGCTTCTGGCTCGTGCGCGACGGATTCCTCGTCCACCAATGGAATCTTCAGAACTACCACAAGCTCATCTCGAACTCGCTCTATGTCGAAGTCCTCTTCCGCACCATGCGCATCGCCGCGTCCGTCACCTTGCTCTCCGTTCTGCTCGGCTATCCCCTCGCCTACTATCTGTCATTCCACGCCGGCGCGCGCAAAGAACTGCTCTATCAGCTTGTGATCGTCCCGCTCTGGGTCAGCTATCTCGTGCGCGGCTACGCGTGGAAAACAATTCTCGGCAGCGACGGCGTGCTCAACGGCTTCCTTCAATATCTGCACATCACCCACGAGCCCGTCGGCTTTCTGCTCTACAGCCCGTTCGCCGTCATCGTGATGCTCACGCACATCTACACTCCGTTCGTTTTTCTTCCGATCTACGCGTCGCTCGAACACATCCCGCGCCCGCTCATCGAAGCGTCCCATGACCTCGGCGCAAATCGCCTCACGACATTCCTCCGCGTCGTGCTACCTCTCTCGATGCCCGGCCTGATTGCCGGCGCGACCTTCGCGTTCGTACTCTCGCTCGGCGACTTCCTCGCACCGCTCCTCGTCGGCGGCCCCAGCGGCACGATGATCGCCAACATCGTGCAGAGCCTTTTCGGCGCTGCCTACGACTGGCCTCTCGGCGCCGCGATCTCCGTCTGCATTCTCATCATCACCATCACGCTACTCTCGCTCACCGAGCGCTTTGAAAAGCGATGGTCGTTCAAATGACGCGCGCTACCAAATCCGCAAAATTTCCATCGCGCGCACCGATCCTCACCGTTTGCGCGATTCTCATCTTCGCGTTCATCTATCTCCCGATCGTCGTCCTCATCGTCTACTCCTTTAATCGCGACGGCGTCGGCGGCTTCCCGCCGCAACATCTCACGCTCGACTGGTATCGCCAGCTTTTCGCCGACGGCGCGATCTGGGACGCCGTCCTCAACAGCGTTATCGTCGCCGCCGCCAGCGTCGCGCTCGCGCTGACGCTCGGTCTCCTCGCCGCGCTCGCTCTCGATCGCGCCGACTTCCCCGGCAAAGCCCTCTTCCGCCGCCTCGTCCTGCTTCCGCTGATTCTTCCCGGCATCATCACCGGCCTCTCCTTATTGATGTTCGCCGTCTTCGTTCACCTGCCGCTTAGCCTCGCCACCGTTTTTCTCGGCCACGGCACCGCGCTCATCTCCGTCGCCACAACCGAACTCTTCGCCGGCCTGCAAAAAATCGACCGCGCGCAAGAAGAAGCCTCGCTCGATCTCGGCGCGACGCCATGGCAAACGTTCTGGCGCGTCACGCTGCCCAATCTAAAACTCTCGCTCATCGCCGCCGGCTTGCTCATCTTCACGCTCTCGATGGACGAAATCGCCGTCACATTTTTCCTCATCGGCCGCGACAACACGCTGCCGCTCGAAATCTGGGGACGCCTCCGCCGCGGCATCACGCCCGAGATCAACGCCATCTCGACGCTCATCTTCGCGCGTCAGCGTCGCGCTCATCGTCATCTGGTATCGCATCCGCACGCGCAGCCTCGGCGCAAAACCGCAAGATCTTGTCGAGCAATCCGCAACGCAACAGCAACAGGAGCAACTCGCATGACGCCGCCAAATTCCCGCCGCGATTTCATCAAATTCGTAGTCGCCGGCTCCGTTGCCGCCGGTTGTCCGATCGACCATTCGCTCGTCGCCGCACCTTCAGAAAGTAACGCCGCACCGAATCCCACACCGCAAGTCGACGGCGAACATTTCGAAATCTGCCACGAAGTTCGCGACGGCCACGCATTTGACATTCCTGCACCCACCCGCAAAGTCGAAGTCATCATCATCGGCGCAGGCTCCGCTGGCCTCTCCGCTGCTTATTTCCTACGCGGCAAAGATTTCCTCCTCCTCGAAAAAGAAGATCACTTCGGCGGCAACGCATATCAGGAAGAATTCGATGGCCAGCCCTTCGCCACTGGCTCGGCGTACGCATCTCGCGGCGACGAAGGCGATCAGCTCTCGATCAGAAATCGGACTCAAGTTGCTGCCTGTCGCCAATCCCGATCCCACGATCATCAATAAGACTTTTGTCGCCGACACCTGGATCAAAGGCATCGATGAACTGCCGTATCCCAAAGCTGTCCGCGCCAGCTTTCGCAAATTTCGCGATGACATGGAAAAGATCAAACTCGCGGCGCGACTAAAAGAGCTTGATGCGCAGCCGTTCACAAAATTCACTGCCGGCTACGCGAAAGAAGTCCAGCAATGGTGGGACGGCTACGGTCCGTCAAACTGGGGAGCGACCTGCCAGGACACATCAGCGATGGTGGGCATCGGCGCAATGCAGTACCTTGCACGCGGCGAAGACGGCCAGCGCGTCATCCTCCCCGGCGGCCTCGGCTGCATCACCCACAAACTCGTCGAAGTCCTCCAGCCGAAATTCGGTGAGCGCATGCTCGGCAACGCCACCGTCGTCGCCGTCGTCTCTGAAAAAGACGAAGTCAAAGTCACCTACATCCATGAAGCAAAACCAATCACCGTCAGCGCCAACGCCGTCATCATATGCACGCCGAAACACATCACCTCTCGCCTCGTCCGCGGCCTCCCCGACGCACAACTCGCGGCCATGCGCCGCACCCGCTTCGCGCCCTATCCCGTCGTCAACGTGATCTTCGATAAGCCCGTCTACAATCGCGGCTACGACAACTGGTGCCCCGGCAACACCTTCACGGATTTCATCGTTGCCGACTGGACCGTTCGCAATCAGCCCGGCTACAAACAAAAAAACAACATCCTCTCGTTCTATACGCCACTCCGCGAATTTCAGCGCGCAATTCTTCTCGATGAAGGCGAGTGCAAAATTCTCGCCGCCCGCGTCCTCTCCGATTTCCAAAAACTAATGCCCGACTTCAACGTCGATCCCGCCGAAGTCCGCATCTATCGCCGCGGCCACCCGATGTTTATGGCGGTCCCAGGCCAGTACACTGTCAATCGCATCGCCGCCGCGCAGCCTCTCGACCGCGTCTATTTCGGCAACGCCGATTCCGGCGGCCCCGAATCGCTCACCAGCGAAGCCATCCGTCTCTCAAAGGTCGGAGCCGAGTGGCTCGATCTCGTTCTCGCCGGAAAACCCGGCGCCAAAGCTCTTGTCCAAAAAGCTCTAGCGCCAAACGTCGAAGCATGAAATAAATCCGTCAACAAAATTTAGAAACGTCCAAGATCACTCAGGGAGACTGGCCATCCACTTTCATCGTTTCTCAATCTCGTTCGTCGCGGTTTTCGCTTCTCTAATCTTCACCATTCAGTTGGGCGCGCAATCGCAGACTCCCCACTCTTCCATCCTGATCGTCCATGCAAAAATCGCCGACGGAACCGGCACCCCTCTCCGTAGACTCAATGTCCGCATCACCGGCGACCGCATCACCGCCATCGCCGCTAACCTCAAGCCTCAACCCGGCGAACAAATCATCGACGCCAAAGGTCTCGTCCTCGCCCCCGGCTTCATCGACATCCACAATCACTCCACCGACGGCCTCGAATCCGATCCACTCGCCGAATCGCAAATCTCCCAAGGCATCACCACCATCGTCCTCGGCGCCGACGGCGACTCCCCCTGGCCCATCGCGCCGTACCTCGCCGCACGCCGCGCGAATCCTCCCTCGCTCAATATCGCCATGATGGCCGGCCACGCCACCATCCGCGAACAAGTCATGGGCAAGGATTTCCGCCGCGTGGCGACTCAAGACGAAATCACAAAAATGACGCAGCTCGCCGAGCAAGCCATGAACGAAGGCGCTATCGGCCTCTCCTCCGGCCTCGAGTACGACGTCGCCAGTTATAGCTCCACCGATGAAGTCGTCGCCGAAGCAAAAGTCGCCGCCGCTCATGGCGGCTTCTACATGACTCACATTCGCGACGAAGGCGACAAAGCCTTCTCCGCTCTCGACGAAGAAATCGCCATCGGCGAACGTGCCCACATTCCTATCGAGCATTCGCACATCAAGGTCAGCACCGTCAGCGTCTGGAATAAAGCTCCCGAGTACATCCGCGTCATCGAAGCCGCCCGCAAACGCGGCATCGATTTCCTCGCCGATTGCTACCCCTACGACGCGTGGCACTCCAACATCAAAGTCATGATGCCCGACAAGCAGTACGAGAATCCCGCCAGCGTCGAAAAAGCTCTGGCCGACAACGGCGGCGCGCATAACGTCACCATCTCCGAATTCAAACCGAATCCGTCCTACGCAAATCACAACATCGCCGAGCTCGCCGCCACCAACCACATCACACCCGTCGAGATGTATATCCGCATCATTCGCGAAGGCGACGCCGCCAACACCGAAGCGCTCGTCGTCGCAAAATCCATGATCGAGCCCGACGTCAAAGCCTTCTATCAGCAACCGTGGGTTATGGTCGCCAGCGACGGCGGCATCGCCGCCGAACATCCTCGCGGTGCCGGTACCTTCCCCCGCGTCCTCGGTGTCTACGTCCGCGAAAAACACTGGCTCACGTTGCCCGAGGCGGTCCGCAAAATGACCTCGCTCCCCGCCCAACGTATTGGCTGGAAAGATCGCGGCATCATCCGCGAAGGCGCCTTCGCCGACCTCACCCTCTTCAATCCCAAAACGGTACGCGACCGTTCCACCTTCGCCAAACCGCTTGAGCTTTCCACTGGCATTGAGAAAGTCTTTGTAAACGGACAACTTGTCTGGGATTCCACCCATGCCACTGGGGCTCGCTCAGGGTGGGTACTAGAACTTACTCATAATCCTTAGGCAATCTCTTTTAACTCCCTTAACTTCCGACTCGCATCCTTCGCCCGTTGCGCGATAATGGCCTCCCCATTCCACCCTTATCGCGCGACTTTTCGCGGGTTGCGCGGCGAGCGCAACCGCGCATCAGGAGCGGTTAGCGCAGCAGCAGTTGGAGGATTTGTGCCTGCACCCGGCAGTTTGGACGACTTTCAGAAGACCCGCGCAGATCTCAACCAAGAGGTCCTCGGCTGCGGCCACCTGGGCATGAAGCGCTTCTTCGCCCTCGACCACCAGGCCTACGAGCCGGGTCCTCTCGGTACCAAGACGAAGGAGCTATTGGGCCTAGTGGCCTCCGCAGTGCTACGCTGCGATGACTGCATCACCTACCATCTCGTCCGCGCCGGCGAAGAAGGCTGGACCCGGGACGAAGTGGTCGACGCATTGAACGTAGCGCTGGTCGTCGGCGGTTCGATCACCATCCCGCACGTCCGCCGCGCATTCGCCCGAATGCGCGAAATACCTGGTCTCGCGCCGTAGAGCGCTAGCCCTGAAGCCCCGTCGCGGCGACATTTTCAGCATCTGCGGTTAGTTTTATGAATCTAAGGAAGCAACCGAAAGAGTAAGGATCCGAATGGACAGCACGGCCAACCCCGCAGCTTCACAAACCGCGAACGCCCTCGCGCGCGTGCAAAAGATGTTCGTCGGCGCGCTTTTCGCTGGAGTTTTACTCGTTCCGAAAATTCTCAATCTGCGCCGCGATGAACGCTCATGGACCGCGTTCCGCATCCTGCTCGGGTTCTCCGGCGCCGGCCTCGTAATTTTGCCACTCGCCTTCTGGAATTCCTGGCTCGCCGCGATCGCCGGTCTCGCGATGTTTCTCACCGCTGCATTGCTTCCACCCGCAATCGCCAACGTCACCGCCGACGATAAAGCGCGCGAGTTCGGTGCGC
This sequence comes from uncultured Acidobacteriota bacterium, assembly GCA_963850795.1. Classification (GTDB taxonomy): domain Bacteria; phylum Acidobacteriota; class Terriglobia; order Acidiferrales; family UBA7541; genus Acidiferrum. The sequence continues at coordinate 195,685 of CAWKNS010000021.1, read as the reverse complement.
TAGTCGTCGTCAACGGCGGCAAAACCCGGATATCCAACGGCGTCTCCGCACCCGTTCGCCTGCTCGTCGGCACCGAAAATATCTGGGCGCTCGATGCCCACCTGCAAACACGCTTGATCATCCCCGTCGCTGAGGTCTCCTCAGTTTATTCCGAAGAACTCGATAACGGGTGGGTCGTCCGCCTGCGCCGCCCCAACAGCATCGACGAATTCGGCTTTCGTGGCATCTTCGCCGAACACTTCGCCAAAGTCGCTGAAAACACAATCCGCGCCGTAATGGTCCCCGGCCTTCCCGTCCAACCAAAAGCCCACGCTGCCCGCGCCTGAATACGTCGCGCACCGTCCTCATCCTCTTCCGTCTTCTCGTTACTTCATTGCATCTTTGTTCCGTTACTTCGTTTATCCCTACGAAACTCACCGAGATTTAAACGCGCCAAGATTACTCCCTGTGCGACAATAAATCATGGCCAGAGGTTGGGAAAGTAAGGACGTGGAAGCTCAAGTGGCTGCTGCCGAACCCCGTAAAGCACCATCCGATAAGAATGAAAAGAGCCCCGAACAACGCCACCGCGAACAAGCCGTAAAAGACCTCCAACTCTCGCGCGTCCGCATCGCCAACGACCTCGCAAACGCCACCAACCCGAACCACAAAAAATCCCTCGAAGCCGCCCTCGCTCACCTCGACAAGAAAATCTCCGAAAATTCCTAAGCCGAGCGCTTTCCTGTTTCCTTAGAAATTGAGAAGTGAGAGAGTGCCCTCATTGTTTTTGGCATTGGGAGGGCGACTATGCCTCGTCAGTTGGATCCGAGTCTTCACGAGCTGTTACAACGCCGTTTGATCGCAACATTAGGGACTCACAACACCGACGGATCGATCCACCTCACCGCCGTCTGGTTTCTATTCGAAGAAAATTCCTTCTACATCGCAACATCATCGAAAACCAAAAAAGCGCGCAACATCGCAGCAAAACCGACGGCCTCGTTGATGGTGGACATGCGCAAACCCGGGACAGAGCGCGGCCTCACAACCGCATGCACGGCGGAGTTGCTCTCAGGCGATCGCTCGATACAACTCAACCGCCGCATTCACAGCCGCTATCTCAGCACAGCCGCAATGGCTGATCCGCGGATTGAGCCCGTTTTCGCTTCGTTTGACGATGTGACGATTCGGCTGACACCCGAATCCTCGTTTACTTGGGACATGGCTACGCTCGACGCGCAAGCCTTCGGCGGCCGCCTGGGTGGAACTCCCGGCTACCTGTTACCGCTGGATTGAACTCGTCGAGGTGCGAATCGGTCCACGCGCCGAAAACTTAATTCGAAAATCGCCCATGCTCGACGACTGCTCTGATGTTTCTTCTTCCTTTTTGACTTTCAACTGTCGACCGTCAACTTCCTCACGCAATAAAATCGCCCGCCAGCCCCCAAAAATCATTCACGTAGTAGTGCGACAGAACATTTCCGAACAAATAACAAATCCCTTCACACGGCGGAATCTCCCCATACCGCTTCTTCCCCCGCGCAAAAATCTTCTTCAACGATCCATCGTGTAACAAATTCCCGGCAACCTTCCTCAGCGGCTCGCACGGATAAAACACATCCCCGTTCGGATACACGCGCGGAAACATCGTCGGATAACACTCAAAGTTTCGAAACCGCAGCAAGGTGTCGATCGTCCGCGGCGTCCCGTTGATCGGCTGCTTGTTCTCGCGCCGCCGCGCGATGATCGTATCCACCAGCGCGTGGTACTTCGGATTCCGCAGAAGACCCAAATTTGGCATCTTCTCCATTTGCGCCGACTGCGCCGCGAACACAAATCCCTGCTCCCCGCACCAATCCAGCAGCCGCTCGACTTCCGCGATGTTCCACTCTTCGATCACCGTGCTGATCGTAATCTTCCTCGGATTCCCGAGCCGTTCTTTCGCGAACTGGAGATTCTCCATCACCTTCGGCAGCGCCGCCGGCTTCGACAACGCATTCGTCGGATCGGCCTGCAACGCATCCAGGCTCACGACTAGCCCCGTGACTCCATCCAAAATCTTTGGCTTGCGATCCAGCAGCGTCCCATTCGTAATCAGCAGCACCGACCGAAATTTATTCTTGAATCGTGCCGCCTCGACAATCGTCTCGATGTCCGCCCGCAGCGTCGGCTCGCCGCCCGTGATCACAATCGAATCCGTCTCGCGCCGGATCTTCGCCAACACTTTCAGCGTCCCCGCCGTCGGCAGTTCCGCACTAAAAACCTCCGGCTCCTTCTGCGTGCAATAACTGCAATCCAGATTGCACTTGTGCGTCACGTAAAACGTCACCGCATACGGCGCCACAACTTTCGTGTGCAACACATGCCGCCGCCACCCATTCCGAAAATAAAGCTGAAAATTTTTCGCCACAAACGGCGCCTGCCTCACCAGCCCTCGAATCAACTCCATCCGAGTCGGCCCTCGCCGCCCACCCCCGTTCAACTGTGCTGCCGCAACCGAAGCTTTTCCCGAAGGGGCGTTCGCCGCTCGTGGATCGAGCGCCGCCACAGGCACAAATCCCATACGATTTTCAGTTGTCTTCGGTTCAGGCATGTCTATCAGCTGCGGTCACACGAATACGCTATCACCAAATCTTGAGTATCAACCTCGCACGATTGTCATTTCGAACAAAGCAGTGATGTTTCTGCGATCTTTTGGTATCTACGGATTGCTACTCTGCTTCGCACTCGCGGCTTTCGTCGCCGCATCCACCTGATTCTTAAACTTCTGAAGCAGCGGCATCTCCGGCTTATCCAACCCGTCCTTCAAAAATTGATGCCACACCGGCCCAAACTTCTTTCCGTCCGGATTTACCAAATACACGTACAACATGTCCTGATTCGGCCCGGCCTCGGCGCCCAGTCTCCCTGCCACCCCCGTTTGCGGATCGTTCGTTCCCGGCACCGTCCCGTGCGAAATCGTCCCGCCGATCCGTCCACTCGCATACCGCTCCTTGCGCACAACAAACAAAACCTCCGCATCTGATCGTCGCATCGTCACGTTGTACCGATTCCAGTTTCGTAGCGCATCTACGACGTCCACGATCGCCCGCCGGTCCTCCGGAATCAAATTGATGCTCTGGATGTCGCCGTCTTCCGCCTCGACATACACATATCGCGCATTCAACAGCGCCTTCGGAAAGTCCTCCTTGTTCTTCGGCTTCGAATACCCCGCCGCGCAAATCACCAGCGCAGCACACAACCCAATCCAAATCCGTGAGTTCATCGTGCACCTCACTACCCCGACAATCTCAAACCGCTCTCAAGATGCTACTCCCAAGACCTCACGCAAACTAGGCCCACGTCCGTCACGCCAGTACCTCCGCTAAGCGCCACAACGGACCGTCCAAAAATAGAAATGGCGCGGCAGTCGCCACGCCTCGTCGATCTCAACTCAACTTCTCCGCGTTCCTCTGCGTTCTTCGCGCTTCTGCGTTAGCTTTTTCTTCTACTCGCTTTCAACTTTCACCTGTCGACCATCAACTCTCTTTTAGTCCGTAAACACCACCCCCACCGAACTAATCCCCTTCTCCCGCCCCTCATCAATCCTCACCACATAGCCCCGCAGCCGCATTGCTCCCTGTAATCCATTCGGCCCTGGCGTTTCCATGATCACCTGCAACTCCGACTGTAGCCGCGGACTATGCTTCAGCGTAATCATTGCTCCCTGTAGCGACAAATCGCTCACCAGCGTCTCTTCGTCAAACGCACGCCCGCCTTCCGTCACGCCCGAAACCCGCGCCCGAAATTGCGCCTCGCGTCGCAGCGCCGTCCGCGTCCCCGGCATGTGCGCATCCACGCGCCCGTCCGCCGCGCCCAACGTAATCACCATTCCTTCGCTCGCCGCGAACACCGAATCAAACTCCTCGCGCCCCTGCCGCAAAATCAAATCCACCATCCGGTCCGTCGAATCCGGATCGTGATGAAACAACACGAGCGTCTTCGCCCCCGCATCGCGCGCCGCCTTCACACCCTCTTTCCACGACGAATGGCCCCACCCTCGCTTCGCCCCGGCAAGTTGTTCCGGCGTGTACTGCGCATCGTTGATGAAAATATCCGCGCCCGCGGCGAGCTCTCGCAAACTCTTGTCGAGCGCCGGATTTCCCGGCTCATTGTCCGTCGCGTAGACGACCGTCCCCGCCGCCGTCTCGATTCGAAATCCCAAACATCCTTGCGGATGATTCAGCGCCCGCACCGAAATCCGATTCTCCCCAATAAAAAACGCGTCGCCGTTGGCCACTTCCTGAAATCGCCGCTTCGCATTCATCGCCGACAAGTCCACCGGAAAATAGGGCTGCGCCATCTGCGTTTCGAAAACTTGCTTCAAGCTGTCGCGACCCAGAAATTCCGATCGAAAACTGTAAAAGTGAAATTCGTTCTGATCCGAATACAACGGAGTGAAAAACGGAATCCCCTGAATATGATCCCAGTGATAGTGCGTCACCAGAAAATGCGTTTCGTGCTGCCGCTGTGCGTGCTCCTTGCTCCACCGCGAACCCAAATTTCGCAAACCCGTGCCGCAATCTAAAACCAATTGAAACCCATCTGGTGTCGTCAGTTCCACGCACGGCGTGTTTCCGCCATAACGCCACGTCGCCGGATCGACGGTTGCCGTCGATCCGCGCACGCCCCAAAAACTCAATTTGGCGACCGGATTCGTCATTTCACCCTGGACGCTAATTCAGGTCAGGCGACGCGATCCAAACTGGCAGATGCCGCGCGCTGCGTGTCCGCAAAACCGCACACACAAACGCACCCTGCTCAACGCAACCCTCTGACCTGATAAGCCTTATTTGATGTTGGCAGCCACCCTAGGTACCGTCAACGAAATCGCAAACCTGAGGTGTCAAGATATCCACTAAGTAAGCAGCCGCCGTTCGCCAACCGCCTACACCGCGCGTAGAATAGCCTCTAGCGGCTATGCACACCCACTCGCACGACCACTCCCACGGCGACCACAGCCACGATTGCCCGCCGGGATCCACGCCGACCGCCGCTCATTCTCATAGTCACGGCCATGCCCATGGCCACAGTCACGGCCACAGCCACCACGGCCACGAGCACCCGCCCCTTAGCCCCAGCATTCTCGGCTGGGCCATGGCCGCCACCCTCGGCCTCGTCGGCGCCGAAGTCGTCGGCGGCATCCTCGGCCACTCCGTCGCCCTGCTCAACGACGCCGTCCACAATCTTTCCGACGTCCCCGCCATCGGCCTCTCCTATCTCGCGATGCGCTGGGCGCAGCGCCCCGCCGACTCCGAAAAAACCTACGGCTACCACCGCGCCGGCACACTCGCCGCCTTCACCAACGCCGTCGTCCTCGTGCTTCTTTCTCTCTGGCTAGGCTACGAATCGATCGAGCGCTTTCGCTCCCCTGTAGAAGTCGTCGAAAGCTGGATGATCTGGACTTCGCTCGCCGCCCTCGCCGTGAACGGCGGCATCACACTCGCCCTGGTCCGCAGCCGCAACGATCTCAATCTCCGCAGCATCCTCGTTCACAATTTCGGCGACGCGCTCTCCAACGTCGCCATCATCATCGGCGCCATCGTCATCGGCGCGACCGGCATCCGCTGGATCGATCCTCTTCTCGGTCTCGCCATCGGCCTGCTTGTCCTCTGGTCCAGCATCGGCATCCTGCGAGACTCCGCGCACGTCCTGCTCGAAGGCCGCCCCCCCGATTGCACCGTGGAAGATGTAGCTCGCGCCGTCCTCACCATTGACGGCGTCCTCGAAGTTCACGACATTCACATCTGGTCGCTCGGCGACGACCACAACGCGCTCAGCCTTCACGCCCGCATCCCCGACATGCACATGGACGAATGCGAGCGCATCCTCACCGCCATCCAGTCCAAATGCTGCCGCCGACTTCAACATCGGCCACGCCACCATCCAACTCGAACGCGCCGGCCTCCCCGCCACCTCCGGCTACGTCATGCCCGCCCCCGCCAAGTAACACGCCGTTGTTTCCCCAAAATCCCGAGCTCCGGCGTGCCTTCAATCCCCATCATCCTTTCAGTCCCCTCATCCCCCACCCGCGGTCATCCTGAGCGGAGCGAAGGATCTCAGCTGTAACACCCGCGCAAACTCAAGCCTCGTGAATTTCAGTTATGCGGCCGCTTTGTCGCGCAAAAAAAATCGGCGACGAATCGTGCTCGTCGCCGAATAGAATCGGTCGCTACTTCCTTATTTCATTGCTTCTCTACTTCGGACTTCGGTTCTCTCTTACGCCCCCACGTGAAAATTCAACCCCTGCGACTCATTAAACTTCGTCGTCGCATTCATGTCGAGCGAATCCGCCGCAACACTCCTGCCTCTGCCCTTCCGGCGTCACATACCGTAGCGTCCCGTTCTCCCATGTATACGCCACGGCAAAAACCATCGCCCCATCCCGCATCACAAACACATACGACGCCGGATCGGCCGCGGGCTCCGGTGCAGGCGGCTCAGGCGTGGCCTTCGGCGCTACCGACTGCTGCCCCGCCCGATACGCGCGCCTCTGCGCATCCTCAAACTGCGATTGCAAATCTCCGTCGCCCTGCTCCACGGCGGTCTCCTGCGCCTCTTCGACCGCCTGCGGATTCTCAACCACAATCTCCGGCGACGTAATCAAATACCCGCCAAATCCAAACGGCACCGTCTGCCGGAATCCAAATCCGCCGCGCCCATTCTGCCCGCGCTTCGGGCCCACCGCAGCCAGAGTGCGGATAGTCGAACCCGAGCCCTGGCACATCGTTCGAAACAAAGTTGGAATTTCCGAACTGGGGGTTCAGCTTGACGATGCGGTTCGGAGATGAAGTCCGAATATGCCCGCCAGCTGGAACCGAGCGCGTGGCCACCGCCACATGATTCACCGGATGCGCCCCAGCTCCAGCCGGACCGCTCACCCGAGCCGCAGCCATAGGCGGCGCCGAAACCGCGCCCGCGCGAACTCCCGCGCCCACGCCTCCACCTGCCCGCTGCTGCGCAAACACCGCCAAAGGCAGCCCCAACACCGCAACCGCGACTATCCCAATTCGTCGCATAGCAGCACCAGCCTTTATCGACCCGTCACAATGCCTACACAGAGAAGGATGCGCCTTTCCCCCCATAGGTTTCAAGAACCACCTCTCCCAGTACGCATCCTTTCTCGCTCCAGTAAACTAAGCCTGGATTCGGTAGCCCTTCGCCTTTTTTTCACTCGACACTCCGTTAGAGCCAGGCCAGTCACCGAGCCTCCACCGCGTGATGGTCTGTGTCAGACCATTTCCTTGGCGAACGACTTTGCCCCAAGCTACATTTCAAACTAGAATGCCGCGCAATTGAAAAATGTAGTCGGCGTTCACTCATCCTTCGGAGCGATTCGATGATTCAGTCTCAGCTTGTCTCGCGCACGCTACTCTTCCTCTCCCTCGCATCGCTTTCGCTTCCCGCTTTCGCGCGCAGCGACGACGATCAAAAACCAAAAGACAAGCCCGAAGAAAAGTGGGACACCACGCTCGCACGTGGCACGACGCGCGACATCGCCTTCGACACTTCCGAAGGCACCTGGATGTCCGTTGACATTTCTCCCGACGGCAAATGGATCGTCTTCGACCTTCTCGCGCACATCTACCGCATGCCGGTAACAGGCGGCAACGCCGAATGCCTCACGCAAAAGAGCGGCGTAGCACTCAACGCCCACCCCCGCTTTTCGCCCGACGGAAAATACATCGCCTTCATCACAGATCGCGGCGGCCAGGACAATCTCTGGGTCATGAACGCCGACGGCTCTAATCCTCACGCCGTTGTCGAAGACAAAGATCTCCGTATGTACGAACCGGTATGGACCCCCGACAGCCGAAATATTCTTGTGTCGCGGCACTCCGTAGCAACCGGATTGGAACCTCGCCCGCCTGCCGGAATCTGGCTCTACAACCGCGACGGCGGCAAAGGATTGGAAATTGTCAGCAGCAAAGACGAGAAGGACGCCGACTGGCCTGCCGTTTCTTCCGACGGCCGCTACGTTTATTTTCAGTACGCCGCGGGCGAACCTTCCTCTTACGCAGGCCACGACGATCCATTGCAGGGCTTCTTCCAGATCAAACGGATCGAACTTCGCACCGGAGACAAGGAAGATGTCACTTCCGGCGAGGGAGCACAGCAGTATCGGCTTTCCAACGGCGGCGCATTCGCTCCCGAAATTTCACCGGACGGCCGCTGGCTCACTTTCGGGCGTCGCATTCCAAACGGCACGATTTCTTACAAAGGGCACAAGTATGGTCCTCGCACGGCGCTTTGGCTTCGCGATCTGCAATCCGGCGCCGAACGTGTCCTGATGGACCCAATCGAAAGCGACGTGACCGATTCCTACAGCGCATGGCGCGTTCTCCCCGGCTACGCCTGGGCCCGCGACGGAAAATCCATTGTCATCTCACAAGGTGGGAAAATTCATCGCGTCCAGATTGCCGACGGAAAGGTAGAAACGATTCCCTTCACCGTTCACGTGCAGCGCACCATTTCGCAAATGGCCAAATCCGAGCGCCGCATTACCGACGACGCTTTCCCCATGCGTTTCGCGCGCTGGCACACCGCCTCTCCCGACGGCAAGACACTCGCATTCCAGGCCATCGGTCACATCTGGCTCATGGACATCCCAGACGGACAGCCGCATCGCCTAACCGCCGATTCCTTCACGGCCACCGAATACTCCCCGGCGTGGTCGCCCGATGGAAAATCCGTCGTCTTCGCCTCTTGGGACGAAAAAATCGGCGGCGCACTCTGGAAAGTCTCGGCGCAAGGCGGCTCGCCTCAGCAACTCACCACCGAGCCCGGCGAATATATTCATCCTGCGTGGAGTCCCGACGGCACAACCGATCGTCGTTGCGCGTGGTTCCGGCGCATTCTTTCGCGGACAACCTTGGATCACCAACACCTGGTACGATCTCGTCTCCGTCCCCGCATCCGGCGGCCAGACAAAGCTCATCGTCCGCACGCCGCGCTACTCCGAATTCCTGGAGCGCAATCAAATCGTTGCGCCAACATTCGGCACCGACGGCCGTATCTACTATCCCGAATTTGCCAAGAGCAAAGATCCCGAGGCACGCCGCCCTATCGCGATCAATTTCGTCTCCGTCAAGCTCGACGGCACCGATCGCCGCGTTCATGTGGTTTTTCCCTTCGCCGACGAAGTGACCGTTTCCCCCGACCTGAATACGCTCGCGTTCCAGGAAGGCGACAACGTCTACACGCTCGCATTCCCATCGGCGGGCACCGCCGGAAAGCCTCCGCTCATCGACAAAACCGCCGCAGTTCTCCCCCTCAACCAAGTCAGCAAAGAAGGCGGCAATTTCCCGCACTTCCGCGACGCTCAAACCCTCGAATTCGGCAGCGCCAATCGCTACTTCGTCTACCATCTCGATTCCAAAAAAACCGACACCACGGAAATCAAACTCAGCGTCCCGCGCGAAATTCCATCGGGCTCCCTCGCTCTCACCAACGCGCGCATCCTCACCTTCGACCACCGCAAAGTGATCGAACGCGGCACCATCGTCATCAAAGGCTCGCGCATTTCCTGCGTCGGCGATTGCTCAACGGCCGGCGTCGATCGCATCGTCGACGTCAAAGGCAAAACCATCATCCCCGGCCTGATCGATATGCATGCGCATCACTACAGCATGTACAACGGCATCACGCCTCCCCACGACTACGAGATCGCCGGCAACCTGGCGTATGGAATCACCAGCACGCTCGACCCAGCCGCATGGTCGCAAAATGTTTTTCCACCCGCTGAAATGGTCGACGCCGGCGTGATGATCGGTCCGCGAACGTTTTCGAGCGGCGATCCTCTCTACGCCGGCAACGGTTCCCGCAACAACGATCTCACCAGCCTCGAAGTCACCGAGCAGAACATCAAGCGCCTCTCGAGCTATGGCGTCTTCACGCTGAAACAATATCTCCAGCCAAAACGCGAACAGCATCAGTGGGTCGCCGAAATCGCCCGTAAATACGGACTGAACATCACCGCCGAAGGTGGCGGCCTCGAATACGATCTCGGCATGGCCATGGACGGCCAGACCGGCTCCGAGCATCCTCTCGGCTACGCGCCTCTCTACAGCGACGCCACAAAATTTTTCGGCATGGCCCACTTCACCTACTCACCGACGGCCATCGTCGGCGGCCCCGGCGTCTGGAACGAAGAATATTTCTTCCAGACGTTCGACTATTACAAGGACGCGAAGCTCCTGCGCTGGACTCCCTGGCGCGAAATCCTTCCCCATGCTCGCCGCCGCATGATGCGCCCCGAGACCGACTACAGCTTCCCGCTCATCGCCCAAGCCGTCGCCGACATTCGCGAAGCCGGCGGTTTCGGCGCCCTCGGCGGCCACGGCCAGCAACAAGGCATCGACTCCCACTGGGAACTCTGGATGTACTCCTCCGCGCTCGGCCCCATGGGCGCGCTCGAAATGGCCACCAACGACGGCGCTCACTATCTCGGCATGGACCAGGATCTCGGCTCCATCACCGTTGGCAAACTCGCCGACCTCGACATCCTCAACAAAAATCCGCTCGACGACATCCACAACAGCGCCGACATCGCCTTCGTGATGAAAGGCGGCATCCTCTACGACGGCACCACTCTCGACCAAATCTGGCCCAAGAACATTCCTTTCGGCGACGATTACTGGATCTTCCCCCCAGCGCTCCTGAACGACACCCGTCCCACCGATTATTGGGACCATCACTAAGTCTCACGGGCCTGGCCACGCCGAGGGAAGTCACACCTTTGCCCGGCGGCCTCCGCCTCAGCTCTACCCTCCCGACCCGCTTTTCCCCCGCTAAGAGGTGTGCTATAACCTTCGGGCCGTGGAACGTGCCGCGAAAGATGGGGCAGCTTCGGTCTACCCTGATACTCGCAGGGCCGAACCGAAGCCGAGTGCATCTGTCTCTCTGAAGTCGCCAGGAAGTGAGGGGTCGCAGGCGACGGAGACAGCAGCGAATCCTTCGAAACAGGATCTCGCCGCGCCGCACGAGGATGCTTCCCGGTTTTGTCCGGTTTGTTCGCAGCGGCTCACGTCCCGGCGCTGCAAGTTGATTTGCACGGTCTGCGGATATTACATGTCCTGCGCGGACTACTATTGATGTAAGCTGTGCGGCCTCGGCAAGGTTGCTGCCGGCAGCCGCTCCGATTTCATAGGAGGATACGAACGTGGCATTGAAGATGACGAACCGCGAAGTGGATGGCGTGTCCGTGGTGGCGCTGGACGGCCGCATTGTTTTGGGTGAAGAGAGCAACGCGCTGCGCGAAAAAGTGAAGAGCTTGCTCGCCGAGGGCAAGAAAAAGATTGTGCTGAACATGGACAACATCACGTTCATCGACAGCGCCGGGCCTGGGCACCCTCGTTGCCGCGCATCACAGCGCCAAAGGCCAGGGCGCATCGCTGCGACTCTGCCACCTCGGCAGCAAGTTCCAGGAAGTGCTCCAGATCACCAAGCTGCTCACGGTGTTCGACGTTTACGACACCGAAGCGCAAGCTGTCTCCAGCTTCAGCAAGAGCGCCGGCGCCTAACCGCACCGTCGCCGGTCCGCGATGCACCTATTGCGTTCGCTCGCGGCGATCGCCGGCCGAAAAATCTTGCTCGCAATTCCGAGGGCACGCTCTGCGTGCCCTTTTTGTTTTCGTTCTTTCTCGCTCAAACCATCGATTCTCGGCTGGCTCCTTCGATCGCCCTCCTCAGTTTTCACATCGCTGTAACTTCTCCCGCTGTACTATCCGCCGCCAAAGACTGCGCCTCTCCCGCACGTCCCTATCGCGCCAGGCTCAGCAGAGGAGTCGTCCATGATGAATCCGAAAGTCATTCTCTCTCCGATCGACTTCAGCGACTCGTCGCTCGAAGCTCTCGACGCCGCGCGCGACATCGCCACACGCTACGGCTCGGCGATTGTCCTGGTGCATGCAGTTCCCGTCATTCCTAAACTCTCAGGCGATGCCTCGATCTTTCACGAAGGTGACTATGAGCGCGGCCTCATTGAAAGCGCCGAGCAGCGCCTTGCGGATCTCGCGGCCAAGCTGAAAGAACAAGGGATCGCCGCCCGTACTTCGGTCGGATTGGCGAACGAGGCCGCCATGGAAATTCTCCGTTGCGCCGAACACGAACACGCGGACCTCATCGTCATTGCCACTCACGGCATGACCGGCTGGAGACGCCTCGCATTCGGCTCGGTGACCGACAAGGTCGTTCGTACCGCTGAATGCCCAGTCTTGGTCCTCCGCAACAGCGCTGCCGGCCGCGCCGGCAACGCCGAAGAAAAATCTGCCTCCGCGTCCGCTTAGTCTTTCTCAGCGCCGGAGTCAAATCCCGCGCCCGGAGCGCTCACGTTGCGTCTCCCAGCATTCCGGCGACGTGTCGAGCGATTTGCCCGTCCTCGTCGCTCTCGATCACTTCAACCACGACCGCACTGGCCGACCGGCTGATCGTCGCCGCATTTTTCTTGTTCTCGAGTTCGTCGAGTCGCACTCCGAAAATCTCCATCCCGCTGCAAATCCTGGCGCGGACATCCGCGTCGTGTTCCCCGATGCCCCCGGTGAATACCAACGCGTCGAGCTTGCCCATCGTCGCCGCAAATCCCCCGATCGCTTTCGCCGCCGCGCGCGCAAACATCTCAATCGCCAGCCGCGCCTCGCGCCTCGCCGCCGTTCGCCGCCTCGTGCAACTTGCGCATGTCCGACGCCGTTCCAGAAATCCCGAGCAGTCCCGACTCCTTGTCGAGCAACTTCCCAAGTGCCTTCACGTCCGTCCCCGTATTGAGCAGATGCAGCAGCACACCGGGATCAAGGTCGCCCGGCCGCGTCCCCATGATGATTCCACCGGTCGGCGTGAGCCCCATCGTGGTGTCCACCGACCTTCCACCCACGATCGCCGTAACGCTCGCCCCATTTCCCAAGTGCGCCACGATAAGATGCCTCGGCATCCGTTCGCGCAACGCATACACGATCGATTCGCAAGACAGCCCATGAAATCCGTACTTGCGAATCCCTTCGTCCCAATACTTCTTCGGCAGCGGCAAGCGCGCCGCCGACTTCGGCATCGTCGTGTGAAACGCCGTATCGAAGCACGCGAACTGCGGCACACCCGGATAAAGCTTCTCCGTCTCCCGAATCAACGCGATCGCCGCCGGCACATGCAACGGCGCAAAATGCGCAGCACCTTCCAGCGTTTGCAAAACTTGTGGAGTGATGCGTTGATGCGCCGTCAGCGACGGCCCGCCATGAACCACGCGATGGCCGATCCCATCGATCTTCGGCAGCGCGAGCTTCGCTAATTTTTCCGCGACAGCCTTCGCCGCATCCGACTGTTGCGCCAAAATCTTTCGATTCCTCTTCGACCGTTTTCCCGTCGCTATCCTTCAGCCAGATTTTCCCTTCGCCGGCACCAATCCCTTCAATTTCGCCGCGATACATCGGGCGCACTTCGCCGCTAGCGGCCGAGTACACCCCGAACTTCAGCGACGACGACCCGCTATTAAGACAAGGATGGCGTTATCGGGCATTTGTGTTCGTTGTCGTGCGCGCAACATGTTCGGGCGCCGTTTTTTTAAGCCCGCACTCGATTTCGGCACCGCCGGCGACCACCGCCACTCCGCCACTTCCGGCATATCTTCGCCATGCTCCGAAACGTACAGCTTGTGCCGCTGCATCGCTTCCGTAAACCGCTGCGCGGCTTTTTCGGCGATGCTCTTCAGGCGCGGCACGCGGCTCACCACATCCAGCGCCAGCCGGAAGCGATCCATGCGGTTCAGCACCACCATGTCGAACGGCGTAGTCGTCGTTCCCTCTTCCACATAACCGCGCACATGAATGTTGTTGTGATTGCGCCGGCGATACGTCAGCCGGTGAATCAGCGTCGGATACCCGTGAAACGCGAAAATCACCGGCTTATCCATCGTAAACAGCGCATCGAAATCTTCATCCGCGAGCCCGTGTGGATGCTCGCTCTGTGGTTGCAGCGTCATCAGGTCCACCACGTTGACCACGCGGATCCGCAGATCGGGCAACTCCTCGCGCAGCAGCGAAACAGCCGCGAGAATTTCGAGCGTCGGCACGTCTCCCGCGCACGCCATCACCACTTCCGGATTTTCCGGCTCATGTCCCGCCCAGTCCCACGCGCCCGCCCCGGCGATGCAATGCGCGACCGCGGCATCGATGTCGAGCCAGTTCGGCGCAGGCTGTTTTCCCGCGACGATCAAATTCACGTAATTCCGGCTCTTCAGGCAGTGATCCGCCACCGACAGCAAACAATTCGTATCCGGCGGCAAATAAATCCGCACGATATCCGCCTTCTTGTTTGCGACGTGATCCATAAAGCCCGGATCCTGATGCGAAAACCCGTTGTGATCCTGCCGCCACACGTGCGACGTCAGCAGATAATTCAGCGACGCGATCGGCTTGCGCCACGGAATGTTGCGCGTCGTCTTCAGCCATTTCGCATGCTGGTTGAACATCGAGTCGATGATGTGAATAAACGCTTCATAGCAGGAAAACAGCCCGTGCCGCCCGGTGAGCAAATATCCTTCGAGCCAGCCCTGGCACATGTGCTCGCTCAGAACTTCCATCACGCGCCCATTGAGCGCGAGATTTTCGTCCACCGGCAGCGTTTCCGATTCCCACGTTTTCTTGCTCACGTCGTAGATCGCTTCGAGCCGGTTCGACGCCGTCTCATCCGGCCCAAACACCCGGAAATTTTTCGACTCGAGATTGCACTTCATCACATCGCGCAAATACTTGCCCAAAATCCGCGTCGCTTCAGTGTCCGGCTCGCCCGGATGCTTCACGTCAATGGAAAACTCGCGAAAATTCGGCAGACGCAGCGGCTGCATCAGCAATCCGCCGTTCGCGTGCGGATTCATCCCCATCCGGCGCCGGCCCTTCGGCGGCAGATCGGCAAGCTCCGCTACGAGCGTTCCGTTCTTATCGAAAAGCTCTTCCGGTTTGTACCCGCGCATCCACTCATCCAGAATTTTCAAATGATCCGGCTTTTCATGCAGCTCCGCAAACGGAACCTGGTGCGCGCGCCACGTCCCTTCCACCGGCTTCCCATCGACTTCTTTCGGCCCGGTCCACCCTTTCGGCGTTTTCAAAATCAGCATCGGCCACCGCGGGCGCTCCTTGTTGCCATCCTCGCGCGCGGCTTTCTGGATCGCCGCGATCTCATCGAGCATCTTGTCGAGCACCTCGGCCATCGCCGGATGCATGACGTTCGGATCGTCGCCCTCCAGAAAATGCGGTTTGTATCCGTAGCCGTGAAAGAGTTCTTCCAGCTCGTTCTGCGGAATGCGCGCCAGCACCGTCGGATTCGCGATCTTGTAACCATTGAGATGCAGAATCGGAAGAACCGCCCCGTCTCGCTTCGCATTCAGAAATTTGTTCGAGTGCCAGCTCGTCGCGCACGGCCCCGTTTCCGCTTCGCCGTCGCCGACGATGCACGCGACCACCAGATCGGGATTGTCATACGCCGCGCCAAACGCATGCAGCATCGAATATCCAAGTTCACCGCCTTCATGAATCGATCCCGGAGTTTCCGGCGCCACGTGGCTCGGAATTCCGTACGGCCACGAGAACTGCCGGAACAGACGCTTGATCCCGTCTGCGTTTCGCTCGATGTACGGATACAGCTCCGTGTACGAACCTTCCAGATACGTATGCGCGACGATCCCCGGCCCGCCGTGCCCCGGACCGATGATGTACATCATGTTCAGATCGCGCTCGTTGATCACCCGATTCAGGTGCGTGTAAATGAAATTCAGCCCCGACGTCGTGCCCCAGTGCCCCAGCAGCCGCGGCTTCACATCATCCAGCGTCAGCGGCCGCTCCAGCAGCGGATTGTCCTTCAGATAAATCTGGCCGACGGTCAGATAATTCGCCGCCCGCCAGTAGGCGTGCATCTTGCGGATCTCGTCTTGGCTCAAGGGGGACATAATTCATTCTCCGTAACTGAGCTCCGTAGAGGAGTCTCCGTAGTCCCGAAAAGTATGTAGTTGTGATGCCCGGAAGCGGGTTGCAGCTTTGTGAAAAATTGCCCCACCAATGTTCGTTTACCTCTGACTCCGTCGATTGACTCTCGCCCACTCACCCACTACTCTCGTCACCGAGGCGAAACATGATTAAGGTGAGCGTCTTTTACCCCCATCAACCCGACGCCAGATTCGACATGACCTACTATTGCGACCGCCACATCCCCATGGTCCGTCGCCTTCTAGGCTCCGCCGTCAGGAACGCCGCCATCGAAGAAGGCATCTCCGGCGGCACGCCCGGCTCCACACCGCTCTACGTCGCGCTGGGCCACATGTATTTCGACTCCATCGCCGCCTTCGTCGAGGCTTGGACCCCGCACGCCGCGCAAATCCTGGCCGACATCCCCAACTACACCAATCTGCACCCGAAGACCCAGATCAGCGAAGTGAAACTTTAAGAGGAGAATCGGTTCTGCGTCAGGGGCACTGCCCTGCCCGTCTCGTCCTCACTTCCACACACAAACGCGCCGGGAAGTCTGAGAGGAGGGGCCTTTCAGTATTAAACCTTCCCGGCGCGCCGACCTGCGTAGCGAAAATCCGCCACGCAACCCGTTGCGACGCTATGCAGTCCTCCGCCCGCCACGCACTGTCAGCACCGGCATCCGCGCATGGGCCACCACGCCGTGTACCGTCGCAATCTCTAGATGCGTTTCCGCTCCAGGCACAGCCGCCTCCGGCCCATGCGCGCCCATCACGATCAAATCCGCCTCGCGCGCCTCAGCCTGCCCCAATATCCGTTCCCAAGCCGCGCCTCGCCTATCACCCGCCCCGCAATCCACCACGAAGTGCGGCTCGCACCATAGCTTCGCCTCCTCTGTCACCAGCCCTCGCAATCTCTGCTCGCACACCTCCGCCCCATCGCAAGGCATCTGCATCTCGTTCCTGCCACGCCGTTCCTTCACATGCAGCAACGTCAGCTTCGCTTGATACTGTTCCGCCAGCGACACCGCGACCGGAGCCGCCGCAAGCGACGCCGCTCCAAAATCCGTCGCAAACAGGATCGATGCCATTCTTCCACGCCTTCCAGCTTCGTGACACGCCCGCGGTCCCACCGTCAGCACTGGGCACGGCGCATGACGCAAGATTTCTTCCGCCACCGATCCCAGCAGCGCTTTCCCGATTCCCGCCCGCCCCCGCGTTCCCACCACCACTACATCGATCGCGTGCTTGCGGATCGCCGCTTCGATTGCGGGCCAGACCAAGCCTTCGCCGCGCAATATCTGCGGAGTCACGTCTGGAAAATCGCGATGGATCGCCTCCACCAAAAACTGCTTTTCCATATCGCGCGTGAGTTCCACGCCCTGCCACGTTTCCGGGGGCAGCGCGTAATTGACAGGCTCCTGTACGTGCATCGCATACAGCGTCGCCCCAAAACTCCGCGCCATCCCCGCCGCATACGGCATCGCCAGGTTCGCCGACGCCGAATAGTCCGAAGCCAACAAAATGTTCTTAAATATCACGCCCTTCTGCGCCCCATTCTCGATCTTCCTCTGTGCTGCGAGCATTTCCCCCTCCTCCTTCGACATCTTCTGCGGAGACACGGTGTGCCGTATCCCTCCTTCGCTCGCAGCCTAGACCCGCCACCCTCCGCTTTCTGTGACATGCGTCGCCCTTCCACGTGACATTCATCACACGCTTTTCCATCGAGGCTCTTGGGTGCCGCGCCCAGGGTTTTTGAGCGTGCGGTTTGTAAGGTGGAGCGCCTCCCATTTCTCCTCGGGTGCCGCACTCAGG
The DNA here is from genome assembly GCA_963850795.1 of uncultured Acidobacteriota bacterium. Classification (GTDB taxonomy): domain Bacteria; phylum Acidobacteriota; class Terriglobia; order Acidiferrales; family UBA7541; genus Acidiferrum. The sequence continues at coordinate 177,909 of CAWKNS010000021.1, read as the reverse complement.
TATTCAAGGCTGCGCGCCGTCTTTGAGATTGCTCCCCGTCAACCATCCCCGCGTAACTACCAAAAAAGCCCTTGAAGACCTTATCGGCGGCCAAACGCTACTCTTCGAGCACCCGAGCATCCCATTTTGAAACTGAGCCATCGTCATTCGAATGAGTACCACTCGATACCTATTGACATACCGACAATTCTCTGCTATGCTTCTCAATGAACGCTCACTCCATTTCGAATACGCTCCCGCGGATCTCCCGCATTTTCAGCAGCTTCCACACACTTGTTTTCGGCGCATTTTCTATTTCATTCATTCAAAATGACTTGCGCACTCTTTCAAAAACATGGGGGGGGTATACCCCAAAAAGGCGAACTCAAGGCGAAACTCGCGCCCGAAAATGAAAAAGGAGCACGAAAAAACCGTGCTCCCAGAAACCGATGATCTTTGAAATCTAATCCGAACGCGGCCTTACACGCGGTACATCGTGATGCCGCTCATCAGCTTCGGAAAGAAGTCGGTCGACTTTTGCGGCATGACTTCACCGGACGTCGCTATATTCCACGTCTGATCGACACTGCACGCGTTGAGCAAAAACGCCACCTGCGCCGCGCGCCGGTCGACAGCGTCGAGCGCCGCCGCAGCTTCGCGCTCGTACGTCAGATTTTTCTCGGCAGTCGCGGCGGCCAGCGTCACGCCGAGCGCCGGCTCGAGAATGCCGTCGTGCAGCAGGACGACGTCGAGTTCGCGCTGCAGCGGTGAAACGTTCGGAAGAAGCTGCGCGAGGTTGGCGCCGGGTCGCAGAGTAAGAACATAAAAAGCTCCGCTCCCGGCTTTCTCCGGCGCGGGATAAACCCCGATCGCGCGCAATTCACGCGCTTCCACAAGGCGATGCAAAAACTTTTCGCGCATCGCCGATTTCTCGACGTCGCTCGAAAACGTAAAAACTTCAGCGGCGAACCACGGCTCCAGGTATCGGCGCACGGTCGCCCACGAAAAGTCGGGAATATTCGCCACGACTCGGTGTGTCGGGAGAATCGTCAGCCCTTCGCTGCGCGTGTTGACGAACGTCATCATCGCCGCTTCATACGGCGCAGCCTCGACAGACGCAGCGCCGTCGTTCGATGGCGCGGCGCCCGTCGCGAGTGACGCAGCGGTTGCAGTGGCAACCGAAGCGGACGCGCCTTCGACGTGCTCAGTCGCGCCGATTTGCGCAGCCGCTGCTCCAGCAGCCGCCGCGAGCGCCGGGCTGGCGGCAGTCGCGGCTAACGACGGACTGGACGCCGTCGCGTCGTGCGCTTCGGCGCTGCCCGGGAGCCCACTTTCGCGAGCGAATTCCTTGCGGCGCTCGTTGCGATAGTTGAGCGCAGTCTCGTAACGGTGGTGCCCGTCGGCGATCACCAGTTTCTGGTCGGCCATCGCTTTGTGAATTGCCGCGATGCGCTCCGGCTGCCACACGACCCACAGCCGATGCACAACGTTGTACTCGTCGGTGAGTTCCGTCGCAGGCGCGGCTTCCGCTTCCGCCTGCGCCAAAATCTTGTCGATGACGCGCTCGGCATCGCTGTAGAGCAGAAAGAGCTGCCCCGTGTGCGTTTGCGTGTGGCGCAGAAGTTCAAGCCGGTCGGCCTTGGGGCCGGAGAGCGTGTGCTCGTGGCGAAACACCACGCCGGCGGAATATTCCTCGAGCTTTCCCGCGCCGATGAAGCCACGCCGCGTGCGCCGTTCCTGCTTGCCCGGCACGGTGTACTCCTGCGTGTACGAATAAAAGCACGGCCGCGTATCCTGCACGACGACCTGCTCGCGAATCCAGCTTTGCAGAGCGTCCGCCGCGCGCGTGTACACATTCTTCTCGCCGGGCACCCCAGCCGGGGTGTCATCCGGAAATGTAAGTCCCTTTTCGATGGCGATCAAATTGTGTGGATCGGCCGCGTAATACTTGTCCTGCATCGCGGGCGAAATTTTGTCGTAAGGCTGAGTCAGCACGTGGTCGTACGAAACTTTGCCGGCGTTGTAGCGAAAGGCGGGAAACGGATAAACCTGAGCCATATTCAAAATTTCTCCGGTGACGCAACGTTGTGCGCGGTGACGAGCGCAAAGTTGAGCGCGATTGATTTAGGCAGCCATTTTACGCGAACTCCCCGAATTTCCGAACTGCCCGATCGGTAGCCATTCGCACGCTAGAAATTCTTGAACGTCTTGTCGATGGCGCGTGAATACACCGCGACTTTATGAAAGGTAAATTAGGTCGCGCGCTCGCAGACGGAACGCTCACAGATCGGAGGTTCGGAGATGAAGCAGTCATTGTTTTAGAGACTCGCCTTCTGTTTCGAAATTTCGCATGTCGATTTTCATTTTGCGAGCTGCGGGATCTGTCACTGCAACATCGGGCGGAGCTTGGCGACCCAAACGGCGAAATTCTCTAACGGTATCGGCGTGATTTCGAGTTCGTTGAAGGCACCTTTGATGGCCTTGTGAATCGGTTTCGCAGTATCGAGTGGGACATCGGTTATCGCGGTGAACTCGGAGTCGAAGCGGGTTTGGACTCGATCAACGATATGACGCGCTGTGTCAGCGTAGGCTTTAGCATCCAGCAGACCTCGGTTGACAGGGATCGTTTGCATGAATCCTCGCATTCTGTTGTTGTTACGCCAGTAACCATAGTCGATCCGCATGGGGTCTCCTTCGTAGGTAAAGTCAGACGCCGGGATGCGCCTTTCGATCCGATCCCAGATGCGAGCTTGCTTCAAAACCTGCTTACAGTATTTGCGCATCTGCGCACGGGTGGTGGGTCTGCCCAGTCGCAGAGCCTTGATTCGCGGCACGGCTACGCGTTCGTCGTACAAACGGTCTATTTCCTCCTCGAGATCGTCGGCAATGGTGGCTTTGGGTTCGGCGAGTTGAAGAGATTGGCTTAAAGTGGCGTCCCACTTTTCGAGGACTTGGAGCCATTCGGTCGAGTGGGGCATCGGATTGCCTTGACCGTTGCGCAAAGTGGAGTGGATCGGCCCGCCGTCGCCGTTCGATTTGATAGCGGAGCCGAAACGGCTTTCCAAATGATCGCGCAGACCGCGCAACGCGGATTCATCGAAGCGCGGATGCAAACGCCTGACACGGTTGAATTCCGTCGTGTCTTCGATCAGACGAAGGCTCCGCTCACCAGTTTCGGGGTCATAAAGGAGAACCCCGATGTTGATCCACTCGTCGCGGAGGAGATTCGGAACGTAGCGCAGGACGCGGTGCACGAACGTGCGCTCCACTGGCGCGGCATTTCCGTTCGGCGCGTCGTCTTCAGAATTGCGATGGCCATGTTCGGGCATAAATGCCTTCCTTGCGCAGAAGTTCTTCTCATCAAAATCAATGCCAGTTCGGAAATGGCTGGCGGTTACTACGCTTCGCATCGAGTATCAGTTCTTCGAGCCGCCTCGCCCGCCGAAGCAACTGCTCTAGCAGGCACCAAAGCGAGTCAAAATCGTCGTAATACCATTCCGGCGGCACCTCCTTCGCAAACTCCTGTAACACCCGATCATCCAAGTTCTTCGCGCGACGAATCCACGGGTCGAAGGTTTCCATGCCGATAACACCTTCATAGACGCGATTGCGCGCGTAGAGGCCGCGCAGCGGGGCGTCGGGGTAATTCCACTCGCCGGCGTTGAAGCAAAAACCTTGATCGATCATTACCGTCGAGTACCGTTCTTCAGCACCAAGGCCGCTGGGTGTCGAACTCGATCCTCGTAACGTCGCGTCTCCAGCAACTCGTACATCGTTCGCGGCCGGGCTCCGGTAGCCGTTCTCGCTCTCTCGGAAGAACAACGTCTGGCGGCCGTTGGTGTTGCAGGTCCATTTGTCGAAAACCAACATGCCCGCGAAGTCGTGAATGTTTCTCACTTGGCGTAGTTGCTCGTCAGGCAAAAAATCGTGGAGGGTCATGCGGCGCGGGTCACCTGGATGAGCTGAGCCGAACTGCAACCCTGGGCAGCACGGCGTGCTTGAGCGCGGCATCTCGATGCACAGCGCCGGGGTCCGACGAATCAGATCCGCATCAATCTTCACGATATCAACGCGCGGCGCTGGAAGCCCCATGCGGCGGGCGATGCGGTTTCCGAGCAGTTCATTGACCAGGACGCGGGAGTGCTGGGGGTTGTTCTGAAATTTGACGACGAAGTAGAGATTGTGGTCTTTGCCGTCGGAACAGCGCATCAGGTGCGACTGGGCGCCGCCGCGCATGCGCCGGATTTGTTCCATGGCACGTATCATTTTGGTAATACACGATACGAAAGGACAGGCGCGAAAGGCAAGGATTTTCATTTTGGAACTCGCGTGATACCAAAACGGAACAGGCAGGGCCCTTAGCTGGGCGAACAAGATGGCAAAAGATAATGCAGAGGCGCAGAGAGCACCAAGACACGCAGAGCACAGTTGCAGGCAGCAGGCGTCACAGGCGGGGTCTTTCCCGTTCTCGTTCGATGGGTGACGGTACGGGAGTGAACGTCGGGTGTTCGGTCACCCTGCGACAGGACGCACAAAGAAAAAAGGCTTCCGGACTGACCGGAAGCCTTTTGACGAATTTCGATGACGCGAATGGGAGAAAGAGCTAGCGCTTCTTTTTCTTCTTCGCGGGCTTTCCAGCCGCTTTCTTCGCCTTAGCCTTGGCTTTGGGCTTGGCTTTCGCCTTGGCCTTTTTGGCAGGCTTTTTGGAGGCTTTCTTGGCAGGGGCTTTCTGGGCCGAGGCTTTGGGGGCGGGTTTGGGGGCGGACTTCGCCGGGGCGGGGCGCGCGGCCTTGGGGGCCGAAGCTTCGGCGGGTTCCTCGTCGGCCTCTTCGTCGCCGCCGATGATCAATTCCTCTTCTTCGGTCTCGACGACATCTTCGCCGCCGAGTTCGTCATCTTCTTCCAACCCAGACAGCTCGTCGTCTTCGAAGTTGTCTTTCTCGAGATCCATTTCCATCCTCCCCAGGGGGTTTTTCCATGTCCGCCCGAGGCATCGCCTTCGGCGGGGACCGGAGGCACGTGTCGAGTCGGTGTCGCAGTAACGGGCCGGAGTCTTTTTACATAACGAGTGTTTCGCGCTCCAAAGCCTTGCGCGTTGTTACCGTACTCGGCGCAAGGTTGTCAAGCGTTCTGGCAGGGAAATCGCAGGAATTCACGATTCGAAGGTTTGCAGATTGGAAAGTTGCACGTTCGGACCACGTCCGGGCCGGGGTGCATCGTGCCGGGTCGTTCGAATGGGCCCCCCGGAGGTTGGTTTGCAGCTTTCCAGTAGCGTTGACGTTCTGAAGTCAGAGCGGTTCGAGCGACATCGCGCGAACGCCGTACGATTGGGAGACCACTCGATCCGTGTAAAAATCAGTTTTTGTCGGTGGGGGAGGTTGCGGCCTGAGCGACGGTTCGGGTCTTCTTCTTGGGGGTAGCGCGAGAGCGGGAAGATGCGGTCTCGGGAAGGCTGCCCTGCGTGTAGATGCGCAACACCATGCCGCGGCCGACATGGTTGGTTTTGAGGCGGTTCCACTTCTTGACGTCGTCGGAATCGACGCTGAAGCGGTCGGCAATGCCGAGGAGCGTGTCGCCCTTGCGGACGCGGTAGCTGACGAGATGCCGTTTGGCGTCGGCTTGGGCCTGCGTCGCCGGGATGATGAGTTTCTCGCCCGGATCGAGGCCGGCACCGCGTTCGAGGCTGTTGGCCTCGGCAATGGCTGCCGGGGTGACTTTATATTTTTTCGCGATGGAGCCGAGCGTTTCGCCGCTTTCGACGCGGTGGCGGCGCCAGCTCACCCATTTGTCGGCGGGGATGTCGGCAATTTCGGCGGAGAATTTTTCGGCGCTGCCGGCGGGCAGGTGCAGCTCGAACGCGGCGTCGTCGGGGGTGGCCAGGCGTAGAAGCTCCGGATTCAGCGAGCGCAGCGTTTCGAGGTCGACGTCGATCGTTTCGGCAACCAGGCGAAGATCGATAGCCCGGCCCGGTTTTACGACATCGGTCGCAACCGGCGTTTCCGGGTCGACCTGCACGCCGTAGTGCGCGGCATCTTTCGCAATCAATGTGAGCGCGAGGATGATCGGAACGTAGTTCTTAGTCTCTTTAGGCAGAACGTTCCGTCGATAAAGTTCCCAGAAGTCGGCATAGCCCGTGCGTTCAATACCCTTCTGCACGTTGCCCGGGCCGCAGTTGTAAGCGGCCATGGCGAGATACCAGTCGCCGAAGAGACCGTAGAGATCGCGAAGATGCTGGGCGGCGGCGCGGGTGGCTTTTTCAGGATCCTGGCGTTCGTCGATCCACCAGGTGCGGCGGAGGCCATATTGCTGGCCGCGATAGGCGACGAACTGCCACATGCCGCGCGCACCGGCTCGGGACAAAGCCAGCGGCTGGAAGGCGCTCTCGGCCTGGGCGAGATAGATGAGATCTTGCGGCACGCCCTCTTCCTTGAGGACGCGCGCGATCATTTCCTTATAACGCCCTTGGCGGCGCAGCCCGGCTTCGACGATGGCGCGCCCGCGCGGGGTCTGGAAGAAATTCAGGAAGGAAAGCACCTCGTCGGGCACGGTCAGCGGAAGGTCGTGCGAAAGATTTTTTGCCGCGGACTCGGCGCGGTCTTTCAGGCGTGGGTCCACGGGGAACGTCATCTCGGCGACTTCGTCGATCGGGGCGGGCACGGCAGGAGCTTCCTGGAATCCGTCGCCGGCCTGGAAAGCTTGGAGTTCGTAGGTGTAGGTCGTGTCTACAACGCGATGGAAAAGCTCACTCAGCTTGGGATCGCTGTTGAGGTCGCGGCCGCTTTCGAGCATGAGGTCGAGGGCTTCGTCAAAGTCCTTGCGTGCGGCTTCAAGGTGACCGGCTTTGTAGTTCTGCTGGCCGGAGGCAAATTTTTCCTCGACGCGGCTGATGAGGCTCTCGTTGTTGACGGGAGCGGAAAGCTGCGCTGGTTGGGCGCGGAAGAAGACGATTTGGGAGCGTGAAGGCGTCGTCAGCGGCAGCTTCGGTAGGAGGAACGGAGGCCCGGCCAGAGTTCCCTGCTTTGCGGCAGAAGCGGTTTGCGGAGCGGGACGCGTCGTGGGGACACGGGTTTGTGCGGAAGCGTGCTTGGCGGAGTCGTCGCAGCCGCAGAACGCCACGGCGACGGCAACGCCAGTGGCCAGGAGCACGCTATGTAGAAATTCGCGCTTTGCGTATCGGTACGTCAAGTCCGGGGGACCTCAGCCTGACTATGGTAAGGAGCGGGCGGGAGGGCGGTCAACGGGTTAAAGGTACAGGGGGAGCGGATGGGGTACAGGGTGTGCGGGAAGGTATGCAGTGAAGGAAAAGATAACGCGGAGGCGCTGAGGTACGCGGAGGTAGTGAGGTCACTCGGGTGGGGTGTCCCAGGACATAAGTTACACCTGTCAGCTAGGAGGAACCCTTTGCCGGTTTGAGTGGCGCGGATTCCACCGTGAAGCGGCGCTGAACCGCCGCGCTCCAAAATGATCGCGGTTATGGGGCGGTGAGCGAACACATCTTCAGCCTGGGGGATTTTCACGGCCAGTCGGGGAAGAGGGCGTCTACGGCGGGGTCTGTCCAGCTGTTGTAAAACGCGTCGTCGCAATACTTCAGAGAGTTTCCGTAGGAGACGGCAAAGTGGCGGCCCCAGTGGGGACGGGAGCCATCTTCGTCGGTGAAAGGATATTCGTCGGAGAGGCGCCAGGAGCTCCAGACGCGGCCGGACTTTTTTAATAGATCGGGATCGGCGTAGAGAGCGGCTACGGCCCGGCCTGCAAAGAGTGGGGTTTCGGAGGCGAGGTAGTTGGGATCTTGTTTGCCCGCGTCGCGCCAGTTTTCTTTCGTCACGCCGAAATGTTCGAGCATGGCTTCGGAACGCAAAAAGCCGGGGGTGAGGGCGACGGCGGCGACGTTTTTCCTGCGGAGTTCGCGAGCCATGGCGAACGCCAGGCGGATGACGGTGGTTTTGGTGAGGTCGTAGAAGAGGTGGCCGCGGTAGCTGTAGGAGTCGCCGTCGCCGATTTCGACGATGAGGCTGGTACGTTTTTCGGCAGCTGCCGTTTCGATGAGCAAGGGCGTGGAAAAATGGCTCGTGGTGACGTGGGTCTGGACGACGTTCTGGAGATTTTTCAGGCCTTGTTCCAGATTGAGCTGCCAGAAGAGCTTGCCGAAGTCAGTATGGACGAGCTCGGAGATGTCGTTGACAAGGATGTGAAGCTTTCCACCCTGCTCGTCGCGGATTTTTTGAATAAGATTTTTCACCTGGGTGGAGTCGTTGTGGTTGGCGACGACGGCGATGCCCTTCCCGCCGCGTGCGGTGACCATGGCGGCGGTTTGGTCGATGGTTTCGGGGCGGCGCGCGTGATCGTGCGGCGAGATTTTTTCATTGGGATTGCGGGGGATGCGATTGGCGGCGGTGCTGCGGCCGGTGCAGTAGACGGTGGCGCCGGCTTCGCCCAAGGCGAGAGCGATGCCGCGTCCGAGACCCCGCGTGGCGCCGGCGACGAGGGCGACGTGTTTTTTTAAATTGGGTGGACGATAGGGGGCAGGAGAGTTTTCCATGAGAGAAGACCTCGCGGCGGGGGCGGGGAGATAATAAACGGGCGTTTATGAATGTCAAGATGTAAATGAATGGGCGTTCAGTTATAGTTATGTAGAAACTGGCGCGACGAAGCAGAGTTGAGGCCGACACTTGCGCTGAACGAAAAACCGCTGGCAAGGGTGCCGGCGCTACAAAACCGGCGCTAAAAAGCGAGATGGACGAGCGATAGACAGACAATGAGTCCACGGCCACGCGAAACGACGGACGAAGAGATTTTAGCCGCTGCGGGCCGCGTGATGCAGCGGCTGGGGCCGACGCAGATTACGCTGGCGGATGTGGCGAAGGAAGCGGGGGTCGTTCCGGCGACGCTCATTCAGCGGTTTAAGACGAAGCGCGGGTTGCTGCTGGCGGCTTGTCGCGTGGCGCCGGATGCGACGGCGAAACAATTTGCGGCAGCACGTGCGAAGTATCCTTCCTCGCTCGTGGCGTTGATCGAGATGTATGCCGACTGTTCGGGTTTTTCGACGACGCCGGAGGCGGTGGCGAACGGATTGGCTTATTTGCAGGTGGATTTGGTCGATGCGGAGTTTCACGCGATCACGCTGGCGCAGTTTCACGCACTGCGTGTGGAGACGCGGAGGCTGCTGGACGAAGCTGTCGCGGCGCGCGAACTTTTTCCGTGCGATACGGAAGAGCTTGCCCGGTTGCTGCAACAACTCCACGACGGAGCGATGCTGGGCTGGGCGGTGTTTCGCGAGGGGGCGCTGGAACGGTGGATGCGGCGCGAGGTGGAGGCCCTGCTTCGGCCGTACTTGCGAACGTCATCGCTTCGCAGCGTCGTCGGTAAGGCGTACGTGCGTCAGGCCGTTCGTAAGAGATTGATTCGAAAGGAACATGCAAAAGGCGCAAAAAAGGACTAGACAAACAGCGAAAAGTCGTGTTACTTTCAGGCTGCGTTTGTTGCTCTTGTATCGCCTACGGAAGTGGAAGCGGTCGCAAGGTTCAAACTTGCGGCCTTTTTTTGTGTCCGGAGGCGGCCCGTATCTCTGTAGAGGGGTTCGGAGTCGAGGCACCAGATAGCTTAATTATCGAGAACGCGCACCAATCAAGGTTGAGCGGGCTCAATGTGTGATCGCAACGCGGTCAACAGAAAAGAGTAGATGCAGTGAGTAAAGAACAAGGAACAGTGAAGTGGTTCAACGCGAGCAAGGGCTTTGGATTCATCCAGCGCCAGAGCGGCGAAGATGTATTCGTACACTTCTCCGCCATCATGGCTGATGGCTACAAGTCGTTGAATGATGGCCAAGCGGTTGAATTCGAAGTGACCAAGGGCCCCAAGGGTCTTCAAGCCTCGAACGTTCAACCCCTCTAAGCTACTTCACACGCTTTAAAAATTCGGGCGGAGCACTTCGGTGCTTCGCCCGTTTTTTTGCGCGGCCAAAAGATTTACCACAGCGATGGCAGAGGTCACAGAGCGGAGAACGGACTTAGGCGAGGCCGCCGCTGACCTGGATGGTTTCGCCGGTGATCCAGCGGGCGGCGTCGGAGGCGAGGAAGGCGACGACGGAGGCGATTTCTTCGGGCGCGCCAAGGCGTTTAAGAGCGGTGCGGGCGATGAGGGCGTCCTTGTATTCCTGAGGAGTATCGGCGGCGAGTTCGGTTTCGACGAAGCCGGGTAAAACGTTGTTGATGGTGATGCCGCGGGCGCCGAGTTCCATACGGTAACAGTGGGCGAGTTGTTCGAGAGCGCCTTTGGACATTTGGTAGACGGCGAGCAGGCCGGTGATTTGGGCGACGTGGCTGCCGCAGCTGGAGATGTTGATGATGCGGCCGTTGTCGCGCATGTGCGGGACGGCGGCTTGGATGGCGAACATGGGGCCGCGGGCGTTGACGGACATGGTCCAGTCAAATTCCCTTTCGGTCATGTCGGACATCGGGGTGCGGTTGCCGACGCCGGCGTTGTTGACGAGGATATCCAACAGGCCGAAAGTTTCCAATGTCAGGGAGACGAGGCGGCGGATCTCGGTGATTTTGGCCATGTCGGCTTGGAGGGCAATGGCGCGGCCACCTTGGCGTTCGATAGCGGCGACGGTTTCGGCGGCTTGGGCGGCGCTGTCTCGGTGATTGACGACGACGGAAGCGCCGGCGGAGGCGAGGGATTCGGCGATGGCGCGGCCAATGCCGCGGGATGCGCCGGTGACGATGGCGACTTTGTTGGCGAGCGAGAGGGTTGGCATTTTTGGGATGTTGTAGCAGAGATTTGAGGCGATGCAAAGTTCAGCGAAGAAAAAACAGACTGTGATCGATATTTGACGCCCGGGCAAGCTGGGGCGCAGCGTGCTGCGCCCCTACATGACCGTGCCACGCGGATGAAAAGTGCCAAGACGCTACGGCCGGGCGGAGAAAGCCCCGATTCGATCAGACTTGAGCGAGCGCTTGGCGGAGATCTTCGATGAGGTCGGCCGGGTCCTCGAGGCCGATGGAGACGCGGACGGTGCCGGGAGTGACGTGGGCTTTTTCGAGTTCGGCGAGGCTCATGTTGTAGTGCGACGTGTAGGCGGGCAGGACGACGAGCGATTCGACGCCGCCGAGGCTGGCGGCCAGCAGAAAGAGGCGGACGCTGTCGCAGAATTTGCGCGCGGCGGAAAGGCCGCCTTTGAGGTCGAAGGCGAGCATAGAGCCGAAGCCGCGCATTTGTTTTTTGGCGAGCTTGTGGTCGGGGTGGGATGCAAGGCCGGGGTAGTGGACGCGGGCGACCTTGGGATGCTTTTCGAGATATTTGGCGATGGCGATGGCGTTTTCGCCCTGGCGTTTTACGCGGAGGGCGAGCGTCTTGATGCCGCGGCTCAGAAGGAAGGCGGCTTCGGGGTCCATCGAGCCGCCGAGATAAATCACCATGTTGAGGACTTTGTCGATCCATTCGCGGCTGCCGGCGACGGCGCCGGCGATGACGTCGGAGTGTCCGGCGAGGCCCTTGGTGGCGCTGTGGACGACCATGTCGAAGCCGAGCGAGAGCGGCTGCTGGAGGACGGGAGTCGCGAAGGTGTTGTCGATGATGGCGATGAGGTTGTGCTTTTTGGCGAAGGCGATGGCTTTCTGGAGGTCGACGAGGCGGACGGTGGGATTGGTGGGCGTCTCGATGTAGAGGACTTTGGTGAGCGGGGAGAGCAGGCTTTCCAAGCGGGCAAGATCGGTCTCGACCTGGCGGACGGTGATGCCGAGGCCGGGAAAAACGTCGCGCATGAGGCGGTAGGTGCCGCCGTAGAGTTGGGCGGAGGAGATGACTTCGTCGCCGGTCCTGAGCGCGGCGAGCAGCGCGTGGGAGATGGCGGCCATGCCGGAGGCGGTGACGACGGCAGCTTCGGCGCCTTCGAGCGCGGCGATCTTGCCTTCGGCGATGGCGAGCGAGGGATTGCCGTAGCGCGTGTAGATGTAGGCTTTGCTTTTGCCTTCGGCCCAGCGCTTCATTTCGGCGGTGGAGGAGAACGTGAACGTGGAGGTACGGGAGATCGGGGCGCTGACCGGCCCGCCGACGCCGTGGCGGGTGCCTTCGCCGGCGTGGATGGCTTGGGTTTGGGCGCCGAGGGGGCGTGTGGCGGAGTTTGGTGAGGCTTTGGCGGATTTAACTTTCGTCGATTTTTTGGGGGGTGCGGGTTTCATGATGGCGCCATTCTGGGCGCAGTGGGGCGGAAGGACAAAGCACCAATTTGGCGGCAGTTTGGCGGGGATGAGAGGCGAAATACGCGCGCCCGCGGATACGTATTGAAGGTATCTGGGTCGGGGTGGAGATTCTGATGACGATGCTTTTTGTATTGGCACAAAGCAGTCGGGTCGCGTCGGGGATCACGCCGCTCGAGGCCGCGAAAGATTTGTGGATTTTGTTCGCGGTGTATTGGCTGGTGTCGGCGCTAAAGCGGAAGAAGACGAAGCAGCGCGAGTCATTCGGGAGCCGGATGGCGTATATCCTGCCCATCTTCGCCGCGTTTTTTGTGCTGTACAACTCGGAATTCGCGATTGCGTGGTCGAGGAAATATTTCGTGCCGAATGCGCCTGAGGTGCAGTGGGCGGGTGTGGCGGTGATGGTGATTGGGTTGGGGCTCGCGTGCTGGGCGCGCGTGCATCTGGGGACGAACTGGAGCGGGACTGTGACGTTGAAGGAAGGACATGAGCTGATTCGAACGGGTCCGTACCGGAATATTCGGCATCCGATTTATACGGGGATTCTGATTGGTTTTTTAGGGTGGGCGATTGTGGGCGGGCAGGTGCGCGGGCTGATTGGGATGGCGACGGTGTGGCTGTCGTTTTATATCAAGGCGCGACACGAGGAGAAGTTTTTGGCGCAGGAGTTTGGGCCGAAGTTTGAAGAGCATGCACAGCAGACGGGGATGTTCTTGCCGAAGTTTTCATAATGGGAATGGTGTTGCGCGGCGGATTCCTGATTTGGAACTGTCGCGGCTTGGGCGTCGAGTGTTTCAAGCTGGAACAGGCGATTTTGCGCCGAACAGCGGTTGAGCGATCGGATTGCGTTGGGTGTTGACGTGCTTTTTGTCGAGGCATGGAACGTCGACACATTTTCTCTTATTCAAAATTTTCACATATCCGAATTCCACGAAGCGGTTTGGCGTTCGCGATCTTGCTGAGCGCCGCGACGGTGTGCGCGCGCACGGCGTGCGCACAAGATGACGCGGCGGGGGTCTCACCGGTTGCGGTGACTGCCACAGCTGAGGACGCCGGATTGAGGGCATATGTCGCGACGCTGCCTTCTGCACCGACGCCGAAGATCGAGGCTACAGCGAGCGTGCTTGTTCCGTCGCAAAAACACGCTCCGATTGCGATCGAACGCCCGCGCCCGTTTTACTGGCTGGATCGGAAATCGCTGACGTACGGTCTGGTCCAAGGCGGCGCGGAAGTTTTCGACGGCGTTACGACGCGATACTTTATTCATCATTGCAGCCACTGCTTTGAGAACGATCCGATGTCGCGGTTGCTGCTGGGGACGCACCCGTCGTGGGGAAAGATGATTCCGATGGGGCTTGCGGAGGCGGCGGTTTCGACGTACTCGTACCGGAGCCTGAGCCATTCGCCGAATCGAATCTTGCGAAACTTGGCGCCACTGGTGCCGATCGGGTTGACGGCGGTGCATGTCATTGAGGGGGCGCGGAATATTTCACTGAAGAATAAGTATCGCTGTGCCGATCCGGGGTACGTCGTGATGGGGGCGGTTTGCGTGCCGGGGGCGGCGGCGGTTTTGAGCAGCGTGCCAGGGCAGGTTGGCACGTCGCCTCGCGACCCGCGTTGAATCGGGGCTGGTCGCACATTGGCGCTTCGAACTTCTGGTTTTGCTTGCAGATAGTCGAAACCCGCACCATCTAAAAGCTGAGGGTGCGGCACCCAACTGCCGCTCGCGAAATATGAAAGCCGATGAGTGACCATAAGCGCGGTAACTTCCGGCGGCGGAAGCGAATCCAACAGGTTATGAGCACACCACACGCGATACCAAATGCTAAGGCTAGCGGTACCTTCTCCATTGGAGGAAATCTTACGGTGCATCGGCTGGGATTCGGCGCGATGCGCATCACAGGCGACGGCGTCTGGGGAGAGCCGAAAGATCGCGAAGAGGCGAAGCGCGTTTTGAAGCGGCTGCCGGACCTCGGCGTGAATTTAATCGATACGGCGGATGCGTATGGGCCGGAAGTCAGCGAGAACCTGATCGCGGAGGCGCTGCATCCGTATCCGTCGGGAATGATCATCGCGACGAAGGGCGGATTTACGCGGCAGGGGCCGAACAAGTGGACGGTAGTCGGGCGGCCGGAATATTTGCGGCAATGCGTCGAGATGAGTTTGCGGAGATTGAAGTTGCACACGATCGATTTGTGGCAATTGCACCGGATCGACCCGGCGGTGCCCGTCGAAGATCAGATCGGCGAGCTGAAGAAAATGCAGAAGGAAGGCAAGATCCGGCACATCGGCTTGTCGGAAGTTTCGGTGATAGACATCGAGCAGGCGACGAAGACCGCGAAGATCGTCAGCGTGCAAAACAAGTACAACATCGCCGATCGGACGCACGAAGAAGTGCTGCAATATTGCGAGAAGAACAACCTGGGATTCATTCCGTGGTTCCCGATGGAAGCGGGAAAACTGAACAAACCGGGCAGCGCGCTCGATCAAGCGGCGAAGTCGCACAGCGCGTCTACAGCACAGCTGGCGGTGGCGTGGTTGCTACATCATTCGCCGGTGATGCTGCCGATTCCGGGAACGTCGTCGGTGAAGCATCTGGAAGAGAATGTTGCGGCAGCAGAGCTCAAACTCAGCGATATGGAGTGGCAGACGCTGGAAAAAGGGATTGCGAAGTCGGCGTCGGCTTAGAGCAGCTTCACGAAATTTGAATTCGATTGAATGCAAAGGGCGCGTCACTGAGACGCGCCCTTTAGTCATTTCAACGAGATTTTCGAAGGCCTATGGCAGCGCGTCGGGCGAGAAAAAGCCGATCGGCAGATCGCGCGCGGTGCGCAGGCCGGCGGGCGCGTCGAGAATCACCGGGATCGAATTCACGACGACGGAAGCCGTCGCGATGTCTCCGTGTGAACCACCGGGGATCACGAGGCTGATGTCTGGATGGCCTTTGAGGTAGACGGTATCGGCTGGATCTTTTGCGCCGACGTACATCTGTAATTCAAGATAAATAAGTTCTTTGCCGTTGCTGAGGCCGCGCGCGATCTGATGAACACCGGCAGCTTGACCGGTCTCTACGGTGATGTATTCGGTCTGGACGCGTTCGGTCGCGACTTTGGGCTCAATCGTTTCGGTGATTTCGTCCACGGTCAGATTGAGACTGTCGGCGATCATCGCGACGGATTCCGGCAGTCCGACGTGCTTGATCACACCTTCAGCGACCTTGGCGCGAAATTCTTCGACGGTCATGCCGGCTCCAATTTTTTTCTGAAGCGGAAGACGACGCTTGGACGCGTCGACAATGCGCAAAGCTTTCGCATGTTCGATGCGCTGCGAAACAGCAGCGAGCGTGACGACGAGTTTGTCCATCACAAAACCGGGATTAACGCCGGTGCCGACGAGTGCGACTCCCGCCGCTTTTGCGGCTGCATCGAGCTGAGCCGAAAGTTCGGGGTACGTGCGATACGGATACGAAAGCTCTTCGCACGTCGAGACGACGGAAGACTCCGCTTCGAGGCAGGCGAGGAGTTGATCCATTACTTTCGGCAACGACGAAGACGTAGTGTGAATCACGACGTCGGCGTTTTGTTCGAGAACTTCCCTCGCATCGGCGGAAATTTTCACGCCCCACGGAGCGTCGCTGGCGCCGATAACTTCGCCGAGGTCGCGGCCTGCTTTTGCCGGGTCGCTATCGATGGCGCCGCAGATTTCGATGGCCTGCTTTTCGCGCATGAGGCGCGCGGTGGAGGCGCCGATAGGACCGACGCCGAATTGGATGGCGCGAATCTTCTTTTTCACGATGTTCTCCGATGGTTCGGGTAGCGCAGCCGCACGCTGCGGATATTTGCCGCAAACGAATCTCATACGATACGGGAATTTGCAGGGGCAGGCAAACGAGGAAATTGAATCCCTAGAACCGCATGCTTCCAGCTTGCGAGGGGCATTTCAGCGACGTAGCGGTTGCCGGCGGCGTATTAGAATGAGAAGTTCATGACGACTCCCAAAAAGTATGCCGTGCGCGCGCTGATATTCGATCTCGACGGGACATTGATTGATTCAAAATTGGATTTGATTCTCTCCGTGAACGCGATGCTCACCGAGATGGGCCGCGAGAAATTGAGCGATGAAGTCATTTCGAGCTACATCGGCCACGGCGCCCCCAGGCTGGTGTCTCGCGCGTTGGGCGGCGTGGCGAAAGAAGACGAACTAGCGCGAGGGCTGAGCTATTTTCTGGACTACTACGAAGAGCACAAGCTCGATAACACCTGTCTGTATCCCGAGACGGCCGAAACGCTGGCGAAATTCAGCGACCAGAAGATCGCGATGGCGGTGCTGACGAACAAGCCGGTAAAGATGAGCGTGCGGATTCTGGAAGCGTTAGGCGCGGCAAAATATTTTCAATCGATCTATGGCGGGAACAGTTTCGAGACGAAGAAACCCGATCCGCTCGGAGCGAAGACTATACTCGGCGAGTTTCGAGTCAACGGCCGCGACGCGATGATGATTGGAGATTCGGAAGTGGACATTCAAACGGCTCGAAACGCAGACATGATCGCGACCGCGGTGAATTATGGATTTGGGGTTCACGATCGCGAGCAACATCCGGCGGACATCTATCTGGATCGCATGAGCGATTTGCTTGGCGTCATCGATGCTTCGCACTCTACGCGCTAGCTTCTTCGCTCATCGACTCATCCTCCTCAATTCAATTCGCGTCTTGCCTTCCGTCGCTGCTGTTGGCAGACTCGGCGCGTGATTATTGGCCTCTTTCCCGAGCTCGACTCAGCCGGCGGGATCCAGAGAGCAGGACGTCATTTGGCGGCGGTGATCAGCGAATTCGCCGAGAGCCGCAAAATGGAGTGCCGGCTGTTGAGCCTGAACGATTCGCCCGAACTGCATCGCATGTCGGTGGGCGATCGAGAATTCGTCTTCACGGGCAGCCAGCGCGCGAAGGGACGATTCGCGGCCACGGCGCTGCGTTCGGCGAGGCGGCACGCGAAGCTGGTCGTCGCGGGGCATCCTTTTTTGGCGCCGGTTGTGCAAGGAATGAGGATCGCGGCGCCGCGAATGAAATCGATCGTCGTGGCGCACGGAATCGAAGTGTGGGATCCGCTTTCGACGTTGCGGCGGCGCGCTTTGCGACGCACGACGATGATTCTGACGCCGACGCAGGACACCGCGGATCACGTCGCCACACAGCAGCAAATTCCGCGCGATCGCATTCGCGTTTTGCCCTGGGCGCTCGATCCTGATTTCGAAAATTTGGCCGTTGCGACGGCGCAGTCTTCATTGCCGCTAAATTATCCGGCTGGGCGCGTGATTTTGACGGTCGGGCGCTGGCAAGCGAACGAACGATATAAAGGGACGGATACGCTGATCACTGCCCTTCCGCGCCTGCTGCAGGATTGGCCCGATTTGCAATTGGTCGCCGTTGGCGACGGCGACGATCGCGATTGGCTCGAGCAGATGGCAAAAAGTTCGGGCGTGCAGGGGCACGTGCATTTTTATACGGGGCTGACGTCCGCGGAGCTGGCGGCGTGTTATTCGGCGTGCGAGATTTTCGCGTTGCCGAGCCGCGGCGAAGGATTTGGGCTGGTTTATTTGGAAGCGATGGCGCGAGGGAAACCAGTGATCGGCGGAGCGCATGGCGGCGCGCCAGAAGTGATCGACGATGGGAAGACCGGATATCTCGTGCAGCACGGCGATGTGCCGCAGCTTGCGACATCAATCGAGACGCTGCTTTCCGATCCGGCATTGGCGCGCGAGATGGGGGCGCGAGGACGCGAGCGCGTGAATCGCGAATTTAAATTTGGGGTGTTCGCAAAATCCCTGAAGAAAACTCTGCGCGAGCTATGCGAATCCTGAATGTGACGCAGAGCTATGCTCCGTTTTATGAGTTCGGCGGGCCTCCGGTAAAAGTTCGAGCGCTGTCACGCGAATTGGCGCGGCGCGGGCACCAGGTGACCGTGCTGACGGCGGATTGGAAGCTGGAAGAGCGTTTCACCGGCGGCGTTGCTCCCGCGGGGACTACGCGATCGCCTTTTGGATGGCGCCAGGATGAGGACGGCGTCCAAGCCATCTATTTGCCCACCTGGCTGCACTATCGCGCGTTAAGTTGGAATCCGGCGGGGAAGCGATTTGCCCGGGCGCGATTGCGGAATTTTGACGTCGTGCATATTTTTGGATTGTATGACTTGCTGGGCCCTACGATTGCGGCGCAATGCCGCGCACTGAATATTCCTTATGTGATTGAGCCGATCGGGATGTTTTTGCCCATCGTTCGGAGCTTTTGGAAGAAGCGCGTGTATCAGTCGGTGTTCGGGAAGAAGATGCTCGACGGTGCGCGATTTTTATCGCGACTTCGGAACAGGAAGCGGATGAGCTTGTGTCGGGAGGAATTGCGCGCGAGAAGATTTTTCTGCGGCGGAACGGAGTGGAAGCGCCCGCGGAATTGCCGCTGCGCGGAGCGTTTCGAACGAAGCACGGAATTCCCGCCGAGTCGAAAGTAATTTTGTTTTTGGGGCGGCTGTCGGCGAAGAAGAGTCCGGATTTGCTGCTGGAGGCTTTTGCGAAGATCGGTAACGAGACGTTACAGAAAAAAGATGTGCGCCTCGTGTTTGCTGGCCCGGATGACGAGGGACTAAAGACGGGCTTGTCGAAGATGGCGACGCGACTTGGCGTTGGGCAGCGAGTCACTTTTACTGGGCCCCTGTTTGACGGCGCAAAATGGGAAGCGTATCGCGATGCCGACGTGTTCGTGCTCCCCTCGCAAAACGAAAATTTTGGCAACACTGCCGCCGAAGCTGTAGCGGCCGGGACGCCCGTTGTGGCGACTGAGGGCTGCGGCATCGCGCCCTTGCTCGCTGATGAAGCGGGTATCGTCGTCGCTCACAACGCGGACGCTATCGCTCGGGCTATTCACTCCCTCTTAGCAGACTCTTCCCTTTACACAAGACTCTCAACCGGATGCCGCGAGTCCGCGGCACGCCTTGGCTGGACCGAGCCGGCCGACGCGATGCAGTCACTGTATGCGACTCTTGTCTCTCCTCACTCTCCCATGCAATAATTCGATTCTGTTATTGTTTAGTATATTGAAATGTCACGCACTTCAGCATTCCGCGCGACGTGGCGGGCGGTCAATTTTCTGCTCGTCGCTTCGATGGTGTGCCTCGCCTACGCGGCGGTTCGAGAATGGTCGGTACGCCAATACTTGCACGGATTCTCGGATGCCGTGGTTTCCGCTTCAGAGCAGCCAGAGCAGAAGATCGAAGCGATTTTAGCGTGGATGAAAAACGGGCCCGCACGCGCAGAGGCGGCGAAACCTGATGATTTATCGCCGCGCAATCCGGAAAATACGCTCAACTACCGGCAACTGTTGGCTGTTTGCGGCAGCGCGACCAACGCGTTCCTCAATCTTTCGCGCAGTTCCGGGCTCGAATCGCGACGGCTGCTCTTACTCACGCCTGATCGAAAAACGAAACATGTTGTTGCTGAAGTGTTGGTCGATGGGCGATGGATTGTGGTCGATCCGTCGTTTCGGATTGTGATGCGCGACGTCCGCGGAAGACCTCTTACGCGCAAAGAGCTGCAGGATCCGGCGAGATTTAGCGAAGCGATCCGTGGCGTGGAAAATTATCCGGCCAACTATAGCTACGACCGCTATGCACATGTTCGCCTCGCGCGCTTGCCTCTGGACGGTTTTCATCTGAGGAAGCTGTTAGAATCGGTGCTTCCCGGCTGGGATGAAACTCTTGATTGGAGTTTGCTCTTGGAGCGTGAATCGTTTCTGGTTTTGGTGATCACCGCGGCGATTGCAGCGGTGTTGATGACGTTGCGCTTCCTCCTTGCCTGGTATGCCGACCGGCTGCTGCGAGTTTCCCGCTTTCATTTTCGCGAGCATTTTCTGCGCGCCACTTCCGCGTTTTTGACTACGCCGGAGATTCACTAAAGCGTGTGCGGCATTTGCGGCGCCGCATTCGCAAATCGCACGACTGAGGCTGAGGGACAGGTGCGCGCGATGACGGCGGCGCTGCGTCATCGCGGTCCGGATGAAGATGGTTTCTTGGTAAACGATTCGCGCGCGCCGGGACTCGCGCTCGGGATGCGACGCCTAAGCATCATCGATCTGCCTGGCGGGCATCAGCCTGCGTGGAATGAAGCGAAAGATGTCGCAGTCATTTTCAACGGCGAGATTTACAACTATCGCGAACTGCGCGAACGGCTGACTTCGCTGGGACACATATTCTCCACGCAGGGCGATACGGAAGTGTTGGTGCACGCGTGGGAAGAATGGGGTGAGGATTGTTTGCCCGAGTTGCGCGGAATGTTTGCGTTCGCGCTGCTCGATTTGCGGAAGCGGTATGCGACGTCGCCGCTGCTTTTTCTTGCGCGAGATCCGTTGGGGATTAAGCCGCTGTATTACACGCAGACTGCGGATGGATTTTTGTTCGCGTCGGAAGTGCGGGCGTTGCTGGCGCGGGGCGACGCAAATGCGGCGAAGGAGATTTCGCCCGACGCGCTGACGTCGTACTTTCTTTTTGGCAGCGTGTCGGAACCCGTGACGTTGATCGAAGGTGTTTTTTCGCTTCCTCCCGGGCATCGGATGCTGTTGTATGTGCCGGAACGGCGGCGCACGCCGCGCGCGCGGCCCTGGTGGGACTTGATGCGGTCGCCGGCGGCGCGCGATCCGCGCAAGCCGCGCATTTTTGAAACGGCGGCGGCGCGTGTTCGTCCGATGCTCGAAGACGCGGTGCGGGCGCACCTGATTGCGGACGTTCCCGTCGGACTGTTTCTATCAAGCGGGATGGACTCAGGCGCGATTGCGGCAATCGCCGGCAAGATCAAGCCGAATATTTGGAGCTTTACGCTTTCGTTTCCGGGGACTGCTTACGACGAGGCGGCGCTGGCGCGTGAGGTCGCAAAAGCGTGCGGCACGCAACATCGCGAAGTCGCGCTGGATGGAGAAGCGATGCTCGGCCGTCTAGATGAAGCCATCGGCGCGCTCGATCAGCCGACGATGGATGGCATCAATACGTATTTCGTGTCGTGGGCGGCACGAGAAGTAGGTTTGAAGGTGGCATTGTCGGGACTGGGCGGAGACGAGCTGTTCGCGGGCTATCGGACTTTTCAGAACGTGCCGCGGCTCGAACGTCTGATTCGCACGGCGTGGTTTGCGCCGGCGCCGGTTCGTCGCGCGCTGGCGCCGATCTTGCGGGCGATAATCGGCAATCGCGCGAGTTCGGATGGCGCGCGCAAGGTGATTGATGCGTGGATTGCGCCGGACGCCTTGCCGCATCCTTATTTTTTTACGCGGACATTGTTTCCTGTTGCGGAGCTGTCGAGACTGATCGAGCCGCGCTTTCGGCCGAGTACGGTGAATGCCGACGGCGTCACGCTGGAGCCGACTTGGGTCGGGCGTCTGGAACGGATCGCCGATGTTGCGCGCAAGCTTGAGCCCATCGCGGCGATCTCATGGCTCGAGATGCGCAGCTATATGGTGAGCACGCTGTTGCGCGACACGGATTCGGTCAGCATGGCGCAATCGCTGGAAGTGCGCGTGCCGCTGCTCGATACGCCGCTGGTGGAGTTTGTGAGCTCGTTGCCCGACGCGGCGCGTCAGCGGCCGGGAGTGCAGAAAGCGCTGTTGGCTTCGGCAATTGAAGGCGCACTGCCGAAGCAAGTGTTTGAGCAGCCTAAGAAGACGTTCACGTTGCCATGGAAGGAATGGCTGCGCGGACCGCTGCGGGCCCGAATCGAGCGGAGCTTGGGCGATTTATCTCCAGCGCTTGGGAGTCATGTGCATGCGAACGGCGCGAAAAGTGTCTGGCAGGATTTTCTAGCTGGGAAGACCTCCTGGTCGCGGCCGTGGTCGATTTACGTGTTGAACGAATGGTGCCGACTGAATCTTTCGTAACGCGCGCAATTTTGAGATTTCGAGCGCAGAGGCTATAGGATAATCCCGTGTACACTGCCTTTACCGAATGAATATTCTTGGCATCAACGCGTACCACGGCAACGCCTCGGCCGCGATTGTCTGCGACGGGAAGCTCGTGGCGGCGGTTGAGGAAGAGCGCTTCAATCGCGTGAAGTACGCCGCGGGATTTCCTGCGCTGGCGATTCAGTATTGCCTGAAAGCCGCCGGCATCACGCTTGTCGATGTCGATCACGTCGCGGTGCCGCGCGACCCTTACGCGAGGATGGCGACAAAACTTCTGTACGCAATGAAGATGCCGTCGTTTGCGCGCGAACGCGCCAAGGTACTCGTGAAATTCGCGGGAATTCCTGAAGCGCTCGCGGCGGCGTTCGACAGCGATCCGGCGAAGCTGAAGTCACAGTTCCATCGCGTGGAGCATCATCAGGCGCATCTCGCGAGCGCGTTTTTCGTTTCGCCGTTTGAACAAGCGGCACTGCTCTCTGCCGATGGTCTCGGCGACTTCGCGAGCACGATGTGGGGCACGGGCGCGGGCGCGCGAATGAAGATCGACGGCGCGGTGGCGTTTCCACATTCGCTAGGCCTCTACTACAGCGCGGTCACGCAATATCTCGGATTCCCAAAATACGGCGACGAATACAAGGTGATGGGTCTGGCGGCGTATGGCCAGCCCGAATCGCTCGACGTGTTTCGCGAGATCGTGCGGTTCGATCCGAATTCGCGAGCGAATGGTTTTGAGCTTGGACTCGACTATTTCGTTCATCACCGCACCGGCCCGGAAATGAGTTGGGCCGACGCGGGCAAAACACCGACCGTCGGCAAACTGTTCTCCGACGAAATGGCACGGCGTCTCGGGCCGGCACGCGCAGCGGAAGCTCCGCTGGAGCAACGGCACAAGAACCTTTCGGCGTCGCTTCAGGCACGCCTCGAAGAAGTTTATCTCGGCATGTTGACGAAGCTCGCCAAGCAAACGGGACTAAAGTCCGTTTGTCTTGCGGGCGGGTGCGCGTTCAATTGCGTCGCCAACGGGAAGATTCTTGAGGCGACTCCATTTAAAGAAGTGTTTGTGCAACCGGCCGCGGGTGATGCGGGGCTAGCGATCGGAGCTGCGTATTACATTTGGCATCAGAAGCTTGGGAAGCCGCGCTCTTTTGCGATGGGCAATTCCTATTGGGGCCCGGAATTCTCACGCGATGAAATCCGAAGGGCAATCGACGCAAGCGCCATCGCGAATAACGGCTTCTGCGTGAGCGAATCAAACGGAGAAGACGTCTGCAAGCGCGCAGCCGCGGTAGTCGCTGACGGAAAAATTCTCGGCTGGTTTCAGGGACGCGCCGAATGGGGCCCGCGCGCGCTCGGCAATCGCAGCATCGTCGCCGATCCCCGGCGGCCCGACATGAAAGACACTTTGAATCGCCGCATCAAGCACCGCGAAATTTTCCGTCCTTTTGCACCATCTATCTTGGCGGAGTCCACCGGAGAATGGTTCGAGCAATCGCACCCATCGCCATTCATGACGATGGCCTATGCGGTTCGACCGGAAAAGCGAGAGCACATCCCCGCGCCCACGCATGTTGACGGCACCGGGCGTTTGCAAACGGTGACGCGCGAGGCGAATCCGCGCTACTGGCGACTCATCACGAATTCGAACAAGCGACCGGCGTACCCATCGTGTTAAACACTTCGTTCAACGACAACGAGCCGATCGTTTGCCGCCCTGAAGAAGCGCTGGACTGTTTTCAGCGAACGCAGATGGATGCGCTGGCTCTCGGCGATTTCTTCATCACAAAAAAATGACCGCCGCGTCGCACCCGCCGACTCGATGAAAGTTCTCCTGCTCAATCTTTACTATCCGCCCGACACTTCGGCGACAGCCAGGATGGCCGCAGCTTTCATCGAGCCGCTTGCGCCGAAACATGAAGTGACGGTGATTTGCGGCAGACCCTCTTACGATCCCACCGAACGTCGCTCCTGGCACCTCTGGCAGACCGAACACTCAAACGGAGTCCGCGTCATCCGCGTCGGCTCGACCGACTACCCGCGAACCCAAATGGCGAGGCGCGTCTTCAACTATTTGTCCTACGTCGCGTTGAGCGTTCCGCGCGCGCTGTTCGTCTCATGCGACGTCGTCCTGGCAATGACCGATCCACCCTTTCGAAGGCATCGTCGGCGCATTCATCGCAATGCTGAAGCGCAAACCATTCGTCTACAACATCCGCGACATGTACCCCGACATGGCCGTCGGCGGCTCGATCGTCAAGCCGGGCTTGATGGCGCGCGTTTGGGAGAAACTGCATCGCTGGGCGCTGCGCCGCGCCACGCGCGTGATCGTCCTCGGCGAAGACATGAAGGCGCGCATCTCCGCGAAAGGTGTCGCGCCAGATCGCATCGACATCGTCCGCGACGGAGTGGAATCATTTTCGCCGGCGACACCCGCCGGACTCGACACTGATGTAATTCGCGCGATTCGAGGCGATTTCAAATTCGTCCTCTTACACGCAGGCAACCTCGGCTTCTACGGCGCATGGGAAACGCTGCTGACCGCCGCTCGTGAACTGCAATCCGACGGCGTCGGACTCGTCTTCGTCGGCGACGGCGCCCAACGCTCTCGCTTGCAGGAACTCGCGTCCGCCACACCAAACGTCCGTTTCCTTCCCTTCTTTCCCTCCGAACAAAATCTCTTCCGTCCTCGCCGCCGCCGACGCCCACGTCATCACAATCAAGCGTGGCCTCGAAGGCGTCGTAGTCCCTAGCAAAATGTACGGCATCCTCGCCGCCGGCAGACCCATCCTCGCAGTCGCGCCGCGCGAAACCGACGCCGCCACACTCGGCGCACGCGAAGACTTCGGCTGTTCCGCCGATCCCGACAAGCCCGAAGAAGTCGTAGCCACAGTCCGCGCGTTACTCACCGACCCCGCCCGCGTTGTCGCGATGGGGGCCGCAGCTCGCACCGCCGCACCTCGGTATGCCCGCGCCGCCGAAATCCAGAAATTCGCCACGCATCCTCGAATCCGCCGCCCAGCGATAGCCACCAGTCAATCGAGCCAATCCACAGAAACCCGCCCCACCCGCCGTTAACCATCTCGCCCGCCCCACGAATCTTTCGCATTTCCGCTTGCATCGCACAGGGTATCTTGAGTTAAGCTGAGTGGGACAGCTAGTTTACTTGTCAGTACCGTAAATACTTGGGATGCTCGGTTCCCAACCGCGCATAAATTTACGTGAATCGCCGGCTGTTTGCAGTCTCTCCCCGGCCGGCGCGATCACAAATCATCGAGGACTCATGGCCGCAGGACTATTGGCCTTCGGTATCGCTCTCTTCGCATCATTGATGCTCACCGTCCCAGTTCGCGCGCTCGCCCTTCGCGTCGGAATGGTTGATTTGCCCGGACCGCGCAAGGTCCACATGCAGCCGATCCCACTACTCGGCGGTCTGGCGATGTGGGGCGCCATCATGCTCGCAGTTTTGTTCGCGTTCGACGGTCCCGCGCGAGCACAGAGCCTCGGCATCGTCACCGGCGCCACGCTCGTCGCCGCCGTCGGTTTCCTCGACGACAAAGGCTGGCTGCACCACCAGATCAAACTATTCGTCGCGATGCCCATCGCCGCCGGGATCCTTCTCGCCAGCGGAATTCATGCGCAAGTTTTCGAGACATTCGTCGCCGGTCGAGCCGGCTACGCCCTCGACGCCGCTCTCACTGTCGTCTGGGTCGTCGGTATCACCGCCTCGTTCAGCATCCTCGATCACATGGACGGCCTCTGTGCCGGCGTCGCCGCCATGTCCTCCATCTTTTTCGCGATGATCGCCTACCTCAACGGCCAGACTCTGGTCACCACGCTCGCCGCGGCAGTCCTCGGTGGCGCAACCGGCTTTCTCCGCTGGAATTTCAAACCCGCCAAAATCTTCATGGGCGACGGCGGCGCCATGTTTCTCGGCTTCCTGATGGCCACGCTCGGCCTCAAGCTCCGCCTCGAAAACGCAAATTCCATTTCCGGCTGGCTCGTCCCCATCCTGATTCTCGGAGCCACAATCTTCGACACGACGCTCGTCACAATTTCTCGTTCGCGCCGCGGCCTCATCCCGTTCACCACCCCCGGCAAAGATCACACCGCTCACCGCCTCGCCAATCTCGGTTGGGGCCAGCGCGGCGCCGTGCTCGGGATGTATTCTCTCGGCGTGATTACCGGTGGCGCCGCCGTGCTCGTGACGTATGTCTCTCCTGCTGGCGCTCTCTCGATCGCCGCAATCGGCGTTGTACTCACGCTTGCCGGCGTCGCTCTGCTGGAGCGCGCTCCTTATGAACCACAGAAGCGCAAACAAACTGCAACTGCAGTCGCAGCCTAATCACCGCCGCTCAACTGTGTCGCCACTTGTAAAATCTTTCGGCCGGCAGTCTAATTCCGCCTCCAAGGTTTTGTCCCCACTTTTGATTTCGCTATACTTGCACCAGTCGAATTTCCAATCGGTGGTGAAGCGGCTCGCGCAGTCATTCACCCCTAAGTCCGTACCTAAACTTTGCGTTTATCGGCTATTCGCTGATGAACCTTTGTCCGTGTCATAGGAATCCGCTGAATCGTGGCAAATTTTTCGTCGCAACCCGGCCCCAGCCGGCAAAAAGAAGAGATCGTCATTGTGGGTGGCTCCGCCGCGGGTCTGTTCACGGCGACAGCACTCGCGCGAGGCGGCCGCGCCGTTCGCGTGCTCGAATCGAAATCCGATTTCGATCCTGACCCGCGCACGCTGATCGTCACCGATCACTTTCGAAATCAACTTGGCGCTTCCGCCGGTACGAGCATCCTCAACGAAATTCGCCGTTTCGAACTTTTCACCGACGGTCGTTCCGCGCAGATCGCGCTCTACAAAACCCGACCTGATCATCGAGCGCTCGAAGCTTATCCCCGGCCTCGCGAAAGAAGCGCAGCAAGCCGGCGCTCAGGTCTCTTTCGACTCACGATTCGTGGGCCTTTCTCCCAATTCGCGCGGCCTGCATCTCGAAGTCGAATCCGCGGGACACCGCCAGGAATTACACGCGGCGAGCGTCGTCGGAGCCGACGGCGCCACCAGCCGCGTCGCACGCACCGCGGGCTGGCCCCCGATCGAAACCGTTCCGCTCGTTCAAGCGATCGTGCGGCTTCCCAAAGATTGTCCGCTGGACACAACCCGCGTCTGGTTCGTCCCCGACGACACTCCCTATTTCTACTGGCTCATCCCGGAATCTTCCGAACGCGCTGCGCTCGGCATCATCGGCGAAGGCGCCGACACAAAAAAACGTCTCGCGCGCTTCCTCGACAAAAAAGGAATGGAGCCGCTCGAATGGCAGGGCGCGCAAATTCCGGTCTATCGAAAATGGATCCCCGTGAAGCGCCGTGTCGGCAATGGAGACGTTTATCTCGTCGGCGATGCGGCCGCACAGGTGAAGGTCACGACTGTCGGCGGCATCGTCACCGGATTTCGTGGCGCCATCGGCGTCGCTCAGTCGATTCTGCGCGATGGCGCAAGCCTCGAATTGCGCAAGCTGCGCCGCGAGCTCGACACGCATTGGCTCATTCGCCGCACGATGCATCACTTTCAGCAGAAAGACTATTCGCATCTCGTCGATCTAATGAACATCGCAACGAAAAATACGCTCAGCGAAATCAACCGCGACGAATCGGCTCGCCTGCTCTGGACCGTGCTCCGCCGCCAACCACGCCTGGCATTCTGGGACTACGTGGCCTGTTGCTTGGGCGAAACCCAGCACGACCCGCAAACGTTTAGGCCTGAAACGCATCCAATTCGCGTCGGCTCGATAAGCACAATCGGAACACCTAACACTTTCCCCGCGCTTTTTTTTCCGCCACAATAGTGGCTCCGAGCTGGTTTTCTGAAATTACTTTGCTGTCTTTCCTGGGAGAAGCACCTTGAATCTTTGTGTCGTTGGCTGTGGGTACGTAGGGTTGGTTACTGGCGCTTGCTTGGCTCAGGCAGGTCATGACGTTATCTGCACGGACGTTGATATTAATCGGATTGCGAAACTGAACGCCGGCGAAGTTCCCATCTACGAGCATTACCTGGATCAAGTGCTGGAAACGACCCGTAAATCGGGCAAGATCTCGTACACCGCCGATGCTGGCGAAGCCTTCCGCAAGAGTGACGCGATTTTTATTTGCGTCGGCACTCCTCCGAAGGAAAACGGCGAAGCCGATCTCTCCGCAATCGATAACGTCGCACGGCAAATTGCCACCGAAGCACGTTCGTCGAAACTCGTCATCGAGAAAAGTACGGTTCCCGCGCGCACCGGCCTCGAGCTGCGTCGCGCTCTCAACGCATATTCGCGCAACAGCGCGCATAACTTTTCACGTCGTCTCCAATCCTGAATTCTTGCGTGAAGGCACCGCTGTCGAAGACTTCTTCCACCCAGATCGCATCGTCGTCGGCGTCGAAGACGAAGCATCCGCCGCGCAAATGCGGGAAATCTATCGTCCGATTCTCGAACGAAAATTCGTGTGCCCGGTTCACAAAAACGGTTGCCCAGCGGCCGCCGACGCGCCGCTTCTCGTCACCACGATCAATAGCGCCGAACTCATCAAGCACGCTTCCAACTCGTTCCTCGCGCTGAAGATCAGCTACGCCAACGTTCTCGCCGACCTCTGCGAAAAACTCGGTGCGAACGTAAATGAAGTGACGCACGCCATGGGTCTCGACACGCGCATCGGCGGAAAATTCCTAAACGCGGGCTTGGGTTTTGGCGGATTCTGTTTCCCGAAAGATCTTCAAGCATTCGTGCATCTCGCCGGAACCGTCGGCGTGGACTTCGACATTCTGAAAGCCGCCGAGCGCGTCAACAAACAGCGCATCGACCGCTTCCTCGAAAAAGTTCACCAGGCTTTGTGGGTTATCAAGGGCAAGCGCATCGCCGTACTCGGGCTTGCGTTCAAGGCCAACACGGATGACACTCGCTTTTCGCCGGCGCTCGACGTCGCGCAGCGATTGGTCAATGAAGGCGCTGACGTGCACGCCACCGATCCCGAAGCGATCTCCCGCGCGAAAGCGGTCCTCCCGCAAATCACGTATCACGAAGACATTTACGAGACGTTGCGCGATGCCGAGGCCGTCCTGATCTGCACCGACTGGGACGAATTCAAGAATGTCGATTGGGACAGAGCGGGAAAGCTCATGGCTCGCCGTTTGATCATCGACGGCCGGAATATCTGTTCCCCGCAGCGCATGCGCGAACTCGATTTCGAGTATTTCTCGTTCGGCCGCGAAGAAGTCCGCGCCGCCACTCACCAAGCCGCGCGATAACCAAGCGCTTTCGTTAGGGTTCCCGGCTTCGCGGCACGCGTCAATGTAGCGGCGACTTTACGTCCCCACCTTTCTGCGGACTGCGGACTAACTTTTCGCCGCGAACTCGCGCTTGAAATGATCCATCGTAATCTTCAGGCCCTCGGCGAGCCCTACTTTCGGCGCCCATCCCAGTAATTTCTTCGCCTTCGAAATATCCGGGCAGCGCTGCTTGGGATCGTCCTGCGGCAATGGCTCGAAAATAATTTTCGGCGCGTTCTCGAAATGCTCGCGAATTTTCTCCGCGAACTGCAGAATCGTGATCTCCTGCGGGTTCCCGATATTTGTCGGCAGATGTTCGTCCGACATCGCCAGTTTATAGATGCCGTCGATCAGATCCGACACATAGCAAAAGCTGCGCGTCTGCTGCCCTTCTCCATAAACCGTGATCGGCTTCCCCGTCAGCGCCTGGTGCACAAAATTCGGTAGCGCCCGGCCGTCGTTCAACCGCATCCGCGGCCCATATGTATTGAAAATTCGTACGATGTGCGTATCGACCTCGAAATAGCGGTGATACGCCATCGTCATCGCTTCGCCGAAGCGCTTCGCCTCATCGTAAACGGCGCGCGGCCCAATCGAATTGACCTTGCCCCAATAACTCTCCGGCTGTGGCGAAACATCGGGATCGCCATAGCATTCACTTGTCGAAGCGATGAAAAATTTTGCCTTCTTCGTGCGCGCTAAATCCAACGCGTTCTGCGTTCCCACCGAACCGACCCGCATCGTCTCGATCGGAAACTTCAAATAGTCGAACGGGCTCGCCGGCGATGCGAAATGTAAAACGTAATCCACAGCTCCATCGACCGAAATGGGTTCGCAAACGTCAACGTCGTTCCGGCTCTTAAACTTTGCATTCTTCGCCAAATGGGCATGATTTGCTGCAACGCCTGTAATCAAGTTGTCGAGCGATAGCACTTCCCATCCCTCTGCGATAAATCGGTCGCAAAGGTGCGAACCCAGAAATCCCGCGCCGCCGGTGATCACCGCCCTCATGCAATTCTCCCCAAGTCGTGAAATAACAGCCGAAACATCAATCCAGGTGCTCCCTCCGGCGCACTCGGTGTCGCTCCCCTCAAAAAAACAAAAATCGCTTTTTCGCTTTCGTATTCTCTGCGGGCGCGACTTCCGGTACATACGGCAATTCGCGCCCCTCAAAAGCCGCGAATGGATTGTCCGAAAACAACGCTCGCGCTCGCACATCGCCGAACTTCTCGCTCACCACGTCATACGCGGGCTGCAACTTCAGCGGCCGCCCTCGTGTATTGTGCGCGTCGCTGGCCACAAAGTGAATCAGCCCTTGCTCTATCCATCGCAGCGCGGCCGCCTTTGCTTTCGGCCCGAACGTACCCGTCAACGACGCCGCAGTCACCTGCCCATAGCATCCCAGCCGAATCCACGATGCCAGCATTCCTTGCGTCGCCTCGATGATCTGGTTGCGCTCCGGGTGCGTGATGATCGGATGCAGCCCCATCAACTGCATGTCATGCAGCGTGTGCGCCGTGTTCGGCGGAATCGAATATTCACTGAACTCCACCAGCAAATAGTTCCTCTGATTCAGGCAAAACCGTCGCGCATCTCGCCGCAGGGCTTCTAGATTCTCCATGTTCAGATGAAAGTCGCACCCCGTCGCCAGCACCAACCGGTCGCCGATCAAACGCTGCAATTGGCCGTGCAGCTCCCGCACGCGGTCATAGTCGAACCGGTATTCGGCGCTCGAATGTGGTGTGGCCACTACATGCGTCACGCCATCGTTGATCGCAGACTGCGCCATCGCCAGCGATTCCTGAATGTCGGCTGCCCCATCGTCGATCCCGGGCAAGATGTGGCAATGCACGTCGACCATAGCCGAATACTTTAACTCATTCCAACCCAGCAGTCAGCGCCCCCTCGCTTTCTCCATGACCTATCATAACCACATGTGAATAAACCACTTACGGCGTCCACGCCGGCCAGCTCAGTACTGGACCTTTTTACTCTGGAACTCGTAGAACCTTGGTTTCTTGCACCCAGTTCTCACCCTGCTAGTATGGATGTGTCCCGGTTCTCTGGCCTTCACGGCCTTCTGCACCCCCAACTATCTAGGAGCGCGACGTAAACTCAAATGGCAATCGAGCGTAAACCCGAATTCTTCAAAGGTACCCAGCTTCGCGTCGGCATCATCGGATGCGGCTATGTCGGCCTTCCTCTTGGCCTCCGTTTTGCTGAAGCCGGTCACAAAGTCACTGGATTCGACACCGATCCCAAAAAGGTTTCGATGCTCAACGCAGGCAAGTCCTACATCGAGCACATTCAGCAAGCTAAGATTCAGCAGTACGTCAACAGCAAGCACTTCCGCGCGACAACCGACTTCGCCGAGATCAAAGATGTAGACGCCATCATCATCTGCGTCCCGACCCCTCTCGATGAACGCCGCGAACCCGACTTGAGCTACGTCGAAAACACCGGCGAATCGATCTATCCGCACCTGCAAAAGGGCCAACTCGTCGTTCTCGAATCCACTACTTATCCCGGAACCACCGAAGAGCTCGTCCTGCCGATTCTCGAAAAGAGCGGCTTGAAGTGCCCGATCGCTGCCGGTCCGGACGCCGAAAATGTGAACGGCGACTTCTTCCTCGCCTTCTCGCCCGAGCGCGAAGATCCCGGCAACAAGCAGTACGGCCTCGCCCAGATTCCGAAAGTCGTCGGCGGAGCCAATCCCGCCCAGCGGCCGCGCGGCTGTCGCCCTCTACACCCAGATTGTTGCCAAGGTCGTGCCGGTCAGCTCGACGCGGGCCGCCGAAATGGCCAAGCTCCTCGAAAATATCTTTCGCTGCGTCAACATCGCGCTGGTCAATGAGCTGAAAATGCTCAGCCTCCGCATGGGCATGGACATCTGGGAAGTCATCGACGCCGCGGCCACCAAACCGTTCGGCTTCATGCCCTTTTACCCCGGCCCGGGCCTCGGCGGTCACTGCATCCCGGTCGACCCGTTCTATCTCTCGTGGAAAGCGCGCGAATACGATTTCGCCACACGCTTCATCGAACTGGCTGGCGAAGTGAACACCGCGATGCCTTATCACGTCGTCGAAGCTGTCGCGACCGCGCTGAACGATCGCAAGAAAGCCATCAAGGGCTCGAAAATCCTGATTCTCGGCGTCGCCTACAAGAAAGACGTCGACGACCTCCGCGAATCGCCCACGCTGAAGATTATGCAGTTGCTCCAGCAGCGCGGCGCAGAACTCGATTACAACGATCCCTACTTCCCGCAGCTTCACAAGATGCGCCACTACGACTACGAACACATGAAGTCCGTGCCGCTCAATCCACAGACCATCGGCAGCTACGACGGCGTCGTCATCGCGACCGACCACACCAGCTACGATTACGCGAACATCGTCGATTCCGCCAAGTTGGTCGTGGACACGCGCAACGCCACCCGCCGCGTCCAGCGCGGCCGCGACAAAATCGTCCTCTGCTAGCTCGAACACAAACAATTCGTTCGAACGCAGGTCAAAATCAAAAAGGGCACGCCCACCGGCGTGCCCTTCTTTTTTGGGGAGTGAATATTTTGCCCGCGTAAACAGCAACCGGCCGGACCGCGTAAGCTATGTACGGGCGCAGCACTGCTGCGCCCCAGCTTGCCCAGGCGTGTGAAATCGCGGAGTTCTCTTAGCTCACGCCCGAAACCAGCTTCTCAATCAGCGAACACGCGATATGCCCAATCGTGATGTGTGACTCCTGAATCCGTTGGGGATCGGTGGAAGGAACATTCAAAAGAAGATCTGCAAGAGGAGCCAGCTGCCCGCCAGTCTCGCCGGTAAACGCCACCAAATACGCGCCGCGAGCGCGGACCGCTTCTGCCCCTCGCAAAATGTTCGGACTGGTGCCGCTCGTGGACAGCGCGACTACTACGTCTTTTGAATCAACGAGTGATTCGATCTGCCGCGAAAAAATGCGTTCGAATCCATAATCGTTACCTGCCGCCGTTAGCACCGACGGATTTGTAGTCAACGCCAGCGCCGGAAGTCCAGGGCGCTCCGCGCGGAGCCTCACCACCAACTCCGCCGATAGATGCAGCGCATCCGCGGCGCTGCCCCCGTTGCCAAACAACACCACCTTGCCTCCGGCGCGCAGCGCCGCCGCCGATTTTTCCGCAAAAGTGGCAATCCGCTGAATGAGTTCCGGCGAAAAAGATTTCTTAACCTGTGCGCTTTCGTTGAGTTGGCGTCGTATCTCGTCGGTCGTGGGAGACATAGTTCGCGTCAGCGTCGCACTGACAGTATCACACCCAATTCCAGCAAGATGGATACCGCAGCTTTACTCCCAGAAGACAGCCCAGGCTTACGCTCGCGCTGCTAGCGCCGCCGTCTCGCCAGCGTCTTCTGCCCGAGCGCTGAAAGCGCGCACAATCGTTTCTCAATCAATCCCGGCGCTGGTCCACTAGAGGTGAGTGACGCAACTCTTCACAAGTCATTGTGATTGCGGCGCTTATGGCATCGTCCAGCGTCCTACAGCGAACCTAACCCCCATAGAATGACACTCTTGCACAAAATCGCGACCTAACTCCTCCGGAATCACATTCTTATAAAAAAGTACCGGGGGGAGGGGCCGCATCAAAAGAGCACACGGAAACGTGCTGAAGGAAGGAGCTCCGCAGACCCGAAAACTACTTCGCGGATTTCAGCGCCACACGCGCCGACGCAAACGGCATCTCTGCTTCGAGCAACACCGGCGTCCGCGCATCATTCTTCGCGAAATAAACAAAGAAGTGCGCGTCTTTCATCTCCTGACCGTTATCGAACACGCGAATCTCGACTTTATCCGCCGAATAGTTCCCTGCCGGAACGGCAACGCTCTGCCCTGATCCCGCCAACGAAGCGATCACATCGTAAAGCTTGTGCCCATCGTAAACCGGCCCTTCCACCTTCTGAGTCTTCGACCAATCGACATGCCGCAAATACTGCATCATGCCGAGCGGATCGCGCGTGCCCGGCAGCACATGGGTTTGCACCGCATTCGGCGCAGCCGCGTCGCGTCCGGTCGAAGTCAGATGCTGCACCGACGTCACCTTCTGCCCGCGCTCGCTCAGATGCATTTCGTACTGCATGCTGGTCATCGTCGTCGCGTCGCTGTACGAATCGAACTGATCGTCGAGCTCGAACACCATCCGTAGCGGATTCTGCGTGTGCGCAAGCGCCTGCAAGTGCCATGCATTCTTCCCATAGAAATTCCGCTTCTCGACGGTCTGTAGCTCCAACGTCGCCACGTTGCTCACCTTCGCCACGTCGGCAGTGAAATCCAGCACTTCACCACCCTTGAGCGGCAATCCCGGGTCTCCAGCTGGCACCGCCTTCGCGGCTGTGGCGCCAACAGGCGCAGCAACAGTCGGAGCCGCCGTAACCGAAGCCGAAGGCTGCGGCGGCGCGGGCGATTCAGCTGGCGCGCTCACGGGCGCGACAGGCGACACCGGCACGCTCCGCTCGGCTCGCGCCGATCGCTCGTGCACGAAGTAGTACGCGCCGCCCGCAACGATCGCAATGACGACGATTCCGACAGCAGTTTTACCCAAGCTCATAACCCTTATGCGACTCATTTCCCAAACAGTGGGTTGCCCCGTCTGCTTCCATCGTACAATAGGATTTCGCGCGAGTCTGGTCGCGGCCAATCTCGCGTGCGGTGCATCAAATTGAGCGCACCGAAGCGCAGTCCGCTCGATTTTCCGGTTTGCGTCCGAGCCGCGATACTGTCCCACCACAGTTCAAACCGATCGGTGGCATTTGAACGCAGTGCTGTCGTGACACCGTGCGCCGCAAACGAATTCGGATCGGCCGCCACGCGGCCCGAGGTTGGTCGAGCAAATAGATCAGCCCAGTTAACCAGGAGGGTTTCTCCCCATGCGTTACGTGGTTACCGGCGGCGCCGGCTTCATCGGATCGAACACCGTAGATGAACTCGTCAAGCGCGGCCACAGCGTCGTCGTCCTTGACGATCTTTCTGCCGGCAAGGAAGAAAACCTCGCCGAAGTCCGCAACAAAATCACCTTCATCAAGGGCAGCATCACCGACATCGAAATCGTCCGCAAAGCGATGCACGAAGCCGACTTCGTCCTGCATCTCGCCGCGCGCACTTCCGTTCCCCGCTCGGTGAAAGATCCTATCGGCACGAACACGATCAACATCGACGGCACGCTCAACGTGCTCGTCGCAGCGCGCGACGCCAAAGTGAAGCGCATCGCTTTCGCCGCGTCGTCTTCCGCTTACGGCGAAACCGCCACGCTGCCCAAAGTCGAAACCATGCAACCCGCGCCGATTTCTCCTTATGGCGTCACCAAATTTGTCGGCGAGCTTTATCTCCAGACGTTCGGCCGCTGTTACGGCCTGGAAAATGTCTGCCTCCGCTATTTCAATATTTTCGGTCCGCGCCAGGATCCCAGTTCGCCCTACTCCGGCGTGCTCGCAAAGTTCTGCACCGCCGCTCTGAACGAAACGACTCCGGTGATTTTCGGCGATGGCGAACAGACCCGCGATTTCACCTACGTCGAAAACGCCGTGCAGGCAAATCTCCTCGCCTTTGAAGCGCCCAGCAACGTTTCCGGCAAAGTATTCAACGTCGGCGTCGGCGGGCGCGTCTCGCTCAACAAAGTCGTTCAGTTACTTGGCAAGATTTCCGGTCATCCGATGGAAGCGAAGCACGAACCGAACCGCGAAGGCGACATCCGCGATTCGCAAGCCGACATCACCGCTGCGCGCACCTTGCTCGGCTACGAAGCTCCCGTTGATTTCGAGGAAGGCCTGCGCCGCACCTTCGAGTGGTACAAGACGGTAGCCGCCGCGGCCGCAGCCAAAGCCGCCCAAGCCGAAGCGCAGCCTGCTTCCACGAAGTAAAACTTCTCGATTCCCACATCTTGCGAGCCAGGTTTGACAGAACCTGGCTTTTCTTTTTGCATAGCGTTCTCGATCGCCCCACAACCTTGCACGCTCCCCCGCATCTATTCGAGGAGCGACCATCACGAGCGCAAAGGAACTCCAAATTGAAATACCGACTCCTGGGAAATAGCGGACTCCGCGTTTCTGAAATTTCTCTCGGCACCATGACCTTCGGCGAGGATTGGGGCTGGGGCGCGGCAAAAGACGAAGCGCGAAAAATCTACGACGCCTTTCGCGAAGCTTGGCGGCAATTTCATCGACACCGCGAACGTCTACACCAACGGCACCAGCGAATCGCTGCTCGGCGAATTCATGAGCGGCCATCGCGAAAGCGTCGTGCTCGCCACGAAGTACACCAACTCGATGCCCACGCAAAGATCCGAACGCATCCGGCAATCACCGCAAGAACATGGTGCAGGCCGTCGAAGCCAGTCTGAAACGCCTTAAGACCGACTACATCGATCTCTACTGGGTGCACATCTGGGATCAACTCACGCCCGCCGAAGAAACGATGCGCGCGCTCGACGACCTCGTTCGCCAAGGCAAGATTCTCTACGTCGGAATTTCCGATGCGCCCGCCTGGTGGGTCGCCCAAGCCAACACGCTCGCGCAACTGCGCGGCTGGTCGCCGTTCGTCGGGTTGCAAATCGAATACAGCCTGATCGAGCGAACCGTGGAGCGCGAACTCATCCCGATGGCGAAAGCGCTCAACATCGGCGTAACCGCATGGTCGCCGCTCGCCGGCGGCATTCTCAGCGGCAAGTATCACGGCAAAGGTTCGTCAGGAGATCAAGGCCGCATGAACGCCGACATGATGAAAGATTTCATACCCGATCAGCAACGCGCCGATCGCATCGTCGCAGCGCTGAAGAAAGTCTCCGATCAGATCGGCAAAAGCCAAGCCCAAGTCGCGCTAGCGT
Organism: uncultured Acidobacteriota bacterium; assembly: GCA_963850795.1. Classification (GTDB taxonomy): domain Bacteria; phylum Acidobacteriota; class Terriglobia; order Acidiferrales; family UBA7541; genus Acidiferrum. Next base: position 140,659 of record CAWKNS010000021.1, on the reverse strand, counting down.
GGCTGCGGTATCGCCCGGTCCCAGTCATCCCCATCATCGGCGCGCGCAAATTCGCGCAATTCCAGGACAACATGGCGAGCTTCGAACTCACGCTCACACCAGAGCAAGTGAAATCGCTCGACGAAGCCAGCCACATCGATCTCGGCTTCCCCTACTCCATGTACGCCAAAGAAATGGTCCGCGGCATCGCCTACGGCGGCCTCCGCGACCAAATCCTCGCCTAGAATTTTGCTCGGGGAAAAAGCGGACTTTCAGCCGAATGAGCTGCGGCACATGCAGAGGAGAGGCAACGCTATCCCGGTGTTGAGTCGAGACGATAACGTTGTTCGTGACGTTTGTTCCCCAGGCCACATCGGCTGCTTATGTGAAGCCGAGGTCAGCGCGCTAGTTCAACAGTCCTTTGAACTTTGTCGCCAGCGCGCCCTTCACTTTTTCTTCCGACACAAATCGCTCGAACATGCCAAGATCGGCGTCGATGATTACCTGGGTATCGGTGACATCGATCGTCCCCTTAATCGGCGAACTCATGAAGCCCATCTTCGCGCTCAGACCAAAGGTCAACGTCGAGCCCTGCCAATTTTTCTGCTCGAGTTCAATTTTCAGCGGCAATCCCTGCATTTTGAAGACATCGTCGAACCCGCGATCGATTGAATCGACGACTTCTTGCTTCGATTTGTTATGAGCAATCGTTATGCGCATGCTGAGATTGTCTCACCTTCGATGCGGATTAGAGGTGGAAGGCTTCGCAGAGGAACTTAGATGTTAAGGGAAGCGGTTACCAGGTGTGGGGCGAGAAATCGACGAAGTGAAAATCTACCCCAGCTTTGTCCGAAGAGCCTCAAATAACGCTGCCTGCTTTTCGGCACCCAACTTCTTTCCCTGCTCGGTCAGATAGAAGACGTCGATAACTTTCTGTCCTTCTGTGTCGATCAGCGCGACCTCGATGTTGCACCACAGCCGCGCGAGCGTCGATCCGATGTCATAGAGCAGCCCAGGCCGATCCTGCGCCACGATTTCGAGCAGCGTGCTGTGTTCCGACGAATTGTCGTCGAAGCCGAATTTAGTTTCGATCGCGACCTTCGGCGGACGTTCACGGCTCGCTTTATCTCGACCTTGCAGCAGCGGCTGCAACGGCGCTTTGCCATTTACAACATCGGCCAGACTTCGCCGAAACCGATCGATTTCCGTCGGATTCAACTCCAGCGTGTGATGCAAATCCGCAAAATGAAACGTATCGACGACGGTTCCCGCGGCATTCGCAAACGCGTCCGCCTTAATAATGTTCATGCCCCAACCGGCCAGCACACCCGCAATCGTTGCGAATAGCGAAGGCCGGTCCGCCGTCATCAACGTCAACGAAAACGCGCGCCCGTTCGGGCGTAATTCAATCTGGACAGGTTCGGTCTTCAGCTTCCGATACATCGCGATGTGCTGGGCAATATCGTTCGCCGAATGCACTGCGAGATATCGTCGCGGCAAACCTTCGAGGAACTTTTCGATCTCTTCGGTCGTTCCGCCATCGAGTACGCCACGAACCTGCTCAAGCAATGACGTTTCGTCCGGAGCGTGCACACGATCGCGATCGAGTGTGCGGCTGAAATGATTCGACGTTGCGACAAAAAGCTGCCACAACATATCGGCCTTCCACGGCGTCAACGCTTCCGGATTGACGGCGTGGATGTCGGCATAAGTGAGCAAGCACAATCGCTGCAAACGTTCCTGGTTTCCGACTGTCGCGGCAAATCCAGATACAGTCGCCGGATCGAAAATATCGCGCCGTTGCATCGTCGCCGACATATCAAGATGGCGCTCGATCAGGAAATGCACTTCCGCGACTTCTTCTTCCGAGAGCTTCAACCGCCCAGCCGCGCTCGCAAGCGCCTCCAAACTGCCGGCGACGTGATTCTCGACGGGCATGCCTTTGCCGATGTCGTGCAGCAACAATGCGAATATCAGCAGGTCTCGCCGGTCAACGGTCCGCCATAACGGCTGGAAATGCTCGGCACGCTCGTCCGGAGGATCGGCCAGTTCCTGCAAATGCTCGATCGTGCGCAGCGAGTGTTCATCGACCGTATAGCGATGATAAAAATCGCGCACCACCAGCGAATCGATGCGGCTGAATTCCGGTAAGACGTCGGTCAGCAACCCAAGCCGCTGCATCGGACGCAGTGCAAATCCGGGATAATCCGCTCCCAGCATCTCGCGCAAGCCGCTCCAACTGATTTCCGCGTTACGCACCTGCAGTTCCGGATGCTGCATGATGTATGCGATGCACCGTTCTGCGTGCCTGCTCAGCGGAATTCCAGCGCGCGCCGCTTCGGTGAACAAAGAAAAAACTTGCGATCGATCCGAAAGCGCCGGCTGATCCATTACCTCGTACATTCCGTCGCGAACGCCAAACGGCCTGCCGTTGGTTGGTTCTGTTTTCGGCCCGCGTGCGACGTTGAAAAATCGCTGCCGAAATGTCTGCGGCACGAGCGCCTTCTGCTCCAGATAACGAAGCAGCAACCGATTCAGCGTGCGCGCATGTCGGAAGTACAGCCGCATCCACTCCGCAGCGTTCCGACCTTCGCCATCCGAAACGCCCAGCGACCGCTCCGCCGCAGCTGCTTGAAGCTCATACGTCAGCGTGTTGTCGTTACGCCCGTTCGCGTAGTGCAAGAAACAGCGAATCGCGCTCAGAAAATCGACCGCGCCCGAAGCCAGATCCTCTTCCGCCGCGGTAATGTTCAACGACTGCTTATTTTCCGCAATCTGTCGCAACCAGGCGGCTGCCTGGTAGTCGCGCAGTCCGCCCGGCGCGTCTTTCACATTCGGCTCAAGATGAAAAATCGTATTCCCATATCGATTGAGCCGGTCTTTCGTCAGCTTATGCAACTGCGCCAGCAAAAATGGCCGCGCCGCCTTTTCCGAGGTCGGCAAAATCCGGGTGTCGAGCCGATTGAATAGCTCGCTGTCTCCCGCCAAGAATCGCCGATCCAGCAACGCCAGATGAAACTCAATATTGTCTTCTTCGATCCGCTTGCACTCTTCCAGCGTTCGCCCCGCGGAGCTGACGCGAAACCCCATGTCCCACAACGTGCGCGAAAAATCCGAAATCAGCGGACGGAATGTCTGCTCCGCCTTCTCCGTCCCAAACAAAAACAGAATGTCGAGATCCGAGTAAGGAAATAGCAGCCGCCGCCCATACCCACCCAAGGCAACAAGACAAAGCCCCGACGACGTCTGCCCGTGCGTCTGCAACGAATCCTCAAACACTTGCTGCGTTTTCTGATCGGCCAGCGCGCACAGCGACAGTACGGTCTGGCGTGCGCTCACACCAGCCTCGAACTCTTTGCGGATACGTTGGCGTTCGTCGTCGGCTTGCGGGCCGAGGACAGACTGAGGGGTAACGGAACCTTGCATTTTCTTTATGGGCTGACCGAACGACAATCGGAGGCCGGGACGGGCTGCAGTCGTCATCTCAGAGCGCGTTCTCTCCCCGCTCTTCGTTGCGAATCCTTATCGCCTCATCAACCCTCGATAGAAATATTTTACCGTCGCCAATCTTTCCTGTCTTGGCGGTCTTCAGGATCGTGTCCACAACGGTATTCACCAATTTATCGGGCAAGACCATCTCTAGCTTGATCTTCGGCAGAAGATCGACGGTGTATTCGCGGCCGCGGTACACCTCGGTGTGCCCCTTCTGCCGGCCGTGTCCACGGACTTCGGTCACGGTCATGCCTTCGATTCCCGCTTCGCGCAGGGCATCCTTTACGGACTCGAATCGAGAGGGCTGGATGATCGCCTCAAGTTTCATCATGAAAATTTGCGCTCCCACATCTCGCGATTCATTTTGTTGCTGCGAAGATGTGCATGAATCTTACTGCGGATTCCAGCCGGCCCGCTCCCAGACGACAACGTATCGAAACAACAGGCCGCAGCCGTGTCCGTCGAGATCAGTCTACGTTACAGCTCCAAGTTGTACGCCTCTTCGCCATGCTGCGTAATGTCCAAACCCTCAATCTCGTGGTCTTCGCTTACGCGGATTCCGGTGATCAGGTCGGTCACCTTCAACAATACGAGCGATCCTACGATCGCGAATCCCCAGGCGATGGCGACGCCGATCAACTGATTGCCGATTTGGCCCCAGTGCCCATCGAGAACGCCCACCGGCTTCCCAGCGCCGAAAATTGGGTTAATCGCTTGCTGCGCGAAAAATCCCGTCAGGATGGCGCCGATCGTCCCGCCCGCGCCGTGTACTCCAAACGCATCCAGCGCGTCATCGTATCCGAACGCCGACTTAACCTTCGTCACCATCAGATAGCATGCGATGCCCGCGATAAATCCGATCACGAGCGCCGACATCGGCCCAACAAATCCCGCTGCCGGGGTGATCGCGACGAGTCCGGCGACTGCTCCGGAAATTGCGCCCAGCGCGCTCGCTCGACCATTCTTGATCCACTCTGCCGCGCTCCAGCTGAGCGCCGCCGCTGCCGTTGCAAAGTGTGTTGCGATAAATGCGCTCGTGGCCAATGCGTTCGATGCCAGTGCGCTTCCTGCGTTGAAGCCAAACCAACCCACCCACAAAAGACACGCGCCCACAAAACTGAGCGTCAAGCTATGTGGCGTCATCGGCTGCTTCGGAAATCCCGTTCGTTTTCCTATATATAAAGCGCACACCAGTGCAGACACACCCGATGAGATGTGCACGACCGTGCCACCCGCGAAGTCGAGACACGGAAATCTTCCGCCGAGCGCCGCGTTGAGCATTCCGCCTTTGCCCCATACCATGTGAGCCAGCGGTGCGTACACAACGAAGAACCACAGCGTCAAAAACAACACCGTCCCGCTGAACTTCATGCGTTCCGCCGTCGCCCCTGTGATTAACGCAGGCGTGATAATCGCGAACATGAGCTGATAAATCATGAACGTCGATTGCGGAATCGTTCCCGCATAGTCGGGATTCGGCTCCGCGCCAACGCCCCGCAGCATCGCGTGTTCGAATCCGCCGATCACCGGCCCATGCCCGCCAAAAGCGAGGCTATACCCCACCAGCGCCCACAGCACCGAGATCACCGCCATCAGCATGAAGCTCTGCATCATGGTCGCCAGCATGTTCTTGCGGCGTACCAACCCGCCGTAGAACAGCGCCAAGCCCGGTCCAGTCATCATCAGTACGAGCGCGGCGCTGACCAGCATCCACGAGTTGTCCGCAGAAGACTGCGCCGCGGTAACACGCTGATCCAGTTGGGCTAGCTTATCGTTGAGGGCTTTCGAAGAGTCTGTAGCAGACGAGGAAGAAGTAACCGCGGGAGTAGCCGTTTGTGCGAACAGAGGTGCAGGGGCCGAAATCACCGTAAATAGCACAGCCAACAAACAACAACATCGCAATACCGCTGGCTTCATAAGGCGTCCGCTCCACTCCGTCGATTCGGCCGCAAAGTCACACACAACTGTGACTCGCTCCCACACATAGGGCCAGTTGACCAGGACAGATCATGAAATCGAAAGCGAGATTATACGCGGCGCGCAAATCCGGAGCGTCTTGAAATTTTCATCGAAGAAATCACTTTTTATGATGTTGGCGTAACCGCTTTCGAACGTTCCACGATATCAATCAGCCTGCTAGTTCTTCTGCGTTTCGTCGTCCGTTTGTTTTGGTTTTCCAAGCTTTTGCGAATCATCGATCGAAAACAGCAGGAAGTTGCTGAACGAATGCCGCCGGTGATATCGATGCCCTGAGATGCTGCAATACCAGTCGGCGCTCTTGGGCAGCCACATGTTCGTGTGCGCATTTGCGAATGCCACTGGCCCGTACTCGATCAACTGGTGATCTCGCATCAGCCGGATTTCGGGGATCGGTTTGATCATGTCCGATTCCATCGCCAAAATCTGCGACGTCTCCGTATCGATCCACGCGCGCCCCTTCATCCCTACGGGAAAAAATCGCCCGTTCACGTGATACACCAGCATCTCGCTGTGGCTGTTGGCCTTCTGCTGGAAATGAACGACCCAAACCTTCCGTCCGTTCCACGTGGCGCCGCCCTCGCACCTGAAATCATATTTCGGCTGATAGTACGGATGAAACACGAGCACAAGCGTTGGTAATCCAACCGTTCCCAAGTGCGCGGGGAATTGCTGCACCGACACCGACCCATCGCGATATTCCTGGACGTCCAGGTCTTTCGCCCCGCTTTTCCGAATTTCGACCAGGTAATTGAACTGTCGCGTTTCGTGAGATACCTGCAAACCCAGCGGGCTCAACGCGGTGTGGTCCATGTCCTCGGTTGCTGTAAACCGATCGACGTTCTTCACGAGCTCTTCGACGCGTCCGCCCACCTTTGCTGTCACCGAGTCCAGCGAACACGCATCGGCGGTCGAATCGAACACCAACTGCTCCTCATCGACATCCGGTGGTGCCCATTTCACTTCCGTCGTCAGCGGCAGCGCGGGCAAGTCCGGTACTTCAGCGATTTCCATCGCATCGTCCGCGCCATTCGTTCGCAACGAAGCGACGTCCGAACTCGATCCACCGTTCCCCGCGTCCGCCGGAGAAACAGCCGCCGCGAGCTCCACCTTCGCCGGCGCCGCATTCAGCTTATCGATCGCCTGCCGAACCGAGGCCGCCTGCGGAGCTTTCGGCTGCTCCTTCAAATATTGATTAAAGGTCTCCAGCGCGGCACCTTTTTGGTGTAGCGCGGCTTGAGCCTGGCCCACCAACAACAACGAGCCACCGGTTTTGTCTTGCCCGGATGCCAGCGCCGCTTTCGCTTCTTCCAGCGCTTTGTTGTAGTCGCGCATCTGATACGACGCGACGCCTGCAAGGTAATGCGCCCGCCACGCCGTCGGCTGCAATTGCAGCCCTCGGTCTAATGTCTCAGCCGCTTTCGCGTAATCCCGCTGCTTCATTTCCGCTTCGCCAAGCGCAAGCAAAGCCGCCGCGTGATTCGGCGCCGCGTCCACAGCCTTTTGCAATTGGTCTCGCGCCTCCGCCGACTTGCCGCGCCGCAAATACAGCACGCCCACCAAATAGTTCACATCGGGAGACTTCGGCGCCAAATCCTGCGCCTTCTTCAAGTGCTGTTCCGCTTCATTCAGCTTGTCGACCTGCATCGCTGCCAGGCCCTTCTCCATTTCTTTCAACGCCTTAGCCGGGGGGCCGCCCGTCCGTCCGTTCTTCGCAATCGACCCATCGGGAATCATCATCACCCCGAACGCGATGTTCTTCTGGCCGACCTTGATCTCGGCATCCTCAAGCACCGATCGGTAGCCGGGCGCCTTCACTTCAACGATGTAGATGCCTTCCAGCAAGCCCTGGAATTGGACGAGCCCCGACTCACCGCTGGTGAGCGTTTGGTTGTAGATCACCGCCGTCGAATTCTGTGTGGTCGTCAGAGTTCCAGTTCTTAGTTCGACCTTCGCGACTCCGGAGAACGGTCCGCCTGTCACTTCCATGACTTGCACGGATATCTGCCCTCCCGCGTCCGATTTGGTGGGCATCGGCTGCGGCGGGAAATAAACCTTTTGGGCTGAAGCTGGTGTGGGAAAAGCGGCAAGAACGAGCGCAAACATCGCCACAATCAGAGAGATGCCGGGCAGGGACGCACAGGGGCCCTGAAAACGCTTTCTCATGCTGGTACCTGCTTCGAGGACAGAGGTCAACTGCCCCTCAGGGCTTCTACTCTGTCTCTAGTTAGCATCTCTGTCAACTGCCTCGTAGTACCAGATTTAGGCTCAAACCTTTGCAGCCCTTGATCTTTACGACGGGCTTGCCTCCAACCGCCGTCATCGTCATAATGCCCGTCCGGCGCCGCCGGGTTCGCGGCTGACGGAGACTGATCGTCCCCCGAGCCTGTTCCGCTGGGTTCCCTTCGCGACCTTGCCCGGGGTATCCTAAGGACATTCTGTGCCTTCGTACGCTAGGGTTTTAAGCTTGATGTGGCGGAAGCGAAATACTCCGTGAGAGAAACTTGCCCATGACCGAACGTCTGCCCATGGAAATCGCCGTCCGCGAAAAAGATGGCATTCACACGCTCGAAGTCCACGGCCGTCTGACGATCGGCGAGCCCAGCGAGCAACTCACCGAATTACTCCAATCCGTCGTTCAGGGCGGAGGCCGCAAGGTCGTCGTCAACCTCAACGGCGTCCCGCAAATCGACAGCTCCGGCATCTCTTCGCTCGTGCGCAGCTCGATTCAGCTCGCCCGCGAAGGCGGCGCGCTCCACCTCGTCTGCGGCAACGGCCGCGTCCGCGACGCCCTTACCGTGACGCGCCTCGTCGAAGCCATCCCCACCTTCGAAACGGATTCTTCAGCCACCGCCAGCTTCGTCTGATCGATCGCAATCGCGCCTGGCAGGAGGTTCTGTATGAAGTTCGCCTCTCTTCGCTCATCAGCGCAATTCCTGATCCTTCTACTCTCTGTTTTTTCACTGCCGGTAAGCAATCTCTGCGCGAGTTCCGCCGACACCGAAAAGCATCACATCGATCTCGAGGCGCTCGCCACGACCCTGGATGCAGGACTCCGCACCGCTGGCGTGAAATCGGTAGCCGTCGCCGACTTCGTCGACGCCACCGGCCGTGGCTCCGGCTTCACTTGGTATCTCTCCGGAAAAGTTTCCGACGCGCTCCGTAAAGATATTGCCGAGTCAAACGGTCCGAGGTTCGTCAGTCGCGGCATGCTGACCGACTCGAAATTGACGACCGATGAAATGAATTCCCGCACGGCCTTGGCGCGCATTGGCGCAATCTGGGGAGTCGCCGCCATCGTCACCGGAACGATCGACGTTTACCCGGACCGCTACGTCGTCAAAGCGATCGCCAAAAGGGTTTCCGACGGCTCCGATATCGTCACGGCAGACCAGAACGTCCCGCGCCGACACTTTCTCGATTTGCTTCTTCCCGAAGGCACGGATGCGGAATCCACTCACCTGAAGACAATTGGTGCCGATGGTGTGACCACTCCGATATGTGTGTACTGCCCGGTTCCGGGCTATTCCGATGACGCCCTCGCAGCAAAAATTGAGACCGCCAAAGTCACGCTTACCATCACGGTTTCAACCAAAGGGGAACCAATCAAGGTTGTGTTGGACAAGAATCCCGGCTTCGGCCTGGGAGAAAAAGCGATCGAAGATGTTAGCGAATGGAAATTCCGACCCGCAATGCAAAACGGAAAGCCGGTTACGGTCGCGGTACCGATCGAAGTGACTTTCAATTTAGCGAGGACGTAAAACCAAGGAAATTACGAAAAGCATCGAACCAGGGCGTCAGCCGCCCTTCTTCAACTCCGCCAACACCAGCTTCGCCAATTCCTTCAGCGTCTCGAACACTCCCTGCCCCGTCACCGCAACGCCCTCGAGCACCGGCTCGCCCTTGCGTTGCAATTGCTTCGTCAAATCCGGGATCGCCATCGCATTCGGCAGGTCGCGCTTGTTCAGCTGCAACACGTACGGAATCGTGTCGAAATTCAGGTTGTGCTCTTTCAGATGCTCCTGCAGGTTCTCCATCGTTTCGAAATTCGCGTCCAGCCGTTCTTCCTGCGAATCCGCCACGAAAACCACGCCGTCCGCGCCCTTCAGAATCAGCTTGCGGCTGGCCTCATAGAACACCTGTCCAGGCACCGTATACAAATGAAACCGCGTCTTGAACCCGCGTACCGTCCCCAGGTCCAACGGCAAAAAGTCGAAAAATAGCGTTCGGTCTGTTTCGGTCGCGAGGGAAACCATTTTCCCCTTTTGGTTCTGACCCGTATGGTCATAGATCCACTGCAGGTTGGCGGTCTTTCCGCCTAGACCCGGACCGTAGTAAACCAACTTGCAATTAATTTCGCGTGCGGGAAAGTTGATGAAGGGCACTTTTCCTGGCCATTCCTTGGTCGAGACTCAGTTCAAAATTTATAGCACACGCAACTAGACTGGCCAAACCTCACTCCGTCCGTCTGTTGCGAGTTCGATACGCTCATCTAGTTTCAGCGACTCGGCGCGGTTGCAGGTAGAAAATTTTTCGCCTCTTGCGCGAACGTGATAACGCATTGTGTATCAAAGTAGTTACCCCCGACCCGCGTTGACGCGCGATGGTGGCTCTGCTACATTCGCCGCATGCCAAAGGCGCGCAAGCCCAATTCGGGAAATCCTGGGCGCTCCAAAAGTCCCACGCGCCACACAGCTAACAAATTGAAAAGAAAACCTTTAGCTCCAGCGCATCCCCCCCAGCGCGGCGGTGTCGAGCTCGTCGACCCCCGTGTTCAGGCTCAACTCAAGCTTTACGACGAAGCGCTCTCGCTCTTCCACCAGCAGAAGTTCGCCAAGTCCAAGGCCGAGCTCGAAAAAGTTCTCGAAGGCCCCAGCAAAGAACTCGCCGATCGCGCTCGCATGCACCTCAAAATCGCCGAGCAGCGCATGAAGCCGAGCCACGAATCCAATCCCAAAACCGTCGATGAGCATTACCAGCGCGGCGTCGCCATGATGAACATCGGTCGTTGGGATGATGCGCGCGAAAGCCTCGACAAGGCCCGCAAAGCTGCCCCCAAGGCCGATCACGTTCACTACGCGCTCGCGGCCCTCGATTGCCTCACCGGCGAAGCCGATTCCGCGATGAAAAATCTCAAAATCGCGATCGATCTCCGTCCCGAAAATCGCTACCACGCGCGCAACGACGAAGACTTCGCCTTCCTCCAGGAAGATCCACGCTTCACCGAAATGCTCTATCCCGAAAAAGACGGCTCCGCCAACTGATATCTCGGTCCGCTCCGGCTCGGTAGGACTTTAGAACGCCACATTGCAAGGTCATCTCGGAACTCGTAGCATATTTGTGCATCGAGCGGTCGTTGTCGCCGGACCTGCCCGTCGCTGATTGCCATACGGCCGTTGTATTTAATGCTTTCCGCGCGTCCGTGGCTCAAGACCCGCAGTTGATAAAGTGACGTGCAGAACCGCCGTTCGAAATCGCATCGTAACCGAATCGTGAAAAGACCCGCGCGCAAATCAAAGCAACTCTCCAGTGGTTTCAACGTCGTGGCACTCGGCGGCGGCACGGGCCTATCGACGCTTTTGCGCGGTCTAAAAAATCTCGTCTCCCGGCGACGCGACGAATTCAAAAGCGAACATCCAATCGCCAATCTCACCGCCATCGTCACCGTCACCGATGACGGCGGCAGTTCCGGCCGCCTGCGCCGAGAAAATCGCATCCTTCCCCCAGGCGACATCCGGAACTGCATGGTCGCACTCGGCGCAGACGAAGCCCTGCTCGGCCGCCTCTTTCAATATCGCTTTCACGCCGGCCGCGGTCTTGTAGGCCACAACTTCGGCAATCTCTTCCTCGCCGCGCTCACTCACGTCACTGGCGATTTCGCCGAAGCCGTCCGTGTCAGCAGCAAAATTCTTGCGATCCGCGGCCAGATTTTTCCCTCCACAACTTCCAACATCTCTCTCGTCGCTACCCTCGAAGACGGACGCCGCGTCCACGGCGAAACCAGCATCACCGCCAGTCGCAAACGCATCAAGCGTCTCGCGCTCTCGCCGCGTAGTGCGCGCCCTCTTCCAAAGGCGATTGAAGCCATACGCGAGGCAGACCTCATCCTCCTCGGCCCGGGCTCTCTTTACACGAGCATCCTTCCCAATCTACTGATACCCGAAATCGCCAACGCCATCGCCAATTCGAAAGCCCCGCGCGTCTACGTCGCCAATCTGATGACCCAGCCCGGCGAAACCTCCGGCTACGCGCTCGCCGACCACCTCAAGGCCATTCGCCAGCACACTTCGCGGCGTGTGATCGATTGGGTCGTCGCCAATCGCCAAGCCGTCTCGCGAGAAGTCGCCAAGCGCTATCACGCCCAGGGCGCCGAGCCCGTCACGGTTGACCTCTACACCCTGCAGCAGCTCGGCTACCGCGTCATCCTCGACAACCTCGTCGAAGAACACGGCGTCCTCCGCCACAACTCCGCCGCCCTCGCCCAACTCCTGTTCGAAGAGTTCCTCTCCGTCCGGAAATCCGCTAAGTCGGCCAAATCCCGCCGCTAACCCTGTCCGCTTTCGCAATCCACAATCCCGCGAGCGGTCACACGTCGTCAGGCACCGAGGTGCGCGCAATTCGCTAAGTCTAGATTGCTCATGAAGTTGACTAATCCACCGCGTGGTGCCCGGGGTGCACGTTCACACTCAACCGAGTGCGTCCGGAGGTGTCCATGCTCACCCAGAACCTGCGCTACGCCATCCGCTTCATGCGCCACAATCCCGGCTTTACCGCCGTCATCGTTCTGACCCTCGCCCTCGGCATCGGCGCCAACACCGCCATCTTCTCCGTTGTGTACTCCGCCCTGCTCCGCCCGCTCCCCTATCGCCAGCCGAGCGAACTCCTCTCCATCGGTGAATCGCGCGACCCACACCCCCAAATCGATTCCGCGCAAACCTCCTACCCCGATTTCCACGATTGGCAACAAACCACGAAGACCTTCCAATCCCTCGCCGCCTACAACGGCAACGGCTACATCCTCGACGTCGGTGAGCCAAAACTCGCCGTCGCCACGGACGTCACTCCAAATTTCTTCTCCACTCTCGGCGTCAAGCTCGCGCTCGGCCGCGATTTCATCGATGGCGAAGACAAGCCCGACGGCCCGCACGTCGTCATTCTCAGCGACGCATTCTGGCGCTCCGATTTTGCCGCCAGGCCCGACGTCGTCGGAACGTCCATTCGCCTCGACGGCAAGTCCGTCACCGTCGTCGGTGTCCTCCCCCGCGAATTTGAGTTTGCTCCGGGCAATGCCTCGCAGCTTTGGGCTCCTCTGCACCCGTCGGGCGGGCTTGAACGGCGCAGCCTCCGCTGGCTAAGCGTTGTCGGCCGCCTGGCGCCAGGAGCCACGTCCGATCAAGCCCAAGCGGAGATGACCGGCATCGCGGCGCAACTCGCACATTCTTATCCGAAAGAAAACGACGCGATCTCCGTCCTCACCGTTCCATTTCGCGAACGCATCGTTGGAAAAGTTCGCCCATTGCTTCTGGTTTTGCTTGGCGCTGTCGGTTTCGTCCTGCTCATCTCATGCGCCAACGTCGCCAATCTACTTCTCACGCGCTCGATCGCTCGTCGCAAGGAATTTGCAGTGCGTTCTGCTCTCGGTGCCACGCGAACCGATCTTGCCGCTCAACTCCTGACCGAAAGCTTGATGCTTTCCTTCGTAGGCGCAGCCATTGGCCTCGTCGCCGCTCAGTGGGGAGTCACGCTTCTGCTCTCTGCAATTCCCGAATCGCAGCTCATCGCCATGCCATATCTTCGTTCCGCGGGCGTCAGCTTCCCGGTGCTTGCTTTCCTTTGCTTCATCACGCTGCTCACCGCTGTGCTCTTCGGTCTCGTTCCCGCAGTCACCGCGGCCCGCGCCTCCGTCAACGACATTTTGAAAGACGAAACGCGCGGCGGTACCAGCGCGAGCCACGCTCGCCTGCGCGCCTCGCTCGTGGTCGTCGAGATTGCCGTCACGCTCATTCTGCTGGTCGCCGGCAGCCTCATGCTGCAAAGCCTCAACGCTTTGCTGCGCCACGATCGCGGTTTCGATCCGCACAATGTGCTCAGCTTCCGCATCAACCTGCCGGATGACGCTTATCCCAACGACAAAGACGACCCCAACAAAAACTCGAGCGCCGACAAATTCGGCCGCGAATTTCGCGATCGGCTTCGCGACACGCCCGGCGTGCTCGATGTCGCCTCCAGCAGCGTCATTCCCACGTCACAACAGCGGCTCTACCATCCGCTTCCTCATCGAAGGCCGCCCCAAATCGCTCGGTCAGGAAGACGAATGCAACATTGCCGAAGTCAGCCGGGGCTATTTCTCCACTCTGAAAATTTCTCTACTCGAAGGCCGCTACTTCACCGAGGATGATGCTAGGGCTGGCGGCGAAGCAGTCGTTGTCGTCAGCCGCGCTTTCGCGAAAGCCTATTTCCCCGGCGAAAGCCCGCTCAACAAGCGCGTGCGCTACACCTACGACCCGAACTCTCCCTATCGCCGCATCGTCGGAGTCATCGCCGATACCGCTCTCATCGATCTCGACCAGCCGCCTCCCGCGATCATCTTCGAATTAAACGAACATAGCGGCGATACCTTTCTCAGCTACCTGGTGCGCACGACGGCCGATCCCCAAGCCACAATCGGCGCCGCGCGCGAAATTCTCCACAATCTCGACCCGCGCCTGCCGCTCATCCAGCCGCGCACACTCGACCAAGTCGCGCAGCAAGCTCCATCCGTATTTCTGCGAAGCTATCCATCGCTGCTCATTGGCAGTTTCGCCGGACTCGCGTTGATTCTTGCGGTAATCGGTTTGTACGGTGTGATTTCTTACTCGGTCTTGCAACGCACGCGCGAAATCGGTGTTCGTGTGGCGATGGGCGCCCAACATCGAGACGTTCTCCGCCTGGTCCTGCGCGAAGCGCTGACGACATCAGCGTTAGGGATCGCTGTCGGCGTCGTCAGCGGCCTCGTCCTGACGCGCCTGATGAGCTCGCTCCTCTACGGCGTAACTCCCAACGACTGGCCGACCTTCGCGGCAGTATCAGCAGTGCTACTCCTCGTAGCGATCGCCGCCTGCGCCATCCCAGCCACCCGCGCCACCCGCGTAGACCCAGTCATCGCGCTCCGCTACGAATAGCTGCGGAATATTCCGCCATCAGGCAACACCAAAAGCGTCGCCACAAAAAATGTACGGGCGCAGCATTGCTGCGCCCCAAACACTACAAAATTCAAAATTGTAGAACTTTCAACGCAGAGGCGAACCTCGCAGTCGAACGACTTCTAAATCGCCCAGCGCATCAACAACCCGCCCGTCGTATACCCCGCTCCCACCGCTGCCAACAAAACCAAATCGCCCTTCTTCAATCTTCCTTCCGCGATCGCATCCCACAACCCCAGCGGAATTGTCCCCGCGGTCGTATTCCCATACCGATCGATATTCACCATCACCTTCGAATCATCCACGCCCAATCTCTCCTGCATCGCGCGAATGATCCGCAGATTCGCCTGATGCGGCACCACCAGCGCGAGATCATCACCGGTGAACCCGTTCCTTGCCAAGAGATCCGCCGCCAGATCCGCCATCCGCCTCACCGCATACTTGAAAACCTGCGATCCATCCTGATGTACCACGTGCATATTCTTGTCTACGGTCTCATGCGACGATGGATTCAGCGATCCGCCGCCTGGCATGTAAAGATTCACGCCTCCGGATCCATCGATGTCGTGCTGGAAATCCAGAATCCCTTCGCCGTCCTTCGCAGCCTCCAGCAAAACTGCTCCCGCTCCATCGCCAAATAAAATGCACGTTGCGCGATCTTTGTAGTCCAGAATCCGGCTCATCGAATCGCTGCCGATCACCAGCGCTTTCTTGTGTGTCCCCGCGCCGACAAACTGCGCTCCCACCGTCAGCGCGTACGCAAATCCCGAGCACGCCGCCGACAAATCGAACCCCCACGCGTTCTTCGCGCCGATCCGATCCTGCACCAGGCACGCCGTCGCCGGAAAAAACATGTCCGGCGTCACGCTCGCCAGCACGATCAGATCGATTTCCGCCGGATCGGTATTCGTCTGCGCCAGCAGCAGTTTCGCCGCTTCCGTCGCCATGTCCGACGTGGCCCTGCCCGGCTCGACGATGTGCCGCTCGCGAATCCCCGTCCGCGTACGAATCCACTCATCGCTGGTATCAACCATCTTTTCGAGATCCGCGTTGGTCAGTACTTTTGGCGGAAAATATCCCGCGACGCCGGTAATCTTGGCCGCGATGCGATGGGGCATGGCGCTCCTTGGGATTTCGTGACGTGTGGAAACATCAAATTCTATGCGATGCCGCCAACACGTGACAACAAGTGTCACTGTCGTTGCGGCAATCCGTATGCACTTAGATTTGCGCAGTTTTTGGTGCGTCACTCGGTCGCTGGAAGAATTTCGTACCGCCACTTCACCGTCGCCGTCTTCTTCAACATCGCCGACACCGAACAATACTTCCCCTCGCTCAACTCAATCGCCTGCTTTACCGCCGCATCATCCAACTCCCCGCGCAACTGATACACCAGCTCAAACTTCGTCCACACCTGCGGCGGATCGGCCGCCCGCTCCCCCGAACAAACCACATTCAGCGACTCCAACTTCTGCCGCTTCTTCTTCAAAATGATCACAATATCCGTCGCCGTGCACGCCCCCAGCGCCATCAACAACATCTCCATCGGCCCCATCGCCGTATTCGACTTCCGGTCCGAATCGATCGTAAACGCGTGCCCCGACGGCCCCGTCGCCACAAATCTCTCATCCCCAATCCATTTCACATTCGCCGTCTGCATCACCCTCTCCTCCGCTGCACTATCCAGCATATGCAGCGTCGCCTCCCACACAGCGATGCTCACCCATCCGACCGGCCATGTCAAACTGAGTACCCGCCCTGTAAATCCGTCGCTTTTACTTCTCGCAGACAACTTGACACCGCTATCACGCTTCGATGACAAGCCTCCATGCCCATCGCAACACCATATCGCTATCGGATTCAACTAACCGCCCCGCACCTATGAGACACAATGAAACGACTTCTCCGAATTCGCCGTCGCGCTCCACCAAGCCGTCAATCGCCGAACCCACCGGCGCCAGCCCGCACAGCTCGATGCCACCATCCGCCGCGCCCAACACGGCGACGCCACCGCCTTCGAAGAGCTCTACCGACAGAACTCCCGCCGCGTCTACGGCCTTTGCCTTCGCATGGTCAGCGATCCATGCCGAAGCCGAAGACCTCGCGCAGGAAGCGTTCCTCCAGCTCTTCCGCAAAATCCACACGTTCCGCGGCGAATCCGCCTTTTCTTCCTGGCTGCATCGCCTCACCGCAAACGTCGTCCTCATGAGCTTCCGCAAAAAGAAAGCTCACCTCACGTCTCTCGACGAAATCTCCAGCACCAACGACGACGATGCAGGACAAAAGTTGGAAATCGGCGAAGCCGATCTCCGACTGGCAGGCATCTTCGATCGCGTCAATCTTCAAGCCGCGATCGAAAGTCTTCCCGAAGGCTACAAGCGAATGTTTCTGCTGCACGACCTGCACGGCTACGAACACAACGAAATCGCCGAAATTCTCGACTGCAGCGTCGGCAACTCGAAATCCCAAGTCCACAAAGCGCGCAAACGCCTGCGCGAGTCCCTCCGCAAAGTCGAGCGCTACAAAGCCCGCACGCAATCTCACCCGCCAACCTCGCTCGCAGTCGCGGCTAGATTCTCTGATCGCGCTATCGCTCCCTCCGCGAGTCCGTTGTAGGGGCGGGGCTTGCTCCGCCCGGCCGCTGCGTCTTGTCTCGATCGATCGCGGAGCCTGCTCTCCACACCGTCTAGCCGCCACGTCCGACGTAGCTCACGCAAACAACGGCGAAATCGCCATCAACACCAGAATCACCAGCAAACACACCGTCTCAACCCGCTTCATATCGATTCTCCGTCCGCTTTGTAAATGGGCATAACCACAAGACCATCCAGGCACACACTAATCGCTTACCGCTTTGGACGCCCGATATTAGAAAGGATAGTCGAGACGCAGGTTTTGTGACAGGCGCGCCTGGTGGCAAGCAGTTCGGCGGCGAGCGTAATTTGTGGGTCGCGGCTTCAGCCGCGACACTAAGCCCAAGCTGCGCAAGGGGCTTCAGCCTTGAATCCCTAAGAATTCCGCACCAGCGAAGCGACTTCGATCACCGGATTCGGCAACTGCCGCATCGTCCGCACGAACAGCTCCACGATCGCCCCATCAAACTGCGCATTCGCGCACCGCTCCAACTCCGCCAACGCCTCTTCCGCCGCCCGCGCTTTCTTATAAGTCCGATCGCTCGTAATCGTATCGAACGCATCCGCCACCGCAATAATCCTCGCTCCCAGCGGAATCTGCTCCCCGGTCAGCGCATCCGGATAACCCGACCCATCAAAATATTCATGATGGTGCAACACCATCTCGCGAATCCGCGCCAGCGGCGTCAGCGGATCCAAAATCTTCGCGCCGAATGTCACGTGCGATTTCATCGTGTCCCATTCGTCCGGATTCAGCGGCCCACTCTTGTTCAAAATGTTCTCAGGGATCGCGACTTTGCCGATGTCATGCAGCACGCCGCCCAGTCGAATCTCTTCGATCTTCGATGTCGTTCATCCCCATCGCTCCGGCAATCAGCGCCGCATATGCCGAAACCTTCTGCGAATGCCCCTGCGTGTAGTGATCCTTCGCATCAATCGCAAACGCCAGCGACGTCACCGTGTCCAGCACCGCCTGCGGCAATGCTCGCGGTGTCTCTGGCTCGTCCGGCCCTGGTGTAATTTCCGTCGTCGCCAGCGATTCTGTAAACTGCTTCAGCCGCGAATAAATCTCTTCGAACGCTTCCGGCCCCGTCGAAAATAGCCGCTTCAGCGTCACGCCCAGATACGCTTCCAGCACGTCGCGCTTCCACTTCTTCGCTTCGTTCGGATCGAAATGATCCGCCGTCGAAACCGCGTTGCCGCCTTGATGCTTCGACAAATACATCGAAGCATCCGCCACCTGAATCAATTCCTGTGGCGTTGATCCATGCAGCGGATAGCACGCAATGCCAAAGCTCGCGCTGATATTTTTCTCGCGCAACAGCGGATCGGCCGAAACCCATCCGCGCAGCTTCGTCGCCAGTTGCCGCGCATGCTCCATGTTCGTTTCCGGCATCAGCATCACAAATTCGTCGCCGCCATACCGCGCCACCACATCCGACCGCCGGCAATTCGCCTCCAGAATATGCCCGACGCGCTGCAGCACCAGGTCGCCTTCGAGGTGACCGTAAAAATCGTTCACAAACTTGAATCGGTCCAGGTCCATCAGCACCAGCGCAAACGCTCGCCCCGCGCGCGTCGATCGCTTCCACTCCGCCGACAGCGACTCCATGAAGAATCGGTGCGTCTTCACGCCCGTCAATCCGTCGGTGATCGCCTGCTCCTGCGCTTTCTGGAACGACAGCGCGTTGTGATATGCGCCCGCAATCAAATCCGCCAGCGTCCGCAACAGCAAAACCTCTTCTTCCGAAAAATCCGTCAGCTTCGACGACTCCACGTACAACACGCCGTGCAGCTGCTCCGCATAAAAAATCGGCAGCGCAATCGCCGCCGTCGAATCCTCCATCATCGGCTTCAACCCGGGATCGTTCGTCGCCGACGCCGTCGTGAACGCCGCCATATGCCCGGTTCGCGCCACCTGCCCGGCCAATCCCACACCAAGCGCCACGCGACGCCCCAAATCGCCGCGCCGCGCGCCGCCCTCCGCCTGAATCACCAGCTCCCGCGTCGAATAATCCAGCACGCCGATTCCCGATGTGATCGTGCGTCAAACCCTCTTCGAGCTGCTCCGTAATCTTCGCCAGCATCTCGTCCGGATTCAGCGTCGCAATCGCGTTCCGCGAAATCGTATTCAACAGCGACAAATGCCGCGCCTTCGTCCGCTCTTCATTGAACAGCCGCGCGTTTTCGATCGCGATGCTCGCCTCGCTCGCCAGCACCCGCATCAGCTCCAGATGCCCCTCGTCGAACGCGTGATCCTAATCCGAAAAAACTCCCATCGCCCCGATCGCATGATCATATGCCACCAGCGGCACGACGCAGATGCATCCCTTCGTGCGAATCGGCACGACGCCAAACTTCTTCGCTTCTTCCAGAAAATTCTCGCGAATCAAAACCGGCTGCCGCGTCCGGATCACATATTCGTTCAAATGATTTCCCGCAGGCCGCGTCCGCTTCGGCATCCGCATCCCGTCGATCATTTCCAGATCGAACAAAATCTCATCGTTCAGCGGATCGAGCTCGACGATATAAAAATTCTCCACCGCAAACAGCCGCCGCAGCTCTTCCCAAATCTTGTTCAGCAAATCTTCTTTGTTCAGCGTCGAGCTCAGCGCGCGCCCGATCTCGTTCAACACGTGCAGTTCTTCCGACCGCCGCGAAGTCTGCTGCACCAGATAACTGTTCTCGACCGCCATCCCGATCTGGTGCCCCAGCGCGAGCAGCAATCGCAACTCCGCCGGTGTAAATCTCCGGTTGTCCGGCGTCCCCAGCAGCAACACGCCAAACGCCTGCTCTTTCGCCTGCAAACTGATCACGACCACGCTGCGCAGCCCTTGCGCCAATCCCAACTGCCGGAATCGCCGGATCGATTCGTCCTTCTCCAGCGCCGCCAGCGACGCATCGCGCAAATCGCGAAATCCCAGCAACCCGCCCATGCGCGACACCAGCCCGACCAGATAATCGTCGAGCCCTTCTTCCTGCGCCACGCGGCAAAAATCATCATTCAATCCCGCCGCCACCACCGACGTCGGCCCTTGCGGATCGCCGTGATGCAAAAACAGCGCGCCCGCCGGCAATCGCACCACGCCCAGCACGCGATCCAACGCCTGCGACAACATCCTCTGAATCTCTCCGCCCACAAAACTCGATGTCGCCAGATTCAGATTCGACAGCGCCAGCATGTTCCGCTCGATCCGGCGCTTCTCCTCTTCATACGTCGCCATCACCATCAGCATCGCCACGAACGCCGCCGGCACCGCCCCCAGCGCGCGCATCCCGATTTCATCCGCGCCCGCCGTCCCGCCGTTCAACACCAGAAAAATCGTCAGCCGCAGCGCCGCCCACGCAATAAACGAAATCGCCAGCATCCGGTCCGCCAGCGTTTCCTGCCTCCGGCTCTCGATCCAGAAAATCGTCGCCCACCGCCAGATACAAGCAGATCGATGGAATCACCACCGGCACAATCGTGAACCAGCCCAAGCGCGTTCGCCGCCGCCCACACTCCCAGCACGATCGCCGCGATCCCCGCCGCCGATTTCCAAGCTTTTCGTTGCGAATAGAATTGCGCGCCGAGCACAAAGCTCAGCCCCGCCAGCGCATACAGCCAGCGGTTCAGCGCCGTTTGCAGAGGCTCCGCCATGCAGCCACGGAGCCAGCGCCGGGCTCAAATAATGCAGCGCAAAAAAGCTCCAGCCCGCCGTCCACAGCAGCAAATACGTCTGCCGCTTCAGCGTGTAAACGTACGCGAAAAATCCCGCAGCGACGGCCGCCGCAGACAACAACGTAATCGCGATATAGCTATCGTGAATCAATTTCGCCACTCTCTTCTCCAGGCCTGCTCATCCAGATCCGCATCCCGCGCCGACGCTCTCGCTCCGGGTCGCCTGATGAATCTGCTTCGAAACGTCGCAAATTAAAATGCGCTGTCCCACGAAGCTCACAGACCACGTATAATTCCCGGGCCGCAGTCCCCTCGGTTTTCTGTGCTTAACCACCCGAGGACGAGCAGACTTCGGCACACAAAACAAAGTACTTGCGCTAAATTATGGCTCACGAATTTCGCCCCCAGCAAAGTACCTACGTACTGGTGGCTAAAGAGACAGCATCTCGCCTCAGTACTCCCCTTCTTCTCGCACGGCTGTCGTCCTTAAGCGTCTCCTCCATCCATTGATCTCGACCGATCCTCATTACAATCCCTTCCGTCGTTCACCCAAATTGCACCCACCAATCGCATCCGCTAAACTATCCAATTCAGCCTCACCCAAATATCATGACCGACTCCACTCCATCCGCGTCCGCTTCGCCCCATCCCCCACCGGCTATCTCCACGTCGGCGGCGCCCGCACCGCTCTCTTCAACTGGCTCTACGCCCGCCAGCAGGGCGGCAACATGATCCTCCGCATCGAAGACACCGACGCCGAGCGCAACAAGCCCGAACTCGTCCAGGGCATCATCGACGGCCTTCAATGGCTCGGCCTCGACTGGGACGAAGGCCCCTTCTACCAATCCCAGCGCCTCGCGCTCTACAAAGACGCCGCTCAAAAATGCCTCGCCAACGGCAGCGCCTTCCTCTGCTACTGCGCCGCCGAAAAATACGCCGGCGGCGATCACGCCGCCGATGGCGCCACCGGCACAGAAAAAGTTCGCCGCATCGTCCGCTGCTCCTGCCGCGACGGCAAACCCTCGAATCCCGGCGTAAAACCAGCCATCCGCTTCCGCGTCCCCGAAGGCAAAACCGCCTTCTCCGACGCCGTCTTCGGCGACCGCGAATTCGACAACGCCGAAATCGAAGACTTCGTCCTCCTCCGCTCCGGCAAAGACGGCGAAGAGTGGGGCATGCCCACCTATCAGATGAGCGTCGTCGTCGACGACATCGACATGCGCATCACCCACGTCATCCGCGGCGCCGACCACCTCTCCAACACGCCGAAGCAAGTTCTGCTCTATCGCGCCATGAAAGCCGAGCCGCCCATCTTCGCGCACCTCCCGCTCATTCTCGGCGCCGACAAATCGCGCCTCTCCAAACGCCACGGCGCCACCGACGTCAACATGTACCGCACCGAAGGCTTCCTCCCCGAAGCATTCCGCAATTTCCTCGCGCTCCTCGGCTGGGCTCCCGGCGGCGACGAAGAATTCCTCCGCACCAAAGAACTCATCGAAAAATTCAGCCTCTCCGGCGTCAGCCGCACCAACGGCGTCTTCGACCGTCCCAAACTCGAGTGGTTCAACACGCAGTATCTTGCAGAAATTGCCGATCGAGGAACTGCTGCCGCAAGTCGAGTCCGAACTCAAGAGCAGCGGCTTGTGGAAAGAAGAATGGGCCTCAGGCCCGGGTCACGAGTGGTTCTCGAAAACGGTCGATCTTCTGCGCCCGCGCGTTCGCTTCCTACCTGATTTCTCGAAATGGTCCCGCGCCTTCTTCAGCGACGATTTCGAAATCGAAGAAGCCGGCAAAACAAAATTCTGGAAAGACCCCAAAGTCCCCGACCTGATGCGCAATCTCGCGAACGCACTCGCCGCCCTGACCGAGTGGAACCACGACGCCTGCGACCACGCAAGCCGCGCCGTAGCCGAATCCGGCGGCGTCAAAGCCGGCCTGCTCATCAACGCGACGCGCGTAGCCATCGTCGGCCAATCCGTCGCCCCCCCACTCTTCGACACCATGGTCGCCCTAGGCCAAGCCCGCGTCGTAGCCCGCCTCCGCGCCTCCTTCCCCTAGATTCGTGCAGCTGCGATACGGCCCTTGGGTGCCGCACCCTCAGTTTTCAGAGGGTGCGGGTTTTGATTCACCGGTACCTCATCTCACAACGACAACTACCCACGTGCCCTCACCGCTTTATAGGGGCGGGGCTCGCTCCGCCCGGCGTCACCCACTCTAAAAGCGCGTCCGTCACGCATCACGCCATTCGTCTAGCCCACTTCCTATGCTAAATTCCCCCCGTTGAAAGTCCGCCACCCTCACATCCCCGAATTGCAGTCCATCCGCGGCATCGCCGCCGCTATTGTCCTGCTCCACCACTCCTCATTCCTCTTCGCCACCACCCCGCACTTTCGCTTCTGGTCCGAGGTCGTCCTCAACGCACACGCCGCCGTAATGCTGTTTTTCGTTCTCAGCGGCTACGTCTTATCGCGCTCCCTAAGCGGCCCGGAACTGGATCTAAAGCGCATCGGAGAGTTCTACGTCGCCAGAGCTTTCCGAATTTACCCCGCGCTATGGCTTGCCTGCTTTATAGGCCTGATGTATCTGGCCTTCCTGCATTTCAACATCCCGACTCTTCATTTCTCCAACTGGTATCTCGCCTTCTTCCGATCGTTCCCCTCGCCCGAACAAATCCTCGTGAACTTCACCCTCGGCCGAGAACCGGCGGCAATCGTTCCGCCCTCTTGGTCCATTTTTGTCGAGATGATCGGATCCTTGGCGTTACCGGCATTCGTGATCGCCAACCGCGAAAAACTCGGTCCGTGGCTATTTTTCTTGCTGGTCGCCCTCGCCGCCATCACAGCGTCAAACGTCAAGATCGGATACCTGATCTATCTCGCCGAGTTTTTCGATCGGCGCCCTCGCCTTCCGATACCACGACCGTCTCAAGCCCTACTTCGCGAATCTCCCGGTGCTCTCCTCTGCCTCGTAGTCGTCCAATTCTTCCGCCTGTTAAGTCCCGACTGGAGATTCGAACAGAAGTACGTCGCTTTCACTCCGGCATTGGTGGAGTCCATTTTTGCCGCCGGTGTCGTGCTATGCGTTGCCGTTCGGCCCGTCGCATTCCTGCGAAGCCCTTTTCTCGTTTGGCTCGGCGATATTTCTTACAGCCTCTACCTGGTCCACTTCATCTTGATGTCCGCTCTCGCCAAAATCATCGGAGCGATTCCCGCGCCGGTGAACGTCCTCGCTATCGCACTGATGCTGGCAACGTTTGCGGTTTCGATTCCCCTAGCTTGGCTCGCTTACTCGTTCGTCGAGAAACCCGGAATCGCCTTAGGGAAAAAGCTAATTGGTGCAATGAAGTAACCCCAACGCACAAAAAATCGAAGGATGGCATTGACAGAAGGTTATAAGTGTGGTACTATGCCTACATTAGAAACTACGCTCGTGAATATCGCGTTCTCTTCGAAGTAGGCCTATCCGGAACCCCAGCAGAATGAATAGCTTGCGCACTCCTGTTTTCTGTATTCCTGTAACTCGCTGAAACAAAATCGCTTGCGCACTCTTTAGAAAACATAGGGGGTATACCCCTATCATTTCCCTAATTGGAACTGGACCCGACCCGACTCAGGGCTTCGCGTCGCCCTTGGACGGCATCTCGCCCTTAGCCTTGTCCTTGGCGTCACCTTTGCCCTTGTCGGCGCCATCGCCCGCCTTGTCGTCCTTATCGTCGCCGCCCAGCGACCGTTTAAACGTCTTGTGAAACGCCGACACACCTAGCGTCGGCGCATCTCGCTTTCCCGTAATTGTGATCGGCAGCAGCGTCCCCGCTCCGTCCTTGCTGAAAAATGGATCGACCGCCTTCAAAAAGAACGACTTCTTCCCGGTCACCGTCTGCGACAGCTTCGCCTGCAATCGCAAGTGTCCGTTGAAATCGAGGTTCCCCTCGCCGATGTCGTAGTTCCCGACGAGATCCAGATTCGCCCCCGGCACGCTGAATGTCAGGTTCCGAAAATTGATGATCGCCTTGTCGAGCTTGAAGTCGCTGTGAAGGTTCGCGATCGAACTCCCCGCATCCTCGTCATTGGGTTTTCCCTCGGCGTGACGGCTCAGCGACTCCAGTTTGTCGCGCACTCTCGGGTCCGACCAGTTCGCATTGTCGATGTTGACCTTGCCGTCCAAAATCATTTTCTGCAGCACTTTCAATTTGCCCGGCGGTATCGTCAGTTTCGCTTTGATCTTCGCTGGCCCAGACATGAATGGCTTGTCGGAATTGATCGCCAGCGCAAGGATGTCTTCGATGTGCGCATTCGGCGCATCCACATTGAGCTGAATCAGGTGCCCTTGATTCGGAACGTGCTCGACGCTGCCCTCGCACACGATCACCGATTTTCCGAGCGTCGCCTTCACCGGATGCAGATACGTATCGCCGTTCGTGCCGTCGACGGTCGCGGAAAAATCCGTGTGCAGCGGTACCGGATGTCCCACCGGATCGAGCGAAAAATTCGGCATGTCCGTCTTACCGTTCACGGCGATCTCGTTTAATTTCCCGGTGTAGTCGCCGGTGGAAGAAAGCGTCCCTGCAATTCCGGGAAACGGGCCGAGATCGGCGTCGGTAAATTTATAGCTGCCCGCCAGCGGTGAGTCGCCAGGCTCTTCCGGAACCCACGGACCGAATGTCCCACGCGTATCGATTTCCCCTTGCGGCTTCGCATTGGTTAACTGGCCGTGAAAATCGAACGGTTTGTTCGGCCCCACCGATTTCAGAACAAGGTCGTGAATATCGAAATCCAGCGGCACTTTACCCGCTTTCTTCGGCACGATCACCAGATCGGTATCGTTGATCACGATTTCATCGACCACGACTTCGGGCAAAGGCTTCTTCGGAGCCGGCGGCTTTTCGCGTTTCTCGCCGCGCGGCGGAATCGTGATCGTCATATTCTCGACGTAGATTCCCGAAATGTGGTGCGGCGCATTCAGAATTCCAGTCCACCCAAGGTTGAACGAAAATCTCGCGACGTGAAACATCGGCGGCAGATCTTTCCGATTGTGCAGACGAATCGACAATTCTTCGCCGGTCACACCAAGATCGGGCAGCACGCGAACATGCAACTCGCCCAAATCCACGTCACTCTGAAATTTTTGCTGGAGCTGTTCGACGACGAAGTCACGCACGCGATCGTCGATGTTGCGCAATTTCACGGACAGAAAAATGCCCAACCCGGCTAGCAACCCGATCAGAATGCCGACAACATAAGGCCACTTGCGGCGCGGCCGCGATTCACCGTCAGACACGATGTGCTCCTGGACCTGGGTTCGCCCCTAAATGCTAGAGCCGAACGCTTCGAAGGTTACAGCTTTGATGCATCAGTGAGGGTTTTGGAATAACTCTGGATGGGCCGCATGTGCTGCACTCGCACTGGCGGTAACGTTCACGGTGGCATCGACAGGCAGAGTCACCGGCGGCAGGCAAACTTCATTGTTGCAAGCCTGGTATCGCAGCTTCAGCGGAATGTGCTGTGCGCCGGTCGGCGCGTCCGCGAGCGCGGTAACCGGCACTTTCAAAACCACGGTCTTTTCGTAAACATTCAGCGGAGTCTTGGAAAACGTGAAAGTACGTTCCTGGCCATCGGGATACGTCACGTCGCCAATTTTAAATCCCGTCGTGGCACTGTCTGTTTTGAGATCGGTCGCGATCAGATATTCCGCCGATTTTTTTCGCGCGTTGACGTGAAATCCTTCGCGAATCTTCATCACGACGGCAATCTGAAATTCCTTGCCGCGCGCAACCGGATCGTAAGAAGCAACGGCCAGTCGGAGCGACCACATCTTTCGGCGACGGTACCTGTGGAGTCGCGCGCGTTCTCACGCTCGCGACAACGGCCACGAGCGCGAGCACGTAAATTGCTTCGCTGGCGAATCGCACAGCGCGAAGTCCCCAGCTCGAAGGTTTGCCGCCTGTGCCTTTCCGCACGATCCCCGATTTGCTTTGAAAGCAATTCACACGGTCACCTGTGCGCCGAGCTGCTGCGAAACCACGCGGCTCATCACGGCGCGCAAATCCTCGCCCGTCTTTTCCAAGACGAACGCGTTGCGAGACTCATTCCAGCCAAGCTTGAAACTTGTCGAAAGCGCCGAGATCCAGATTTCGCGGATCGGCGTGTTCGGCGAAATCACGAATTTTACTTCTTCCGGCTCCTCGAAAATCACTTCAAGCTTTCCGCTCTCGCCCTCGACGTCGAAGCCGTGCGCGTCGCCAAGCGTCAACAGCCGCTTCTTCAAATCTTCAAACGCGCCGTCCGCTTTTTTCTGAAAATCTTTTTCGTCAATCATTTTCGGAGAATATCAGACTTTGAACTTGGAATCGCACTGCGCCAGTGATCGGCAAATGCGTTTTATTTCCTTTCGACTTTCAACTGTCGACTTTCAACCTCTTCAGAGCTGCGCCTGAATCGCATTCACGATGTCGTCGCTGCTGATGATCCCGGTGATGTGTTTCACTTGCTTGCCGTCGCGGCTCAGCAGGATGCTCGTGGGATAGCCAAGCAGGCCGCCGAATTTATCTCCCGCCGCATCGTTGCCGATCACGATCGGATAGTTCATCGTCGATTTCCCGGCGTCGGTATCGAACTTTTCCTTCTGCACAAACGGCGCAACCGCGCTCCGGCCTTCGTCGTCCATCGCGATTCCCAGCACCGTGAATCCCTGCGGACCGTATTTCTGCTGCAGTTCGATCAATTCCGGAATTTCAATCTTGCACGGTTCGCACCACGTCGCCCAGAAATTCACGAGCACCACTTTGCCCTTCAGCGAAGCAAGGCTCACGTCTTTCCCATCGAGATCTTTCAGCGTGAGCTCCGGCTCAGGCTTCGACTCATCTTTCGAGTCCGTCTTCGTGATCGATGCCGCCGAAGTTTTCGGCAGCCGTGTCGCCTTGTCGGCGAAATGCGCGCCGATGACAATCACCGCCAGAATCGCAATCACGATGATCGCCGGCTTCATCATTCCGCCCGAGCTTGGCTGCGAACCGCTGGCCGGACCGGCAGCATTCGGCGCCGTAGTGAGTTCTGGAGATCCGTCTTGCGTTTCAGCAGGTGTCATGTCACGTCATCCTTCACGAACCATTTTCGCAGAACAACGAAGCTCGTTCCAGCGTTCGATATTGCCGAGTTAGCCCTCGCTACCTTCGGCGCCGCTCCTGGTTGGATGCGCCACGACTCCTTTAGTGCACCGCTATTTCGCTCCGGTGAGCGCGTGCTCCAGCCACAAGACGAACGAATTCAGGAAGCTGAGTTTGGTCACCAGCCACGTCAGCCGGTTGAAGAAAACCAACACGCCGACGAAGAGAAGCAGCGCGCCGCTGAATAGTTCGACGGCGTGGAGATATTTTCGGAAGCCTTGATAAAACTTCATGAACTGCCCGATGCCAAGCGCGGTCAACAAAAACGGAACCGCGAGACCCGCGGAATACACAGCCAGCAGCAAAATTCCTCGCGCAATCGTGTCGCTTGCCGCAGCGAGCGCCAGCACCGCCGTCAGGATCGGACCGATGCAGGGCGTCCATCCGAATGCGAACGCGAAGCCGAGAAGAAATCCGCTCCAGATGCCGGGCTGCTTACCGCCGCTGCGCAAATGCACATCGCGATTCAGCCAGCGCGTCAGCGCCGGCCCGAAGAATCCGATGACCGAGAGCGAGAAGAAATGGACAGCGCCAAGGCCGGCAAACAGCGGGCCGCCATGGACAAGCGCGATCACGCCCAGAATCGCCAGCACGACTCCGAGAATGATTCCGACGCGGACCGTCAGTTTTATGAGAACGCCAAGCAGGTGCAAGCCAAACAACAGAATGAGCGCGCCTGCGATCGGAGCCAGCGTGGTGCGATGTTGGCCGAGAAATCCGCCGACGGCGCTAGCGGAAGCGCCGAACGTGATGAAGACGGAGGAAAACCCGACGACGAAGGCGAGCGCGGACGCAAACAATCCCGAGCGCGGCGCCTGCCCTTGGCGCAACTGCTCCATGCCGATGCCCGAGAGCATGGAGATGTATCCGGGTACCAGCGGCAACACGCACGGAGACAAAAACGAAATCAGCCCCGCGAGAAACGCTCCAGCTAGAGAGACATCCGTCATTCCCGATTCGTCCTCACTGCAACACGTCGATTCACTTTTCCAGTATCCGCGAACGCGAAACGCGACCGAGCACTCTGCCGATATGTACAACTTCAAAGGGTCGCAAGTTTACAAGGCTCATTGGTTGCCGGGCAATCGACCGTAAAGGCGGCGCTCAAGCGCCGCACTCCAAGGAGTATTGTCCCACATCCGACGACGTCCCCCGGCGGCGGACCACGGCGCTGACAAACTGTTGACCGCGCGCAGTGCACGGCCTATTCCATGACGCCGCCAATGGTTAAACGTTCGGCGCGGGTTTTTCGTGACAGCCACGACAGGCAAACGCCGACAGATGGTGGTTTTGCATGGCGGATCGCGCTGGCAGCTGCGATCAAGGTCCACTAAGTGCCTCATCATCAGCAACGTTACGGGATCGGCTGAATTGGCATGGCCGATGCATTCTCCGAGCTCGGCAGCGGACCCGCCGGCTGCTGAGGACGGACGATGCATTGGACGCCCAATCGAGTCACTTGCCTCCGTGTCGTAGTCGGATTCGCGGCCGTGTTTCTGTTTGGCCGCGGCCCGTGGCTCAACCTGAGCGCCGTCGCGCTGACGGTTGCGAGCATTGGCTTAGACGCGCTCGATGGGCATATCGCGAGGCGGAAAAATCTGGCGACGCCGGTGGGCGCGCAGATCGACATTCTCGGCGATCGCATGATCGAGAATGTTTACTTCACGTATTTCGCGGTCGTCGGAATGGTGTCGCTGTGGCTGCCGGTTTTCTTTTTTGCGCGCGGCGCGGCCACGGATTTTCTGCGCGGACTCGCGTCGAAGGCCGGCTATTCCGGCTGGGGCGCGAACGCGATGCTGCAAACGTGGTGGGGGCGCACGCTGGTCGGATCGCGCTGGAGCCGCGGATTGTACGCGGCGATGAAATGTCTTTGCTTCTGCTACCTCGGACTCGAGTTGGCGTTGACGCGTGGGCCCGTGGCGCTGATCGGCGGACTGACGCCGGCAGCTCATGCAGCGATTCGAAATGGCGCGGTCGCACTCACTTCAGCGACGGCGGTGTTCTGTTTTGTGCGCGCGATTCCGGTTCTGGTGGAAGGTTGGCAATTCATCGCGGGAAGTATTGCGCCTGTCGCCACTGCAAAAATGGCGGTCGCGAAAGTTTCGGTGAGGAAGACGGCATGAACTCCGTCATCCATATCGACAGCTCGATGGCGTATCGCGTTCTTGAAACAGACGCGAGCCGAGTTGCTGCGTTTTTCGATATCGACGGAACGCTGCTGCCACTTCCATCGCTGGAGCGGCGTTTCGTTGCCGAATTGCGAAGCGAAGGCCTGATTCCAGCCAGAAACTATTTGCAGTGGATGGCAGAAGCAGTACGGCTCGCACCGCGCGGCATATTGCACTCGATTCACAGCAACAAGGCGCATTTGCGAAATGTGCCGGTACGCGCTCTGTCTTTTCGAGCAGCTTGCGTTTTTTCCGGACGCGATTCGCCGCGTGGCGTGGCATGCCTCACAGGGGCATTCGGTAATTCTGGTTTCGGGCACGCTGGACTTTCTGGCACGACAAGCCGCGCTGGCACTGACACTGCGTCTCGCGATGCGCGGCGTTACAGCAAAAATCGGAGTTTGTGCGACACGCGCGGAACGAATCGGCAGCTGCTACACCGGAAAGATCGTCGGCGCGGCGAATTTTGCGGAAGAGAAGATGATTTCGATTCGCCACATTGCCGATGAAAACGACTTCGATCTTACTCGCTGCTATGCATACAGCGATACGGCGCACGATCGCTGGATGCTCGGCGCAGTGGGCAGGCCCGCCGCGGTGAATCCTTCGCCGGAATTGCGCCGGATTGCGATGCTGCGGCATTGGCCGATCTTCGATTGGTCCATCGGTGAGACTGCCGAAACGAAAGCGCCGAGAGAATTCGACAGAACATTTTTTCACGGCATTCCATCGGAGAACGTGCAATGAAGGCCCCCTACGAAGTCGAACAAACGAGCCGTAAGTCATCGGCGACCTGGCAGAGGCGTACGGCCGTAGCTACGACTGCTGTCGCGGCGGCACCGCCCCGATCACTTGTATGGGCGCTCGGCATCGGACGCGCGATTCGCAACGAATGGTTGGCGCTTGGCGCGGCATGCGGACCTTTTGAGTTGCTAGCTCTTGGCTACTTCGCCGTGAGCAGCATTTTGATCGCAGCCTTCGCTGAAAACCTGGCGCATCCGGTGCGTTTACTGGCGACGCGCGCTTGCGTGGTCGCGCTGATGCTCTTGCTCTGCCGCGGCGTGAACATCCTCATTCCAGACAATGCGAATCCGCAGACGTTTACGCAGAAATTCTGGCATTTCTGGCGGCACTGGTATCCGCATCTGTTCTTTTTGTTTTGCTTCGAGGAGCTTGCGCACCTCGTTCATCTCGTCGTACCGACGTGGCAGGACGCGAAGCTGATTGCGTTCGATTTCTGGCTGACCGGCGTACACCCATCGATCTGGCTGGAGCAATTCACGACGCCGTTTCGCAATGACTTCATGCAATTCACGTACTTTACTTACTTCACGTATCTGCTGATTTTGGGCGGGATTCTGTACTACCGGAAAGATTGGAAGGCGTACTGGTCGGTGATGACGTACTCGATGGTGGCGTATTCGATCGGCTACATGATCGCGATGCTGTTTCCGATCGAGAGCCCGTGGTTTTCGATGGCGGGCATGTGGCACGGGGAATTGCGCGGCGGGCCGTTTACGGCGCTGATCGGATTCATCGAGCACTATGGACGCGTGCGGGGCGCGGCGTTTCCGTCGGAGCATGTGGCGGGATCGTTTGCGGCGTTGTGGGGTGCGTGGAAGCATCGGAGGTGGCTGTTCTGGACGTTGTTGCCGCTCGTTTTGTGCATGTGCGTTTCTACGATTTATGGGCGGTATCACTACATTGCGGATATTTTTGGTGGGATTACGACGGCGACGATCGGATATTTCATTGGCTGGTGGATTATGAGGAAGAGTGAGGAGAGGGCGGAGCGGACGGCGTTGGCGACGGTTCGCGTCGAGGCATGAAGCACGACGTAGTGTGCACGCGATGGGGCTAACGCTGAGATCCTTCGCTGCGTGAACCGACGCGTTCGCACAGAAGCGAACGCGAAAAGCAAAGGCATCGGTTCACTTCGCTCAGGATGACAGGCTTTTAGAGTGGCGCGAATCGAGGAATTCTTGTCGAGCGTGACGAGGATGTCTTGGGCCCATTTCAAAGGGCGGTCAAAGTTAAAAGATTCTTTCCTGGCGGTGGAGGTTACCGAAGCTGCCGATGTTGGCGATGATGAAGGCGACGCGGAATTGATTGTCGGTGCGGACCTGGCCGAGTTCGAGGCGGCGATATTCGAGCGCGAGGCCGCAGCAGCCGCCGTTGTAGCTGACCTGCACGAGCTGATTTTGCAATGCGTGATTGGTGATGTCATAGCTCACGCCCGTGGTGATGTTGAATCCCTTGCGCGTTTCGCTGCCGTAACCGATCAGCGTGCGGATCTGATTTGATTTCGGCTGAAGAATCAGCGGATCGGCGTCCAGCCGGAAATCCGCAATCGTCGCGAAAGAATTCCTTGTACGGCTTGATCTTCGCCAGCGTGCCGATGGTGGTGAGCTGGCCGCCGTTGCCGCGCTGCGTGTCGTATTCGCAGAATCTGCTCGAAATCGAGTGGCCCGCCGGGAGTGAGCTTGAAGTCACTGATTATCGGCGACCAATTGCGTGGAGCGTCGGCGAAGGCGAACGGCGAAATGTCGTCGAGCGTTTGAAAGACGTTGCGAGCACCGGTGACGAGCGCGCCGCCGAATGTCGGATCGAAGAAGTGTTTCTGGACGAGACTCCACGTGATCAATTCTTGCGGCTGATCGCCGCCATTTTTCACGAAGAGGCGTTGCGTGACGCCGTATTGGAATTCGTTGGTGTCGGTGAGCGTCGAGTCGGAATCGAAGCGAATCAGCTGCGAGAAATTGTGGATGCCGGTGACGTAGTGTACGCGAAGCTCGGCTCGATGGTGTGTTTGTATTTTTTCTTCGAGCCGGACTTTTGGAAATATCGCTGGATGACCGGCAAACGGAAGTCGAGGCCGAATTCGCCGTCGTTGCGCGTGATGGACGACGGGCTGAGTCACCGGCGTCGTGAGAATCGAGCCGGGGACGAGCGAATCGCCGTAGTAGCTGGTGCGAAATGCAGCGGTCGCGGTGACGTCGAGCCACGGACCGAAATGCAGCGGCACGGTCATGCGCGGCGCGAATTCGAGCGCGGGGAACGGCGGCGGGCGTGTCGATGACGCCGTCGTTGCGATGCAGAGCGCCGGCGAATGCGTCGAAGCTGAAATACACCGGCAAATTGGAGAACGGAGCGCGATCGACGGAGCTGAAGCGCGCCTCGGGCGCGTTGCGGAGCGAAACGGTGGTCTGCACCGGATTCACGGTGAGGAAGCTGTTGTCGTTGAGCGCGGCGACGTTGAAGCTGTAAGCCGTTGAAATTGTGCGTGACGAAAATCGAGCTGCGAACTTCGGAATTGATGGCGTCGCCGAAGTTGTCGGCGAATGCGAGGCGGAAAGTGAGCGACGACAGCTCGTTCCAATCGGTGACGAAGCGCCAATTATTTTTGAGTTTGGAAATGACTTCGACGCGCTGTTCGTGACCGCCTTGTGAGACGAGTTCGGTCGTTTGCGTTGGCAGACCGGGATTGATGACTGTCGGCACGCCGCGATCGATCACGCCGAAATAGCTGTAGTTGATGGAAGTGTTTTCCCACGGCTTGGCGCGGAAATGGCCGCGTTCGGCGGAGCCGCGGCGGCTGAGGTATTCGGCGCCGAGCGTGGTGTCGAGCCATGGCGTGGGCGCCCAGTAAAACGCATCGCCGAGGACCACGCCTTTGCTGCTGCTGTTGCCGATGATGGGAATGAGGAAGCCGGACTCGCGAACTTTCGTTCCGGCAGGAGCGGTAGCGTACGGAAGCCAGATGAGCGGAATTTTCACGAGACGAAAATTCGAGTTGACGAGCGCGACTTTTTTATCGACGGTGACGCGCGCGTGCTGCGCGAAAAATTGCCAGCGCGGATGCTCGGGATCGCAGACGGTGATCCACGCGGACGAGAGAATGTAGAGATCGTTGTTGTACTTCTCGACGTTTTTGGCTTCGAAGTAGAGCGGATTTTCTGTGATGAGAACGGTGGGATTGGGTTTGCGGTCGATTTTGATGAAGCCGCGCACGTTGGTGAAGGTGCCGCGGCCGGTGCTGACGTTGTAGTGGGCTTCGTCGGCTTCGAGGTGCTGATTTTCGTAGTCGAAGATGATGTGGCCGCGCGCGACGGCTTCGTCGGTCTGATCGTTGTACTCGACGTGATCGGCGCGGAGGCGCTGATTGCCGTAGTGAATGTCCACGGCGCCGTCGGCGGTGGTGGTGTCGCCGCTGCGCGATTGCGGGCCGCTGGAGGAAAGCTCGGCGACGCCGCCTTTGGGCGGCTTACGAATTTGCTGGGCGCGCGTCGAAGAAGGGCCGAAGAGCGTCAGCACTGCGAACGCGGTGAATGCAAAGCGGAGCGCCGTCGGAGGAGACTTGGGGCGAGGCGCGGAAGAAATCCGGGCACTGGAATGGCGATTCACGCTCAACATTCAATCAAATAAATGGCAGTCAGTCAGTCGGCCAATATTTGGTTTCGTAAAGGCAGTTGGAAGCCTAGCACGGTTCGCGGGATGTCTCAGACGAGCTGAGATTTTGCATTTTGTGTGCAGGGCAGGCAATTGCCGCGCGAAGTGTGGCGGAGTACAATTTCGCGCCGCTCGGGTAGGGCGGGCTCGGCGTGTGTTGGCAGTCCGGTCGAAGATTCGGTCGTCGAAGCCTTTGTGAAACACAAATTGGAGGGTGGGATGGCTTTTGGGCAGAAGAGCGATTGTGTGCGTTTGTGGCTGGTAGTGATCGCGATGGTTCTCGCTGGATTTGGCGGCGATGTGAGCCGAGCGGCTACGGCTGCGCACCGGATGGATGATCCCGCCTCGTCGTCGCAGAGTTCGCAGGACAAAGATAAGAAGGATGAGAAGAAAGACGAGAAGAAGGATGACAAGGATAAGGACAAGAAGCTGCCGCTGAAGCCCGACCGGAAGATCGAGTTCACGACGGATGAGGGCACGTGGCTGTCGCTGGATGTGTCGCCGGATGGCAAGACGATCGTGTTCGAGCTGCTCGGCAACATTTATACGCTGCCGATCGAGGGCGGCGACGCGAAAATTATTTCGGCGGGGATGGCGTTCGACAGCCAGCCGCGATTTTCGCCGGACGGCAAGTGGGTCGCGTTTATTTCGGATCGTGACGGCAGCGAAAACATTTGGATCATGCATCCCGACGGCACTGAGGTGAAGCAGGTGTCGAAGGACCCGAACAGCGTGATGGCGTCGCCGGCGTGGGCGCCGGACGGGCGATACGTTTACGTGTCGAAGGCGGGATTCGGCATCGCGGCGTACGAAGTGTGGATGTATCACGTCGATGGCGGCAGCGGCGTGCAGATTACGAAGGCGAAGCCGACACCGACGACTCCGCGGAAGGAGCGGCCGAATTCGATGGGCATCGTCGCGTCGCCGGATGGCAAATACATCTACTACGCGCAGCGCAAAGGGCCGTTTTCGTACAACGCGATGTTTCCGCAGTGGTCGATCATGCGGCGCGATCGAAAGACGGGCGATGAAGATACTTTGATCGAGCAGCTCGATAGTGCGTTTCGTCCGACGCTTTCGCCGGACGGGACGAAGATTATTTATGTGACGCGGTATGAGACCGAGAGCGAGCTGCGCATTCGCGATTTGAATAGCGGCGAAGATCGCTGGGTGCGGTATCCGATCACGCGCGACGATCAGGAAGCGCTGTTTTCGCGCGACGTGTTTCCGGGATTTGCGTTTCTGCCGGGCGGGAATGAGATCGTTTACAACCAGGACGGAAAAATTCGCCGGCTGAATATCGCGAGCGGCAAAGAGACGGTGATTCCGTTCACGGCGAAAGTTTCGAAAGACATCGGGCCGAAGCTGGATTTTCCGCAGAAGGTCGAGCAAGGGCCGGTGAAGGTGCGGCTGATTCAGGCTCCGGTGGAATCGCCGGATGGGAAGCGGCTGGCGTTTTCGGCGATGACGCATCTTTACACGCTGGACTTGCCGAGCGGAAAGCCTGCGCGGCTGACGGATTCGAAATTGCCGGAATTTCAGCCGGCCTGGTCGCCGGATGGGAAGACGATCGCGTTTGTGACGTGGTCGAACGAAGGCGGGTCGCTGTGGAAGGTTGCGTGCGAGCGGCGGCGCGCCGACGCAGTTGTCGAAATCTGGCGGAGTTTACAGCGAGCCGGCGTGGTCGCCGGATGGAACGAAGATCGTTGTGCTGCGCGGGAATGCGTACGATCGCGAGAACAGCGAGTTCGATGGCGGGCAGACGGCGAATGCGGATTTGGTTTGGATTCCGGCGGATGGCGGCGACTCGAATTTGATTTTGCCGGCACGTGGGGCGGGCGGGGCGCACTTCACGCACGACAAAGATCGAATTTATGTGAACACGCCGGGCGGATTGGTTTCGTTGCGCTATGACGGGACCGATCGGCGCACGCATCTGATTGTGAAGGGCAAGGGGCTTTACTTTTTTGAGGAGCCGATTCCGGCGGACGATATTCAGCCGAGCCCGGATGGGCAGTGGGTGCTGGCGCATGTGCAGAATCAGCTTTATGTGATCGCGATGCCGGTGGTCGGCGGCGAGCCGCCGACGGTGGATGTGTCGTCGCCGACGGTGCCGATCAAGCGGTTGACGGATGTGGGTGCGGATTGGTTTGGCTGGGCCGACGATGGAAAAACGATCACGTGGGCGGTGGGCGCGAGTTATTTTCGGCAGCCGCTGAGTTCGGTTTCGTTCGAGCCGCCGAAGGATGAGAAGAAGGACGGCGAGGACAAGGATAAGAAGGACGCTTCTGCCGACAGCGACAAGAAAAGATGCGGACAAGAAGGAAGCGGCGGACGCAAAGTCGGACGATAAAGATAAGAAGAAAGAAGAGAAGAAATTCAAGGAGCAGGAGAAGGACGTCACTGAGATCGCGGTTGATCTCGAAGTGCCGCGGAAGACGCCGAAGGGGACTGTGGTTTTGCGCGGCGCGACGGTCGTGACGATGAACGGCGATGAGGTGCTGAAAAATGCCGACATCGTCGTGGAAGACAATCGCATCAAGCGCGTTGGCGCGAAGGGCAGCGTGCCGAGCGGTGCAAAAGTGATCGACATGGCGGGTAAGACGATCGTGCCGGGTTTTGTCGATACGCATGCCCACTGGACGGAAATTCGGCGCGGGATTTTGGACACGCAAAACTGGGCGTTTCTCGCGAATCTGGCGTACGGCGTGACTGCCGGGCTCGATGTGCAGACCGGATCGAACGATATGTTCGCGTATCAGGATCTGGTCGATAGCGGCGACATTATTGGATTGCGCGCGTTTTCGACCGGGCCGGGCGTTTTCTCGGACAACAATTTTCAGTCGATGGAAGAAGTGAAGGGCGTGCTGACGAAGTATCAGAAATATTACGGCACGCACAACATCAAGAGCTACATCGTCGGCAATCGCAAACAGCGGCAGTACATGGTGCAGGCGGCGAAGGAACTACAGATGATGCCGACGACCGAAGGCGGGCTCGACCTGAAGCTTGATTTGACGCACGTGATCGATGGCTTTCACGGGAACGAGCACACGCTGCCGATCACGCCGCTATATAAGGATGTGCTGACGATTTTCGCGCAGTCGGGAATTTCGGAGACGCCGACGCTAATCGTGAATTACGGCGGGCCGTTCGGCGAGGATTATTGGTACGAGTACACCAACGTGCACGATAACGCGAAGCTGAATCACTTCACGCCGCACAAAATCATCGACGAGAAAACGAAGCGGCGGCCGTCGTGGTTTAGCAAAGACGAGTATGCGTTCCCGAAGCTCGCGGCACAGGTGGCGAAGCTTGAGCGCGACGGCGGATTGGTCGGAGTCGGCAGCCACGGCCAGTTGCAGGGGCTCGGCTATCACTGGGAAATGTGGATGATCGCGAGCGGCGGCATGACGCCGATGGAAACGCTGCGCTGCGCGACGGTGAATGGCGCGAAAATTATCGGGCGGCCGGATGATCTTGGTTCAATCCAACCGGGGAAGCTGGCAGACCTCGTCATCATGGACAAGAATCCGCTCGACGACATTCACAACACGAACACGATTCACTGGGTGATGAAGAACGGCGAGCTGTTCGAGGGCGACACGCTGAATCAGGTGTGGCCGGAGCAGAAGAAGCTCGAGCCGCTCTACTTCTGGAATTTCGACGCGCCGAAAGCGGGCGAGCCACTGAGCTACGGCAAGACGGTTACGCCGTGACGGAGCCGCGCCGCGACAATTTCTGACATCTCGCCAAGCTGAGGCGCAGCAGTGCTGCGCCCCTACACAATCCGGCTATAGCTATTCGTGACGCAGCGCGCCCATTGGGTCGATGCGCGATGCTTGAAGTGCGGGGATCAGGCTCGCGCCTAACGCCACCACGATCATTACTAGTGCGGCTGCAACTAGGAGCGGCGCGTCATGCGTGTTGCCGTCGGAGTAGTGTGCGAGGACTTTGCTTAGCGCGAACGTGAGTCCGATTCCCACGACGATTCCGAAGCCGACGGTGCTCGATGCAGACCCGAGCACGAGTCGCAACAAATTTGCCGGCAGCGCGCCGAGCGCCATGCGAATGCCGAACTCGTTCGTGCGCTGCGCTACGGTGTACGACACGACGCTGTAGAGTCCGACGGCGGCGAGAGTGATCGCCATCAGACCAAAAAATGGAAAGACCGATGCGGCGAGGCGTTCTTGCTGCCACTCCGGACCGTTGGAAATCCATAAGGTCAGTTCTTCGGTATCGCCGGAGACCCGCTGTTCCGGATCAACCTTTGCGATTTGCGAACGCACAGTATTGAGAAGCGTAAGCGGCGGCACATTGGCCCTCACGAGTATCTGCGCGGCGTCGGGCAGTAAAAATGTGAACGGAACATAGATGGCTGACTGAACCGGATTTCGTAAATTGTCGTTGAGGACGTCGTCAACGATCCCGATGACCGTAACCCACGAGTCGGCCGAGTTATGTGGAACCAGAAGGTTTGGGTCTTCTATCGGCAATAGTTTCAAAGAATGACCAAGCGCATCGCCATTCGAGAAATATCGTTGTGCGAGGGTTCGATTTATCACTGCGAGTCGAGCGACATTCTGATTCTCATCGGAGTTCCAGAATCGTCCCTGCAGCAACGAGATCCGCAACGCGGGAAAGAACTCCGGGCTCACGAGCTGAAGCAGCGCCGTCTCGGGTTTGCTCGAAGCGCGACCGGAAATCTCGAAACGCTGGTCAAAACCACTGCGAGGCGGGTTTGAATATATCGATACAGCGGCTTGGGTGACACCGGGGATCTCCGACACCTTTTGGCGGAGCTGTTCAAAATACACTGCTCGCGATTCCCAAGTTTTGTACTGATTGTCGTGAAGCGGGATTTCCAGGGACATTACGTTGTGCGGGTCGTAGCCGAGCGGCCGATGCAACATCGCGATGAAACTTCTCATTGCCGCCCCAGACGCCGCGAGGATAAGCAACGTCATGGCGATCTGCGCGGCGACGAGTAAATCGTGAGTTCGACGGGTGGAGACTCCAGCGCTCATGCGATTTCGAGCGGTCCCCGCAACTTGAGTGCGTGAAATCTGCAACGCCGGCCATAGGCCGAACAGTGCTGCTGTTGCCAATGTCAGCAGAATCGCGAAAAACAGGGCTGGGCGACTAATCGTAATTACCGTTTCAAGCGGAAACGCAAAGGGAAGCAAGAAACGGATACCTGCAACAATCGCATACGAAGCAAAAACTCCGGCTGCGGCGCCCGCTGTTGCCAAGAGGAGCGACTCCGTCAGAAGTTGGCGCATGATGCGGCCGCGACTCGCACCCATCGCTGAACGCACCGCAAGCTCGTGCTGTCTGGCGGTTCCTCGCGCGAGGAGCAAAATAGAAACGTTTGCGCAACCGATGACCAACAAAAGCATGACCGCGCCGAACATCAAATACAAAGTGCTGCCGATACGGTCGACCGAAAATGAATTTAAATCGACGACAGTGACCTTGAAGTGCTGCGGCAATTGCTTCGGATTTTCAGCGGCGAATTGTTCGACGAGTGCCTGTAGTTGGGCGTTCAGTGCTTCACGGTTGTAGGCAGGCTTTATCCGCACGTAGAAATGCGATTGAGAATCGGAATCTTCTGTCGCCGGCTCTGGCAGATAGACATCGAGATAGCCCCAGTGAAATCGAGGCGCGGCAACACCCACAATTTGGAACGTTTTGTGGTCCAGTTCCAGCGTGCGGCTGAGAATATCTGGAGCGGAGAGATAGTGTCGCCGCCAGAAATCATATGAGATCACGACAACAGGCTGGAGTTCGTGACCTTCAGCGTCGGATGGAAGAATTCCGCGACCCATGAATGGCGGCACACCCAAGTCGCTAAATGTATTGGCACTAATACGTCCCACCGAGACGCCCTCGGGCAATTCGCGGCCGGTCAAATTCATCGAGTGATATTCCGTAACCAGTACGGATTCGATGCCTGGAAGTTGCTCGATCGCCCGAACATGGCGATGGCTCCCGGTGAAACCGGTTCCAGAGCCTTGCGGGTCGTGAATTACGACTTGGGCCAGATTTTCAGCGCTGCGGTAGGGATACGGATGGAGCAGTCCGGAGTACAGAACGCTGAAGACGGCGGTGGCGGCACCAATTCCAAGAGCCAGTGAAATCAGAGCGGTGATCGAGAAGCCGGGATTCTGGAAAAATTGGCGGAGCGAATAGCGAAGATCCTGGAGCAAGATTCGCATGGCGGCACCCTCGCGATGTCGGAAGGGACGTCGTGATCAAAGGTTGCTCACGACTTGTCGCGATTGTAGCTCCAGGTGAAATACAAAGTCGCGATCTATCGCGGGGTAACGATGGATTCCTGATGCCGCGGAATCAGGACAGCACGCCGAGTAACACTCGATTCCCATACGAAGACCTCTTCGATCCGGGAATGTTGCGTGCCACCTCGGCGTGTTGTAGCCTGCTCGGCACGTTTCGAAGAAACTGGAGCCGCTCACGACCGCTGGGCGGGCCGGACGGCATGCGTACCATCGGCAAAAGACCAACTGCTGATGGCAGAGAATGCGGGCGTGATGTCGATCGTGACATTCAGTGGTCCGCAGAGAGATACGCCGTTTTCGCCAAATTTGAAGGAAGGCCTGGAAGCGTCGTGTGCCGTCACAGCGACAAAAGGGATGGCGTGGATCGTCGAGGGAAAGCTGAATTATCGCGACGATGGCGAAAAGAAGGGATGAGATCCCGGCACATTCAAGATGTACGCGGTGCCGCCGCCGAAATATATATTCGAAACGAATAGGAAGCTATGAATCGAAGATCGCTGCTCTCTTTGTGTGCCGTCTCGGCAAGTTGTTTTCTTTTCGGTGTGAGCCAACTCGGTCACGCTCGCCAAGCGGCGGCGAAGCCAGCAAATGATTCCGCAGCCGCAGAGAATTCGGCGAAGATCAGTATCCCCGATTGGCCTTACCCGAAGGGCGCGCACGAACCATCGAAACCGGACGATGGGAAGCTATTCCACATTCCCGGCAGCACGAAAAGCTACACCGATACGCAAATCAACGGGAGCACCAGCACGGTCGATTGGTTTCCGGAGTTGCATCCTCCGCCTCCGGCGCCGGTGATCGAGGGTAAGCAGGGCGGGTACAAGGCGTGTGGGCAATGTCATCTCATTGACGGCCGAGGCAAGCCTGATACGGCCGATCTCCAGGGACTGCCCGTTACTTATTTTCTTCAGCAGCTCGCCGATATGAAGGAGGGCAAGCGGCGTAGTCTCGTGCCACGTGCAACCGTAAACGA
Source organism: uncultured Acidobacteriota bacterium (assembly GCA_963850795.1). GTDB lineage: Bacteria > Acidobacteriota > Terriglobia > Acidiferrales > UBA7541 > Acidiferrum. The sequence continues at coordinate 98,684 of CAWKNS010000021.1, read as the reverse complement.
TATGATCCCGGTCGCGAAAGCGCTCGACGATGCTGACGCGAAGGCCGCAGCTGAATATTTTCACTCACTGCCGGTGGCTCGAAACATTCGCGTCGTTGAAACTGACTCCGTGCCCGTCACACTTCCCGGTGCTCACAACGTGCAACTCATCGAAGCCAGCGGGGCGAAAGAACCGATTGGGCTTCGCATCATCGAAGTGCCTGAAGACGTTAATCGGACAATGTTGCGCGACGCGACATCAGGATTTATTGCGTACGTGCCAACCGGAAGCGTAGAGCGAGGCGGGCTACTGGCGAAGACTGGCGACGCCGGCAGAACTCTTCCCTGCGCTACGTGTCATGGAGAGGGCTTGAAGGGAAACGGAGACATGTTCCCGCCCTTGGCAGGGCGCTCGGCGGCCGCGACGGCGCGGCAACTTTACGATTTCAAGAGCGGCACTCGCGACGGCCGCAACGCAATCGCGATGAAGCCCGTCGTCGCGCGTCTGACGGATCAAGACATTGTCGATCTCACGGCGTATATCGCGTCACTGCAACCCTGAGTTTATGGACATCGCGAAGTCGCTCGTGCGAGTGAAACCCTCGCGAAAGCACTATCCGAATCAGCATCGGAAAAGACATGAGAAATGATTGGGAGGCTGAGAGAAAAGTTGGTGGACGCGACAGGGTTCGAACCTGCGACCCCCTGCTTGCAAAGCAGGTGCTCTCCCAGCTGAGCTACGCGCCCATCCTTACAGCTTCAGTGCAGCTGGTAACGTAATGCTACCTCATCGCTTACCCTTGGTCCATCAAAGATGGGCTAGTTTGCAGAGTTCAAGTCTGCAAGCCCCACTGAAAGGATTTCATTGCCGCGTTCTGCTGTCGTCACAGCGCGACGGGACGACGAAATGAGAGCGACCGAACCTATTTTGTATCGCTAACTTCGGGCTGGGTGACCTTGGTGCCAAATAGGTAGAGGTGCTGGAGTCCTTTTTTGTGACGGAATGGCATGACGCCCTGATCGTCGACGGTTGTCGCTGTCAAGTTGAGCGACTCGAGCTTGGCGAGGGTTGCCAGTGGTGCTAGACCGCGCGAGGTCACGGCGGTGTAGGAAAGATCGACGTGACGAAGATTGGGGAAGCTAGCGAGCGTCTTCATTCCTTCGTCGCTTACGTTTGTTCGCGCGAGTTCGGCATCGACGATTAAGTCCGCGATCGGTTTGAGTGCGCGGAGGACTTCGTCGTTGCAGCGCTCGGGAGCAGACACGGTGCGAAGGATCAGGCCATCTTGCGGATCTTGCGAGCGCAGAACGAGTTGGACGCCGAGTTTCGATTGTAGGGCGGCAATCTCGGCTGCCCGCGGACGATAGTCTGGGGCGAGTGGCGGAACGACTACCTTCACTGGTGCCGGAGGAACTGCTGCTGCCTTGACCTTCGCGGCGGCGACGCTTTCCGTGGCGCCGGAAGTGATCCAGAATTCGATTACTTTGAGTTCTGCTGCTGTTAGGCCCGGCTTCCCTTCTGCCGGCATAGCATCTTTGTTGTCTCGCGGAAGCGAGACTCGGCGATAGAGTTCGCTATTTTTCAGGTCGCCCGGTTTGACGATCGAGCCGTCCTTGCCTCCCTGCATTACATAATCGAATGTGTCGAGCCGCAGCTTGCCTTTTTTCTTTTGAGGTCCGTGGCACTGAACACATTTGTCGTCGAAGATGGGCTCGACACGCGAAGTGAAAAACGCAACCGAAGCGGGAGTCGATGCGACGGCAGCGCTGGCGGTCGGAACGCTCGTCGGAGCCGGGGTTGGAGTTGGAGCGTTTGCAGCGACACGCTTTTTGGCAGGTGGCACCACACCGAGCACCGAACGAAGACTGGCGGGCATGTGCTCGGTCAGAAAGCCTTCGCCGTGAGTGAGCTTGCCGCCTTGATCGCTGGTCCACGCCATGAGACAAACCGTCGCAAGAAGCGTTGCGCCATAGAGCTTGGTGTTCCAAGCGCGTAGGGTGCAACAAATCACGAGCGCCGCTGCGAGCGAAATCCCGCCCCACATGTGGCGTGTAACAAGTGCACCTTCGTAACCGCCGTTACGCCCAAGCATCCATCCGAGAAACGCAGCTGCCAGTGCACTCGCAGTGGCCAACGCGAGTGCAAAACCGGCGTTCGCGTGAATAGATTTTCCGGCACGGAAGAAGCCGGCGCATTCGACCACGGCGAGGAGCAGGACGAGCGCGATCGGAAGATGTACCGCGAGCGGATGGAAGCGGCCGACGAATTGGCTGAGGTCGCCTCGCTCAACTCCATCCGGAGGAGCGTTCAAGGCGGCCATCAGAAGCATGAGTACGACGAGCAGACCGATGCCGCAGAAAATTAGTCTGGAGCGAGAGTTCATCCGAGCGGGGTCAGACACGACGCAAACGTGTGATGCGCCCGATGGGCAGCCATTCGGCTACGAGGATATCGCCACTCTGCAAAAAAATCGCGGCGTGAGGCGTGATGAATTGGCCCGGCGTGAATTCGCTGCGCGATTGCTTGCGGCGCGAGCCGACTTCCCCATTCATCGCGTGGCCGTCGCCGAGTTGAGCGACAACCTTGTATTCGCGATCGAGAATGCAGACCTGGCTGTCGAGATCGGGGCACACCATCCAATCGCCCTGAGTATCGAAGTGGCAAGGCATCCGCAAATGCGTGTCATCTTTGATGGTGCGAAGATGCTTGCCGCTCAAATCGAAGGTTTGCACGCGGCGGTTTCCGCGATCGGCAACGACGAGGGTGGGTTCCGTCTCTCGCGCATCGACAAACAATCCATGCGGCGTATCAAATTCACCGTCGCCATGTCCGGGGCCACCGACCTCGCCGAGAAATTTGCCTGCCGAGGAAAATTTCAACACGTGATGCGAGCCGTAACCATCGCCGACGTAAAAATCCCCGTTGGGCGCAAACGCCACATTCGTCGGAACAAAATCGATGGGATGCCCATAAGCCGCATCTTCTCGCGGATATCCATGCGACCACAGGTTTTCACCGCCTAGCGTCGTCTTGACGATGTTGCAGCGGTTGATGTCGCAGTGAAAGAGAACTTCGTCGCCGCGCTCGTGACGTAGGCCAAGTCCGTGTGCGCCGCCGCGAAATTCCTCGCCGAATGCCCGCACAAATTTGCCCGACGAATCGTAAACGACGACCGCTTCTCCGCGCATGCTGGACTTGTTGACCGTATGCGCGACATAGATGAATCCCTTTTCATCCTGAGCCAAGCCGTGCGTGTCGCCCCACACCAGCCCGTCGGGCGGCACCAGCCAATCGTGTTCACACTCATAAGTGTGCTCGCCGGATCCGGTTACGGGAAGCTTGTTCCCCGATTTGTCCGAGGTCGAGAGAAAGAAGGGCGGCAACGCGGCTGCGAAGGATGCCTGTGCAGTTTTCTTCAGAAAATCGCGACGCGTATTCTTTTTCATGCGATCAGTTCTGGAATTACTTTGGCTGGGACCACTCCGGTCAACTTCTGTTCCAATCCCTGAAACTTGAACGTGAATCTCTCGTGATTCATCCCGAGCAAGCGAAGGACGGTAGCATTAAAGTCCCGAACCGGTAGCGGATCCTTCACGACGTTATAACAGAAATCGTCAGTTTCTCCGTGTACGTAGCCTTCTTTCGTTCCGCCTCCGGCCATCCACACCGTGAAGCAGCGAGGATGGTGATCGCGTCCGTAGTTTTCTGTGGAAAGCCCGCCCTGGCTGTAAACGGTGCGGCCAAATTCGCCACCCCAAATGACCAGAGTATCGTCAAGAAGGCCGCGACGTTTCAGGTCGGTCACGAGCGCGTACGACCCGCGATCCGTTGCCGTGGTGAGCTTTGGCGTATTGCCGACGGCGTTCGAATGCACGTCCCATCCGCGCTGATAGACCTGCGTAAATCGCACGCCGCGTTCGGCCATTCTCCGCGCAAGAAGACAGTTGTAAGCAAAGGTGCCTTCCTGTTTTGCTTCGTCGCCATATAAGGTCCACGTGCTCGCCGGCTCATCGCGAAAATCGGTGAGCTCTGGCAGCGAAGTCTGCATGCGAAACGCGAGCTCATATTGATTGATACGAGCATTAGTCTCGGGATCGCCGATCTCTTCGAAGGTCGATTGATTGATCGTATTCACCGCGTCAATCAAGTCGCGTCGCACGCTGCGGTTCATCCCCGAAGGATCTTCCAAATAAAGGACGGGTGCACCCTTCGTACGAAATGCTACGCCGGCGTATTCGCTCGACAGAAAGCCGCTACTCCACAACTTCGGCGAGATCGGCTGAAGATCGGTGCCGGGCATGGTCGTCGAATTGAGGACGACGTACGTTGGAAGATTTTCGTTCATGCTGCCCAAGCCGTAGGCAAGCCAGGAACCGAGTGAGGGCTTGCCGGGATTCATGTTTCCCGTATTCATCAACAAAATCGCCGGCTCGTGATTGATGGCATCGGTCTGCATCGTGTGAATCAACGTGATGTCATCCACGAGCTTGCCCGACCAAGGCAACAGTTCGCTGACGTAACGGCCACTCTTGCCTTGCTGCGCGAATTTCCAGTGCGAAGGGGCGATCGGAAATCGTGCTTGGCCGGCAGTCATTCCGGTGAGCGATTGGTTGCCGCGAACGGAGTCCGGCAAGTCCTTGTCGAACTGAGCTGCGAGCGTGGGCTTGTAATCCCACAAATCCATTTGCGACGGAGCGCCGGACATAAAGAGGTAGATCGCCCGCTTGGCTTTGGGCGCGAAGTCGGGCAAACGATGCGCTCCGATACCAGCCGTCAAACTTTCGGCTGCCGATGCCCGTTTGAAAACGGAATCACCCATCAACGTCGCCAGACCCGCCCAGCCGAGTGTCTTTCCCATGCGTCCGAGGAAATGACGGCGCGTCGCGAGCGTCTTCCACTCTTCACGAACGGAGAGAGGCAACGGCAGATCGTAGACGGTCGGACCTTCTCCGCCGTGGTCGCAGCATGCGTTTTGTGAAATCGGGTCTTCGCGTTTCACTTGTTCAGGACCTCATCCAGGTTCATCGCCGCGCTAGCTACCAGCATCCAAGATGCGAGTTCGCTCGGGGACAAATTTGTGTCGTGGTTGCTTTCGCCGACCGACAATAACTTCTCAGCGGAAGCTTTATCCTGACCGTAGACCGCCTCGAATTTCGTCAAGCGCATTCTCTAAGGCAGCCTTTTCTTTCTCTTTCCACGGCCGAGACAAGAGAATTTCACCGAGATCATTCATTCGCGCATCCGTCTGTTGCGATTCGTGCAAAACTCGTTCGGCCAAATGCCGCGAAGCCTCCAACCACTGCGGATCGTTCATCAGCACTAACGCTTGCAGAGGCGTATCGGAGCGCTGACGGCGGGTGCATACACCATCGCGAACCGGCACGTCCAGAGAATCCATATCGGGCATCGTGGCCATGCGCTTCCAGAACGTGTACAGGCTGCGGCGATAGAGCGCGTCACCATGATCCTGGACGTATTCCTTCGTATCGCTCACCTGATGGCTGCCTGCTTCCCAAACTCCAGGCGGTTGGTAGGGCTTGACGCTCGGCCCGCCAATTTTTTCGACCAAGAGCCCGCTGCTCGCCAGCGCGGTGTCGCGGATCATCTCGCCGTCCATGCGGAAGCGCGGCCCACGCGCGAGCAACCGATTCTTTGGATCTTTTTCGATCGATTGCGGCGTGGCTCGAGCCGATTGCTGATAAGTAGCCGAGAGAACGATCTGCCGGTAGAAGCGTTTCACATCCCAATCGTGATCGCGAAAATCGACGGCCAGCCAGTCGAGGAGTTCCGGGTGACTCGGCAGCGCCCCCATCAAACCGAAATCCTCGGTCGTTTCGACAAGTCCGGTTCCAAAAATCTCCGTCCACATCCGATTCACGGTCACTCGCGCGGTGAGTGGATTGTCAGAACTGACCGTCCATTTGGCGAGCGTCAGCCGATCCAACGGCGCGCCCGCCGGAAGGCCCGGTAGGAAATGCGGCACGCCAGGACGCACGCGTTCGGTGCGCGCGCTGAATACTCCGCGATTGAGAACATCGGCGTAAGCCAGAGAGGGGGCTTCCTGGCTCACCAGCTCAATGTCGCCATCGTTGGCCAAACGGTTCAACTCTTTGTCCAACTGCGCAACTCGAATCGCTAACGCGCGCGTCGGAGCGTCACGCTCTCCGAAATAATATTTGGTCACCGTGTGCAGTTCGTCTTCGGACCATTGCGACATCGGCTTCCGGCCGATTTCTGCCACGTAGTCTTCATAGGGCAGGCGCGAAGCTTCGAGCACGGAAAGCTCGCGCTGATAGAAACGAAAATCCTGAAACGCGGTCTGCCGGAGCGGATTGCCATCCGGATGCGTTCGACCAAACTCCAGCGGCGCCGTCGTGCTAGCCGTCTCCTTCAGCCCATCCTTGTGCACCTCAAGAAACTGCGGCACACCGTCGACATAGATGTTTATGCCGGAGGCTTTCCCTGAGCCGTCGTATGTCGCGATGAGGTGATGCCACTCTCCGACGTAGAGGACTCGGTCAGGCGTTTCGACTTCGATCGCGTCGTCAGGCAATTTGTGAGCGAAAAGAAATTTCAGTCTGCCGTGGTCCGACATCAGTTGCCATCCGCGCCCGTCTGCATCGGACTCCGCGCGAGACACGATTACACCATCGGGATGGTCCGCTTCTTTCGGTTCGTTGGGACGTAAATGCGGGCGCATCCACGTCGCGACGCTGAAGGGTTTCGTGCCGTCGTCATCTCCAATATTCGGCAACTCCAAATGAGTGCCGGTCTCCATTCGCATGTAGGGCCAAAACCAAGTGCCCTCTCCCCAGACGACCGGAGTGCCACTGGCGGTGACGTTCTCGCTTTTCTATCGTTGCGGAATCGGCGAACGCGTTGCCTTTCCCTTCATCAAATCGCAAACGCACTTGAAGACTTTCGGAACTGACAGGGCGCGGGCCGCCCCAAGGCACGGCAAGCCATTTCGCGATCAACGTGCTCGCTTGTGTCCGTCGATCTTGAATTTCGCGATTGATCGCGTCTTCTTTCGCCAGTGTTTCCTCGTAGGCGATGCGATTCTCCTGCTTTGGAACGAGCAGGATCGGTGGCCAATCGTTTCGATCATCATTGAACGGATTTTCAGCAAGATTGTTGAAAAACGCCGTCAGCTTATAAAAATCCTTCTGAGTGACCGGATCGAACTTGTGATCGTGGCAGTTCGCGCATCCCACCGTCAGTCCAAGGAAGGCAGCGCCGTACGCTTCGGTGCGTTCGCGCTTGTTGTTTACGCGCAGCTCTTCGGTGAGCGTACCGCCCTCGCCGCTGCTGATGCCGACGCGTATGTAGGCGGAAGCCATCATTGAATCCAACGACTTGTCTGGCAGCATGTCCCCAGCGAGCTGCTCGACGACGAACCGATCGAAATGTTTGTTCTGGTTGTAGGCCTTGATCACGTAGTCGCGATATGGCCAGATGTAGCGGAAATTATCGATGTGAAGGCCATGGGTGTCGCCATAACGAGCGACATCGAGCCAATAGTGCGCGCGATGCTCTCCGTAGCGCGGGCTCGCGAGCAATCGATCGACTACCTTTTCATACGCGTCCGGCGAATTGTCGGCGACAAACGCCTCGACCTCTTGTGGAGTTGGTGGCAAACCAATCAGGTCGTAATTCACGCGCCGAATCAGCGATCGTTTGTCGGCTTGCGGCGATGGACTCAGCCCTTCTTTTTCCAAGCGCGCCAAAATGAAATTGTCGATCGGCGTCCGCACCCAATCCTTTTTCGCCACTGCTGGAAGTGGCTGCGTCTTCGGAACGATGAAGGACCAGTGCTCTTCGTAAACAGCTCCCTGCCTGACCCACTCGCGCAACGACGCTATCTGCTCGGGCTTGAGCGTCTTGTGCGCTTCGGGAGGAGGCATGCGGTCCTTCGGATTTTTTGCCTCGATCTTCTGTACCAACGGACTCTTGCCGGTTTGTCCTGGAATGATCGCGGGACCGCTTTTATCGTGAGGCGCGTACGCAAACTCGGCTCGGTCGAGCCGGAGTTTCGCCTTGCGGGCACCTGGATCGGGGCCATGGCACGGATAACAATTTTCCGAAAGGATCGGCGCGATGGATTGATTGAAAGATAGCTTGCTCGGCGGTTTGCTTGCCGAGGCGTGCGAGTGCTCTTGTGCTCGCGCGCCAATTGCGAATGCGAGCGCGCACGTGCAAATCGCGAGCAAAGACTTCCAAGGATGCCGACGAAATTGGCCCTTGAGAAACACTGGTAGAGGCGACTCGCTCCCTGGGTCTGTGGCCGTCGTGTCGACCAACGGGAAGCTTACTCCCGGGCACTGGTAAAAGCGATTTGAATAAACTTCATATCCTCGTGTGGGGACCTTCGTACTGCTTACGTTCGGGGGCGGGCGTTAACAGAGTGGCTTGTTCTTGATTCATGTGGTTTCTTCCTCGCATGCCCGGCCGACCGGCGCGGTTGATTGACGCCCCCGTAGGCCAATGCTAAATTTTTCTTTCCACAAACAAGGAGCATTGCCTGAAGATCTCTGAGGAAAAACGTCGGCTTTTGGGACTTAGCCGGCGGGAATTCCTGCGGCGGTCTTGTCAGGGCGCTTCGCTGGCATTTTTGCCGAGCGGTTTTGGCCCCGGCCTCCTGCTTCCTTCCGCGTTCGCTCAGCCGCCTTTACCTGGCGGTGAATATCAAGTCCACCCGCACTACCGAACTCCGCGCAGTCTCGATGCGATCTTGCGCAAAGTCCAGCCGGGTTTGGATGATTTCGTCGCGGAGAAATATCACGCCCAGGTCGCTGAAGTTTTCGATCGCTGGACGAGCGCGTTGCTGAAATCGCCGAGCGCAACAAGCGAAATCGAAGCCACGCTCACGGCGACGCTGAACGCAACCTCGCCGATTCCTATCGATTCGCAACGGATTCGGGCTTCTTCTTTTCTCAATGTTTTTCGAAATAAATTTTCGCCCGAGAGACAGTTCGACAGCGCCGCGTGGATTCGCGATTGGCGTTCCGGCCTTGAAGCACTTCTCCGCCTTGCAAGCCGCCGAGTTTCAAGTTACCGAAATCCAACTCAACAACGGCTCGAACAACACGAATAGCACTCCTTCTTCCCTCCAGACTCGCGTCCGATTCGAATTCGTAGGTACCGGCACCGGATTCAATCGCGAAAATCGCGTCGGCAATTGGGATCTTACCTGGTCACTCAGCATCCAACGGTCAGCTCAAAATCACAAAATGGCTGATCCTCGACGAAACGCGCAGCCAATCTCTCTCTCCGGTGTTCACCGACGTCGCGCAACAAACTCTCGGCCGAAACTCCTCCTTCGCCGCACAATTTCTTCCTGGCATCGATCACTGGCGCACCGTTCTCGACGGCGCTTCCGGTATCGACATCTACGGCCACAACGGCGTCTCGTTCGCCGACATCGACGGCGACGGCTTCGACGATCTCTACATCTGCCAGCCCGCCGGACTGCCCAAACCGACTATTTCGAAATCGCGGTGACGGCACTTTCGAAGACATCACCGAGAGCTCTGGCCTCGGTCTCCTCGATAACACCGCCTGCGCGCTTTTCGCCGACTTCTCCAATTCCGGCCGCCAGGACGCGATCATCGTGCGCACAACCGGCCCGCTGCTCTTCCTCAACGACGGCCACGGGAAATTCCAACTGAAGCCCGACGCGTTCCATTTTGCCAACGAGCCGCAAGGCACCTTCACCGGCGCCGCGATCGCCGACTACGATCGCGACGGCTGGCTCGACATTTATTTTTGCCTCTACATCTACTATCAGGGCACCGATCAATATCGCTATCCGACGCCCTACTACGACGCGAACAACGGCCCACCGAATTTCATGTTCCGCAACAATCGCGACGGCAGCTTTCGCGACGTAACGAAAGAGACCAATCTCGACCGCAACAACACGCGTTTCAGTTTTTGCTGCGGATGGGGCGACGCTGATGGCGACGGCTGGCCCGATCTCTACGTCGTCAATGATTTCGGTCGAAAGAATCTTTATCGCAACAACGGCGACGGCACGTTCACAGACATCGCTCCCGAATCCGGCGTCGAAGACGTCGGCGCGGGAATGAGTGTCTGCTGGTTCGATGCCGACAACGATGGCAAGCAGGATCTTTACGTCGCGGACATGTGGACGGCCGCCGGCGTTCGAATCTCACAGCAAGACGCCTTCAAGAAAGATGCAAATCCCGAAACGCGAGCGTTCTATCGCAAGCACGCGATGGGAAATTCGCTCTTCCGCAATCGCGACGCCAAGCGATTCGAAGATCTCACCGCAAAATCAGGTACAGCGATGGGCCGCTGGGCTTGGTGCAGCGATTCCTGGGACTTCGATCACGACGGCTACGCCGATCTCTACATCGCAAACGGCATGATCACCGGTCCGGCTCCGGCGCGAGACGATCTCAACAGTTTCTTTTGGCGCCAGGTCGTCGCGAATTCGCCGGCAGAGCCGCGTTCGAACTACAACTACGATCAGGCGTGGAACGCCGTCAACGAATTGATTCGCGCGGACGGCACTTGGAGCGGTTTCGAACGCAACGTCTTCTACGCCAACAACGGCGACGGCACGTTTTCCGACGTCTCTGGCGCCGTCGATCTCGATTTCATCGAAGATTGCCGCTCTTTCGCACTCGCTGACTTCGATCACGATGGCCGACTGGAACTCGTGCTGAAAACGCGCAACAGTCCGCAACTCCGCGTCTTAAAAAATGTAATTAAAGATCTGAACCCAGCGATCGCGTTTCGATCTGACTGGAAAGAAGAGCAATCGCGACGCGATCGGCGCGCGCGTTGTCATCGATGCTGGCGCGATGCAGATCACGCGTACCCTGCAAGCAGGCTCAGGATTCCTCGCGCAGCACAGCAAGGAATTACATTTCGGACTCGGCCAAACGAAACAAACCGTCAGCGCGACGATTCAATGGCCGAGTGGAACCACGCAAACTCTTCGCGATCTCCCTGTGAACCATCGCGTCTGGATCGAAGAAGGTGAAGCGACGCCTCGACTGGAGCCATTCAAAGCGTCGGTAAATCCATCGGCTATCCAGCAGTATCGCCAGCTGCACTTCACACAACTCCTTCATCTTTCAGCACATGGCTACTCGCACCCGTCGAAGCGCCCCATTTCTCTGCCCAGGACCAAAACGCCAAAACCCAAGACGTCGCGGCGCTACAAGGTAAACCGGCTCTCTTATATTTCTGGGCATCGACTCGGCTGCTGAAACAAATCTCGCCGAGTTGAATTCGGCGTATTCAAAATGGCAAGCTCGCGGCCTTCGACTCGTAGCGATCAACGGCGACGAACTGACTCTCAATCCATCGGCCTCGACACCACCCCCGCACAATCGTTTCTCATTTCCATCCATTGCGTATAACGCCGACATGATCGCCATCTACAACATCCTCTATCGCTCTCTATACGACCGCCATCGCGACCTGACTCTCCCGACTTCCTTCCTGCTCGACGAAAAAGGCCTGATCGTCAAGATTTACCAAGGCCCAGTCCAACCAAACGACGTCCTCGAGGATGCACACAACATTCCCAAAACCGACGCCGCTCGCATGGAAAAGGGCCTTCCCTTCCCTGGCGTAGCGAGCACGAGCGACTTTACGCGTAATTATCTTTCCTACGGCTCAATCTTCTTCGAACGCGGCTACATGACCGAAGCCGAGCATTTTCTTCAGCTCGCGCTCCGCGACGATCCCGACAACTCCGAAGCGCTCTACGGTATCGGTAGCATCTATCTCCAACAAAACAAGGCCACCGACGCTCGCGCCACATTCGAACGCGTCATCAAACTTCCGCAGCGCTATCCCGGCACGTTACCCAACGCGTGGAACAACCTCGGCCTCTTGTCGGCACGCGAAGGCCACACCGACGAAGCAATCCAGCAATTTCAGCAAGCGCTGCAGCTCGATCCCGACCACTTCATCGCGCTGGAAAACTTGGGCAATGCGTACCGGCAAGCAAAACGTTGGGACGACGCGAAATCGACGCTCGAACGAGCGCTTCAACTGCAACCCGACAGTGCCGAAGCAAATTATGCGATGGGCATGGTCTACGCGCAGACCGAAGACGCGAATCGCGCTTACGACTATTTGCAGAAAGCCCTGGCGCAAAAGCCTGACTATCCCGAAGCGCTAAACAATCTCGGCGTTCTCTATCTGCGCAAGAACCAACCAAACGACGCCGAAGCCAGCTTCAAGGAAGCGATCCGTGTCGCGCCAGGGTTCCAACAGTCCTACTTCAATCTCGCGCGGCTGTACGCAATCGAAGGAAACAATGCCGCCGCCCGCCAAGTTCTGACCGACTTGCTGCAACAGCATCCCGGCGACCCACAGATCGAACGAGCCCTTTCTCAACTACCGCAATAAAAACAAATCGGCCCGCGACAAACCGCATCGCGAGCCGATTCCAAACACACAGACTACGATTCGAACTGTTAGAACGTCAGCTTCAACCCAAACTGAACCAAGCGCGGATTGTTCACCGTCGAGTTCACCGATCCAAATCCAGGCGCCGCTATGTCCGCAACCGGGAACCCGAACTGGGCATGGTTGAAGAGATTGAAGAATTCCGCGCGGAAGTTGAGGCCCATACCTTCTCGTGGCAAAGCGAACTGCTTAATGATCGAGAAGTCCGTATTGACGAATCCCGGTCCCGTGACTGGAACGCGATTGGCGTCCCCGAGTTGTCCCGCTGGAGCAGCCACGAAGCACGATGGATTGATGTAAACAAGCGCGCTGTGGCTCCCCGCCTGCGTATCGCATCCCTCAATCTGATCAGGCCGGGTAAAGTTGTTCCCGTTCCCGCCATTGTTAAAGAACACTCCCGACTGGTTGTTGCTGTCGATCAGCGGAACGGCAAATCCCGACGTGATTCTTTCGATCAGCGTCACTTGCCAATTTCCGAGCACGGTATTCGTCACGCCGCTCCAGTCGTTGCCGAACTTCTTGCCACGCCCGAAGGGCAAGTCATAAAGGATGCTCGCAGAGAAGTTGTTCGCCAAGTCGATCTGCGACAATCCCCAGTCGAGATTCTGCCAGTTGGGCAATGGGAAGTAAGGAGCGCTCGTCAACGACCCGAGACCATCGCTCAAACCGTTGTCGTAGGTCTTCGAATACGTATAGCTGACCAGCGCATACAGTCCGTGCTTTGGCGTCTTGGTTTCCAGCTTCAGTTGCAGCGAATCATATTGCGTCCTGCCAATATCGCCGAAGAGCAGCATCGCGTTCGCTGCCGCGTACGGCGGAATGTATGCAGACCCGTCAGGATTGCATCCGATCGTTTCCGTCCCGCCCGCAACGCACGAGCTCGGCCCAAACGTGTTGAGGTTGTTGCCCGCCACGAGCAAATGCCGCCCGCGCGATCCGGCGTAACCCGCCGTCGCAATCACGTTGCCTGGCAGTTGCCGCTCCACGTTGACGTTAAATTGCTGCACCATCCCGAGGTGGAAGTCTGTCGGCTGAGTGAATAGCGTTCCGGAGAACGTCGACAGCGTCGGAGGACCCGCGAAGATCGGGAACCCCGCTGACATGCTCGCGCCGCTCGGCGTCTGACCGAGCACAGTCGCGCAATACGATGTAGCAAACGCGCAACCTGCCGGGTTAAATCCGTCCGACTCCGCAAAGAACGGCGGGTTCTGCCACAAGCCCTGCGCGCCCATGCTCCACGCAGAGTCGTGATAAATCGCGTAGCCCGCGCGAATCGCCGTCTTATCGCTGCCGAAAAGCTTGTACGCCAAACCGATTCTCGGTTCGAACGCCGTCTTATTCATCTTGATGCCGGCTGATCCGCTGACACCGCCCTGATTCGCAATCAACAACTGGTTCGTGTCGGGCAGATAGTCCGCCATGCGGCCAGCGGCTTCCGTGATCGGCGTCGTCAGATCCCACGCAATACCAAGATTCAGCGTCAGGTCCTTCGTGATGCGCCAGTTGTCTTCGACGAATGGCCGGTAAATCTTCCATCGCCGTCCCGTCACCGGACCGTTGAACGTTTGATCGTGCTCCGCCAAACCCAGCATGCCCATGAGCACATCTGCTTCGGGATTGCCGGCAATGACTGCGTTGTGCCCAGCTGGTCGTGGTACCGCTGAAATTGCCGGCGACGCCAGGAATCCAGAATCCATCCTGGAAAGCTTCCGCGCCCACGTTCATCTGGTTCGCGCGAACATCGATTCCGACCTTGAAGTCGTGCTTGCCGCGAATCAAATCGAGCGAGTCTTTGAACGAGAAAACGTTCGTGCCGCCCTGGAACGGCGTGTAGCCGCGATCACCCAACGACCAATATCCGCCGACCATCAACACCGAAGTCAGCCCGCAGCTGTACGCTCCCGGCCGTGCACGTCGTGCCTGTGCCGCAACCCAGGTTCGCGCCCGGAATTCCGATCGCCGCCGAAGCGCACGTCCCGGTGCCCTGCGAAGTCGATGTAGTTGAAGATCCGGTTGTAGCCGAAGCTCGCCTGGTTGACCATCGACGGTGAAAACACGTGCGTCTCACCGATCGCGATTTGCCGCGAGTGATTTTGAATTCCCTGGTTGCTGCCGAACGCGCTCGCTTCCGCGAACGATCCGATCCCGCCTCCGCCTGGAACATATGAAACAGCCTGGTCGTAGCTGAATCGCGCGAACATCGTGTCGGAATTCGAAAAGTTGTGGTCGAGCCGGACATCAAACTTCGTCTCATCCAGCTTTCGAACCGGCGAGTTTACGAAGTTGAAGCCGCCCGCCGCGTTGTTTGCGTTCGGCGCGGGATACAAATTGATCAGCTTCTGACCGACTGCGTCAAACAATCCCGCTGGAATCTTGTTGCAAGCCGTTCCCGGTGCTTGGAGTCCATTCGCCGCGACCGGCAGCGGATTGCCCGCCGCGTCGCAATGGAAGTAAATGTTCACCGCCGCCGTTGGATCCGTCGATGCGCCGATCATATTCGGATTGACGATAGCCGCTACGAAGGGCCCTCCCGCGGGCGAAATCGCATTCCCAAACGGATCGGCGCTGAAATCGCCCGATCGCATCGCCAACGACGGCACCAATCCCGTCACCGTTTGGCCGTGTCGCTGAGACTTTTGCTCTCCATCGATGAAGAAAAACGTCTTGTTCTTCCGAATCGGTCCGCCGATCGAACCGCCATACTGATTCAGATTGAATTTCTCCGGCGAAGTCGCGAAGAAGCTCTTCGCATCGAGCGAAGTGTTGCGCAAAAACTCAAACAGCGAACCGTGGAAGCCGTTTGAACCCGACTTCGTCGTCACCAACACCGTTGGTCCTGCACGCGTTCCGTACTCCGCGGAGTAGTTGTAGGTCAGAACCTTAAATTCCTGGATCGAGTCGATCCCCGAAAAAATCCCGATGCCGCCCGACGTCAGCTCATTGTTATCCACGCCGTCCAGCAGCCAATCCGTCGCGTTCGGCCGCGAACCGCCAACCGAGAGCGAGAACGAACCGCGCGCCGCAACTTCGCTATCCGCGCCGCTCGTGAAGAAGCTGTTCGGATTCGTCTCCTGCACCGTGCCCGGCGTCAGTGACGCCAGCTGCACGAAATCGCGCCCATTCAACGGAAGCTGCGCCACCTGCTGCCCAGTGATGACCTGCCCCAGCGATGGATTCGTCGTCTCCACCGCAACCGCCGTCGCCTCCACTTCGATCTGCGAAGACACCGCAGCCGGCGCGAGCGAGAAGTCCAGCGTTCGCGCCTCATCGACTTGCAGCTTCACGCCGCGCTGCTCCGTCGTCTGAAACCCTGCAGACTCCACGTGTACGGTGTAATCCGCCGCCGGCAAGAGTGGGATCAAATAGTGGCCGACTTCGTCGGTCTTGACTTCGCGCGACACTCCCGTCGCATCCGAAATCGCTCGCACGGTCGCTCCCGAGACCGAACTGCCGGATTTATCGGTGACCGTTCCAGAGAAGCTTCCGATCGCCTGTCCATACGTGACGCGCTAGCGCGATCAGAAGCGCGAACACACCCAGAATGATTGGAAAAATGTATTTTCGACACATCGTAGACATCCCTCTGCCGCAACCCTTGGGTTGGTTGCAGCCCTCAGCCCCGACACCGCAGATAGGTAGGCGATCTTCGTGGATTCGCCAGGAAACAGTGGTAAGAAAAGTTAACCGCCGTTGCGTCTTGTGTCAAGTTAACTAGCCGGTTTCCACAGGATGCAAATTGTGAAAAAAATCGCGCCGCGGCCGATTCGATGAGAGTGCTGTAACAATTCGTGTCGTTCGAATCGTTAAATGAAGAGTGAATCTTTATGACCTGTTACTGCGCCATCGCTTCGCGACTCGCCTCGCGCGCTTTTTGCAGTCTCGGTCGCAACCGTTTTCAAATCCGCAACCAAGATCCGATACAGCTCATCCTGCGCCGCCTGCGAATCCGCTCTTAACACCGCCGACGGGTGATACGTCGCCAATGTTTTGCCTGCAAACCGGCTCTCGATAAATTTCCCGCGTTGTTCCGTCAATCGAAATTGCGCTCCAAACACCGCCTTAGCCGCCGTCGCACCCAAACACACCACAAACTCCGGCGCCACGCTGCTCCAACTCCGCTTCCATCCACGGCTTGCAGGCAGTCACCTCGCTCAATCGCGGCGTTCGGTGAATTCTCCTCTTCCCGCGCTCTTCGAACGCAAAGTGCTTCACCGCGTTCGTCAAATAAACTTCCGCCCGATTCATCCCGGCTTCCGCCAGCGCTCGATTCAAAACCTCTCCCGCCGGACCGACAAACGGCCGCCCCGCTCGATCTTCCGAATCCCCCGGCTGCTCGCCGATCAACACAACGCGCGCATCCGTCGGCCCTTCGCCAAACACTGGCTGAGTCGCATGTTTGTAAAGCTCGCATCCTTCGCAGCCCGTCACCGCTTCGCGCAATTGCCGCAAATCCGCATCCGGCGGCACAAACGCTCCCGCCCCCGGCGTTTTCTTCTGCATGGTGACCATCTCTTCCACGCGCCCGGGCGCTTTCGCCAGAACCTGCCCGAGGTTCGCCAGTTCCGGCATGTTGTTCCAGAATCGCTGCGGCATCTCCGACCGCATCATCTTTAAATTCGTCCGCGCCGGATTGAACGTCGTCGCGTAGTACTTGCTCCATAATTCCTCAAGCCCATCTTCATTCGCCGGCGGCGCATCGACGCCCTCACCAAAGTTCAACGTCTTGCCATCCCAATGAGCTGAACCATCCGGCGTCAGAATCGACCACCGCATCCCCGCAAATCGTGCCGCAAAAAACGGCGCCGCCAACCGAATCGACTTGTGATCCGGCTTGTACCACGCAACGTAACGCTCGCCCTCCGAATCCTTGACCTTCTTAAATCGCACAAACGCATGAACGTGATGCACATCCCGCGAAACTGCATCCTCCATTCTCAACAGTTGGATCACTTCATCGTCCGTCTCAACTTTTAGAAGATGATGATTCTCGTGAGTGATCCTCCACAAAACCGAATACAACAATTTCCACTTCTTCGCATCGCGAAAAGCAGCGACATGCTTCGCCAAATCGACAAATCGCTTCGGCACTTTGGCACTCGACGAAACCGCATTCGCGCTCTGCTTTGAATCCGCTGCTCCATCCACTGTTCGACTCTTCGAATCACCGCTAAACAACGGCTGCTGCCCCGACTCCTCAACCCACGCAACATCCGGCGGCGCGATATTCTTCTTCAACAACTCCCGCGCATTCTTCTGCCAATCCTCAAACAACCCATTGAATCGAATCTCCATGTCCCTTGGCCCCACTTCCTCACAGCACATCGCAGCCCTACAGCTCCCCGTTCACCGCCGCCACCTGCGCCTCAAACAGCCCCATCTGTACCGGCGCCTGCACAAATCCCGTCTCCAGCCCCACCGAGTCTAATTCCGTTACCTCCGGCGAAAAATCCTCCGTCGTCACAAACGCTTTCGCCCTTCGCAAAAACACGCGCAGCTTCTTCAAATCCTCCAGCCTCATCCGGTGATATCGCCGGATCGACAGAATCCGATTCACCGTTCGATACCCGATCCCCGGAATCCGCAGCAACTCCTCCCGCGTCCCTCGATTAATATCGATCGGAAACTTCTCGCGATTCCGCAGCGCCCAATTCAATTTCGGATCGACCCGCAAATCCAGATTCGGCTGCGCCGCCGTCGTCAGCTCCCCCGCCGAAAATCCGTAGTACCGCATCAGCCAATCCGCCTCATACAGCCGATGCTCTCGCACCAACGGCGGCGCCTGAATCGGCAGCCGCGAATCCGCCTTCGGAAACGGGCTGAACGCCGAGTAATAAATTCGACGCAGCCCATGCGTCAAATATAAATCCGAAGCCAAATTCAAAATCGTCGCGTCGTTCGTTTCTGTCGCGCCCACAACCATCTGCGTGCTCTGCCCCGCCGGCGCAAATTTCGATCGCTTCGTCGAAACTCTCTTCGGTGCAACGTCCGCAGCATGAAACAATTTTCGACGCCGCCCGCAATTCCTCTTTCGAACGCTCCACGTCCGACGTAATCCCGCCCATCGTCTGCCGAATCGTCACCAACTGCTTCTCCGGCGCCAGCTTCGTCAGATCATCTTGTGTCGGCAACTCGACGTTCGCGCTCAACCGATCCGCCCAGCACCCCGCCTCGTGCATGATTTCGCGCGAAGCCCCCGGTATCGCCTTCAAATGGATGTAACCGTTGAACCGATGCTCCGTCCGCAGCCCGCGCGCCACCGCCACCAACTGCTCCATCGTGTAGTCCGGGCTCTGAATAATCCCCGAACTCAAAAACAATCCCTCGATGTAGTTTCGTCGGTAAAAATCCAGCGTCAGCGAAATAATCTCTTCCGGACGTAAATCGCGCCCGCCGCGTATCGCTCGAAATCCGGTTCACGCAAAACTTGCAGTCATACACGCAATAATTCGTTAACAAAATCTTCAGCAGCGACACGCACCGCCCATCCGGGCGTATAGCTATGACAAATCCCGATTCCGGTGGAATTCCCGATCCCGCCAGCCGCTGTCTTCCGAATCGCACCGCTGCTCGCGCACGACGCGTCGTACTTCGCCGCATCCGCAAGAATTTCCAGTTTGGCCGCGATTTCCATGAGATTTAGTATAGGCGAAAGTAAAGCGAATATGCGAGACTGACTTCGTCGAGAGCTGCGTAAGGCTGGATTCTTTTAATTACGTAGGCTGGTGCAAAATTGGATGATCGCGCGCCGTCCCGAAGCTTCGCCATCGTCCCGTCGTCAAACAAATAAAATCTTTCGAAATTTCTGAAATCGAATAAATTCGCCGCTCGGCGCATCTAAATTAAAGACGCGTCGTATTGTTCAAAACGTGCCCAAACGCCCTTCCAAAAAGCCGGCCCCCGAGCCTGCTCGCGAGCCACAACCGTCAGCGCCCGAACTCACGTCGGCGCCGGCGAACCCGCTCGACCTATTTCATCCCGCCGTCCGCGACTGGTTCTCCGCCGTCTTCACCGGCCCCACGCGCCCGCAAATCCTCGGATGGCCCGCCATCGCACGCGGCGATTCGTCGCTCATCCTCGCCCCCACCGGTACCGGCAAAACTCTCGCCGCCTTCCTCTGGTGCATCAACCGCCTGATGTTCTCCACCGAGAAACCGCCCGAAGAATCCCGTTGCCGCGTCCTCTATATATCCCCGATCAAAGCTCTCGCCGTTGACGTCGAGCGCAATCTCCGCGCCCCTCTCGTCGGCATCGCCCAAGCCGCCCAGCGTCTCGGCCACACATATCAGGAACCGACCGTCGCCATTCGAACCGGCGACACGCCCACCGCCGAACGCGCCCGCTTCCTCCGCCATCCCTCCGACATCCTCATCACCACGCCCGAATCTCTCTACCTCTTATTAACGTCGCAGCCTCGCGAACTCCTCCGCTCCATCGACACCGTCATCCTCGACGAAATTCACGCTCTCGTCCCCACCAAGCGTGGCTCGCATCTTTCGCTCTCCCTCGAGCGCCTCGAAAAAATCACCGGCCGCCGCCTCCAACGCATCGGCCTTTCCGCCACCCAACGCCCGCTCGAAGAAGTCGCCCGCTTCCTCGGCGGCGCCGAAGTTCCATCAACATCCGCGAAACAGACCTCGACATCGCGAACTTCCCCTGCTGTCATCCCGAGCGAAGCGAGGAATCTGCTTTCTGACGAAGCTACACAGATCTGCTCCTTCAGCAACCGAAATCAAACGCCGAGTCCGAATCGCCAACGCCCGAATCCGCAACTCCCTCTCCCGACCAACCCCTCGCCGAATTCGAATCCTCCTTCTACGCTCCCGTCTACCGCCCCATCACCATCATCGACGCCGGCGAAAAAAAACAACTCGACCTCCGCGTCGAAGTCCCCGTCGAAGACATGGCCCGCCTCGACGACATCGACCCGCTCCCCAGCGGCCCCGCCTCGCAAGGCCCCGTCCGCCCCTCGATCTGGAGCGCCATCCATCCCAAGCTCCTCGAACAAATCCGCGCCCACCGCTCCACGCTCATCTTCGTCAACAATCGCCGCCTCGCCGAACGCATCTCCGGCGCCATCAACGACCTCGCGCAAGAAACTCTCGTCCGCGCGCACCACGGCAGCGTCGCCGTCGCCCAGCGCAAAGAAATCGAAGACCGCCTCAAACTCGGCACGCTCCGCGGCCTCGTCGCCACCTCTTCTCTCGAACTCGGTATCGACATGGGCGCCATCGATCTCGTCATCCAGATCGAATCGCCTCCATCCGTCGCCAGCGGCATGCAGCGCGTCGGCCGCGCCAGCCATCACGTCGGCGCCATCAGCAACGCCGTCATCTATCCGAAATATCGCGCCGATCTCGTAGCCTGCGCCGCCATCACGCAAGCGATGTATCAGGGACAAGTCGAAAGCGTCCACTATCCGCGCAATCCACTCGACGTTCTCGCCCAACAAATCGTCGCCATCGTTTCGTTCGACGAATGGCACGTTGACGATCTCTTTCAACTCGTCCGCTCCGCGGCGCCTTACGCCAATCTCACGCGCAGTGTTTTCGAATCCGTCCTCGACATGCTCGCCGGCCGCTACCCCAGCGACGAATTCGCCGAGCTCCGCCCGCGCATCACCTGGGACCGCGTTTCGAATCGCCTCACTCCGCGCCAAAGCTCCCGCCGCGTCGCCGTCATCAACGGCGGCACAATTCCCGATCGCGGCCTCTACGGAGTTTTTCTCTCCGGCGCCACAAAAGGCGCGCGCGTCGGCGAACTCGACGAAGAAATGGTCTTCGAATCGCGCACCGGCGACACCATCATTCTCGGCGCCACCACCTGGCGCATCGACGAAATCTCCCACGATCGCGTCCTCGTCTCGCCCGCTCCCGGCGAACCCGGCAAAATGCCCTTCTGGCACGGCGACACCGCCGGCCGCCCCGCCGAGTTCGGCAAAAAAATCGGCGCGATGACGCGCGAACTTCTCGCTCAACCGCGCCCCGTCGCCTTCAGCACGCTCGTCACAAATCACAGCCTCGACACCAACGCCGCCGAAAACCTCCTCCGCTATCTGGAAGACCAGGCCGTCGCCACCGCGCGCGTCCCCAACGATCAGGACATCGTCATCGAAACTTGCCGCGATGAACTCGGCGACCGTCGCATCTGCGTCCTCACTCCGTTCGGCACTCGCGTCCACGCGCCGTGGTGCATGGCCGTCAGCGCAAAACTCCGCGCCGAACGCGGGCTCGAAGTCGAATCGATGTGGTCCGACGACGGCTTCGTCCTCCGCATCCCCGAAAGCGACGAAGAAATCCCGTCTGAGCAACTCCTCCCCGATCCCACCGAATTTCAGCAGCTCGTCCTGCAACAGCTCGGCTCAACGTCTCTCTTCGCCGCAAAATTCCGCGAAGCCGCGAGCCGCGCCCTTCTTCTCCCTCGCCGCCGCGCCGGTCAACGCACTCCACTCTGGCAGCAACGCAAACGCGCCGCCGATCTTCTCGCCGTCGCCGCGCGTTTCTCTTCCTTCCCAATCCTTCTCGAGACCTACCGCGAATGCATCCGCGACGTTTTCGATCTTGCCGCCGCTTCCAACATTCTCTCCGCCATTCAACGCGGCGAAATCCGCATCACCAGCATCACCAGCGATAAACCATCCCCCTTCGCCTCATCGCTCCTGTTCTCCTACGTCGCCAACTACATCTACGAAGGCGACGCCCCTCTCGCCGAACGCCGCGCCCAAGCGCTCTCGATCGATCAATCGCAACTCCAGGAAATTCTCGGCGACACCGATCTCCGCGAACTCCTCGACCAAAACGCCATCGACGAAGTCGAAAGCCGCCTCCAATCTCTCGAGCCCGACTACCAAGCCCGCCACGCCGACGGCGTCCACGACTTGCTCCTCAAACACGGCGACCTCACCGAATCCGAAATCGCCGCGCGCTCCACAACGCCCGCGATCGCATCCACGATCACCGATCTCACCAACGCACGCCGCGCCGTCCGCGTTCGAATCGCCGGCGAATCCCGCTTCATCCCCGTCGAATACGCCGGCCGCTATCGCGACGCCCTCGGCACTCCGCTCCCGCCGGGCCTCGCCGAAGTCTTCCTCAATTCCAGCGAAGATCCTCTGCGCGAACTCGTCCGCCGTTACGCGCGCACTCACGGCCCGTTCACCACACAAGAACTCGCCGCGCGCTACGCATTGCAGCCCGCGCAAATCGACGCAGTTCTTCGCGGCCTGCACGGCAAAGGAAAACTCCTCGAAGGCGAATTCCGCCCGCGCGGCCAGCATCAGGAATGGTGCGATCCCGAAATCCTCCAGCAAATTCGCCGCAAAAGCCTCGCTCGCCTCCGCCGCGAAGTCGAACCCGTCGAGCAGCGCACCTTCGCGCGCTTCACCACGCGCTGGCAAGGAGTCGCCACACGCCGCCGCGGCCTCGACGCTCTTCTCGACGCCGTCGAAAATCTGCAAGGCTCCGCGCTCCTAGTCTCCGAACTCGAGCGCGAAATTCTCCCCGCGCGCATCGCCGACTATCGCTCCGCCGATCTCGACGCCGTCATGGCCGCCGGCGAAGTCGTCTGGGTCGGCCTCGAACAAGTTGGCGATCGCGACGGCAGAGTCTCGCTCTATCTCACCGAATCCCTGCCCGCTCTTCTTCCACCCTCCGAAATCCAAACCGCCCCGCCGCAACTCTCCGACAAAGCCAACAAAATTCTCGAAGTCCTGCAAAAACAAGGCGCCTCATTCTTCGCTGGCATCCACAACGCTCTCGGCGGCGGCTACCCCGGCGAGGTCCGCGAAGCCCTCTGGCAACTCGTCTGGTCCGGCAAAATCACCAACGACACTTTCTTCCCACTCCGCGATCTCCTACGCCCCAGCGATCCCAAACAAGATCGCGAGCATCGCCGCGAAGTCGCCCAAGGCCCTCCGGGCTCGCCCGAATATCTCCGCCAACTCCGCTCGCGCAAATCCATCGGCGGCCCCGCGCACGGCCGCTGGTCGCTCGTCGCCGCGCATCAATCGCAACCCATCGGCGTCACGCAATGGAGCGCCAACATCGCGCAACAACTTCTTACACGCCACGGAATCGTCATGCGCGAAACCGCCATCGCCGAAAATATTCCGCGCGGCTACAACACCATTTATCCCGCTCTGAAAACTTTGGAAGAAAGCGGCATCATCCGCCGCGGCATGTTCGTCGCCGGAATGGGCGCTGCCCAATTCGCCGCTACCTCCGCCGTTGACATGCTCCGCAGCCTGCGCATGGAACCACCCAAGCCCGAAACAATTTTTCTCGCCGCCAGCGATCCCGCAAATCCCTACGGCACTCTGCTCCCGTGGCCCCGCGGTGAAAACGGCGAGAACGGTGAGAGCCAGACAACGATCCGAATCAGCCCAATCGAAGCCGCGACAAACGATCGCGACGAATCGCAATCAAAACCGAAATCCGCTCGTCGCAAATCCAGACGCAATGCCAAATCCCAAAATCTCCAAGACACATCCGCCCGCCCGCACACCATGTCCCGCACCAAAGGCGCCGGCATCATCCTGATCAACGGCGTCCTCGCCGCCTTCCTCCGCCGCCGCAACCCCGCCATCCAAGTCTTCCTCCCCGAAAACGAACCCGAGCGCACCCAATTCGCCCGCGAACTCTCCAAAAAACTCGCCGAACTAGCCATCCGCCGCCAAGGCCGCCGCTCCGGCCTCCTCATCTCCGACATCAACAACGAACCCGCCCGCGACCATTTCCTCGCCCGCTTCCTCGAAGAATCCGGCTTCACCCCCAGCGCCTTCGGCTACCAAATGCGCCGCATCACCTCGATGATGCCGTCCGCCGAAGAGACAGCCTCATCTGAGTCCGACGCCGCTTCGGAAGCCGACGCAAACGACACCGACGACGACCTCTCCGAATCCGCATGACCCTTCGCCTTCACACAACAATCAGATTTTCGCTTTGTGGGTCGGAGCTTCAGCTCCGACATTCAGCTACAAGCAAGAAAGGGGCTTCAGCCCCTGAAGTAAGCTTCGAGCCTTTTCCGTACTTTCAACTTTCAACTTTCGACTGTCAACTCTTCCCCCATGCCTGAAGGCGACACAATCTTCCGCGCAGCACGCACGCTCCACCGCGCGCTCGCCAACCAAACCGTCACCGCTTTCGAATCCGTCCTCCCCAAACTCGAACGCGTCGAAATCGACACGCCCATCACCGGCCGCACCATCGAAAAAGTCGAAGCCAACGGCAAATGGCTCCTCATCCATTTCTCAAACAACCTCATCCTCCTCACCCACATGCTCATGTCCGGCAGTTGGCACATCTACCGCCCCAACGAAAAATGGCGCCGCCATCGCCAACACATGCGCATCGTCATCCACACGCAAAATTTCGAAGCCGTCGGCTTCAACGTCCCCGTCGCCGAATTCCACACCGCCGACTCCCTCCGTCGCCGCCAAGGCTTCAATCAACTCGGCCCCGACGTCCTCGCCCCCGAGTACAACGACGCCGAAATTCTCCGCCGCCTCCGCGCTCATCCCGACACAGAAATCGCCGAAGCCCTCCTCACCCAATCGATCCTCGCCGGCATCGGCAACGTCTTCAAATCCGAACTCTGTTTCGCCTGCAAAATAAATCCGTTCCGCCGCGTCGAAACCCTCAGCATCACCGAACTCACCTGCCTCGTCTCCACCGCACGCAAATATCTTCAAGCCAACGTCACCGACAACTCCGGCGACCAAATCGTCACCCACACCGGCCTCCGCCGCACCACCGGCCGCGCCGACCGCGAAGAAAATCTCTGGGTCTACAAACGCAGCGGCGAACCCTGCCGCAAATGCGCCACCCGCATCGAACGCCGCAAACAAGCCCCCAGCGCCCGCACCACCTTCTGGTGCCCCACCTGCCAACTGCTCCCGCCGAAATAAAGTGACTGCTCCTCCTGACTTCAATGCATCGCGCGTTGTCATCCTGAGCCGACCGTAGGTCGCCGAAGGATCTCAGCTCCAACCCCGCTACAAAACTCTCCGTCGACTACCGCACAACCCCTGCCTCTTAGTGAACACACCGCGTATCACCCGCCGCCCAATCCCCACTCCTTGCTAACATCCTGAAAAACTCCACCAAAGGCGCTACGAAAAATGAATCGTCTCCTCCTCCTGACGCTCGCACTCTTTCTCTGCGCGACATCTCCCCTCGCCCAAGAAAAACCCGCAACCAATCCCGACGAAATCCAAATCCGCCAACTCGAACGCGCCTGGAACCAAGCCGAAGCCAGCCAGCAAGTGAATGAGGTCTCCAAACTCGTTGACGACACCCTCGTCTACACCGACTACACCGGCTCCTTCATGAACAAATCCGAATACCTGAAGTGGGTCGCCGCGCCCGATCAAAAAGCCGATCACCTCTTCGACGAAGGCATGACCGTCCACGTCTACGCCAACGCCGCCGTCGTCAACGGTATCTACCGCGAGTCGGGCACCAACAAAGGCAAAAAATACGTCATCCGCTCCCGCTACACCGACACCTGGATCCGCTACGGCACCATCTGGCGCTGCGTCTCCAGCGCCAGCACCCTCATCCCCTCCAAATAAATCTCGCGGCACAAACGAGCCCTGCCGGAAACACTGTTCGTCGCTCAAACCCTAACTGTCATTCCGACCGGAGCGAGCCGACGCTTTTTCTTCGCATTCACTTCCTGTGAATGCGTCGGCTCGCGCAGTGGAGGAACCCTGGCTTGACTGAATCCGCCCTGCAAACCGCTTGAAGGGCCGTGAGCATCTGTACACACACCCACCTGCGGAAAATCTTCCCTGTTGCTTTCCAAAAGGAGTCATGCCAGACTCCTGTTGGAATCCAAAATGTCACCCACCAACAACCCCAAAAAAACCGACGTCCTCCAAGGCACCCTCGCTCTCATGGTCCTCAAAACTCTCGACGTCCTCGGCCCTCTCCACGGCTACGGCCTGGCCCGCCGCATCGAACAAATCAGCGGCGACCTCCTGGCCGTCAATCAAGGCACCCTCTACCCCGTCCTCCTCAAACTCGAACAAGAAGGCGCCATCGAATCCGAATGGGGCGCCTCGGAAAACAATCGCCGCGCCCGCTTCTACAACCTCACCAAGTCCGGCCGCAAAGCCCTTCAATCCGAAACGCAGGACTGGCAACAAACCGCCGCCATCATCGCCCGCTTTTTTGAAGTCAAGTCCGAGGATCTCCCATGAGCAATGGTAAAAATCTCTTCCGCAATCTCCGCCGTTTCTTCCAGCGCGCCAACAACTCCGCCTCCCGCTCCATCAACTCCCACACCGACCGCGAATCCCGCCTCCGCGAAGAAATCTCCGAACACATCGCCTTGCAAACCGAAGAAAACATCCGGGCCGGCCTCGATCCCATCGAAGCCCGCCGCCAGGCCATGCTCAAATTCGGCGGCGTCGAATCCATGAAGGAGGATTACCGCGACGAGCGCACCTTCCCATGGCTCGAGCATCTCCTCCACGACGTCCGCTTCGCGCTCCGCATGCTGTACAAGAATCCTGGCTTCACCGTCGTCGCCGTCGTCACCCTCGCGCTCGGCATCGGCGCCAACGCCGCCATCTTCAGTGTCGTCCGTGGCGTTCTCCTCCGCCCTCTCGCCAATCGCGACGAAGCCCGCCTCCTCTATCTCTGCCAGGGCACTGCCAACTCCACCAACATCAATTTCTCCGTCCCAGAGATCGACGACATCGGCGCGCACCTGAAAACAATCCAAGCCCTCGGCACTCTTTCCGCGCTCGACTTCACCGTCGTCGGCCTCGGCGAAGCACGCACACTCACTGCGGGGGTCGTGGACGGTACCTACTTCGATGTCATGGGCCTTCACCCCGTCCTCGGCCGTCTCATTGGTCCCGCCGACGACGGCCCCAAAGCGCAAGGTGTCGCCGTCCTCACCTACAAATTTTGGAGCACCTCGCTTCGCTCCGATCCATCCGTCGTCGGCAAAACCATTCGCCTCGGCAGCTTCGGCGGCACGCGCTCGGCGACCATCATCGGCGTCCTTCAGCCTTCCGTTCCCTATCCCGTCGAAACCGAACTCATCGCCAACATCGTCACCAGTCCGCACCATCTCTCCGCCACCATGGTCACCGGCCGCATCCATCGCATGACCGAAGTCTTCGCCCGCCTCAAGCCCGACGCCTCTCTCGAATCCGCTCGCGCCGAACTCACCACCACCTATCAAGCAATGCAGAACGCAAATCCCGAAATCTACAAACCCATCGACGGCTACAAATTCACTGTCACGCGCATCCACGACCAAATCAATTCGCGCGCCAACACCGTCCTCTGGGTGCTCCTCGCCGCCTCCGGCCTGCTCTTCCTCATCGCCTGCTCCAATGTTGCCAATCTCTTCCTCGCGCGCACCGTCCGCCGCGAACCTGAGCTCGCTCTCCGCTCTGCCCTCGGCGCATCGACCGGTGCTCTCCGCCGCTCGCTTCTCGCCGAAGCCATCGTCCTCTGCGGCGCAGGCCTCCTCGCCGGTGTCCTCATTGCCGCGCCCATGGTCGGAGTCCTCAGCCGTTACGCATCGCGCTTCTCCGTCCGTGCCGCCGACCTCACGCTCGACTCCAGCATGTTGTGGATTGGCGTCGCTCTCGCCTTCGTCGCCACCGTCTTCCTTGCCTTCATCCCGCGCCTGCCCAACAACAACTCCCAGGCCTTCGCGGTCTCCAGCAGCGGCTCGCGCGTCACGCTCGGCAGCCGTCGCCGTCTCCGCCTTTTCGCCATAACCCAAATCGCCGCGTGTTTCCTTCTCCTCGCCGGCGCAGGCGCCCTTCTCCGCACCCTCTTCGTTCTCGAAAACGCTCAACCTCCCTTCGACACCGCGCGCGTCCTCGCCATCAATCTCCCTGTCATGACCGACGGGCGCACGCCCGAACAAATCACTTCCTTCTATCGCGACGTCCGCCGCCGCGTCTCCGCTCTCCCCGGCGTCGAAAGCGTCTCCGCCGCAATGCTTGCGCCCTGGCGCGATTCCCTCGCCTCCGATCTCCGCATGCAATTTGCCGTGGACGACGCGCCCAAAGAAGACGGAAAAGAAGATCCTCGCGCCAACTTTCGCTTCATCTCACCCAATTATTTTTCGACGATGGGCATGCCTTTTCTCGAAGGCCGCGACTTCAACGACAACGATCGCACCGGCTCCGAACGCGTCGTCATCATCTCCGAAGCTCTCGGCAAAAAGCTTTTCCCCGGTAAGGATCCGCTCAATCGCAATATCCATTGGACCGACCCGCTCCTCAAATTCAGCGGTATGAACCCCGGTCCACGCCGTATCATTGGCGTCGTCCCCGACTTCGACGACACCAGCATCATCCCCGAACGACCGATAACGATTTATCAGCCCAGCGACCAGGAAGGTTTCAGCGGCCGCCTCTTCGTGCGCGCCAAGGGTGACCCTTACGCGCTCGTGCCCATCCTCACATCGGAAATCCACAACATGTCCGACATCCAACCCGTCGAACGTGCCGCCACACTCGACGACGTCCGCGCAGAAATCATGACGCCCGACCGCCTCAACGCCATCGTCTTCGGCGGATTCGCTTCGCTCGCTCTTCTCATCTCCATCGTCGGAGTCGCCGGCGTTCTCGCCTTCTCCGTCAGCGGCCGCCTCCACGAATTTGGCATCCGCCTCGCTCTCGGCGCCAGCCCGCGCAACATTCTCTCCGGCGTCCTCAGCGAAGGCTTCATCATCGCCCTCATCGGCGTAACCGTTGGCACCGCCGTCGGCTTCGCGCTGGTCCGCCTCATCGCCAAGTACACCACCCAACTCCAAATCCCCGGCGCTACTCCCCTGGCCGCCTCCGCCGCTCTAATCCTGACCGCCGCACTAATCGCCTCCGCCATCCCCGCTATCCGCGCCGCCAGCGTAGACGCCGCACGCGCCCTCCGCTCCGAATAACTCTTCGGGTCGCGCCTTCGACCGCGACATCTGCCACCAAAAAAGCAAAAGGGGCTTCAGCCTCTGAAGCCCCTCAACGAAATCCCTACGCAGATCAACCCGAACTCTAAACCGCCACGCCCACCTTCAACTCCAGCCACGCTCGCAACGCCGAAGCCGTTCGAAAAGTCATCGAGTTCAGCTTCGCCGACGGTGCCGTCTCCCAAAAAACGGTCGCGCTGTTCGTCAACCCGTCCACGCACAATCGCTTGTGTACCGCCGAGCCTGCGTCCGCCGCCGTATTGCGAAACCACGACACACTTCCGTCTTCCGTGTCGCCCACTTCGACGAACCCGCTCTCGCGAGCAACCGATTGAAAATCAGTAAGACCTGTTTTCGTCATATGAGCTTTCGTTTGCCTCTCGATTTTTTGCGATCGTCCTATTTTCGCTATCGCTCGACGTGCTCTGACGCCGCATTCGACGCTGGGTTCGCTGCCGGATTTTTCGCTACCGAATGCCGGTGAAATCGGCTCGTCGTCCGCGGTGCATGTGCCCGCTGATACTCTTCCAGCTCCGCCTCGCTGATCTTGTACTGCGACTCGGGTGGATCGTTCGCAAACGCCGCAAGCTCGCGATGAATCTTCGCCGAGCAGAAGTCCGGCGCATCTTGAAACGAGATGAGCCTCAAGCTGAAAGCTTCATTGAAAATCGACAACCTGAACTCCCGCGTCCCGCTCTCCTGATTCACCACAAATTTATACAGCCGCGCCCGCGCACTGACTTCGAAACCTACATACTGCACATTGATAACCTTGGCTTTCATCGAGCTCCTTTGAAAAAACCTAAAAAGTCTTGTCATCCTGAGCGAATGGAAAAATCTCAGTTCTCAACCGAACCACAACTCCTAATTCCGGCTCCCTCGAGCTCCGTCCCATCGCCGGATCGCCCCTTTTCTCCGTTCCATCTGGAGCTGCTTCTCAATCCCGCGCGCATCGCTAAATCGTTGCATCGGAGCCATCGATCCCAGCGGCTGCGATTGCCCCAGCGTCTTCCTCGAACTCTTACGATTCCCAGCGGCACTCCGAAAATGAAGCGGATCCCTCAGACTCTGCAATTCCCGATAGTAATAAAGCGCCGTGGGCTGCCTGTCCTTGAATCTCAGCTTTCGCAAAAACTCCATCTCATCTTCCGTAATGTTCGCGCGCACACCCTCAAATTTCAGAAATTTCTTCAGCCCGGGCTCTTCGTTCGTGCGCTCAGCTTCCCTCTCTACAAACTCCACCCTCTTCGCATGGCCCGAAATCAGCCGCCGGTTCAACACGATCTCCAGCCCAAACGTCGCCAGATCGATGTCCCAACTTTCGATCAGCGGCTCCAGAAACGACGAACAGTGCTCCTTCGAAACGCTAAACGCATCTGTATCCAAAAACTCCAGGATGCTTACTCGCAACCCTTCATAACTTCGTCCCGCCAAATGTGCCACCGAGCGCAGCCACGCCTCGTTGTCCAGTTCGTCCTTCGCGCCCTTCTTCACCACATCCAACAGCTTCTGCGTAACCAGTCGTTCCATGTCGCCGAACGGGTGCGTCTCAAATATCGCTCGTACCTCTCTTTCACTTTTCCGGGCACGCATTTTTCGAAGAATCAACTCGCGCACATCCTTGAACAACGGCACCGGCTCGGCCGCCAGGATCTTCTTTACCCTTCTTTGCGTTGATGCTCCGCCAGTTCCGCCAGCTTGCCTCGGCGTAGTTTCAGAAATCGTTCGATCTTTTCGTAAATGTCGGTTCGGCTTGGCGCGGGTGGCAATTTCTTGCGGCTCAACAACTGCGAAATGTAAGACTCCGTCACCTGAGCCGCCACCGCTAAATCGCGCTGTTCCAGCTTCAGTTCCGAGAGCTTCTGCTTGATCAGTAGCCCGACTTCCACAACATGCTCCCGTTCGATCGAGACTTAACTAACTTCACTTAACTGAATTATCCCAAACGCTCCTTGACTTGGCAAGTTAATTAACCTAAAGTAGTTAAGTAGTAGCAACAGCTTTGAATGGGCTTTTTTCCGGCTCGCTCATTCGATTTCGGGCGCCAATCGATGAACACGTCTCATCTGATCGGCCAGTCCGTCCAAATCAAGCTCGTGGATCTCGCTTCCCCTTTTTCCGCCGTCGTCCTCGGCGCCGAATCCGCGGGTTTGTGGGTTCACAAGGGCGACATCATCGAAAAAATCGCAGTGATTCAAAACGGCGATTCAGCAGCCTTGCCCACCGACCCGGCTGTCTTCTTGCCGTTTGCGACGATCTCGTGGCTGATCACCGCGATGAAAGAAGCCCTGTACCAAAAGGCCCGCTGAGCTTTTGCAGAAAATATTCGAAGCACGTATTTGCGAGGTTTTATGACCAACAACATCACCTACAAAGATGTAGACGGAGTTTCGATCATCTCCTACAACGGCCGCATCGTCTTGGGGACCGAAAGCGCCGCTCTTCGCGAGCGCGTAAAATCCCTCCTCGTCGAAGACCGAAAGAAAATCGTTCTCAATATGTCGAATGTCACATACATCGACAGCTCAGGCCTGGGCATGTTGGTGGGTTTGCACGTCAGCGCTAAAGGGCAAGGTGCGGAAATGCACTTATCCAATCTCGGCGAAAAATTCCAGGACGTCCTGCAACTCACCAGGCTGCTAACGGTCTTCAACGTCTACGCCACCGAGGCCGACGCCATCAGCGCCTTCCGCTCCACCGCCGCCTCCGCGTAACCCGACAATCACTGCGATACTCACCGGACGGAGTACCCAGTGAGCAAACAAAAAACCGTCATTCTGAGCAAAGCGAAGGATCTCAGCCTGAACCCGCGCCACTATCTACCTGCTCTCTAAATTTTCATTCCGCCCCTGCAATCACCGAGCCTCGGACGCACACCACAGCCTTCAGCAAAAACCCACTTTCGACTTTCAACTGTCGACTGTTAACTTCCTTCAGGAATGCAGCAGGCAAGCCTCAAGCACTTCAATCTCTCGCGTCCGCTTAAGTTGCGCCGTATAAGTTTCCCGGCCATCGAAGCCCTTGAGCCTCTTCAACTTGTATCTCATCCAAGGACCGCACGCCCACATCACAAACGATTGAACATTCCTCTGTCTGGGACGTCTTGCAGGAGAGCCACGAAACAGCGTTAGAAAGGGCACGCAATCGACACTACGCCCCCGCGTCGTAGAAAGATACACCTCATTCCGCCCACGAGCCTCCGCGCAACCGAGCCCTGCCCCGAAACGATCCCTTTGCGCACACTCCAAACTGTCATCCCGACCGGAGCGAGCCGATGCCATATCTTCGCATTCACTTCCTGCGAATGCGCGGCTCGCGCAGTGGAGGGACCCCGGCTTGATCTCACCCCAACGCAACTCGATGAGAATCACCGCTCCTTTTGACTCTCAACTTCCCCCCAACTTCACCCCCGCCAACTCCTCACAAATCCCCACAAATTTCTCCTGCGTCCCCTCATCCCGCGCCGCCCCCAAAACCTTGCTCTTCTTCAAATGAAAAAAGTACTCCCCGCTTACCCGTGCATCCTCCCCCGTCGCCAACCAAACCTGCGTCAAATGCCCTTCCGCCAAATCATCCGTCGCCGATGGCCCGCCCATTTTCGTCGCCACCCAACCCGGGTGCAGCGCGTTCGAATAAATCTCCGGCCACCGCCGCGCCACCGCAAACGCCAGCAGCACGTTGTGCAATTTCGAATCGCAATACGCCTGAAATCCATTCCACTTCTTCTCGCGCCACAAAACGTCCCGCAAACTCGCATCCCCGCTCGCGTGCAATTGCGAACTCACATACACCAGCCTCTTCGGCCTCTCCATCAACGCCGTCAACACAAACGGCGCCAGCGCATTCACCGCAAACACTTGCGCAAATCCATCCGCCGTCTCCACTCGCCGCTGCTCCTTATCCCCCAACGCCGCATTGTGAATCACCGCATCAAATCGCCCCGACGCATTCGCCGCCTCCGCGACGCCCCGCATCCCCGCCAACGTCGACAAATCCCCGACGATCACATCTTCCGCCCCCGGCGCCGCCTTCCGCGCCACTTCCGCCCGCGCATCATTACGCGCATGAAGCACAACGCGATTCCCCTGCTCAATCAACAACCGCCCCGCCATCAACCCCAACCCATCCGCCGACCCCGTAACAAACACCCGCGCCATATCGCCCTCCCACCGAATTCCCACCGAATCGAGTAGCACACGGAATCATACGGCGAGACACCACCAGCTTCACGTCGCATCTCCGCTCTCCAAACAAACGTAACCCCGAACGGCAACCAACACCGTTCGGGGTCAACAAACTAACGAGTTATAGTTGCGACGCGAGCCTCAACGAACTCTAGTGATGCTCCTCTTCCCTCCCCACAAACCGCACCACTCCATGAATCGGTTGCGTCCCAAAATGCCCCGTCGCAGGCCCCATCATCACCACCGTCACGTTCGAATACGCCACATCCGACCCTCCCGTCACGCACACCTGCACCTGTCGTCGGCCCGACTCTTCTCAAACGGCGCCGAATTCCCATTCCCCGTGATGAAGTCCGCCGTCCCATTCACCGCGAACCGCGCGTGTCGTTGTTGGCGCATCAACCGGGCAGTCGCTCGGTCCCTGCGTGACCTTGGCATCCGGTCAATTTGATGTGATGTGTGTGCGCCCCGCGAACCTTCGGGTCGCTCGGAGAGGAATCACGTTCTGCCGACCAAAGATAGTAATCCGACAGCTCCATCGTCATGTACAGCGAGAAATCCGCCTTCCCATCCCGCTTCATATCCAGCGACCAATGCCCCCGCATTTCATACGGACCAGTCGGAGTCAACCGCCGTATTCAGCGGCGTGAAGTCGCTGATCGTTCCCTTAAAGTGCTCGGGCATCGAATTCCATGCCAACGCGCCGCTGCCCGCCATCGACGTTAGAGCCACGAATATTCCCGCAATCCGCCGCAATCGTTTGCCGTTCATGCAAATCCTCCATATAGGGTTCCCTGCCCCAGTGGTTCCTAGTGGTCGAATTCTCACTCGGGGCATGGGTAGTGCGGCTTCGCGGGAGGCGTCGAGGACATCGCTGTCGTTTCCTGCCCGCGAAGCTGCCGCCACAATCGGGCCTCCGCAGTCTCGTCGTCAAAGGGCAAAGAGCGGCACAGCCCTCTTGCCGTCAAATGCCGTCCCTTTAGGTAGGAAGCGGGATAGAATCGGGTCGTTTGCGTCGCAGGAAATGGGTCCGATCGAGATCGCGATGGCTGAAATTCAAAACACGACGGATTCCGCGCAACCCGTCGATGACCGCCTGAACTCCTGGAAGGAAATCGCGGTTTACCTCAAACGCGACGTGACCACCGTCCAGCGCTGGGAGCGCCGGGAAGGCATGCCCATTCATCGGCACCTTCATGACCGGATGGGCTCGGTCTACGCCTTTCGCGCCGAGCTCGACGACTGGGCACGCAGCCGAACTCTTCGCCCTACCCCAGAAAACGTGCCCGAAAATGAAACTCCAGCCGAGAATGGCAAGCCGGGCCCAAACTCCCTTTCCGATGAAAAATCGCCGGCATCCGCTCCCTCTCCAACTCGACTCGCTCTCCTGCTTCTCCCCGCGATAGTCGCGGTCGGCGCTACTCATCGCCGTCTTCCTCCGCTTACAGAAAGCCGAGTATTTCTGGAAAAGCCCCATCGCCGCTGCCCAGGCTCAAACCGTCGCCGAGTTCGAAGGCGAAGGCCTCTCCGCCGTCGGTCTCACATGACGGCCATTTTGTGGCGCTTCTTTCCGACCGCGATGGCAAAACCGACGTCTGGGTCATGCAGGTCGGTTCCGGCGCATTTCACAATCTCACCCAAGGCACATCCCCGAACTCGTCAATCCATCCATTCGAACCCTCGGTTTCTCGCCCGACGACTCTCTGGTCACGTTTTGGGTTCGCAAGCCATGGCAGCTCCATTCGGACCAACGACATCAGCATTTGGGCCGCGCCAACTCTTGGGCGGACCTCCAAAGCCCTACCTGGAAGGTGTCGCGGAGTTCGATTGGTCTCACGACGGCTCGCGCCTCGCCTACCACACTCCCGCTGCTGGAGACCCGCTGTTCGTCTCCGATGGCAATGTCCGCGGCCCGGCGCCTCTCCGATTTTCACCGCGCCCGCAGGCATCCATTCCCACTTTCCCGTCTGGGCTCCCGACTCCTCTTTCATCTACTTCGTCGGCGGGCGAGTTACCCGATAAATTGGACATCTGGCGCATCAAGTCCGTCCGGCGGCCCGCCGGAACGCATCACTTCGCAAAACGGACATGTCGCCTATCCCGTTTTCCTCGATCGTCGAACCTTCTATACCTCGCGAACGATTCCGGACGGACCGGTCCGGGCTTTACAGCATGGAGTCGAACGCCGCATTCCACACCGGCTTGGACTCTGGCCTCGATCGCTACACATCTCTGGCCGCCAGCGCCGACGGTCACCGTCTGCTGTTCACGATCGCGAGCCCCAAGAGTTCTCTTTGGCGCCTTCAAATTCCTGCCTCGCTCCGCGAGGTCTCAGCTCCCGCTCGATCGGATTAGCCAACAGCGCACGACGCAGGTTTCTCCCCGCGATTCGGTCCCGGCTATCTTCTCTACGTTTCCGCGAGCGGCACGCGACGAGAGCATCTGGAAGCTTTCCAACGGAGTTGAAACGTGAGTTGTGGAACGCTCACGGAGTCGCAAATCTCTTGGCGGCCCGGCCATCTCCTCCGACGGCCGATCGATCGCCTTCTCCGTCCGGCAGCAAGGCCAAACCCTGCTATACGTCATGCGCGATGACGGCACGAACGCGCGGATTGTCTGCGATTCGCTCAAACTGCAGGGTAGCTCCCGCGTGGGAGCCCGACGGCAAATCGATTACCTCAGCCGCCGAGGTTCAAGGCACGCCGCAACTTTTCCGCGTCCCGCTCGACGGTCGGCCACCCATCCCTCTTTGCCACGAGCATTCCGTCGATCCCGCATGGTCGCCCGATGGCCAGTTCCTCGTTCTACTCCGGCCCCGACATCGGCGCCTCATTTTCCGTCAAAGCTCTCGCCACCATCCGCAACCACGCATCCGCCGCCCGGACCTGACGCTGACTCGCGGAGCACGCCACTCTGGCCTTCCTCCCCGGAGGAAAAAAACTCGTCCTCCTTCGAGGCGAAATCAAACACAAAAATCTCTGGCTGGTAGACGTGGAAACAGGTGAGGAACAGCAGCTAACAAACCTACCCGACGATTTCGACGTTCGCGACTTCGACATCTCCTCCGACGGCAAACAAGTCGTCTTCGAACGCCTCCAAGAACGCTCCGACATCCGCCTAATGGACCTCCCCAACTAGCAGCCCCTGTGCCCGTTCGCAGATCTTCACCTCACGTCGGTGAGACCCCACGATTTCCGCTGACGCGTCGCCGATGAAGCAATCCGCTGCGCAGTCCCCAGCGCCGCCGCACGTGCCGGCGCCCGTCGATCGAAGAGATGCCTTCGCTCTCCTCAATGTGATATCTCGTGATACAGTTAAGTATATGGTATACAAAGTGTACATTTTGGCAAGCGCCACCGGCGTGCTGTACGTCGGGGTTACACGGGATTTAGAGAGACGGATTGCGGAACATCGGCGCGGAGAAGGCTCGCGATTCACGCGGGAGTACGCCGTCCATCGGCTAGTTTATTTTGAGGGCTTTCAGAGCGTGCGGAGTGCGATTGCTCGAGAGAAGCATTTGAAGACGTGGCGAAGGGAGAAGAAGATTTGGTTGATACGCCGGGATAATCCGCACTTTGCGGATTTGAGCGGAGGATTTTGCGTAAATCTCGCCGAGTCGTGTGTGCCTAAATCACGAGCCCTGCCCTAACCGACACCTTCGCCCAAGACCAAAACATCTGCCCACCGAGCTTTGCCCTAATCCAATGGTTCGCCGCAAAACTAAAACTGTCATCCCGACCGAAGCGAGCCCACGCCTTTTCTTCGCGTTTGCTTCCGAGCAAACGCGTGGGCTCGCGCAGTGGAGGGACCCTGGCTTGATCCCAGCCATACGCAACTCGATGAGACCCACCCTAACCTCGCGCCTATACGGTTTTGTCCTTTCGACCTTCGACCAACTCAACCGTCGACTCGCCCCCTCTACTGCCTCGGATACTCAAACACAATCGCCTGATGCCCCTTCCCCACTCCCACCATCGTCACATCCACTTCCCGCTTCAACACCCATCCATTTTTCTTCGAAACCCAAACCGTCCCATTCGCCGTTCCCGACTTCGACGCGAACACATCGCTATAAACATTCGCATCCTCGCCGGTCACCGCTTCATCTCGCAAATACTTGCAAGTCTCGCGATGCCCCGCCTCCGTCGTGATCTTCTCGTACGCCTCCGCCACATTCAGCGCGCCCGTATTTGTCGCATTGCTGCTGTTCGAAGCACTCGCCGTCTTCTGATAAGCCGCCTGCACCGGCGCGCAAGCATTCTTCGCATCCTGCGCCGACCCCGCACCCGTCGCCTGCGGCGCACCCACACAAATCCCCGCGCCAACAAAGACACCGATCACCGCGAATGTCCCTCGCACCAAAAATCTCGCCCTTTTCAATCGCCAACCCGCCGGCCAACTATTTGGAGTGCGGCGCTCCTGCGCCGCTTTTATAGTTCTTACATCGCCACCCAACAAAAATCCTCGCCCACTCATCACCGTCACCTCCTAGACAACCCGGAGTATAAGCCCCCTCCGTCGTAGAGACTCACGCCGTCACAAAATCCCGTGTGCTATAATCCATCCCGTAGAAAACCACGCCCGCATCTCAAATCGCTCGAAAAATCCAAAATGAAATCCCTGGAACGTATCGGTCGCGTCAGACGTAGCGCCGATCCACGTCGATCCGTCGCAGTTTCTAATTTTCGAACTACGACTGGCTCTAAATCTCGGCGTCTCAACTACTTGCACACTCCCGTTTTCTGGAGGTTTTTATCACCAATAGAATGAAGCGCTTGCGCACTCTTTGAAAAAACATAGGGGGTATGGGGTGGGTTTTTCGAATGACTCCGTGGCAACAGCCGAAAATCCGCAACGAACAACCAGCCACCCTCTACACGTTTCTCGCTCACTCTGTTACACTTAGTTGTTCGGGCATCACCATAATTTCTAAGCAAAGTAGGTCAGCAAAGATGGCGAAGTGTGAGTTGTGCGGTAAGGGCCCCTCGTTCGGTAACGTGATCTCCCACGCGAACAATACGCGTCGGCGTCGCTGGAATCCCAATCTGCGGAGCGTCCGCGCTTTGGTCAATGGCGCGCGCAAGCATCTCCAGGTTTGCACCGCCTGCATCCGCGACGGCAAAGTTAAGAAAGCCGCCTGAGCTTCTGACCTTGGCTCCATCTCTCTTCAA
Organism: uncultured Acidobacteriota bacterium; assembly: GCA_963850795.1. Taxonomy (GTDB): domain Bacteria; phylum Acidobacteriota; class Terriglobia; order Acidiferrales; family UBA7541; genus Acidiferrum. The sequence continues at coordinate 59,964 of CAWKNS010000021.1, read as the reverse complement.
TATGCGCTCGACCGGCATTCCGCCGCGTCGGCATTTTGTTGCCGCTCGCGGGCGCGCTACTGCTGTCTCCGGCCGGCTGCAAACACGACGTCGAGCATGGGCCCGACGTGTGGGCCATCGTCAACGGCCAGGAAATCAAGCGCGACGATGTGGACAAATATTATCGAACGCGCGTGAATCCCGAAGGCCAGCCGCCTTCGCAGGAAGAAGCGCTTTCGCTCAAGCTCAATGTGCTCGATGAGCTGATCAACAACGAAATTCTTCTCGAGCGCGCGAAGAAGCTGAATCTCGAAGCGAGCGACGGCGAAGTCGAAGACAAATTCACCGAACTGAAAAGCCCGTACACCGAAGAAGAATTTCAGCGCCAGCTCAAAGATCGCAACGTCTCGGTCAACGATCTGAAAGCCGACTTGCGCCGCCAGCTTTCGATCACAAAACTTCTCAATCGCGAAGTCGTCGCCAAAATCAGCATCACCGATCAGGACGTCGCCGACTTTTACAACGCGAATAAAGCGCAGTTTAACGTCGCCGAGCCGCAATATCGCATCGCGCAAATCGTCGTGACCCCGCGCAAAGAGCCGCAGATCCGCAATCGCAAGAACGATGACGCGACCAATGACGTCGAAGCGCATCGCAAAATAAAAATGCTGATGGACCGCCTGAATAGCGGCGCCGATTTCGCGCAGCTCGCGATGGACTATTCCGAAGACATGAATTCCGCGGCGACCGGCGGCGATCTCGGCTATGTTCCCGAGTCCGCGCTGAACCAGTCCGATCCGATGCTGAAGAAAATGGTCATGGGCATGAAGCCCGGCCAGGTCAGCCCGCCGCTCTCACTCAAAGACGGCTATCGCATCTTGAAGTTGGTCACGCGCGAATCCCCCGGCCAGCGCAACATCTCCGATCCGCAGGTCCAGCAAACCATTCGCGACACCCTGCGCAATCGCAAAGAACAGTTACTTCGCTCCGCCTATCTGGCAATCGCACGCGACGAAGCCCGCGTCCGCAACTACCTCGCCGAGCAAGTCGTCGAAGCCAGCGGCAAACTCCCCGACGCCACCAAAAAGTAACATCTCCCTAGATTTAAGCAGCGCCTTGTAGCCGCGATCGCTTCCCAGATCGCGGGCTTTTCCAAAGATACTTGGCTCAATTCACGATTGGTCGCGCACCGCGTTGCGGAAACCGTAGCCGCAAATAAAACGACCGCCAACTTCACGGTCGCTTTCGACTCTCAACAGTTGACTGTCAACTTCCTAAATCGTCTCCGCTACCAGCGGAAGGACGTACTCGGCAACGGCTGACGCCGCCGTCAGCCCCGGCGACTCCATGCCAACAAGATGAATCGCCTGCGGCACTTTCGGATCGCGCGTAATCACAAAATCCGCAATCCCATGCCCCGTCGGCGGCACGAGCTTGGGCCGCAATCCCGAATACCCAAGCTGCAAATCTTCTTCCCGAATTTCAGGCAGCAGCGTCTTCGCAGATTCCGCAAAATCGCGAATCGCCAGCCGCCCGCGTTCGTAGTTGTCTTTGCCTTCGACGTACGTCGCCGTCGGCCCAAGCAAAAACGTGTCCCACAAAGTTCGAGTGAAATGCACGCCGAGGCTCAACCCATCGTGATGCGGCAGCGGATACACCAGCGCGTTGATCAAACTCGCGCGCGGCCCGCGCACTTCGCAATACTCGCCGCGCACCGGATAAATCTTCCACGAATTATTGCCCAGCATCGCCGCAACTTCGTCGGCGTACAATCCCGCGGCGTTGATCACGCAGCGCGCTTCGATCGATTCGCGTTCCTTCGACTCTTCGTCGCCGATCTCCAGATCGACGCGCACCGCATCCTTCACCGGCGTCAGCGCCACAACCTTCGCACGCGTCACAATGTTGGCACCGTTGTCCGCCGCAACCCGCGCATGCGTTCGCACCAACTCTTCCGCCGACAAAATTCCCGTCGAAGGAACATCGATCGCCGCCGTCCCCTGAATGTGCGGCTCGCGCGCATGGATTTCTTTCGGCCCGACGAGCTTCAGTCCGGTGACGCCGTTGGTGATGCCCTTCTGTATCAGCTTTTCGAGTTCGGGCTCTTCGCTCTTGTTCGCAGCGACGACAAGCTTGGCCGTCTTGCGATACGGCACTTTGTACTTTTCGCAAAATTCGTACGACAGATCGTTGCCGCGAACGCAAAGCTTCGCCTTGAGCGAATCTTTTGGATAGTAGATTCCCGAGTGAATCACGCCGCTGTTGCGCGTGCTCGTCGCCATGCCGACGCGCGGATTCTGCTCCAGCAGAAACACGTCCTGCCACTTTTGCGAAACCGCGCGCGCGATCGAACATCCGATCACGCCACCGCCAATAATCAATATGTTTGCTTGATCCATCGCTACCAGAATAATTCAGATTCGCCGCCGCGGAAACGCTCCGAAAGAAAAATCTCTAAATCGAGCCCGCCGATTGCGATAGCAAAAGCAGAAACTGAAAGCACCAACGAGAACTTGCTGGGTAGACGCCGCGATTTGACGCCGCATTGTGGGTCGCGGTTTCAACCGCGACATTTACGCCAGTCGTACATCGAGGGGCTTCAGCCCCTGACGGATCGTGATGCTGCAGCTCCAAACCTTAGACGAGGTTACTCGTCGCCGCCGATGTCGTCGAAGAACGGAGCGCAGTCCATTAATCTCGCTTCGCTGCCGTCGTGAACCGCGTACGTCGAGTGCTTGCTGCGATCGTATGTATTCTTCCAAAGCGACGCCGCGCCGTGCACCCCATCCTTGTTGATCGCATAAAAGAAAATGTGAAACGTGCTCAGCTTCTTCTTGTCGTTCTTATAGTTGTGCGCGATCCGCGATAACGCTTCGAGGCAAGCATCCTTCGGCGATTTTCCCTGGCGCATCTGCTCGATGATTGTGTGTCCGCCGCTGATCTTGATGTTCTCTTCGCCTTTTCCCGTTGAGCCTGCTGCGCCGACTTCGTTGTCCACGCAACAGCCCGCTCCGATGATCGGCGAATCCCCGACGCGCCCTGGAATTTTCCAAGCAAGCCCTGAAGTAGTCGTCGTCGCGGAAATGTCGCCCTTCTCATTCACCGCCATACACGGAATCGTTCCCGTCGGCGGATGCGCAATTACGTGCTCGGCAAATGCAATCTCCGTCTCGTCGCCGTCGAACAACTTCATCATGTGCTCTTTCCACTCCGGCGAATCGATTCCCGGCCGCCAATTCATCGACGAAGACGCTTTCCAGGCCAACCAAATCTTCCGCGACTTGTCGGTGAGAAGATTGATCTCCTCGAATCCTTCCGCGACGCCGTAGCGCCGCGCGCCGTCTCCGACGAGCATGACGTGATTGGTGTTCTCCATTACCGTCTTCGCCAGCCGCGCCACGTTTTTGATGTTGCGCACCGAAGCGACCGACCCCGCACGCGCGGTCGGCCCGTGCATACAGCTCGCATCAAGCTCGACCACACCTTCCTCGTTCGGCAATCCTCCGTAACCGACCGACGTATCGTTGGGATCGTCCTCAACAACCGTCACCGCCGCGATCACCGCATCGAGCGTGTCTCCGCCCGATTTCAAAATCGCCATGCCCTTGTCGAGCGCATGCAACCCATTCGCGCTCGAAATTATCAGCGGCCGCTTCCCCTGCGCCGCCGGAACGAGCGGCACGGACTTTGCCAGCGCTGCGTTCGCCGGCGTGACATCACCAAGCAGATTCCCCGCGCCAACGGCAGCTCCGCTCGCGAGCGAGGTAAGAAAGAATTTTCGGCGTGACCACAAACTCATGCGATTGCCTCCGTGTTTCCGCGCGCCACTATATCGGGAAGCATCGCGCACGTCGAGCGAATGAGAGACGTTAGGCAGCCTTCGATTACAAATGCGCGCGGGTTGTTTGATTAATTGACAATGCTCGAGGGCTGCGATTGCAGCACTTGAGATAGTTCTTTTGACGGCGGCATGAACAAGACCAGGGTGCAATCGTGGCGCACGGCGGAGCAGTGAAGGGTTGCGCTTTGGTAGAGGCGAGTGGGGCCGTCGTCGGGAAATTCCAGATCGAATTTGAGCGCAGCGATCATCGGGATTACTTTGCGCAGGCTGTCGTCGCCGCTGACGAAATTGATCTGGTTCGACTTTGGGTCTTTCGCAACAACGAGCAGGAACTCAGCGGATCTCTCCGAAGTGACAGAATACTTCAGTGTGAAAGTGCGGCGGCTTTGAAGCTGATCCGCGACTTTCGGGTCAAAGCCGGCTGAGGCTGTTTTCGCAGTCAGCTTGTCGCGGACGGGACCAACTTCGTTGTTGTTGAGCGATGCCAGCGCCAGCGAGTAGGTGTGTGCCGCTTTTGCGTTGTCGCCTTTTTTCGCGTAGATATCGCCGAGATGGCGTCCGACTTCTCCTGTCGGCCAAATCTTCCAGGCCGCGGCCACATAGCGCTCAGCCGCATCGAGGTTTCCCATCTGGAGGTAGACCCATCCGAGGGTATCCCATCGCGCGGCGAGGTTGTACATCAGTGGGCGAAGCTGGCCTGGCTCTGTCGCGGCTTGATCCTCCGCTTCCTGAACCGATTTCTTGGCATATTCCAATGCATCGGGCAATTTGTATTTCGCCTCGGCGAGAGCCCACGCGGCGGAATTGAGTGTTTCGCCGTGAGGGTCGGCGTCGAGCATTTCCTGAATGAGCTTCATTCCTTTTTCCTGCTCGCCAACATGGAGGTAGGTTTGAGCGAGGTCGTAAGTCACTGGTGGCTGAAAGTCTCTGTCGGAAAGTTTTTCGAGTAGCGGTCGAGCTTCCTTGTAGTCTTCTTGTTGAGTCAACATACCGGCAAGCGTTCTGTCGGCCCGTAGATCGTCGGGACCGCCGGACTTCAGATAGTCACGCCAAGTCTGGATGGCGTCTGACATTTTGCCATTTCTTCCACTGTAAGGCAGCCATTCCTGCGTAGAGCTCTGCATCCATGGGATTCAACTCGATGGCTTTACGGAAAGCGTCGATGGCCGGCTGATACTCATGATTCGTCGAACGCGCAATACCGAGCACGAACCAGGTGTTCACCGCTTTCGGATCAACTTTGACAGCCCGCTCCAGAGAAGTTATCGCAGCGTGAGGAGCGCCTGACTGGAGAGAGTCGTAGGCTTCGGCCAAGAACTTTTGCACCTCAGGATTCGAGGATTGGTAGCGAGGCGGCAGCGTGTTTATGGTGATCACGATCCAACGACTTTCTTCGTCGAGAATCTTCTTGTTGAGAGCGACGTAGGAATGACGCTCGTTGGGAGGGACTGAATCCTGAAGAGCGCGCAAGCGACGAGTGCCCTCGAGTACGGAACCCGAGAGTTTGTAGGTGGAATCGTAGCGCAAGAAAGAACTGTTCTCGTGCACCGATTCGGGAACGTACGGCGTAAAACCTTGAGGCAGAGTGAGACGCGCTTCGTAGGTGAGGTCTGTGGCCGCTCCGTTGAGAGGCACGGCGCCATTCACTTTCTCTTCGTCCGGCGAAAGCTGCGGAAGAATGAAATACGGGAAATGGCAGGATGATCTGGTGATTCGGCCAATCGCCGTAGTCGGGGCGGTGATACTTGTACGAGAACCAGAAAGGGTTGGAAGTCTCGTCGGGCGGCGCAACCTTGACGTCAGAGACAGTGCCGGCAAAACCCAGCGATTGAGAGACAACCTGAACCAATTCCTGCCATTTGGATTCGGGCGTATTGCGAAACGCCATACGAATGATGATTTCGGTAGTCGCCGCGAGTTTCGAGTCGCGCGTCTCCATCGAGCACGCCTTCCTTTGAGCTTCGCATCCATAGTGAAACGATGGTACGGAGCGAACGGCAAATCTTTCGGAACGTTGGTCAACAAGCCCTTTGTCGCCGTCCATCACGATCAAGGCGAGCTTGCCGCGAAGGGGTTCCATGACCAAACCGAATGGAGCGGTGCCGGGCGTGGTATCGAGCCAGACGAATTTGTCGCCTTTCGGAATCGCGGTGATGACGTGGTCGAAAATCGCGGGCGTGGGAACGTCGGGATCGAGTTTGATCGAAGAGTGAATCAAAACCGGGTAGGAGTTCACGCCGACGGCCTGGAGCAAAGCGGAGAGCAACGTGTGCTTGTCTTTGCAATCGCCGAAGCCATTGGCGAGCACTTCGGAAGCGGCGTGAGGCTGGTAACGTCCGACGCCGAGGGAAATTCCGATGTAGCGGAATTTTTCGGAGACGTAGTTGTAGAGCGCCTGGACTTTTTCGTCTTCCGTTTTCTTGTCGCGTGTGAGTTCCTGCGCTTTCGCCTGGATCTCCGGCGTCACCTGCGCGCGCGATTTCTGCAACGAGCGCATACCAAGCGGCAACCTGGTCCCACGAGCTGAAAGAACTGAGTTCCACGTCGGGGTAAGGCGTGCCATCTACGGCGGCTTGAAATTTGTCGGGATCAGCGGGCTTGGAGAGATTTGCATGCTCAAACGTGTAGACGCGGCGGTCCGCAGCTTCGGAAATTCGCGGCTTGATGAAAGAGGCGTGAAGTTTGATCGCGCGATCGGCGGGAACATCGACTTCGATCTGCTCATGAAGGACGATCGCCGCCTTGATGAAATTGTAGGAGAACCAGAACTGGCCTTCGGCGACCGGCTTCACGATCGTCTGGACGTAGCGAGTTTCAACGACATCGCCGACGGCGAGGCCGCGAATCGCGATGTGCTTTTCATGCAGATCTGTGTACATCGGGGCGTTGCGTGTGATCTCGGCGGTCAGATCCTGTGCCGAGTCGACAGGAGTTTCGACTACGGAGCCATCAGGCTTGCGAACGCGAACGTACTTCAGGTCGAGTGTTTCGTCGGCGACCGAATAGGGAAATGTTGGGATGCCCTCGGAGGTCACGGCGGCTTCGGACTGGATGCGTACGCGAGCGGATCGATCGAGCGTGACGCGGCCGTCGGATTCGCAGCGGACTCTTACGGAGACGTCTTCGATGACGATGGGTTCGCCGGAATATTTGGAAGGTTCGGGTTTGGAGTCGGAATGCGATTGTGCCGGCGCCAGCGTGGGCGCCGGTTTGGACGAAGCAGGCTGCTGAGCGGCTTGTAGCGTGGCCGCGAACAAAAACGGCGCGAGGAATTTTGCGCGGCGAAGGAATGCATTCGAGCTGGGCATGGGCGACCTTATCCGTCTTTCGGCGGCTAGCTTGTGGTCAATTCTAACTTCGGTAATGCCGGTGTGGACGAGCGCGTTTGAGTTTGTGTCCTCAAGCGAGTATTGACGGTGAAGCGTAGCGGGGAGTCCTAGGCGAAGAGGAGTTGGTTGTGCAGCACCGGCTTTTTGTGGGCGGTGGTGCGGTTGGCCCACCATTGGCGCCAGGCGTTGGAGTCGTTGCCGAGTTCGGCGCCGGTGATGATGCGGAGGGCGCCGTAGACCCAACTGCGGGTGGTGGCGTCGAGCGCGTCGTCGTCGAACATGTTCAACAGTTCGGGGACGGCGGCGACGCGCTGCTCTTTGGTGAGCATCCCCGTCTTGGCGAGATCGCAGCCGGCGCGTTTGCGGACGCGGGCGGACGGATCGTGCGCGAAGCGATCGAGGAGCGGATCGACGGTCTCGTCGGTGCCGAGCAACGCAAGTCCTTCGACGGCCCAGTAGCGCGTGACTTCACTGCCATCGTGGACGTAGTGAAGGAGCTGCGCGAGGACTAATTTCTGTTCGATGCCGCGATTACCGAGTGCGCCGAGTTGCCAGAGCGCCGTCGTGCGGTCGTCGGGATCGGCGTGAAGCTGCTGGATGAGGCGCGCAACGCTGTCGGATGTTTCGTCGATATTGTTGGCGGCAAGATTCGTTTCGATGGCGGCGGTGCGGACGCGCATGTCGTCGGAATTCAGCGCGGTGTGCACGAGATCGTAGAGGTGATCGGTGTTGCGGAGCTGTCCACGCCAAAGCGGGAGCTTGTGATTGAGTGCGTCGAGCGATTCGAAGTCGCGCGCGATGGCGCGTTCGAGGAGATGCTCGGCTTGAGATTGGGGAGCGAGCCGGCCGATGGCTTCGAGACTGAGCGGGGCGAGTGGATGAGCCGGTTTCACGGCGGCGTTGCCCGGGAGCGTCGCGGCTTGCACCTGGTCCATGGCCGCCCATTTTGAGTGAGAGTGGCGGGCGACCTCGAATCCAGCCAGGGTCGAGACGGCGGCGAGGGCCGCGATAGGCACGGCGAATCGGCGGAGAAGGTCTCCGACTGCGCCGGTGCGGGTGCCGACGCGGGAAGGCTTGGCCGCGCGGGCTGACTGAGCCTGCACCGGGGCCGGGACCTGCGTCAAAGTTGTTGGCTGGAACTCCACTTCGTTTTCCTCAGTGCCGCGTTGCAAAAAATGCTCGCGGTATGAGCAAATTTTCGTAGTACTCGCAGACCGCGCCAATGGTACGGCGGGACATCGGCCTTCAAACTCCGACGTAAGTCGCTCATTTACTTAAAGATATGGCAGTTACTGATCGGTGCGAGAGGAGCGCGATGTGTACCTCGGAACAGGTGCGAACGAGGATCGGCGCGGGTTGGTCGAGGTGCTGTGGAAAAAGCAGGAAGACGCCTGTTTTGAATCTGTTTTCAATTGGGCACACCTACAGCATTGCCTGACGCAATCCCGGGCCAGCACCGGATGGGATAGGTGGAAGGGAAAACTTACAGTCGGGACAATGCGTCCCGAAGAGCATCCCGTACAGCGTCGGACCCCGCGTTACCCATTTGTGGCGCCTGCGGCCGTGTTGCCGGAAACCGGAGCGCCTGTCGGCGGAAACATCAAAGAGTTGAGTCTATATGGCTGCTACCTGGATACGGCGTCGCCCTTGGCGCCGCGATCGCGTGTGCTGGTGAAAATTTTTATGCCAGGCGAATATTTTGAGGCGAACGCGACGGTGGCATATGCGACTCCGGCGCTTGGGATGGGATTGGTATTCCGCGATGTAAAACCGCACTTTCGCACGGTGCTGCGGAAGTGGTTGCTGATCGCGATGCAGTCGAGCCAGCCGACGACGCTGCAAGGCGTGGAGGCGCGAGAGTTTATCGAAGGCAAAGCCGAAGATGAAGGTGGCGCCAGTCAGAGCGCGCGAGCCGGAAAAAATCGAACTGGCGACGACTAGTTTTTGGAGCTGCAACCGACGGCTTCGCGGAAATTCGACGCCCGCGTTACTTCAATTTGGCGTACTCGGATTTTGCCTGTAACAACGGCTGGAAATCTGAATCCGCATCCTTCCACCATTTAAATCGATCTTCATAGGCGGCGCGGGCCTTTCCCTTTTCGCCGAGTGGCGCGTAGCTGCGCGCGATGCCGAAACGCGCGAAAGCAGACGTCAGGAGTTGATGACGGTGCCGGATGGTCGATCAACTTTTGAAGATGATTTCTTCGAGGCGCGACCCGGAAGTCATGCAGGGGAACGGGGATTAACCGGTGGCCATTTCGGAGAGGACGCCTTTCCACTATCGACCGACAACTATTCGGCGTCGCCGAGAGGCAGGAAGTATTGCGTGCCTTTAACGGGATCCTCGAGGCGGCGGAGAAGCTGCTGGAGGTCGGCGCTGCGCTCGACGAAGTCGATGTCGGAGGTATTGATGACGAGCAGATCGCTCTTGGCGTAGTGAAAGAAGAAATGCTCGTAGGCGCGGGCGACTTCTTCGATGTATTCGAGCGAGATTTGCGTTTCGTCTTTGGAGGCTTTTTTCGCGATGCGGGTGCGCAGGACTTCGGGCTTGGCCTGGAGATAAATGACGAGATCGGGCGCGGGGACTTCGGACGCGAGAATTTCGTAGTAGCGATCGTAGAGTTTCAACTCTTCGTCGTTGAGGTTGAGGTTGGCGAAGATGCGGTCTTTTTCCATGAGGTAGTCGGAGATGACCGGGCCGGGTGATTCGACGAGCAGAGCTTCGCGCAGGCGCTTCTGGCGCTCGATCAGGAAATACATCTGGGCGCGGAAGGCCGAGCCGGGCTTTTCGTTGTAAAAATCAGCAAGGAATGGGTTGTCTTCGCAGTCGTAGACCCGGCGCGCGTGGAGGCGTTCGGCAAGGACCTTGGCGAGCGTGGTTTTGCCAACGCGGAGCGGGCCCTCGATCACGATGAAGCGAGGCGCTTGGGGGCCGCGGGTGGGAATCGGGGCGCGTTTGGCGGAAGACGATTCGTTGGACATTGGTCGGTATCGCTCTTCGAAATCACCCACGCTCACCGCGTGGATCCGCGCGGGCTGCGGATTGCGTTGCTCGACTGTGAAACGAAATCGCGAGGGATTATAGCAGAGTCGTTTGCGGGCGCGAGGTGATTGCGATGCGCAAGATTTGCAGTGATGAATCGGTGTGATGAATTTTCGTGGCACCGACGCGCTCATTCGCCGATCCGCGTTTTCCACAGTTTCGCAGCGTGCGCGGTGCTAGTACATCAGTCCCGTTCGTCCTAAACCGGATTCCCACAGGCGAGTACCAACCGAAATGTGACCACCGGGCCAGTGTCACCTGCACTTGCGCGCAGTAAAGTTCAGGTGTTGCAGGCACGTACTTCTGAACGGTACGGCATCCAACGCTGCAACACCTGAGGAGAACACCATGTTGTTGGCGACGATCTTGTTGCTCTGCCCCGTTCCGCAGATCGAGGGCACGGCCAAAGCGGTAGAAAATCCTCCAGTAGCGATTACGATTTCCGCCGAATCCGCAGATTCCGCGAAGACTTCTTCCCTCTCTGAACCTCTGCCGTCGGCGCCTGCGCCGAAGGTTGCGACCGATGCCGAAATCGAGCCGGGAATTCAGCCGGCTGCGATACGCCCCGCCGGCGCTCCGATGCGCGGCATGAAGTCCGCGACTTCGCGTTCCGAAACGCCGATGCAACGCAAGCTGTGGTACACGCTGTCGGTTACGGGCAGCGGCGCGGCAGCTTTTGACGCGTGGTCGACGCGGCGCGCGATTTCTGGTGGCTACGGCGTGGAAGCCAATCCGATGCTCCGGCCGTTTTCGCACTCGAATGCGATGTATGCGGCGACGCAGGTGAGCCCCCTGGTAATGGATTTCATCGGCAAGCGCATGATGACTTCGCGTCATGAGTGGATGCGGAAGTTGTGGTGGGTGCCGCAAACGGCGGGCACAAGCATGTCGCTGTACGCGGGCGTGCACAATACGCGGTTGGTGCCGTAAGAGAATTTCGTTGGACGAGTTTTCCCTCCCAAGGAGAAGTAGTAGTTGGCCGCGCCGGATCCTCCCCCGGGCGCGGTTTTGTTTTGGCCCGAAGATTCCGCTAGGATGTGCTCGCTTCGTAGCTTCACGGTTTGGTGAGTTGAGGCGAGGTGCATGGTGCTGAGAATTTGCTTAGCGGCGTTGTTGTCGTTCGCGCTGTCGCTTGCGGCGTTTGCACAAAAGAGCGAGAAGGAAGTTGCCGAGGCCGCGACATGCGACAAGCTGGCCAAACTTTCGCTGCCGAATGCGACGGTCACATCCGCCGAGGTCGTCGCTCCGGGCTCGTTCCAGCCAAGCACAACGCTGGCGCCGTGGGCGGCGCAGGCCGACGCGCTCTACCGATCGCTCTCCGCGTTTTGCCGCGTGCGCGTCACATCGCATCCGAGTTCAGATTCCGACATCAAGATTGAAGTGTGGATGCCGCTGGAAGGGTGGAACGGCAAGTTGCAAGGCCGCGGCAATGGCGGATTCGCGGGCGAGATTGACGATTTCTCGCTGGCGATTGCGCTGCATGAGGGCTACGCGACGGCCGGAACCGATACAGGCCACGCGGCGGGCGGCACCGATGCGCGCTGGGCGCTGGGACATCCGGAAAAAGTGACCGACTTCGGCTATCGCGCGATTCACGAGATGACGCAGGACGCGAAGCTTGTCGTGAAGCAGTTTTACGGCAAGCATCCGCTGCAGCGCGCGTATTTCGCGAGCTGCTCGAACGGCGGGCGCCAGGCGTTGATGGAGGCGCAGCGATACCCGGGCGACTACGACGGAATCATCGCGGGCGCGCCGGCGAATTACTGGACGCATTTAGTGACGAGCGCGATCTGGCAACTGCAAGCAACGACGCTTGACGCGGCGAGCTACATTCCTCCGGCAAAATTACCCGCGATCGCGAAAGCGGTCGATGCCGCGTGCGACACGCAGGATGGAACAGCGGACGGAATTTTGGACGAACCGAGGAAATGTCACTTCGATCCGTCGGCGATGTTGTGCAAAGCGGAAGACTCCAATGCCTGCCTGACGAATGCGCAGGCGACGGCGCTGAAGAAAATCTATGCTGGGCCGAGCGATGCGAACGGAAAGCAAATTTATCCCGGCTTATTGCCCGGCGCTGAGGATGGACAGGGCGGCTGGGGTTTGTGGATCACGGGCTCGGAGCCAGGCAAGAGCCTGATGCAGGCTTTCGGCGTCGGATTTTTCTCCAACATGGTGTTCGAGAAGTCCGACTGGAATTATCGCGACGCGAATGTCGGCGACATCGCGAAAACTGCGGATACGAAGCTGGCGAAAACGCTGAACGCGACCGATCCGAATTTGTCGGCGTTTAAAGTGCGGGGTGGAAAATTGATCCTGTATCACGGCTGGAACGATCCGGCGATTTCCGCAGTCAATACCATCAACTACTACCAAAGCGTTATCGACGTGATGGGCCAAGATGGATTCGACTCGTTCGCACGCGTGTACATGGCTCCGGGAATGCAGCATTGTGCGGGCGGCGTGGGACCGGATTCGTTTGGCGAGAACGGTCCGTGGCCGAATGTGAAGGACGCGCATCAAAGCTTGCAGTTGTCGCTGGAGCAGTGGGTGGAGAAAGGCGCGGCGCCAAAAGAAATTGTGGCGACGAAATTCTCGGGCCCGATGAGTTCAGGGCAGGCGGAGATGACGCGGACGCTGTGCGCGTATCCGAAAGTGGCGAAGTACAAAGGCAGCGGCGACCAAAACGATGCAAGTAACTTCGTCTGCGAGAACGATCGCAAGTAAGGCGACTTTACGCTAAGAGTTTGGAGGCAGTCATGCCGGCAGCGAAGAAGCTAACGGAAGCAGAACTGAATGAGCGCCTTGGCACGCACAAGAATTGGGCGCTCGTCGATGGCAAGTTGCATCGAGAATTCACGTGCAAGGATTTTGTGACAGCATTCGGCAAGATGAGTAGCGTCGCGCTGGTCGCGGAATCGATGAACCATCATCCCGAGTGGTTCAACGTGTGGAATAAAGTCGTCATCGATCTGAACACGCATAGCGTCAAAGGCATCAGCGATCTGGACTTCACGCTTGCCGGCAAGATCGACGAAATCTTCGGCGCTTCATGATCGCGGCGCAGTGGAAGAGCCGACACGGGCACCGGTGTACGCGGAGAGATGCCCCGCGTTTTGCGATAACCTTCCATTAGTGATTTCCCTTTCATGATAGAAGATGCCCGAACGCGGCGAAGCGCGCGCGGCTGGACGATCATCGCTTTGCGATGGATCGCTGCGATAGCAGTGATCGGCGTGCTGCTGCATTTTCTGCCGCTCGCAGCGGTGCGCTCCGCGATCGCGCGCGTCCCGCCACGATATTTCGCCGGCGCGCTGGCAGGATACTTGCTCGCGCACGCGCTCGGCGTGCTGAAGTGGCGCATGGTCGTCAACGCCGCAGGCGCTGAACTCGATCTCGCAACGAGCGTGCAATGCTACGGCGGCGGCCTCTTCGGCACGTTATTTCTGCCATCCATCGTGGGCGGCGATGTCATTCGCCTGGCCGTCGGCCTGCGGCGCAGCCCGCGCCCCGCGGCGGTGCTTGCCGGAAATGTTGTCGATCGATTTTTGGATGTGGCGGCACAGGCGTCCTTGGTCGCGCTCGGCCTTGCACTGCTTCCGCGCTCGCTGCCCGAATCATTGCGATCGGTCGCAACTCGAACGCTGCTCTTCGGATTCTTGATCGGCGCCGCCTTGTTCGCTCTTGGATTTTTTCTGCGCGGCGTGCTGCTCGGTGGTCGTTCTATCCGATTTCGCCGTCGCCTCGCACGCGTGCGCCACGCGCTGCGCAGCGTTTCGCGTCGGCCGCACGTACTCGTCGCCGGCTGGCTCGCAGGCATCGCGATTCAATCCACGTTTCTCGTGCTCACTGCCTGGCTGGCCACGGCGTGCGGACTGAATCTACCGCTCCGCGTCTGGTTTTTCGCCTGGCCGCTCGCCAAACTCGCCGCGCTCTTGCCACTAACCCAAGGCGGCATCGGCGTCCGCGAAGCCGCACTCGTCGCGTTGCTCGCGCCCTTCGGCGCCGCCGGCACGCTGGTCCTCGCCTCCGGCCTCGTCTGGGAAGGCGTAATCATCTCCGGAGGAATCATCGCGGGCTTGGTGGCGTTCTTTGCTGGCCGGCGATCCGGAAGCGCGACAACGATGCAAGCGTAGCCGCCGAATGAAAGCTCTCTCATGATCGGCTGCTAATCTTAGAAATCAACTGCGTCGAACCGATCGTAATCGCCTAGAAACTCTCCCGCGCCCCGACCTTGACTCCTTCTCACATTCGGCGAAAATAAGCGCACCCCCTTCCAGGTAGTTCTCCCATTTGTGTAAACGAACGACTGTCCTCTCCAGTCGCGCAGCGAATTTCTGCGGCCGCGGCAAGAGTAGCGACGACAGCGACGACGTTTCTCATCAACGCGCCGCCTCTCAAGGTAGCGTCATCGCATTTCGCCTCAGCACACCGCCCGCAAAATCTCGCTGCCTACTTCCCCGCTGACCCGGAGACGAGGTGAGGCATGGCTCAAAAAAAATTGCGCATCCTGCTCGCGGAAACCGAACCGAGCGAAACCGCCGACACTCTCCGGGCGCTTTTTCCCGACGCCACCGGCGGCCTCGACCTCACCGTCGTCTCGACGATGGCCACCCTGGTGCCCACCGTAAAACTCATTGACCCCGAAATTATTCTGCTCGACCTCGAACTCAGCATGCGCGACCCGCTCGACGCCGTACATCTCGCGCATCGCTCCGCTCCGGGAATTCCGCTCGTCGTGCTCGCCGATCCATCGCAAAAGCAATTCGCCGCGCAAAGCCTCAGCGAAGGCGCGATGGACTACGTCCTCAAAGGCTTCATGGACGCCCGCACGCTCGGCCGCGTTCTGCGAACTGCGCTCGAACGCAACACGTTCGAGGGCCTCGCCGACCTCTTGCGCGATCCGATGACCGGCCTCTACACGCGCGAAGGGTTGCAAACGCTGGGCGCGCGTTGCATGGAAGAAGCGCGGCGCAGCGGCGAATCGTTGGTGTTGATCTGCGCGCTCTTTGAAAATCTCCAAACGCTGCGCGACGGCTTCGGACCGGGTGCCGCCGATCACGCGCTGCGAGACGTCGCTACGCTTCTGGCAGGCAGTTGCCGGCGCAGCGATCTCGTCGCGCGGCTCGGCCCAGCACAATTCGCGGTTCTCGCTGTGGATGCGCTCGCGCCCAGCGCGCCCGTCATGTTGCAGCGCCTCGAACAACATCTCGCAATCCATAATCGGACGCGCTCTCCGTGGGGCCCGATCGATTTGCGTCTGGCCGTCGGTGCGTGGTCGGGTCGAAGTGGCCACAGCTTCAGCGAATTTGTCGATGAGGTGGAGTCCCAACTGCGGCTGAGCGTGCCCGACACACCGCAAAGCGGCGCACAGGGAAACAGCGCGCAGCAGACCCGTGCGCAGCGCGCAACAGATGTGCCCGCGTCCGAGCAACCGCACGACGCCGACACGGTGCGAAGGTAATCCCCGGTGAATCGGGCTCTGAAATTCCGGCGCAATCTTTGGAGCGTCACTTTTGTTGTCGTCGCGATTCTAGCCATCGCGTTTTTCCTCGCGCTGCGCAGCGCGCGCCAGGCGGAATCGGTTTTCGAGTGGTCGGCTCACACTGAGGATGTAATCGACAAGCTCGGCCAGGCGCAGCTCGGCCGATCGCGGCTCATGAATCAGCTATGGGCTTTTCGTGCCACGCGCCGCCCGGAGTTGCCCGCGCACTTTCGCGACGACGCGGACAATCTCCGGAAGACCCTGGCCGACCTGCGAACACTCACAGCCGATAATCCAAAGCAATTGCACATTCTCAACGAGCTGACACCGCTCGTCGCGGAGCAGCTTGTCTTGCTACAGAAGGCGATGGACGACGCGGTTGCCAACAACCCTTCAATCGCTGCCGCATCCCCGTGGAGCCTACCGCTTCAGTCCTCCGATCGTGCGCGCGATCTGTTTAACACGATGGAAAATGATGAGCGCGCCTTGCTCGCCGAACGTTCCGCAATGGTGCACGCCAGCGTTGCGCGCACTCGTCTCGTCCTGCTCATCGCCTCCGCGCTCACCGCGATCGTTCTTTCCGCCGTCGTGTATCTCGTACAAAGAGAAATTCTGCTGCGCGCCACGATCGAACGGGGCTTGCGCCGCGCCCAGGAAATGCTCGGCGTCAAATTCGAAGGACAGCGCGCCGAGCTTGGCCACGTGCTCGAGGATTTGCACGCTCAGATTCGCGCTCGCGCGAAGGCCGAAAAAGAAGTGCGCGAGCTCAACGACCATCTGGGCCGGCGCGTGAAGCAACGCACCGCCGAACTGGAAGAAATGAATCGCGAGCTCGAAGCATTCAGCTATTCCGTTTCGCACGACCTTCGCGCTCCGCTGCGGCATCTCGACGGCTTCTCGCAAATCTTGCAACAAACTTACGGGCCGCAACTACCCGAAGGCGCACAGCACTATCTAGAACGAATTCGCGGCGCGGCGCAGCACATGTCCGAACTCGTCGAGGACCTTTTGGCGCTGGCTCGCGTCGGACGTCAGGCCACACGACGTGAACGACAGTCGATGCGTGCGCTTGTCGACGAAGCACGCAGAGAGGTCGAGCCGGAATGTATGGAGCGCGACGTTCGCTGGGAAATCGGTTCGCTCCCCGAGCTTGAAGTCGATCCGGGGCTATTTCGTCTTGTGTTCACGAATCTTCTCTCCAACGCCGTGAAATTCACCCGCAACCGCCAGGTCGCGTCGATCGAAGTAGGCAGCTTCGAGGGAACCGACACGAGCGTGATCTTTGTGCGCGACAACGGCGTCGGGTTCGATCCCCGTCACGCCGACAAACTTTTTGGGGTGTTTCAACGCCTGCATCGCCAGGACGAATTTGAGGGCACGGGCATCGGCCTCGCCACCGTGCACCGCATCGTGCAAAAACACGGCGGCAGGGTGTGGGCGGAATCCGAACTGGACAAAGGCGCTTGCTTCTTTTTCAGTGTGCCGGCCGGCGCAGCGGCCATGGCGGATTGGAAAGAGCCGATCGGAGCGGTGGTATGAATAGCCGAAACGAAGAAGTCTTATTGGTCGAAGACGACCCGGCCGACGCCGAACTTACTCTTGATGGCGATCGGCAAGGACAAACTGACGACGAATGTCCACGTCGTACGCGATGGCGCCGAGGCACTCGACTTCATCTTCTGCCGCGGGTCTTACGCCCAGCGACAATTTGATCGCCCGCCGAAATTAATCCTGCTCGATCTGAAATTGCCCAAGGTGAGCGGGCATCAAGTTTTGCGCGCGATCAAATCCGATCCGCGCACGCGATCGATTCCCGTCGTGGTGCTGACATCGTCCGTGCAAGATCGCGACCTGATCGAATGCTATCGATCAGGTACCAATAGCTATATTCAGAAGCCGGTCGATCTGCAAAAATTTCAAGACACTGTTCGCCATTTCGGCACGTACTGGCTGCGCGTCAATCAGCCGCCGCCGACCGCGGCATTCCTCGATTGCGATGCGGGTACTCGTTCATGAAATTGCCGGTGCTTGAAGAGGCTCCGCTCGTCCATGCGACGGCGGCGCTGCGCCTGTTGCTTGTCGAGCATTCGCCTCACGATGTCGAACTCATTCTGTTCCAACTTCGCGATTCCGGATTTCGGGTCGAGCCGACGCTGGTCGAAACACGCGATGAATTTCTCCGCGCGTTGGCGAACGGGTCGTTCGATGCCGTGCTTGCCGACTATCGCTTGCCCGGCTGGTCCGGCCTCGATGCCTTCGCCGATCTCCGCGCGGCAGGACGCGATGTTCCTTTTTTGCTGGTCACCGGAACGATTGGCGAAGAAGCGGCGGTCGATTGCATCAAGCAAGGCATCAACGACTACATTCTCAAAGATCGCCTGAAGCGATTGCCGCTCGCGTTGAACCGCGCGCTCAGCGACAAAGCGTTGCGCGACGAGAATCAGCGCGCGCACGAAGCGCTGCGCGTTTCCGAAACGCGGAATCGCAGCCTGGTCGAACACGCTGTTTATGGGATCGCGCGCGTTTCCGGCGACGGCGTTTTTCTTGACGCCAATCCCGCGTTACGTCGCATGCTCGGCTGCGCTTCGGAAGGCAGCTTGGAGAATCTCAACCTGGCGCGAGACTTGTTTCGCTTCCCGGAGCACTATGCGCGGCTGATGGCGACGTGTCGTGAGACCGGCCAGATCCACGGCGCGGAAGTGGAGTGGAAACGAGTGGACGGCGGGATTCTCACGGTGCGGCTGCATCTGCGGCGGTTGTCCTCCGACGATGATCCCGACATATTCGAATTGGTGGCCGAGGACGTGACCGAATTGCGCGCGCTCGAGCGGCAACTGCGGCAATCGCAAAAATTTGAAGCGATTGGCCAGCTTGCGGGCGGCGTGGTGCACGACTTCACCAACGTCATCGGCGCGATTTTGGGATGGGCCGAACTCGGGCTCGAACAGAGCCGCGACAATCCGGGGCTGGCGGAGCGGTTCCAGCGCATTCGCGAGCAGGCGGATCGCGCCGCCGCGCTCACGCGTGAGCTGCTGGCGTTTACGCGACGGCAAGTGCTGCAACCTCAGGCGGTCGATTTGAACAGTGTCGCGGACGGTCTGCACAACTTGCTCGATAAGGTGATCGACAAAAATATTGAGGTGAAATTTCTGACAACGCCGCTCGATCCGGTGAAGGCCGATCCGGGGCAACTCGAGCAAGTGCTGATGAATTTGTGCATCAATGCGCGCGACGCGATGCCCGAGGGTGGCCGGATGGTGATCGAAACCGAAATGGTGGAGCTCGACGAACCATACTGTCGCTTTTATCCCTATGTAACGCCGGGACGCTACGCTGTGCTTTCCGTTTCCGACACGGGCTCGGGCATGGATCCGGAAACGCGCGAGCGCATCTTCGAGCCGTTTTTTACGACGAAGGAACGAGGCAAAGGCACGGGGATGGGACTCGCCACCGTTTACGGCATCGTGAAACAGCACCTCGGTTTCATCCATGTGTACACGGAACCGTCGCACGGCAGCTTGTTTCGCGTGTATCTCCCCGCGATGGAAGGCACGGCATCGCAGAACGCGGCGGCGAAATCGGCGGCGCCATCGCGCGCGCAGATGCGCGGCACCGAAACGATTCTGCTCGCCGAAGATCACGAATCAATTCGCGAGATGGCGCGGCAGACGCTGGTGAGTCTTGGGTATCGCGTGCTTTCTGCGGCCGACGGCGAAGAAGCGATGCGACTTTCAGAGCGCGAGCGGCCGGCGCTCGCGATTCTCGACGTGATCATGCCAAAGATGGGTGGTTCGGCTGTGGCCGGACAACTTACGCAGAAATATCCGGGCGTACGCGTTGTTTTCACCAGCGGATACTCGCCCGAGTCCGAGATGGTGCCGGAAGGAACGACCGGACGATATTTGCAGAAACCGTATAGCCCGACGACGCTGGCTCGCATGGTGCGCGAAATTCTCGATGAAAGTGATGCGGCAGCTCGTTCGGGGCCCCGTCTTAGTGGATGAAAACGTAGCCTGCCCGACGGGTCAGGTTGATGTGGAGCACGACTGGCCTGCGCGGAAACACCGGCGCCTCAACTCCCAACTTACACTGGATTCAAGAGAGCCGGCAGAGCTCGTTTGCATGCATGCCGGCGAAATCGGGTTCGATCACGACCGATCGATGCGCGACGGAAACGAGACATTCAATGAAAAACAAACTGATTGCGGCAGCGACGCTGCTCCTGATGGGTGGTTTGGCCGGCGCTCTTAGCGCTGCCGCGACGCCACAAGGCGGCTCCGGCGTAGTGACGGGTGTCGTGATTGGCGCCGACAACAAACCGGTTCCAAACGCCGTTGTCACGTATCAAAATGCCGGCGGCAGGGCGCCTCACATCGCGCACGCCGACGCGCGCGGACACTTCACGGTTTCGAAGCTGAAGGGAGACGTCTACGAATTTCGCGCAACCAGCAACGGCGTTTCCAGCGATTGGGAAAATATTGCGGTGCATCCGGGAAAGACCCGTACCGTTGCCTTGCACGCGATTCACGAGAAGGAAGACGTGAAGCAGTACACCGCGACGCACACTTACGAACAACAGAACTAGAATTCGCCCGCTATCTCTCTCGTACGCTCAGGCTCATGTAGGGGCGCAGCATTGCTGCGCCCCAGCTTGCCCGGTCGGCAATCTTCAAGCACAACCTGGTTCTTCTTCGCTCTTTGTCGATTGCTCGCGCTACTGCGAAATCAATTTCTGAAGCTCTGCTAAATCCGGCGCGCTGACGTCGGAGATCGCCGAGAACTCCATTCCGCCCTTTCGCCAATCGATCCAGTTATAACCGAGCTGTGAGCCTTGCTGCGGCGATTCGTCGCGCTCGCTCGTCGGCCAAACAAACACATTGATGATGTGTTTGCGGCGGCCGTATACCAGCACGGCTACCGTTTTTCCTCGCACGATGTCGAGCCGCCCGCCCTGTAAAGGAAATCCATCCGACACGAAATCGTGAACTGGCGGGGCGAAATCGATGCGCCCGTCGAACCACGGCTTCACCGTGTGCTGATCGGTGGAGATGACATCCTCCAGATGCCCCGGCTGAAGCGAACGCAAATGCGCGTCAACGATCGCCGCGGTCATTTCGTCTCCGCCGCGTCCCTGCGACGGATTTGAGAGGAAACGCGAGCCGAGCACGAACACAAAGACGGCAGCGGCGGCGAGGGTGAGCCACCATGTCGGGCGAACCGATGTCCTGGGACGCATCGGAGTGACCGCCTTCGCCGGTTCGGCCGATCCGCTGATCGCCGCCTGTAAATTGCGCCGCAGCTTTTCGGGTGCGCGTTCGCGCAATCCAGCACTCTGAAGCTTCGAGCGCAAATTCTCTTGCGCTTCGAGTTCGGCTACGCATTGCGAACACGAAAGCAGATGTTGCTCGAATTCGGCGGCGCGCGCCGCGTCGAGTTCACCGTCAAGATAGCCGTGGAGAACGGATTGGGTCATTTCACAGCTCACGTTGTGCCTCCACGTTTTTCACGCTAACCGATGGTGTCAGCGACTGCTGCAATCGCTGACGCGCGCGCGACAACGAGGACATTACGCTGCCGATGGGCATCGCTGTGATCGATGCGATCTCTTTGTACGAGCACCCTTCGAGTTCTCGAAGCACGAGAACTTCGCGGAAGCGCGGAGGCAAGGCTTCCAGTGCGCGTGTCAAACGTTCTTTGTCGTCTCCGGCGATTGCCAGCGATTCGGGTGTGGCGCTCGATTGTGGGTAGAACTGTTCGTCGAATTCGGTCGAGAGGTCCATTGGGCGATTTTTCTCCAGCCAGCTATAGCAGGCGTTGCGGACGATTTGCAGCAGCCACGCGCGCGCATCGGATCCATTGAAGCCGCGAAAAAACCGGTACGCGCGCAGCAAAGCTTCCTGCGCGACATCTTCCGCGTCGTTGCGGCCGCGCAGCACCCAGCGGGCGAGGTTAAACGCCGCGTCCAAATGGGGCAGCACGAGCTGCTCAAAGCGCACTCGTTCCTGCTGTTCCAACACGTCCCTTTCGTTCCCTTCGACACCCGGACTCATCGCTATAGACCACCCAGCCTTCGATTTTATTCCCGCTATTTCAGACGAACCACCAAATAAAAAAGGAGCGGCTGGCGGAATAAAAGGCTGGGGGTCTGCGGTTGAGCAAGGTGCAACACGTCAGCGGGGCGGCGCGGAAACCCTGGACTCACTCACGACCTCGCCGCCCCGTGTTATTCGCGACAGGGTGCGATGCAAGAGCTGACGTGGCAAGGAGGATGAGATGAGCGATCCGAAGAACAATGAATCGAAGAAGGACGAACTTCTGTACGACCATAATCACGACGGCATCAATCGTCGCGGCTTTCTGAAGTGCATGGCTTGGGCGGGAACGGGCACGCTTTGCGTGATGCAGGGCGGTGTCTTGAAATCGTACGCGCTGAACCGGCTGCCCGATCCGAAGTCGGCGGCTGCCGCCGGAGAACTGAGCTTCGTGCAGATCAGCGACAGCCACATGGGCTTCAACAAGCCGGCGAATCCGGATGTCGCGGCGACACTGCAAGCGGCGGTGGACAAGATCAAGGCGTCGCCGGTTGCTCCGGAGTTTTTGCTGCACACCGGAGATGTCAGCCATCTTTCGCGGCCGGATGAATTCGATGCGGTCGATCAGATTCTGAAGAGCACGGGAAAGCAGACGTTCTTCGTTCCCGGTGAGCACGATGTTCTGAAAGACGACGGCAAGCAGTTCCTCGAGCGCTACGGCAAGAACTCGAAGGGCGGCGGCTGGTACAGCTTCGATCAGAAAGGCGTGCATTTCATCGGGCTCGTGAACGTGATGAACCTGAAGGCGGGCGGACTCGGTACGCTCGGGCACGATCAGCTCGAGTGGCTGGAAGACGATGTGAAACATCTGAAGGCGAGCACGCCGATCGTGGTGTTCGCGCACATTCCGCTGTGGACCGTGTATCCGGAGTGGGGTTGGGGAACGGAAGACAGCGCGCAGGCGCTGAGCTACCTGAAGAAGTTCGGATCCGTTATCGGTGTTGAACGGACACATCCATCAGGTGATGCAGAAGGTGGAAGGCAACGTGACGTTTCACACGGCGGCGTCGACGGCGTTTCCGCAGCCTGCGCCGGGGCAGGCGCCTTCGCCGGGGCCGATGAAAGTGCCGGCGGAACAACTGCGAAGTTACCTCGGGCTCACGTCGGTGAACTACGTGCGCGGCCAGCACGCGCTCGCCATCGTTGATTCCAAGCTGGGCTGATTCAAATCAATTCGCTGAGCCGGCTGACGAAGCCGGCTCAGACAAACATCCCTGCAACGCAACTCGCAAGAGTGAAGCAAAGTCTCGCTCGACAATTTTTGAAAACTGAAATGACAAGGAGAAAGGCCATGGGTATTAGTGTGCGCATTGGAATTGTAGTTCTCGCGACAGTGTTTTCCATTCTGACGGCAACGACCGGAATCGAAGATTTTTTTGCATTCGGAGGACGGGTACCGCCACACACGCGCGAATACATGGAGAGGCTGGCAGCCGAAGCGAATGCCCAGGCGGCAACGCAGGCTGCTACGCCTGCGGGCAACGTGGTGGAAGTAAAAATCGACAACTTCAGCTTTTCGCCGCAGACGATCACGATCAAGCCGGGCACAACGGTGATCTGGA
The DNA here is from genome assembly GCA_963850795.1 of uncultured Acidobacteriota bacterium. Taxonomy (GTDB): domain Bacteria; phylum Acidobacteriota; class Terriglobia; order Acidiferrales; family UBA7541; genus Acidiferrum. The sequence continues at coordinate 36,633 of CAWKNS010000021.1, read as the reverse complement.
CGAATCGCGACGACATTCCTCACACCGTCGTGAGCGACGACAAAGTCTTCAAATCGAAGGTGCTCGATACGGATGAGAAATTTTCGTTTACGTTCGACAAGGCTGGAAATTTTCCGTACTTCTGCTCTGTTCATCCGAAGATGACCGCCAAGGTTATCGTCCAGTAACTGGGATAACGACATGACAAACCAATTCAATCCGAAGAGAGTGGGGTGACGGCGATGATGAATCCATTTGAAATACACACAGTGGCAGCGGCGCTCAATCCGATCCAATGGATCAGAGTCACCGCTGCGCTCAATCCGTTCGATCTGAAAAATGCGCTGATGGCAAAACATGCGCAGCACGTCGTCCTGGTTCACTTCCCGATCGCGCTGTGCATCGCGGGAATCGGCTTCGACGTGCTGGCTCTATGGAAAAACCGGAAGGCGTTTGCCGACGCCGCCTTCTACAACCTGACGATTGCGGCGGCGTTTACGATCCCGGTGATGGCGACGGGGATTCTGGCCTGGCAGTTCGCATTGGAGGGGCAGGCCCTGAAGGGGATTTTGCGGTTGCACCTGATCCTCGGTGTGCTCTCAAGTCTCACAATCTGGACGATTTGGACGATGCACTTCCTGGCTCGCCGGAAGGGCGGATTGGCGGTTCCCGTTTGGTGGCGATATGCGCTGGAATTGGTGGGGATGGTGTTGATTTCAGCGACGGGGCATCTCGGAGGGTTTCTGAGCGGCGTAAATGGGGGTCCTTAGTACTTCGAGGTGTTTTTTTGCCCTGTAGGTCATTGGAAATACAGGATGTTGCGGGGCGGGAAAATACTGGTACCAAAACCCGCGTACCGAAATTTTTGAGGCTTTCGGTCCATTGAGCTAAATGCGGCCCTCCCTTAAATTGTCTTTAACGGGTTGGGGGCCGCGCGGGGACAGCGGCTCCGAAAGGGGTCGTGTGCGAGCTAACCCAACCCGCCAGAATTCGATTTAGCTTCCTTCTCAACAGCGCCGGTGCAAACCGGCGCTGTTTTACTTTTGTAGGCAGGTTGACCCCACCCCCCCTACCATTTTTCTATAAGGATTTGATTCTGTGAGGGTTAGGTCACAGAATTGTGTAAGGATATCATTCTATGGGAGTTAGGCTCACTACTGGTGTTCGGGCATGACGGTAAAGCCATATTAATCAACAGCTTGTAGCAGACGATTCGAATGGCTGAGGTGGTTTGAGGTTCGAAACGGCGAAAAGATAACGCAAAGACGCGGGGAACGCAGAGGGGCGCGGAGATCACGTGGGTGGGGATAAATGGGCTTCATAAAAGAGGGGCGGTCGGACAGAATCGGGACTATGGCGATTGGAGAGATACGTGGTTACGCACGGTTCAGTGGCGCTCGAGTGAAGCTTAGTGGCGTTTGCGGGTGGAGCGGCGGTGTTTGGCGTGGCTCCCACAGCATTCGCGTGCGGCGCATTGCGCGGGTGTTGCTGTGCTTGGTGCTGGCTTTCGTCACCGCGGGGTCCACGGTCTTGGCGGCACCCGGGGTGGAGCTCAGGCCTGCGACCAATGCGGCGTTTGATCGGTACGTCAGGCTGACGGATCAGCGGAACGACCAGGAGCTGAAGAGCGGCAAGACACTTGCTCTGGATTGATTCGCTGGGGGAAGCGGAGCGGACGAAGGCTTATGCGGAGTTGAAACAAGGCGCGGTGAAGATGAGCAAGCTAGACACGCTCGACAATGGGGCGGAGATTCCGGTGCCGGGCGGGATGATTCATCACTGGGTGGGGCTGGCGTTTATTCCGGGGGCGCGTGTGGATGACGTGCTGGCGATCTTGGAGGACTACGATCGCCAGTCGGTTTACTACGCACCGGATGTGGTGCGGTCGAAAGTCGAGTCGCACGATGGGGATCATTTTCGAGTGCTGTTGAGATTTCGGCGGAAGAAGGTTGTGACTGTGGTGCTCGATACGGAGCATGACGTCCGATATTTTCGGGATTCGCCGACGATGGCACATAGCCGAAGTTCGACGCTGAGGATTTCACAGGTAGAGAATCCGGGCACGAAAGACGAGAGGTTGAAGCCGTCGGGGAATGATGATGGGTATCTGTGGCGGATGGATACGTGGTGGCGCGTCGTGGAACGCGATGGCGGGGCTTACGTGCAGAGTGAGGTTGTGTCGTTGACGCGGGATATTCCGACGGGGGTTGGGTGGTTGGTGAAGCCGTTTGTGACGAGCATTCCGCAGGAGTCGCTGGAGTTTACGATGGAGGCGACGCGGAAGGCGGTGGAGGGGCGGAAGGGACGGGGGAAGTAGAGATCGTTGCGACGCGAGAGTTAGAGCGTGGATGGCGATGACGGGATCGATCGAAGAGGAGTTAACCGCGGAATTGCAGTGATGACTTGGAGAGGTTCCTCCGTTGTGCACCAATGACAAGTTGTTTTGGTGGGCGACGACAGAGCGGTGTGAGCGATGTGGAGTCTAAACCCGCACCCTCTAAAAACGGAGGGTGCGGCACCCAACTGCCGGATTATCGTAGACGTTTCCTTCAGGGGCTAAAGCCTCGACCCACACAAGCAAAGCGTGTGCTCGGGGAACACTTACAAAGACAAAGAGGCGGACATCAGCGGGGCAGCTTTGCAGATTGGAGCCAATGCCAGATTTCGGAGGCGTTGCGGTCCCAGGTGCAGAGTTGGGCGACGGTGGCGGCGGAGTCGCCGATACGGGTGCGGAGAGCTGGGTCGGTGTTGAGGCTGCGCAGAATGGCGGTTAGAGCGGCGGAGTCTTTTGGGTCGGGGAGGACGAAGCCGTCGCGAGCGTTTTGGATGAGTTCGGAGACGCCGGCGAATTTGGATGTGATTACGGGGAGGCCGCAGGCCATGGCTTCGGCGACGGGAAGGCCGAAAGAGTCTTCGCGGCTGGGGCTGACGTAGACGTCGGAGGCGGCGTAGAAGTCGATGACGTCGGGGCGAGTGGACTCCCACAGGACGCGATTTCCCACGTTCAAGTGTTCGACGATGCCTTGAAAATTTGCGGGTATGTCGGAACCGGCGACGATCAGGCGCAATGAGAGTTCGGGCGCGGCAGCGATCGATTCCAGAACTGCGGGCAGACCTTTTACACGCCAATCGTTGCCGATGAGAAGGAGAATGCATTCGTCGTCGGAAATTTTTCGGCGAAAGCGGGCGCCCTGGCGACGGGCGAGGCGAGCAGGGACGGAAAATTGGATTGTGTCGATGCCGTTGAAAATGACGGGAACATTTTTGCGGCCGAAGCAGAGATCGAGGAGATCGGCGGTTCGGTGGGAGACGGCAGCGAGTTTTGTTTTTCGATTGCGGTAGACGATGCGTTCGAGGGCGGCGACCGTCGCGTAGTAGGCACCGCGGTGCAAACGCCGGGGTGTGCTGCTGCGCGTTCCGGGCACGAATGGTTGGCTCGCTTGTTCGTTCGCTAGTTCGCGCAAGCGGTGAAAAACGGCGTGGACGATGATGAAGTCGGCGTCGAGACAATTGATGCCGGGGGACAGGACAAGGTCGCAACGCAGGCCGCGTGCGACGCGATGCCACCAACGCATTGTGGTGTTGGCGACGATCCAGAACAGAAATTTGAAAAGGTGGGGGCCGGGGATCGACGGAACGCGATGCCAGGTGATGGAGCCGGGTTGTGGGCGGGGAGCTGTGGCCTTGTTGGGCACACCTGTGTCTTGTTGAATTGGCCGGTGGGGTGAAAGTTGAGGTCCTTCGCCGTCCTGCGGACGGCTCAGGATGAGCAGGCTCTTTGTTGCGGGTAGTGGGTGGGGTGACAGGCTCTCTATCTCTTGACGAGGTTGCCGAAAGATCGGCGATGCGTTCGGCGTAGAGGTGAATTTCGCAGGCGTAGTCGCGGCAGAGACGGTCGAGCAACTCGGCGAGGGCGCGCTCGGTGCCGTGCTGGCGATCAATGAACGGAGTAACGACCGCTAACCGCAAGTTAGAAGTTCCCGGATGCGTAAGGTGCTGGAGAGACGAGAGGAACTTGCGCTGAGATGCGGCTTGCCGTTGTGGCCGTCTGCGCGGACAGAGCGAGCGTGGGCAGGCGGAACAAAATGCCGAGCAAGAGCCAGAGGTAGGCGTTCAAGACAAAATCCTGATACGCCTGCATGCCCTGGAAGGTGAACGGAAGAAGCAGCAGAAATGCATACCAAAAAATCATGAATCCCAGCGGAAACCACGGGGAACCACGAAGTTTTCGAACAACTTTCCAAGCCGAGATCAAAACAGCGGCGCTCATGACGAACCACAACACCAATCCTACTATTCCGAGCTCCAAAACGAGGCAGCCAAAACCGCTCTCGACGGTCTCGGTGGGCGCGGCAACCTGGAAGATGCGCGTGACATATTGCCCGCCGAGCGAAGCAGTACCGATGCCGAAGCCGTAGGGCCATCGATCATTGGCGAAAGCGCCCATGAAGTTTTGCCATGGATAGTCGCGGGTGCGATGCAGCAACTCGTTCGCGGGGCTTCGCGGATCGAGCGTTTCGGAATAGACCTTGAGGCGATTCGTAAACGCTTCCGGGAAAAGCCAGAAGAGCAAGGCCATGCCGAGAGCGACACCGAGCGTCGCGCGCTGGATCGTTTTAAGGATGCGACGAGCTTCGCCCTGACGCCACGGCGCGCCCCAAAGGAATGCGGCGGCGCCTACGAACCCGCTGCCCAAGCTCCACATGAACACGCCGCGTGACGCGCACATCACACAGCCAGCAGCGATCAATGCGACCGCAAGAAACGCATAAATGCGGCCTTTGCGGAATCGCATCAACATATAACCGCTGAAGCCAAAGACGATCATCCAAGAGACCACGAGCATGTTGCCGTAGCGCCCGGTACTGACGAAGACAGACGTCGGGCGGTAAACCAAAACGCCGGAAATCGGAGCTTCGCGGTACGTCTGGCTCAAGGCACGAATGTCTTCGGCGATCACGGCGGGATTGAGGAATGAGGGGCCGACGACGGACTGGGCGATGCCGAGGATGGCGATAACGCCCATCAGAGACATGTTGAAATAGAAAAAGCGGCGCAGATCATGTTCGGAATTAATCAACGAATAGCCAATGAGGAAGAGGGGCGTGTAATAGAAATAGAGCTTCATGCCCATGAGGCCGAAGAAAACGGTGGTCGAGCCTGGATTAAAGATCTGCAAGACGCCGAACCAGATGAAGACGAGGAGAGCGGGAAGAAACGGGGGACGCGCGACGACGAGATCTTTGTCTCTGCGGCGATAGGCCAAGAAGAAAGAGAGATAGACGACAGCGGTGAGGATGTCTTTGGCGAAATAGATCGCCATGTTATTTCCGGCGTATTTGCGGACGAAGTCTTCGAAAAGCAACCAGGCGATGAGGCAATAAATGCCGTGGCGCCAATTTCTGAGGATGGCGAGAACGAAAGCGCCGGCGACGCAGACCATCAGGACAAGCGAAAGGCTGATGACGTCGTTGGTGAGGATCAAGCCGGAGAGTTCGTAGGCGCCGAAGAGGGCGATGGCGAGGAAGACGAATCCGACGATGATGCCGCGATGCATGCCGGGTCGGAGGGAGTCGGCGATCATCGACCTCACAGCGCAGCCTCGAAGGAACGGGGCTCCGCCACGTCCGAAGAAATCGGGGTTATGGATTTCGGATCGCTGGATTCGCGCATCGTTCGAATTTTGACATCAAACGGCAAGGGGAGACGGGGCGGAAGTAGGCTGAGGTTCGCAGTGGTTATCACGGGGAGATTGTGGAGGGTTGAGGGCGAGGATGTGGCGAGCATGGGAGTATCAAAGAGCGAGCGGATGGCTTGATGATGGTCGCGTTAGATTATCATGTAGTTTACTTTAGAGATATAGAAAAGAGAGGGATCGAGCTTCATCGAATCAAGAGAATGTGTGGGCTGACAACTTGCGGACATGGGGCGCAGCATGCTGCGCCCCTACAAAGAGTGGTGTTACAGGAGTCTTTGGTAGGTGGAGGCGTGGTCGGCGGTCATGCGGTCTGCGAGGAATAGAGTATGGGCACGCGCTTGCGCGGCTTTTCCCAGCTGGAAAATCTCCGCACTGCGCTGGATTACTTTGTTCATTTGAACGGCGAGGCGCTGGGCGTCGCCTGGTGGAAATTTTAGGCCGGCGTCGGCGACGATTTCGCCGAGGCCGCCGATATTAGAGGCGATGACGATGCGGCCGCGCATCATTTGTTCGATGGCGGAGAGGCCGGCGGTTTCTTCCCAGGTTGAGGGCATGACGACGGCGTCAACGCGGCTCATTTGTTCGGCGAGCTCGGGGCCGCGCAGGAATCCGGTTATGCGGGCGACGTCCTGGAGATCGTTGCTCGCGATCGCGGATTTCGATGTTGGCGCGCTCGGGGCCGTCACCGATTAAGAGAACTTGAAAGCGGCAGCCGTCGTTTTTTAAGAGTTTGGCGGCTCGGAGGAGAACGTCGAGACCTTTTTCGGGGACCAAGCGGCCGACGTAGGCGAAGTGGGGCGGCTTCATTTCTGGGTCGTGTGCGTCTTGCAGTTTTGCCGTTTCTTGATTTCCGTTTTGCTGAACGGGTTCGATTCCGTAGTAGATAACTTGTGAGCGAGGCAGGCGATGGCGCTCGAGGCTGTGGTGAGTGATGGCGATGTTCAAATCGGCAGTGCCGCTCAGCGAGTGTCGAGGAAACATCAGAAGCAATTTTGAGAGAGCGCGTGGCAAGGACATTTCTTGTTGCTGACAGCGAACGCAGGCTCCGTATCGGCCGGCCTGAAAATTGCCGGGACAAATGGCGCGATCAGGCTGATGGATCAAAACGCCGTTGGGGCAGATGGCCTGGTATCCGTGATGCTCGACGACGTATGGTTTGCCCGCGAGTTTGGCAAGAAACATCGGCAGCAGTGATGGACCGGCAACATGGATGACGTCTCCCCATCGAATCAGCCGCCAGAGTTGAAGCGAAGAAGGATCGCGGACGACGCGGAACGGAAAGGCGTGGTCATCGAATCCGTTCGCGGGAGTTCTTGTGGCAACGACGACATCCCATTTGTCGCCGCGAGGCTGGGCGAGGTGCGATTCGGAGAGTTTGCGGGCGAGGAGCGCAACGATCGTTTCGACGCCACCGACGCTGGGAGCGAAGTAGTGCGAATAAATCAGGAGCTTCACGTGTACTTTTCCGAGGAGACGGCGACGACTTCGGAGTTCGGGTGGCGACGGGAGATTGCGGCTTCGACGGCGGTGACCAATGCCTCGGCGCTGGCTTGCGGAGACCATGTGCGGATTTTGGCGAGGGCGTTTGTTTGAATCGATGTGAGGGCGGCGGAGTCTTGGAGAGCGGCGCGCATTATTTTTGCGAGAGCGGTTCGTGTCGCCGCAGGGATAGACGTAGCCGGTCTCGCCGTGAGCGATGAGGTCGCGGACGGCGCCGACGCGATCGCTGGCGATGACGGGGCAGCCGCAGAGCATGGATTCGTTGACGACGAGGCCGAAGGGTTCGTAGGAGGAGGGGATAACCATGAGGTCGGCGGATTTGTAGAGAGCGGGAAGCTGGGATTGATTGACGAAACCGAGGAATTGGACTTTGTTTGCGATGTTGAGGGCGGCGGATTCTCTTTCGAGTTCGGCGCGTTGGGCGCCGTCGCCTGCGAAAACTAATTTTGCGTTTGGGATTGCGGCGGAGGCGAAGGCGTGGAGGAGATCGAGCGGGCGCTTCCAGGGCTGGAGTTTGGCGCAGAAGAGGATGATTTTTTCGTGAGGGTGCGCGCCGAGCTGTTTGCGTGAGACTTCGTCGCGGTCGACGGCGTTGGCTTGGGCGAGCCACCAGTCGTTGTCCACGGTGTCGAGGGTCATGGAGACGCGATCGGCGCGGAAGCCGAGCGAGATCATCATGTCGCGGCCGGTTGTGGAGGCGGTGAGGATTTGGCCGGCGAGGCTGAAGACGGCGGGCCAAATGATTTTTTTTGCGGCGAGTTTTAGTTTGCTTTCGTCGCGAGGCTGGATGCTGGAGGCGTCGGTGCCGAAGATGAAGGGGATGCGTCTGGTGCGAGCGGCGAAGTAGGCGATCCAAAATGTGGCGCGGGTGTAGCTGATGTGGGAGATGACGGCGTCGAAATTATTTTGGCGGATGAAATTCCAGAGGCCGTTGTTGCGCCAGGCGAAAAAACTTTCGGAGCCATCGCCGCGATTGGGGATGTGGGTCCATGTGTAGCCGTCGAGGAGCGGGACGTCCCACTGGACGTTGGCGCCGAATTCGGGATCGTAGGCGGCGGAGTCGGCGCCGCGGAGGCTGCAATAGGCGACCTGGAAATCGAGTTTGGGATGTTTGGCCATGAGGCGGAAAAGAGGGGCGCCGTATTGAATCGGGTGGGAGGAGATGGTGAGGACGCGGAGCTTGCGGTCAGGCATGAAGCGGCCTCAAGGACGCGCGGAGCACACCGGAGAGATTGGAAAAATGGGCGTTCAAAGGTAACCTTTGGGCGAGTATAGCCCGTTTCTTGACACGACTGGCTGTGCTAAACTGCGTAAGTTCCGCAGGGTAAGCGGTATACCGAAGTCTCCGCACTGCAAGTAGCGCGCACCGGCCGAGGAAAAACGCGAGCCGGACGCCCAAAAATTCATCAACTCGATCGCGCAAAACGCCGACGCCGAGCGTGGGCATGGGATGCACGGTCGCTGACAAAGAGGACGCGCCATGTCTGGGCATTCAAAGTGGGCCACAATCAAGCACAAAAAGGCGGCCACGGACGCGAAGCGGGGCCGCGTGTTTACGCGAGTGATTCGCGAAATCACGATCGCGGCGCGCATCGGGGGCGGCGATCCGAATTCGAATCCGCGATTGCGGACGGCGATTTTGGCGGGCAAGAACGAAAACATGCCCAACGAAAATATTGAGCGCGCGATTTTGCGCGGCACGGGGCAGCTCGAGGGCGAGCAGTATGAAGAGGCTACGTTTGAAGGATACGGGCCGGGCGGCGTGGGGATGCTGATTCAGGTGGTGACGACGAACCGCAACCGGATTGTGGGCGAGTTTCGGCATTTGATGAGCAAGAACGGCGGGAACATGGCGGAGGCCGGCGCGGTGGGATGGATGTTCAGCCGCAAGGGCGAGATTGTGATTCCGAAGGAGCAGGCGTCGGAAGATAAGGTGATGGACATCGTGCTGGAAGCGGGCGCGGATGATCTGAAGGATGATGGGTCGGGCTGGTATGTGACGACACCGCCGGAAGCGATCGAGAAGGTGAAGGAAGCGCTGGGCAAGGCGGGGATTACGCCGGCGTCGGCGGAAGTCGGAATGGTGCCGCAGAACTATGTGAAGCTGACGGGCGCGCAGGCGACGCAGATGGTGCGGCTGGTTGAGGCGCTGGAAGAGCACGATGACGTGCAGCACGTGTACGCGAATTTCGATATCGATGAGAAGGAAATTCAGGAAGCGGTTGGGGCGAATTAGGCTTTCGCTTTCGTTCTTCGAACGTTTTAGCTGATGACCTGCCACAAATTGAGCTTGTGTGTGACACGCGGAGCGGATAAAGCGCTGGCAGCGGCTTCGCTGAGGCCGTAGACTGTCACACGATGAGTTCCCTACTTCGGCTGTTGAGACGGCGTCGAGCAAAGCACTGCGATTCGTGTGCTTGGGTTGGATCCTGCGTCGGCGGGGCCGACGGGGTATGGCGTCGTCGAGACGGACGGGCGGCGCTGCAAGATGCTGGATTACGGGGCGTTTCGCGTCGATTCGAAGAGGCAGAAAGAATGCGCGGGCGCGGCGCTGCACGATATTCACTCGTCGATTTGCGAACTGATTCGAAAATTTGAGCCGAGCGTGATGGCGGTGGAGTCGATTTTTAGCGCGCTGAATGTGCGGACGGCGCTGAGGCTGGCCGAGGTGCGCGGCGTGGTGCTGCTGGCGGCGGCGCAGAACGGCGTTGAGGTGCATAGCTATTCGCCGCGCGAAGTGAAGGCGTCGGTGGCGGGTTATGGGCATGCGGATAAGCGGCAGATACAGTTGATGGTGCGGGCGCTGCTGTCGCTGAGCGAGATGCCGGAGCCGGCGGATGCGGCGGATGCGCTGGCGGTGGCGCTTTGTCACATACAGGCGGATCAGGCGCGGGTGCGATTTGGGATTCCGGTGGCGGCGGGTGCGGCGCGACGCGGGAGCGGTTCGAACGGGGCGGAGTGTCCGGGTCGAGCCGGCGGAGCGGGCGTGAAACGCCGGTCAGTGTGGTTGGCATCTAAGCGTGCTATGAGCGGGATCAGACTTAAAACCAGCCATTCGAATCACTCGGACTTTGATTGTGTCTCTCGTTGTTTTGCGCGTCGGCGATTTTCGTTTCCGCGGAGCCGGCACCTGACTTCGTTCAACACAACTGCTTTGACCGCGGCGCATCCCGCGGCGCTGCCGCTGCTTCGACGGTGGCGAAGCTTACGTTTCGGCGGGTATTTAAAGAGAGCACGCCGGAGTTCATCGAGATCGTCGTGTCGCAAGATTCGGACAAGGCGACGTATGAGATCCGGCAGCTCGACGAGGATCCGGAGAAGTCACCGTTTGAGGTGAGCGCGCCGCTGCGAGCGAAGATGTTCGATCTGGCCGGACAGATGAATCACTTTCAGAATCAGGACTTGGATGTGCACCGGAAGATTGCGAATCTGGGGGAGAAGACGTTTCGGTGGGAGCAGGGTTCGGAAGCGCACGAAGTCAAATTCAATTACACGCTGAATACCGCGGCGACGCAGCTTTTGCAGATTTTCGAGGGGCTGGCTCGCCAAGAGGAATTGGTCGAACTGCTGGAGCGGCGGATGAAGTACGACCGGCTGGGGATCAATGATGCGCTGCTGCAATTCGAAACGGACCTGAACAAGAACATGCTGCCGGAGCCGCAGCGAGCCCTCACTGTGCTCGACCAGATCTCGGGGAATCCTCAATTTGTGGAGATAGCACGGCAGAGAGCGCGCACCTTGGCGGAACGCATTCGCCGCGGCAGCGCAGCCAGTTAAGTCTCAGATAGGTCCACCACCCAGCCCTTTGCTCCCTCTGGGGCTGCAAACCGGTTGTACTTTTCCGATCGCAATCACCTCCGCCGAGCAGTCCTATTACTGGGTTCGTTCAAGGTATCATCCTCCGCAGCCCGCAGCGACATCCCACACTGGCGATGCACTGCTAGATGCCGGTTCGGCGCGGGCGTGAATTGGTATGCAGTGCCGCGGCAGGCGGAGTTCGGGGTTAAGTTGTCTTTCTAGTTGAAACTACAACCTGTTGGTAAAGACTGCCGGCGAAGGGCGGAAGCTCTTCGCCGGCTCTTTTTTAGCGACAATCGACGGTTTCAAGAAGGCGATACATAAGACGACTAGTACCGACCTAAGCGATTGCCACTGCAGTATCGCTAAAACTTGTAAAATTTAGTTGCAATTAACTCCAGGTTTATATAAACAAGGCGCGGTCAGGCTCTTTTGCAAACGCAGAAGTGTGTTTTCGGTTTGCTTTGGGGTGGGTAGGGATCCTGTGGTGGGGTCTAGCAACTACTAAGTACTCAAAGTGGATTCGGTCAAGCTGCCTCCAAGGTGGCTTCGCCGGGGTGTAGGTCCGTCCGTGTTGTTCAGGAGGATACAAGATGGTGGTGGGAGTGCGATTTGTTAAGGCAGTAGTGGTGTGTCTATGCACGTTGCTCTTGTTTGTCGGTTATACATTCGCTCAAGAAACGACCGGCGGAATCGCCGGAACCGTGAAGGATCCCTCGGGCGCTTCCGTGCCGGACGCCACGATATCGGTGACGGCTTCGTCGCTCGTCGGCACAAAAACAGTTCAAACCGATTCCTCGGGCTACTATCGCTTTGCAAACCTGCCGCCCGGCAGCTACACCTGACCATGACGGCGAAGGGTTCACAACCGAAAAGCGCACGTTTGTGCTGGAAGTCGGCCACCTGCCGACGGTTGATATCACGCTGGAAGTCGGCAAGACGACATCGATCATTGAAGTGACCAGCGCGGCACCGCTGATCGACACTACGACCAACGTCACGACCACGAACGTGACGGAAGATGTAATTCAGAACATCCCGCACGGTCGTTCGTTCCAGTCGGTCATCCAGTTTGCTCCCGCGGCGCGCAACGAACCCCTGATGGGAAACAATTCGGCGTCGGGTGGCTTCACGGGAAACGGAACTGGCGGCTCGTCACCAGGCAGTACGGCGAACGGCGGACAGTTCGGATTCTCGGTAGCCGGTGGCTCGGACTCGGAAAACTCCTACCTCGTCGAAGGCCAGGAGACGGCCAACCTGATCGGCGGTTATTCACACACGAGCGTGCCGTTCGATTTCATTCAGGAAGTGGAAATCAAGAACTCGGGCATTCAGGCGGAACACGGCGGCGCGCTGGGCGGAGTCGTGAACGTGATCATGAACAAGGGTTCGAACAACTATCACGGGTCGGTCTTTGCCCAGTTCGAAAACGATGCGATGGACGCGAATCAACAGCCGACGTTCGCCCGCTACAATCCTCTTTCGAGCCAGACAGTGACCTCGTGGGGAGTGCTCGATCCACAATTCCAGGAATATCAACCGAAGAAGGATCACACCAGCGACATCTTCCCGGATTCACGTTCGGCGGACCGATCCTGCGCGACCGGATTTTCTTTTTTGTGGGCTTCAACCCGGAACTGAACAACGACGAGCGCGCAGTTAATTACGATCAGGCAGGCGGTCTGGGAGGACTTGGCGTCGTCAAGTTCGCCCAGAACACGCGGACGTACTACACGACGGCGCGCGTCGATGCCGAGGTGACCAAGAAGTTGCGCGTGTACGGCTCATGGCTGTATCAGCTTTCCAAGCAGTACGGCGAGAACCTGCCGACTGCCGATTCGAGCCAGGGCTACTTCAACGCGGCTTCGTCGCGTCGATCCTTCGGCGTATTCGCATAACGTTGGCTTCACCGCTCCCAATATCACGGTGAACACGGGCGCCGATTACAGCCTTACGCAACGCCTGATTTTGACCGGGCGATTCGGCTACTACTTCGAGAACTATCACGATTTCGGTTTGCCGACGACTGGCACGCTGACCTCGTGGCAGTCGAACGGCGTTGGAGCACTCGACAACCTCGGGAATCCACTGCCGGCGTCGTTGCAGCAGGCAAACGGATTTTTTAACCTAGCGAACAGCCAAAACTTCACGAGCCACAACGCCAGCAAAGCGACGCAAGCAGACGTCAACCTGGCGTGGTTCAAGAGCGGATGGCTGGGAACGCATAACTTCAAATTCGGCTATCAGCTGAATCACCTCACCAACAATATCTCGCAGCACTACAACGTGCCAGACGTGCAGTACTTCGTTGGGCAGGGCTCGACGTACACGCCGTTTAGCCCAAGTGGGCATAGCGAATTGCGCACCGTTTGTCACGCTGTACGGTGCGTGCACGGGGCAGTACGGCTACATCAACGTCCTCGACTATGGATCCGGCGGTACGGCGACGAGCAACAATCACTCGTTCTTCGCTCAGGATTCGTGGTCGATTACGCGACGTTTGACGATCAACGCAGGTCTCCGCGTCGAGAAAGAAGCTCTGCCTGCAGAAAACCAGCCAGCGGGCGGCATCACGCACCCAATCAACTTTGGATGGGGAGACAAGATCGCGCCCCGCATCGGCATCGCGTGGGATCCGACTGGCCGCGGCAAGATGAAAATCTTCGGCGGCTACGGACAATTCTACGACCAGATGAAGCTCAACCTGGCGATCAGTTCGTTCGGCGGCCAGTATTGGAGCAACTGCTACTACGCTCTCAATACGCCGGACGTTGCGTCGATCAATCCGGTGTTCAGCAGCGCGAACCGCTATTGCGGCGGCATCGGCACGAACTCGGCGAGCGAAGCGAACTTCGGCGGGACGACTCCTGCGGGAATCACGTTCCTCGAAAACCAGAACTTCCGCACCAACCCGACGACCTGCTCGACCTGCACGATTACGGAAGAAGGCGTTGCGCCGGGTCTCAAGCCGTACAAACAGCACGAAATGACGGTCGGCTTCGACTATCAGATCAAACCATCGCTGGCGTTCGAGGTTCGTTACGACCGACGGCGGCTGGACCATGTAATCGAGGATTCGGCGTTGGTGAACCCATCCATCGGCGAAACCTTCGTGATCGTCAATCCAGGCCAAGGCGTGGACGCGACGTACGACAAGTTCTACAACTTCCTGTACGGGTTACAGCCAGGACAGCCGGGAGCATCGCCATGCGGTTCGCAATGCCCCAATATGATTCCGGCGCAGCGCGACTACGACGGCGTCGAATTCCGTTTGACGAAGCAGGCGACGCGACACTGGTCGAGCATGTTCTCGTATACCTACAGCCGGCTGTGGGGGAACTACACGGGCTTGACCAGCTCGGACGAAGCGGACGGCGGCGGCGGGCGCAATTCACCCAACAATAGCCGCTCGTTTGATGAGCCGCAATTCTCATGGAACGATAACGGCGGCTCCTCGAGCGGACTTCTACCGACGGACCGGCCGAACACGTTCAAGGGCTATACGTATTATTCCTTGAGCTGGGCACATCGGATGACAACGGACTTCGGCATCTTCCAGGTGCTTTATCAGGGTTCGCCCGAGAGCACCTATATGGATGTTGGCAACGCGTTCGCGGGTGGACTAACCGGTGGCGCGTTCCCGACGTATGTTGCGGACCGCGGGAAGTTCCTGCCGGTCACGCAAGATCCGACGACAGGTCAAATTACCATCGGCCCGGCTACTACTCGCGGACACCGTGGTACATCCAGACGCGACTTCAACTTCCAACAGAGCTACAAGATCAGCGAAAGCAAGGCGGTTAGCTTCTCGGCAACGATTCAGAACCTGCTCAATCAGCGCTCGGTGACGAGCGTGGAAGAGAACATCACGAGCGGGTTCGCGCCTAACTTTGCCGCTCCGTTCCCGCTGGCCGGGAGCGGCTGCACGGCCCAAACGAATGCTCCTCCGAGCCCGACGCTGGCATGCAGCACTAGCGATGGCACGCCGTTTTACGCGGCGAGCTTCCACCCATACAACATCAGCAACCTGCTGAACGCCGCGTCGTCACCAACTCGACGGGCGGTCCAGCAACCGTGGGCAGTGGATACGGCTTGCCGAACCGCTATCAACTCGGGCGGACGATTCGGTTGGGCGTGAAGTTCACGTTCTAAATCTAAGATCAACCCAAGCTTTAGCTACCGAGGGAGCCGGTGTTTCCGGCTCCCTTTTGTTTTTGTGGCGAAGGGAGCATTGAAGCTTGAGCGCGATGTATCGGCCGGTGTATCGACGCGGCGAACGGAGGCATCGAAACGGGCATGAGCGACGCGAATTATTTTGCGGCTTTGGACAAGCAGAATTATTTGAGTCTGGAGACGTTTCGCAAGAATGGCGCGGGCGTGCGGACGCCGGTGTGGTTTGCGGCCGATCCGACGGCGGATCTTCGGTCGCGCGACGCGAAGCTCTACATCTACACGATTGAGAACACCGGAAGGTAAAGCGCGTGCGGAATAATCCGCGCGTGAGAATCGCTCCGTGCAATCGTACGGGGGGGCTGCAGGGAGACTGGATCGAGGCGAAAGCGAGAGTTGTGGAAGGCGCGGAGGCAGAGCGCGGATTGAAGCTGCTGACGCAGAAATATTTTTTGAAGCGGATATTCGATTTGTTTGCGGTGTTTCGGGCGGCGAAGCGGGAAGTGTTGGTGATTACGCCGGCGTAGTGTGGCGAGTGTCACGATTGCTGTATTTTTTCGGTGCGGGCGATGCGCAGGGCGATGCCGTTTTCGAACGGCGGAGATGTCAGGATTTTGTCGCCGCCGGCGTGAAGGAAATTTTCGGATTTATCGATCGCGCCGGTTTTTGTGCTGAACCATTCCGCTCTGTAATTGCCTGTTGGCAAAGTCAGTGTCAGCTCGGCCGGGCCGTTGCCGTCGAGATAGATCGCGTATTCGTGGCCGGGATTCGAAAGCGCGTGGGCGACGACGCCGGTGGCGTGTTTCACGGTCGTTGTATCGGGTCGCAAATCCAGAATTGAAAATTGATCGAGGAATTCGCGCAGGATTTTCAGTTGATGGCGAAATGTCGGGCTGCCGCCGCCGGGGCCGTTCGGCTCGAGGTCTGCGCCGTCTTCGTGGCCGGGTGAGAAGGAATAGTCGAGCGCGTCGAAAATGCTGCCGCCGGAGAGCATGAAGTTCCAGGCTTGGCGGCGATAGGCGTCGTCTTCGCGGCCGAGAAAGCCGGTTTCGTCGTAGGCGATTGCTTTGCCGAGGCCGTAGTTGAGGGTGACGGCTTCGGGATAGGCGTAGTGGAAATTGACGATGTCTACGCCGGGACTGAGCTTGCGGATTGAGGCGAGGAAATTGGAGTAGTTCTGCGCGATGAGGTGGTGATTTGGGAGAGACGCTTCTTCCTGCGTGATCCACTCGGCGACGCGGGCTTGCCATGCGACGGACAAGATCGTCGGCGATGTCTACGGAGTTGGGATACTGGTCGCGGCCCGGCGGGCGGAGATAAGGATTCACGACAGAGGTGAGCGTGGGGCGATCGGACCACGGCTCGTTTTGAATTTCGAAGATGACGTTGTCGAAGTCGCGGGCTTCATCGACCAGCTTGCGCGCGTATTTTTCCTGGAATGCGAGGATGTTTCCGTTTTCGAGCGTTTGGAGCTTCTTCCACTCGATGTCGTTGGTGCTGTTGATGTTGTTCGATGGATGGAACGGGCTGATCTTCCACATCATTTCGTCGTAGTGAGAGGAGAAGAGGCTGATCTCGACGACGATGCCGCGCTTGGATGCGTCGGCGAGAAATGCGCGATAGCGTTCGAAATATTCGGGATTCCATTTTGTGAGATCGAACTTGTTGCCGCCGCCGGCGTAGCCGGGAGTTTCGCTGCGCACCCACGGCGCGATGAATCGATTCGGCTGTGGCGCGAGATCGTTGCGCAAGATGCCGAAGGATTTCGCCGGGACTTCGACGTAGGAGCCGCCGAAGATGCGCGTGTAGTTGAGGCCGTCGGAATCGATCGTGGCGAGATATTTTTTGTAATCGACGTCGGCGTTGAGGACGGCGCCGTAGTGTTCGCCGGATGTGATGAGCGCGATCGCTTTGCCGCGAAAGAGGAAGTAGTGCGGATTCTGCGGATGAAGGCGAATCGGTTGAGCGGATGGCTGCTTCGATTGCGGCGCCGAATGAAGCGCGGACGCCACGAAGATTGACGGAAGCAAAGCAGCCAGAAGCAGTTTGCGCGTGAGCGGATCGACATGGACGGCATCATACGCTTACATCGCCGCTCGACGAGCTATACGCTTGCGGCTTGTTTTGCGTTGGCCAGGGCGCGGAGTGACTCGGTGTACGGAGCGCGCGCGACGCCGCGTTCGGTGATGATGGCGGTGATGTAGCGCGCTGGAGTCACGTCGAAACCGGGATGCGCGGCTTTGACGTCGGGCGCGATGCGGATGTTCTTGATGTAAACGACTTCGTCGGAAGAGCGCTCTTCGATGGGGATGTGACTGCCGTCGGGAATCGACAGATCGAACGTCGATATCGGCGCGGCGATGTAAAACGGGACGTTGTTTTCTTTCGCGAGCACGGCGATCTGATAGGTGCCGATTTTGTTCGCTGTGTCGCCATTTGCGGCGACGCGGTCGGCGCCCGTGACGACCGCTCCGACGGTGCCTGTTTTCAAAAAGTGGCCGACCATGTTGTCGGTGATCAGCGTGAGCGGAATGCCGCCTTTGTGGAGTTCCCACGCCGTGAGGCGCGCGCCTTGAAGATACGGGCGCGTTTCGGGAACGAGCACGTGAAGCTTTTTGCCCTGCTCGACGGCGACGCGAAACACGCCGAGAGCCGTGCCGATTCCGGCGGTTGCGAGCGCGCCAGCGTTGCATTGCGTCATCACGCGGCCTTCGCGCGGCATGAGTTCGGCGCCGAAGCGGCCCATCGCTTCGTCGGACGCTTTCTTCTCGAGATGAACTTGCTTGCGCTTCCGCGATCATCGCGGCGCGAATTTTTTCCAGATCGGAAGTTTGCGCCGCGACGGCGGCGAACTTCGCCTTCATGCGATCGATGGCCCAGAAAAGATCGACGGCCGTTGGGCGCGTTTTCGCGAGGACGGAGCAAATCTCGTCGAATTCAGGCTTTAGTTCGGCGACGGTCTTTGCCTTCGAATGCAGCACGCCGATCGCGACGCCCATCGCGGCGGCGACGCCGATTGCCGGCGCTCCGCGAATCACCATGTCCTTGATCGCGGCGGCGACTTCCTGATACGTGGTGTACGTGTAATGAACTTCTTCGGTCGGAAGCAGGCGCTGGTCGAGCATGACCACGCCGCGGTCGGTCCATTCAATCGGTTGAGCGATATACATAAGAGTTGAGAAGAATATTGTAGCGAAGGTTGGCGACCAAAACGAGTTACGGGCGCTGTCGTCACTGCCGAATTTCAGGGACTCGGTGGGAATTTTGGTGAATCCGTGCGTGCCGACGATGGTCGTGACGGCGATCATCGAGTTGTAGCCGAGGTGAAGCAGAAAACTCGCCAGCACCGTGCCCGTGCGCGCGCGAACAAACGTAAAAATCACGCCGACTAGAATCAAAAGCCCGACGACGCTCCATGTCCAACCGAGCTGCGCGCCATGCATCAGGCCGAACAACACGCCGGTGATCACGACGCTGCTGAACATGCCCGTGCGAATCGCTTCCGGCGGCTGAACGCCGAAACGCCGCGTGATGCCGTAAGCCATTCGCGCGAGCAGCGGATACAAATAGCCGCGGAAAACGGTTTCCTCGACGAGCGGCGCGACAAACACCGCCATGCACATCAGCAACACGGCGTTTTCGCGATTCTTGAATAGCTCGCGAATCGGCATTTTGTCGGTGTCTTTCACTTGCGAACTGGCGATGCCGACGAAAATCGCGAGCGCACAGCCGGAAAGAAAATACGACCACGGTCCGCCCCACGTCGAAGACAGCCGCGCGGATAGTTTTTTCCAACCCAGGGATGACCAGAACGGAGCGTCACGCAGGACGGCCAGCGTGACATAGAGAAAAAGAAAGACCGACGCGTACCAAAGGATGTTTGTGCCGAAAAGAAATTGCGGCTTGTTGAGCAGATATTGCTCGAGCTGCTCTTTCGGCATCGGCTGCTTGGGACCGTAATAGATGAACATTGCAGTCTGGACGACGAGAAAGCTCGCGAACGTGAAAAAAATGAACAGGATGAGGTGCGGCCAATACCAGGAGATGCGGAGGTCTTCGGGGAAGAACGCATTTGCGCTCAACGCCGGGATCGCCGTGTGCGGCGACTGAGCCGCATAGGTTATGGGATCGCCGGCGAGTGGCGCGGACGGATCGATCGGTTCCAGGGGCTGTGGCAACGGTCGCCAGGTGAAACTGGTTCGTCGTCACGATGTCGAGAGCGGAGCGTTCGGCGACGGATCATCGCAGTCCGGAGAGATGCCCGTTCGGATTGTCGTCGAATTGCGTCATCGCGCTCTGCCACGCCGCGGTTTCTGCGGAGAACCCTTTGCCCAATTGGATGCGAGCGCGGCTGCGAGCAGTGGCAAGAGAATTTCGTGGTGCCCGGTAATGGCGTAGCCGTGGGATTGCGCGCTCACCGCTACCTTTGCGATGGCGGCGCGGTCGGCCGCTTCACGACATTTTGCAGCGGCCGATAATGCTGCACGAAATCGAAATTCGCCGTGGTGATCGGCCGCAAAGGCACGCCGTAATTGCGGCTCACCGAAACTGCCTTTAGAAAAATCTCCGGGAAGAATAACCGCGCTTCCCCAGTTGAGGTAGACGCCGCCAGGGTGCATTCCCTTGGACGAGCGCGCTGAAAAGGCGGAAATCGGTGTACGTGGCGGCGCCAAGTGCGCCGGGATCGACAGCGGGATGCATATGCGGGATATCGGTGCCGATCGCGAGATGAATCGTGACAGGAATCTCCAGTTTGTATGCCGAAGCAACAACGCTCTGTTCCGCATACGGAGCCGGAACGATTTCGCTGTTGAGAAATTGGCCGGCGGCCTCGCCGTATCCGATTCGAATCCGCGATGCGAGCTTGGCGATTTCGTTGACGTAACGTCCAGTTTCTTCAGCCATGCCGAAACGGCCGTCGGGTAGAGAAGCGTCGACGTCTTCGGATGTATTTCCGGCGAGTGCGATTTCGAAATCGTGGATCAACGCGGCGCCATTCATGGCGAGGCCAGTAATGAAACCGCGACGCATCAGATCGATGAGAATCGGACCGAGACCGACCTTGATGACGTGGCCGCCGATGCCCCAGAGAATCGATTTTTTCTTGCTTCGCGCCGCGTGAATCGCGGCGGCAACCTCTCGCAGATCTTGTGCGGCAAGGATATTCGGGAGTGAATCGAGAAATTTTTTCAGCGAAGCATTCGCCGGAACGGGCTTGGCGAAGTCGCTGACGTGGACTTTGCTTTTTCGCGACGCCAGCGGATATGTGTGGACCGAAGAGAGCGGAAGAGGTTTTGTCGAGTAGAGGGACATGGGCGAACGAGTACTTTAACGCGCGGAGAAGGTGAAGTCGAATGCGAAGCGGCGCACCAGGCTCAGTGAGAAATTGCTCCTACTTCGACGAAGTATGGCCATTGGAATTGTGCCCGTTGGCGCCGTTGAGCTGCAGCATGCGCGCGAGAGCCTGACCCGGTATATGACTTCTTGTTGCGCGCGACTTGCTCGGGCGAGCCTTGCGCGACGATGCGGCCGCCGCCTTCGCCGCCTTCCGGCCCGAGATCGATGATCCAGTCGGCTTGCTTGATGACGTCGAGGTGGTGCTCGATGATGAGCACGGTGTTGCCGAGCGACACCAGGCGCTGCAGAACGTCGAGCAGCTTGCGCACGTCGTCGAAGTGAAGGCCGGTCGTGGGCTCGTCGAGAATGTAGAGCGTGCGGCCGGTCTGGCGCTTCGAAAGTTCGCGCGCGAGCTTGATGCGCTGCGCCTCGCCGCCGGAAAGCGTCGTCGCGGACTGCCCCAGCTGAACGTAGCCGAGCCCGACTTCGACGAGGGTCGCCAGCTTCTGTTGAATCGCGGGAATATTTTCGAGCAGCTTTAGCGCTTCGTCGCCGGCATATTCAGCACGTCGGAAATCGAGTGGCCCTTGAAGCGCACCGCGAGCGTTTCGGAGTTGTAGCGGCGGCCGCGGCAGACTTCGCACATCACGTAGACGTCGGGCAGAAAATTCATTTCGATGCGGCGAAGCCCGTCGCCCTGGCAGGCCTCGCAGCGTCCGCCCTTCACGTTGAAGCTGAAGCGGCCGGGTTTGTAACCGCGCTCGCGCGATTCGGGCAGCATCGCGAAGAGTTCGCGAATCGGAGCGAAGACGCCCGTGTACGTCGCCGGATTCGATCGTGGCGTGCGGCCGATCGGCGCCTGATCGATCTCGATGACTTTGTCGATGTGCTCGATGCCGCGTCACGCTCTTGTGCGCGCCGGGCGGATCCATCGAGCGGTAGAGCTTCTGCGCCAGCGCGCGATAGAGGATGTCGTTGACCAGCGTGGATTTGCCCGAACCGGAAACGCCGGTGACGACCGTTAGCAGTCCGAGCGGCAGCGTGAAGTCGACGTCTTTCAGATTGTTTTCGTGCGCGCCGAGAATCTGAATCGCCTTGCCGTTCGGGCTGCGGCGTTTCGCCGGCACCGGAATGCTCGTGGCGCCGCTGAGATACTGGCCAGTCAGCGATTCCGGATTCGCCGCCACTTGCTCGGGCTTGCCTTGCGCAACGAGATGGCCGCCGGCTTCGCCGGCGCCGGGGCCGAGATCGACGACGAAATCCGCGCGGCGAATGGTGTCTTCGTCGTGCTCGACGACAAGAACGGTGTTGCCGAGATTGCGAAGCTGTTCGAGCGAGCCGAGCAAACGATCGTTATCTCGCGCGTGCAGCCCGATCGAAGGCTCGTCGAGAACGTAGAGCACTCCGCGCAGCCGCGAACCGATTTGCGTGGCGAGACGGATGCGCTGCGCTTCGCCACCGGAAAGCGTCGCGGCTGAGCGATCGAGACTGAGATAGCCCAGGCCGACGGCGAGAAGAAAATCGAGGCGCTCCGCGACTTCTTCCAGTGGGCGGCCCGCGACATCGTGCTGACGCTGCGTGAGTTCGCCGAGAATTTTCGCGACCGCCGGACGCGCCGACTTTAGTGACAGTGCGGTGAATTCCGCGATCGAATGACCGGCGAGCTTCACCGCGAGCGATTCGGGACGCAGGCGCTTGCCGTTGCAAACGGTGCAGCGCGTCGCCGACATGTATTGCGTCATCCACTCGCGATAGGAGTCTGAGTTCGATTCCTGGAAATTTCGATCGAGAAATTTCAGAATGCCCGGAAAACGGAAACCCTTTTCGCCTGATTTCGCTTTCTTCGGCGGCCGATGCGTTTCCGCCGTTCGACGGCGGGTATCCGTACAGCACCAAATTTTGCGTCGCCGCCGGCATTTTCTCGAACGGTGTTTCGAGGTTGAATCCATGCGCGTATGCAGCGAGTTGCATTGTGCGCTTGAGCATCGCGGAACCGGAGCCTGGACCAAGGCCGCCGTCAAAGAGGGGGCGCGTCCAATCGGTAATCACGCGCGCGGGATCGAAATCGTATTTCGAACCGAGACCGTTGCAGGCAGGGCAAGCGCCGTACGGTGAGTTGAAACTGAACGAACGCGGTTCGAGCTGCGGAACAGAGATGCCGCAGTCGGGGCAGGCCAGCTTTTCGGAAAAAACGTGGTCGGCGCCGCCTACGATCGAAACCGTGACAAGTCCGGACGCCAACTTCAGCGCCGTAGCAATCGATTGCTCGAGGCGCGCGGCGATTCCCGGCTTCACCAGCAGCCGATCGACGACAACTTCGATCGTGTGGTTCTTCCGCTTGTCGAGCACCGGAATTTCGTCGAGCTGCACGAGCTCGCCATTGATGCGCGCGCGAAGGTAGCCGTCTTGCGCCAGCTTCTCGAGCTCTTTGCGATAGGCGCCTTTGCGGCCGCGCACGATCGGCGCCAGGATCATGACGCGGTCATCCGTCTTGCAGAGTTCGCCGGTCAGGATTGACTGGACGATCTGCTCGCTCGACTGACGCGTGATCGGGTTGCCGCACTGCGGGCAGTGCGGGATCCCGATCGAGCTGTAAATGACGCGGAGGTAGTCGTAAATTTCTGTGATGGTTCCGACCGTGGAGCGAGGCGATCGCGTTGTGGTCTTTTGCTCGATTGCGATGGAAGGCGAAAGCCCTTCAATCACATCGACGTCGGGGCGCTCCATCTGATCGAGGAATTGGCGAGCATAAGCGGAGAGCGATTCGACGTAACGGCGCTGGCCCTCGGCGTAAATCGTGTCGAACGCGAGCGACGACTTGCCGGACCCGGATAGGCCGGTAATGACCGTCAATGTGTTCCGCGGAATTTCGACGTTAATGTTTTTAAGATTGTGCTGGCGCGCGCCGCGCACAACCAGTTTGGTCAACGGCATGGGTTCCCTTGTTGCCACTCACCGCAAGCCGGGCTCACAGGGAGCTGCGGCGCACAGTGGGCCTAATGAGGCCAAGATAACTTCTCACAATAGCAGGTGGGATTCTGATGGGTCAAATCGAGCGGTTCGCGGCCTGAATAGGCTACGAGAAGAATCCGAGAACTTCACATATACGGACCGCGTGGGAAATAATTTGGCGTCGCGCAATTCCCATTTTGGAACTCTTCGCGGTCCGCGGAACTCCTGCTAACTCACACTTTTCCACAGGCTTACAGCGAATACCTTAGTACGCCTGAGAGTCTGGTAATTTTGAACGACAGTACCGCATTTTTACGCAGAGCGCCGAAGTCATAGGACTGAAAACAGGAATGTTAGAAATGGCTCATGGTTTGCATCTTCTCGAGCCGGGGGACGCGAGCCGAGGATCCCTTTAGGGGATTGAGGGCTGGGCCGGTTCGCTCGTCCCCCCTTTTACTTTTTTCCACGCGTTCCGCTATCGCTGTTCACGATCTTTTTCGCACTTTCGCCGACCTCCCAAAAACACCCCAAATGCACCAACCGGCGAAGGTGTGCCTATACGTAGGTAATTCCCCTTACATGTCCAGGATAATAGTAGAAGAGCGGCGGCGAACTGCGTGCAGAGCGCTCGATCGACGCTGGTGTCGTGCAATCTCAGGATATTAGGTAAGAAGTGCCGCTGCTTACTTCCAGGGACGGGAAACGTAATCGCTCATTGTCATGAACAACATGATCGCGAGCCAAAAAACAGAGCAGACGATGACGAGTTTCGTACGCTTCGGACTGTATTTGCCGTGCATAAAGAAAAGCACGACGAGCGATGCTTTGAAGGTGGCAATGACGAGGGCAACGATGATATTCAGCCCGTTGAAATAGGCGTTGAGATCGATCTTGGCTGCTTCGACCGTCAGAAACGTGCAAACCATCAGCGCCAGGAAGATCGTTATGTAGACCTTCGGCGAGACTATATGGTGCTCAGAATGAGTGTCGGCTTGATTGTCAGCCACAATACCCTCTCGCGATTTCCGCTAGTGCCGGTCGATCAAATAGAGCAACGGAAACAGAAAAATCCACACAATATCGACGAAGTGCCAATATAAGCCCACAAGATCGACGGGCGTGCTGTACTCGGTGTTGAATCGCCCTTTGAATGATTCCTTGATCAGCCAGATCAACAGCCCCGCGCCGATAATCATGTGCAGCGCGTGCAGCCCGGTCATCGCAAAGTACAGAGAGAAAAAGAGTTGCGCGTGGGCGTTGGTGCCGGCATTGGAACCAGGCTCGAAATTGAAGTTCAGGCCCGGCACGTGGTGCTCGACGAATTTCTCGTGGTATTCCACGCCCTTGATGCCCAAAAACACGCTGCCGAGAATCAGGGTGAGAATCAGGAAGATCGTAACGAGCTGCTTTTTGCCTACCTGCGCGGCCCAGACCGACATTGCCATCGTCAAGGAGCTGCCAATCAGGACAACCGTGTTGATCGCGCCCAGCGTCAGGTTGATGGAGCGGCTCGCTTCGCCGAAGATCTCGGGGTACGTGGACCGGTTCAGCGTGTAGGTCATGAACATGCCACCGAAGAATAAAACTTCGGTGACCAGGAATACCCACATGCCCAGCGAGGCGCTTTCGCGCTGCTGGTCTAGCGTCTCAAACTGTCCGTACAACTCTCCGGTGCGATGCACTCGGCGCTCCTCTTTGGACCTTTATCGCCTCGCGGGTCCTGCGCGTCTTAATTTCGCTTCTGCTTAATCGTCCCCGTGTGCCGGTGCCATCGACGGATGACCCTTCACGTCGAGACCTAGGTCATGCCGGTTGTCGAAGTCGTACGGTTCCCAAGTGACTTCAGGGGTGACATCGAAATTTTCGGTGAGCGGCGGAGATGCCGTCTTCCACTCGAGCCCGGTGGCCGGCCACGGATTCGGGCCCGCAATCTTGCCGTAGCGCATCGACCAGGTCAGATAGATCATCGGCAACAGATAGCCGAGCGCGAGAATCGAGGCGCCCGCCGTAGACATCACGTTAAACACCTGAAACTCAGGTGGATAGCTGTGATAGCGACGCGGCATGCCGAGATAGCCGAGAATGAATTGGGGGAAGAACGTTAGGTTGAATCCGATGAAAAGTGTGACTGCCGCGGTCTTTGCCAATCCCTCGGGGTACAGCCGTCCCGTAATCTTGGGCCACCAGAAGTGCAATCCGCCGACGTAGCCCATCACCGCGCCGCCAACCATGATGTAGTGAAAGTGCGCGATGACGAAGTACGTGTCGTGTAGGTGGATGTCCAAGCCGAGGCAGGCTAGGAACAAGCCGGTCAAGCCGCCGATCAGGAATAGCCCGATGAACCCGAGGCCATACAGCATCGGCGTTTCCCACGAGATCGAACCCTTATAGAGAGTGGACGTCCAGTTGAACGACTTTCACCGCCGAAGGAATCGCGACCAGGTAGCTGAGGAACGAGAACGTCAGCGCGGCGTAGACCGATTCGCCGGTCAGGAACATGTGGTGCGCCCAGACGAAGAAGCCGATGACCGCGATCGCGATACTCGAACCGGCGATGAAACTATAGCCAAAGATCGGCTTGCGCGCGAACGTTGGGATAATCTCGGAGATCACACCCATCGCCGGCAAAATCATGATGTACACGGCCGGATGCGAATAGAACCAGAACAGGTGCTGGAAGAGAATCGGGTCGCCGCCTAGCACCGGGTTGAAAAACCCGAGGTGAAGCATGCGCTCTAGGCCGGCGAGCAGGAGCGTAATCGCGATGACCGGGGTACCAAGGATGAAGATGATGCTCGTGGCGTAATGCGCCCAAACAAAGAGCGGCAGCCGGAACCAGGTCATGCCCGGCGCGCGCATCGTGTGAATCGTGACGATGAAGTTGAGGCCGGTGAGAATCGATGAGAAGCCGTTGATAAAGATACCGATGACAGCCGGCGTCACAGCGGAGTTTGAATAAACGCTGCTCAGCGGCGTGTAGAAGGTCCAGCCGGTGTCAAGACCGCCCGTCGCGAACGAATAGAGGACAAAGCATCCGCCAACCAGGTAAATGTACCAACTCAAGAGGTTGATCTTCGGAAACGCCAGGTCTTTGGCGCCGATCATCAGCGGAATCAGGAAGTTACCCAGCACCGCCGGAATCGACGGAATCAGGAAGAAGAAAATCATCGCCACGCCGTGCATGGTGAAAAGCTTGTTGTACGTTTCCGGCGTAACCAGGTAGCCGCCCGGCGTCAGCAAATGGATGCGAATCAGCGAAGCGAATGTGCCGCCGATAAAGAAGAAGAATGTGACCGAGACGAGATAGAGCAGCGCGATGCGTTTGTGATCAGTAGTCAGCAGCCACGAACGGATTCCGTAAGTGGCGTTAAGATAGTGCTCGCGGGGCAGTTTGAACCCGCCCGCGTTCGATGGTGGTGCAGCTAGGTTATTCGACGTACTCATGATTATTTCTTCCCTGCCGGCGCAACCCCCGCGCCTGTAGCCGGAACCGGCTGCGACTGCAATGACTTAACATATGCCGTTAGCGCCAGGATTTCCTCCTCGGTGAGCTGGCCCTGGAACGTAGGCATCAGAGGCTGGAATCCGGCAACGATTTTGGCATTCGGTGCCAGGATCGACTCGCGCAGGTAGGCGTCGTCGGCTGTGACGGTCGAGCCATCTGCCAATGCAACCTTACCCTCGTACACGCCGTTCAGCGAAGGCGCACGGCCTTTTCCGTCGGGCAAATGGCAGGTGGCGCAAGCCTTTTCGGTAAAGAGCTTTTCGCCGGCAACGACCGGGTTCGAGTCCGCCGTTGATGAACCCGACAGCCACGCTTCATAGTCGGATGGCTCCATGACAGTGACCCATCCACCCATCAGCGCGTGATTTGTCCCGCAATACTGAGAGCAGAAAAAATGGTAGCGGCCGGGTTTCGTCGGTCGGAACCACATCGTGTTGTAATGCCCCGGCACGACGTCCATTTTCACGCGAAAATCGGGAATCGAAAAATTGTGAATGACGTCTTCGCTGGCCAGAATCAATTTTACGTTGCGCCCGACGGGGACATGAAGTTCGTTGATCTCGCGCAGGCCTGTTGGCTGCTGCGACTTCCACATCCATTGCTTGCCGATAACGTAGATATCGAGAGTATCGAGCGGCGCGCGCCGGAAATCGACGTAGATCACCGCGCCGCCGGCGAACATCGTGAGAGAAAGCAGCAACGGCACGACAAGCCAGATCGTCTCGAGTCGCATGTCGCCATGAATCGGAACGCCGACTTCGCCCGGAGTCTTGCGCTTGTATTTGAAGAAGAAAAAGATGACCGCAATGGTGATGGCCACTGCGAAAAACAGGCAGATCGCGGTGATATAAACCATCAGGGCGTCTACGCTGGGCGCGAAGTTGGACGCCTGCTCCGGATACAGTGGTAGTTGCGACTGCACGGCTCTAGTGTGCTCCTTGCGCTTTCGCTTCGAGCGCGTGATCGCGACGCCGGAAGATCAAAATCCCCGCGACGATCGTGAAAATCGTAAACAGCCCGCCAATGCGGACGATGCGAAGAATCGTGGCGCTGTACCGCGCGGTCGATGGGTCGTACTGGAAGCAGTACATCAAAAGGTGATCGATCGGATTGCCGATCTTTCCTGCGGATGCATCGACGAGACCAAGCCGCATGTCGCGTGACGGATATTCGACGCCGTAGAAGTAGCGCGAAATCCGCCCATCGGGAGTCAGCAGCATAATGCCGCTCGCATGCGCGAAAATGTTCGTTTTCGCGTCGAACGAATAACGGAAATTCGCCGCCTGCGTGATCGCGTCGATCGAATCTTGTGTGCCGGTCAAAAAATGCCAGCCGCCCGCGGTCTGTGGACGCTGAAAGTGCCCCATCGCCGAAGTTTTCTTTTGCCCGGCCATGTCAGCCGATTCGCGCGAGTCGAAGCTGACGAACACTACTTCGTAATCGGTTCCGGGATTGAACGAAAGCATCTTCAGCGAACCGACGACGCCCTGCTCTACCTGATTGCAGAGCATCGGGCAGCCGTAGTAAACGAGCGCGAGAACGACCGGCTTGCCGTGGAAATAATCGCCCAGCGCGACGTCGCTTCCCGCTTCATCCTTGAAATGCAACGCCAGCGGAATCTGACCATTGAGCGGAGGCTCGAAGCCGACATTGCGCAACGCCAGCGGCATACCGCTCGCAGGCGAACCCGTGTCGCTGGGTACCGCCTGTGCGTAAACACGTGCGCTGCCGGCAAATAACAAAGCCAGCGCCAGAACCGCAACCCAATTCGCGATCGTGCGAACCTGCTTCATCCCTACTTTTTCTCCGCCGAGGCTGGTGCCCCGGGCAAACCTTTTTCAGCGATGAGCTTCATCGCTTCGGAAACCGGAATCTGCGCGATACCTGCGCTCTGGTCAACCCAGCCGGTCGTCTCGTTGGCCGCTTCGTCGGCGGCACGCTTGACGCGCAAATCGGCTTGCGGGTCCTCGGGGTGCCCGGGAACACCCTGCAGCCGCGGCTCGGGCGGCAACGCATCGTACGACGCACCCATCTGTTCGCGGACGGCCGGCGGCGGTGTGTCGTAATCGACCGCAATCTTGGTCGTCACACGCAACACAAAGATGCAGATGACATACGAAAGAACGACGGCAACCGCCAGCGCGCCCAAATACCAGTAGATCGTCGCCGGATGAACGTCGGCTGGCTCATAAGCGACGTCGTTGTTCCGCGGCAGTTCACCCGCGGCGCTGTGCTGCATATCAGTGCTCATGGGTCTCCAGGAAGTCCTCGAGTTTGGGCTCACCCAAGGGCAAAAGCGGCATTTTCTGCAATTGCCACGCGAAAACGAAAAGCCAGAGTCCACCAAGTGCCAGCGCCGCTGCGAAATCCCAAATCGTTGGAATCGCGCTCGGAGTAAATTCCGGCCGCGTCAACCAGTACAAATCCACGAGGCGCATCAGCACCATCCACGCCGCGATCTTCGGCAGCGTGTTTGGATTGCGCTTGAGGTCGCGCGACAACAGCAGGAAAAACGGCACAAAGAAATGGAAGATCAGGATGAAGACGGAGAGATATCCCCATTCGCCGTAAAGCCGCGAACGGTAAAAGCTGATTTCTTCGGGAGCGTTGCCCGACCAGATGATCAGCAACTGCGAAAAGCTGAAATACGCCCACAGCATGATGAAAGCGAAAAGCAGTTTGCCGCAGTCATGCAAGTAGCGCGGCTTGAGTACGCCTGCGAAACCTGGCGCGCGCGACAAGAGGACCACGACGCAGATCATCAACGCCATCGAGGAAATGAGCTGCCCGGCGACATAGAGGAACCCGTAGATTGTCGAAGCCCAGTGCGGCGACAGCGACATCACCCAGTCGATCGCGGCGAACGACATCGCGAACACATAGAGAATGATGCCCGGGCCGGCCAGCATCTTCAGGCTGCGACGCAGCGAACGATCGTCGCGATTGACGTCTTGCTGGCGCGACAATGCGTTGAATATCCACATCAACGACAGCCACACCGCGAAATAAATGATCGCGCGAATGTGGAACCAGCCCGGCGTCAGGTAGTGCTGCTGAAAGTCAGAGAGCGCGCCCTCGTGCCCCGGCGGCGGAGCATTGAGCCATGCACCATACAGATAACGGAACCCGAAGAACAGCGGCGCAAACAATATAAAAACGAGCGGAAGCGCGCGCGTCGCCGATTCGAGCGGACGGCGAATCACGATGCCCCAGTAGCCGCTGGTCAGATGCTGCAGCATCAGCAGACCCAGCGAGCCGAGCGACAAACCCAAAATCAGCATGAACGCCATCAGATAGGAGCGCAACATCTCCTCGGGCGCCTTTACGTACCCGATGATGCACGCCACGACGCCGATAATTCCCACGATAAGCGCGCGCTGCTGCAGGCGGCTGACGCTTTCGGGCGCCTTGAAATCCTGCGCGGTCATTCCTTCACTCCTTCGCTCTTCGCTGGCGCGCGGCCGGATGCGGATGCGCCAGCTCTTCGCGCAAGCTCGCCGGCAACTCGGAAGCCTTGGCGTTGCGGCTCAACTGCAGCGCGCGCACGTACGCGACGATCGCCCAGCGATCGCGCGGCGGAATCTGCGCCGAATAGCCCAGCATCGCGCCGAAGCCGTTCGTGATCACGTCGTAAAAATATCCGTTCGGCGCTTCGCGCAGCCGTTCCTGGTGATACGTCGGCGGATGCTTCATTCCGCGCATCGCCACCATGCCGTTGCCGTCGCCCTGCAATCCGTGGCACGGCGTGCAGAAGATCTTGTAGCGGCCTTCGCCGCGCTCGAGCAGTTCCTGATTCACCGGCAGCGGGAACGCATTCGATTCCTTCGGAATCGTAAACGCATCGTCGGCCAGCGCGCCGCGGCGCACCGTGTTTTCAAGGATCGGGCGCTCGGAGCGGCCGTCGGTGAAAAAATCGGATGGAGACAGCGGGCGATTCTTCGGCTGCAGCGCCATATCCTGCTTCAGGCTGCATCCGCCGAGCAGCGCGGAAAACGCGACGGCGCACAATGCGATGCGTGCAGGCTTAATCATCATCCTGCACCTCGTCGATTTTCGTTGCGTGCACGCTTTCAAGGAACCGCTTCGCGTCGTCGACGTTGAACTTCTTGTCGCGCGCCTCGATGCACAGAAAAAATTTATCGGTCGTGGCGTGCTTCACGAAACGATCGATGTTGAACAGTGGATGATGCGGCTCCGGCAATTTGTTCAGCGCGAGCATTCCAAAAACCGCCGAAAGCGAAGCGCCCAGCACGGTCAACTCGAACGTCACCGGGATAAACGCAGGCCAGCTATTGAGCGGGCGGCCGGCGACGTTCATCGGATAAGCGTAAAGGTTGACCCAGTACTGAAAGAAGAATCCGCCGAGCCCGCCGCACAGTCCGCCGATCAACGTGACCAGCGGCACGAGATTGCGCTTCAAGCCCAGCGCGTCGTACAGCGCTTCCACCGGGAACGGCGTATAGCCTTCGATATTCACCCAGCCGGCTTCGCGCGCCGCGCGCGCCGCGTGACATAACTGGTGCTCGGTGTCGAACTCACCCAGCACGCCGTACGTGTGTGAGCGATGCTCGATCATTCGTGCTCCTCGGACGTTTCGTGCACAAGTTCGCGCATTTCCGCGATCGAAATCGCCGGCAGCACGCGCACGAACAGGAACAGCAGCATCGTGAACAAGCCCATCGTGCCGACGAACGTCGCGTAATCCCAAATCGTCGCCGAATAACGGCCCCACGCCGACGGCATGAAGTCGCGCGTCAAGCTGATGACCACGATCACGAACCGCTCGAGCCACATGCCGAGGTTGATCACCAGCGACATCACGAAAAGCGCCGCCACGTTGGTGCGCACCTTCTGGAACCACAGCAACTGCGGCGTGATGATGTTGCACAGGATCAGCGCGAAGTAATAATAGTTGTACGGGCCGTGCAGGCGCTGCTGCACGAGGAACACGTCGAACTTGTTGCCGCTATACAACGACAAGAAAAATTCGAAGAAGTAGCCGTACGCGACGATCAACCCCGTGGCGAGCATGACCTTCGCCATGTTCTCGAGGTGCCGCATGGTGATGAAGTCTTCGAGGCCATACGCAGCGCGCAGCGGAATGGCGATGGTCAGCACCATCGCGAAGCCCGAATAGATCGCGCCGGCGACGAAGTATGGCGGGAAGATCGTCGTGTGCCAACCCGGAACGATGGCCACCGAGAAGTCGAAGCTCACGACCGTGTGGACGGAAAGCACGAGCGGCGTTGCGAGGCCCGCGAGCAGCAAGATAAGCCGTCTGATAACGATGCCAGTGACGCGCCGAACCGCGCCAGCCCAGCGCGAGCATGCCGTAGATGATCTGCTTCGGCTTGCCGATCGCGTGATCGCGCAGCGTCGCGAGGTCGGGAATCAAACCGACAAACCAGAACAGCGCCGAAACCGTGCCGTACGTCGAAACCGCGAACACGTCCCATATCAGCGGGCTGCGGAATTGCGGCCAGAGCCCCATCGTACTCGGGTACGGGAACATGTAAAACGCCATCCACGGACGCCCGGTGTGGATCAGCGGAAACAAGCCCGCGCAAGCGACCGCGAACAGCGTCATCGCTTCGGCGAAACGGTTGATCGATGTGCGCCACTTCTGGTTCAACAAAAACAAAATCGCCGAAATCAGCGTGCCGGCGTGGCCGATACCGATCCACCAGACGAAGTTGATGATCGCGAATCCCCAGCCGACCGGAATGTTGATCGCCCCAGATGCCGACGCCCTTGATGATCAGCCAGGCGACAGCAACGTTCAGGACCATCACCACCGAAAACGCCAGGCCGAATCCTGCAAGCCAGCCGAGCGATACCGGGCGCGTCAGAACGATCGACGCGATCTTGTCTGTGACTGTGGCGTAGCTGTGCCCCGGCTCGAGCACCGGCGACAGCCGGCGGATGTCAGGCGAATTGACGGGAGGCTGAGTGGCGCTCATGCCTTTTCCATCTCCGGATTCGGATTGCGCACCGCCGCCAGATACGTCGTGCGCGGCCGCGCGTTCAGCTCACCGAGAATCGTGTAGTTGCGCTGTTGCGCCTTCAGCTTGGCGACGCGGCTGTTCGGGTCGTTGGCGTTGCCGAATACGATCGCTTCGCGACGGGCACGCCGCTTCGCACGCGGTGACGATGTCGCCGTCGGCGATCGGGACGATTCTTTTTCTCGGATTCGATGCGCGCGTTGTTGATGCGCTGCACGCAGTACGTGCACTTTTCCATGACTCCGCGGCTGCGCACCGTGACTTCCGGATTGCGCTGCAGCTTGAGCGAAGGCGTCTCCCAATCCTGGAAGCGCAGGAAGTTGAAGCGCCGCACCTTGTACGGGCAGTTGTTCGAGCAATACCGCGTGCCGATGCAGCGGTTGTAGACCATGTCGTTCAGGCCTTCGGAGCTGTGCACCGTCGCGCCCACCGGGCAAACCTGTTCGCACGGCGCGTTTTCGCACTGCTGGCAGGGCACCGGCTGGAAATACGTCTGGCGGATTCGCCAGCGCGTCCTTTTCGTTGGTGGTCGGGTCGTTCGTGCTGGTCTCCGCCATGTAGTAGCGGTCGATGCGGATCCAGTGCATTTCGCGGCCGCGCATCACCTGATCTTTGCCGACGATCGCGATGTTGTTTTCCGACGCCGCACGCCACGACGCACGCGTTGCAGCCGTTGCAGTTCTTCAGATCGATCGCCATGCCCCAGGCATAGCCGGGATACGCGAATTCCTTGTAGAGCGAATCTTCCTTGGGCGGAGTTTCGTCGCCTTCGTGCGCGAACGCGGGATTCTTCTTGTATTCCTCGAGCGTGCCCGCGCTCAGAATCTTGCGGCCTTCCATGTTGAAGTGATACTGCGTGCAGGCCAGCGGATATTCGTCGCCCGTCTTGTCGATCTTGCCGCCGCTCGCAACCCACATCGCGGTCGAGACGCGCACCGCGTTGGCGTTAAATCCCTTGTTTGTGCCCGAGTAGCCGGCGAACTGTCGCCCGTAGCCGAGCGGCAGAACGACGACGCCATCCGCCTGACCGGGCAGCGTCCATGACGCCGCAGTCACCTTGCTGTTCGAAAGCGCGATGTTGATTAGCGGCGAAATAATCTGCCCGTGCTCGCCGCCGCGCGCCGCAACCTTGTGCGTTAAGCCCCGGCCTCCGCGGTCTTCGGGCTGACCATCGCCGCGTTGTCCCAGGTCAGCTTCGTAACCGGCTTCGGCAATTCCTGCAGCCAGCCGTTGTTGGCGTATCGGCCGTCGTAGACGCTCGGGTCGGGACGGAAAATAAACTCAAGCGCCTCGCCCGCCGCAGCCTTCGGCGCCGGCAAGCTTCCAATGTTCACCTTGGCGCTGACGCTGATCGGCGCAAACGCCGAGTTCGCGACCAAGCCGTCGTTCAGCGTCTTGCGCCAGAATTTTTCGAAATCGCCGCCCGGATTCGACGCTTTCAACCGGTCGCGCACAGCGTCGTACGCCGAAATTCCCGGTTTGTCGCTGAACGCAGCGATCACATCGTGCGCCGAACGCGTGTAATACAGCGGCGCGATCAGCGGCTGAATGACGCTCACGGTGCCGTCGAACGCGCGCGCATCGCCCCAGGTTTCGAGGTAGTGCGACTCGCCGACGTGCCACTTCACGTGCTGCGCGGTCTCGTCGAAGTGCGTGCTGAGCTGCACCGTGTTGCGCACTTTGAGCAATTTGCTCATGAAATCGAAATCGTGCGGCGCGTCGTAAACCGGGTTCACGCCAACCATCAGCAGCGTATCGACCTTGCCTGCATCCATGTCGGCGCACAACTCGCGCAGCGATTCGATGTAGCTCACCGGATTCGCTTCGACCGGATCGGTGTAATACAGCGTGTTGCCGACGTTGCTCAGCGAGGCGTTGATCGCGTGCGCGATCGCGTGAACTTCGGGCGACTGCTGCTCGCCCGCGATCACCAGCGAACTGCCACGATGCCCCTGCAAATTCTTGGTAACGCTTCCAGCCACTTTTCGGCCGCCGGCGGAATCGTCGCCGACCTTCGGCGCCGCCGACTCCCAGCTTCGCCGCAAGAGCGCGCGCGAACGCATCGATCTGCGAAGCGCGCAACGGCAAGCGATGATCCGCGCTCGAACCCGGTAACCGTCGGAGTCGGCTCGACCACGTACAGCCGGTTCATCTCGCCGCCCACGCGCTCCACACCAGGATCGGTGTCGAGCTTGCGCCGGCGATAGAACTGCTTCATGTAGCGAATGTGTCCGGGGCCGCTCGCCAGAAAATCCGAATCGAGCGCCAAGATCACTTCGGCGCGCTCGGGGCGATACACCGTATTGACGTAGCGGCCGAAGGCCAGCTTGCCGCCTTCGCGCACGCCGTCGCTGATACGCCGACTCCCACTGGTGCCACTTCGCCTGCGGATACAGCTTCAGAATCCCTTGCAGTTGTTCGCGCAAGCGTCGGCGAAGTAATCGTGCCCGTCAGGATGCGGAAACCCGCGCCGCTCGCGGCCTTGATATCGGCGGCAGCCGCTTGCGCCGCCTGCGCGAATTCCGACCAGGTCCGCAGCGACCCGGCGAACGATCACCGTCTTCGCGCGGTCGGGATCGTACAGATTCAGATCGATGCCTGCGTGATCGCGTCGACGCCGCCGAGGCTCGACGGATGATCCGGATTCCCCGCCATTTCGTCGGCCGGCCTTCGTGGCTCTGACCAGCACGCCGATCGCATCGGCGCCGAACGGCATCGCCGTCGCGAAATAAAACGGCTTGCCCAGCACCATGCCGTCCGGCTGCTTCACGTACGGGATGATGGTTTCCTGCTCGTTCGACTTGCAGCCCCCGAGCAGTACGGGCTGAAGAAGCCGTGGTACTGGGACGAGTTCATGCGCGGACTGGACATCTGGCACCACGGGCTGCACATGGGCTTGTGGTTCTGGCGGCCGACGATCTGGCGCCGGCCGATGGCCGCGGTCAGCCGGGACGAGCGTGCCTGCTGGCCGAGAAATACCCCAACTGGGAGCAGGTCTTCGGCGACAAGTGGGACGTGATCATCGACAACGTCAACTCCAACAACATGGAAGCGACCCTGCCCGAGACGCTGCCCTGGCTGTGCAGCACCTGTCACCTGCCCGCCTGCAACGCCACCCAGTCCAGGAACGGCACCTGGCGGGTCCGCGACATCCAGCTCAGCTACGACGGCCGGATCTACCACTTCTGCACCAACGCCTGCCGGCAGATCTTCTGGAAGGACCGGGACAACGTCAACCATGAGACGCTGATCGACCGGTTCCTGGCCGGGCAGATCCAGCCGATGGACGTCGGCGGCATCCTGGGCTACATGGGCCTGACGCCCGAGGTGATGGGCGACGACCCGGACTACGAGGCATGGACCAGGGATTACGCCGGCCGAGCGGCCGTGGCCTCGCAGGAGCAGCACGCGGCAGCCGGTCATGAGCCGACAGCCCCCCAGCTGGTCCCGCTGAACGCCATCTTCGCCACCGACTTCGTGCAGATCCTCGTCCCGGTGACCACGGCGAACACCATGGCCGAGGTGGCGGCCGCGGTCGCCCACCATGTCGAGGGCAAGCGGGTGCGGGCGCTGCCCTACGAGAAGGTCGTCATTTACCAGGGCGAACGGATGCCGGCCAGATGACGGTCGCCGACGCCGGATTCCGGCCGCTCGACCACGTCACGGTCGAGTACGACATCCCGGAGGGATCA
>CAWKNS010000020.1:0-6271 GCA_963850795.1 uncultured Acidobacteriota bacterium | reverse complement strand
TCCGATAGCCTGAATCTATAATCCGCTTCGGTGGTGTCCCTCTCCTCGCGGTACCTTCAGAAAGGCGGCTTCATGCTGCGCCGGCGACTCTGGACGATTTGCGTCGCTTTGTTTTGCTTCGCGGTGGTGTATGTTCGTCCCGTTGCCGCACAGGTTTTTTCCACGCCAGGGTCTGGCGGAAATCGATTTGGCACGGCGACCGCAA
The DNA here is from genome assembly GCA_963850795.1 of uncultured Acidobacteriota bacterium. Lineage (GTDB taxonomy): Bacteria > Acidobacteriota > Terriglobia > Acidiferrales > UBA7541 > Acidiferrum. Next base: position 6,066 of record CAWKNS010000020.1, on the reverse strand, counting down.
TGGACGGGATAGGGTCGGCGCGGATGGACGGCAACCTGTTTCTGATCAACAGCCAAGCGGGCGGCGACGACGTCGCAGCTGCAAGCGCCGAGCGGATCGGTTTCGCAGCTCGATTTGAAAGCGCCGGCGAAGGCGCAGCACGAGTATGAAAAAGGCTATCAGCTCTTGATGAAGAAGGATGCGGCGGGGGCGATCGCGCATCTGACGAAATCGATCGAGATTTATCCGAGTTTTGTGGCGGCGCACAATGCGCTGGGGACGGCGTATCTGAATCAGGGCAATTCGCAACAGGCGGTGGAGCAATTATCGCGCGATGGCGCTGGACGATCATTTGCCGAATTCGTATTTGAATCTGGGATGCGCGCAACTGGCGATGAAGCGTTTTGGCGGATGCGGAGGGATCGCTGAAGAAGGCGTCGTCGATCGCGCCGATGGATCTGTCGCTGCTGACGGCGCTGACGTATGCGGAGTTTGAGAACAAGGATTATCCGGCGGTGGTGAGCGGCGTGAAGCAGATTCACGAAATAAGCATGAGGGTGCGTCGGTGGTTCATTATTTCGCGGCCGGGGCGATGGAGGCGCAGGGGAATTTGGTGGCGGCGCAGAGCGAGATGGAGACGCTGCTGGCGGAGGCGCCGAAGTCGCCTTCGGTGGGCGAATATCGGCAGATGTTGCAGCAGATTAAGGATGAGGAGGCGGGGAGGCTGATTTCGACGGCGCGCGGCGGCGGAAGCGTGCGTCGGCAGATCGATGAGGTTGGTCGAACAACCTGAGGCGGTGGATGTTTCGTTTCATGGGCCGACGGCGGCAGAAACGTTTCAGCGTGTGCAACGGGCGATGCAGGACAAGAAAGAAGAGAGCGAGATTGCCGGAGGCGGAAGCGGAGCCGGATGCGACGTGCGTCCGCTGGGCGGAGGAGCGCGACTCAACGCCGGCGTCAACGGACGCCAAGGCTGCGATTGGCGCGAGCACGAAAGAGCATTCGCATGATGTGACGAGCATCCGCGGCCGCGCTTCGCGTGGCGGTCGATGAAGTGGCGATATTTTTTGCGGCGACGGATCACGGGAGCGCGGTGACGAATCTGACGGCGGCGGATGTCGCGATTCGCGACAACAATCGGGCGCCGGATGGGATTGTGGCGTTTCAAAACGAAGCGCAGTTGCCGTTGCGACTGGGGCTGGTTGTCGACACGAGCAACTCGGTGACGGAGCGATTTCACTTTGAGCAAGCGGCGGCGGCGAAATTTATGAAGGCGGTGATGAATGACAAGGATGATTTGGCGTTTGTGGTGGGCGTGAATAATTCGGTGCTGGTGGTGCAGGATTTTACGGCGGATCAGGCGCGGACGGAGCATGCGATCGATGAGCTTGCGCCGGGCGGCGGAACTTCGCTGTGGGATGCAGTGGGATTCGCGGCGGAGAAGTTGGCTTCACGTGCCGAGACGGGTGCTGTGGCGCGGATGATTGTGGTGATCAGCGACGGCGAGGACAATTCGAGCGCGGGCACGCTGAAAGAAGCGATTGCGAAGGCACAGGCAGGCGAAGTTGCGGTGTATACGATCACGACGCGCGAGGTGGCGGACAAGGATGCGAGCGGGGCGGTGGGGAGCCGGGCGTTGAAGACGCTTTCGTCACTGACGGGAGGGACGGCGTTTGCGCCGGGGTCGGTGCATGGGCTGAGCAATAGTTTGAGCGAGTTGCAGCAGGTGATTCGCGCGAGGTATTTGGTTTCGTACCGGCCGGCGGAATTTCAAACGGATGGCGGGTATCGAGCGGTGGAGATTGAGGCGAAGAAGGATGGGCGGAAACTGACGGTGTATGCGAGGAAGGGTTATTACGCGTCTAGTGGACAGAGTGGATCGACGGAGACTGAACGGTAGAGAGTTAGCGGCGGCGAGCGACGACGGATCGCGGATCGATCACGCCAAGGATTAGTGGAAAAACCGCACCCTTTAAAACCTAAGGGTGCGGCACCCAACTGCCGTTTCCTGTATGAAGTTAGCTTAAAAAGAAAAGGGGCACGATGTGGTGTGCCCCGAAGAAGATTGTTGTTGAGCGTGACGGCGAAGTTGATTACGGCTGCTGAGCGTCGGCTTCGGCGATTGGCTTCGGGTTGAGCAGGTTTTGGACTTCGGGGAGTTGCAATTCGGCGGCGAAGGCGACCTTGTCTTTCTTCAGGTCGGCGATGAGCGAGGTGTAGCCTTCGTCTTTTGCTTTACGGAGGTAGAGCACCGCGCGGTCGATGTTACCGGCCTCGGCGAATGACTTTGCGAGCAAATAATAGAAGCGGCCGCGATCGGTGACGGAGCGATCCTGAAGCAGCGAGCCGGTGCGCCCGGTGTTGTGCTCGAAGAATTGCGGATCTTTTTGCAGGGCGATGCGGAACGACGCGATCGACTCTTCGTATTTCTTATCGCCGAAGTAGGCGTAGCCGAGATTGCTGTAAAGGACGGCCATGTCGTCGTTGATCTTGATGGCCTTCTCGTAGGCCTTGATGGCCTTGCCGAATTTCTTGCGCTGATACCAAATGGTGCCGATGTTGTTCTGTGCGTCGGCGTATTTCGGATTGGCCTTAAGCGCCCTTTCGTAATATCGCATCGCGAGGGTGAGCGCTTCCTGTTGATGGAGCGCGATGCCGAGCTTATTGAGGTACACGGCGTTGGTGGGTTCTTATCGGAGAGCGTCTTGAAAGTCTGCGCGGCCTCGACGTATTGCTTGCGCGCCATGTAGAGGTCGCCCATTTGTTCGGGCGTCAATTCGTTTACGGTGGCGGGCGATGCGGTCGCCGTCGAGACCTGTTGCGGCGCCTGCATGGACATCGCGGCGCTCGGCAACGCGCCAGCTGGCAATGGACTCGGCATCGGCGAAGGCGTCGACCCGGACGTCGGACCGTTCGCGGCCATCAGCCAAGCGTCGTCAGCGACTAGAAGTGGAATATCGGAATTGACCTGCGCACGGGAAGGAACTGCCAACAGCATTACAAGGAAAGAACCCGAAACCGCCAGAGAAACTAGCTTCATGGCGAGTCTCCTTTGTCATCCGGTTTTGGAGCGGCCGGATCTTGCTTCTTCTTGCCTCCAAAGATACCAAAAATCTTCTTCAAAGGGTTCTTTTTATTTTCAGTGGTCTTGCCGTTTGCGTCCACAGGGGGTGGAGTGCCCTGACCAGTTGCGTCGGGGGGACGGTTGGGGTCGTAGGGGACCGGATTGCCGTTGACGTCGACGCGGTCTGCGGCGCCTTGGGTTGGCCGCCGCCGAAGACGTGGGAGAGGCAGGAACCGGTCGAGGAGACGATGCCGTGGCCGCCGCCGTGGATTTCGCAGATTTGAGTGGGCGCCGAGCCGAGGACGTAGACTTCTTCGCGAGTGCTCGGGCAATTTGGCGTAGCGAGCTCGAGCGATTCGGGGTCGATCATCACCGACTGGACGCCTTCGGGCGCGTCGAAATCCTTTACATCTTTGTAAGCCGGCAACTGCGTGGCGTGAATCATGAAGTCGGCCCAGATCGGCGCGTCGGCCTTGCCGCCGGTGAGGCCGAGGTCGCGGTTGTCGTCGAAGCCGACCCAGATGACGCAGACGAGATTGTTGGTGAAGCCGGCGAACCAGCCGTCGCGCGAGGTGCCGGTCTTGCCGGCGGCGGGTAGCGTGAAGCCGCGGGCGCGAACTCCGGCGGCGGTGCCGTGGTTCATGACGTCTTTCATCAGGCTGGTGACGAGAAAGGTGACGCGCGGGTCGAGAACGTTTTTCGTTTGCGGCGTCGCTTTCTCGAGGACTTCGCCGTTGGAGCTGATGACGTCGTTGATGAACTCGGGTTCGGCGCGCGTGCCGCCGTTGGCGAACGCGGTGTACGCGGCGGCGACATCGACCGGCGTCATTTCGTAGGCGCCGAGAGCGACGGCGGGAGTCGCCTGGATGTTTTGGCCGAGGCCCATCTGGCGGGCGATTTGCACGACGCGGCCGTAGCCGATGAGCTCGGCGACTTTGACGGTGGCGACGTTGAGTGAGTTGGTGAGCGCTTCGCGCGCGGTGACGCGGCCCATGAATTTTGCGCCGTAATTGTTGGGCGTGTATTCCTTGCCGTCGAATTCGAAGGTGGTGGGCTCGTCGTCGATCGTTGTGGCGGGAGTGACGATGGGCTGCACGTTGTCGATGGCGTTGTCGAACGCGGCAGCGTAAACGAACGGCTTGAAGACCGATCCGGGCTGGCGATGAGCGAGCGCGTGATTGAGCTGGCTCTGGCCATAGTCGCGGCCGCCGACGACGGCTTTGATTTCGCCGGTGCGCGGATCGAGGGCGACGAGCGCGGCCTGCACATGTGGAACCGGCTCGTTGCTTCCCTTCTTCGCGGCCTCTTTTTCCCAGCGGTCGTATTTCTTGGCGAGAAGCTTGTCTACGTTTTTGGCGCCTTCTTCGATGGCGTTTTGCGCGATGCGCTCGAGCGCGGGGTCGAGCGTGGTGTAGACGCGGAAATTTTCGCTGATGAGCTGCTGCTCGGAATATTTGTCGAGCAGGTGGTCTTTCACCATGTCGACGAAGTATGGCGCTTCGCCGCCGGTGATTGCGGTGCGGACGATTTTCAGCGGGACGCGCTTGGCGTCCTGGACGTCGGCTTCGGTGACGTACTTGTTCTCGAGCATCTGCGTCAGGACGCGGTCGCGCGCCTGATTGCCGCGTTCGGGATGGCGGTCGGCGGCGGAGTAATAGTTGGGAGCGCGGATGATGCCGGCGAGGTAGGCGTCCTCGGCGAGCGAGAGCTGGCGCAGATCTTTGCCGAAGTACGCGACGCTGGCTTCGGAGAAGCCGCGGATGCCGAAGCTGCCGCGATTGCCGAGGTAAACCTCGTTGGCGTAGAGCTCGAAGATTTGCTGCTTGTTGAAGCGCTGCTCGAGTTCCATCGCGACCATCAGCTCGGCGAGTTTGCGGCGCCAGGTGCGTTCGTTCGAGAAGAAAAACGTGCGCGCGACCTGCATCGTGATCGTGCTCGCGCCCTGATAGTTGTGGCTGCGTGTGGCGGAGGTCGGCCCAGGCTGCGCCGATGATGCGAACGAAGTCGAAGCCGCCGTGTTCGAGGAAGCGCTTATCTTCGGCGGAGATGATCGCGTGGACCAGATTCGGCGGGATATCGTCGTAGCGAATCGGGCGGCGCTTTTCGCGAAGCGAATCGAAGAGGTTGGTGATGAGTTCGGGCTCGATGTCGGCGGTTGGCGAGATCGTTGCCGCCGCCGAGCGGGCGAATGGAGCTGATTTTCTTGCCGCTGAAAGTGACCGAGATCGCGTTGGATGGCGGCGAAATAGGAGAGCTTCGACGGGCGCGATATCGACGGTATTGCCGTGCACCGTGAATTGGCCGAGCGAGCTGTCGTCTTTTTCGGTGCGATAGCCGACCTTAGTCAGATAGGTTGCGAGTTCTTCAGCCGACCAGGCTTCGCCGTCGGCGATGCGCTGCGGCGCCGAGAAAATCTGCGTGGTGTTTTGCAGCAGGTGGCCGGACAGGCGCGCATCGATCATCCGCGAATACTTCACGTAGAAGTACGTGACGACACTGACCCAGGTCAGAAAAATGGCGAAACGTCACGCCCAGAAGGTCAGACCGACCCACGACGTCCAGAAACCCTTTTCAATGCGAATGCGCAAACGTGTCCCTCAGCTGGCTGGACTCCCATTGTCTCTTAACCCCGGACAGGAGTAAAAGACGCGGTTCCAGGTCAGAAACGCAATGTGCGCAATGAGTTGCGGACGGGAGTCGGTTCAGGCGAATCGGAGGATCGGCAAGCGAGCTGCGCTACAGGTTCTTGTTTTCGCTCGACGGAGTGAAGTGCAGATTCATCTGGTAGACGAGGAGATCCACCGGCACGGTGTAGTCGCAGGCGATCCGAACGACGTCCTGGTTGGCAGTGATTTTGATGTCTTCGCGTTTCACGGGAATTTCCAGGTCTTTGATGACTTTGAAGATGCTGTCGCGGATCTGCTCTTCCGGATAGCGATTCACCACCGCGAATCGCGCTTGCTCCTGCATTTTGTCGGCAAGCTGATATTCGGCGACGTAAGCCGGCAGGATCTTGTAGGCCA
>CAWKNS010000019.1:0-72164 GCA_963850795.1 uncultured Acidobacteriota bacterium | reverse complement strand
CCCCGACGTGATCGCGTCCTTTTCTGATCGCGACGCGGCCGCCCTGTAGCCGCAATCGCTTTCCAGATCGCCGGGTTTTGGGGAGCCGCACCCAACTCGATCCGCAGCAGCAGTAGTCAGCGGTTAGCAGCAGCTTTAATTTAACTCCCTCTCAAGAATCAACATCCGCCTTCCGTGAGAGGGATGCCGCATGCTCGAAAATTTTATCGCCCGCCAGCCGATTTTCGACGACAAGCTCAAACTCTTCGCCTACGAACTCCTCTTTCGCGCGTCCAGCAAAAACGTCTTCCAGCCCTACAAAAGACGCCAGCGACAGGTTGGTCGTTGATTCGAGCATGTTGTTCGGCCTCCAATCGCTCATCGGACACGCGAAAGCTTTCGTCAATCTCGATCTTGCCGCATTGCAGCGCGGCACGGCGCGACTGCTCCCGCCCGATCAGGTCGTCATTGAAATGCTTGAAAGCATTCCCGCCTTCTCAGGAAGTCGTTCAACTCTGCGCCGAGCTGTGCCGCGAAGGCTACACTCTGGCGCTCGACGATTATGCCGGCCATCCCAAGTGGGAGCCGCTCCTCCCATTCGTAAAATTTCTGAAGGTGGATTTCCGCGCCTGTGATCCCCCCGCCCGCGCCGCCATCGCCAATCGCCATCGCAACAAACTCGGTCCCGGAGCATCACACTCCAACGGCATTCGCCTGCTCGCCGAAAAAATCGAGACCAATGACGATCTGCTCGAAGCTCGCTCCCTTGGCTACACCTTTTTCCAGGGCTATTTCTTCTGCAAGCCCACCACACTCAGCGCGCGCGAAATCCCGTCCAACAAACTCAACTGCCTACGCCTGCTCCGTCTCGTCGCTTCGCCCGACTTCAGCTACGACGCCGTCGAGCAGCTCCTCAAAGGCGACCCCGCTCTGGTGTACAAACTCCTCCGCTATCTCAATTCCTGGCTCGTCGCCGTGCGCGGCGAGATTCACAGCATCCGCGAAGCGATCGCACTCCTCGGCGAAAAAGAATTTCGCCGCTGGATTTCCGTCCTCGCCGTCGTCGCCATGGCTTCCGACAAGCCCCATGAACTCATCCGCACCGCCCTCGCCCGCGCCTTCTTCTGCGAATCGCTCGCGCCAATCCTCCCCGTTTCCGCGGCTCTCTCCGTGCAAAGTTCCGATCTGTTTCTCATGGGCCTACTTTCCGTCTCCGACGCGATTCTCGACCGCCCGATGGAGCAGGTCCTCGCCACTCTCCCATCGCGCCCGAAGTTCGCGCCGCCCTGTGCGGCGTTGCTCAACCCTATCGCGACGCCTACGACCTCCTCCTTGCCTACGAACGCGCCGATTGGCCCGCGCTCTCCGCCGCATCCACGCGCCTCGGCATCGATGAATCCGCCGTAGCCGACTGCGAAGCCAAAGCCCGCCAAGCCGCCAGCATCTGCTAGTCACCCACTACCGATAAAAATCACGAGCGTCGCAAAAAGACGGCGCGGCGACTCTCTCCGCCGCGCCGGCAGATTATAATTTTCGACAAAGCGCAAAACGCCAGATCACAAGCATTCCTCGCGAAGCAGCCGTTGAAACTTTCTCGCAATCGTCCTTCCCTGCGGACGATTCAACCTCTCGTGTCGAGAGACTCGATCGTGTAATCGACGAGGCTTTTAAACGGCCGCCTGCTCGGATTTGCTGGACTTCCTGTCGCTTTGTGCGCTCACTGCACCACCTTCGCCTCATTCGGCTCGATGCGCAGCTTCCCGTCCCAATTGCTGACTTGCACGATGTCGCCTTCATCGATCCGCAGCATTCCGGCCAGCCATTCCGGAATCGCGATCTTCAGGCACGAACCTTCCACTTCGGAGACGCCGCGCGAACAAGCTACGTACTCGGCTCCCCCATCTTCCAGCGGAATCATCAGCGTCAGCCTTCCGTTGACCTTCAGCACTGGCCCCTGCAATGACGTCTCTTCCATTTGCGCGTCCTCCTTTCGTGTCATATCTGGATAGACCAACCACAGCCGCGAAAAATTCCAACTTTCGCGAGCCTGCTTGCCGTAAAACACACGCCTCCAGCGCCAAAAAGCGCAAAACATCGCGCTCAAAACGACGGAAGGACGGCAAAATCACAGCAAAGCTGCAAACAACGCTCGAACCCGCGAAAGAACCGTTATAACGCTGCTATGTTTATGGATCGGAACGACTTAGGCTTGCTTATGGTCGCGTGTATAGCAAATTAAACGAGACCATCATGCTTCGCCTTGCGTCGTTCACGGCTAAGTTGTCATGTCCCATAATTTGCTCTTCACGCTCAGTGAGGACCCGCCGAAGCGGGCATACTCTGAGGTAACTCCAAAGTAACGGCAAATCACGCCCTTGTCAACCTCAATTTTTCAGCCGACAAGAATCAGCCTCTATCCACGCGATTTCCAGCATGCAAAATCTTCGCCCATTGCCCCAGGCAATTTTTCTGCGTCGAATTCAATTCGGATTGAGACGTGTTGATTTACAAGTATTTACAGACTCTTTCTTTCTCAGTGCTCAGCCTTAACCGCCTTCTCAATCCGCCGATCCGGAATAAACCAAATCAGCGCCGTCAGCCCGTAAAGCATCAGCGAAATCCGCGGCCGCCAGAACGCGCCGCCAATCCCCGCCACATAAAGCAACACCGAAACCCTTCCCTTGAAGTCATCCCCGATCGCCTGCTTCAAAACATCCCGCTTCCCACGCTGCGACTTGATAATTTGCTGCTGCAAAATCACGTAGGCAATCGCCGACATCAGCAATATCGCCCCGTAAAGCGCCGCCGGCCCCGACGAATAGTGATTTTCGCCGAGCCACGCCGTGGCAAACGGAATCAGCGACAACCAGAACAGTAAATGCAAATTCGCCCACAAAATCCCGCCCGTAATTTCGTCGCATGCATGCAGCATGTGGTGATGATTGTTCCAATAAATTCCCGACGTAGATGAAGCTGAGCACATAGCTCAAGAATACCGGCGCGAGCGGAATGAGCACAGCAACGCTATGTCCCTCCGGCGCCTTCAACTCCAGCACCATGATCGTGATTATGACCGCGATCACTCCATCGCTAAACGCCTCAAGCCTTCCCGTCCCCATCCGATCGTTTCTCCTCGACTTATTCTCGACTCGCCTTCAACGCAGCCATCTCAACGCCACCACCGCCATAATCGCGGGTACCAGCCAAATCACGAAAAATATCGGCAACTCCTCTCGAAACGCGTACCCCGCACGCGCCACCCCGAAATACATATTCACCGCCGCCACCAAAAACCACCCAACCACAAACGCAATCGTTGCCGTGCCAATCGCCTTACCGGATTCGGCGACGCCTTCGCCGCCGCCACAAAAATCCCCAAGCCACCAATCCTCCTAAAATAATCAACGCAGTCCGCATCGTCCGCTCCGTTCTAAGCCGCCGAGCCTATCACACAGCATCGTCGCGCTTGCCTCGCCAAAAACTCGCTGGCAGTTACGGTGAAGCCCAAATAGAATGCACCCGCCATGCAAAAACAATTCGGCCTTCTCCGCACCTCCGCCGCCATCGTCTTTCTGACGGCCATCCTCACCGGCATTTCGACTCACGCCATGCCACCCCAAAAATCCACCGCGCCTCAACTCATGGAACTCGCCAAATCCAACAGCCCTCAACTCCGCGACGCCATCACCGCCACTTTCGACGCCAAAGATCTCAAAGAAGGTAAAGCTTTCGTCGGCCAAGGCGCCGACTCTTCTTCGCCACCGAATCTTCCAGCAAACCCGCGCTCTTCATCGACGACGCCGCTGGCCCCGAGATGCGTCAGATCGCAGGCACCAACATCTGGTACACGCCCGCCCGTATCGAACGGATTGGCACCTCGCACACCTTTCATTACCTCGTCGCTCACGAAAAATTCGGCGGGAGCTACGACGTCCCCGTCTATACGCCGGACTCCTACCAGCATCCCGGACGTGCCCGCCGGCAAGCTCTCCGAAAAACTGACGCACACCAGCAAAATCTACGACGGCATGAAGAGCGACTACTGGATCTATGTCCCCGCGCAATACGACCCAAAAACTCCCGCCGCGTTGCTCGTCGTTCAGGACGGTGAAGGCTACACCGACCGCGAAGGGAAAAACCGAACGCTCAACGTCATGGACAATCTCATCGCGCAGAAAAAAATCCCAGTGATGATCGTCGTCTTCATCAATCCCGGCGACATCAGCAGCTCCCCCGGCACGCCCACTTACAATTTCGTCGAAGCCTACGGCAAAAAATGGAATCGCACGCTCAAGGATTCCATGCGCAGCACGCTCTACGACACCGTCAGCGATCGCTACCCGCGTTTCCTCCGCGACGAAATCCTCGCCGACGTGTCAGCGAATACAACATCCGCAAAGACGCCTACAGCCGCTCCATCACCGGCCTCTCCTCCGGCGGCATCTGCTCTTTCAACGCCGCATGGCAGCAGCCCGATCAATTCAGCTCGCGTCATTTCCTGGATCGGCAGCTTCTCCGCCATTCAATGGAAAGAAGATCCGTCAAACCCCGACGGCGGCCAGGACTATCCCGATAAAATTTTGCGTGAGCCCAAGCGCAACATCCGCGTCTGGCTCCAGGACGGCTCCGAAGATCTCGACTTGCGCTACGGCAATTGGCCGCTCGCCAATCTCCGCATGGCCAACGCTCTCAAAGCCGCCGGCTACGATTTCCACCTCAGCTTCGGCCGCGGCACCCACAACTCGGCCCACGGCGCCGCCGAATTCCCCGCCGAAATGACCTGGCTCTGGCGCGACTACGACCCGTCAAAGACCTCGCAAACGTTCGAACAAGACCCCGGCGAAAAAACCCGCCCCCCATTCCGCGTGACCATTACCAACCGCCAAGACGCGCAATAGCTCATTCGTTTGCACGGAGTTTGTTCACACAGACTGATTCTGCCGCGAGGCCCTACACACGCCTGGTAAATCCTGGCTATTCGAGAGTGGATCTTCGGTAGACAAGCCGCTGTCGTGTAGAATTGTCGATTCAAATCAAGTGAGGTCTGCAACCTTTCTCTGAGATGGCGAACAAATCCAAATTCCAAGCGGTTAGGGGCACCCGAGACCTACTCCCTCCCGAGACGGCGCTCTGGAACCACGTTGAGAGCACCGCGCGCAACGTATTCGGCGCTTACAATTTCGGGGAAATCCGCACACCAGAGTTTGAAGTGCGCGATCTGTTTGCCCGTTCCGTTGGCGACGAAACCGATATCGTCTCTAAAGAGATGTTCTTGCTCGAGATCCCTTTGGCGGACTATCGAAGCTACATCGAAGGGATCGAACTTTCGGGTATAGCAACAACCAGTGCAACGTTCGCGGTTCTTTATTTCAAATTTTGCGCAGAAGCCGTAGAAGAGCTCAAGAAGGGGCGAATTCCGAGTTCGACGAACAAGGAGTTGCTCGAAAAGTTCGAAAGTCGGCGAGAAGACATTCGGGGCCGGCTTGTTGATCCCCATGCCGATCTGAAAGATTCGCTTCAATTCCTTCGCGAGATTATTCAGAAAATCGATCTCGGAGACCAGTTAGCCCTGCGTCCTGAAGGCACTGCCTCCGCATGTCGCGCCTATATCGAAAACTCAATGCAGCAGCTTCCGCAGCCCGTGAAGCTTTATTACATCGGGCCGATGTTTCGTCGCGAACGCCCGCAAAAAGGACGCTACAGACAGTTCTACCAGATCGGTGCTGAAGTACTCGGCGGTCAAGACTCGCCCGCAATCGATGCCGAAGTCATCGAGATGTTGATGACCTTTTTCGACAAGCTAAATCTGAAGGGGCTTGAGCTCAACATCAACTCGATCGGGCATAAGGACGAAACCTGCAGGTTTCGATATGTAGAAAAATTGCGCGAAGAACTCGGTAAAATATCGGCCCGATTTGGCGCCGACTCTGCTCGCCGAATCGAGACAAACCCTCTGCGTGTTTTGGATTCCAAGGCTCCGAACGAACAGGCACTTATCGAGACTTTGCCCAAAATCACAGACTATATCTGCGATGAGTGCAAAGCCCACTACGACACACTGAAGACCCAGTTACAGCTCCGTGGCATTTTCTATCGCGAAGACTGGCGCCTAGTTCGCGGGCTTGACTACTACATGCGGACGACTTTTGAAATCACCGCAAAAGGTCTGGGCTCTCAAAATGCCGTGTGTGGAGGAGGTCGATACGACGGTCTGGTCGAAGAACTTGGAGGCCCGCCAACGAAAGGCATCGGCTTCGCGATCGGTGAAGACCGCCTAATCCTCTCGCTGCAAGAGCAAGCACGTGAAGCAGCAACGGCTCAAGGTGCAGCCACTGAAGGGGCGTTCAATCGCCGCTGATTGCCAATCGACCGCCTCTTATTTTCATCGCCTGGATGGGCCATAACTACCTACGCCACCGCCGTCCGCGCCGCCAAAGATCTCCGCAACGCTGGCTTCCCCGTCGAAGTCCCTCCCACCGAACTCAAATTCGGCAAAGCCCTCGGCCAAGCCGACAAGCTCGGCGCCCAATTCGCTCTGATCCTGGGCGAAAACGAAGTCTCCGAGGGCTCCTGGACTCTGAAAAATCTGACCGACGGCAACCAAATCAAACTCCCCGAGCCGGAGCTGATCGACCACCTCCGCAATCTTGGGACCGCGCGGCAAGCCTAGCGTCGCTGTCTGGAACGCTGCAAACTGTCGCGCCGCCAAGTACAATAGGGCGGCATCACCATCGCGCTTCAACAAAGGACACTGACGCCTTGCTCGATTTCCTCGGCAACCTCACCCGCACAAACTATTGCGGCAATCTCCGCGCCTCCGACGCCAACAAAGACGCCGTCGTGATGGGCTGGGTCGCGCGCCGCCGCGACCTCGGAAATCTCCTCTTCCTCGACGTTCGCGATCGCACCGGCATTGTGCAGGTCGTCTTTAACAAAGAGACGCAGCCCGAAGCGCACGCCAAGGCCGAACACGTTCGCAGCGAGTACGTCGTCGCCATCGAAGGCAAAGTCATCGCGCGCCAGAAAGCGAATCCCGATCTCGCCAGCGGCGAAATCGAAATCATCGCTGCCAAATTGCACGTCCTCAACAACGCGAAGACGCCCCCGTTTCAGATCGAAGACGACACCAACGCCGCCGAAGAAACCCGCCTCCGCTATCGCTATCTCGATCTGCGCCGCCCGCGCCAGCACGCCAATCTCGCGCTGCGCCACAAAATCCTTCTCGAAATTCGGCGCGTCATGGACGAAATGGGCTTCCTCGAAGTCGAAACGCCGATGCTCACGCGCTCCACGCCCGAAGGCGCGCGCGACTATCTCGTTCCCAGCCGCGTCCACAACGGCCAGTTCTATGCGCTGCCGCAGTCGCCGCAAATCTTCAAACAAATCCTGATGATCGGCGGCCTCGACCGCTACTTCCAGATCGTCAAATGCTTCCGCGACGAAGATCTGCGAGCGGACCGCCAGCCGGAATTTACGCAGCTCGACGTCGAGATGTCTTTCCCGCGTCAGCAAGACATCTTCAACGTGATCGAGCAAGTTATGGTGCGTGCGTGCGCCGTCGCCGGAGTCAAAGCGACCGCTCCGTTTCCGCACATGCTTTATAAGGATGCCGTCCGCAAATACGGCAGCGACAAGCCCGACATGCGTTTCGGCATGGAGTTGCACGAAGTCACCGACTGGTTTCCGCCGGAAGCGAAAGAGAAACTACAGATCGGTGGAACCGTGTTCGCCTTTGCGGCGCCCGGAGCGGCGAACTATTCGCGCAAGCAACTCGACGAACTCACCGAAAAAGCAAAATCCAACGGAGCCAAAGGCGCCTACTTCGTAAAACTCGCGCCCGAAGGCACGACCTCAACCGTCGAAAAATTAATCGGCGCTGAAAATGTATCGAAACTTGCGCAAGCCTGCGACGCAAAACCCGGCGATCTCGTCGTCGCCGTCTCCGCCAAAACTGAAATCAAAGGCACCGATGCCGCCGCGCTCGTCGCCGGACAACTCCGCCTGATTCTCGGCGAAGCGCTCAATCAAATCGACAAATCGCAATGGAAATTCCTCTGGCTCACCGGCTTTCCGCTCTTTGAGTGGAGTCCGCAGGACGAAACGTGGGCGAGCGCGCAGCATCCTTTTACTGGCATCGTCGAAGAAGACATCGAAAAGCTCGAATCCGCGCCGTGGGAAGTGCGCAGCAAAGGCTACGACCTCGTCCTCAATGGCGTCGAACTCGGCAGCGGCAGCATCCGAATTCATCGCCAGGACGTGCAGGAGCGCCTCTTCAAAGCGCTCGGCCTCAGCGAAGAACAAACGCGCCGCCGTTTCGGGTTCTTCCTCGACGCGCTGACCTACGGCACGCCGCCTCACGGCGGCATCGCGCTCGGTATGGACCGCGTCGTCATGCTCCTTTCCGGCGAAAAATCGATCCGCGAAGTCATCGCGTTCGCCAAAACTACTGCCGCGCAAGACTTGATGGCCGAATCCCCGAGCGAAGTCGACGATCTCCAACTCGATCAACTCGGCATCGCGATCAAGCCCGCCGCAAAAAAAGCATGAGTCGAATTCGCATTTTGCCGGAAGCTGTTGCCAACCGCATTGCGGCTGGCGAAGTCGTCGAGCGCCCGGCTAGCGTAGTCAAAGAGCTCCTCGAAAACGCGCTCGATGCAGGCGCGAATGCGATTCGTGTCGAAGTCGAATCCGGCGGTAAGCGCATGATCCGCGTGATCGATGATGGTCATGGCATGACGCATGACGATGCGCTTCTTGCTTTTGAGCGTCATGCGACGAGCAAGCTAAAATCGGCGGACGATCTGATGTCAATCGCCACGCTCGGCTTTCGCGGCGAAGCGATGCCGACGATTGCCGCGGTCTCGCGGCTTCTTCTCGAAACGCGCGACGCCGCCGAATCGGAAGGCGTCAGCGTCGAATTCGCTGCTGGCAAACTCGTCAAAGTAAAGTCCGCCGGCCTTCCGGCGGGTACAACGGTCAGCGTCGCCGATCTTTTCTACTCCGTGCCTGCTCGCCGCAAATTTCTGAAATCCGAAACCACCGAGCTTGGCCACATCGCTTCGCTCGTCACACATTACGCCCTCGCCAATCCCGGCAAGCAATTCGTTCTCACCACGCCGACGCAGCAAATCATCGACTGCCCTCCCGTCGATCGCCTCGCCGATCGCATCTACCAACTCTTCGGCAAGCAATCTCTCGACGAACTCGTCGAAATTCCAACTGCCTCCGCAGCTTTCCGCGCCGCCATCACTGAACCCGAGCTCGAACCCAACGAAGAAAGCGCCCGCATTAGCGTCTACGGCTTCACATCGCGGCCCGAGGTTCAACGTCCGAACCGCAACGGTATCTATGTTTTTGTGAA
Source organism: uncultured Acidobacteriota bacterium (assembly GCA_963850795.1). GTDB lineage: Bacteria > Acidobacteriota > Terriglobia > Acidiferrales > UBA7541 > Acidiferrum. The sequence goes on along the minus strand of CAWKNS010000019.1, from coordinate 62,824 downwards.
CCGTCGCCTCGTGCGTGACCGCCTCATCCTCCACGCAATCCACGAGGCCTATCGAAATATACTCCCTGGCAATGTATTTCCGGCGACGCTTCTTTTCCTCGAAATGCCGTACGACGAAGTCGACGTCAACGTGCATCCCGCAAAAATCGAAGTCCGCTTCCGCCGTTCGCAATTCGTCCACGACTTCACGCGTGACTCGATTCGCCAGGTCTTGATGAACGCGCGCGCCGTCCCGAGTTTTGCCGCAGCAGCCGGTGCAGGAGCGACTGCCATCGGGAATTCCGGTGGTGGATTCGGGATGAATCCCATCGTCGCCGCAACGCAAGCCTCACCGTATCCCGATTCCAACGGTGACGCGACGCAATCACTCGACGCCACAGCACAAGACTCTGCGGCCGGTGCGGCCGTCTCCATCCCCCACGCACACATTCCCGGACTCGCAGAGATTGGCCTTGGCTCTGGAGTCGGTTCTGACGGCGGATTTGAACTGAGCGGCGCTCCGCTGCGTCCCGTCGCTCAACGTTTCTCTTTCGAGTCCGCCTCAACATTCGGACCGTCACTCGACTCTTCAGTAGCGCCGGCACCCTTGCCGGTGAATTTTCCGTCTGACGGCACATCGACAAACTGGGCCGCAAATTTCTCGTCCGCCACTGACGCTCCCGGCCGGCTCCCTCACCCCGACGAAATCGCCGACTTAAAACCTCTCGGCCAGGTCAGCGCCAGCTTTATCATCGCCGTCAACGGGGAAGGCCTCTGGATCGTCGATCAACACGTCGCCCACGAACGCGTCCTCTTCGAGCAGCACCTCGAAGCGCGCCGTGCCGGCAAGGTCGAAAGCCAGCGGATGCTGATGCCGATGATTCTCGAACTCGCTCCGCGCCAGCTCGTCATCTACGAAAAAATTGCCGACGAACTCACGGCCAATGGCTTCGAGGTCGAACCGATGGGCCCGCGCAGCGTCGCGATTCAGGCGATCCCCGCCGGCGTCACCAGCAACGACGCCGAAAAGTTGCTCACCGAAATTCTTGATGGCATCGAGCGCGAAAATGCGGCCATCTCCATCGAAACGCTGCAAGCCAAAATCGCCGCCAGCACCGCTTGTCACGCAGCGATCAAAGTGAACATGCCGCTCGACCAAATAAAAATGGAGTGGCTCCTGGCTGCGCTCGCGAAAACGGATTGCCCGATGAGCTGTCCGCACGGCCGTCCCGTGGTCCTCCGCTACTCCGTAAAAGAAATCGAACGCGCCTTCCATCGCATTTAGAATGAACACCGCAAAACAATTCGGAGCTGCCTAAAAAATGACCGACACAAAAAAAACTGCCGTCATCTTCGGCCTCGCCAACAAGCGCAGCATCGCCTGGGCCATCGCGCAAAAGCTTCACGCCGACGGCTGGCAACTCGCCATCACCTATCAAAACGAACGGATGGCCGCCGAAGCCGCCGACCTCATCACCGATCTCCCCGGCTCGAAAGGTTTCATGTGCGACGTCTCCAGCGACGAGCAAATCGCCAAAACTTTCGACGAATTGAAATCGACCTACGGCACGCTGCAAGGCGTAGTGCACAGCGTAGCGTTCGCCCACGCCGAAGACCTCAAAGGCGAATTCATCAACACGAGCCGCGAAGGCTTCCGCTGCGCGCACGACATCAGCGCATATTCGCTGATCGCCGTATCGCGCGCCGCCATGCCGCTAATGACCGACGGCGGCGGCATCGTCACCATGTCTTACTACGGCGCGGAAAAAGTCGTGCCGAAATACAACGTCATGGGTGTCGCCAAAGCCGCACTCGAAGCCTGCGTCCGCTACCTAGCCAACGATCTCGGCCCAAAGAAAATCCGCGTCAACGCGATTTCCGCCGGCCCAATCAAAACTCTGGCCGCTCGCGGCATTTCCGGACTCGGCGAGATGCTCAAAGCGCATTCCGAACGCGCCCCGTTGAAGCGCAATGTCGATCCTGCCGAGGTTGGCGCCACCGCTGCATTCCTACTCTCGGACGGCGGCTCCGGCATCACCGGCGAAACCATCTACGTCGATTGCGGCTACAACATCATGGGCTTCTAGTTCTTCTCTTGGGTGCCGCACCCTCAGATTTTCGAGGGTGCGGTTTTTTCGCTCACCCGCTACGTATCGATCGCCCGCCCGCTGTCTCCATTTTTAATCCCTTCCTCCTTTCATCTCCGCTCCTCTCCACGTAAAATACCGCCAGCCCATTTCCCTCGAATGCCCAAACTAACTATCGCCATCGACGGCCCTGCCGGTTCCGGAAAGAGCAGTGTCGCCCGTCGCATCGCCCTCGAACTCGGCTACCTCTATCTCGACAGCGGAGCGATGTATCGCGCGCTCGCACTGAAAGCAATTCATCGATGCATTTCGCCTGACGATGAAACGCAACTTGAATCGCTCGCCGCCGAAACCCACATCGAGCTAAAGCCGCCGACGCCCGAGCAAGAAGTTTCCGGCAGCAAGAATCGTGTGTTCCTCGACGCCGTCGAAGTCACCGATTCGATTCGCGCTGCGGACGTCGCGCAAGCTGCATCGCGCCTCGCGACCGTCGCAGGAGTGCGCAGCGTGCTCGTCGCGGAACAGCAACGCGCCGGCGCAGGCGGAGGAGTCGTAATGGAAGGCCGCGACATCGGCACCGTAGTCTTTCCGAATGCCGAGCTGAAGATTTTTCTTGAAGCCTCTTCCGAAGTGCGCGCCGAACGCCGGTGGAAAGAGCACCAGGAAAAGGGCGATCAGCTCACCGTATTCCAGGTGCTTCAAGAAGTGCGCGAGCGCGATAAGCGCGACCGCGAACGCAAAGTCTCGCCGCTGATACGCGCCGCCGATGCCGTCATCATCGACAACACCGCGATGGACATTGACGAAACCGCTCGCCTGATCGTAATGCTCGCCCGCGAACGCGAACGGAATGCCGCGGCAATCCGCAGGTCCGTCTGATCGCAACACGACGTCGCCGACGTAAATAGTCACTCACTCTTCTATAGCATCATTCGTTGTCACGTTCTCCACGCTCGCCCCGTAACAGACTGATTCGTCAGCGGTTGGCGATTCGTCCGACCCCCTGTGTAAACTTAACTCCCGTGGAATGACATCCTTGCGCAATTTTTGCGTGTAAGTCACGCAGAATCACATCCTTAGAAAAAAACACCCGGGGGGAGGGGGCACCGCACCCCAACTAGCGAAAGAGGTCATCTTCGGCGGGCCGCATGATCGTGGTCGCCCGGGCAGTGGAGGGATTGTGCGTGAAGTTGCGAATGATGACGGCGGGGGTGTTACCAGATTTAGGCATCGCTAGGCCCGCGGCGGCGGCGAGTTCGTCAGCGGTGGCGATGATGGAAGCATGAAGAGGCTTCTTGTTTGCGTCACGGGTGCCGCGGAGGTCTTCCAGGGGCGAGATGCCGTAACACCCGATGGCGACATTGGTTAGACCCAGGCGCCAGGGGCGGCCGAAGGTGTCGGAGATGATGACGGCGATTTTTTTTCGCGTGAGATTGCGGAGAGCTTGCGCGATTTTTTTTGCACTTGCGTCGGGATTTACGGGAAGGAGGGAGACGATGTTTTCGCCGAGGATGTTGGATTGGTCCACACCGGCGTTAGCGCAGACCAAACCGTGATGTGTTTCGACGATGAGGACAGGGTGTTCGCGGACGATGCGACGAGATTCGCGGAGGATGATTTCGATGAGGCGCGCGTCTTTGCGAGTCCGGTCCTTGGCGGACGCGGCAACGATATCGAGGGCGCGTTGAGACGGAGTTATCGCAGCGAGATCGATGAGGCGGTTTTCAGATTTGGAGATTATCTTTTGGGCGAGGACGAGGATGTCGTTTTGTTGGAAGGCGAGCTTTGATTTTTTGGCGGCGGTGAGGAGTATGCGAGGGACGTTGTCACCCCGGCGGATTTCGGGAATGTGGGAGATTGGGAGGAGTTGGATTGGTCCAGGAGTTGGCATGCGCGCATTAGTTTAGGTGATGTTGCGTTTAGGAGAGATAAGGATAACGCGGAGGCGCACAGCGGCGCCGAGGAGCGCGGAGAGGTCGCCAGCCAGCTCGAGCATTGTGCAAAGAAAGAGGGGCACGGCATTGCCGTGCCCCCTACGATCAGACTGAACGATTCCCTACTTGTTTTGCTTGTTGGGTTTGTCGTTTTCTTTCGGCTTGTTGTTTTGGTTCGGGTTGCCGCGTGGCGGTTGATTGTTCTGCGTGTTTTGGCGGTTTTGCAGAGTTTGCGCCTGGGTGTCGTGCTTCCGTTCCATGTTTTGGAGCTGTTGGTTCTGTTTTTGTTCGAGCTGCTGTTGTTTCTGAACGTTCGGATTTGGCTGGCTTTGAATTTTTTGCTGCTGTTGTACCTGCTTTTGTTCGAGCCTCTGGCGGTCGGCGTCCTGCTGGGTTCGCAGCCGCTCCATTTGTTGTTGCTGCTGTTGCTGGAGCTGAGGACTGTTGACGGGAACGTTGTTGGGGCGCGCTACGGTTGGTGGACGGTTGTTGAAGTTGCGGTTGTTCCCTGCCGGTGCGCTGGTTTGCGTCTGGTTCGGATTTTGAACTTGAGTCTGATTTTGCGGAGGAACGCCGGGAGTCGGCTGATTCGGACGCGGGGCGTTGGGATTCACGGCACTGTTTACGGGCTGGCCGTTGTTCAGGGGCTGGCCCGGACGAGGAGCGTTGTTGTTCACCGGCGGCTGATTCACTGCGGGCTGATTTCCCGGCTGATTGGGGCGCGGCGCATTGTTGTTGAACCCAGGTTGACCCGGGCGGCTGGCGGTGTTGGCCGGCTTAGGTTGAATCGGCGTGACGGTGCGGGCGACAGGCGCGATGCGCACGTTGTTGCGCGGAGCGCCAGCGGCTGCGCCGGCTGCCACCTGCGTTGGAGGCGGCGCGAGCTGGCGATATTCGGTGCGAGCAATGGGCCGTCCCTGGTTGGCTTTGATGGCGGCTTCCTGACGTTCGACGGAAACCGGGGCGGGCGGAGGCGGAGCCTTCGCCACGACCGTACGGGTCACCACAGTAGCTGGCGGACGAACTGCGGCAGGACGACCGGCGCCGATGAAGGTTTGGCGCGTCGGAGCGATGGCGGGAGCGCCGGCGACGACGCGAGTTTGTACGATGTCACGTTGATCGACGCGGACAACGTTGCGCGAGACGTTTTGACCGGAAACGAAGGTCGTGCCAGAAGTCGCGGTGACGGAGCGTTGGTTCACGTACGTCACGTTGGTGACGTTGACCTGTTTGTTGACGACGACGGTCGTGTAGTAGTTGTTGACGACGACACGATCGACGCGCGTGTTGGTGACATTGATATTCTCGCAGTAGCGGCGGCTGACCGGGTACGAAGGAACGTAGACTTCGCGCGGGCCAAGTGGAAACCAACCGACGTTGGAAGTAACGGCAACGCCGAAGTGCGGACCGCCGACCCAGGCGACAAGCGCGGGAGCGTAGACGGGACGAACGTAGGCCACGCCGACGACCGGCGGAGGAGCGGGCACCCAGCCCCAAACTCCACCGACGGTCACCCAGCGGCCGTAGTGAAATGGAGCGTAGCCCCACGGTTCGTCTTCAACCCAGGTGTAACCCCAGGGCGCGATGTAAACCCAGTGACCATAGCGGTAAGGAGCCCAGCCAACGACTGTGGTGTGCGGGAACCATACCGTGCCGTATTCGGGCACGGGGCGCCATCCGCCGTACTCATCGAGATCTTCGTAGCCGACGACATCGGGCGAGACGTAGCGAGCCGATGCGGAACGATCTTCGCGCATGTCGCGCTGAGCGCACCACTGATCGAACTCGTCGTCACCATACAGTTGCTGCACATCGGCGTCGAGCTGATCGGTGCCGACGAAGGTGGCGGTTTGTTCTGCGTGGACGGAGTAAGCCTGGCCGCCGCCGGTAACTTCGCCTTCACCGCCGATGACAGAGATCATCGTGGTGTCGCCGTTTTCGTTGACAGAGATGCGATACGTGCCGGGGCGAAGAATTGAGAATGCGAGGTTGGGAGTGTCGATCTCGAAGGTTTCGTTGGGATCGAGGCGCTTGACGCGGACGCGAAGAGTGCCCTCGGTCAGTTGGACCTGGGCGACTTCGTCATCGAGATTGAGGAAAGAGAAACCGGTGCTTGTGCCGATACGCAGGCTGGCGGAGCCAATATGAAGTTCGGCGCGGGCGCCGTTGTCGGCCCAGAGTTTGTCGCCGGTGGTCATGGGGCGATTGACGACAGCGCCGACCCAGTCGTCGGTGCCTGCTGGATTGAAGGAAACGGCCCCGTCGGTGTGGCTGATACGGGCGACGCGAGTTGGTGGATCGTCGCCGTCGGGCGAACCGTCATTGGGGCCTTGGGCCAGCGCGCGCAGAGGTGCGAGGAACGCTGCGGCACATAGTAGGGCGAGCAAAGCGGCAAGCTTCGGCGTGAGTTTACTGATGCTCATGTCTGTTTCTCTCCTGAAACAGTCGCGCGACGGGGTGATGGGGTTCGCCGCGATATGCGAATGGGCCGACGACCTTAAGTCGAACTGCTGGAAGCGGTTGATACCAAAGTATCACCACGAGCCGGTTGAACGACCTATCCCGCAGAGTCCGTATGTCGAAATGGGAAATGCCGGAGAGCGGGTCCTTTTGCTATGAACCCCGAAGGGTGGGAAGAGTTGCTACGTGGCAGTACCTGAAGGCTGGTTGAGTGTGCACAGGCAAGAGTCCTTGTGCCGAATGAAAACGAAGAGGCCCGGAGTTGATCCGGGCCTCTTCGCTTGTTGCTAGAGCTCAGTTTCAAATTGGGAATTAGTGATGGCTACCGCCGTGAGGTCCACCGCCTCCACCGTGGGAGCCGCCGCCACCTCCGCCTCCACCACGAGGTGCAACCCCACCACCACCGCTGCTGCGCGGAGCGCTTCCGCCGCCGGAACTACGGGGAGCGGAAGGTTGAGAGGTTCGCGTAGGAGGTGAGTAGGAGCGCGAAGGCTGAGAAGGCTGAGAAGACGAGCGGGAAGATGGGTAGTTAGAGCGGGGCGCAGAGTACGAGCGAGTCGGAGCGCCGTAGGAACGGCCAGCGGAGGATTCACTGCCGCGACCAGTGTACGTTTCGTAGCTTCGAGCTTGGTTTCCGGGGCCCTGATTCGCGGCGCCGCGACCTTCATAGGCCGAGCCACGGTTGCCGCCCGCTGATGTGTTGGCGCGGTTGACGCCGTTCGAAGGACCGTTCGATCCGGACCAGGGCGGGCGATCGGTGCGCGTGCGAGCGACACCATTCACGGCGCCGTTGTTGCGGTTGTTGCTGCCGAAGCCTTGGGGCGCGTTACCGCGATCGGAAGAGTTGCCTTGCGCTTCCCAAGTGCGATTGCCGGTTGAAGGGCGGTTGTTAGTCGCGGGATTGTTCGTCGATTGAGGACGACCCTGCGAAATCTGATTCTGTCGCGAGTTGTTGAAGCCGCCTTGCGGGCTTTGTGATCGGGGCTGCACACGGTTGACGACGTTGTTGTTCGGACGCGCCGCGGTAAAATTACCGGTCTGGCGTTGGAAGGGCTGACGTGAAGCTGCTGGAGAAGGATTCGTACGCGCCATGACAGAGCGATTTTGGATTGTGTTTGACGGGACGGCGCGAGCGTTCATGTGCGCTGCACCAAACGAGCTAGCGCGAGTCGGCGTGAACGAGTTGTGGTTCATCACCTGTGCGCCACGGAGATTGGCCTCGGTCACGTGATACGCGCCACGGTTGATGGACTGGCCGCCAACGAACTGCGTCCGCGAAGCAGCCGTAACAGCACGCGTGTTTCGCGCGTATGCGTAGTTATTGAAGTTGCGCGAGTTCAGCACGGTAGTGTTGTGAATCACCGTATTGTGAATATTGATGTTGGTCACGTAGACGCGGCTGGCGTGGAAGCCGGGATAGTACGGCTCATGAAAGCCGAGCGGGAACCAGCCGACTCCGAATCCGGCACCGAAGCCGAAGCCAACGCCGAAGCGAGGTCCACCGAGCCATCCGACGAACGCAGGTCCATAGAAGGGACGCGCGTAGATCGGACCCGGGCACCAGCCCCAACGGCTGCCGATGTATGCCCAGCGACCATAGTGATATGGCGCGAAGCCCCACGGCTCATAGCCGACCCACGTCCAGCCCCAAGGGCCGACGTAATTCCAAGCGCCATAGCTATACGGAGCCCAACCTGGCGCGACTTGCGACGGATACCAAACATTGCCGTATTCGGGCTCTTCATTCCAGGTGCCGTTGTCGTCGAGATCGGAAGCTCCCGGAACGTCCGGCGAAACGTATTTCGAGGAGATGGAGTTGTCATCGCGAAGATCACGCTCGGCGGCCCAGCGATCAAGGCCGTCAGGCTCAGGCGCGGCGCTCTCGTGAACCTGCGGATTGTCAGCGCCTTCAAATTCGGATTGTTCGCCGGAGTGGACGGTGTAGGTCTTGCCTGCGGCGGTCACTTGGCCCTCGCCGCGAATTGCGACGATTGTGGTGGCGTCGCCGTTTTCAGAGACGTTTACGCGAAAGGCGCCGGCCTGAGTCACTGTGAATGCAAGATTCGGCGTGTCTACCTCGTAGACATCACCTTCGCGGAGTTCGCGGATGCGGAAATTGATTGCGCCTTCCGGGACTCGAACCTGCATGACGTTGCCGTCAAGGTTAAGGAACGAGACGGCGGTCATGCTGCCCAAGTGGATTGAGGCGGCGCCAATCTGAAGTTCGGCGCGAGAAGACTGGTCGGTCCAAAGCTTGTCGCCGACGGTGACGGGGCGATTTTGTGCTGCGCTTCCCCACTCGCCTTGGCCGCCGGGTTGGAAGGAGACGGTACCGTCGAGAAAACTGATGCGCGCGACGCGCGATGGAGGATCCGGAGCATTGGGGTCTGGAGCGGTTTGCCCGTCGGGCGGAGGCGGGGCGTTTTGATCCATCTGTGCGGATGGGTCATTTGAATAGGAAGGTGAGTCTGCAGGGTCTTGAGCGCGCACGCCCGAGGACAACAAAGCGAGGCACAGAAGACCGACGAGCCCGAGAGCCATGTTCAACCTGGCAACTGATAAACGGGCGACCGAGAGGGAGATGGTCTTCATAATTGGTTCACCTGTGAACTGCCGCTTGCGGCCAACCGGCATCTGATTAGATGCGGTGGCTGAAAGCCGCGACCCTTCGCAAAATCAGGTACAGGCGAAAGGTTCTTGGTGGCGGGGACTCCAAGCTCCGTTCGGGCTTTCCTTTCGTTCAGTTAAACACGGATTTGGAAAAGAAGTTGCTGGAAGTGGCGAGCTTGGAACTAGCTGATAGGGGTGGGGTTACGGGTGTGATTTTGTGCTTTCGGCTGGTGGCATGGTTCGGGGCTGTATTTGGCCTTTCGCGGCAAGAGCGTTGATCCGGGGATTCTGGTAGGAGCAGAAATCGGCTATCACCTTATACTGGCCCTGGGGATGGCTCTGCCTGGCCTGTTACTGCCCCTCCCCAAATCTGGACTCTAGAGCAGGCAATTTTTTGAGGCGCATTCTCTAGACTATGCACGTGGGCGCCTCTGCGCTCCTGGGAGAAATAATGGTCACGAAGACGAAGTGGTTGGGTGCACTGGCGATCGCGTTGGCAGCGGCTTCGGCCACTCCCGCGCAGACGTGGAAGCAAGTTGGCCCTGCGGGCGGAACGGTGATTTCGCTGGAAGCGGATCCCCACGATGCGAACAAGCTTTATCTCGGAACGTCAGATGGACACGTGTTCAGCTCGGTCGATGAGGGCGGGCACTGGTCGCTTTTGAGCCGCATCGGCAATGGGCAGGACGACGTCGTCACCCATCTTTTGGTTGACCCACGAGATTCGAATCGAATTTATGCCACGACCTGGACGCTCTATTCGGGTGGCGGCGGCGTGTACAAGAGTGAGGATGCCGGCCGTACGTGGAAGGTGATCGGGCTGGCGCATGAGACGGTGCGCGCGATCGCGCAGGCGCCGACGAAGCCGAATATCTTTGTGGTAGGCACGCTGACTGGCGTGTACCGCTCTATTGATGATGGCGCGAACTGGGAACGGATTACGCCAGCGAAGCACGACGACCTGAAGAATTTTGACTCAGTGGCGTTTGATCCGCGCGACGAGAACGTGATTTACGCGGGCACGTATCACTTACCGTGGAAGACAACCGACGGCGGCAAGAACTGGTTCCCTATTAATAAGGGCATGATCGACGACTCGGACGTCATGAGCGTCGTCGTGGATCCTTCGAACCCGGACAACGTGCATGCGACGGCGTGCTCGGGTATCTATCACTCGGTGAACGGCGCGCAGCAGTGGACGCGATACAACGGAATTCCGTTTGTGTTCCGCCGCACGCAGCTGATCAAGCAGGATCCTACGAAGCCGGACACGCTGTATGCCGGCACGACGAGCGGTTTGTGGAAGACGACGAACGAAGGAACGGAATGGAAGCGTTTGACACCGGGAGACTGGGTGATCAACGCGATCCTGATCGATCCGAAGAATCCGCAGCGCGTGATTCTCGGAACGGAACGCGAAGGCGTGCAGATCAGCGAGAATGGCGGCCAGACGTATACGTCGGCCAACAACGGTTTCCATCACCAACACATTTTGGATGTGGCGATGGATCCGTCGAAACCGGAACGCGCACTCGTCGTGCTGACTTTTGACACGAACGCGTTTCTCGCGACGAAGGACGGCGGAACGACCTGGGCTCCACTCGGCGCGGGATTGAAGCGCACCGACCTGAAGCACGTTTATGCGGCGCCAAACGGATGGTGGGCTTCGCTGAACAACGGCGGCTGGATGAAGTATGAAGAGACCAGCGGCAAGTGGGTCAAGGCGGGCTTGTACGCTACGGAGGCGCCGGAAGCTCCGGCACCGACGAAGGTGACGAAGATCGTCAACGGAAAGAAGACGACGGTGCTCGTGAAGAAGCCAGCACCGAAGGCTAAGGCTCCCGTGCTATCCGCGTATCAAGTGAATGATATGAGCTTCACTCACGATGCGTGGTATGCGGCGACCAGCGCCGGCGTCCTTGTTTCGAAGGACGAAGGCAAAATCTGGAGGTCGGTTGCCAAGGACGATTTGTTGCATCAGCCGACGCAATCGCTCGAGGCTTCGAACGGCGGGCAGAACGTCTGGGCAATTTCGCAGAAGTTCCTACTCTACTCGGCCGACGGCGGCGCGAAGTGGGATGCGAAGGAACTCCCGTTCGCTTCAGCCGGCAACCTGCGATTGCACAAGCTGGACGACTCGAATCTGTTCATCACTTCGAACATGGGTCTTTATACGTCGAAGGATGCGGGGCGGAACTGGAATCGCGCGGACGTTCACGATTTGCGCTTCCAGGACGTGGCGGGATCGGGCAACGCGCTCGTTGTTTCGCTCGCGCAGCACGGCTTGATCGCGTCGTTTGACTCGGGCAAGTCGTGGAAGCGCGTCGATGGCGCATTCGCGGAGGGCTATGTGCCGGTGGTGCGTACGCAGCGCAACGGCTCGGTGGTTGCAGCCTCGGCGACGGAAGGGTTGTTGTCGTACGAACCAGACTCGAAGGGCACGTCTTCGGCGGACGGCAGCGTTGGCGTGTCGTCGAATATGAACCCGGCCGGGTCGCAGCCGAAGCACTAATCGACAAACCTCAAACGTTAACTCAAGGGCGTCCGGCTTTGCCGGGCGCCCTTTTGCTTTGGCGACCGCATGGGGACGCGCTAGCTTTGGCTCCTACCGAGATTCAAATCCGATTGCATCGCTCGATGCAAAGGAAGTATCAAAGAAAGATCGAAAAACCAGATTCGGGAGGCGGCCATGGGCATGGCGAAGGTTGGCTTGGATAGCGGCAACGGGATTGAGCGGGTTGCGAGTTCGCGAGGATTTGACGAGACGGTTGCGCATTTCGAAGGGTTGATCATGGCGAAAGGAATGATGTTGTTCGCGAAGATCGACTTCACGGGCGATGCGAAACGAGCGGGGCTGACGATGCCGCGGATGATGTTGCTGGTGTTTGGGAACCCGAAAGGCGGGACACCGGTGATGGTGGCTGCGCCGAGTGCGGCGTTGGATTTGCCGTTGAAGGTGCTGGTTACCGAGGAAGCTGACGGAAAAGTTTGGCTGAGTTTTAATGCGCCGGAGTATCTTGCGCAGCGGCATGGAATCCCCGCGGAGCTTGTGGCGAACATCGCGGGGATTCGTGGGTTGGTGAACGCGGTGGCCAACTAGACAGGACCGCGGCGAGGCTTGCGGCGCCATTCAAATCGTCGCCGTTGTTGCATCAGCCGAGCCAAGACCCGGTGGCCGGGCGGGGCAAGCCCCGCCCCTACAAAGGATTTGAAGGGGACGAAGTTGAGTTTCGCCGCGGGACGTTAAGCGACCGTGACGCTGCTACTTGAAGATGAGGCTGCGGCGGAGCGAGCGGCAGTGGCGGTGCCGCCGATCTGGTAACCGACTCCTCGAACCGTTCGAATGAGGGAGCGTTCGTAGCCGGAGTCGACTTTCCTACGCAAATAGTTGATGTAAACGTCGACGACGTTGGTCATGAGCCGGTACACCTGCTCCATCGCCCGGCTCGACCCGATCATTCCCGGCAGCGGCTCGACTTCCCGCGCCGCCTCGCTATGCTTGATGCGACTCCAGTTGCCACTCACTCCCTTCGATCTCCGTACCTTCCGAGACAACCGCGTCACCCGCCGCAACCTCTTCTGTCGTTCCGGCCTGTGCTGCCGCCTCACCCTCTTCGCCCGTCGCCGCGCAGGCTCCTTCGACTTTCGTCTCTTCCTTCGCCATCATCCCCGGATCCACCAACTCAACCTGCATCTCCGGATACTGCTTCCGTATCTGATCCGCCACTTCTTGCGCATCCAAATCCGGCAAATTGCGGTCCAGCAGCACGCCGTCGCACGGCCACTGCAGCAACTTTGCCAGCGCGTGTGCCCCGCCCACCGCCTCTTCACTCATCGCGTCCGCATACACCGGACTCCGCTTCACGCGGTCGCGAAACATCGGATCAGCGCTCGCCACCAAAATCCTGCTCCGCGTTCGCATCACGCTCGGTGTCGCCGTGGCCGCCATTGTCCTTACCCCGCACTCAGAATATTGCTTCGCCTCAGAGCGTTCTCATTCAAACGTTCGCAATGCTGCACGGAAAATTCTTCCCGCCCCGCTATGAAACACACGGGTGCTCCCCTCATGCGATTTCATCGCCAAAGTTTTTTCGAATTGGAATTGTTGCAAGGACTGGGTTTGCACAAATCCGCGCATGCGCACACCGAACCGTCTCGGAACGGAGTCCCGTTGAGGAACGGAAAACGCTCGGCAGCCTCTGCCGCATCGCGTCTACACCACTATTTTCAGACGCGATCGCGCTCAACTGCCGCGCGCGCATCCACTACACGCATCCTCCATCGACCGCTCGCTCGCGCACTTTAGCGTTTTTTTCTTAACCTTTACCCATCGCACTCAACTCTTAGAAGGTCCACACAATTCGCGCACAAGATATCGCCATCCACTTGATCTACGCCAGCCAAAATCCAACTCGTTCGCGTTACGCTCTGACTCCATTCACATCCCAAGAATTGACTTCAACTCCGATCCGAGTATCTTTAAAATACATTTCCCAAATCGCTCGCCCTCAAAACTGGAGGAAGTGAATGAAACTGCATCGGAACCTGTCCCTCTCTTTGCCGCTGCTTGCCCTGGCAGCCACGCTTTCATTCGGCTGCAATAAATCCGCGGATCAACCGGCTACTTCCGCAACTCCCGACGCATCGTCGGCGCCAGCAGGATCCGCCCCAGCCGCCGGAGCATCCGGCGCCGCTGCCGCTCCCGATTCTTCCGCAGCGATGAAGCAGGCTGCCCCACACTCCTCCTAAGCCGTTGATCGTTCCCGCAGACACCGTAGTCTCCGTCACGCTCGATCAAGCCGTCGGCTCCAAGATCAGCACTCCAGGTTCGGCCTTCGCCGCAACCGTCGCCGCTCCGATCTCCATCGACGGCCGCCTCGCCATCCCCAAGGGCGCTCACGCTTCCGGTGTCGTCAAAGACGCAAAACCCGCAGGACGCTTCAAGGGCGGCGCCGTCCTCTCGCTCACCCTGACCAACATATCGGTCAAGAACGACACCTATGAAATCGCAACCAGCGCGCCGTCCGAAACCAGCACTGGCAAGGGCAAGCGCACCGCCGCACTCGCCGGCGGTGGCGCCGGCGGCGGCGCCCTCATCGGCGGTCTCGCTGGCGGCGGCAAGGGTGCCCTGATCGGCGGTCTGGTCGGCGCAGCCGCTGGCACCGGCGGCGCAGCCTTCACCGGCAACCGCGAAATCATCGATCACACGCCGAAACCCTGCTCAACTTCAAGCTCGTCCGCCCGCTCGAAATCAAGAACCGCTAAGCCTCGCGTCCACAAGAGGGGCCAAGTCGCACTATCCAAAAACAAAGGGCACGGCGCTTAGCCGTGCCCTTTGTTTTTGCCGACTCCTGTCTGCCATCTGCGGGTTACTCAGAGAGTTTGTCATTTCGAGCGAAGCGAGAAATCTGCTTTCTCACGCCTCACCAAGAATCGCTCCGCGAATCAGTGGCGCTTCGACATCCGCTCTTCCCAATTTCCAATTTCGACTTTCCAATTTCATCCTTTGCTATCCGCCCTTACCAACCTCGACGTCACCGTCTTCGTAAACACTCTACAAAACTCGTTATCCTCTTCCGATCCCTTCCCTTCGGCATCTCCGTCAACGTCACGGTCTTCGTCTTGAAATTAATCGTCAGCTTCCCCGTCACGCAATCCCGCGCCGAAGTCTGCGCCACCAACCCCGCCGCATCCCACTTCGTGATCGTGTAATGAATCGGATTCACATCCAGCCGCGTGAACAAATTCCCATAACTCCCCGGCGGCAGCTTCCCTTCCACCACAGCGCACAACGAAATCTTCTTGTCGCACTCAATCTCGACCTGCGCCGACGCATCTCCCGGCTTCACGTTCGCCGAATCGCTCTTCCACCGCCCCGACGCCGCCACATAACTGCCGGCAGTGATCTTCACCTGTTGTCCGCACACACTTCCAGCCACCGCACACAGCAGCGCGAGCAAGATGAGCGTCTGTTTCATTCCAACCCGACTCCGTCAGTGCATCCCACTCTAAAGAGCCGCTTCTCCCGCGTAAACTGTCCCAATCGACCGGTGTGCCGTAGCCCCAACGGCCATCGCGAATCTTCGTGCCGTGTTCGTACGACCCATATTGTGTAGGGGCGCAGCACGCTGCGCCCCAGCTTGCCCGGCCCTAAAACTTCATCGACCTCTGCTTTTTCCCTGTCTCTGCTTTTCACACTGTCAAGAACTCGCCCAATCAGTCTCGCTCATGTACGGGCGCAGCACCGCTGCGCCCCAAGTCCGCACAATCTCAACCACACCGATGCTCCGTTTTTACTTCCTCTTCCCTTTCGACCTTCAACTGTCGACTGTCAACCTCTTCTCACCTTTTCAATCTCACTGCCGACGAGTGCTCAAACGATCCCACCGTCCTCCACCCGTTCTCTGTCTTCTCTAGCCTCTGCGAAACTTCGTAGCCGCACCCGCGCACCGGGCACACCCAAAATCTCACCTTCCGCCCCGCCGCGTAGTCCCCAATATAAAGTTGATGAAAGTCTGCCCGTTCGCAAAGACAGATCGCTTCCTGCCTATACAATTCCGCCCGCTTCGCCGCATCGCCCTCTTCGCCCGCCCGGAAATACCCCTTCTCCATCGAGTACGCCATCGGGCATCCCGGCCAGTTGCACCGATACACATTCACACCCGACCGAAACGTCATCCGCAAATGATCGAGCGGACAGTGAATCGTCGTCGGCGCATAAAACAAACTCTTCTGCGGCAACATGGACAACCCCAACCCCGATTATAGTTCCGCAAAAATCCCACCGCCGCCCCGCCTCACCCCAACCTGCCCATCTCGCCAACCACATCTCGCCCCAATAATTTATCTGCGGCTCTTGGGTGCCGCACCCTCAGCTTTCAGAGGGTGCGGGTTTTCCGCTCCTCGCTACTCCCCGATCCGGCAATCTGCAAACAAAAATAGTCATCAGCCCGTCCGAAGCGAGCCCGGCCTTTTTCTTCGCGTTTGCTTCTGTTTGCCCTGAGCTTCGAAGGGCGAACGCGTGCGCTCGCGCAATGGAGGGACCCGGGCTTGATCTCATCCGTACCAAACTCCATGAGATTCACCCAAGATCCGATTCTCTCTTAGTTTTTCCCTTCGACTTTCAACTGTCGACTTTCAACTCTCCTCAAACCCCCACCGCCGCCGCATACCTAACCCCGCCCGCCACCAACTCCTCAATCTCTCCCACCGTCCGAATCCCCCCGCGCGCCCCCACCGACATACAATTCAACGCCGCAGCCGCACAGGCGAAATCCAATTGCCTCTGCATCCCCCACCCGCACATCAACCCATAAATAAATCCCGCGTGAAAAATATCTCCCGCGCCAATCGAGTCCACTACATTCACCCGATACGCCGCCGCATACCAAAACCTATCCCCATCCCACGCCAAAACGCCTTCATCACCCAACGTCGCCGCCGCCAACTTAAATCCATACGTCTTCCAAACCTCCGGCAACGACTTCCGCAAATCCTTCTTCCCCGTCAGCCGCCCCGGTATATCCCGGCTCGCCACAAAATAATCCAGCCGCGGCAACAAATCCTCCACTCCCGGATAAAGGTCATCCAGATCCGCCACCACCGGCACTCCCGCCTCGCGCGCCCAACCCGCTGCCGTCGCGGCCGCCGCCGTGTCATGCCCATCGACATGCAACACGCGCGCATCCGTCACCCACTCGCGCCGCAATTCCGTTGGCTCCAACTTCAGCCGCTCATCCCGCTTCCACAAAACCGTCCGCTCTCCCTTGTCATCCACCAAAATAAACGCTTGCTGACTAGGAGTCCCCGCAGCCTCCACTAAATGCGCCTCCACACCCAACCTCGCAAATTCCTCGCGATGCAGCCGCCCCGCCGCATCATCCCCAATCTTCCCCGCATACCGCGTCTTCAATCCCCACATCGCACACGCCGCCACCGCCGACGCCACCTGCCCCCCAGGCAGAACATTCGCCGACCGAAACGCCACCTTCGACCCCCGTTCCGGATACTCCGGCACCGGAATGATCGTATCCGTCGCGTTCAACCCCACCCCAACCAGATCCACTCCCGTTCCGAATCTTCATCGAAATCCCGTCGTCCTCCCAATCACCACGCCGCAAACTACTAGCATCGCCAAACTCACCACACGTCAACACCCCCGCCGCCACCCAACTAAAATCCATCCGCGGCACTCCCGCCATCGACGCAAAATAAACAAACACCCCCGTAGCCGCCGCCACCAAAACCCAATCCACAAATTCCCCGCCGCGACGCAACTTCCCCCTCCGCAGATCGCCCATCCATCCGCGCCTCAACAAACTCCTCCGCCAACCCATACCGATCGCACTCCCGCCGCGCCGCATCCTTCCACTTCACCTGCTCCGCCCCTGTCGCCGACGAAAACGCAATCGCCCCCACTCCCAGCATCATCAACAACGACCCGCCCACCACCTGCGCATACACCGACGCGCTCCGCCCATGCAATTCCCCAAACACAAACACGCCCCACAGCAATCCCCAGATCTGATTCGAATTCGACAGCGGAATTCCGCGGCTGATCCCCACATACTTCGCCGCATACTGCTGAAACAAATCCCCGATCACCCAAACAAATCCGCCCAGCATCAACCAGAACAAAACTTCCTTCGCATCCACCAACTGCCGCCACAATCCCGCCGTCCCCGTAAACGAAATCGCCAGCGTCCCCATCATCCCCACTTCGCCAAACGTAAAAAACGTCACGAACGACAGCGGATTCATCCCCGTCAAATACGCCTTCCGATACGGGATGTACATCGTCCCCCACAAAATCCCCGCGCCGAGCGCCGCCGCAATTCCGCGCGACGCATGCGCCGCAGGCCCCGCCGCAGTCGCCGACGACGCCACCGCCAGCAACCACGCGCCAAAACACATCACCAAAACTCCACCGAGCACTCCAGCCCACTTCTTCGCACCCGCATTCCGCAGCTCATTGAAAAAAATAAATCCCCACAAAATTCCCAGCAAGCTGTTCGAATTCCACAGCGGAAACGCAATACTCAACCCCACATCGCGAATCGCAAAAATCGTCAGCGTATTCGCCACCGCCCAGATGCATCCCGCCAAAATCGCCCAGATCAACAAATGCGGCGTCCGCTTCACATCCGCCCGAATCGACGACGTCCCCAAAATCAGCGCAGGTACGCTCCACCGCGCCAGAAAAACCCCAATCACCATAATCAGCGAAATCACCACCGGCGAAATCCCCACCGTCACCAGCTTCGTCGGCGCCTCCGCCGCCCCCAACCAAGCCCCCGCCGTAAATCCCGAAACGAGTCCGACCGTCTGCAAACTCTTCGCCCGCGAAGTATCCGCCATCGCTGACTCCCCGTCCCATCCGTCATTTTCACTCTCGATCGCCCCCTGCCCGATGCAATCCGTTCGCCAAAAACAAAAACTGTCATCCCGACCGAAGCGAGCCGACGCCTTTTCTTCGCGGGCGCAGCACTGCTGCGCCCCAGCTTGCCCGGGCGTAGAGACCCTATCGTGATACTCGTCTTTTCTCGAGGGCTCTCCAAAACCTCGGCCTCACCGAATCATCTCCAACAAAACCAACCCGCCCACCAACACCACCACGGGCACCCAAAATTGCACATCCGTCAGCACACAAGCCAAAATCCCCCGTTTCTCCGCCACAATCCTCCGCTCATTCAGCGCAGGAGAATACCACCGCGCCAACGATTCAAGTACCGCTCCGCGTCTCCAAATCATCATTTCAGGGTAAGCCAAGCCCGAGCGTTGCCCACTCTCCCGATCCCCGCGCAACGCGCACGCGCCCATCGGCCGTCCGCCGCTCGTCCCATCCGCGCCGCCTCTATCTTTCCCGATCCTCGTCTCCTTCCTTCCGTTCGCATCTCGCGCTCAAAAAACGCAACTCCCCGACAAGCCCCTCGGCTACGTCAGCGACTTCGCCAACGTCCTCTCCCCCGACGCCAAAGCCAAACTCACAGCCCTCTGCACCGAAGTCGACCAGAAAGCCAAAGCGCAAATCGCCGTCGTCACCGTCCCCACTCTCGACGGCCAATCCGCTTTCGACTACTCTTACGCCCTCGCCACGAAATGGGGCGTCGGCCCGAAGCAAGTCAGCCGCGGCGTCCTCATCCTCTACGCCACCAACGACCACAAATATTGGACGCAAGTCGGCTACGGCCTCGAAGGCATCCTCCCCGACGGCAAAGTCGGCGCCTTCGGCCGCGAAGCCGTCCCCATCCTTCGCCAAAATAATTACGACGCCGCTCTCCTCCTCGTCACCCGTCGCATCGCCGACGTCATCGCCGAAGACGCCGGCGTCACCCTGACCGGCCCTTCCCCAGTCAAAAATTATCAGCGCGACAATCGACACACGATCAGGCCCCGGCCTCATCGTCGGCCTCGTCTTCTTTTTCTTCTTCATCAGCCTCATCGCCCGACTCTTCCGCGGCGGCCCACCCGGCGCGGTGGATGGCGGCGGTAGCGGCTGGTGGATCGCCCCATTAATAGGTAGCACCATGGGCCGCGGCGGTTGGGGCGGCGGCGGTTTCGGCGGCACCGGCTGGAGCGGCGGCGGCAGTGGAGGCGGCAGCGGTGGCGGAGGCTTCGGCGGTTTCGGCGGTGGCTGCTTTCGGCGGCGGCGGCGCCGGCGGCGACTGGTGACGCGCTCCCGCAAGTCCATCGATCCGCCGCCAATCTTCAAAAGAGCGCGTCATCCTGAGCAGAGCGAAGGATCTCAACTGCCAATGTCACCAAACACCAAAACGACCAGCACCCAACACCGCCAGCTAGATCGGGTTGTAGGGGCGGGGCTTGCTCCGCCCGGCCGTCGCGTCTTGCCGCGGAATCTCTCGCGCAGCCTCTTGTGCACTGGCGCATCACCGCTACGCCCCATGTCCGCTCGGTCGATCCGTTAAAGAGTGTTGTCATCCTGAGCGAAGCGAAGGATCTCAGACGTCAACTCCGGCACAACCACGACGATGAACAAGACGCTCTTACACCACCACTCAAACCAAATGTGTGATACTCAACCCAATCTAACGAGCCCATTGAAGCGCACCCAATAACATGGAATCCCAACTCAAAGAATTCCTCGACCGCCTCCAACCCGCCGCAGGCGCCAACCTCGTCTCCGTCGTCCTCTACGGCTCCGCCGCCACCGGCGAATTCCGCCCCGGCCAATCCGACCTCAACATCCTCTGCCTCGTCAATCGCGCCGACTCCTCCGACCTCGAATCCCTTCACGGCATCTCCGAATGGTGGATAAAAAAAGGCAACCATCCTCCGCTCATCTTCACTCGCGACGAACTCAACCGCTCCGCCGACGTCTTCGCCATCGAACTCCTCGACATGAAGTCCAGCCATCGCATCCTCTTCGGCCCCGACTTCCTCACCGATCTCGAAGTCCCGCTCCATCTCCATCGCCTTCAGGTCGAGCGCGAACTCCGCACCAACTGGCTCCGCCTCCGCCAAGCCATCATCGCCGCCCCGCTCACCGAAAAATCTCATCTCGCCCTGATGACGAATTCCCTCTCCACCTTCTGCTCCCTCTTCCGCCACGCCGTCTTCGCCCTCGGCGAAAAAATCCCCGCCACCAAACGCGAAGCCATCGCCGCCGCCGCCACACTCACCACTCCGACCCATCCGCCTTCAACCAACTCCTCGACCTCCGCGAAGGCAAATCCGACACAAATTCCCTCGACGTCGAACCCTCTTTGCGCTCGTACCTGCTCTTCGTAGAATCAATCACCAACGAAGTCGACCGCCGCCTGGAATCCCAATGACCCGCGAACCTTTCTATTCACAAAGTGCAACTCGCGCGCGGATTGTCATCCTGAGCAAAGCGAAGGATCTCAGACGTCAGCCCCGCCGATTCGTGTCCGGTCGCCGACGGCGCACTTCATCCAATTTCCATTTTCCATTTTCCCTTTTCCACTCAGTCCGGAGGCAACGCATGAAAGCCGCAATCGCCCTGCTCGTAATCCTCATCATCATCGCCGCCATCTTCGGCAGCATGTACGTCGGCCGCAAAAACCAAATGGTCACGCTCGACGAACAAGTCAAATCCAACTGGTCCCAGGTTGACGTCCAACTCCAACGCCGCGCCGACCTCATCCCCAATCTCGTCGCCACCGTCAAAGGCTTCGCCGCCCACGAAGAAGCCGTTTACGGCGAAATCGCCAAAGCCCGCTCCGCCTTGCTCAACGCCCAAACTCCGTCCGACAAAATCGCCGCCAACGGCCAACTCGACGGCGCCCTCGGACGCCTCCTCGCCGTCGTCGAAAACTACCCCCAGCTCAAGTCCAACGAAAATTTCCTCCGCCTCCAGGACGAGCTAGCCGGCACCGAAAACCGCATCGCCGTCGCCCGCAAAAATTACAACGACTCCATCCAAGCCTATAACACCTACATCCTCCAATTCCCCAACAGCCTCTTCGCCTCCTGGGCCGGCTACAAACGCAACGACGCCTACTTCCAAGCCACCCCTGCCAGCCGCGAAGTCCCCAAAGTCGACTTCAACACCCCGGCTCCTGCCGCAGCCCCAACGCCAACTCCCGCCCCCACCAAAAAATAATCTCAACGCCGGAAATCTCGGCGTCACAAAAACAAAAGGGGCGCGGAATTTCGCGCCCCTTTTTCATTTCGGTTAATAACCGTTGTCATCCTGAGCGAAGCGAAGGATCTCAACGTCAGCCCATCCTCAACCTATCCGTTCAACGCCGTCACGTACGGGCGCAGCACTGCTGCGCCCCATGTCCGCACGCTCTCAGCCCCGCCCCAGTCTGTTTTTTCTTCCTCTGCCCTTTCGACTTTCAACTGTCGACTGTCAACTTCTGCTTCCCTTCACTTCATATTCTCCAACGCCCTCACAAACGCATCATTCCCCACATGCACCGACCCTCGAAACGGCTTATTAATGTCCGCAATCGCCAACAACGCCAACGCAATCATCAACGAAAAAAACACCACCTGCACTCCATGCAAAAACCGATTCTGCGATCCAAACATGCACGACGAAACAATCGTCAAAATCCCGCCGACAACCAACACAAACCACAACACCGCCGGCAACGACAACGCATTCTCCAACAACCGCGTCCGCCGGCAAGTCGTCATCGCACTCAGCTCCGTCATCGCATGATCCTGCGCCACCCCCGCCGTCCTCGACGCTTCCGGCACGGAAATCAGCACCCTCTGCATCTTCGAAGCCAGGCCCACGCTCTCCACCGGCACCCGCCCCTGCTCCATCTCCGGCCAATCGTTCTGAATGACTCTCTCCGCATACTCCCGCGCCAACTTCTGCACCTCAATCCGCGACGCATCCGGCAAGCCCTCCGCCAGCCGGTACAAATTCGTCAAACTATTCGCCTCCATCTCCACGTTCTGCGTCGCCGTATCAAAATCCGTCCACACCGCATACAACATAAATCCCAATATCACCGCATACGTCGTCCCCAAAATCCCCAGCTGCCACCCCGTCACATCATTGTGCTGCGGCCTCTTATCCCAAGTCCAAACCCGATCCATCACCACAAACAACGCCACCGAAATCCCCACCATCCCCAACACCGCCACCACATTCTCCGTCAAACTCAACATCCGCCCTGTCCCTCCAGTTCGACCAAATCAGTCCGTCTCAACCAACCTTCAATTTCATCAACCGCCATGTACGGGCGCAGCACTGCTGCGCCCCATGTCCGCAAGATCGTAACCCCGCCCCACTCTGTTCTTTCTTCCTCTTCCCTTTCAACTTTCAACTGTCGACTGTCAACCTCTTCTCTTCCTCTTTACTTCTTTACGTCATTGCTTCTTTACGTCGCCTTTCACTTCACCGTCCAAATCGCCGCCTTCGCCGCAACAAACTCAATCTTCACCCCCGGCAAAAACCCCCGCATCCACTCCGCGCACCACTCCATCCCCGCCTGCTCCGACGGAATATGCCCAATCACAATCAACGCCTTCTTCTTCCCCTCCGTCACCGCATCCGCCACATACTCCACCGTCTCCCATTCCCGCGACTCCCCCGCCAGCAATACTTCCACATCATCCCGCTCCAGCGCCTTCGTCTCCCGCGTAAATCCCGTATACCCCGGATTCAACCCAATCTTCGTCACCTTCATCTTCGGATCCCCCACCACCCGCACCGCCGGCGCATCCAACTTCTTCGCCACATACGACGCCAACTCCCCCAGCGTCATCTCCGGAATCACCAGCACTCCCTGATCCTCCGGCTTCCAATATTTCTCCCACCCCAGCTTCTTCACCGTACCTTCCTGAATCCCATCCGGCTTCCGCATATGCCAGTGATCGTGAAATTTCCAGATCACCAGATGATTCTTCTCAATGAATTCCCTCTTCGCCGTCCAAACCGCGTCCGAAGCATCCATCCCCTCCGGCTGCTCCAACATATGATTAAAAAAAATCGGCTCATGCGTAATCACCATGTTGTCCCCTGCCGCCACGGCCCGCTGCAACACATCCATCGTCGCCATCATCGTCACCGCCACTCCGGTCACCTCCGTCTTCGGATCCCCAGTCTTAAACGTATCCACGGTTTTCTCTTTCCACTCAACCCCCACGTGCGCCTTGATCGCATCCACCACCTCCTGCGCCGTCACCTTCTTCCCCGTCGTCTGCGCCGACGCCGCCCCGCCCCCCAACACCATCCAAATCACAACGCCAGCTACCGCCCATCTCTTCATACTCGTCTCCCCCACGCACCTTCATCCGTCTCTACAAATCCACGCACCGCCGCGATCTATATGGAGTGCGGCGCTCTCAGCGCCGCTTTTGCGACCTCAACCCCACCACCCCACCGATCGGTCCCCACAACCCCAACAACCTGTCATCCCGACCGAAATAGCAATCACCTTTGCCTATCCGCGCGGTACTCTATCACTGCGCTATCAAATCCGACCCTTCCTTCAACGCTTCGTCCGTCCGGGTCTGCATTCTGAATTACCACCACTCCTTCTTGATTCAGTTGTCCCAACAAATATTCAGTAACCAGAAATCTCCCTTGACAACTAGGTAATCTTTACGCTATACTCCTCAATGAAATACGCATCCCATTTCGAACATCCCCTCCTCGCATCTCCAACAATCTCAACCACTTCCCCACTCTTGTTTTCCGCCCGCTCGCAACGCAAACATTCCAAACCACTTACTGACTCTTCCAAAAACATAGGGGGTATACCCCCAAAAAGCGAACCCCAAGCGAAACCCACTTCCCAAACCGGGAAATATCGCTCGCCTCTAACCCGTACTACTATCGAAGGGACATCGAGAACAACCTCATCCCAACCCCAAACCGTGACCAACCCAACCGCCCCCCTGATCCAAGCCCAAAACGTCTCGCGCCACTATCACCTCGGCGACTCCACCATCCCCGCAGTCAACGACATCTCCCTCGAAATCCGCCAAGGCGAATTCGTCGCCCTGCTCGGCAGTTCCGGCTCCGGCAAATCCACCTTGCTCAATCTCTTGGCCGGACTCGACCGCCCCACCTCCGGCGCCATCCACGTCCGCGGCCGCAACCTCGCCACCATCGACCCCGTCGAACTCGCCCGCTACCGCCGCGATACCGTCGGCATGGTCTTCCAATCTTTCAATCTCCTCCCCCGCATGACCCTCGCGGAAAACGTCGAGCTCCCGCTCCGCCTCGCCGAAGTCGATCGCGACGAGCGCGCCGGGCGCGTCCAGTCCGCCCTCGAACACGTCCGCCTCGCCGCACGCAGCCGCCATCGCCCACCCGAACTCTCCGGCGGCGAGCAGCAACGCGGCGCCATCGCCCGCGCCCTCGTCAATCGCCCCTCCATCCTTTTCGCCGACGAGCCCACCGGCAATCTCGACAGCGTCAACGGCGAGCAAATCCTCCTGCTCCTCCGCGAAATTCAATCCAGCCTCGGCATGACCATCATCATGGTCACCCACGAGCGCCCCCTCGCCGAACAATTCGCGACTCGCATCGTCACCCTCGGCGACGGCAAACTAAAATCCGACGCGCCCAACGCCGGCGCCCTCCAGCCAGTCCGCAATCGATGAGGCGCAAGAGTGAAAACCCGCGACCTCACCGAACTCGCCTTCCGCAATCTCCGCGAAGCCATCCTCCGCAATTCGCTCACAACGCTCGGCGTCGCCGTCGGCGTCGCATCCCTCGTCGCCATGCTCTCCCTCGGCGTCGGCCTCCAAACCCTCGCCTCACAAAAGCTCAACAGCTCCGGCCTCTTCGACGCCGTCTTCGTCACGTCGAAGCGCGGCATGCGCGGAGGCCCAAACGGCGACGGCGATCGCCCGCGCCGCAACGACAACAAATCCGAGAAATCCGAGCCCGCAAAACCTCTCGACGAAACCGCACGCCAGGACTTTGAAAAACTCCCCAACGTCACCGAAGCCTATCCTCAAGTTCGCTTTCTCACCGAAGTCCGCTTCAACGGTGGCAGTTTTTCCACCAATGTTCTCGCCATGCCCGAGTCATCACGAAAAATGGGCTCGTTCGACAACATCACCGGCAAATTCTTCTCTTCACCGACCGGCGACGAAGTCATTCTGCAATCCGAGTTTGCAAAAGAATTGAATCCGCAAACTGCGCAACTCGTCGGCAAAGAAGTCACGCTCCGTTACGCACAGCGACACGAAAATCCGCAGCCCGACGCGAACAAACCGAAAGACATCGACGACGAACTCGACGACATGCTGTCCGGTGGCGGCGGCCCTGGCGGCATCTCCATCGTTTCCCACGACAAAAAAGTGCGCATCGTCGGCATCATCGACACCGATCCGAGCGCCGGCGTCGGAGGGTTCGGTGGTGGCCGCGTCTTCATCCCACTCAAAACCGCGCAGGAAATGCACCCCGCACAAGGCGGCGACGTCGGCGAATTCGTGCGCGCCGGCGGCTCAGCCAAACCCACCTATATGGCGCTCACCGTACGCGTGAAAAATCCCAAAAACGTTACGCAAGTCGAAGACGCCATCAAAAAATTGGGTTTCAATACGTTTTCGCTGCAAGACGCGACGCGCAGCCTCCGCCTCGTCTTCACTGTCTTCGATTTATTTCTAGGATTGTTCGGCAGCTTGGCGCTTACCGTCGCATCGCTCGGCATCATCAACACGCTCGTGATGGCCATCCTCGAACGCCGCCGCGAAATCGGCGTGCTCAAGGCCCTCGGCGCAACCGATCGCGATGTTCGCAGTCTATTTTTCGCGGAAGCCGGTGCGATGGGTCTTGTCGGTGGAATCTGCGGCGTAGCGATCGGCTGGCTGATCGGCGAAGCGCTAACTTGGGGAACAAATTTTTATTTGCAGCGTCAGGCGCTTCCCAGCGTGAAAATCGCCTACGTCCCATGGTGGCTGGCCGCCAGCGCCATCGCCTTCGCCGTAGTCGTCAGCCTCGTCGCCGGCCTCTACCCCGCGGCCCGCGCCGCCAAACTAAATCCCGTCGAGGCTCTCCGCTATGAATAACGTCTTCTCTGTGGCCTCTGTGCACACTGTGGTGAAAATCCCTTCTCTCTTCACTCGCCGTCAAACGGCAGACCAACATAATTTTCTGCTAACGACGTGCTCGCCGCGCGCGAACTGGTCACGTAATCCAAATCCGCCAAATGCAACTGATGCGCAAACGCATCTTCATTCGGAAACCGGTGCAGCATCGACGTCATCCACCAAGAAAATCTCTGCACCTTCCAAACCCGCCGCAAACAAACATCCGAATACCGCTCTAACCCATCGCTCGATCCGCGCTTGTAAAAATCAATTAGCGCCCGCGTCAAAACGCGAACATCCGCCACCGCTAAATTCAACCCCTTCGCGCCCGTCGGCGGAACGATATGCGCCGCATCGCCCAACAAAAATAAATTCCCGTGACGCATCGGCGCAGCCACAAAACTCCGCATCGGCGTCACGCCCTTTTGCAGAATCGCTCCGTCGCGCAACTCAAATCCGTCGCGCGTCGCGAATCGCGTCCGCAATTCCGTCCAGATGCGATCGTCCGACCAGTCCTCGATATTTTCGTCATGCGCGCATTGCAGATACAGCCGCGAAATCTCCGGCGACCGCATGCTCAGCAACGCGAACCCGCGCTCGTGGTAGCAATAAATCAATTCATCCGAAGCAGGAGGAACCTTCGCCAGAATTCCGAGCCAGCCAAATGGATATTCGCGCTCGTAGATTTTCAGCGCCGAAGCAGGCAGCGCCGGCCGGCAGATTCCGTGAAAGCCGTCGCACCCCGCGATGAAATCGCACTCGAGCGTTTCTGTCGCGCCATTGCGCTGAAAGTGAATCGTCGGCTTCGACTCGATGTCATGCACGCTCATCGCCTCGGCGTCGAAAACAATTTGCCCGCCGGCCGCGACACGCGCCGCTACGAGATCCTTGATCACCTCGTGTTGCGCATAAATCGTGATCGATTTCCCGGTGAGGTCGGCGAAGTCGATGCGATGCCCCGCGCCGTTGAAGCGCAGCTCGACGCCGTTGTGAACGAGCCCTTCGCGCAGCAATCGCGCGCCAACGCCGGATTGCACCATCAGACTCGACGGTGCCGTGCTCCAGCACTCCGGCACGGATGCGGCTCTCGCAATATTCGCGCGACTTGCTTTCGAGCACGACCGACTCGATGCCCTGCAAATGCAGCAGGTGCGACAGCATCAATCCCGCCGGTCCAGCGCCGATGATTCCAATTTGCGTTCGCATCGCTAGAAAGAAATGATTCGCCGAGCATCGAGAAAAAAAGATTGCGACGATGCCGATCGATCTTGCAGACATGGGGCGCAGCAGTGCTGCGCCCCTACAAAATCGTGGCGAGCCGATCGCAGGCGCGCCGCTGGTGCTCGATGTTACTATAGCCGTTCGCTCGCAATTGCGGCTTCAAACTGAACATGGAAAATGCCTACATCTGTGACGCAATTCGCACGCCGATCGGCCGCTACGGCGGCGTGCTCTCCGCCGTTCGCGCCGACGATCTTGCCGCGATTCCGATTGCCGCCCTCGTGGCACGCAATCGCGGCGTCGATTGGAACGCGCTCGACGACGTGATCTACGGCTGCGCCAATCAATCCGGCGAAGACAATCGCAACGTCGCACGCATGGCGCTTCTGCTCGCTGGGCTTCCCGTCGAAGTCCCCGGCTCGACGGTAAATCGCCTCTGCGGGTCGTCGATGGACGCGGTCGCAAGCGCAGCGCGTGCGATCAAGTCCGGCGAAGCAGAAATCGTCATCGCTGGCGGCGTCGAAAGCATGTCACGCGCGCCGTTCGTCGTCGGTAAATCCGAAGCGGCATTTTCGCGCTCACTGAAACTTGAAGACACGACGATGGGTTGGCGTTTTATCAATCCCGCGCTCAAGGCGAAGTACGGAACGGAGACGATGCCCGAGACCGGCGAGAACGTCGCCGAGGAATACAAGATTTCGCGCGAAGACCAGGACGCTTTCGCGCTACGCAGCCATCAACGTGCGAGTGCCGCGATTCAACAAGGTCGCATGGCCGAAGAGATCGTCGGCGTGCCGGTGCCGCAGAAAAAAGGCGATCCCATCTCCGTCGATAGAGACGAGCACCCGCGTCCTGATACGACGCTCGAAGCGCTCGCGAAATTGAAACCTGTGGTGAAACCGACCGGCACGATCACTGCCGGCAACGCTTCCGGCATCAACGACGGCGCATGCGCGTTGCTGATTGCGTCGGAAGCCGCATCGAAAAAGCATGGACTCACGCCGCGCGCTCGAGTCATTGCAAGCGCAGTGGCCGGCGTCGCGCCGCGAGTGATGGGTATCGGCCCTGTTCCCGCCACAAAGAAAGTTTTGGCGAAGGCTGCATTGAAGCTCGAGCAGATGGACGCCGTAGAACTCAACGAAGCATTCGCGTCGCAAGCGCTCGCCGTGATGCGCCAACTCGGATTGAAAGACGACGCTGCGCACGTCAATCCGAATGGCGGTGCGATTGCGTTGGGACATCCGCTCGGCGCAAGCGGCGCGCGGCTGATTACCACCGCGACTTACCAACTCCTGCGCACCAAGGGAAAATACGCGCTCTGCACGATGTGCATCGGCGTCGGCCAAGGCATCGCAGTGATCATTGAGAGAGTCTGAGTGAATCTTCTAGACGGATTGTTTCGCAGCGAAGAAGTTGAAAAGTGGCTCTCCGACCGGACTTGCCTCCAGGCGATGCTCAGTTTTGAAGCGGCGCTCGCGAAAGCGGAATCGCACGCCGGAGTCATCCCGAAATCCGCGGTGCAGGCGATTTCGCAGCAATGCAAAGCGCCTTTGTTCGATCTCGACGCTTTGTCACGCGCGGCGAAATCTGCGGGAAACACTGCCATTCCCGTCGTCAAGGCGCTCACCGCGCTCGTCGCAAAAAATAACGCGGAAGCCGCGGGCTACGTGCATTGGGGAGCGACGAGTCAGGACGTCATCGACACCGGGCTCATCCTGCAATTATGTGGAGCGCTGACTTGCATCGCGGCGGACATCGACAAGCTGGCGCATGCGCTCGCCGAACTGGCGACCGAACATCGCTCGACTGTGATGGTCGGACGGACTTGGATGCAGCACGCGTCGCCGACCACATTTGGCGCGAAAGTCGCCGGGTGGCTCGATGCGATCGATCGGCATCGCGCCCGACTGCGTGAAACGCAGGCGCGGTGCCTCGTGCTGCAATTCGGTGGCGCGGTCGGGACGCACGCAGCGCTTGATGGAAAGGGCGATGAAGTCGCCAAATATCTCGCCCAGGAATTGAAACTCCCGTTGGCGGAAATTCCCTGGCATTCGCATCGCGATCGTGTCGCTGAAATTGCAACCACCCTCGGATTGCTCGTCGGCACGCTTGGAAAAATCGCATCCGACATTTCCCTTCTGGCACAGACCGAAGTGGCGGAAGTGTTTGAGCCCGCGGAAAAAGGTCGCGGCGGTTCATCGACGATGCCGCACAAGCGTAATCCAGTCGCTTGCGCTGCTGTGCTTTCCGCGGCGACTCGCGTGCCAGGACTCGTTGGAACAATGCTTGCGGCGATGCCGCAGGAACATGAACGCGGACTCGGCGGGTGGCACGCGGAGTGGGAGACTCTGCCTGAAGTTGTTTCGCTGGCGGGTGGTGCAGCACACACGATGGCGGCGCTTGCTCCGCGATTGGACGTCGATCCCGAACGCATGCGCCAAAATCTCGATGAGACTCATGGCCTGATCTTCGCGGAGGCCGTTTCGATGGCTCTCGCGAAGAAAATCGGCAAAGCGAAGGCGCACGAAACCGTCGAGGCGGCTTGCAACACGTCGCGCAAAGATGGGCGACACTTGCGCGATGTTGTGGATGAGGAGCCCTCCATCAGCAAGCACTTTTCGACAGAAGAGATCGATGGGCTTTTCGATGCACAGAACTATTTGGGACTGGCCGAAGAGTTTGTGGATCGAGTCGTTGCAGCGAGCAAGTCAACGGAATAGCGGGCGAGGAGCGTCATGGCATTTGCTGAGTTGAGCGGATTGCGAATGCGGTATGAGTGGTCGGGGCTCCACACGGGGCCGGTGCTACTGTTTTCTCATCCGCTGGGGACCGATCTCACGATGTGGGACGGGCAGGCCGCGGATTTCGGCAAAAAGTTTCGCGTGCTGCGCTACGACAAGCGCGGGCACGGTGGTTCGTCGTCGCCGGCGGGGCCGTACACGATCGAGCAGATGGGGCGCGATGCGGTTGCGCTGCTCGATTATTTGAAATTGGACAAAGTGAACTATTGCGGGCTTTCCATCGGCGGACAGACGGGGATGTGGCTTGGCGCGAATGCGCCGGAACGGTTGAATAGGTTAGTGCTGAGCAATACGGCGGCGAAGATCGGCAGCGACGATGGATGGAACACGCGCATCGAGACCGTCAAGAAAAGCGGTGTGAAGTCGGTGTCGAAGGTTGTGATCGACCGGTGGTTCACGCCAGAGTTTCAGGCGAAGGCGCCTGCCGAAATCGAGAAGATTCGCAATGTGTTTGAACGGAGCGATGCGGCTGGTTACATCGCGTGCTGCGAAGCGGTGAAGGCGTTTGATTTCCGCGAGAAGGTTGGCGGGGTGCGCGTGCCGACGCTGGTGATTGCGGGAACGCATGATCCGGCGACGACGCCGGTGGATACGAAATTCGTGGCGGATCGCATCGCGGGATCGACGTTTGCGGAGTTGGACGCTTCGCATTTGTCGAATATCGAGCAGCGCGAGAAATATTCGGCGGCGGTCGCGGAGTTCCTGGCGTAGCGGACATCACGGGAGATCATGATGGACGAGAAGAAAAGATATGAGCAAGGGTTGAAGATTCGGCGCGAAGTGTTGGGCGATGCGCATGTCGATCGGTCGCTGGCGAATCGCGATGAATTCAACGAAGAGTTTCAGGAGCTCATCACGCGGTATGCGTGGGGAGAAATTTGGTCGCGGCCGGGATTGGATCGGAAGACGCGGAGCATGATTACGCTCGCGACCGATGGTGGCGCTGAATCGCGGCGAAGAATTTCGGATGCATGTGCGCGCGGCGTTGAACAACGGAGTGACGAAGGAAGAGATTAAAGAAGTGCTGCTGCAGTGCGCGATATATTGCGGCGTGCCGGCGGCGAATTCGGCGTTTCATGCGGCGAAGGAAGTGCTCGGCGGGTAGTCAGCGAGAACGATCAGAAAAACGCCGGCGCTGGCGCTACCGAGAGGCGGATCGATCGAGGTCGCGCGCACGCCGGGCGGGCAAGCCCCGCCCCTACATACCGCTAGGCGTCGGCGTTGCGGCTGGAGTGGACGGAGGAGTAGCGGGTTGCGCTTCTTTAACCAGGATGGGCCAGCGGGGGAAGGCAAAGTTGCCGGCGTTGTCATCGACGATGTTGACCTGGCAGGTGTAGAAGCCGGGCTTGAGAGCTTGCAGAGGCAAGTCGATCTGGAAGATGACGGCTTTGCGATCGGGCGCCGTGACTTCGTTGGCGACGATTTGTTTCGATTCGTAGACTTTCGCGTTGCCTTGCAGGAATTCGATGTTCGTTAAGACGTGGACGGCGTCTTTCGACGGCTTCGGTTGCGGTGTAGCGTTCGCTCCACCGTTTGCGTTCGACCCGGAATCGGCTCCGAGCAGAGCGTCGAGAGCGCTGTTGCCGCTCGATGCGGCGACGGTGCCGCCTTTGCGCTGATGGGCAGCATCGTAGACTTCGTACTGCAGATATAAATGTTGGTCCTGCGTGAAAACGTGTGTGATGTTTGGCACGAGCTCTTGTTGATTTTGAACGAGCGGGTGCAGACCTTTTTTCGTTGAGGCGCCGCTCGCGGGGACACGCTGATTCGCTAATACGACCGAACTCATGCGCAGCGGGGCTTTGCGCAAATCCGGAATTGTGACGTCGGTCTCGAACGAACCCATGCGGCCCGTCTGATTTTCGCGAACGATAAATTTCAAATGATATTCACCGGGCGCCAAGACGAAACCGGTGTTGTACTGCACATTTTTGCGGCGGACTTGCTGCGCGCTGTCGAGCGCGAGCTTTACCGTGTCGCGCTGATGCCCTACCGGCAATTTTCCGTTGGCTGAAACTTCACCGATCACGTCGATTGTGGCGTTGTCTTTGTCTTTCGCTTGCGTGAACGGAATCTGCGATCCGGGAATCACGAGCGAGACGCCGAGATAGTAGTGGTTGTCGTCTTGACGAAAATAATGCGCGCCGGCGTAAACAGCGACATCGGTTTGCGGGAGTTGCGCGTCGAGTTCGTCGTCGAGTTGCTGCTCGCGATCGGTGCGATTGAGATGCTGGAAATCGCGGCCTGCGTAGTAGCCGGAGCGATATTCGAGTTTGATGTCTTTCACGTCGGCGCGATTGAGCGCGACTTTGAGATGGCGGAAGCGGCCGTCTTTCGCGGGATTCGTGCTGGTGAAACCGAGAACGTAGTAAGCGGACGTATCTTTCTGCACCTGCGCGAAGACGCCGCTGAAATCGTTGGAGTCGAAGAAGGCTTTGCCGCCAGTGTCGTCGGCGAGCGTTGAAAGCGTTTCCTGCGAATTCGCGTTGCCGTTAAGGTCGTTGAAAATGGCGTTGCCGTTGTAGGCGGATTGACCGTGCAGGCTGGCGTTTTGCGCTTCCCCTCCTGGAGGAAATGCCTGCAAGCCGCGCACGTCGAGCGGGTAAATTGAAACGTTCGCTTTCACCGCGGCGGCCGTCGCGGCGCGCAATGCGGATTGATTGTCCACGCCGGACTGCGTGATCCCGTTGCTGAAATAGATGATGGATTTTTTCTGAGAGATTTTCCCGAGCGACTGCATCAGCGATTGCAGGGCGAGCAATTTTCGATCCGCGGTAAAAGTGTTGTAGTCGGTGTCGTCGGGCGTGAACGAGCCGCCGGTTTCGGCCGCGCCTTCGCTCGAGCCTTCGGCGCCGGCGTCGTAGCCCTGGCCCTGGCTGGAGCTGTAGGCTGCCAAGGAGGAGAGGACTTTCTTTTTGTCGTCGGTGAAATCGAGATCGACGTGCATGTTCGTCGAGAGCGAGACGAGCGCGATCATGTCGGCGGGGAGCATTTTGTCTTTTATGAATTTTGTGGCGGAGTCGACGCCGCGATCGATTTGCTCAGGATCCATGCCGCTGAAATCGAAGAATAAGAGGATGAGGCGGCGATCGCGTGCGTCGATCTGAATGGGATTCGAGGAGTGGAGCAGGCCGGGATTCGGGGCGTTGCTCGCGGCGCCGGTGACGGTGGCGTCGGCTGCGCCTGCGGTGGCGAGCGCGTCTACATTTTCGAAATCGAAGGTGGAGATGTCTTGTTTTTTGCCGTCTTCGGTGATGGTGAAGTCTGCCTTTTTCAGGTCGCGGATGAGATTTCCGTGGTGGTCGCGGGCGACGACGTTGACGAGGACGAGTTCGGAGGTGACGTGCATGCGGTATTGGGGTTGTTGCGGGGCGTCTTGGGCGCGGAGCGGCACGAGTCGCTCGTGGTAGCGAGGAGAGCGGCGAGGGCGGCGATTGGTTTGCGTGGTGCTGACATGGGCGCTCCGTTGGAACTTCGTTGCATGATCCTTAATTTGAGATCCTTCGGCGATCCTTATCGGATCGCCGCAGGATGACAGCTTTCTCGCGCGCGAACTTCTCTGATCGCGATCTTCGTCTGTTTCGACGATCTTTTCGTTTTGCACAGTCCCTCATCTTAGAAGCGGAACCTCGCGATCAAGGTTACGCGGCGTGTGGAACCAGCGGCTGTGACCTGGCCGAACTGGAGCGAGTTCACGACGGTGTTGATCGACGAGTAGTCGATGAAATTGAAAATGTTGGCGGCCTGGATGCGCAGTTCGAGAGCGCGAGTTTCTTTGATCGTGATCGATTTGCTGAGCGACATGTCGATTACGAATTCGCCTGGGCCCTCGATGATGTTGCGACCGGCGTCGCCGAATGCGGTGCCGTTCGGGTTGGCGCATGTGTTGGTTGTGCCCGCGGAACGTCGACGGCGCGCAGAACGCGGCAGTGTTGAACCACGCAGCGGCCGACGGATTTGACGAGCGTGATCGGAGCGCCGGTGACGTCGGCGCGAAGCGAGCCGCTGACGCCGCGATCGATGTCGAAGCTGTTGCCGAGAACGCGCGGCGTGTACCAGAGGCCGCTGGCGATGGTGAAATCGCCGCTGAGCGACCACGCGTTGAGAATGTGCGACAGCGGCGCCGCGTTGCAGGTAGCGATGACCGTCGCCGAAAGGCAACTCGGCAATCCAGTTTCCCGTGAATTTGTGCGTTTGATTGAAGCTCGACAGACCGCGATCGGCCGCGATGTCGAACGGATCTTGCGCGACGACTACGCCGCCACCTCCAATCGACGAAGCATCGTCGATCGATTTCGAAAATGTGTAGACGAGCGCCGTAGCTGATGCCGTGCGATTGCCGCTTGCGGAAACGCACCGAGCCCGCGTGAAAAACCGAATTGCCTGCCGAGGATTCGTAGATGAACGGCTGAAGTCCAGCGATGGTGTTGATGGCGCGCTCGGTATCGAGGCGCGTGCCCTTGGAACCGTTGTAATCGACATTGAGCAAGAAGCCGTGCGGCAGCGTGCGCTGGATGTCGAGATTCCAGATCTGCACGTAGCCGAGCCGATAGTTGGGATCGATTCGCGAAATTGTTGGTGACGAGGCCCGGCGGAACAGCAGGAAACCCGTTGGCGAGACTGAGCGGCAGCGCCAGCGCTCGCGACGTTTGTCGCGGTAACAGCGAACGGCGGCTGAAACGCAAAATTCTGAATAATGTTCGCGTACTGCGCGAGGTTGTAGTTGATGCCGTACCCGGTGCGGACGACGGTGTTTTTGAGCGGGCGCCACGCGATGCCGATGCGGGGAGCGAAATCGTTGCGATCGGGATGGAGGAGCGACGAGGGAAATCCCGACTGCCCGGGCAGCACGACGGACGCGCCGGTGAAACCGTTGGCGACGTCGAGATTGGCGATGCGATTGTGCGCTTCGGTGTACGGGCCGTTGTATTCGTAGCGGAAACCGAGATTCAGCGAGAGTTTCGGAAGAATGCGCCAGTCATCTTGCGCGAAGAGATCGAAGGAGTTCGACGCGAAATCGTAAGAGTCGGTGCCGGATTGCAGAGTCGTCTGTTGCGGCAGGCCGAGCAGAAAGTCGGCGAGGTCGTAGCCAGTGTCATTGACGGGATTCGCGCCAGCGGCGAACTGCGAAGTCTCCAGGCCAGTGAAGACGAATGAACCCTCGGCGTTTTTCGCCGAGCGGAAACTTTGGAGAATGCGGCGATAGTCTCCACCGAAACGAAAGTTGTGTTTGCCGCGATACCAGGAGAGCGTGTCAGAAATTGTGTAGGTCTGATCGAGTTCGCGGCGCGGCGTGGGATCAGTGAGGCCGCTGAACGAGGTCAAGCTGATTCCGGGGATACCGAAGTCGAACGGATCGGTGGAAACTCCAGTGATTCCGGCGAGACCGGCGACGTCGGTGTTGTTGGAATAGAGATTCGAAGTCGAAACGTGGTTGTGATTGTAGGTGAAGCGAAGAATGTTGGTGCGGCGGCCGTTGCCGTAGGTCCAGCCGGCGTTGGCTTGCAGACCCTGCGTGTTGGTGTTGCCGGCGAGCGATGGGAACGGATTCACGAGAGCGGAATCGTTGCGCGAATAGTTGAGGCCGAAGTTGATGTTGTTTTGCGGGCGGCGACCGCGGCCTCCGCCTCCTGCACCGCCGCGACCTCCACCGCCGCCTCCACCGAACGGGCCGCTGGAATCGCCGAAATTGTGGATGAGGCGCAGGCTGATCGCGTCGGTGTTGCTGTCGTCGTTGGTGACGTAGTGAAAGTTTTGCGTTGTGCCACCGAGATTGGGCAGCGGGATGTACGCGAGCAAAGCTTTCGATTGCGGGCTGATCTAAAGCGGGATTGATGACGTTGGGCTGGCCGTTGAAGTTGAACTGTGCGCCGGTGGCTGGATTGAAAATCTGAACGGGCGAGCCGTCATTATATGTAGCGCCAGCGAAATTGCCGGCGCGCTCGGCCGCGGTGGGCACGGTGGAGTAGGCGTCGTAGGGAGTGCTGCCGCGCGAGCCGTTCCATCCGACGAAGAAAGAACGTCTTGGTGCCACCATTGATAAATGTGCGGGATGTTGAGCGGGCCCCCGACGTTGGCGCCGAAGCGCGCGAAGTTGTAGCTGGCTTTTTCGGATTGGATGCCGGTGAGCGAGTAGGGCTTCGCGTCGAAATTCGCGTTGTCGTCGGAGAAATAGAGGAAGCCGTGCGGCTGGTTGACGTTGAAGCCGCGGCCAAGACGTCCGATCGCGATCGGGCCGCCGCCACCGAATCCACCGGGGCCGCCGAAGCCGCCGCCCGGGCCACCGCCGGCGCCGCCTCGTGTTTGGCCGCCGGGAATTAATCCTGCCGCTTGCGCGCGCTGGCGAAATTCTTCGATGCGCGATTCTGCAGATCTTCTTCACTGCCGCCGCCGAAATCCTGGCTGCGGCCTTGCGCGCCGGAGATGCTGACGGATTCGTTGGCTGCGTCGGCGCCGGCGCCGCCCATGGGGAGGGTGGCGATGTCGCTGGCGCTCGCGCCTGCGCCTGATGGCTGCTGCGCCATTCGCGCGCCGCCTTCCAGAGCGGAGAGCGAATTTTCCAAGCGAGAAGCTTTGGAATCCGCGACCGGCCGGCGATTGCGGCGATTGCAGACGCTGCGGGCGATTGTTCGGCCTGGCGCGAAGCGAGAATCATCTCGGCGTCGAATTTTCCGGTAGGCGTGTCGGGCTTGAGAATGATTTCTTGCGTTTGCGGCGCGAAGGCCATGAATTCGACGCGGACGACGTAGCGGCCACGCGAAAGGCCAGAGAATTTGTAGCTGCCGTCGAGAGCGGTGGCGACGGAATATTTCTTGCCGGTGAGAGTGTTCGCGGCGGTGACGGTGACGCCGGGGAGCGGTGTTTTTCCGGATTTAACGGTGCCGCTGATTTCAAATGATGTCGGCGCGGGAGCGGTCGCCGCCGGCTGCTGCGCCGTTGGCGTTTGCGATGAAGCCGGCGCGGGCGCGGCTGAATCCGTTGGCGTGGAGGTTGTTGCTGTTGCGATTCTGATTGAGGCTGGGACTGGGCCGCCGGAGTGGGAGCGGGCGGAGGCGGCGGGTCCTGCGCACGCATGGATGGCGAGCAAAGAAAAACCGTCGCAAGCAAGCACGCGAACGCGGGGACCGGGATCAGGCCGAAAAATTTCAACGATGAAGCTCCATTTGGGTCACTGCAATTGCGGCGTCGGAGCTGGTGCCGGAGTTGGAGCAGGCGACGGCGGATTCGGAGACGGAGGCGCTGGTGGCGCGGCATTGGGTGCCGGCGTATCGGCTGCGCCGGAACTTCCCTCTTGCGACTGGCCACCCTGCTGGCGACGGCGCACCGCCGCCTTCACCGCGCGCCTGATTACCAAATTCCTGCATGCGCTTCCACTGCTCGGGGCCGATCACGACGACGGTCTTCGGCACGAACACATTATTTTCGACGGCACCGCGCGCAAAGACGTGATCGCCCGGCTGAATGTCGGCCATGGTGATCGAGTCGCGTCCCTTGCGCATCGAGGTGTCTTCGTTCAATTCCAAAGTCTGCGTGACGTTGTCGGAGCGGAGAACGGTGAGCTTTGGCGCATCGACATTTTTTATTTCTCCGGCGACATAATCTTTGCCGAGCGTTCCTTGCTGCGCGAACCCGCCGCGGCCGCCTGGTCCGCCACCGCCCGGGCCTCCGCGCCCACCGGGTCCACCCTGACCGTTCATCGAACGCGCGGCGACGACCTCCGCCGTCCAGCTACGGTCGGTCACTTCCTGGCCGCGAACTAAAATAATGTCGCCCACCTTGAAGTCAGTACGTTTGGCAGGCTGGCGATCTTTCCGAAATTGCGTCTGCCCGTTAAATTTCACGCTGATCGTGTCGCCGTTGGTGTCGAGGACGTCCATCGAGGTGTCGTGGAGCGCGGTGATTTTGCCGAAGAGAGGCAGGCGGCGCTCGTCGCCTTGACCGCCGCCTTGCTGCGGCCGGATCCTGCGCGAATTTGTTATCGGGAAAGGGGGCACGAGTGGCCGCCGAGATCGCTGGCGCGCCCGAAAAAGCCGCGAGCAAAGTTGCGACGGCAACAGACAAGACCATCGCCAGCCGCTTAACGTCTATTCTCATGCGAAGCTCCGTTCCCGTGTGCGAGAGGTGTGGACTGTAATAATGGACGCTGTTTTCAACGGGCGGGTTTCTTCGCTGGTGTTGGCGGTTTCGCGTCGTGTCGTTCGAACGCCATGAGTTGTTGTCATTTCTACAGTTCCCTGGAATTGGCGGCAAAGTTCCGGCGACTGGGTAGACCGCCTAGCAGTGAGCAGCCGCGGAACAATCGACCGGTTTTTGTCGTTTCTTAATAGGAGACCGGACGAGTCTTGTGAATACGATGTAATGCGGGTCGTGGTGACCCGGGAAATAGTGAACTCACAGACTGAGGCGAGCGAGTGACTCTGAATCCACTGCGCTGCGAGAGGGCGGGCACGAAAATGGCGAGCACGAATCGTGCCGGAACGCCTGCCGGTCTGTTCGCTCGTGGGACAATTATTCCCATTTTCGGTCATTGGTGCTATTTTCAACAAGGGCCCACCAGCCATAACCGATTGAAGGCAACGGCTTAGACCGAGGCCGCGCGGGGCAGCCCGCGTGCGATTTCAGTAGTACGCGATAACCTATATGGACATACAACGACCATCAAACGCGAAAGCCAAAAAAATCAAGAGAGCGCCCTACGTCATCGTCGCCGTCGTGGTAATTGCCGGCGTAACGCTGGGACTGTCGCGGCTGAAGCCTGCGGCGCCGTCGGTGGATCGAGGCACGGTCTGGACCGACACGGTGAAGCGCGGCCCGATGCTGCGCGAAGTCCGCGGCCTGGGCACACTTGTGCCACTCGATATTCACTGGATCGCCGCGCTGACGACAGCGCGCGTCGATAAGATCGTGATTCGCCCGGGCCATTTGGTCGAGCCAAACACGGTGATTCTCGAAATGTCCGATCCGGCCGTGGCGCAAACGCTGGTGGACGCGGAATATCAATTCAAGGGCGCCGAAGCGGATCTTGCCAACCTGAAGGTTCAGGTCAACAGCGAGTTGATGAACCAAAAGGCGATCGAAGCAGGTGTGCGCAGCGATTACGAGCAGACCAAGCTGCAGCATGAAGTCGATGTGAAGCTCTACAAAGAAGGCATCTACGCCGACGTCACACAGAAATTGTCGAAGGTTCGCGAGGATCAACTGAAGATCCGTCTGGACCTGGAACAAGAGCGCACGCGCGTTGCGGCGGATTCAGCGCAGGCGCGGTTGCAGGCTCAACAGGCGCACGTCGAGCAAGCGCGCGCCATGTATGAGCTGCGTAGGAACCAAGCCGAAGCGCTGCACGTGCAGCGCGGGCATCACCGGCGTGTTGCAATTGCTGCCGGTCGACGTCGGACAGAGCGTCGCGGTGGGCACCAACATTGCGCGCGTCGCCGATCCGAAGAAATTGAAGGCCGAAATCAAGATTGCGGAAACGC
This sequence comes from uncultured Acidobacteriota bacterium, assembly GCA_963850795.1. GTDB lineage: Bacteria > Acidobacteriota > Terriglobia > Acidiferrales > UBA7541 > Acidiferrum. The sequence continues at coordinate 22,766 of CAWKNS010000019.1, read as the reverse complement.
AGGCGAAAGACATCGTCATCGGCCAGAACGCAACGGTCGATACGCGCAACGGCATCGTGAATGGCCACGTGATTCGTATCGATCCTTCGGTCGTCAACGGCACCGTTACCGTGGACGTCGGCATCGACGATCCGCTTCCGCTGGGAGCGCGCGCCGACCTCAGCGTCGATGGCACGATCGAGCTTGAAAATCTGAAAGACGTGCTCTACGTCGGCCGTCCGGTGCATGGTCAGACCGATGCGACGATCAGCCTCTTCAAAGTTATGCCTGACGATACCGATGCCGAGCGCACCAACGTGAAGCTGGGGCGCAACTCGGTGAACACCGTTGAAATCCTGAGCGGGTTGCAAGTCGGCGACAAAGTGATTCTGTCGGATATGTCGCAGTGGGACAACGTCGATCGCATTCGGCTGAAGTAAGCGGCTCACGTGCTCGCGCCGTAAGTCGATTCGCGATGAACGCGCCGGCGAAAACTTTCACTGAACCAATCGCAACTTCTCGTATCTAGTCGTGGAGCGATCGCCAATGAATAGCTTGTGGCAGGACATTCGCTACGCCGCTGCGTGTGCTCGCCAAGCAGCCGGGCTTCACCCCGTCGTGGTGCTGACGCTTGCGCTCGGCATCGGCGCGAACACCGCGATCTTCAGCGTCGTCAACGCCGTCATTCTCGAGCCGCTTCCCTTCCCGGAAAGCCAGCGACTCGTCGCCATTCAAGGCATCGATGTGCACCTCGGCGATCTGCATCGCCCGCTCAGCTATCCCGACTTCGCCGATTTCCGCGCGCAAAATCGCACGCTCGAATCCGTCGCGACCTACGACAGAAGCACGTCGACGCTCACGGGCTCCGGCGAACCGCTGCATATCGATGCGAGCATCGTCAGCGCGAATCTGTTCGACGTACTGCGTGCCCAGCCATTGCTCGGCCGCACATTTATCGCGTCGGAAGATCAGCCCGGCACGCGCGTCGCGATTCTTGAGCCATCACCTGTGGACTTCGCATTTCGGCGCCAACCCCGACATCGTCGGCCGCACCATCACGCTTGACGCCAAGCCGTACACCGTCGTCGGAGTGATGCCCGCCAACTTTCAATTTCTGCTGACGGCGCAGACGCCTGAACTCTGGACGACTGTCGGCGTGGAAATGGTCGGAAACGGAACCGATCCACCGATGACGTCCGAGCGCGGCGCGCATTTTCTCGCGGTCTTGGCCGACTGAAGCCAGGGATCTCGGTGCAACAAGCCGATGCCGACGCAAACGCAATCGGCGCCGCGCTCGAAAAACAATATCCCGACTCCAACGGTCACCTCAGCCTGACGCTGCATCCCCAGATCGAAGCGATGGTCGGAGACGTTCGCCCCGTGTTGATGATGGTGCTCGGCGCGGTCGGATTTCTGCTGCTGATCGCGTGCTCCAACGCGGCGAATCTGCTGCTCGCGCGCGCCGCTGGACGGCAGCGCGAGATGGCCATTCGCGCGTCGATGGGAGCGGGCCGCGCCCGTGTGCTGCGTCAGCTTCTGACCGAAAGCGTCTTGCTCGCACTCGCCGGTGGATTGCTAGGCCTTTTCCTCGCCGTGTGGGGCACGACCTTGCTCGCCAGCTTTCCGTCGCTCCAAATTCCGCGCCTCGCGCAAGCCGGAATCGATCTCCGCGTGCTGGCATTCACGCTCGGCGTCTCGGTTCTCACTGGCGTTCTTTTTGGCATGGCTCCCGCGTGGCACGCGTCGCGCTTCAATCTATTTCTCTCGCTAAAAGAAGGCGGCCGCGCCAGCTCCGAAAGCAAGCGCGCCTCACGCGCTCGCAATTTGCTCGTCGTCGCTCAAGTTTCGCTGGCGGTGATTCTGCTCGTCGGAGCAAGCCTGCTCGTCGAAAGCATGATTCACCTCACGCGCCAATCGCCCGGCTTCGATCCCAATGGCGTCATGGTCTTCAATCTCGATTTGCCCGACGCGCGTTACGGCAAGCCGGAGCAGTCGATCATCTTTTTCCGTGAACTTCTCGAGCGCGTCCGCGCTGTCCCTGGCGTGCAAAGCGCGAGTGCCGTCCTCCCGCTGCCGATGGGCGACGACATCATCCGCACATCGTTCGAAATCGAAGGCCGCCCGGTCGCCAAGAGCGAACAGCCGCGCGTGCACTTCCGCACCGTCGCGCAGGATTACATCAAGACGATGCGCATCCCTCTGATCGCCGGCCGCGATTTCACGCCGCGCGACGAACGAAACGCCGCGCATGTCGTGCTCATCAACGAAGCTTTGGCGCACCGCTACTTCCCGAACGAAAATCCGATCGGCAAGCACATCAAGCCCGGCGTCGCCGACACCGGGAAAGAAAAGATGCGCGAAATCGTCGGCGTAGTCGGCGACGTGCACCATCGCAATCTATGGCAGGCCACCGATCCAGAGTGCTACGTCCCCTACGACCAGGCCGCGCTCGGGGCGATGAACATCGTCGTTCGCGCCCAAGGCGAACCGATGCGCCTGTTGCCCGCGATCCGCGAGCAAGTTCGCGCGCTCGACTCGCGAGTTTCCCATCTACAAAGCGCGCGACCTGCGCGACTATGTCGAGGCCTCTGTCGCGCAACGCCAATTCACCAGCCTGCTGGTTTCCGTCTTCGCTGCCGCCGGCTTGTTGCTCGCAACCGTCGGCCTGTTCGGACTCATCTCTTACAGCGTCGAGCAGCGCCGCAACGAAATCGGCATTCGCGTCGCCGTCGGCGCCGAACACGCCGACATCATCGGCATGGTTCTGCGCAGCGGCGTCACTCTGGCGCTGGCGGGCGTTCGTCGTCGGCCTGGCTGTGCACGCTCGCTATTTCGCGCGTGCTGAAAAACCAACTCTTCGGCGTCAGCGCGACCGACCCGCATCGCACGTTCGTCGGCGTCGCGCTATCAGCGGCTACACTCGTTGCGCGTCTGCCACCGCTGCGCCTGCTAACATTCCCTGCGCATGGCGCGCCGAGCCAACGCCGATCCGGCTCGTATACGCACTCATAGAAACGAGTAACTCTCTACCACGATGCACAACACCTTGCTGGCAAGACATCCGCTTCGGTCTTCGCGTCCTCGGAAAAATCTCGGCTTCACCATCATCGCCGTCGTCACCCTCGCGCTCGGCATCGGCGCCAACACCGCCATCTTCAGCCTGATGGACCAGATCCTTCTGCGCCGCCTGCCCGTGAGAAATCCCGAGCGAACTCGTCGTCCTCCACGCCCCCGGCCCCAAAACCGGCCGCGTCTCCAGCGACGGCGACGACACCGAATCCTTCTCCTATCCCGATGTACAAAGGCCTGCGCGACGGCGCCGCCAACGCGATCGCCGCATCGCTCGCGCGCTCCGCGCTCGACGCGAGCCTCGCCTCACAAGGTCAAACCGAGCGCGGCCGCCTCGAACTCGTCACCGGAAATTATTTCGACGTCCTCGGCGTCACACCCGCCATCGGCCGCGTCTTCACTCCCGCACGACGACAAATCTCCTGGCGGCGAACCGCTCGCCGTCCTCAGCTACAACTATTGGACGCGCCACTTCGCCGGCGACCCGAACGTCCTCAACAAAACCATCCTCGTCAACAACGTCCCGATGACCATCGTCGGCGTCTCGCGCAACGGCTTCACCGGCGTGCAAGTCGGCCAAACGCCCGACGTCTTCGTCCCGATGTCGATGGCCAAGCAGATGACCTTCGACGACGGCGCGCTCAACGAATGGAACGACTACTGGATGAAGGTTCTCGGCCGCCGCAGCGCCGGGAGTCAACGACGCCCAAGCCCGCGCCGCATTGAACGCCGCCTATCATCCGCTGCTCGAGGAAAACCTCACCAAGATCACCGGCTTCAACGAGCAAAAGCGCCAGGCCTTCCTCGCGAAACAAATCGTGCTCGAAACCGGCGCGCGCGGACGCAACGTCGTCCAGCGCGATTCCGGCCCGCAACTCTACGTTCTCTTCGCCATGGTCGCGCTCGTCCTCTGATCGCCTGCACCAACGTCGCGAATCTCCTTCTCGCTCGCGGCGCTTCGCGTCAGCGCGAATTCGCCATTCGCAGTGCCATGGGCGCGACGCGCGGCTCGCCTTGATGCGCCAACTCGTCATCGAAAGCATGCTGTGCGCCATGGCCGGCGGCATCATCGGCATCGCTACTCGGCTCGTGGCTGATCAGCCGAACTGGCGCCGATCGTCGTCGCCAACGCCGGATCGACGGCCTCAAAGCCCAGCTTGACCCCGTCCGTTCTTCTCTACGCGACTCGCCGCAACGCTGCTCTCCGGAATTTTCTTCGGCGTCCTTCCCGCCTGGCGCGTCACTCGCAATTCCGTCACCGACATCATCAAGGATCAAGGCTCGACCTCCTCCGCCAGCGTCGCCCACGTCCGCTTCCGCAAAACTCTCGTCGCCGGCCAGGTCGCATTCACCTTGCTGCTTCTCGCTGGAGCCGCGCTCTTCACAAAAACGCTCTGGAATCTCCGCAACGTCGACCTCGGCCTCCGCACCGAACACGTCATCACGTTCACGATTTCTCCCGCGCTCAACGGCTACGACTATCCGCGCACGATTCGCCTCGTCGATCGATCTGCGCGCGCGCCTCGCCGCCCTTCCCGGCGTCCGCGCGCGTCACCTCTTCCGAACTCGGCGCGCTCACTGGCGACACCGCCGGCAGCAACATCACCGCCGAAGGCGGCGCCGAAGTCCCCGACGATCTGCAAACCGTAAACTTCATCGCCACCGGTCCCGACCTATTTCTCCACTTTCCGCGTTCCGCTCGTTTCCGGCCGCGAATTCACCGAAGCCGACAACGCCACCGCGCCGAAAGTCGGCGTTATCAGCGAAACCGTCGCCAAGCGCTTCTTCCCCGGCCGCAATCCGATCGGAATGAAGTTCTGCTTCGGCGCCGGCAACAAAGTGAAACCCGACATCACCATCGTCGGCATCGTGCGCGACATCAATCAGGATCACGTCAAGTCCATCACCGCAAATCCTTACGTCTACGTCCCGTATTCGCAGCGCACAGTCCTCGACGGCATGAGCTTTTACGTGAACACCGAGCGCGATCCCTTGCAGCTCGCTTCGGCGATGCAGAGCGTCGTCCGCGACACCGACGCGAATCTTCCCGTCTACAACCTCACAGACCATGGATCGCGTCGTCGAAGAAGATCTGTTCAGCGCGCGCATGGTCGCCTGTGCTCTCGGCCGCGTTCGCCGGACTCGCCGCAATGCTCGCGGCCCTCGGCATTTATGGCGTGCTCGCTTTTCTCGTTGTGCAGCGCACACGCGAAATCGGCATTCGCATGGCCGTCGGCGCCGAGTCCGGCGACATTCGCATGCTCATCGTCAAGGAAGTCGGCTCGATGCTGATCGCAGGCGTCGTCGTCGGACTGCCGCTGGCATACGTGCTCGCGCGATTGAGCGAATCGCTGCTTGTTCGGCGTCAAGGCATCGAATCCGTCGATTTATCTGGTCGGATTGGTTCTGGTCGCAGTCGTTGCCGTCGTCGCCTGCTACGTCCCGGCGCGCCGCGCGACCCGGGTCGACCCGTTGGTCGCGCTCCGATACGAGTAGCCGCAAAGGCCCGGCGGTGACTGACAACCCGGCGCCGAAATTGCGCTTCTGAGTTTTCAGATTTCTGTGCGATTTCTGAAAACGATTTAGGCCCCGGCAACGTCATTACAGCAACGCACGGTTCTCTTCCGAGCTGAGTTTGAGGATCTAAGGAGAAGTGGTGAACGGCCTGTGGCGCGATGTCCGGTTCGGCGTTCGAATGCTGGCCAAAAACCCAGCATTCACCGCCATCGCCGTTCTGACCCTCGCCCTCGGCATCGGCGCCAACGCCGGTATCTTCACGATTCTTCAGCAAGTTATCCTGCGCCGACTGCCCGTCCCGAATCCCGACCAGCTCGTCCTCCTGTACTCTCCCGGCCCGAAGCAGGGACACCTCAGCTCCGACGAAAACAGCGCGCCAGGCGAAGAAGGCTCCGAATCCTTTTCTTACCCTCTATATCTAGCGACCTTGCGGGATCACAATCCTGTCTTTTCGGGTCTCGCCGCGATGTCGCCCCATTCCGAGCGCCCTAACCTATCGCGGCCACACCGAGGGGGTCGAAGGCTACGTTGTCTCTGGAAATTTTTTCGAAACGCTTGGGGTAAAACCGGCGCTCGGACGCACGCTTGAGCCCGCGCGACACGGCACACCCGGCGGCGCCCCCGTCGTGGTTCTCTCTTACGGCTGTTGGAAATCTCGATTCGGCGGCGATCCCGGCATCCTGAATCAGGGGATTCTGGTCAACAACAAGCCGATGACCGTTGTCGGCGTCACCGACTCGACCTTCGATGGCACGCAGCCTGGCTACGATCCGCAGCTTTATATTCCCATCACGATGGTCTCTCCGCTGGAGGTCCCGCCGCGCGATCTTACGCGTCACAACGACAACTGGATCAAGCTGATTGGCCGCATCAAACCCGGGATGTCGATCCAACAAGCCTCCGCCGGCTTACAGCCCGCCTTCAGCGCGTTGCTTCGTGACGAATTGCCGCTGTTCACTGGCTGGAACGACAAAGAACAGGCCGCATTTCTTGCTCGTAAAATGATTCTTCACCCCGGCTCGCGCGGACGGCAGGGCTGGCGCAGCGACAGCGGGAATCAGCTCATCGCGCTGATGTGCATGGTTGGATTGGTGCTCTTGATTGCGTGCGCCAACGTCGCTGGGCTTGTTGACGGCTCGCGCCGCCTCGCGGCAGCGCGAAATCGGAATTCGATTGTCGCTCGGCGCCAGCCGCTGGCAGCTTGTGCGCCAGCTTCTCATCGAGTCGATCCTGTTCGGCGGCGCGGGTGCGATTCTTGGACTTGCTCATCGCATCGTGGACAAGCTCCGCGCTTGCGAAATTCGCTTCGGAAAATGGAATCGCTGAGGGACTGTCCGGGACGCTGAATCCGGCAGTTCTCGCATTTACTTTTGTGGTCGCCGCGGTTTGCGTCGCGCTTTTCGGCATCGCTCCCTCCCTTCGCGCCACGCGCAATGAATTGGTTTCGAGCGTGAAAGAGCAGGCGGGCACAACGTCGCTCGGCACTAGCCATCAGCGCTTGCGTCAAGGCCTCGTGATCTGCCAGGTCGCGATAACCTTGCTCCTTGTGACTGCTGCCGGCGCCTTCGCCCACAGCCTCTTCAACGCTCAGCACACCGACCTCGGCCTGCGCACCGATCACGTGCTGCAATTCACCGTCGCGCCGCGACTTCTCGGGTACGACGACGCGCGCAGCTTCGCTCTTTTTCGGAATTTCGACGAAAGATTCGCCGCGCTTCCCGGCGTCTCGCTCCGTCAGCAGCGCCGCGGAAAGCTTGATGAGCTATAGCGATCGCGGCTCCAACGTCGATGTCGAAGGCGAGCCCGCCGAAGATCGTGGAACCAGGCATGTGCTTCGGAACGCCATCGGCCCCGGCCACTTCTCCAACATGGGCATTCCGCTGCTGGCAGGCCGCGAATTTACGCGCGCCGACGTGATGGGCAGTCCAAAAGTCGTCATCGTCAACGAGGCATTCGCGAAAACCTTCTTCCCTGCCGGCAATGGGATGGGCCATCACCTTCGCTTTGGATATTCGACCGACCATCCGCCCGACATGGAAATCGTCGCCGTCGTTAAAAATAGCCACCATGAGGGCGTGAAGGACGAAGAAATCAAGCCTTTCGTCTACGCGCCGTACGCGCAGGAAACCAACGTTGGCCGCCTCACCTATTACGTTCGAACGACGCAAGATCCGACCCAGATTTCGAACTCCGTTCGCAGCGTCGTCAATGATCTCGACTCGAGCTTGCCCGTCACTGGCCTGCGCACGTTCGAAGCGCAGATCGACCGCCAGCTTGCCAACGACCGGCTCATCGCTCAGCCTGTCCGAAATCTTCGGCGGCTTGGCTGCCTTGCTGGCCGCAATCGGCATTTACGGCTTGCTTGCCTACGGCGTCACCCAGCGCATTCGCGAGATCGGCATTCGCATGGCCCTCGGCGCCGAGGCTAGCAACGTCGGCAAAATGATCCTCACCGAAATGTCCTGGCTGCTTCTTGATCGGGATGTTTATCGGTCTCCCATTGACATATGGGCTAGGCAAGTTGTTGAATTCGATGTTGTACGGGGTCAAGGCTTTCGAACCGGCTACGGTCGGCCTCTCGCTGGTCCTGATGACTCTCGTCGCCTTAGCCGCAGCTTACATTCCGGCTCGCCGGGCGACCCGAGTCGATCCCTTGGTGGCGCTCCGCTATGAATAGCGACATCAAAATCGGTACTGGTACGAGAACTTTAGGAACATTTGTCGTCTATACATCGTCTAGCAGATTAGAAGACGACAGTGTGTCGATTTCAGCTTCGCCGATTCGTCGCGATTTGTAGAGGCGACTTTATGTCGCCATCTTCGACTTTAGGTTTTGGTTCTTAAGCTTTAAACAGAACGACTGATTTCAAGGAGAGCCCATGCTCGATCCAAACGCACCGACACTGATCAAGATGGAAGGCGTCAAAAAAGTGTTCATGACCGATGAGGTCGAGACACACGCCCTCGAGGAAATTCACCTCGAGATCAAGAAAGGCACCTACATCTCGATCGCGGGCCCGTCGGGCTGCGGCAAGTCAACGCTGCTGTCGATTCTAGGGTTGCTCGATTCGCCTAGCCACGGCCTCTATGAATTGAATGGCCAGCCGGTTGCGAACCTCTCGATCAGCGAGCGCACGCGCATCCGCAATCGCGAGATCGGCTTCATCTTCCAGGCATTCAACCTGATTGGCGACCTCACCGTGTACGAGAACGTCGAGCTGCCGCTCACCTATCGAGGCACCAGCTCGAGCGAGCGCAAGCAGAAGGTGCAGAACGCGCTGGAGCGCGTCGGCATGGCGCACCGCCTCCGGCACTATCCGTCGCAGCTCTCGGGCGGTCAGCAACAGCGCGTCGCTGTAGCGCGCGCGTTGGTCGGCGATCCACTCATCTTGATGGCCGACGAGCCCACGGGAAACTTGGACTCCAAGAACGGTGAAGCCGTGATGGAATTGCTGCGCGACTTGCATCGCAACGGCGCGACGATCTGCATGGTCACCCACGACCAGCGCTACGCAAACTTCGCCGAGCGCACGATTCACCTCTTCGACGGCCGCATCGTCGAAGAAACCCAAGAAGCCCGCGTCGGAGCGTAGTCTGTAAGCGACTTTCGAGGCGACGCTTTGTGGGTCGCGGCTTCAGCCGCGACATTCACTCGGCTGCGAATCGGGGGCTTCAGCCCCTGAAGCAAGAGTTTTCTCTTCAAGGGCGCGCTCCGGCGCGCCCTTATCGCATTCAGGGTTCTTTCGGCTGTGACTTTCAGAAGTTGCTTCGGGTCAGCGAACCTCGTAGTCAGATTGCTGGAAACAATTCCAGCAAGAATCCGTTAGTCCCTTAGGCGAGCTGCGTGCTCCGCGCGCTCGTGGGGAGGAACGATGCAAGCGCTCTGGCAAGATGTGCGATTCGGCGTTCGGATGTTGATGAAGAACCGGCTCGTTTCGCTGGTGTGCATCATCGCTCTAGCACTCGGCATCGGCGCGAACGCCGCCATCTTCAGCATGGCCGAAGCGTTCCTGCTGCATCCGGTTCCCTTCGAGAATGCCGACCGCTACATCGCGCTCCTCGACAAACACGTTCAAAGCGAAAGCGGCGGTTTCGGCTCGGTCGACTTTGTCGGAATTGCTCCCGCCACCTATTTCGACTGGAAAAAACAAGCCAAGTCATTCGATAGCATCACCGCGTACCAGTGGGATGAAGTGAATCTCACCGGCGACAGCGAGCCTCAAAAAGTACAGGCCTTTCACGTTCCGGCAAACTTCTTCGATACCATCGGCGTGCAACCCACGATGGGTCGCGCGTTCTTGCCAGAGGAAGAAGAAGTCGGTAAGGACCAAGCCATCGTTTTGGGTCACGCGCTGTGGGAACAGCGCTACGCCTCTGATCCGAATATCCTCGGCAAGAACATCAAAGTCGGTGGCAAGAGCTACACCGTCGTCGGCGTGATGAAAAAGGGTTTCGACTATCCGATGCCGGCCGAAGCATGGCTGCCCATGTCCTTCGACACCAAGGAGCGTGGCCGCCGCGATAATCGCTGGCTATATCCGATCGGACGTCTTGCTCCGGGCGTTTCCTTTGAGCAGGCGACCGCGGAGATGCAGTCCATCTCGCGGCAGCAGGCCGACGCTTATCCCGACACCAACCGCGGTTTTCGCATCGCTCCCACGCTTTTGCGCAACTACATGACCAGCGACCTCACCAAGCAATACATGGTTTTGTTGCTAGGCGCGGTCGGTTTCGTCCTGCTGATCGCCTGCGCAAACGTCGCCAACGTGCAGTTCGCTCGCGTCACCGGGCGCACCGGCGAATTCGCGATTCGTTCCGCCATGGGCGGCAGCCGCTGGCAGATCGTTCGCCAGCTTCTGATCGAAAGCATTTTGCTTTCGCTCGGCGGCGCCATTCTCGGCTTGTTCTTCGCGCAGTGGAATCTCGACATGATTCTGGCGCACATGCCGGCCGATGTGGCGAAATTCGTCGCCGGATGGAAGACGATTCGTCTCGATGCGAACGCCTTTCTCTTTGCGATCGGCATTTCCCTGGCGAGCGGAATCCTCTCGGGAATTGCGCCCTCGCTGATCAGTTCGCAAACCAACGTCGCGGGAACGCTAAAAGAGGGCGGGCGCGGCACCTCAATCGGACGTGGACGGCATCGCATGCGCGCCGCCCTGGTAATTGCCGAAGTAACCCTTGCCCTCGTATTGCTCGTCGGATCAGGTCTGCTCGTCCGTAGCTTCCAAGGGCTCCTCAACGTCAACGAAGGCTACTCGCCCTCCACGATGCTCACCATGAACATGTCGCTGCCGGAAACGCAATACGGCACGGAAGCGCAACGTCTGGCGTTCCATCAACAGGTCCGCGAGCGCGTTTCCGCAATTCCCGGTATTCAGGAAGTGGCGCTGGTTACGCACCTCCCCTATTCCGATGGCGGTTATATCGATACACAGGACTTCTCGGTCGAAGGCCGGCCGCTTACGCAACGCGATGAAAATCGCGACGCGATCGTTGAAACCATCTCGCCGCCTTATTTCCACATGATGAATCTTGGACTCCGCGATGGCCGATATCTTCAGATTCGGATGGCGCGACCTCTCCCAAAGCTGCCGTGGTGAGCGCAAGCCTGGCGCGAAGATATTTCAACGGCGAGAATCCGATTGGTCACAAGATCAAAATTGGAAAAGAGGATTCCGAAAGCCCGTGGTTCACGGTTGTGGGAGTCGTCGGCGATCTGCACTACAGTTGGATCTCACGAGAAGATGTGCCGACGATTTATCGATCGGAACTGCAAAGCCCTCCGTACTACACGACTCTCGCGTTGCGAACGAATGGCGATCCGCTGAAGTTTGTGTCGACGGTGCGAACGCAGATTGCGGCCATCGATCCGAATCTGCCCATGTACAACATCAAGTCGATGGACAAGGTGATCACCGACGGGATTATCGGCATCGCATATATCGCGGTCATGATGACGGTGCTGGGAGTGATCGCGCTGGCGTTGGCCTGCGTCGGAATATTCGGCGTGATGTCGTATTCGGTCAGCGAACGGACGCATGAGATTGGCATCCGCATGTCGCAGGGCGCGCAGACGAAAGACATCCTCTCGCTCGTCCTCAACGGCGGAATGCGTATGACTCTGCTCGGCCTGGCGATCGGCCTGCCGATTTCTTACGGGCTGGCGAAGACGATGGCGGGATTGCTCTTCAACGTGAAAGCGTCGGACCCAGTTGCGTTTCTAGTATTGCCGCTCATCCTCGCAGGTGTGGCCGCGTTGGCCTGCTACTTGCCCGCCCGACGCGCCGCGAGCTTGGACCCGCTGCGAGCCCTTCGCCATGACTGAACGCTCGATTAGACCGATGTCCGCACAAACAAGTGAGTTAGTCGCTTCACCGATGTTCTCCACGCGCTATCTCCGCTCGCAAACCCTTCAGAATCACACTCTTGCACACGAGCGCGACTACAAAGTATTTAGAATCACACTCTTGCACAAATACAGGGGGAGGGGTCCCCCGGGCCCGAACGTTGCCTCCACTTGCCGGTGTCAGGATTGAGAGTAGGATTGGGGCAGAGACTCAAGCACAGCGGAAGGTCACGAAGTTAGGTCACCTCCGAACTCGGCGCATCTCAGCGTTCTCTGCGCCTCTGCGTTAGATTTTGCTCGGTCTTAGGTTTAAGGAGACGGTGTGGAACCATTGATTTCGATGCGGAATTTGGAAAAATCGATCGAAGCGGGGCCGAACAAGTTCTTTTTGCTTCGCCGCGTGACCCTGGACATCGCAGCCGGGCGAGTTTGTGACGATCATGGGCCCCTCGGGCGCCGGAAAGTCCACGCTGCTGAGCATCATCGGGATGCTGGATAGTTCCTGGACCGGCGAATATTTCTTTCTCGATCAGCCAGTGCATCGCCTCAACGTGAAAAAACGCAACGAGCTCCACAAGGCGAATATCGGTTTCGTTTTTCAGAGCTACCACCTGATCGACAACCTTACCGTGTTCGAGAATCTCGAGATTCCGCTGTCCTACAAAAATGTCCCGCACAAGGAACGCGTCAGCATGGTCTGCGACGCGCTCGACAAATTCAACATCGTCGGCAAAAAAGATTTGTTCCCCAGCCAACTCTCCGGCGGACAACAACAACTCGTCGGCGTCGCTCGCGCGGTGATTCAAAATCCGAAACTGATTCTGGCCGACGAACCAACCGGCAACCTGCACTCCGAACAAGGCGATGAGATCATGCAACTCTTCAAGCGCCTGAACGAGGCGGGAACAACGATCATCCAAGTGACCCACTCCGAGCGCAACGCAACCTACGGCAACCGCATCATCCAGCTAAAAGACGGCTGGGTCGTCAGCGAAGGAAAACCCGAGCAGCAGGCGACATCCGTAGGGTCGTGATATAGCGGCATTCGCACATCGTTCTTGATCGCGGAAGTGAGGGCGCGAGTTACCGCGCCCTTTTCTTTTGGTGCTTCGATTTTATCGCTTTGGAATTCGACGACTCCATGGGCTTCATCAACCATTAAGCTGCGGCCTATCCGCTGTGGCTTTGAAACAGAAAGCTGAGATATTCTCGCTTGCTGGGAACTGATGTGAGACTTCTTCAGGGAATGCGAAGACGTGCTTTGCTGATGCTGGCGATTGCAGTGGGACTGGCTGTGCTGCCCGCGAGAACAATGGGACAAACGGACGAGATTCAGGTCTACGACGCGGAGATCGCCGAGCCCGGCGTTTTCAACCTGATGAATCACACGAATTTCACTCCGATCGGACGAACTACACCTGATTTCCGCGGCGCAGTCATTGCAAACGATTCGGTAAATGGGGCTGCGGAGTGGGCGTACGGCGTGAAGCCTTGGTTTGAGCAAGGCTTGTACCTGCCGGTGTACAGCTTCTACTCGAAAAATCAGGGTGCGACGATCAACGGGTTCAAGATTCGCGAGCTGTTCGTCCGGCCCCACGCGGCGGAGCACAAATTTTTTTATGGGTTGAACTTCGAATTTAGCGTCAACGCGCTGTACTGGGAATCGAGACGCATCACTTCCGAGATTCGACCCATCATTGGATTTCATCTCGGCAGATGGGACCTGATCTACAATCCGATTGTCGATACGGACTACACGGGCGGTGTGAAAGGACTTGAGTACAACCCTGCTGGTCGCGTCGCATACAACCTGAGCGATAAGTGGGCGGTTGCTCTAGAGGAGTACGACGGTTTTGGCACTTTGCGCGACTTTGTGCCGATCAATCAGCAATTTCATGAGACGTGGGCAGTTTTCGATCGCAAGAGCAACTTCGTGAACGTCGAGGCCGGAGTGGGTGTGGGCTGGAGCGGCGGCGCAGACAAACTGACGTTTAAATTGATGTTGTCGCGCGACCTCAATTCACGCGGGCATTGAGGCCGATCGAAACGAAAGCAACGCAAGCTTCAAAGTCCGCATCTTTAAGAACTTCGCTGCGCTTCTGGTGAGCCCAGACCCACGGCATTTTGGTGGCCCGGCGGCACAACTCCCGCTTCTCACCGTTCGCCTCCCTTTCGTCGAGGTGCGGCATCCAAGGTATACGAGCATTCGTCGCCCAGCACACGAACGCCCGACGGAGGATCCAGAATGAAAGCGAAAATCGCAGCGGTGACGTTGGGACTGGGACTGTTTGTGGCTTCAAGCGTGACGCTGTATGCGCAGGATGAACAGAAAACGACACACAAGAAAGTTCGGACGCTGTCGGGCTGTCTTCAGAAGGGCGATAGCGACAAGGAGTACAAGCTGACGGACGCGAAGGGCAACAACTGGGAAATCAAGAGCGACGCGGTCGCTCTGGGCGAGCACGTCGGTCACAGCGTGAAGGTGACTGGCGTCGTCTCAAATGCCGCGGCCCACGGGGCGAAGGAAGATGCCAAGGAAAAGGCGGCCGAGCACGGAGTAGGCGATTCCGCCGAACACGGTCACATGACGGTTACTGGTTTGAAGATGGTGAGTGAAAGCTGTTCAAAGTAGTTCTCTCACTCTCGTAGAACAATTGGCGCCACAATAATTCCGCACGGCAAGTGAAGACGGGCGACTCTCGCGAGTCGCCCGTCTTTTTTTTGCTGCTGTCCTACGAGATTGACAGCTCACCTTATTTCTGCAATTATCGAAATATGATGAAGGCAAAAAGGGACTCCGAGCAGGTCGCGAAGTTCGCCGACATGTTTTCGGCGATGGGGACGGAGGCGCGGCTGCGGATCATGCGGCTGCTGCTCTCGGCGCATCCCGACGGGATGGTCGTTGGAGAGTTGCAGGAAGAGCTCGACATTCCAAACTCCACGCTCTCGCACCACTTGGACAAGTTGCGAAACGAAGGATTGGTACAGGTGCGGCGCGAGAGCACGTTTTTGCGGTACTCGGCGAATCATGAGGCGCTCCAGGAAGTTCTTCAGTTCTTGTACGCGGAGTGCTGCACGCGGAACAAAGTCGTGCAGCCGCGCGACGTGATCTCAATTTCAAATTGCCGCTAAAGGAGCCTGAGATGAGCGACGGAAATATCAAGGAAGTCGTGAAAGAGAAATACGGAAACGCGGCGTTGCGGGTTGGATCGGGAGGGAGTTCGTGTTGCGGAGCGTCGCCTGCCGGGACGTCGTGCGATCCAATCACTTCCAATTTGTACGACGCGAACCAAGCCGGGCAAATCCCAGAGGAGGCGATGCTGGCTTCGCTGGGATGCGGCAATCCAACGGCGCTCGCGAAGTTGAACGCGGGAGAGACGGTGCTCGATCTCGGCTCGGGCGGCGGGATCGATGTGCTGCTGTCGGCGCGGCGCGTGGGGCCGACGGGCAAGGCTTACGGCCTGGACATGACGGACGAGATGCTGGCGCTGGCGAATGCGAACAAAGCGAAGGCCGGCGTGACGAATGTGGAATTTTTGAAGGGCGAGATCGAGCATATTCCCCTGCCCGACAATTCGGTGGACGTGATCATTTCGAACTGCGTGATCAACCTTTCGGCGGATAAAGATGCGGTGTTGCGCGAAGCATTTCGCGTTTTGAAGCCGGGAGGACGATTTGCCGTTTCGGACGTGGTGACGCGCGGAGAGATGCTGCCGGAGATTCGCAAAAGCGTGTTGCTGTGGGTGGGCTGCATCGCCGGAGCGCTGGAAGAGACGGATTACCAGAACAAGCTGGCGGCCGCTGGATTCAGCGACGTCGAGATCGAGCCGACGCGAGTCTACAAAGTTGAAGACGCGCGCGAATTTCTGTCGGGGCAAGGATTGGACGTGGATGCGATCGCACCGCAAGTGGACGGGAAATTTTTGAGCGCATTCATCCGCGCGGTAAAGCCGAGCGAACGCGAAGGCTTGCTGCGGACCGACCTGCTGCAATTGAGGAGTGGCGATGGAAAAGCACTACAACGTGTTGTTTCTGTGCACGGGGAATTCGGCACGGTCGATCCTGGCCGAAGGCATTTTGAACGGCAAAAGGAATCCCCATTTCATGGCGTATAGCGCGGGAAGTTTTCCTTCAGGCAAAGTGAGGCCCGAGGCGCTGCAACAACTTGGATTGGCGAAGTTGCCGACCGCAGAGGCGCGTAGCAAGAGTTGGGACGAATTCGCAAAGCCTGGCGCGCCGGTGATGGACTTCGTGTTCACGGTCTGCGACAGCGCGGCCAATGAAGTTTGCCCGGTCTGGCCCGGCCAACCCATGACAGCGCATTGGGGCGTCGCAGACCCGGCATGCGGTGCAAGGGACACCAGAAGAAATCGAACGCGCGTTTCGAGATGCGTTTGTGACTCTGGGCCGCAGGATCAATTTGTTTTTGAGCCTGCCCTTGGCGAGCCTGGATTCGCTCGCGATCAAAAAAGCAGTCGATCGCATCGGCAAACAATGAAGCCGCGATTGGGTGCGCGAGTGGCCGTGGAATTTTTGGGGACAGGATTTCTGGTTGCCGCCGTTGTCGGTTCCGGAATCATGGCGGAGCGCCTCTGTCGGCGGGAACATCGGCCTAGCGCTGCTGGCGAACACGATTGCCACAGGCGCGGCGTTGGTGGCGTTGATTCTGACATTCGGGCCGATCTCGGGGGCGCAATTTAATCCTGTGCGTGACCTTGTCCGATGCGCTGGCCGGAGGAATGCCGTGGGCGGAAACGGCGCCGTACATCGCGGCTCAGTTGACGGGCGGATGTTTCGGGACGCTGCTGGCGAACGCGATGTTCGGATTGCTACCAGTTTCGATTTCTCATCACGCGCGCGGAGGCGTGCCGCAATTGCTGAGTGAATTCGTGGCTACGTTCGGTTTGCTGTGCGTGATCTGGGGTTGCAGCCGATCGCAGCCGAAGCTGATCGCGTTCGCGGTGGGATGCTACATCACGGCAGCGTACTGGTTTACGGCGTCAACGTCGTTCGCGAATCCGGCGGTTACAATCGCGCGAACACTGAGCGACACGTTTGCGGGCATACGGCCGGGGGATGTCGCTGGGTTTGTCGCGGCGCAGCTTGCGGGCGGAATTGCGGCGACGGTTTTGTTTCGGCTGCTGGAGCCGGGCCTTGTGGATCATGCAGGGCGCGTGCCGGTGGCGAATGATGGCAAAGTTGCGTAAGTGTCCGCGCGCTCTGGTAAGCTGAGGTCCGGCATGACTCTCTTTGCAATGCGATCGGTCACGGCAACCGCGCTTTCGCTGTGGCTGGGAGTCCTGGCGTGTTTGCTAGGATGCGCCAAGCCTGCGGCCGCATCGACGCAACCTTCGTCGTCAGAAGCAACCATGACCACCTGCCCTACAGGCGGCGACGCTGGCGATTCCTGCTGCCAGCATGGTCACGACTCGTCCGGTGGTTCGGACAAGAGCAGTCGTCATGCGAAGTCTTGCTGCCCAACGGAAACTGCCCTCACACAACGCGACAGCACGTCAGTCGAGCACGCCGTTTCGCTCCCTGTCGATACGTTGGCATTGCCTGCGATCGATGAGCCGTCCATAATTTTTGTGCGGACTGCCCCCGCGGTTCCGACGTTGTGGCAGGCAGGACGAGATATTCTCAGGCAAGTGCACGTCCTCCGGATCTAGAAAACACCCCGCAATCCACCTCTTTTGAAATGCCTCGCGCGGACCACAATCCGCCTTACTAAAACTATTTCCACTTCCTTAAGGAGAAGACTATGAAGACGGTAAAAGTAATGTTGTTGATGGCAGTGATCGCACTCGGGCTGGCAGGAACGGCGAAGGCGGCGCACAAGAGCTGCTGCGATTCAGCCGCTTGCTGCGCATCCTGCTCGGGCTGCTAGCGAAGCTGTGAAGCAAGTAGTTAGGGGGCACCGGCCATTGGCCGATGCCCCTTTTTTGTTCGAGCGCGATCCGCAGCGCGCCGAGCGGCGCTTCTCAATTCCTAGCGGAAGCCGTTCGGACCGGCGTTTAGGCCGGCTGGGAAGAAGACGCCAACCGCCGGCGTCACAACTTTTCCACCGACGACAGCTCCGCCACCCGTCACGATGTTCAGCACTTGCGTGGTGTTGCGCGAGAACGCGATGGCATTTGTGGAGTCGGCGTCGGTGATGCGCGTTGCGGTGGAGGCAGACGCGCCGAGCGTGACCTGGAATGTTGCCAAGCCGAAGTCGTCAGGGTTGGAGTCGGTTGGACCGGGCGCGACGCCGAGCAGCGCAGCTTGCGACAGCGTAGCGCGTAGCGTGGAGATGTTATTCGTGAAGCCGCCGATGGTGGCTCCCGTCGGGTCCAGGGCGTTGATCGTCGTGCGGATCAGCCCCGCGTGATAAGCCTCGACAGCGAGAATGCCCGCAGCGGTCGTGAGGTTGGCAGGAGTCGTCAGCAACGACGCAGCGCCGTGATAGGCCGTGACGCCGACATCTTCAAACACATACGCGCCGACGAGGAAGGTTTGGTCGTTGGTGTATGGACTGAAAGTAGAACCGTTGGGAATATTTGCGGCAGTCGCGAGCGTCTGAAACGAAGTGCCGAGATTGATCGCGGGCTGAGCGACGGCGGATGTTCCGAGAGCACCGAGCAGCAATTTTACGTGCTTGCCCTCTTCGACCGCGGTTTCCACCGCGTAGGAACCCACTTCGGTGGTGCTGAACGGAACCATGCTGCCGCCCGTGACAGTTCCCGGCGTGCCGACCGTACCTGAGAGTTTGATCGTCGGTGCGCCGGCGGCGGTGGACATCGAAGTGGCGATGTCGATCGTGGTGCCGAAGGCAGCGAGATAGTAAAAGTTCGCTTCAAGGTATTCGAGATTCAAAGCGAAGTTGAGAATGTCGGCGTCGGTGAATGCGGCTGCTTTCGCTGCGGGCGCCATTGCGCCAGAGACGACGCCAGCGAGCGACGAAAGTCCGACGGTCAACATTTTGCGACGGCTCTTTGCGATTACATCATCGAGAAATTGCGTTTCCTGATTCGCCATAAATTTTTTCCTTTCGAATTTTTCCGCGTTTGCTGCGATGCCCTGCTCTACTTGCTGCGTATGCGTGCGTTGGCGCTGTGTGTCTTACGCGGTGGTCGTGGCGAAGACACTGTTCGTGCCGCTCGGGAAGAAGCCGCCTTTGGTAGCTCCAACCGTGGCATCGCCGTACGCGATGTGATGGACCTGATTGGGCGTGCGCGCGAAGCCGACCGCGTTATCGGGATCGGCGGCAACAATGGCGCTGGGCGTAGTCGAGTTCGTCGGAAGAACCAACGTGGTTTCGACGGAGCCGGCCGTGGACGGAGCCGCGCTAGCGCCGACGGTGAGCTTGGCGCGCAGGGCTTCGACCTTGTTTGCGGCGTCGAGATAGGGATACGCAGCAGCAGAACCGGCGGCGATGGCGCGGCCTGTGAGCGCGGTGCGAATGTAGCCGGCGTGATACGCCTCTACCGCGAAGATTCCGGCCGCGGCGTCGAGCAACCCCGCTTTCACGCCAGCAGCGCTGATCAGCCCTGCTGCGCCAGCGTACGCCGTGACGCCCAAGTCTTCGAAAATGAAAGCGCCGACAAGAAAATCATCGAAGCTGGCGAAAGGATTGAACGCCGGAGCTGTAGCGGTCGTGATACCAGCGGCGACGGCGAGTGGACCGAAGAAAGAAAGATCGATGTCGGGCATTGGAACGGCACTGGCACCTAGAGCGGTTCGCAAAAAGCGCACATGTGCACGTTCCTCGAACGCGATTTCGTTGATGATGTTCTGCTGGTCGGGAGTGAGGCCTGCGACCTGGGCAGCATTGCCCACAGTGACTTTGCCCTGCCCCGTGAAGCTGGCACTCGCGCCGGCAGTAATGTCGCCGGCGGCCAACCCAGCGCCAGTCGCAGCGTACAGGTAGAACTGTGCTTCGAGATACTCGAGGTTTAGCGCATAGTTAAGAATATCGTTGTCGGTCGGAGTTGGAGTCGGATTTGGAGTTGGCGTCGGCGTGGGATTCGATGATGAACCGCCTCCACAACCTGTGATCGTCAGTGCTGCCGTCGCACCCGCAACCGCTCCTGCTCCGACGACAAATTTCCGCCGCGAGACAGACCGATGCACGAGTTCTTTCAATTTTTCCATGGGTTTTCCTCCCAATTCGAGATTGAGGTCCGAACTGCGTAGTGAGCGCTTGCCGGGAGGAAGGCCGCACCGATGCAATTTTTAAGCTGATTCCACCACTGAGTTGAGCTACGGCGGTGGCGTGTGATCGGATGTGAAATCAGAGACGTTTATTTTGTGAGAAATACTGTAGGCGGCCTTAGAAGGGAGCGGACTTCCACGACTCCAAGCGATAGAGCGTTGAGGATCTACACGTCGAGCGAGATCCAGGCGGGGGCGTGGTCGCTGGCGTTGGGTTCGCCGCGGACCAAGCGGTCCACGCCGGCGTCGGCCAATTTTTCGGCGAGCGATGGCGAGAGCAGAAAATGGTCGAGGCGCATGCCTTTGTCCTTGGGCCAGCGGTCGCGTTTGTAATCCCAGAATGTCCAGAGCGGACCGGTGGGATGGAGTTTGCGCAGTGCATCGGTCCAGCCTTGGGCGAGCAGGCGGGCGAAAGCCTGGCGGCTGGGGGGCTGGATCAATGCGTTGTTGTCGAGCGAACGCGTTGGGTAGATGTCCTGCGGCGTGGGGACGACGTTGTAGTCGCCGGCGAGGACGACGGGCACGCCGGCGGCGATGAGCCCGGCGGCATGAGTGATGAGGCGTTCGAACCAGGCGAGTTTGTAGTCGAACTTCGGGCCGGGCTGGGGATTGCCGTTGGGGAGATAGATGGAGGTGATCAGGACTCCATTGACGGCGGCCTCGATGTAGCGCGCCTGGCGATCTTTTGGATTGCCGGGCAGGCTCGTTCGGGTCAGCACCGGGTCTTGATTTCGCGCGAGGATGGCGACGCCGTTCCAGGAACGCTCGCCTTGCCAGACGGCTTCGATAGCCGAGAGTAACGAAGCGCGCTCGCGGGAAATTGTCCTTGCTCGGCTTTCAGTTCCTGGAGGCAGACGACGTCGGGCTTGGCTTCGGCCAGCCACGCGAGGAGATTGTCGAGGCGCTTGTTGATGTTGTTGATGTTGAAGGTGGCGAGGCGCATCGCATCTTTTTCCGCTTCTGCGAGTCACCCGAGAAGCAGATGGAGTGAGGACTTTAACCGATTGACGTCTGTCTCAGGGTAGAACTTGAATCTCGAGTTCTGTCGCGCGGCCACTGTGGATCGAAAATGCCCGAACAGGCGTGGCCGCGTAAGGCCGAGGCGTGACGATGAAATGGACCGCATCTTCATGGCATGCCATCGCAATGTCTTTGGACGATGGCTCATTCACGTCGAGCCAGTGCGGATGCGAGTGGTAAAAGCCGAGGAATTTGAGCCGCCGCTTGCGGAGCTCCTCCATCACGCGGGCGAAGTCCTTGGATGAGATCAGGTAATGTCTGACCGGGTCAGCCGCGATGTTTTTCGCCGGGAATGCTCGCGTGATGATGTCGTCCTGGCCAGCCAGAAGGCCGCAGCATTCGTGATGCGGCTTGAGGCGGGCATGTTTCAGGACTTGGCCGAACACTTTGCGGCGAGCTTGGATGGCGCGCGTCATGCAGAAAGTTTATCAATCTGGCGAGCGATTTTAGTTTTTGGCTCGGCGTTTAGCCGTCCTACTTGGGCATTGGGATCGAGACGGCTTTGCCGGCGCCGCGCTCGGCGATCCAGATCGTGTCGCCGGCAGGTTCGACGCCGGTCGGGGTGTTGAGCCCGTCCTTGAGCACGGTGAGACTTGCCTTGTCACCATTTATTGTGAGCGCGGAAATCTTCCCGCTGCCATTCTCTGCGACGAGGAGCTTGCCGTTCGCGGCGCGCATGCCGTCGGGGCCTTTGATCGGCTGGTCAATCCAGATGTCTACCGGCGTTCCCGGTTTACCTGAGGCATCGACAGGGATGCGATAGAGCTTGTTGAAGACGACGTTGTTCACGTAAAGCACGCCATCGAGAAATGTGATGCCATCGACGCCGCCGAGAACGCGATTCTCCAGGTAAAGCTCCGCGGTGGACGCGCCTGGCGCGAGCCGGAAAATTCCGCCGGGGAAAGTGTCGGTGATGTACAGTGCCTTGTCGGGGCCGATCGCGAAATCGTTGCAGACGTTGTTGTCGCCGGGAAGATTCCAGCGGATTTTTGCGGCGCCTGTCGTGAGATCGAAGCTGCGCAGCGTGGTGTGGCGCGCAGGCGGAGTGGTATTCGGTACGGGCGTCAGCTGGCATGCCCACAAGGTGTTGGTGGAGGCATCGGCCAGCATGCCGAAGAAAAATGTGCCGGCGGGTTCGGCGCTGGCATCGACAAATTTTTCCGCCGAGGTGGCGCCCGGCTTCACCTTGTAGATGAATGGAGAACTGGCGCTGCCGACGATCAGCACGCCGCCAGGTGCGATGGTCAGGCTTTCTGGCTGCGATTTGGCGTCACCGATCAGAATGTCGGAGGCGGAGGCGGCCTGGACGAAAATCATGGCTAGCGCAACAGATAGCGCAAAGCGGTCATCGGCGCCCTCGTCGCGACACTGGCCTCGCGGCGCAAGGCGCGGCGTGCGGCGAGCCGCTGGCCCCGCTGACAGTGCAGGAAATCGCTCCGGGCGTGTTCGTCCATACCGGCGAAATCGCTCTTATGAGCGAAGAAAATCTTGGCGACATCGCCAATATCGGCTTCGTGATCGGCGACAAGAGCGTGGCGGTGATCGATACCGGCGGCAGCGTCCCGGTTGGGAAGCGATTGCTGGCCGCCATCCGGTCCGTGACCGACAAGCCCATCCTCTATGTCATCAACACGCATGA
>CAWKNS010000018.1:0-207539 GCA_963850795.1 uncultured Acidobacteriota bacterium | reverse complement strand
TAACCGGGACGATTGCGGACCTTCCAATCCTTCGAGTCCTTCACACCAGTGGTCGCTGATTTAGCGAGTGTGACTTTGATTTCGTGATAGCCGTTCGTGTTCGTTCCCGCGGGCGCGTAGCTTACCGAATATTGCGAGTGCAGCTCGCCGCCGATTTCATCGATCGCGTTGTCGATGGATTTGTTTTTGAAAGTGGCGATGTGTTGGCCGCCGGTTCCCGCCGCGGCAAGTTCGAGCGGATTTCCTTTCACTTTGTCCTTGCCGTGCTTCACAGCCCAGATAATCGCTTGTCCCAAATCGCCGCTGCCGAGGCGTGCCGCATCGGTTTCGGGAGTTTGTATGGTGCCGGGCATCGGCGGAGCGCCGAACGTGCCGGGCGGTGTAATTTGCGGCGTGTTGTCGTGGGGCTCAGCCTGTAACTGAGCGCGCGTCGTCGAAAGGCCGACGCTGTAGATCGTGATGTTCGCGAGTTGCGCCTGCCGCAACGCTTCGCCAAATTGTGTGCCGCTGCCGACGTCGGTGGCTTCGGAAATGAATCAACATCACGCGGCGACGGCCCGGTTGATCGGAAGTCGGTTGAGGCTGGCTGCTGAGCATTTCGATTCCCGCGGTCATCGCGTCGTAGAGTTTTGCGCCGGATGTGCCGGGTCGCAGATGGGTGAAGACATTTTCAATCTTGTCCGCGTTGTGCGTGAAGCCTTGAAGCTTATCGACAGCGTCGTTGAAGCCGATGATGGCGGCTTCGCCGTTGTCGCCCATGACGGTTTGCGTGATGACGATTCCTGCCTTGCTGATTTGCGGGAGAAATGCGGCGACGCGCGCGCTTGTTTCAACAAGCACGACGAGCGAAAGCGGATCGCCGCCCATGTCGAAGTGCAAGATGCTTTGCGGCACGCCGTTGTCGGTAATCTGGAAATCTTTCGCATCGAACGAGTGAATCATGTTGCCCTTTTTGTCGCGGACGGTGATGGGCGTGTTTACGAGCGAGACGCTGACGCCGATCTTCGCATCGCGTTGCGCCGGAGGCTGTTGAACCGCGGCGCCTGGCTGCGGCGAGATCGGGCCGGAAGTCGATTGCGCGAAAAGGGCAGGCGCGCATACGAAAAACGCCGCTGTGATAGCAGCGAGAAGCACTCCTGAGGCCGGTAAGCGGTTCATGGTTGAGGCAAGACCTCCGCGCACAGTGTATCCAATTCGACGCAGTTTCAAGGACAAGCGTTGCTGACGACGCCATCTGTTTTTAAGATGGTAACGGACATTTTTCGGAGCGCCCGATGGCGGCACGACAGACGAAGACGAGAACGACTGCAAGATCAGCGAAAGCCCGCGCGAAAGCAGACGATAGCCCGGCAAAGATCAAAAAGCTGAAACCCAAGCCGATGCATGCGCCGTTAGCGCCTTACAAAGACCCGGCTTTCATGGACAGCACGGCGGCGCGGCCGATTCGAATCCTGACCGAGTATATGCACCCGATGGTGCAGCTCAAGAAGGAGGGCATCGGGGACACGATCGTGATGTTTGGTTCAGCGCGCATCGAGTCGCGGGAGAGCGCGCTGGCTCGTCTGGGAAAATTGAAGAGCCGAGCGGCGTTGAAGCGCGTGGCGGCGCAACGGGCTGCGTATCGGCAGCCCCTGCGCGATGCGCGAAGCGCGCTCGAAATGTCTCGCTATTACGAGCAGGCGCGCGAACTTTCTCGACGCATCACGAAGTGGGCGATGACGCTCGGCGAGCGGCCGCGGCGATTTGTGGTTTGCTCCGGCGGTGGGCCTGGAATCATGGAAGCGGCGAATCGCGGCGCAATGGAGGCGGGCGGAAAATCGATCGGCTTGTCGATCGAGCTGCCGCACGAACAATTTGCGAATCCTTACATCAGCCCGGAGCTGAGCCTGAACTTTCACTACTTTTTCATGAGGAAACTATGGTTTGCGCAGGTCGCCAAGGCGCTGATCGTTTTTCCCGGTGGATTCGGAACGTTTGACGAACTGTTCGAGATGCTGACGCTGTTGCAAACCGGGAAGCTGCCGAAAAACAGCCTCATTCTGATTTATGGGCGCAAGTATTGGGACCAGGTCCTCAACTTTCGAGCGATCACCCGTTGGGGCATGATCAGTCCGAGCGAGTACAGGATGCTGCAGTTCGCAGACACGGTGGACGAGGCGTTTGACCGCATCAAGACTGGGCTGGAGAAGTACCACATGGAGCTGGAGTCGAGCCACTAATCCTAGGGTCGAACGCCTTGGATAAGTGATGTTTTATCAGTGTGTTACCAGGCCGAATCTCGGCCTCCCTACAGCTTCTTACCGATGCGATTCCGGTGCTTGCCTGATAGCTGAAATTCGCACCGAAAGCCATGCTCTTTCCGGACATAGCGAATACTCAGTCCGGAGGTTGGCATGGAAACGGAACGTCGCGCGGGAATCCTGGAATACGGAAAGCTGGCGCTTACGCTAACGGCTCTGGGTGCGTTCTTGCTCTTCACGGAGGCGCCGAGCGTGAAAGCGAGCGAGGCGGAATGCCAACACCGCACAGAAAAAGCCGACCACGATTTACATCAAGCGATCAAGCATCACGGCTATGACAGCAAGCAAGCCGAGCATGCGCGACACGAATTGTCGGAAGCGCGCGAATATTGCTGGGCGCAGGACCACAAGTGGTGGGACGTGGACGGGCACGAGTGGCGCGCGGAACACAATTGGGATGACGCGCACGGGCGTCCGTAATTTCTTAAAGGCGCGCAGCAGAGAGCTCGGAGATTAAAACGAAACGGGGCGCTTTTGGCGCCCCGTTTTTGCTGCGTGATTGTGCGACGTGAGATTTTTCAGTTGAGAATGTGATGAAAAAAGAAGTCGAAGAAATGAGTCCGCGACAATCGAGTTCGCGGATTCGATCAGTGACTATTAACCGGAATTTCTTCCGGTGAAAACACCGCTTCAAATCGCCGCGTTTCGTCCTGATCGTGGAGCATCACGACGGGAACGACGCGCAACGACTGGCCGCATGAGCGGCACTGCGTGACCTCGCCTTGTAAATCCTGCAAAAAACCATCCGTGAAATGATACTGCGTCCGCTCGCGCCGGGCATTTTTCTGGCCACGCGTGCCGCAGTGGGGACAAGCGAATTCGACTCGGTCCTCCTGCGGATCGCGGTCCAGAGCGGCCCAACCGGTGCGGCGCACGCCAACAGTTTCAATGTTGCGCCGGTCCATGATTGTCGCCTCCTTCAGATCCACGTCCACTGGCAATCAGATGCGGTTCGGTTTCGTTTTGATACAAATATCTAAATGTTGCGTTTTGTTGGAGCTGCGGTGTTTGGGCAAATTCGCGCCGGCGCGGCAGCGAATGCGCATGGGAACTTGCCGCTCCAATCGGTGTCCAAGCAAATGAGGACGCGCGCAACCCTCACATCCCTGCGAGCGCGGCGCTGAAGCCTGCTGAGCAACCGGCAGGACTTCGGCGCCGCAAATTTCCCAAGTGGTCGCAGCAATTCTTGTGTGGAGGTGTGTGCGATGGCTCACGAACTCTTGAATGTGTGTTTGGTAGATGGCGACGCTGAGCAACAAAAGCGCGAAAGAAAAATTCGGCGACGAGCGCTGGCGATTTCGATCACGTTGCAGGTGGCTGCGCTGGCGGTGCTCTTGTTGATGCCATTGCTCGGCAAGCCAGCGATACTTTCGGTCCCAATTTTTGTGCCGGTGCCAAAGTATTACTCTCACCCGCCACAACCGCAAACTCCGGTCGCTCCGATGGCGCATCCGCGTGTAAGACCGACGGGATTTTTCGCGCCGACACGAATTCCTCAGCACATCAACACTAATCCGCAACCGCCGCAGCAAATTGTTGACGTGGATCCGCTGGAGGGAGCAGGAGTCAATATTGTTGGCGCGATTCCGACTGTTGATCCGCACGCTTTAACTCAGCCGGTTCCACCACCGCGTGCAACCTAAGGCGCCGAAGGTTGTGCATTTGTCGCGCATCGATGCGTCGAAGTTGATTTCTCGCGTCGAGCCGACGTATCCGGTGCTCGCGAAACAAATTGGGAAATCGGGCAAAGTCGAGCTGCACGCGATCATCGGCGAGGATGGAATGATTCAGTCGCTCGAAGCGGTTGGCGGCGATCCGATGTTTTTCGCATCGGCGATGCAGGCGGTGAAACAGTGGCGATATACACCGACGATGTTGAACGGGCAGGCGGTGAAGGTCGATACGTACATCACTGTGATCTATAACATCGCGCGGTGATGCGATTGGTCGAAGGCGCAGCGCCGGTGAATCGCGATTCGCGTGCAGTCGATCCGTGTTTTAGATGATCGGTTCGCCGGAGTGCTGCGCGATGGTGTGGCGGGTTTGGTCGCGAAGGCGAATGAGTTCGTGCCAGTCGGCGGAATCGCTCGAGTTTGCAGCGTTGCCGGCTGGCGCGGCTGCCCCGCGGGGATAAATCGGAGGAGAAAGAGTGAGCGTCACGGTGGTCGGCCGCGGAAGATAGGTTCCGTCGCGGAGAAATTGTCGCGAGCCGGCGATCGAAACCGGAATGATCGGCGCATTCGCGCTGACAGCGGCCTTGAATGCGCCGAGTTGAAACGGGCGAACGCCGTCTTCTTTCGTGAAAGTGCCCTCGGGAAAAATAAAAACGGATTCGCCCTGCTGCAAAAGCTGTTCGATCTGTTCTTGTTGCCGAAGGCGAGCGTCGCCGTCTTTGCGATCGAACCAGACGTGACCCATCTGCTTCAGGAACGTTCCGATGAACGGATAGTGGAGGACTTCGAGTTTCGAGACGAAATGATAAGGAACGCCGAGGCCCAGCATGAGCGGCAGAACATCGAAGAAACTGGTGTGATTCGATGCGTAGATTTTTGCGCCGGGCGTGTCCATGTATTCCTTGCCAACAACGCGCACGCGGGCACCGCCGATCGCGAACAAGACTTTCAATGCAGCCGATGTGAACCGCCCGGCAGCGCGATGATCCTTGATGAAGCTGACGATCCGGCACGTGGGGACAATCCAGATCAGGAAAACGATCACAAAATAAATACCGTGGACGATTTCCCAGGTGCGTCGAGCCGCTGCTGCGAGTGCGCGACCGACGCTCTTCAATGCTCCGCCCGCGCCGAGGCGCGCGATTTGAATCCAGACCGGTGGGCGTCCTTGCGAAAGCGAGCCTTTCTTGAAGAGTTGGCGCGTTTCTTCGCGCCGCAGTTTTCCGCTGGATGTTTTCGGAATGCTGCCCGCCGGCACCAGCTCGACTCGATCAGGAGGCAAACCGAGTCCACGTGAAATCTGATCGGTTACGGCGGACGAGAGTGCCGCCATCTTTTTCGGATCACGATCGCGGACTTCGGCGACGACCACTAATTTTTCGGTGCCCGAGGCTTCATCTTTCAATCCAAATGCGACGATGCAGCCTTTGCGAATGCCATCAACGCGCGCTGCGAGTTCTTCTACTTCGTGCGGATAAATATTTCTGCCGCCCTTGATGATGATGTCTTTGACGCGGCCCGTGATGTAGATCTCGCCGTCGGCGAGATACGCACGATCGCCGGAATCGACCCATGCGAATTCATTCGCAGATTTTGCTGCTCCCTGCGGCAACAATTTTTCCGTCGCAGTGGCGTTGTGATAGTAGCCCGTTGTTGCGGATGGACCGCGGAACCAGAGGAAGCCTTCGTTGCGCTCGGGTACTTCGTCGCCCTGAGCATCGACAAGCCGAATTTCGTGTTCGGGCAACGAAACACCCGATGAGACAAAGGAGATCGCTGTGCTGATGTCGGCGCTCGCGGGAACTGCGCGTCCCTGCGTTGAGAATGTTTCGCGATCGACGCGATCGATTTTCGGTCCGCGATTCAGCGGCGGCACGGTGACAGCGAGAGAGGATTCCGCGAGGCCATAGACCGGCAGATGCGTTTCGTTGCGGAATCCGTACTTCGCAAATCGCTCCGTGAATCGCTGCATCGTCGCGGGATTCACCGGTTCCGCGCCATTCATCGCGATGCGCCATGAACTTAGATCGAGCCCCTCGATATCTTTGTCAGCAATTTTTCGCACGCAGAGTTCGTAGGCGAAATTTGGCGCGGCGGTAACCGTTCCGCGATGCTTGTGAAATGCCCAGAGCCAGCGCTCGGGCCGCGTGAGAAACGATAGCGGCGACATGACCGAGAGCGGTACGCCGAAAAGCAAAAGAGTGAGCCACGCGCCGATCAGTCCCATGTCGTGATAGAGCGGCAGCCAGCTTATGCCGACATCGTTCGGCCCCATCGCTGTGGCGTTCCCGATTGCACGCATGTTCGCGAGTAAATTCGCGTGCGTGAGCGTGACGCCCTTCGGATCGCCGGTCGAACCCGAAGTGTATTGGAGAAGTGCGACGTCGCTCGCGCGTCGTGCGCGAGTGCCGGTGACGTGAGCGGGCGCCGCACCAGGCGCGGGCGGAGGAGCTTTGTCCGCAGCGTCGAGCAGTTTTTCCGCATCGACGACGCCGATCAGCGATTTCACGCGCGGCTCGAGCAACCGTGCGACGGCTTCAGCGCGCCGAAATGTCAGGAGCAGGCAAACTTCAGCGTTGTTGAGAATCGCCGATTGGCGCGCCGCGTATTCTTCGATGCGATCCGCGCGAAACGGCGGATAGATTGGAACGGGAATCGCGCCGGCGAGCAGGATTCCCGCATACGAAACGAAAAATGCGCGCGAAGTTGGGAGCATCAACGAAACGCGTCCACCGGCGGGCACGCCGCGACGCGCGAGTTCGGCCTGCGCAACGTTCCGCCGCGGCATAGAGTTCGCCGAATGTCAGGGTGACGTCGCGCTCAGCGCCGTTTGCAGTTTCTTCGGAGATGAGGAGATGGGCTCGCTCGGCATCGTGCCGCGCGCGATAGCGCAAGACATCGAGCAGTGTATGGCTCGCAAAGATGCCCTCGTGCGAATCGTTTTGATGTGTCTGTGCCGGCGATCGCCGCGCGGTCGCGGAAGCATGCAAGATCGATGGTGAATCGTCGTCGATGTCTCTCGCGCCAGGAGCCTGCAATAGCGCGCTCGACAATTCGTCGGGCGTGTTCGCTTCGGCTCCGACTCGATCCGGTAAGCGCACGCCGAAAGCCTCTTCGAGGCGCGACAGCAATTCGACGCGCTCGAGGCTGCCGAGTCCGAGATCGCGATCGAGCAGCGACGATGCGCTGAGCATCGGAAGCGCGCCTTTACTGCCGAGTTCTTCGAGCAAACCGCGCACGATCTGCAAGACGCGTTCGCGCGTTCCGGATTTGTCGAGTTGTGTAGTGGGCGTTGCCACGATGTTTAAAAGAGGAGTTGCCTTGGGTCAGAGGCTAACACGCGGGGACGCAGAATTCTATCGGAGGCGCAGCAAGTTATTCTAGGCATTCGACTTATATGAATGTGAGGTAAATGACTGGCGACAATCGTGCGTTGCCTGCCGCAGTTACGCACGCTTTGAAAGCGCTTCAGCCGTCACGCCTTTCGGCAGCAGCGTGGTCGAGAGATCGACGCCGGAAAGATCGACGCCGTTCAAGTCGGTCTCGCGCAGAATCGCAACACCCATGTCGGCGCCGCTGAATTTCGCGCCGCTAATGTTGGCGAGGCGGAAGTTGACGTTGCGGAGTTGCGCGCGCTGAAAATTGACGTTGCTCAGATCGCAACGGAAAAATTCGATGCCGCTCGCTTGCGCTTCGCTGAGATCGGCACCGGGCAGAATCGATTCCGTCATGTCGCAGTTGCGCAGATCCGCTTTGTGCAATTTCGCGCCGGTGAGGTCTGCAACGGCCAGCTTGGACTTGCGCAAATCTGAGCCGGAGAGATTCGCATCGCGCAAGATCGCGCCGTTGAAATTGCGGCCGCTGAGATCAGCGTTCGACAGATCGGCGCCAGTGAGATCGGCGCGCGCGCCACCTGCTTTTCCGCGAAAGAAATTTTCGTGGGCCAGAAGAATGTCTTCGAGCGTTTTACCACCGTGCTTGATGCTCTTTGCCTTGCGTAAACCCATGTGGCTGTGACCTTCCTTGTCTACTCGGTATTTTACCGAATCCGGGGCCGCGCCGAAAGCCGAACGGCCTCCGTTTTATGTGATCGAGTCGCGCTTCTGCGTCGCAGCGGTGATCGTCGTCGTGGTATCGCGCCAGGCCAAAATATTACGTCTCGACGGCGACGGAAGTCGTACCATTGAGCTTCAGGTTACCCGCCGATGAACTCCAGTTCCGCCGCCGCAATTCGCCGCTGCTTGCGACTCATGCTGATCGCCTCGCTGGCCGTGGGAGTGGCAGCCACGACTTGCCTCGCGTCCGATCCGCAAGTCCAGGAGACCGAAGGCGAGAT
The DNA here is from genome assembly GCA_963850795.1 of uncultured Acidobacteriota bacterium. GTDB lineage: Bacteria > Acidobacteriota > Terriglobia > Acidiferrales > UBA7541 > Acidiferrum. The sequence goes on along the minus strand of CAWKNS010000018.1, from coordinate 199,230 downwards.
CGTTGCGAACCTGGCTGGCGGGCGCGTCATTGTGCATGTCGCGAAAGATGCCCTTATCTTATTTGCGACGATCGATCACGCTGTCGAGACCGGAGCACCTCCTCCGCGAATTCTGTCGCTCGACACCACGCACATCGGAATACTGCTCGGTGCTTCGGAATGGCGAGAGCCGGCTGACCCCAAACCAATTCGATTGGATAGGGATTATCGAGCGGTGGGCACTCGCGACCCGCATTATGCCGATCCGTCGGGAGCGGAGCCGGACCTTGAAACCGTGGGCGTGACGTTTCTGGAGCGATTGCGGCCGCTGACCAGCCAGTTGCACCACAAAATCGAGATTAAGAAGGATGACCCGCTCTTTGAGATTGTGATCATCGGGTTCGGGGCGCGCAACTATGGACCCGAGGTTTGGACCGTCGAGTACCATATCGAGCAGTCGGAGGTCGGCACCCGCGAGGGGTACCTGCAGACGCGAATTCTGCGGCCGCGGTTTGAGCAGCTCTATCCGCCGGAAAAAAAGGCGCCGCGATTCGTCGTGGAGACTCGATACCCAGAGTTTGCGGGCCCGACGGTGATGGAGTTGATTCAGGGCGGTGACCCGCGTGTTGCGAAGATACGGTCGAGCGACCCCAAGATTGAAAAGGCCGTGGAGCTGATTAGCCGTGGCCAGTCGCAGAAGGCGGATGACGAGGCCTCGACCGATTTCATGCGGGCGCTGCTTCCCCTGATTTCGGATAAGGCGACTTTCGCGATGGGCAAGATGCAGGAGCAGGGCGGATTCGACTGGATCGTGCCGCCGGAGGAGCCTGTTGAGAAGACCAAGGCTGGCGACGATAAAGATCGGCCCCCTGATGCGCCGAGCCTGCGCAAACGCGCAACACCGAATCGTTAACCGTTCACCATTAACTTAACGGTTGGCGATTTCCCCTAACCGCAAATTGTTCAATAAATGGGTTTCGCAGTTCGTAAGGGCGGATTTCGATTAGAGGATCGGTGTCGCGTAAAATTAGTCGTGACCGAATCGCGGTTAAGCACCTGCAACATCAACGCGTTTCGAAGAAGCGCCGATATCTAGACGGTAATGCATACCGTCGAAATTGATTTTGCGTATCGCGACGTACGCTTTTGCAATCGATGCTTCCAAAGAGTCGCCAGACGCCGTCACTCCAAGCACCCTGCCGCCAGAAGTGACGATCGCATCGCCAGATTGCTTCGTTCCGGCATGTAGAACTTTTACACCAGTATCTCTAGTCAAAGCGGTTAGGCCGCGAATCTCTTTTCCTGACTCGAATTTGCCAGGATACCCACCGGAGGCCGCCACAACGCATGCACTCGCGCCCGGATTCCATTTGAGTTTTGCGGCGTCGAGTCGTCCATTCGCCGCGTCTATCAGAACTTCGGCGAGATCGAAATCGGCGCGCGCCATGATTGCCTGAGTTTCCGGATCTCCGAGCCTGCAGTTGAACTCAAGCACCTGCGGACCCGAGGCTGTGAGCATCAGGCCAAAATAAAGGAAGCCGCGATAGGCCACTCCGTCGGACTTCAAGCCGCGCATTGTTGGTTCGACGATTTGTTCCACGATCGTCTTACGCATGGCTTCGGTCAGTAATTCGTCGGATGAGTAGGCGCCCATGCCGCCCGTGTTTGGTCCTTTATTCCCATCAAACACGCGCTTGTGATCGCGAGTGGGAACCAACGCGACATGGTTCGCGCCGTCGGCGAGGATGATGAACGACAGTTCGTCACCTTCGATCGCCTGCTCAAACATCACTTTCTTGCCGCCAGACCCGAGTTCGTTGCGATCAAACGCGCCTTCCAGAAACTCCGTAGCGGCGCCGCGATCGGGCGCGATCAAGACTCCCTTTCCGGCGCAGAGTCCGTCCGCTTTGATAACGAGCGGCCACGATACGTGATCGAGGGCGGCGATCGCTTCGCGCGAAGATTCGTAGGTGCCGAGCATCTTCGGAGTGGGGATGGTGTGCCGCTGCAAGAATTGCTTCGCGAAGATTTTGCTGCCTTCGAGTTGCGCCGCTTGCCGCGACGGAGCCACGATCGGCCATCCCTTCGCAGCGAACGCGTCCGCGATACCGTTGATCAGAGGTAGCTCCGGCCCAACCAGCGTCAAGTCGGGGCCGAGCTTTGCGGCAAGTTCGACGATACCCGCCACGTCGCCGGGATCTGCCGGGACACATTCGGCTTCCTGAGCGATGCCGGCGTTCCCCGGCGCGCACCAAATTTTTTCTACTCGAGGGCTCCGCGCGAGCTTCCAAACCAGCGCGTGCTCTCGACCACCGCCACCAATTACAAGAATTTTCATGGAGTGAAGGCCACCACTGCTTGGCTGCAACGACGATAGCGGTGCAAGCCACGAGTGTCAACTCGACGGGTGCGAGGAGTGCCAAAGTTAGTCGGACGATACGCTTCGAGAAAACTCGTGGGCTGCTGTGGGAAGGAGCGATGAAGACTTAATCAGATGAAACTGAAGATGCCTGGGAGAACCTAAGCTCCGCCAACGGCACGGATTGGAATCGTAACGCCGGTGGAAGCGTCTGAAGAAGCCAGCATGTGGCACCGCCCATCGAAGATTCCACCCGGGTCAACGACCATGCACGGCGAATGGACTTCGCCGGTGACGACGCCCTTGGCTTGAATCTCGACACGGCCCTTGGCGAAAATCACGCCGTCAAAGCGGCCGGCGATCACGACGCGGTTGCCTTCGATCTGACCCTCGACGCGGGCGCCTTCGCCGAGAACCACTGTCTGCTCGGAGATGATGTTGCCCTTCACCTTGCCGTCGATGCGGAACGTGCCCTTGAGCTGGAGCGTCCCCTCAAGGATCACGCCTTGATCGATAAAGCCGGTCCACTCTTCGGCACTGTTTCCGTTCGTTGAAGCGCTGGGCCACTTCCACGCCATGACTCGACAAACCTCCGATGACCTTTCTACTTTAGCTTGCGTGGGCGCCAAGTCAACGGAGTGCGCGAGCTAGCGTGTCGAAATAGATGACTGAACCGACGGCCACGCCGCGCGGGCCACTGGGACAATAGCTGAAACTCGATGGGGGCGATCGGCTAGTCGAGGTGAGGCGATGCGAGCGACGAGGTAGCGCGACGGTAAGAATCATTCACTGAGACGGTGGCGTCTCGCGCTTACAGGCGTTCGCCGCTGGAAATATGCATTGTCGGCGGTCAACGAATGCGCGTTAGCCAACGTTCGGCTCCCGCCTTAGCGCATCAAGCGATCGTAAATATTCATCAGCTGCGCGTCGTCGTAATACTCGAGGATCAGCTGCCCCGGCCGCATCCGCGTCTTCTGGCGGAGCAGCGCTCGCGTACCCAGATGCCGTTGCAATTCTTCCAGCGCGGCTCGGATATTTGCATCCATATGAAACTCAGCCGGCGCGCCGGTCCCCCGCGATCGCCGCGACGCAAGCCGCTCGATTTGGCGCACGGTTAACCCGCCGCGTGCCGCGCGCTGAGCGAAGCGCATTCGCATCTTCGGGTCCTGCACCGCCAACAACCCGCGGCCATGGCCGGCCGTCAGCTTCCCCTCTTCGATCCAGTCCTGGATGGTTGGCTCTAGCTTCAGCAAGCGAATCGCGTTCGCAACCGTGGCGCGATCTTTGCCGGTTCGCTCGGCAACCTGCTCCTGCGTCATCTGAAATTCGTCCATCAGCCGCTCGAAGGCGCGCGCCGCTTCCATCGCGTTCAAATCCTCGCGCTGGATATTTTCGACGAGCGTCATCTCGAGCGCGAGCTCGTCGGTCACATCGCGAACGATAACGGAGACTTTGTCTAGCCCGGCACGCTGCGAGGCCCGCCAGCGCCGTTCGCCAGCAATGAGCTGGTAGCGATTCCCGCCGACCGACCGGACCACGAGCGGCTGAATGATGCCGCTGGCTTTGATCGAACGCGCCAGTTCGTCGAGAGCCTCTTCGCGAAAGCGCGTGCGCGGCTGAAATGGGCTCGGATCGATCAGATCGATGTCGACCTGAAGTGGCCCACCTGTCGGCGCGCCGTCACGTGCGGGGGCTACGGCAGCCCCACCGGATGTAACCGCGAAATTCTGGACTGGAGGCGGCTCGACCGGAACCTGTGGTTCAGGCTCCCGAATGAGCGCTCCGAGCCCCCTTCCCAAGGCGTTTCTCGTCATTGAGGATGACCTCCTGAGCAAGATTTGTGTATCCCTCGGCCCCGCGGCTATGGATGTCGTAAAAGATGATGGGCTTGCCGAAACTGGGCGCCTCCGCGAGGCGAACATTGCGCGGAATGATGGATTGAAAGACCTGAGCGCCGAAAAAGCTGCGCAGATCGGTCGCAACCTGACGGGAAAGCGTGGTCCGCTCGTCGTACATCGTTAAGAGAATGCCTTCGATCTCGAGTTTCGGATTCAGCGTGCGGCGAATCCGCATGAGCGTATCGAGAAGCTCGGACACGCCTTCGAGCGCCAGATACTCGCATTGAATCGGCACAAGCACGGCGCTGGCTGAAACGAGCGCATTCAGCGTCAGAAGATCGAGTGCTGGCGGACAATCCAGAATAATGAAGCGATACCGGTCGCGGATGCCATTCAATAGTCCTTGCAGGCGATATTCGCGATTTTCCGCTGTTACGAGCTCGACAGCCGCCCCGGCGAGGTTTTTGTCGGCGGGCAACACATCCAGGCCCTCGACCTGAGACTTCTGCACAACTTTGTCGAAAGCTTCGTTCAAAATCAGGGTGTGATAGAGCGTGTGGCGGGCAGGATCTTTTGTAAATCCGATGGCGGCAGTGGCATTGGCCTGCGAGTCGCAATCGACGAGAAGTGTCGGCTGTTCGACCGCCGCTAGGCAAGCGGCCAAGTTGACGGCGGTCGTTGTCTTGCCAACTCCGCCTTTTTGATTCGCCACCGCGATAATTCTGGCCAAAAATCCCCCGTGGTCGAAACGTAGCAAACACCCTAAAGCGATGCAAGCGGTTTCGTCTAATTTTCGCGTACGAGCGAGAGTGATTGAGGAAATCTAATCGTTCTCGCCACGGATTGGCTCGACGTTCCACGTGGAACGCCGATTCGCGCGAATTAGACTTTTTTCCTGGAGAAGTGGGATGCCATCGTCGGTCGGCCGACTATTAAGGAATTCCGGGGCCTTATGCGTTCTACGTGAAACAGTCCCCTGGTCCAGCCCAAGCCCATGTTCCACGTGGAACATGGATGAGCGAGGCGCTGGTCTCCCAGGGAAGTCCGAGGTTCCACGTGGAACATTGCTTCTCCGGAATCATGGGCGCGCCCCGGAATAGGTTCCACGTGGAACAACTATCATTCAGTGTCACTTGGGCGAGGCTTTGTGCTGAGATCTTGACGCCCTCGAACCGTCTAGACGCCGAGCCGGGGAATAGGGGCGTTCCACGTGAAACGTGACCCGCCTGCAACGAAGCGCTCTTTCGGTTCGGGGTAGTGACACGCATGTTCCACGTGGAACAGATAACTTAGTCCGATGACATCCCTCGCGGAAAGTGAGCGTTCCACGTGAAACCTCGAGCGACCGATGCGACTTCAACGAACGGATAGCAGAAGAGTGAATCCAAAGTGCGGACTCTGTAGGAACCATCGGGAAAACGGACGGGCTCTACTCGCTGACTCTATCAGCGCGGGTTCCAACTAAGACAAATCGGCGGAGCGATTGAGGAATCGCCACCGGTTCATTCCAATTCCACGCTTTGCTGCCTCGGACCTCATCGAGATCTCGTCCACCGATCCAGAGCATGATCGTGGTCGCCCCGATTCGTTCGGAAGCCGCCCAGCTCAGAAACTGAGCAAATTCGCCGACAGCGCGTGAACACGCGATATCCAGCGGAGCCACTTCTTCGTCAAGCTCTTCGTAGCGACTAACCAGAACGCGCGCCCTCGGCAGCGCCAATTCCCGAACGACCTCGGCCAAAAAGGTCGCCTTTTTGACATTCGAATCGATCAAGCACACTTCCAAGTCGGGTCGCACGATCTTCAGCGGTAATCCCGGGAACCCACCACCTGAACCAACGTCGGCAAGCCGACCGCCGGTCGTGGCGATAAGGCTTGCACCAAACATTGATTCACAAAAGTGTCGATACAGAATCTCGAGTGGGTCTTGAATCGCCGTCAGATTCATGGCGTCATTCCACTTCAACAAAAGCGCCATGTACTGCTGAATCTGCCGAATCTGCTCGTCGTTGACCACGACCTTGAATTCGGCTGATGCACGGCGAATCGTGTCGGCCGAGGGGGGCACTGGAATGGCTGGGGACATAGCGAATTAAGAACCCTTCAAGGGAGTTGGAGTCTAGACTGTCGATTCTGTAACCGTCTTGTTATTAATGAGATAGCGTTGACCGGCGATCCCGGCAACAATGTCGACGGCGGCATGCCACGCGGCGACGGGGATGATGCTTCCTGTGAATGCGCGAAAAGCACCGAATAGCAACCCGAGAATCCCCGTCCCAATCAATCCACCACGTCCCTGGTACAAGTGAGCCGCACCGAACAGGACGGACGATACCACGACCGAGGCCCAAATCGGGAATCCCGCGCGCGAGAAAGCTGCCATCGCGAATCCGCGATATAAAAACTCTTCGCAGCAGCCGGCGGTAATTGCGAGCCCGAGAAAGGGTATCCGCTCCTGCATGGATTGAGGAAGGATGCGCGTGGCCATCGCGCGTACTCGGATGGGCAGCTTATCGTGCAGTTGACCCATACGCCGAAAATTCATCCAGTGCAGCCCCGCGAGAATTACCGTTCCAAGGACTCCGGCGATAACGGAGCGATAGAGGTTAGGTCCAGTACTGAGTCCCAGATCGATGCGTGTATAGCCGTGAGCCCAAGCTCGCCAACCCGCAATCCCCACTGCGATCCACTGAAACGCGATCGTCGAAAAATAGAGCGAAATACGCTCGCGGGTTTCGACACGCGGTTTGGCCAAGAGTTGTTTCAATCGCATACGCCCGCGCAATGGAATAATGACGGCGAGCACCAGAAAAATTAAGCAGATATCCCAGGGCATGCGGGATGAAAGCATGTTTGGACGACGCAAGCAACTCGGCACGCGTGGAACATCGTTCGGGAGCTTTCGCCCTAAATCTTTGCGTGGCCGAGGCGTTACGCGACCACCACGCCGCGCATCCTTTACAATGAACGCGAACAATCAGCTGCTCGGGAAAGGGAGTTGGCGCCAGATTTGTGTCGGCGCCGCCCGCAAACAAATATATGTCCAGTGCTTCTCCCAAACTCACTTCGATGGCGAAGGCCGCCGGCTGCGCCGCAAAATTAAATCCTGCGACGCTCGACGCCGTACTTCGTAAGCTTCCACGGCAAACCGATCCGAATGTCCTGGTCGGTTTCGACACCAACGACGACGCCGGCATCTACAAAATTTCTTCAACGCTCGCGCTCGTACAGACAGTCGATTTTTTTACGCCGATCGTTGACGATCCGAATTTATTCGGCCAAATCGCCGCGGCAAATTCTCTCAGCGATGTGTACGCGATGGGCGGCACGCCGATCTCTTCACTGTCGATTGTTGGCTTTCCGGAAAAAGGTGATCCGGAAATTTTGGAAGCGATTATTCGCGGCGGACTTTCAAAAATGCAGGAAGCAAATTGCAGCGTGATCGGCGGTCATTCGATTCGCAACGAAGATATGCTTTTCGGTTACGCGGTGACGGGAACGATCGATCCGCAGCGCGTGTGGAGAAATGTCGGCGCAAAGACAAACGACGTTCTAATTTTTACGAAGCCGCTCGGCACCGGAGTGATCACAACTGCGTTGAAAAAAAGTGCGGCGAGTCCAGAAGCACTCGCCGCGGCCACGAACGCGATGACAACACTGAATCGCGCAGCATCGCTGGCGCTGCAGGAATTTGAAACTAAATCAGAAACAAGAAATCCAATTCACGCCGTAACCGATGTCACAGGATTTAGTTTGCTCGGCCACGCGCGAGAAATGGCGCTCGGTGATCCTGCGAACAACATCGATTCCGTTTCTCTTGAGGTCGATCATGCAGCATTCGAATATTTTCCCGGTGCAATCGACTGTGCGCGAGACGGCCATCTTTCCGGAGGATTGAAAAATAATCGCGCATTCATTGGCGATTGTGTGACATTTGGCGAAAGTGTCGCGCCCGAATTTCAAGATCTGCTTTTCGATCCGCAAACATCCGGCGGCTTGCTCGTTGCGGTTGTGCCAGAGGCCGCGGCCGATGCGCTCACTGTGTTGCATCGACATGGCGTGCATGCGCGCAGTATCGGCCGCGTTGTGGAAAAGCACTCTCCACTCATTGCTGTCTACTAAGCGCAGCTCGATTCGCGAAACTTTCTGCCGGCGACAGAGACTCGACGCGTATACTTTCCACTCTTCTGAAGCATAAAGCGAACCGCACACTTGAACGATGGACACAATCACCCACGGAATCGCCGGCGCACTGATCGGTAAGGCAGTTTTTCGCGGCGACGAAATGTTTGCGCGCCGCCCGATGAATCCGCAACGGATCATCACCTGGTCGCTGATGTTTGGCGCGATTTTTCCCGACGCCGATGTCTTTCGCGGCTGGTTTCAGCACAACGACATGCTGATCATGACGTGGCATCGCAGCATCACGCATTCGTTGGTCTGCTTGCCGATATGGGCGCTCGTGCTCGCGTTACTCACGCGTGCAATCGCGAAGTGGCGAAAATGGGAAGCGCCATCGCTCGCCGCGCTTACGGCGATTTACGCGGTCGGAATCGCCAGCCACATCTTTCTCGATCTCGTCACCGACTTCGGCACGATGATTTGGTCACCGCTGAAATGGACGCGTCCCGCGTGGGATCTGATTTTCATCATCGATTTCACGCTGAGTGCGATTCTCATCGTTCCACAATTTCTTGCCTGGATTTACGCGAAGAAGGAAGGACTTCGGTCGCGCGCGCTGTCGTGCTGGATTATTTCCGTCGCGGTCACGATCGTCGTCACTACATTTTCCGGCATTGTCGGCGCGCCGATTTCTCGTGCGATATGTTTTTGTGACGGTCGTGATTCTCGCCGCAGTTTTCCTTCTGCCGTCGCTTCGTAATTTTGGATTGAGCCTGAAACGGTCGACTTGGAATCTCGCCGGCCTGATCCTCACCATTCTTTACATCGGCGCCGCGTACTTCGTTCACGAAGCCGCCTTTGCCCGATTACAGAAATTCGCCGACGCGCAACACATCGAGGCGCGAGCTATGGCTGCGTTCCCACTTCCGCCGTCGATGTTTCACTGGGACGGACTCATCCTTGGACCACGCGGCGTCTACGAAACGCACATCAACTTTGGCGATCTCTCCGGTGACGCCGACGCAAATCGCACGATCGTCTCGATGGCCGATCTTCAATCGCCCGCGAACTCGCAAACTCCCGCGGCGGACTTGTCGCGCGCTCAACAGCTTCCGCCTATCGAATACAGCTATTTTCCCGACGCGCCCTCGAATCAGTTCATTGAAGCCGCGAAGCATCTGCCACAAGTCGAAACATTTTTCTGGTTCGCGCGATTCCCCGTCACGCGGTTTCACAGGGAAGGAACAGATTCAGTCGTGGATTACTACGATGCGCGTTTCCCGCATCGTGACCGTGGCGCATCGCCGTTTACATACCAGGTTCGCTTCGATGCGAACGGCGCAGTGCTGTCTCAAGGCTGGAAAAAGTAACACGAGGTCTAACGACGACGAGCAGAGGCTAACGTCGTCCCGCAGCAGTTCCGCTTCCAGCAGCCTCGGCCGGGTGAATCACCACCTGCCGCTCCTCACCGGCGCCGACGCTTTCGGTTCGCACGCCAGTCATCTCTTTCAGCGCCATGTGTACGATGCGCCGCTCGCGCGATGACATCGGATTCGAGTCGAAACGATTGCTTCGAAGTCTGCACACGTTCCGCCGCGACCCGCGCCGTCATCCGCAGCTCTTCAAATCGCAGCGCACGATATCCGCCGCAGTCGAGGTGAATTTTTTCGTGAAACGCCGGTTCGAGCCGTAACGCGCGATACGCCAAGTGCTCCAGCGCTTTCAAAGCTTCCGCGCCGCGCTCCAGCAGAAACTCTTTGTCGCGCCCATCGAGATCGGCAACGATTTCTTCTTCGCGCGCCGAAGAAGCGGCACCGTCGGCCTCGCCCAGCACGCGCACGCTGACTGTCAGCTGGAGCTTTCCCGCCCGCACGGTGTCTTCCAGAAATTTTCGCAGCGCATCGGCAGCAGCGTCGCGATCAAACTGCCCATTTTTCACAATTTCAGGAGGCACGGCGAAATCCCCCTAGATCAATCGATGAGGTCAACTGCAGAGCCCAAATCCTTGCGTCATTTCTTCTTTGCTTCGTTACTTTTTCTTTTTCGCCGGCACTTGCTCGACCGCTTTCACCGGGTGCTGCTTGTTCAGCCAATACTGCTGGCCGATTCCAACGAGGCTGCTCGTCAAAATATACACCGCCAACCCGCTCGAAATCGGCGAGATTATAAAGATGCCCGCCATCGCGATCGGCATTACCTTCATCATCGTCTGTTGCTGCGGATCGGTTGACGTCATCGGCGTCATCTTCGACACCAGGTACATCGACAAGCCCATCGCGATCGGCAACGCGTAATAAGGATCGCGCGCCGAAAGATCGGTGATCCATCCAAACCATCGCGCGTGCCGCATTTCGATCGTCGAGCGCAGCATCGAGTTCAACCCGAACCAGATCGGCATCTGCAAAAACATTTGGAAGCAGCCGCCCACGGGGTTGATCCCCTCGCGCGAGTAAACTGCCATCACTTCTTTGTTCATCTCCGCTTTGCGCGGATCACGCATCGAGTACTTCTTATATTTGTCCTGGATCTGCTTGATTTCCGGCGCTACGCGCTGCATTTTCAGCGTCGTCTTGTAGCTCGAAATGCGCAGCGGGAACAGCAACATGTTGATGACGAGCGTCAACACAACGATCGCCCATCCCCAGTTCGGGATGTAGTTATGCAGCCACTTCAAACCGTGAAACAGCGGGTCCGCGATGATTTCGAAGAAGCCAAAGTTCACCAACGAATGCAGCGGCGGCCGCATTTTCTTCAGATCGTCGTAATCTTTCGGCCCGACGTAAACGCGCAAACCCGTGGTCTGGTCCGTTGCCGTCACAATCTGGGGTACAGCTTCCGGCGTGTCTTTCCCATCGACCTGCACATTGCGCGAATCGCGCCAGTAGCGCGCCTCGAGCGTTCCAGGCATCGGCCCAGGTCCCGGCAAAAACACCGCCGCGAAATATCGATCCTCGATGCCGGTCCAATCTTTGCCGGTCTGCCATACGCCGGGCGCCAATTTCTCCGCTTCGTCCAGCTTTTTCGCTGCGATGTTCGTCAGCTTGCCGTTTTCGTCGTAGAACACCGAAGTGGTATCGATCGGCGAGGGATCACGCACCGTCAAATCGCCGAATCCGCCGAGCCACGCGAGCCCCGCCACCACCGGCGATCCGTTTAGCTTCGTGATCGTCTCAACGTGCACGACATACGAATTGTCAAAGTGAAATCGCTTCGTGATTTCGAGCTGCCCATTGCTCCACGAAAATTCCGGATCGCTGCCGGCAAACCTTGCACCACCTGTGCTCGGGCTCTGCGTCACCACGTAAAGCCCATCGTTCGCCGCCGCCTGCAATTGCGGATCGTTGAAAATCAACGCGAACGGCCAGCCGCCTGTCGCCTGCGCTGCTTCCGGGTGCACGACGTCCAGCACCTTCTGCGGCTTCGAGTCGTCCAGATATTTCTTCAGTTCCCAGCTCTTCACCACCGCGCCGCGATTCGAAAAGACGACGCGATACAAATCGTTCTCGACGGTGACCGCCTGTTCCTGCGTATCGGCTTTCGCAGCTGCCGGCGGAGCTTGCGCCGCAGCCGCTCCCTTGCCGCCCGAAACATTCGCCGTGCCTTTCGACGGCGCCATCGCCGTCGGACCCGGCCCACCGGTCGAATTCGCGCCACCGCTTGCCGCGTTCGCGTCAGATCCCGCCGTCGCCGGCCCACTCTGTGCAGTCGCACCGTTCTTGTTCAGCGATGCCGGTGGCTTCGGCGCAAAAAACTTCGTCCACAGCAAAATCACGCCCATCGACAGCAGCGACGCTGCTAACAGCCGCAGCTCGTGCCCAAACTTTGGTTTTCCCGCGTCGCTCAACTGTGTCCCTCGAAACTCCCCGCCGTCATCGCATGCCGATGCCCCGCGCCGTGAACGACGTCGACATCGCCATCATCACCGCCGCATTCCGGCACCGGGTCATATCCAAATTTCCCCGAAAATGGATGGCATCGCAGCAACCGCTTCAGCGTCAGCCACGATCCGCGCGCCAACCCAAACCGCTCCACCGCCTCATACGAATACTGCGAGCAGCTCGGCACAAACCTGCACTGTCCCGCGAATAACACAGACAGATACGCCTGGTAAAACCGCAGCGCCATGAGCCCAACACGCGCAGCAACGCCAACAGGCGAAACAACGGTTTGTTCGTTGGGGTTTGTGTCCGCCATGCCGATCACGCCATCCCGCTCTTCACCACGCGCAAAAACTCGCTCGTCACCACGCCAAACTCCGCCCGCACCACAACCTTTTTCGGATGGATCACCAAATCCCATCCCGCCCCGATCTCCTCGCGATGCAGCCGCACAATCTCCCGCACGCGTCGCCGGATACGATTGCGCACCACGGCCCCGCCGATCTCCTTTTTGATGCTGAACCCGAATCGGCTGTAAGGCATCTGGTTGGCTCGGAAAAATACGGTGAAGTGGGAATTCGACTTGCGCTTGCCGGTGCGATACACGGCATCAAATTCACCGCGCCGCACCAGCCGCACTGCACGAGGAAATCCGTGGCCCTCCGTCTTACTCTGGGGTGAGCCGATGACGTCCCTTCTTACGGCGCGCCGCCAATACCTTCCGGCCGCCTACGCTCTTCATTCTCGCTCGAAATCCGTGCGTCTTCGCACGCCGCCGCTTCCGCGGCTGATAAGTCCTCTTTGGCAAGGTACTGCCTCCCTATGTTTCACAAAAATTGGCGTCGCTTTGTATTACGTTCCGCGACCGTTCCGAGTTTCGCCCCGGATTCGCGCTCAGACAGGACGCACCCGCGCCCATTTCCGAATCAGTAAGTGTAATTGACCCCTACGCAACCGGTCAAGAAATCTGCGAATTTCCGCGGCATTTGGGTGCCGCACCCTCCGCAGTCAGAGGGTGCGGGTTTAGACGACACTTCACTCATCTCGATCCGACGACGCGCCTTGCTGCCTCACTCCCCCTCATCCTTCACCTTCACATCCTTCACTTCCACAATCTCCGAAATCACAATCGCCCGCATCCCCTTCCGCTCAAACGCAATCCCCGTCGCCCGCACATATTTCCCCACAAACGGCATCAGCTTCTCCCGCTGACTGTAGTCCGGCATCTTGTCCGAGATCGGCAAATACAAATCTCCATCCTTCGTCAAAATCGCAATCGGCGACCCGCCCTTCAGGCAATCCGTCACGCACTTCAGGCTCATATCAGTCGCCTTTCCATCCAGATTCTGAATCGGGCAAGCCACATCGCGCACCAGCCCCTCGATCGTCACCTTCGACCGATTCGCCCGCGCGCCCTCCATCGAAGTCTTCTGCGCCCTCATCTGCCCTGGCGCCGCCAACGCCAATACAGAGCCGAATCCAACCATCGCCAACAGCCTCAATCCTCGTCTCATAGCTCCCCCTCACGTTCGCCGAGCGCGAACGTACCACCTCTATACCACTGCATCGCAGACGAAACCAACCTAGCCCCTCCATCCGTCGAAGTGATACATTCCCGCTCGCATCGCGCCACGCCGTCGATGCGCAAACGAGAAAACGTTTTCACCACGAAACGGGGGAACACCACGTGACCAAACTCACGCGCCGCACGCTCATCCAGTCCGCAACAATCCTCGCCGGCACCGCCGCCACCAATCTACTTCCCATCAAAAACGTGAACGCCGCGCCAAACGCCGCGCCTCCGCCACAAAAATCAAACGCCTCCGCCCCCACCATCGTCGCCTCCGACGAAACCAACATCGTCGAAACCTCTGCCGGCAAGATCCGCGGCTACTCCCGCAACGGCGTCCACACTTTCAAAGGCATCCCCTTCGGCGCCAGCACCGAAGGCGCCGCGCGTTTCATGGCGCCCACCAAGCCCAAGCCATGGACCGGCCTGCGCAGCTCCATGCAATACGGCTACGTCTCGCCGCAGCCCGCGCGCACCGGCTGGGCCGAAGACGAAAACGCCTGGATGTTCAACTGGGCCGACGGCATCCAGAACGAAGATTGCCTCCACCTCAACGTCTGGACGCCGTCCATTAACGACAACTCAAAACGCCCCGTCATGGTTTGGCTCCACGGCGGCGGCTACGTCGCCGGATGCAGCCAGGAGCATCCCGCCTACGACGGCGAAAATCTCGCGCGCTATCACGACGTCGTGCTCGTCTCCGTCAATCATCGCCTCGGCGCCGTCGGCTATCTCGATCTCTCGCAGTACGGCGAAAAATTCAAAGACTCCGGCAACGTCGGCCAGCTCGACATCGTTCTCTCGCTCGAATGGGTAAAGGAAAATATCGGCCGCTTCGGCGGCGATCCCGGCAACGTAACCATCTTCGGCCAGTCTGGCGGCGGCGGAAAAGTGAACACGCTCCTCGCCATGCCGAGCGCCAAAGGCCTCTTCCACCGCGGCATCATTCAAAGTGGATCGATGCTTCGCGGCGCCTTGCCCGAAGCGTCCGCCAAACTAACCGCGCAGATCGTCGCCGAGCTCAACGTCAAACCCGAAGATCTGCAAACAATTCCCTATCGCCATCTCGTCGATGTCAGCTCCGCGATCATCGCGAAAAATCGTCCGCCCGGCCCGCCGGATGTCCGCCGCATGGCGCAACTCGGCTTCGCGCCCGTCGTCGACGGAAAAAATCTCCCCGTCCATCCCTACGATCCCACCGCGCCCGCAATCTCCGCCGATATTCCCATCATGGTCGGCACGGTCCTCAACGAATTCGTCAACGGCATCGGCCATCCCGAATACGAATCGATGACCGAAGAAGAAGTCACCAAGCGCGCCACAACTTTCTTCGGCGAACAGCACGCTCCTGAAATCATAAAAATTTTCCACGAGCAACATCCCGCCGAAAAGCCGTTCGACATTTATTCCCGCATGATGGCCGCATCCGTCCGCCAGGGCGCCGTCACTCAATGCGAACGCAAAGCCGCCCAGGGCGGCGCTCCCGCATACAATTATTGGTTCCAGTGGAAAACGCCCGTGCTCGACGCGCGCCCCCGCGCCTTTCACTGCGCCGAAATTTCCTTCGCCTTCGACAACCAGTCCCGCGCCGAAACCATGACCGGCAACGGCCCCGAAGCCCAAGCCCTCGCCAAAAAAGTCTCCGCCGCCTGGGTCGCCTTCGCCCGCACCGGCAATCCCAACCACCCGGGCTTACCGAATTGGCCGAAATTCACCGCCGACAAATGCCCCACCATGATTTTCAACAATCAGTGCGAGGCTAAAGACAACCCCGACACAACCGAACGCAAAGCCATCGACGCCGCCAAATCCTAACCGTTCGCACTCGCCGATCGCGCGGCGCCGGACCGGTAGCGCCGGCATCCTGCCGGCATCTTTTTCTTCGTTTCGCTTTGTGGGTCGCGGCTTTAGCCGCGACATTACAACTCACCGAGGAGGGGCTTCAGCCCTTGAAGTAACTTCTCACTCCTCCCGCAACGCCACCGTCGGCTCCAACCGCGCCGCCCTCCAAGCCGGCGCCGCACTCGCCGCAAACGCCACCACCAACATCACCGCACAAGCCAACACAACAATGCTTGGCTCAAACGCCCGCACCCCATACAGCATGTCCGCCACAACGCGCCCAAAAATCGCAAATCCCCCAATCCCCACAACCAATCCCATCACCGCCAACACCAGCCCGCGCCGCACAATCAACCGAAACACATCCCCCTGCTGCGCCCCCAACGCCACGCGCAACCCAATCTCAAACGTCCGCCGCGCCACCATCTCTGAAAGCGCCGCATACAATCCCACCGCCGCCAATAGCAACGCCGCGCCCCCGAAACAACTCAATAGCGCCATTTCGAATCGATCCGACGTCGTCGAATCGTGAATGTTTTCGTCCATCGTCTGCACTGCAAAAATTGGTACATCGCGATGCAGCCCGTCAACGATCGATCGCACGGAGTTCATATAGGCATGCGGATCACCCGACACGCGGAGCATCACGCCCTGCGGGGAAATCGTCGCCTGCTCATACGGCACAAAAAATCCTGGCTCCGGCGGCATCGTCAGATCGGTGGTCCTTATCCCGGCGACCACGCCAACAATTTCGTACCAGGTCGGATTCTCTCCAAACTCCCCAAAATCGGGCTGAATCGACTTCCCGATCGGGTCTTCGCCTGGAAAAAACGTTCGCGCAAATTCCTGGTTCACGATCGCCACTCGCTTCGCGTTCCAATCGTCGCGCGCGTCAAACGTGCGCCCCTTCAACAACGGAATCCGCAGCGTTTCGAAAAAATTCGGCCCTACCGTCACTCGATTCGACGACGGCAGATCATTGGGATCGTTCGGCTTTCCGGCAATCGCAAACCTGCTCGAGTTGTTGTAACTAAACGGAACCGGATAGGCGCTCGTCACGGCCCTCACGCCGGGAATCGCCGCCAGCTGCGGAAACAATTGCCGGAAAAAGAGCCGCGCTTTGTCGTTTGGGAACTCCACGAACGACATTCCCAGTCGAAAGACTAGAATGTGGTGAGAATCGAAACCCGGTGGCACCCGCATCGTCTCTGCAAAACTGCCGATCAACAATCCCGAACCGCCCACGAGCGCAAGGCTGATCGCCGTTTCTGCTATCACAAAGATCGCTCGCAACCGATGTTCGCTTCGCCCTCCGCTGATTCCGCGTCCCGCGCGCCACATCCCCGACGCGTCCGAACCCGCTGCCTTCCACGCAGGGAAAACTCCAAACAGGATTCCCGTGATGAGCGAAACCAAAAGCGCAAACGCCATCACCGTCCCATCAATTTGCACGTGATTGATTCTCGGCAAATTCGCCGGTGCAAGCCCGAGCACGGTTTTCATCAATACGAAAGCGAGTGCGACGCCAACTGCTCCGCCGCACAAAGCCAACAGAGTCGACTCAATCAGGACCTGTCGAACGATCTGCGCCGGCTTTGCGCCAAGCGCAACACGGACGCTGAACTCGTGTCGGCGCGCAAACCCGCGCGCTAGCAAGAGTCCGGCAACGTTTGCGCACGCAATCAGTAAGACTGCCGTGACCGCTCCGAGCAGCAAGTAAAGCGGCTTGCGATAGTCGCCGCTCACATACTCCAGCAACGGTCGGACATCAACCGCAAACGCATTGCGATCTTCCGGGTATTGCGCCGCGAGGCTGCGTTGGATCGCGTTCATCTCCGCCCGCGCTTGCGCAACGCTCACGCCGCGCCTTAGACGTCCGATGACCTGCGTCGTTCTCTCATTCCGCCGCGAATACTTGCTGACAAAATCCTTCTGCGGCATGCCGCTCGGATTCGCGCTCGACACGCTCCCTTGCATGAACACACCCCAAAAACTCGGCAAGGTGTTCATCCCTGGAAAACTAAAATCGGGCGGCAAAACCCCAATGACGGTCGCGACGCGATCGCTGATGTTGATCTGCTTGCCTACGATGTCAGGCGCAGAGTGAAGCTCCGTTACCCAGAAACCGTGATCCAAAATGATCGGCCGGTTCGCATCATGTTCGTCCTCCGGAGTGAAGTCCCGGCCCAGCAGCGGCGTCACTCCCAACGCACGGAAAAAATCTCCTGACACGTATTCCGCTCCGACAATGTGCGATGTCCCGTTACCCGGCGGCGTAAATTTCCTCGTCGTCCAGTAGGAATATGATGCGACAACGTCAAATGACTTGCTTTGTTGCCGCCAATCAAAAAAATCGGGAAACGAAACCACAGCGATCGACCCAGCGTTCGCCTCCTTCGCATCACCCTCTGCATGCTCATACTCAATCGTCTGTAGCGAAACAATCCGCTCGCCTTCCGGAAACGGCAATCCCCGCAGCAACACTCCGCTCACCACGCTGAAAATCGCAGTAGTTGCCCCAATTCCCAGCGCCAGCGTAAGCACCACAATCACGCTAAACCTAAAATTCGTCCTCAACTGCCTCAACGCGAAAACAAAATCCCGATCCATCCGGCGCCTCTCAACCACGATCTCGCTCATAAATGACGCCGAAGTCCGCGGTTGTCGAGCGATTTCGCAACCATTGACACAAGTTCGCCACTACACATCGACGCCCTCCTTTTCCATCGTTGGCTGCGCAATTGCCGGTTTCACAGTTCCCTTGGTCTTGGTGTTCTACAGAGCTACAACTCTTTACGCGTCCACCTGCATCAACGCAGTCAGGAACAGGTCAGCCCGAAGCAAGGAGACTCCTCATGAAATCGCTCCTGGGATTTCTCTTGTTGTTGGCTCCGCTCACTGCTCACGCGACTTGCAGCCCGGAAGATGCGCCCTCCCAGCTGAAACAATCCGACCGTGCATACGACCAGGCTATGAAGTTAAAGGCGGCCTTTGAAAAGCGGGGCGTCGAAGTGACATGCGTGATGCCTTCAGTTGATGTCCGTATGTTCCGTAATCAGTTGGGTGCCGCGGTTTATCGGACCTCGATCGGGCAGCTCGACGTAATGATCCTGCAGGAATCGCTTGAATTCCAGATTCACGTCGTGGAGACAAGGAAGGATGGACGGTATTTTTATACCTTCGAGGGGAAGCCGGATGTCGATACAAGGGGGTGGGATGCCGCTTTCAAGCTTTATTTTGTTCAGCATCGCAACTTCATGTTCGATGTCCCTGATGAAAAAGTGGCTGAGAAGCTAAGATCTCTCGTTCGCGCGATGTGACTTTCATTGCGCAAAGTTTAAGCATAGTCGTGACCGCCTCATTACCTTGCGCAACTCCTCCGCGCGCATTACTGTTACCGGGCCCCGAATCCAAAGGACGCCCATGCCCCTCCGCAAACTCGCGCCAATCCTCGCCCTTCTCGCGCTCCCTCAATTCATCGCCGCCCAAACTCCATCGCCAACTCCACAAACCACCGGCACCAAAGCCTCCGTCGAAAAGCGCCTCAAAGCCGAAGAGAAATCAACGAGCGCCGCGCCCGAAATCGGCGCCGTCGTCAAAACTCTCCGCTCCGCCCACCGCTTCGACGAAACTGAAATCTCTCCCGACGGCACGCATGTCGCCTGGGTCGAAACTCTCGACTGGCAGAGACGACGCACCAAATGGCCACACCGTGATGTACGTGAAGGATCTAAAAGCGAATTCCGCTCCAATCCGCGTCACCGCAGGTGTTGCTGGCGCATTCCACGCCGAAGGCACCATTGCCTGGTCCAACGACAGCCGCCACTTCGCATTTATCTCTGACGCCACCAAAAAAGACGATCAGCAGCTGTACATCGTCGCCGCAGACGGCGGCGCACCGCGAGAAAACTCACGCATGTAAAAGGTTTCCTCGACGCGCCACAATTCTCGCCAGACAACAAAACCATCTCCGTCCTCTTCACCGAAAACGCCACGCGCGCATCCGGCCCACTCGTCGCCGAAACAGCCGAAACCGGCGAAATCAAAGACTCCTTCTTCGAGCAGCGCCTCGCCGTCATCGATGTTGCGACCGGTCAGCTCCGCCAAATCTCTCCCGCCGACACATACGTCTATGAATACTCCTGGTCGCCCGACGGCCAACACATCGTCGCCACCGCCGCGCAAGGCAATGGCGACAACAATTGGTACATCGCCGAGCTCAACATCCTCGACGTCGCCTCAGGCTTGATGAAATCGATCTACAAGCCGCAACTGCAAATCGCGCGCCCGGCGTGGTCTCCCGACGGCAAACACATCGCCTTCATTGAAGGCTTGATGAGCGACGAACCCAGCGTCGGCGGCGACGTCTTCGTAATTCCAAGCGCAGGCGGAAACGCGAACAACATCACGCCCGGAAGAAAATCTTCCGCAAGCTGGCTCACGTGGACTTCCGACAACAAAATCCTCTTCGCCGAAATTCTCGACGCCGATTCGTCAGTCTCTCTCGTCGATCCGCAAAATCCCGCCGTCTCGAATCTCTGGCGCGGCGCAGAATTCATCACCGCCGGTTTGTGGAATCCAAATCTCTCCGTCTCGAGCGACGGAACACACTCCGCCGTGATTCGCAGCTCTTTCAGCTCGCCTCCCGAAGTTTGGGCCGGCGCAATCGGCCAGTGGAAACAAATCACGTCGCGCAACAAAGATCTGAAACCGGGATGGGGCGACGCGAAAAGCATCCGGTGGAGCAACGACAAATTCGACATCCAGGGCTGGCTCATCGCACCGAAGGATTTCGATCCATCCAAAAAATATCCGATGGTCGTAGGCGTTCACGGCGGGCCAGGCGCAGCAACGCAATCCGCGTGGCCCGATGGAAGCAGTTTTGAAATGGCGCTTCCCGCCGCCGGATATTTCTTGCTGCTGCCAAATCCGCGCGGCAGTTTTGGCCAGGGCGAAACTTTCACGCGCGCCAACGTGAAAGATTTTGGCTACGGAGATTTCAAGGACATCATGGCCGGCGTTGACGCTGCGCTAAAAACCGCGCCAATCGATCCGGATCGACTCGGTCTCACGGGATGGAGTTACGGCGGCTACATGACGATGTGGGGCGTGACGCAGACGAATCGCTTCAAGGCTGCGATGGCCGGAGCGGGCATCGCGAATCTCACGAGCTATTACGGCGAAAATAAAATCGATCAGTGGATGATTCCGTTCTTCGGAAAACCCGTCTACGACGATCCCGAAGTCTACGCGAAAAGCTCGCCGCTCAATTTCATCAAGAACGTAAAAACGCCGACGCTGGTTTTAGTCGGCGACAGCGACGGCGAATGCCCGACGCCGCAGTCCTACGAATTCTGGCACGCGCTGAAAACGCAAGGTGTCGAAACCACGCTCGTCGTCTACGAGCACGAAGGCCATCACTTCTCCAAGCCCGCCGACGATCGCGACCGCATCGCCCGCACCGTCGCCTGGTTCAACGCCCATCTAAAATCTCCGCAGTAGTAGCACTTTCTCCGTCCCGCCTCTAGGACTGTCATCCCGAGCGGAGCGAGGGATCTGCTTTTGCTTTTCGTCGTCACAACGAAATCCATCCGATGTGGATGAAGTAGAGGCTCGTGATGGCGACAATGATCCAGAGCGCGATGCCTTGCGCGAGCGGGCGCCATCCGACTTTCTTCAGCGATGCGCGCGAGATACTCGAGCCGATCAAAAATAATGTTGCAGTCAATCCGTAACGTCCGAGCGTGAAAAATGTCGTCGAGAAAAATGATGCAGACGCGACGTAGGTATTGATTACTGCTGCGAGGCAGAACAGCAGGATGAACCACGGCAACTGGACTTTGGATTTGCTGCGCTTCACCGCAGCAGTTCCCAGTGCAAGCGGAACGATCCAAAGCGCACGCGCTAATTTCACCGTCGTTCCGACAATCAACGCTTGCGCGCCGTATTTCGATGCAGCGCCGACAACCGAACTTGTGTCGTGAATCGCGAGCGCGGCCCACAATCCGAATTGGGTCTGCGACAGATGCTGCGCCGCGCCAATCAGCGGAAACGCAATCAGTGCGACGGAATTCAAGAATGAAAATCGTCGCGAGCGAAACCGCGGTTTCCTGTTCGTCCGCCTGAATGATCGGAGCGATCGCCGCGATCGCGCTTCCTCCGCAGATCGCGGTTCCCGTGGTGATGAGATACGAAGCGTTGCCACGCACTTGCAGAAATTTGCCGAGAGACAATCCAACAACCAATGCAAACGAAATCCCTAGCGCTGTGTAAACGAATCCACTTTTGCCGGCTTTGATGACTTCGTGCAGGTTCATGCCGAAACCGAGCGCGACGACGCTGGCTTGCAGTAAAAACCGCGAAAGATCCTTGCTATCCGCAGGAAGCGGATGCGAAACGCTCAGACCAAAAATAATTCCGACGGTGAGCGCAATCGGCGGGGAGACGTATCCGCTGGCGGAAATGATCAGCCCGGCGAAAAATAGGGTCTTGATGAGGATCTATTTAAAACTTTCGCCGGCGATCTCGTATTGCATAGTTTTTCTTACGCTCGACAACAACAGCGACAACCTAGCCGCAGTTTCTTAGCGCTGCGATCGACGCGAATCCTCTCGTCGCCGATCCGCGATGAGTTCTGCTTGAAAATCGTGAGCGTCGCTGCGCGATTGATCACGGCTTGTTTGCGTGTTGCGTTGGATTTGCAGTTCGTGTGTCTGCAGCGGGCGCAGCCGGCTCAGCCTTCGGTGAGTCGGATTTGTGAGCTGGCGTTGCGCCTGCGTGGCCCGTGACTTCGGCGATGATTTTTGTGGTCCGCGCTTTGCTGATCGGGCAGCCGCGATCGTAGATGCGGCACTGCGCGAGCGTGAACTGGCAGCCGCAGGTACAGCCTTCCGCATTGAATTCGTGCAGCGCGACCTGTCCGCTGTTCCGACGTCAGTTTCGTCATGTCCACGCCGGGAAGCGTGCTAGCGCGATCGGCGTGTTTCAAGAAAATTTCGCCGGTATCTTCAAATGTTTCGACGCGCGCGGGAATCGCTAAATTACTTAGCGAACGAATTTCATATTCGTACAGCAAAGGATTGCGCAGGCCTTCGTGTTTTTGCACGACGCGGCCTTCTTTATCCAAAACAAATGAAGTGGGAAGCGCGGCGACTCCGCCGTACTGCATGCGAATTTCATTCGTCGCCATTCCGACGGGATAGTTGATGCCATTTTTCTCGACGAATTTTTTCACTTCAGCAACGTCGTCATCATCGACGTCGAGTCCGATGATTTGAAGGCTGTCGCCGTATTTTTTCTGAAGCTCGATCAGATCGGGAATTTCGGCGCGGCACGGACCACACCAGGTCGCCCAGAAATTCAGAAGAATGACTTTGCCGCGTGATGAGGCGAGCGAGAGCGGCTTTCCGTCGAGGTCGTCCATTTTGAAATCGGGCGCCTGATCGGGATTGCGGACGAAGCGAATGACGGGACCGGAATCAGGGGATGTCGGAGCGGCCTCTTGAGCCGAAGCGACGAAGCGAGTCCGAATGCGATCGCGAAGAAGAACAGAACACAGATCGCATTTACGAACCTATAAGTCTTTTGTTTTGAGCGGCTTAAGAGTGAGGGGACCCCTCCCCCCTCTTTTTTGCAAGAATGTGATTCTAAGGGGGTTACAGGCGCAGTGGTGCAAGAATGTGATTCCAGGCTAGTTATGTTCGCGCCTCGAGTTGACTTTACGTCGGCTTTTGGGCCGATTGGCGGCAGCCGAGCCGGTGATTTGACGACGACCAATGTGGAGCGCGAGTGACACGGCGCGATTATACCACGCGATTTTTTCGGTCCTTCCAGGGCGCTAACATGTGCTCCACCGCGCATCGGGAATAAACCCGATCAAGCCGCGGTTTCTTATCCGGAAGAGCTCGAAACACTCCTGACAATTGAACACTGACTGCCAAATGGCACCCGATGGCGAGGAGCAGCGACCATGATGCCATTATATGGGCAGTTGGTCTGCGGCAAAATATGGGCTGGTGCCAACAGATGGGCAGCAAGGATAGCATGCACTGAACCCCTTAGAGCCGTCTAAGATCAATAATAGTGTCATTTAGCGGAATGCAGAAAGCTGAGTCCTCTGGAAAGCCAAGTGCATCTGTAGAGGACCGCTGAGAACTATCAATGCTAAGAATCACAACTGAACAGAAAAAAGGGAAGGTCGTTCTGACCGTCGAGGGCCGGCTGGCCGGACCGTGGGTTGGAACACTCGAACACTCGTGGCGCGACGCGCGCGCCAACAACGAAAAAGTGTGCGTGAACCTGTGCGGCGTGAGCTTCATCGACCCAGCCGGAAAGACCCTGCTGAAAGAGATTCATCACCAAGGAGGTCTTTTGACGGCGGAGGGATGCTTGAACCAAGCGATTATTCGCGAAATTGGAGCTGAGGCCGGGAAGAAACGCAGCGACGGCGGCGAAGGCGAATCCGGCAATGGAACAAAAGGCTCGCACATCGTTTTTTACACGCTGCTCTTCAGCTTGCTGGTGAGCCCAGCGATCGCTCGCGCACAATCGAGCAAGCAGAACGGATTGCCGCCGCAAGCGCCAACCGGAGTCGTGCGGTTGTCGCTGGAACAGGCGGTCAACCTGGCGGTGAAACAGAACACCACGGCGCAGATCGCGCAAATCGTGGCGAAGCAAAGCATCGAACAGAAGAACATTGCGCGCGCGGAATTGCTGCCGCAGGCAAACCTGAGCGTCGGCGAACAATGGCAACGCATCAACCTCGCCGCGGAATTCGGCGGCGGCGGATTCCCCGGGCTGCCACCGGGCACTACTTTCCCAGGCCACATCGGACCGTTTGCGTTGTTTTCGGCGGGCGTGGGGTTCAACGGGCAAATTTTCGACCTGACCTTGTTCCGGCGCTATCAGGCGGCGCGCAGTTCGGCGGATGTAAGCCGGCTCGATGCGCAATCGACGCGCGAGCAAGTGATTTTGCTAGTGGTGTCGCAATACATCGGCACGTTGCGCGCGACGGCGGACGTGCAGGCTTCGAAATCGCGCGTCGATCTGGCGCAGGCGTTGTATGACCAAGCGTCAGATTTGCAGAAGGAAGGAGTCGGCACAGGAATCGACACGCTGCGCGCGAACGTTGAGCTACAAAACGAAAAGCAACGGCTGATCGAAGCGCAGGCACAACGCGAAACAAATATTTTTGGATTGAGCCGGCTCTTGAACCTCGACCCGCGTCAGGAAGTCGACCTTGCGGATTCGTTGAGCTTCTTTGAAACGCCGCAGCCGGAGCTCGAGGCAAGTATCGAGCAAGGCCTTTCAGCGCGACCGGAATGGAAATCGCTGGAAGAGCAGATCAAGGCTGCGAATTACGAAAAGAAGGCGTCGAGCGAATCGCGGCTGCCTTCGGCGCACTTTAACGGCAATTACACGCAGCTCGGCACTTCGCCGACGGCAGTGATTCCGACCTATACGTATTCGGGTTCGGTTTCCATGCCGATTTTCACCGGCGGCCGGATTCACGCGGAGATTGCGCGAGCGAATCTGGAAATCCAACGCATCGAGCAGCAACAACAAGATCTGAGAAACCAGATCGCTCTGGAAGTGAAGACGGCGCTGATCAATCTCGGTTCGGCGCGGAACGAAGTAACAGTCGCAAATTCGGGTGTGGAGCTTTCGCAAGAAGAAGTGGATCAAGCGCGCGACCGCTTCAAGGCGGGCGTGGCAAACAACATCGAAGTGATCCAAGCGCAAGATTCTCTGGCACGCGCCAACGACAACCAGATTGCGGCGCTGTACCGGTTCAATCAAGCGCGAGCGGACCTGGCGCGATCGATCGGCCAGATGGAAAAGATCTACGCCAAGTGAGGGTGCAATGAGTGTGGACATCGAAGAGCAATTGGAGAGCCCGCGAGTGAAAACGGAAACGACGATCCGCGAGTTCCCGATCGAAGAGCCGAAGAAGGGACTCGCAAGCCCGAAGGTGCGCCGGTTCCTGATGATCGGTGGCATCGCTGCGCTCGTCGTCATCGTCGGACTGTTCTTGTACTACCACGATCGCGAGAGCACGGACGACGCGCAGGTCGATGGGCACATCACGCCGGTGGCGTCGAAGATCTATGGCCGAGTGGCGGAAGTGCTGGTGCTCGACAATCAGCCGGTAAAAGCCGGACAGGCGCTGGTGAAGATCGACCCGCGCGATTACCAAGCGGCGCTGGACCAAGCGAAAGCACAGCTCGCACTGGCGGAAGCGGACGCGCAGTCGGCAGGAGTCGACGTGCCGCGCACGCGCGAGAATGTGGCGAGCGGAACATCGAGCGCGGATGCACAACTTTTGGGCGCGCAAGCTTCGCTGGCAATGGCGCAATCGACGTATGAGCAATCGCAGACGGCGGACCTGGCGTACGCGCAAGCGAACATCGATAAGAGCAAGGCGAACGCAGAGCTCGCAAAGGCCGATCTCGCGCGCTACAAGCCGCTTCTCGACAAAGCGGAGATTTCGCAGCAGCAATATGACGCAGCAAAAGCGAACGCGGACGCAACGGCGAGCTCCTTGAAAGCCGATCAGGAAAAACTCGGACAGGCGCAACGCAACATCGACATCTCAAAGTCACAAGTAGCAGCAGCGCAGGCGCGAGTTGAACAAGCGAAGGCGGGAGTTGCGTCGGCGCACGCGGACACGAAACAAGTGAACATGCGTGCGGCGGATGCGCAGGGCAAAGCGGCGAAGGTGCAGGAGATGCGGGCGGCTGTGGAAGCTGCGTCTTTGAACCTGAGCTACACGCAGCTCGTTGCGCCGGTGGACGGCGTTGTGACGCACAAACAAGTTGAGCCGGGACAAATCGTGCAGCAGGGTCAAGGACTGATGGTGGTGGTGCCGCTGCAAGACGTGTGGGTTACGGCGAATTTCAAAGAAACGCAATTGCGCAACATGAAGCCGGGACAGAAGGCGGAAGTTCACGTCGACACGTACGGCAAAACATTTGAAGGACACGTGGATTCGATCGCGGGCGCGACGGGAGCGGTGTTGAGTCTGCTTCCGCCGGAGAACGCGACGGGCAACTACGTGAAAGTTGTGCAGCGCATTCCAGTGAAGATCATCGTGGACAAGATTTCGCCGGACGTTGCGGTGTTGCGGCCGGGAATGAACGTGGATGCGACGGTGATTACGAAATAAGAAGAGAGTTGACAGTCGACAGTTGAAAGTCGAAAGCGGGAAGAAAAAGCGGGCGATGTTTCGCACATCACGTCCGGGCAAGTTGGGGCGCAGGAATGTTGCGTTCGTACCCGACGAGAAAGACGAAACGAGCAGTGGCGACGAGTCGAAACGGGATGGCAGTTGGGGCGTCAAAGTAAATGAAGCACAAATTACTAGCGAAGCTGAGGACGCCGGACGGTCACATCAATCCCTGGGTGATCGCGTTGACGGTGACGCTCGC
This sequence comes from uncultured Acidobacteriota bacterium, assembly GCA_963850795.1. GTDB lineage: Bacteria > Acidobacteriota > Terriglobia > Acidiferrales > UBA7541 > Acidiferrum. Next base: position 172,216 of record CAWKNS010000018.1, on the reverse strand, counting down.
GACGTTCATGGAAGTGCTGGACACTTCGATCGCGAACGTAGCGCTTCCGCATATTTCTGGCAATTTGTCGGCGGGCGCGGACGAATCGACGTGGGTTCTCACCTCGTATCTGGTATCGAATGCGATCGTGCTGCCGCTGTCGGGCTGGTTTTCGTCACTGATCGGACGCAAAAAGTTTTACATGATTTGCGTGGCGATCTTCACCGTGAGTTCGTTTCTGTGCGGGCTGGCGCCGAGCCTGGGCGTGTTGGTTTTGTTCCGCGTGCTGCAAGGAATCGGCGGCGGCGGATTACAGCCGAGCGAACAAGCGATCTTGAACGACACGTTCTCGCTGGAAAAGCGCGGCATGGCATTCGCGGTATACGGACTCGCGGTGGTGGTGGCGCCGACGATCGGGCCGTGGCTGGGCGGATGGATCACCGACAATTTTTCATGGCGCTGGATTTTTTATATCAACGTGCCGGTGGGAATCATTTCGCTGATCTTGACGTCGTTTCTGGTCAGCGATCCGCCGTACATGAAGAAGGCGAGCCTGAAGAGCGGATTCCGGATCGACTACATCGGAATCGGGCTGATCAGTCTCGGCCTGGGCAGCATGCAGATCATTCTGGACAAGGGCGAGCGCGACGATTGGTTTTCGTCGGTCTTCATTCAAGCTTTCTTCGTGCTGATGCTGGTCGGAATTATCGGTGGAATTATTTGGGAGTTGCGCCAGAAAGATCCGGTCGTGGATTTGAAGATGTTGAAAAACCGGAACTTCGCGGTGGCGACGATTGCGATGTTCTTTCTGGGATTCGTGCTGTATGCGAGCACGGTGCTGATCCCGCAGATGCTGCAGCAACTGTTGGGCTACACGGCGCAGCTTTCGGGAATGGCGTTGTCGCCGGGCGGCGCGGTGATCATGTTCATGATGCCGGTGGTGGGATTTCTGGTGTCGAAAGTGGACACGCGATTGTTGGTGACGTTTGGTTGCGTGGTGTCGGCGACGGCGTTGTTCGTGATGGCGGGTTGGGATTTGCAACTCGACTATCACCACGCTGTGACGGCGCGCATGTTGCAAAGTTTCGGGCTGGCGTTTTTGTTCATTCCGATCAACGTGTCGGCGTTCGCGTACGTGCCGAAAGAAAAGATGAACATGGGCACGGGCATGATCAACCTGGCGCGAAATATCGGCGCGAGCGTGGGAATTGCGACGGTGACGACGATGCTGCAACGTCGCACGCAATATCACCAGTCGCAACTGATGGAGCACGTGAATTCACTGAGCGTCGCGTATCAAAACGCGATCGCCGGGACGCAGTTGAAGTTGGTGGCGGCAGGGTCGACGGTGGCGCAAGCGGCGGCTCAGGCGCAGGGAATGATTTACGGAACCGTGCAACGGCAGGCGGTCATGCTGGCGTTCATCGATAACTTTAAATTGTTGGGCGTCGTTTTCTTCGCGGTGATTCCAGTGTTGTTGCTGTTGAAGAGGCCGCGAGGTAAGCCGGCGGGAGATGTGCCGGTGCATTGATGTTGTGGATGACGATGTGGGGATAGGCAGTAGGGAAATTTTTAAAGCGTGCGGAGCGTAACAGAGTAGAGATCGAATGGGGGACCTGATGGCGACACAAGCGGCAGTTGTTGGGACAACGGCAAGCGTGGTGGCGGCAAGCGGGACGCAGTACAACGAAGATAAATTGATTCGCGCGGGGCAGCGTGGCGATCAGCAGGCGGTGGACGTGTTGTTCGAGCGTTATCACCGGCCGCTGTTTCAGACGGCGTTGCGCGTATTGGGAAATGCGGAAGACGCGGAAGATGCGCTACAGGACGGGTTGCTGTCGGCGTATCGCAACCTCAAGCGATTCGAAGGGCGCTCGCAATTTTCGACGTGGCTGACGCGCATCGTGATCAACGCGGCGCTGATGCGGCGGCGAAGTGCGAAGGCGCGACCGGCGGTGTCGCTCGACGAACCACCTCGTGAAGACGAATTGCCGGTGGTGGAGCGATTCGCGGCGAAGGGGCCGAATCCTGAGCAGGTTTTTGCGGGAACGGAATTGCGCGAAATGATCAGCGCGAATCTGGATGAATTGTCGCCGCTGCTGCGCACGGCGTTTGTGTTGCGCGAGGTTGAGGGTTACTCGACGGGAGAAGCGGCGAAAAAGTTGGGCGTCACGGAAAATACGCTGAAGGCGCGGTTGTGGCGCGCGCGGCACCAGTTGGCGGAACGGCTGGGGCGGCGGCTGCGCAAGATTAGCGATGACGTGACGGGGAAGAATGGCGATGGGGCTGCGGGGATGATGGGTGAAGAGGCTTGCAGCTATTGCTGAGGAAGCGGAAGTAAGGACGCAATGAAGTAAAGAAGTAACGATTCGGAGTTTGGGCCGGCGCTGGAAATTTGCGTCGGCCTTTTTATTTTTGTGCTGTCGCGTTGCGGGCCGGATCGGTCTTCGCGGCGGCGTAGAGGCCGAGGACGCGGAGATCGTTGGTGGCCTTGCGGGCTTCGGCGAGGGCGGTGTCGAGGAGTTCAGGTTTGTCGGCTTCGATTTCAAGAATGAAGCTGTAGGCCCAGGGTTGGCCGTGGATCGGGCGGCTCTCGATTTTGCGGAGATTGATGTTGTGCCGCGCGAAAGGCTCGAGGGCGGCGAGGAGCGCGCCGGGGCGGTGTGCGAGTTGCATTGCAACGGACATCTTGCGCGCGTCGGCGGTGGGCGTGATCGCGGCGGCGTCGGATTCGCGGCGGAGCAAGACGAAGCGCGTAAAATTTTCGGAGTTGTCCTGGATTTTTTCGGCGAGGATGACGCCGCGGTAGTAATCGGCGGCGCGTCGTCCGGCGATGGCGGCGGAGATTTTGTCGCCGCGGCCGAGGACTTCGCGGACGCTGCCGGCGGTGTCTTCGGCGGGAACGCGCTTGAAGAGTGGATGCTGCGCGAAAAAGCGTTCGCATTGCGCGAGCGCCATGGGATGCGACGAGACGGTTTGGATTTGGTCGAGCGCGGCGCCGGGGACGGCGATGAGATTGAGCTCGATGGGAAGAATTGTTTCGGCGGTGATGGTGAGGCGATTTTCGAGCATGAGGTCGTAGACGCGGACGACCGAGCCGGCGAGCGAATTTTCGACGGGGACGAGGAGCGCGTCGGCGGCGTTTTCAGGGATGGCGCGAAAGACGGCGTCGAACGTGGCGCGCGGGACGGTTGTGATTTCGGGGCCGAGGAGCTGGATGGCGGCGGCTTCGCTGAAAGCGCCGGGCTCGCCCTGAAAGGCGACGCGGAATGGTTTTGTGGACGACGGTGACGACGGCAATGACGGCAACGGGCCGAGCTCCTTGGGCAAACCAGTGTATTGACGGCTTGGCGGTAATTAGTATGATTCGCGCAGGTTTGAGAGACAACGAAATTGCGCGGTGGCTGCGGTTGCGCGGTCCGTAGGAGTTTCAGCGTGAGCGCGGGTTGTGGTTTACGGTGGCGATTCACGGCTTGGTGCGCGGCGGATGTTGCTGCTGTTCTGGTTCGTTGCTGTTTGGAGCTGAGATGAGCTACGTGCGAAAAAGTTTGGTGCCGGGTGAGACGCTGATGTATGACACGCGGCATCACTGGATTGTGCTGATCGGGCCGCTGATTTTGTTCTTTTTGCTAGTGGCGCTGGGAATCGCGTCGATCGGCGAAGTGTTTGCTGCGCGAAACGGGCAGGGATTTTTGGTGGATGCGCCTGCGAACGAGATGCACGCGTTTGAGATCGCGGGCGTTGTGTTGATCGTGATTGCGCTGATCGCGCTGGCTTGGGGATTTACGAAACGCAACGCGACGGAGATGGCTGTGACGAATAAACGCGTGCTGATCAAGACGGGGCTGGGCAATCGGAGGACGCTGGACATCATGTTGTCGCGCGTGGAGAGCATCGGCGTCGAGGAAACGTTTTTTGGGCGAATGCTGGGGTATGGGTCGGTGACGGTACGCGGGACCGGTGGGACGCCGGAGTCGTTTGTGATGATTTCGCACCCGCAGGAATTTCGGCGCAGCGTGCAGGCGCAGATCGGGCACGTGGAGCCCGTCGTCAATGCGGTGTCGCCTCCGCCCGTGGCGCGTACGTAGAGTTTGAACTATCGAATCGCGCGCACTCGCGGACCGAAGAGCCAATGTGATCGCTCCGTTTCTCGCGCCGTGACTACAGAGCGTTAAGTCTTCAACTAAACACAAGTTGTGACGGTGCGCGTGGATGCGTCGGCGTGACGTGATGAAATTGAAGCGTCATGTCATGGTCCACGCTTACCTCGTCGCAGCGCGCCTGGCGCGTGTTGCTTTCCGTTGCCATCGTTGCCGGGGTGCCGGCGCTCGCGGCGAGCCACGTTTTTTACGTCTCGGCGATTGCAAGCACGTTCTATCCGTACGTTTTCGCGAGCGTCGTCTTCATTCATTTGCGGATGCGATTTCGCTGGATGGATGTCGGCGCAATTGTGTTTCTAGGTGTGGTTTTCTCGCTTCTCGATCAATTTGCGATTCATCGCTCGGACACGGTGTATGTCGTAACGTGGATTTCGTTTCTCGGGATGGCGAGCCTCGTCGTCATGGGGCTGAACGCGATTTGGCTTGAGGGCGAAGAGCGCAAGACGGTGCTGCTCGCGCTAGTGCCGAGCCTTTTGATTCTTGCGTCGAATCACTATGCAGGCTATCTGCATAAATACACAGAGAACGCGCACCCGAAAGTGCTCGACCTTTATTTGTATTCGTTCGACGCCAGTTTGCATGCGCCGATTGCGTTCTGGATGGGGCAGGTGTACGCGAAGTGGAAGCTGCTTGGCGACGTGAGCTTTATTTTTTACGTCGGGCTGCCATTTTCGCTGGCGCTGGTTTATGCGGGACAAGCCTCGCGACTGCGTGGAAAGGCGATTCCGATCTTCGCGGCGTTCCTGCTCATGGGGCCGATCGGCGGAATCTTCTATAATTTGTTTCCGGCGCTAGGACCGATACACCTTTTTGGCGCTCGATTTCCGTGGCAGCCGCTCGCGACGGAGCAGGCGCGGCGACTCTTTCTTGAGCCAGTCGCGCTTCTAGGATTGCGCAACGCCATCCCGTCGCTGCACATGGGCTGGACGCTGATGTCGTGGTGGTATTCGCGCGGCCTGTCCGTTTGGGAGCGCTCGATCGCGATGCTGTTTGTCGTGTTCACCGTCGTTGCGACGATGGGAACCGGCGAGCACTACTTCATCGACCTCGTTGTCGCGTTTCCGTTCGTGCTTTTTTTGCAAGCGATGTGCGCGACGGCGCTCAAGTGGAACGATTCGCGGCGGCTGTCGCCGTTCGCGTTCGGCCTCGCCGCAGTTCTGGTCTGGCTGTGGGCACTGCGATACGCGCCGCACTTCTTCTGGTATTCGGCGGCGATGCCGTGGCTCCTTTGCGCTCTGACCGTCGGCGTGACCGAGAGGCTGCGCCGCGTATTCCGCGACGTCGCGGTCGGGATTTTCCCCGCAAGCGCACCAGACCCGGTCAGCGCAGCCGCTCCCGAATTGGCCGAACCCGCCCATTAACGTTGCTTGCCCTCACGCCGCTAACCTCGTAGTGCTCCTGTCGCGATGCGCGAGTATAATGTCCGGCCATGAGCTCCCCTAAAGTCGCATTGGCGCGGCCCGAACCGGGCGAATATCCGCCCTTCTACGAAACCTACGTCTCGAAAGTGCCCGGCGGCGACGTACTCGCGCAGCTCGAATCACAGCGCCTCCAGACCGCCCAATTTTTCGCGGCGAGCACCGAGCGTGACGGAAATTTCCGCTATGCGCCCGACAAATGGACGATCAAGGAAGTCGTCGGCCACCTGAGCGACAGCGAGCGCGTATTTTCCTATCGCGCGATGCGCATCGCGCGCGGCGATCAGACGCCTTTGCCGGGTTTCGAACAAAACGATTTCGTTAAAAACGGCAACTTCGCCGAACAATCGCTCGCCGACCTGGTCGCGGAATTCGGTTTCGTGCGGGCTTCCACACTGGCGCTGTTTCGCTCTCTAAACGCCGAGGCTTGGGTTCGACGCGGCACGGCGAGCAGCAACCCCGTCACGGTGCGGGCACTCGCCTTCATCATCGCCGGCCACGAGCTGCACCACCGCGAGATCTTGAAGGATCGCTACTTCCCTGCCATTCCGCGCGCCTAGTTCACGAACGAGCAGCGCCCGAATCGACGCCTTGCCAGCACTCCGCGTTCAAGCTCGCACGCGCACGCGATCGATATAGCCGCGGTGATAGGGCAGCCGAGCCCGATGACTTACGCCTCGAGCGGCGCTACGCGAAGCCCGCGCCACATCGGTCTTGCGCCAGTCTGTGCGAGCCACATGCGACCTCAAATCGACGGCATCTTTGCGATGCCGATTCGCTTGGTGAAATAGCTCCGCCAGCAGCGTAATCGACGTCGCCATAAAAAATGCCCCGGCAAACAACGCATAAGACTGCGAAGCCGCCGGACTGCTGAACTGATCCGCCACGATGTATCCGCCGCCCAAAAGCAGCGCGATCGCAAAGAAAAACACCGGCGCGGCAAAGATGCGAAACGCCCCTTCGCGCTTCGCGACTGCCTTGTCGCGAAGCACGCTCACCCCCGGCATTACCGCAGACTTAAGCATAGCTCCTCCTCTGCAACCGGCTTGGGCATCGGCGCCTCCGCAGCGGGCGGCTTATCGAGCCGCAAGAAATCGAGATACGCAAACGACGGCGCCGCGTATTTTTTCTTCATGACGCCGCCACACGCGCAGCGTGGATTCTGCCCGTGTATCTCTCCGCTGATTTCGACAACCACCTGGCATCCGCAAGCGGGATTCACGCAGAGCCAGCGTTCTTTCGCTTTCATCAACATGGCGCCCCCTCAATGCGCAGACTGCTTTTACATGCCGATGCGATCCCAGACCGGTCCTGCATAGGCATGTTAACGGACAAGTAAAATACCTAAACGTAGAACTTGACGCAAGTATTACTTTTCAGGAAGAGCGGGTGGGGCCGTTGGCGACTTGTGTATCGGCCTAGTACGGCGCAGGTTTGGTGGAAAGTAACCGAAGGTATGGGCTCGGAAAATGAAAATAGCGCGTCTAAGTTGGCTTCCGGCTTCGATCTGCGAAATGAACGGAACCTCAGGGGCTAAAGCCCCTCATTCGACATCGGTAGCGGCACGACTGAAGTCGTGCCCTCCCGACATACTTATGATGCTGCTTTCGCGGCACTCAGGCGACGCAGCAAATCGGCGCGTACTTCGTCGCTCACGAACGCAGCTTCCGCAGAATTTCGCTGACACTGATGAAATTCCGTCGCGCCCCAATGAAACGTATTCTGCAAACGCTCGAATTCCTTCGTCAGCGTCGTGAGGGAAACCGTCCGGCAATCCGTGTTCACCGTAACGTGCAGTCCTTTGCGAAACAGCCGATCGATCGGATGCTCCGCCAGCGAATTCGCCGCCCGCGTCTGCACGTTCGACAGCGGACACATCTCCAACGGCAACCGCGCCGCCTTCGCCCGCTCCTGCAATTCGCTCGATTCTTCAATACGAACTCCATGCCCGATCCGTTCGGCTCCCAGCAAATCGATCGCCTCGCGAATACTGTCCGCTCCCGCAGCCTCGCCGGCGTGAACCGTCCGACGCAGCCCTTCGCGCTTCGCCAGCGCAAACGCTTCCGCATGCGGCGCCCCGATGTAGCGCGCTTCGTCCCCCGCAAGATCGAGCGCGCAAACCTTGTCGCGATTGTTCACCGCCAGCTTCGCAATCTCCAGGCTACGCTCGCCCGATTCATGCCGCAGGCAGCACACAATCAGCCCCGTCTTCATCCCCGTCTGCCGCTCACCCTGCTTCAATCCTTCATCAACCGCATTCAAAACTTCCTGCATCGTCAGCCCGTTGCGCAAATGCAGCTGCGGCGCAAACCGAATCTCGCCATAGATCGTCCCGTCCGCCGCCAAATCCTCAACAATCTCGCGAGAAATCCGAACCAGATGCTCGCGATGCTGCATCACCTCAAGCGCCAGATCGATGCGGACCAGATAATCCGCCAGATCGACACAGCATTCAGGTGCGACGAGCGCTGGCTCCAACGGCGCAGGAAGATCAAGCCCAATCTTGCGCCCGAGCTCCGCCACCGTCGCCACCCGCACCGACGCATCCAGATGGCAATGCAGTTCAATTTTCGGCAGCGGCTTGAAGTCGTTGGACATCGCGAACTCAGAGTATAGCAGAGCTGATTAGCACAAGTAAATTGTTAAGGCAAGAATGTATTCATGTGCCGGGAGCTATGTTGGAAGCCTTCGGACTGAATTCATGGTAGCGCTGCTTCAACTCGATGCCATCGACAATAATCAGGACGACCCTCGCGAAGGTCACGGAGACTTAGGCACGAGAACTGAAACTGCGTTACGTTCCTGCATGATTTGGACGAGCTCCTTGCATTAGTGCCGGATGAAACTGCTACCGAACCGAAGACAAAAGGGGCACGACGTGCCGTGCCCACGGGTGAAACTCAATTGTGCTTGGCACGATTGAGTCGCTAAATTAGAGAACTGACTCGGACCAATTCTCCAACGTGTCCTTCACCTTGTGGAGGAACTGGTGCGCAACGGCGCCGTCGACGACGCGGTGATCGTAGCTCAGCGTGATGTAGCACATCGAGCGGATCGCGATCGAATCGTTGATCACCACCGGCCGCTTCTCAATCGCGCCGAGGCCGAGGATGCCAACGTTCGGCTGGCTAATCACCGGCAACCCAAACAATCCGCCAAACACGCCGGGATTCGTGATCGAGAACGTGCTCTCCTGCACTTCCTCCGGCTTGAGCTTTTTCGAACGCGCCCGCTCGGCGAGGTCATTCAAATTGCGCTGGATGCCGAGAATGTTTTTCTCGTCCGCATTCTTGATCACCGGAACGATCAATCCCCAATCGAGCGCAACCGCCATGCCGACGTTGATTTCCTTGTGCAGCACAACGTTGGTGCCGTCGAGCGATGCGTTCATCGTGGGATACGCTCGCAGCCCGGCGACCGCCGCCTTCACAAAAAACGGCATGTAGGTGAGCTTGGTCTCGTAGCGCTTCTCGAATTCGTCGCGTGACTTCGCGCGAATCGCGGCGACCTTCGTCATGTCGATTTCATCGACGCTGTAAACGTGCGGCGAGACGTGCTTCGAAGCGATCATGTGCTCGGCGATGCGCTGGCGCATGATGGTCATCGGCTGCACTTCGTAATTGCCGAAGTACATGCGCTCGCGCGGCACGGCAGTTTCGAACGCGACGTGATGCTGGCCGCCCATGGTGCTCGCTGGCGGAGGAGCTTGCGGTGGCGCCTGGCGCTGTGGCGGAGGCGGTGTGTAGGATGCGCGTTGAAGCCGGAGCCTGTTGTGCGTAAACGTCGGCTTCGGCCGGCTCGGTCTGCTTCGCGGCTTCGTTCGCGGAGCCGCCGCTGCGATATGCGCTTCGAAATCTTGCTTGCTGATGCGGCCGCCGGTGCCGGTGCCTTGCACCGTCGAGAGATCGACGCCGTGCTCCTTCGCCATGCGGCGAACGAGCGGCGAGCTGTGGATGCGCGCGCCTTCGCGAGCGGGAGCGGCTTGCGCGGCGGGTGCCGCGGGTTTCGCAGCAGCTGCCGGCGGTGGCGGTGGTGCAGCGGCGGATTTGGCAGCCTGCGGCGCCGGTGCTGGCGCAGTAGCCTTCGCTGGTTCAGCAGCTTTGGCCGGAGCAGGCGCCGGAGCCGCAGCCTGCGCCGCGCCGCCCGCCGCATCGATCACGCCAACAACCGTCTGAATCGGCACCGTCTTGCCTTCGCCGACTTTGATTTCTTTCAGCACGCCCGCCGACGGCGACGGAATTTCCGCGTCAACCTTATCGGTCGAGATTTCAAACAGAGGCTCGTCGCGCTCGACTTTGTCGCCGGGCTTCTTCAGCCACTTCGTGATGGTGCCTTCAAAAATGCTTTCGCCCATCTGGGGCATTACGATGTCAACGGCCATGTCTGTCTCCTGAGAAACCTGCCAACTTCTAAAACTCAAGCCTTGATGCTTTCACCGAACCAGCGATCGTTCATCGCCTGCAAAAACTCGTGCGACACCGGAAACCCTGCCGCGGAACCTATTACTGAATCAATTCCGCATCTTGGGCAAAGCGCTGTGTTTTCGTCGTCTACCCAATCCGTAATTTCACGCGGCTTGAAAATGCTCAAGCAATAAAAGCAACCGCAGGTTTCACTCGCCTCCAACTCGCCGCGGTGCCGAATGCTGTGTTTGTGCGCCTGAGCATATTCAGGTTCGATGCTCGGTCTCCCTTAATTTCCTCTAATACTTCGCCAGCTCCCGCGCCGCGTGCATGATCTTGTCCGTGTTCGGCAAGAAGTGCGCTTCCAGCGGCGGCGAATACGGCACCGGCGTATCCAGCGCGGTCACGCGAAACACCGGGCCATCCAAATCGCCGAACGCCTTCTCGCACAAGATCGCCGCAATCTCGCCGGCGATGCCGCCCGTCTTCGTATCTTCGTGCACGACGAGCACGCGATTCGTCTTCTTCACCGACTTCAGAATCGTCTCTTCATCCAGCGGAAGCAAGGTGCGCAGGTCGATCACTTCGATCTCGATGCCTTCTTTCGCCAGCGCCTCGGCCGCTTCCAGCGAATTGTGCATCATCGCCGCGTAAGAGAGGATCGTGAGGTGTTTGCCCTCGCGACGAACGGCGGCTTTGCCGATTGGCACGGTGTAATCTTCCGCCGGCAGCTCTTCCTTGATGCGGCGGTAGAGGTACTTGTGCTCGAAAAAGAGCACAGGGTTATTATCGCGCACCGCTGCTTTCAGCAAGCCTTTCGCGTCATACGGTGTGGAGGGATAGATAACCTTCAGCCCGGGCGTATGGACGAAATACATCTCGGGATTCGCGGAGTGGAACGGGCCGCCGTGAACGCCGCCGCCGGATGGTCCGCGCACGACGATCGGCGCGGGCGCGTTCCAGAGATAGTGCCCCTTGGCGACGAAATTCGTCAGCTGATTGAACGCGCACACGATGAAGTCGATGAATTGCATTTCGCAGATCGGGCGCAGGCCGAGATAGCTCATGCCGCACGCCGCGCCGATGATCGCGCTTTCGCTGATCGGCGTGTCGATCACGCGCTCCCAGCCGAATTTTGCGAGCAGGCCTTCGCTCGTCTTGAACGCGCCGCCGTAGACGCCGACGTCTTCGCCGATCACGACGACGGACGGGTCGCGCTCCATCTCTTCGTACATCGCCTGCTTGATGGCTTCGAGGAAGGTGACTTGTGTTGGCGCGTTTGGATCGCACTTGCCGTTCGCTTTGCCTGCATTTGTTGCCGGAGCTGTGGAAGTCTTTGCCATGGGTTACCTCCGGCCTTTCTTTGCGGCGCTTTTGACGGGTTTGGCGGCGGGCTTCTTTGTAGATTTGGATGCGGGCTTTGCTGCTGATTTTGTTGGCGGTTTCGAAGCCTTCATCGCGGATTTTGCAGGGGCCTTAGCAGTCGCCTTTGCGGGCCCACCGATCGCGGTCCCAACGATAGGCGCCACAACTCTCGCAATTTTCTTCAGCGCGAGTGCTGGCTTCGCTTTGGTAGCGCCGGCACCCTTGCCGGCGGTTTTTCCGCTAGCGCCATTTCTCGATTTCGCCGCGGTCTTCGCAGCTGTGGTGCTACGCGCCGGCTGGATCACTTCTTCCGTCACAACTTCTTCCGGCGTTTCCGGCGAAAGCTTCTCTTCGACTTCTTTCCGCTCTTCGCTCTGCGCCGTATCGCCAAAATGAATCGGCGCCACGCCGCCGCCCGAACTCTTCCCGCGCCCAAATCCTTCCACCATCCAGCTCGCATCAATGCTCGCCTTCGGCGGCATCACTTCCGATTTGTCACGTTCCCACTTCGCGCGAATCTTGTGGCAATCATCGCCCGTACAGTAGACGCCTTTTTCCGCCAATTCCGGCGGCGGCATCGGTGAACTCTCGGCAAAATCGCGATCCTTCGTGAGGATCGCGTCCATCTTCGCCTCGAGTTCTTTCTTCGTTGCGTCGTCGAGAAAACCGTTCTCCGTCAGAAATTTCTCGTGCAGCAGGATGGGATCGCGTTCTTCCCAGTGAGCACGCTGATCTTTCGGCACGTACTCTGCGGGATCGTGCTGCGCGTGGCCCATGCGGCGGAATGTCTTCGCTTCGATCAGGATTGGCCCTTCGCCGTTGCGCGCGCGTTCGACGGCTTCTTTCGCTGTCGTGTAAACGTCGGCGACGTCGTTGCCATCGACGATGTAGCTGTCGATGCCGTAAGCCTTTGCGCGGTCGGCGAGGTTTTCGATCGGCACCTGCCGCTTCACCGGCGTCGAGTAAGCCCAGCCATTGTTTTCCAGGATGAGCACGAAAGGCGCTTTCTGCGTCGCGGCGAAATTTAAACCTTCATGGAACACGCCCGTCGAGCTGCCGCCGTCGCCGATCCATGTCATCGCGACAATTTTCTGTCCAAGGTAGCGGCCGGCCATCGCGACGCCGGTCATCACCGGAATCAGATCGCCGAGCATGGAAATCGGCGAAACGATGTGCAGATCTTCGAGGTCGCCAAAGTGACTCGTGCCGTCTTTGCCGAGCGTCGGCGACGTGTACTTCGCCATGTGCTGCGTGAAAATGTCGCGCGGCGGCACGCCCTTCACTAACAATGCTCCGATGTTGCGAATCATCGGCGCGAGCCAATCTTTTTTCTGGAGCGCTGACGCGGTGCCGACCGAAACGGCTTCCTGTCCGAGGCTGGAGTAAAGGCCGCCGACGATTTTGTTCTGGCGGAACAGCTTGACCATCGTGTCTTCGACGGCGCGGTTAAGCCGCATGTAGTAGTAGAGATCGAGATGCTGCTGCCGTGAGAGCTCGACGTTCTTCATTCTGTCTCCGGTGAGCAGGCGTTCTGCCTGGCTCACGGTCATGCGAATCTCGTGTTCAGCGTGCGTCGCGTCGCGCCGTCTGCCGATGCTCAACGTCCCTGCTCCCAATTACTCCAGCATCCGCACCACGATCATTCAAACATCCCGACACATCCCACACTGTCATCCCGAGCGTAGCGAGGGATCTGCTTTTTGCTGCCTACGCCGGGACCGCAACCGCCTGCTGCTCCCGCTCGAACTTCTCCAGCGCCGCGAACAATTCCTCACGCGTCGTCTGTCTGCGGCTCGCGCCCAAAAACTTCGCCAAAGTGTTCGACGATTTTCGTCGCCGCTTCGTTCCGCTTCACCGCGCGCCCCAAAACTTTTTCCAGCGACGTCGCCTTCCGCTCCGCAATCCCGCACGGCACGATCAACTCGAAGTACCGCAAATCCGTCGCAACATTAAACGCAAACCCATGCGACGTAACCCACCGGCTGATATGCACCCCAATCGCCCCAATCTTCTCCGCAGCCGCTTCGCGCCTTTCCGAACTCTGTGAACTCTGCGCCCTCTGTGGTGAATCCTTCTTCTGCGGATCGATCCAAGCCCCGGTCTTGCCCTCTTCACGCCGCGCCTCAATCCCAAAATCCGCGCACGTCCGAATCATCACCTCTTCCAGCATCCGCACATACCACACAACGTCCCGCCGAATCGCCGCCAACTGAATCACCGGATACCCGACAATCTGCCCCGGCCCGTGATACGTAATATCCCCGCCGCGATTCGTCGCGTGAAACTCCACGCCCTTCTGCGCCAGCACGCGCTCCGACGCCAGCAAATTCTCGCGCTTTCCGCTGCGCCCCAGCGTAATCACATGCGGATGCTCGCACAGCAGCAAAACATCGCCGATCGCATCAGCCTTCCGCGCCGCCACAATCCTTCGTTGCAGCGCGAACGCCTCCTCAAACCCAATCAACCCGAGATCGACAATCAGACACGCAGTCATCTTCGTCCGCGCTCCCCAGCCTGCCTCTTCTCCGCTAGCCCGCCCCGCGCTCCGAGTTCCTCCACGAATCTCTGCGGTCCTCTGCGTCTCTGCGTTATCTTTTTTCTTGCTTCCGTCTTCGCTTTCGACTTTCAACTGTCGACTGTCAACTTCTTCCTCTTACACGTTGATCTGCAACCCTCTCACGCTCGCAAACCCATCGCCCATCGCTTCCCAAACCGTCGGATGCGCGTGAATCATCTCCATCATGTGATCCACCGTGCCCTCAAGATGCAGCACCGCCGCCGCCTCCGCCAAAATTTCCGTCGCCAGCGGCCCGATGATGTGAACGCCGAGCACCTCGCCATACTTCTCGTCCGACACAACTTTAATGAATCCGCCGTGATTCCCCAGAATCGTCGCCTTGCTATTCCCCACAAACGGAAACTTCCCGACCTTCACCGCGTGCCCAGCCTCGCGCGCCTGCTTCTCCGTCAATCCAATCGAACCAATCTGCGGCTCGCAATACGTGCAATTCGGTATGCGCGTCTTCACGATCGGAGGCGGCGTCTTCCCCGCGATGTGCGTCACCGCCGCGATCCCTTCCATCGCCCGCCGCGTGCGCCAGTTGCGGCAATCCCGCCACGATGTCGCCGACCGCAAACAGCCCCGGCTCATCCGTCTCCATATAAGGACCAACGTGCACGAACCCACGCTCGACCTTCGCCTTCGACTTCTCCAGCCCGCATCCATCCGTCATCGGCTGCCGGCCCACTGCAAGTAAAAGCTTCTCCGCCGCCAGCGTCTGCGTCTTCCCATCCTTATCCTTAAACGTAACCGTGACGCCCTTCGCGTCCTTCTTCACCGACTGCACCATGCTCGACGTAAAAATCTGAATCCCGCGCTTCTTATACGTCTTATCGAGCTCCGCCGAAATCTCTTCGTCCTCAACAGGCACAACTCGCGGCAGCGCCTCGAGAATCGTCACCTGCGTCCCAAACGAGTTGTAAATCGACGCAAACTCCACGCCCACCGCGCCCGCGCCCACGATAATCAGCGACTTCGGAATCGCCGGCAGCTCCAGAATCGAGCGATTCGTCAAGATTTGTTTGTGGTCCGGCTCAATCCCCGGCAGCGACCGCGCCTCCGACCCGCTGATCAGCAACACGTTCGACGCCTCGATCATCGTCTTCTTGCCATCTTTCTCCACGCTGACCTTGCCCGGCCCCTCGTACCGCCCCCAGCCCTGCACCCACTCCACCTTGTTCTTCTTGAACAGAAACTCGATCCCCTTGGCGTGCTTCTTCACAATCTTTTCTTTGCGCCCGATAATATTCGCCCAATTAATCTTCAGCCCGCTGACATCAAATCCCAGCTCCGCGCCATTTTTAAAATGTTCGTAAACATCCGCGTGATGCAGCAGCACCTTCGTCGGAATGCACCCGACGTGCAAACACGTCCCGCCCAGAAACGGATCCTTCTCCACCACAATCGTCTTCAGCCCCAGCTCGCCCGCCCGGATCGCCGCGATGTACCCGCCCGGACCGCTCCCAATAATCGCCACATCGTACTTAGCCACGCGCATTCTCCTTCACGCCGCTCAAATATCGTTCAACTCAAAAGTCTTGTTTAACGCGAAATCTCAATCGATTCGATTAGATGGCAGTCCATCCACTCGCGACGCAACAGCCCGCACAGCGCGCAAGCGAAGTCCTTGCTTAGACTTGGACCCGGAAAAAGCCGCCAGCGCTACCCAACGCCAGCAGCAACGTCCCGCCAAACCCCAAATTTTACCAGCCACCCCACCCCGCCGCAACTTACCCAATCCCACCCAGTTTCCACCCAATCGCCCGCCAAATATGGCTTCAAATCCAGCGCGGCCAAGGTCATTTACGGGCGCAGCCTGCTGCGCCCCAGCTTGCCCGGGCGTAAAACCCATCGCGGTCCGCATTTTCCCTTTCCTCCACCGTCGCCATCTTCCGCCACTCGCCCGCTTATAGTAATGTCCACCAACCAAAATGCCCGCGAAAACCACCTACTGGCAACGCCTCCCCCTCACCTCGATGGCCCTTTTCCTCGCTGGCGTCTTCTTTATCTTCTCCCTCACCGGCATCGCCACCGACATCTTCGACGCCGGCCGCCAAACTCCCGAAAAATTCGCCGTCAACATCGTCTTCTCCGGCTGCATCGCCATGCTCTACGCCGTAGCCGGCTTCTCCCTCCGCCAGAAATTTTGGATGGCCTTCCCCTTCATCCTTGGCATCCAGCTTTTCGTCGGCACCATGATCGGCAAATACCTCCACAATCTCCCCACGCTCACGCAAATGGACACCGCCGCCATCGACGCCCAGCAACATCGCCTCGCCGTCGACGGCTGGGCCATCATCATCGCCACCGTCGTCGGCTACATCTGCTTCCTGCTCGTGAATATCAAGGAAGGCCGCCGCTACTTCCGCGTCCAAGCCGAAATCGAACTCGCCACCGAAGTCCACCGCATCCTCGTCCCGCCCATCGAAACAAAACTCGGCGCGTGGGAATTTTACGGCCGCTCTTCACCCAGCGGCGAAGTCGGCGGCGACCTCATCGATCTCGCTGGCGATGCCGACAACTGGGTCGCCTACGTCGCCGATGTCTCCGGACACGGCGTCGCCCCCGGCGTCGTCATGGGCATGGTCAAAAGCGCCGCGCGCATGTTGCTCACCAGCGGCGACGACGCCACCCATCTCGCCCCGCGCCTCAACGAAGTCCTCTATCCCCTCAAAAAGCCCGATATGTTCGTCACCTTCTGCTTCCTCGCAAAAACGCGCGACGGCCTCCGCCTCGGCGTCTCCGGCCATCCCGCAATCCTGCATTTCTCATCGCGCACCAACGCCGTCGTCCAATACGAAGCCGCCAACATGCCCCTCGGCATCCTCCCCGAAGGCGATTTCGCCAGCACCGCCATCGAAGCCGAACCCGGCAGCCTCTTCGCTCTCTACACCGACGGCTTCGTCGAGTGCGCCAACGCCGCCGGCGAAGAATTCGGCGTCCAGCGCCTCCAATCCGAATTCCAGAAAAACGGCACCCGGCCGCTCCCCGAAATCCACACCGCCCTCGTCGCCAGCCTCCGCCAACACGGCCTCCAGTTCGACGACCAATCCCTCCTCCTCATCCGCCGTCTCGCATCGTAGTCAGTCGCCCCCAAACCAAACCACTTCCCCGAACCAACAACCGGCGCCACCAAATAAAAATCACTGTCATCCTGAGCCGTCCGAAGGACGGCGAAGGACCTCAACCGATCCGACTCGCCACAAACTCAACTACGTGTCATCCCGACCGAAGCGAGCCGACGCCTTTTCCCCGCGTTCGCTTCTGAGCGAACGCGTCGGCTCGCGCAGTGGAGGGATCCTGGCTTGATCTCCACTTCACCGAGGTCGATGAGACGATCAGCGCATGTTAGAGCAGTCGCATCCGCCAACTTGCCTTCGCATGAAACCATCTCACCCCCGAAACGATTTCCTCTTCCCTAGCGTCCACTACCTTGCGAAACTACCTCCGCCGCTCCCGTAAGCGTTTTCCCGCGCAGATCGGCGTGCATCACATCTTCAGGTGAAGAATGAAACGACCTTCCAAGTCGAAGCTTCTCGTCGCGCTGCTCTCAACAATATCTCTCGTCACCGCCATCGTCGCCTCCGCCTCCGCTCGCCGTCCGCAAGACCAGCAGAAGCCCGCGACCGCCGCCGCTCCCGCCGCTGCGCAAAACGGCCCCGCTCCGCTCAAAAAGCAGCGCCGCCCGGCCCCTCCCGAAAACGAGGAAGCCGCCCGCGGCCAAACGCAATACACCGCCTCCTGCGCCTTCTGTCACGGAGCCGACGCCACCGGCGCCCGCGGCCCCGACCTCTTGCGCTCGCCCATCGTCGCTCACGACGTGAAAGGCAACATGATCGGCGACGTCGTCCACAACGGCCGCCCGGACAAAGGCATGCCCGCTCTACCGCTCTCCGACGCGCAAATCTCCGACATCGCCGCCTATCTCCACTGGCGCATTGCCGAAGGACTTTCATCCTCCGAAGTTCCCAGCGGCTATCCCGCTGAAAAATTACTCACGGGAAATGCGCAAGCCGGCAAAGCATTCTTTGACGGCCCAGGCGGGTGCAAGAATTGCCACTCCGCCACCGGCGACCTCGCCAACGTTTCCGGAAAATATTCCGCCGTCGATCTCGAAGCGCAGATGCTCTATCCCGAAGGAAATTTCAAATCCGCAAAAATCACCACAAAGTCCGGCGAAGTCGTCGAAGGCAAACTGAATCACCTCGACGAGTTTTCCGTCGCCATCACCGACGCGAACGGCTGGTTCCACGCCTACTCGCCCAGCGAAGTGAAAGTCGAAGTCACCGACAAGCTCGCCGCGCACCGCGCCTTACTCAACACGCTCACGCAAAAGCAGATGCACGATCTTTACGCCTACGTGCACACGCTCGAAACGGGGTCCAAATGAGCGTGCTACGGAATCAGGACATGAATCGCAAATCCACCTTCGCCACCAAGCGTAATAACTCTCCGCGAACGTTCCGCAATTTTCTCGGCGCTGCGATCGCGCTGCTTCTCGTCGCGATGTTCTCGCCATCGCTCCACGCACAAGGACTCGATCCCTCCGCTCTCGTCCAGAAACAAGCCACCGACACCTGGCCCACCTACAACGGCGACTATTCCGGCCGACGCTTTTCCCCGCTCGATCAAATCAATGCCGACAACGTGAATCAACTCACGCTGGCGTGGATTTACCGTACGCACGGCCAAGGCATCAAAGCCACATCCCTCGAAGTGAACGGCATTTTGTATTTCACAGTTCCCGACAACGTCTACGCGATCGACGCGCGCTTCGGCCTGCCCATCTGGCATTTCGAACGCAAAGTTGCCGGCGATCACATCGGCCACCGCGGCGTCGCCATGCTCGGCGACAAACTCTATTTCACGACGTCCGACGCACACCTGCTTTGCTTGACCGCCAAAGATGGAAAACTCGTCTGGGATGTCGAACTTGCCGACGCCAAGCTCGGCTACTTCGCCACCATGGCGCCGCTCGTCGTAAAAAATCACATCA
Organism: uncultured Acidobacteriota bacterium; assembly: GCA_963850795.1. GTDB lineage: Bacteria > Acidobacteriota > Terriglobia > Acidiferrales > UBA7541 > Acidiferrum. Next base: position 153,335 of record CAWKNS010000018.1, on the reverse strand, counting down.
TTGCCGGTGTGTCCGGCGACTCCACCGACATTCGCGGCGAGTTGACTTCGGTCGATCCCGACACGGGCAAAGTCCAGTGGAAGTGGTATACCGAGCCAGATCCGGGTCAGCCCGGCTCCGAAACATGGCCCAATGCCGATGCTTTGTTGCACGGCGGCGGCATGACGTGGATGACCGGCACGTACGATCCCGAGCTCAATCTTTTGTATTGGGGCACCGGCAATCCGAATCCGGTTTTGGTTGGCGATCGTCGCGAAGGCGACAATCTCTACACCTGCTCGATCGTCGCGCTCAATCCCGACACCGGGAAATTGCAGTGGGCCTTTCAGCCGTCGCCGCACGATCTCCACGATTGGGACGCCGTCCAGACGCCGATTCTTTTCGACGAAGCCTACAAAGGAAAGCAGCGCAAATTATTGGCGCAGGCCAGCCGCAATGGATTTTATTTCCTGCTCGACCGCACCACCGGCGAACATCTCGCCACCAGCGAATTCATCGACCAGACGTGGGCGAACGGCGTCGATAAAAAAGGACGCCCAATCGCCAAGCCCGAAGCCACGCCGAGTCCCGATGGCGCTCTCGTCGAACCGGGTTCCGACGGCGCAACAAACTGGATGGCGCCCAGCTTCGATCCGCAAACCGGACTCTTCTACGTGATGGCGCGCCGCATTATCAGCGTTTATTACCGCACCGTCGAAGGCCAAGTCGAAGGCTGGGGCGGCCGCGATCGCAACCTGTATATGGACTCGACGCTGCGCGCGCTCGACTATCGCACCGGCAAAGTCGTCTGGAATCACGAACTCGGCGAAGGCGAAGACACCGCCGGAATCTTGACCACCGCGGGAAAGCTCCTTTTCACCGCCGACCACCTGGGAAACTTGCTCGCGCTAAGTCCCTCGACTGGCGCCACACTCTGGCATCTCAACGTCGGCGAGCACGTCGTCGCCTCCCTGATGACCTACGAGTTAGCCGGCCGCCAATACCTAATCGTCCCCGTAGGCGACACCATGTACGCCTTCTCCCTCCCCGAAAAAGCCTCCGCCAAAAAATAATGTCGCAATACGGCAGCGGGCTTTTAATAAAGCATCACGCAAAAACAAGGTTGTCATCCTGAGCGAAGCGAAGGATCTCAACGCACGACCCGCCTCAATTGTTGATTTCGTCGCAATCGATCGCCACGCGATCGTTTGTGGGGGCGGGGTTCACTCTGCCCGGCGTCAACTTCATTCACCCACGATCCGTTGAATCTCGAAACGATCCGCCACCCTGTACCCGCGATCGCTTCCCAGATCGCGGGGTTTAGACGCCACATTACCCACTATTTCCGCCACAGCATACGTGTCAGCGATTTTGTACGGGCGCAGCACTGCTGCGCCCCATGTCCGCACGATCGATCCGCCCAGAGGTTCACGTCTCGCGATCCTCAAATCTCCTCATCCCTCCCCACCACCAAAATCAAAACAACCCCCACCACCGCAAACATCCGCCCCGCCGCCTCCTGCCCGTTCCACGTCGCCGACTGCCACATCAAAAACCACTCCGCCCCAACCGTCAGAAACGCCACCAGCCACATCAGCAGCGAGAGCGTAAGCCCCGCAATCGCAACATTCTTCGCTTGCTGAAACTCAACGGCCGCCACTCTTAAATTTCGCACAAGCCGAATCCCGCCCCACCAACACAAAATCATCGTCACCGTTTCCCACGCAATGACCGAGACGTAAAACAGCGTATGAATCGCCGGCGAATTGATCGCCCGCCACATCCCCGCATTATTCGGAAACGTCGAATCCATCATCAACACGTGCCGAATAAACTGAAAATTCGAGTTGTAATCGGTCGTGTTGTTGAAGACGACGAGCGTGTAGTACAGCGCAATCGCGAAGACGAGCGATGTTTTGGCGATGCGCAGCGTCACGGCTTTCCGCCTTTTGTGCCCTCACTGAACGTCTGAAAATATTTCGTCAGCGCGGCGAGCGTAGCCGCATCGTAATTCGGAAATCCTTCCATCTGCGCCTTCGGATTCTTCGACTTCGGATCGTGAACGTACGCCGCGAAATATTCCGGCGAAGCCGTTGCCCATGTGGCCAGCACCGTCCAAGGCCGCTGCGCCTTCATCCCGCCTTCCTCACCGCTGTTATGACAGCGAAAGCAATTCTGCTGCGCGATGCGATAACCGTCCTGCACTTCGCGCGAACCCGCGTTCGCACCGCGCGGTCGAATCGCGTTGTACACGACGTCTTCGCTTCGAACTTCGAGCCGCACGACACCCCAGGGAATCTGCGGCTCATCCTCGTGCGACAAAATCTTGAAACTTGGTTTGAAGTCCGGCGACGAAATCAGATACGGCCCCATATCAGCCCCGGTGGCGAACTTCGGCCAATCCGCCGGATCCTTGCCATTGATTTTCAGCACAAGCACGGGCTTATGCGCAGCGACGTAGTCGTGCGGATAGTGCCCTTCGTATTTGTCGCTACAAATCGCCACAATCATTTCCGATTCCGGATTCCCCGTTAACGCGTGTAGAAGTTCATCGAGCGCAACGCCGCTAATCTCCGTAGGCCCTCGAAAGTTAGCGTCGTTCGTAACAGTGAAGCTGACCTGCGGCAGCGCCAGCAGCTGTTCGCGCGTCGCGTAGCGCGCGGTATGCGCAGGCATCCCCGGCAAATCCCCGCCAATTTCCAGATCGCTCGCCGCCACCCGCTTCCACCCAAGCCGCGCATACAAAGGCTTCTGCGCCGCCGCATTCGCCCCCGTAGTCTGACCCTTCGCCTCGCGCGATCCACTCGCCCCGACAAACCCAGCACCAAGATCACGAAGACAATCATCCGGCCGAGCGATTCCATGGTGGACATGCTAGCTCACGCCCGCGAATTCCGTACGAGAATTCCCAGCATCACAATGACGATCATCTGATCGAGGCAGACTCTCGCCTGTCGCCGCGATCTTGTAGGGGCGCAGCCCGCTGCGCCCCATGTCCGCACGATGTTCCGTTGGAGGGTTTACAATGCACCCGTGAACTCTCCGCAAACTCCGTTCGCCCAGCTGCGTGCCGCGCTCCAATCCGGCGAAATCACTCCCCTAGCCGCCGTCGAGCAACATCTCGCCCGCGCAAACTCAAACTCCGGACACAACGTCTATATCGCCCTCGACCACGGGCGTGCGCTGCGCGAGGCAGACGAAGTCACACGCCGTTATGCAGGGCATGTAAAACCGTTGCTGTATGGCATGCCGATTTCGCTGAAGGATTGTTTCGATCTAGCAGGATTCGTGACCACGGCCGGCACAAAGTTCTACGCCCAGCACAACTACCCTGCTCGCGAAGACTCCGCCGTCGCAGCCCGATTGAAAGAAGTCGGCGCCGTCATCGTCGGCAAAACAAACTTGCATCCCCTGGCCTACGGAATCACCGGCGAAAATCCCGATTACGGCGACGAAACCCAACCCCGCGATGCGACGTTGCTCACAGGCGGCTCTTCCAGCGGCGCAGCCGCAAGCGTGCAAGAAGGCTCAGCGGCCGCCGGCATCGGCACAGACACTGGCGGATCGATCCGTGTTCCAGCAGCGTTGTGCGGCCTCGCGGGCTATCGCGCCTCGATCGAACTCGCCCACGAGCGCGGCCTCTGGCGCGGCGGCGTCCATCTGTCGCAAGCCTTCGACACGCTCGGCTGGCTGTTTCAAGATTTGAGCGACGGTCCGCTGCTCGCGAGCGCCTTGTTTGGATTGCAATTCTCTTCCGCCGATTCCGCGAATGCTGCGGACGAAATGCGAAAAATTCGCATCGGCGTCGTCGCTCCTGAATTTGTCAGCGATGCCGAACCTGTCGTGATGCAAGGCGTCGCGCACTGGACCGACCGCCTGAACGATGCCGGCGCGAATTTTCTACGTTCGATTCGTCCTACTGGCGTGAAGCCTGGGACATCTATGCCCCGATTCAGGCGAGCGAAGCCGCGAAGATTCATGCCGCACCTACGGGTGGCGACTACTCGTGTTTCGAGCCGCGCATAGCGGAGCGGCTGGCCTGGGGCGCGTCGCTGACACCGGCTGAGGTGGAACAATTTCGCGTAAGGCATGCGGCCTTTCGCGAACGCGCCGACGCCGTGCTGCGCGAGTTTGATTTTGTGATGCTGCCGTGCTCCCCGGTGGCGCGACTTGTCGCCGGAGCCGACCACACCAACGCGCGCAAAGCGATCCTGAGCTATACGACCCCAATGAGCCTAACCGGATCACCGGTAGTTACGCTCCCCGCCGAAGGTGGCGCCGGCATCCAGCTAGCCGCATCCCGCGGCTCCGACGGCCGCCTACTCGCATTCGCCGCTCGCTTCACCGCGTAAGTCCAACGACAACCTATATGGAGTGCGGCGCTTCAGCGCCGCTTTTACGGTCTAAACCTCGCCACGATTTACCCCACCCCTTTCAACCCAACCGCAAATCGCCCTTGACAAATGATGACAGTTATGGTACTATACCTTGAGATAACCAATTGCTTCGAATACGCACCCGCGCAAGCCACTACAGAATCAACGAGTTGCACACTCCCGTTTTCTGTATTTCCGTAACCGATTCAATCAAATCGACTTGCGCACTCTTTGGAAAACATAGGGGGGTATACCCTAACCGTCCCAAAACGGAACTGCCGTTGTCAGCGGCCCCGGCGCGGAACGCTCGAACTCACGCGCCGATCGATCAGCGGGTGCTCGACTCGAATTCGCGGAAGCGCCGCTCTAACTCCCACTGCTGCTTCGCCTTAGCGTTGGAGTTGAGAAATTCAGCGCAACCTTGCGATGGTTTTTCACCGCCAAGCGGATCTTTAGCGCAGGCCGCGACGACCGACTTAAAAGTGTCGAAGTTCTGCCACAGGCTCTCGCCCTGCTGAAAGCTGTGGTTCATCCCGGTCCGCACCATCTGCTTCAGATCGGCGTACCGTAACCCGTAAGTTTCGACCGCGCGCACATATTCATGCGTCAGGTTAATGCGCGAAACACCTTCGTCGTCAGTGGAGAGTGAGACGGGGACGCCCGATTTGCGGTAGATCGGGAAAGGGTGATCCTTGCCGCTGATGCCGAGGATGAGATCGTTACTCGAGAGCGCGATTTCGACCATGACGTGATTCTTCGCCATGTGTCCATCAGCTCGTACGGTTTGTCCTCGTACATGATGTCCACGCCGTGGCCGATGCGTTCGGCGTGGCCGAGTGCGACGGCCCAGCGAATGTGGCAGCAGAGGCCTTCGTACGGGACGAGGCCGGGGGCGAGTTCGCCGGCGTGCATCGTGATGTGAACCTTGGGATAGATCGAGTGCAGATAATCGAGCATGGTCATCTGCTCTTCAAAATCGGCCATGGATTCGCGGCCGTCTTCGGGCATGACGAAGTTGATCCCGACGATGCGGTTTGGATCGGCGGAGATCGTTTCGAATCCCAAGAGGGTTTGCGCGAAAACCCGCTCGTTCGAGAAGCCGCGCAAAACCTGATAAATAAATTTCTGCGTGACGTGGCAAGAGGGCTGCGCGTCGGGCTGGCCGCAGTGTCCGAGCTTGTCGCGTGTCTGTTCGGCTTCCGTGAAAAACGCGAGATCTTCTTCGCGTTCCTGTTTGAGACCGTCACCTAGTTCGGCAAGAAGCGCTGCGCGCATTTTGGGGAGATCGGGATTCCAGCCGACTTTGCGAGCAGCCGCGACAGCGCGGGAAAATGGCGGCGTCTCCATTATTTCCATGTACTGAATATTCTGATTCGCTGCGCGTGTGGCGACCTCGTATAACCACTCCCCTTTGTGACTTTCACTTGTGCCATGAAAGCGATTGAAAGAGTCGAAGAAGTGATCATGGCCACTGGTGCCGGTGGTGGGAACGAAGCTGCGCATGGAAAAGGAGTCGATGAGCTGGTCGTAGAGATGCTGGTCGGTGAAAGCCTGCGAGACGGGGACGTTGCCGGTCTCGCATGTCGGACCTTTGAGATCTTCCTTGGATTGGCGTTCGGTTTTTAAAGGTTTTGAGAACGCGAGCGCGGATGGATCGGCGCAAAGCTGATCTTCAGCGGCGTCGCGAATGATCGTCTCAGCATAGATGGCTCCGGTGAGATGCATGTGGAGGTCGGTGCCTTTAGGCATGCTGGTGAGAAAGGCTTCGAGTTCGAGGGGATTTGCGCGCACGTTTTCCAGAGCCCTGGAAGTGCGAATTTCGGCGGACGAAACAGTTTGCGCAGTTACGGGTTCAATGAAAGAGGATGCAAACACGCTCATTGCGATCGCCGCAACGCAACGGGCGACGAGTGCGGACCGGAGGGGGGCGAGCCAGAAACGGGCGGGACGGAACGGAGTTTTCATGTGGTTCCTCAGTAAAATTTTTGTCGGGAGACACTTCATCACAATTGGCAAATGGCGACAAGGAGTTCATGGGGAATCCTTGGAGTTTCAGCGAGTTGCGGGGCACCGAATGGTCCATCGGAGGGTATAGGTATGGATGCTTTGGAGACACTGTACTTCAGGTCGCTTGTCAGGGATTTGGAGCGGGCCTAAAATAAGGATAGAGAGTAGGGGGAAAATACCTTGCAACTCGACGATAACCTGAAAAACCTGTTGCGTGAACTAGGCCACGCGATTAACGACACGGTTTCCGAGTCGGAGCGCATCACCGGCGCAATTGCCGGAGTGCGAGCGCATGGCTACGACATCGTGCTGAAGCTGGACGCGACGATCGGACTGGCGAAGCGCGATGGATCGGCGCCGGAATCGACATCGTTGACGACGCAGGACAAGAGATTTTTGGAATCGCTGCGAATTCAGGTCGATCAGGAATCGTTCGAACAAGATGCAGAACGCAATAAGCCTGCTGGCCGGCTGGCGATGACGCCGCAAGATTTGCGGTTTTTGAAATCGCTGCGAATCGCGACGGATGAGGCTGAATAGTTTTCGCCGAAACGAAATTTTAGAGTCCCCATGAAACTACTGAACAAAATCGCGTTGTTGAGCTTGCCGGCGCTGGTACTGGCTGGACTGTCGTGCTCGACAGCGTCGGCGCAGGATCCGTCGGTCGTGATACCGGTGGTCGAGACCGCGGTGCCGATCGTGGTGAACACGATCAAGCCGAAACCGCTGCCGAACGGAATCGCGAAGTTCGATGGAACCGTGATGAACGCGACGACCGCGCAAATCACCGTGAAGGCCAAGGGCGACGATATGACGATTCGCACGTTTGCCCTGGGGCCCGAGGCTTCGGCGAAGATGCAGCAGACGATCGCCAAAGGCGGCTATCAATACGGCGACAAAGTCAGCGTGTTGTACAACCAGAGTTCGGAGCAAGCCGTGAAGATCAAGGGCAAAGCTTCGAAGTCGTTATAGTTTTTCCTCGTAGTTCTCTCGCGCTAAGACGTGTAACTCTCAAAAACGTGCAAATCGGATCGGCTGAGATCCTTCGCTTCGCTCAGGATGACATCTGACTGGATGGGTTGACTGATTGCGTTAGCTGGCGGTTGCGTTGACTGATTCGGTTGGCTGGTTTGGGTTGACCGGGTCGGTTCCTCCGGGTAGTTTTTCTAATTCTCAAACCAAGTGTTGTTGTGCATGCTGGAGCTGCGATGCTTCGTCTTCCCGCAGTTGCCGGACGGTTTTATCCCGCGAATCCGAATGAGCTTGCGTCCATGGTGCGCCGGATGAGTGCGCCGCGCGGCACGACTACGTCTTCTCCATCCGAATTTTTGTCCGCGCGCAAAATGGAGTCGTCTTCGTCCACGTCTTCATCCGAAAGCGTTGCCGAGAAATATTCTGTTGCGGCTTGTTTGGTGCCGCACGCGGGCTACATGTATTCGGGTGCGCTTACCGGTGAAGTGCTCGGGCGAATCGCACTGCCGAAGAAAATTTTGATTCTAGGCGTGCGGCATTTTCCGCACGGAGAGTCGGCGGCGATTCTTTCGAGCGGAGCGTGGCGCACTCCGCTCGGCGACGCGCCGATCGATACAGAACTGGCGACGGCGTTGCGCGATGCGTGCCCGCTGTTGCGCGAAGATTCGGTGGCGCATAGCCAGGAGCATTCGCTCGAAGTGCAGATTCCGTTTTTGCAGGTGCTGGCGCCGGGATTTTCGTTTGTGCCAGTGGCACTAGGCACGGTGCGATTCGATGATTTGGTGCGTGTCGGAGAATCGGTCGCGCGCGTTTTGATGGCGGCGTCAGAACCTGTGTTGCTGCTTGCGACTTCGGATTTGAATCACTACGAGGACGATGCGACGACTCGCGTGAAGGACGCGAAAGCCGTGGAAAAACTTTTAGCGCTCGATGCGCGCGGACTTTTCGACGTTTGCCGCACAGAGAAAATATCAATGTGTGGCTTAGGCCCAGCCGTGGCGACAATCACGGTGCTGCGCACGACGGGAGTGACGGACGGAGAATTGGTGCGCTACGCGACCTCGGCTAATGTTTCGGGAGATCCGAGTTCCGTCGTCGGTTATGCGGGGCTCGTCTGGGGAGTTAAGCGAAGCGAAGAAGCAATGAAGCAGCCATGAAGAATGCGCGAGTCGTGATCCACTCGGATGAATGCGGCGGTTCAAAACTTATATTCGAGATTGAGCTGCATGCGTCGCGCCGGAAAGGCCGCCACCGCCTGATCAAAGAACGGCGACGAGATTACGCCGATATATGTCACATCGTTCGCGCGGTTCAAAACGTTGAAGGAGTTCAGAGTTACCTCGAGCGTCTGTAATTCTTTGCGCTTCTTTGACAATACGAATTCGTGCGACACATTCAGATCCAGATTGATCAAACCCGGGCCGTGCAGCGTGTTTCGCGAGTATCCATCGGGCCGATCGTTCACGACGCCGTCGTGATTGTTGTCGCTGCCGGTTGTGACGTTCACCGGTTTGCCAGAGTAGAGCGAAAGCGCCGCGCCGACGCTAAACAGTTTCGAGGGATGCATCGAGCCGAGAAGGTCGAATTTGTGCCTGCGGTCGTTGTCTGATCGCGCCCAATCCCCGGATGGATCGAAGCTATCCGCTGGAAAATAGGTGATGCCGCTCGTGTTGTTGTACGTCTTGCTGAGTGTGTATTGCACCTGTCCGTTGAAAAACTTTGACGGCTTTCCGCGAAACGTCAGTTCGAGACCGTTGCTTTTCTGATAGCCGGCCGACTGGATCTGCCGCTCCTGGCCAAGAAGTGCATCAGGGCGCACGGATGTCCCCGGGAGTGGTGCATTCGCGTCGATCGAGCGAAACAGGTCAATCCCCCGCGAACCGATGTACGTGGCGCTAAAAGTACTCTTGGCCGTTACCTGCCGCTCCACACCGATGCTGTATTGAAAGGTGTAAGGGATGCGCGAGCGTGGGTCGAGTACGACAACACTCGACGGCACGCCCTCCAAAGACACGGACGTCTCCGGATAGATAGGTTCAACCGGAATGATCCGATGGAGCGTCACTCCGTTGTAATGCAAAAGGTCGGAAATAGGCCTTGGACCAGTGCGATCGTAAAATACGCCTGCTCCACCGCGAACTACGATCTTGCCCCTCTTCGTTGGCGCATATGCGAATCCGAATCGCGGAGCGAAATTCGTCGAATCATCATGGAAGAAATTCTGCCAGTAATAACGAAGTCCGACCGAGATCGAAAAATTAGGCTTCCAGCGAAAATCGTCCTGAATCGATGCGCCGAATACTTTTTCGAGAAATGCGACGTGTGGCTGACCCTTCTGGATCACAAACGTCGAAGGTTGCCCTTGTTGGAATGCCGCGAGGCTCGCAAATGTATATGTCCCGCCGCTATTCGTATTGTCATCAAACCCGCGGCGGCTGATGTCCGGCGACTCCACACTGAAGTTGACGGTATGTCTGCCGCTTGAATACGTGGTCACATTCGCGCCATCGAAATGGCTCTCTGTCCGCTCAAAATCCGCTTGAGCTCCCCCGCCTGTGAACGCGCCCGAAACTACGATCTGAGGGTTTGGGTTCGCACTCGAGGTCCGTTGATCGTTATAGCCAACTAAAAAGCGAAGCTGATTGATCCATTTCGACGAGAACAGATGCCGGTAACTGACATTGATTTCGTGCTCCTCTGATACAGAGCTGTAGCCGGCTTCGGACAAAGTCGTGCCGCCCACGTTTTGATTTCCGAATGATTGGTGCTCGTAGGAGTATCCGATCCAGAACTGATCTCCATTTGCAAAATCATGGAAAACGCGTCCCGAGCCGAAAAAGTGATGAATCGGCGCGGCGACATTTTCGCGAATCGGGCCATCAAGACCTTCGGCATTGACGAAAGCCTGCGTGTCGTCGAAATCCTGGTCCAGAGAAAGGAGAAACGTGTTTTTCTTGTCGCGAGTGATCGGTCCGGTGAGCGAACCTTCGTAGAATTGACGCTGTTCCGGTGGCTTTTGATCGGCGAAAGCATTCCGTGCGTCGAAAACGGAATTGCGGACGAGAAAATTTATCGTGCCGTGGAAATCCGGTGTCCCGCCTTTGGTGGTGATTTCGAGTCTTGCGCGACCAGGTCGCGAGTAGAGCGCGGAATATGGATTCTGATTGATTTTGACCTCCTGAACCGCGGAGGTCGTGACACCCGGTCCATTCGCCTCGAGGCCATTCACAACCAGGGTCACACCGTTCGTACCTATAGCGCTGTCGTCTAGAAATCTCGAAAGAGTAGTGATGTAGTCCTGATCGAATACGGGCACGCGGTCCAGGGCGTCGCGGTCGATCGTATTCGCGTTCTGGTTCTGCGCGACATCCGTCGTAACTTGCATTGAAAGGTCCTGGCCACCTACGGTAACGACCTCATTCTGGGAAGCAATCTGCAGTGTGATCCGGTTGAGAGTGGGACGACCTGTAGCAACGGTAAAGTCCTGTGTCGTGCTCCGAAAGCCGGTTGCTTCGACATGGGCGCGATAAGTCCCGGGCGGAATTTTTTCGAAGGTGAACTTTCCGTCACTGTTGGTCGTCGCGTGGGCAATCGCGATGCCGCTCTGGTCCATCAGCGTCAGTTGAGCGCCTGAGATCGCCGCGGCCGAAGGATCGAGCACTATGCCCGTCACGGAGACTGCCGCCTCGGTCTCCCTTTGTTCGTCGCCGACACCGATAACGCGCAACAACGTAGCACGATAACAGCCGGTCACTTCGGCGAACGTCGACGGCGCCGTCGCCAGTTGGCAACTCGTCGCACAGAAAGCTAAAAGTGCGAACGCTCGCGTGGCGAGCCAACAAGAGACGGGCGCGCCGATGTGCGATGGTGCCATGGTCCGAAACTACCAGCGCGAAGCTAAATGGCGAATTAATCGGGAAAATGAAGGTCGAACGCGACTATGGCAACGCGATGCCGTTGGGATATTTGGAACGCAAGGAGCTGACCAAGGAATCGAATTCTGGGAGGTTGCGGAGGTTGGTGAGGTTTGGATCGTTGATGAAGAAGGGCCAGCAGGCGAAGCCGGTGCTGACGCTGCGTTCCAGCCATTCGAAGGCGGCGGCGCGGTTGTTGAGCAAGGCGAGTATGGATGCGATTTGATAGTAGCTGTGATGGGCGTGGCCAAAAGATTTAGCGGTTGAGCATGCCGCAGTCATGGATGCAAGCGCCTTGTCTGTTGAGCCGGTCATCGCGTGATAGACGCCTTGCAGACTCAGAAAGAGTGGTTCCTGCGGCGCGAGTTGAATTGCTTCGTGGAGCAGCGCCTGCGATTGCGGCAGATCTCCGGTGACCATGGCCAACTGAGCGGCGAAGTAGACGGCGTACTTGTTTGCCGGGGTTTCGGAATGCCACTTTTCGATTTCTTCACGGGCCAGGTCGTATTCCTGGCTCCACATGTAGGCCTGAACGACGCTATGGCTGATGGCTTTGCGGGGATGAAACGAGCGAGCCCGTTCGTACATTTCGCGAGCCTGATCGAGTAGTCCGATGTGAGCGAGTATCGTTCCCAGCCGGTTGTAGGCCTGCGGCAAGTTATTTTGTAGAGCGAGCGCGCGTTTGAGTTCGGCGATCGCCTCCAGATGCTGGAAATTTTTCGAAGGCCCCCACAAAAGGAATGCGCTGGCAACGTGAGATTCGGGAAGATCGGGATTGAGTTCCAGCGCCCTACGGCAATGAAACTCAGCTTTTTCCAACCAAATGTTGGAGGGATCCACTTCGAAATGGCGCGAGGCGCAGACCACGGAAAGTGTGGCGTGCGCAAGAGCGAACGCAGGATCGAGAACGACAGCTTTCTCCAGATGCTTTGCCGCTTCGTCGAACTTCCCCGGATTGCCGGATGAACTCAGGCGGTAGCCGCGCATGAATTCCGCGTAAGCCGCCGGGACTTTGCTATACCTCGGGGCGCGTGGATCGGCCGGAGTGCGTAGTGGCCGGTGGAGCGCTGCCGAGATTTCACGTGCGAGTTCGTCCTCCAGGTCGGACAAGCGACTCACGTCGAGGTCGCATTTCATTTTGAAGGCGATCGTCCCAAGTTGGGTGTCGAGCACCTCCAACGAAAGGCGCCATTGGCCTTTCAGCATTTGAATCGCGCCATACACCACAAAGCGAACGCCCAAGCGGGCGGCCGTATCCGTTGGCGGCGCGCCCTCGGGCATATTGATTACGGCGGAGGTCGGGAGCACGTCGATGTCCGACAGATTTCCGAGGCGAGTGATCAGCGCGTCGGCAAAACCTAAGCAAATGCCGTGGTCTTCCGAGACCTTCCCGACAAGGGTTAACGGCAGCACCGCAAGCGATGAACGATCGGTTCGTCTACGCGGTGCTTGTTCTGTGTCTCTGTCGGTTGAAGAAGAACGAGCAGCGATCAAGCGCAGCGGTCCGATAAATCTGTAACCTTTGCCCACAATTGTTTCGAGAAAGCGAGGGCGTTCGGAGTTGTCACCGAGGGCCGTACGGATTTTTCTAACGATATTGTTGATGTTCGGTTCGGTGTCGATGAAGAGCGCCGAGCGCCAAAGCTTGGCGACGATTTCGTCGCGGGTGACCAGGAGGTCCCGCCGGCTCGCGAGAAAAATCAAAAGCTCCATCGGTTTTTTTTCGAGCCGAATGCGACGACCTTGACGACGTAACTCGTAGCGTCCCAAGTCCAGTTCGAGATCGATTTTTGGCGATTTCTGGCGCGGCATATCGATGGTTTGGCAGATTATCCGCCAAGAATCAGTAATTTGCGACGATATAGAAAAGATAGAAAAGCGGTATGCGCTCTTCATTGGAATCGCGGACGGCGACATGGATAATCACGCCAGTTCGAATCGAGCGATGGAGGCTCTCATGATGAAGAAGTATTTGTTCCCAGCAGCAGCGACAGCGGTGTTGTTCGCGTCGGCGGGGTTGGCCCTCGGCCGAGCCGCGCAAGAGCACAGTCACAAGAATGCATTCACACCGGACGCAATTCAGTGGGCACCGGCACCACCGGTCGTCGACAAAGGAGCACAGCTAGCGGTGCTCGAAGGGGATCCGATGGCGTCTTCCGGCGACTACACGATTCGTTTGAAGATGCCCGACGGCTTTCGCATTTCACCGCACTGGCATCCGCTGCGTGAAAACGTCACGGTTATTTCGGGGACGTTCAAAGTCGGGATGGGCGATGCGTTCGAAACCAGCAAGATGGGCACATTTCCAGCCGGGAGCTTTGCGTATCTCGATCCGGACATGCACCACTACGCCATGGCATCCGGTGAAACCGTCGTACAGGTACACGGACAGGCGCCACTTCAGTTCAACTACGTGAACCCGAAAGACGATCCCAGTAAGAAGTAAAAGTGAATCAGGCAGAAAAACGGCGAGCACTCGATGTTTGAGTGTTCGCCGAATTTATTGGAGTCGGCCCTACTTGCGAACTAGATCCGCGCAACTGCCGGTTAGCGACAACTTCAATCGAAACGGCGTCTATGGCCACTCAACATCGATGGCGTAGATTTCCTGTGTACTCGCATCGCGCGCAAATAACGGAGAGTCGTCAGGCGCGAGTCCAAACCAGTCGACGAATGTTCCCGTAGTCACGTGGCCGAGGGCCTCCAGGTCGACCATATGTTCGATCTTTGCGTCGACGAGCCTAAGGCGACCGATACTCTCGCGGACACCTTCTGACGATTCCTGGGAGGAATATTGAAAATAGATGTACCTCCCGTCGTGTGACCATGCGGGGTGGCCGATGGAAAAACCGATCGCCTCGGCCCATTTCTCGGTCGCGACGTCAAAAAGCATCAGTTTTCCGCGGTCGCCATGAGCGATGGCCGCGATGCTTCTGCCGTCTGGCGACCACTGCGGATCGTAAAACCCATCCGATCCTGTGAGGCTCGCGACTTTCTGCGTTCTCAAATCGAAGATGTAGATGGGAGTATTCGGAACAAAGAGCGAGCTGAACGCGAGCTGATTTCCGTCGGGCGACCAGTTCACGTCCGACTGACTTTGCTCACTGGCAAGGATACGCTTCGGCGCTCCGCCTTCACTTGAAACGACGTAGACGTTTCGCTTCGCTCCGGAGAGATCCGCGTTGAAGGCGATTTGTTGACCGTCCGGCGACCAACGGGGCGAGAAAACCCGCAGCGGACGAAAGGTCAATTGCCGCTTCTCGCTTCCATCGATCTTGCTTCGCCACAAGTCGCCATTGGGAAATGAGGTGTAGGCCACCCACTGACCATCGCGTGAGTAAGCCACGCCCTCGGCCGAGATTCCCGACAGGTGCGGACTGAATTGCTTGCTGCGCAGGTCGTAGCGGATCAGTTCCGCTCTGTGAGAAGTACCCAGCGCGAAAATCGTCTTGCCGTCTTTACTTGGTAATGGATATTGATATTCGAGCGGACCAGCCGTCAGTTGCGTTGGTTTTTTCTGGTGAAGCCGCCACGGGAACGCCGTCGTTTCGGGCAATGTCCAAAGATCCAGTCTGCTGTCGCGCCGGCTTTGAAAGACAAAGGACCGTCCATCCGCGGTCCAGCGACCGTAGCACCCTCCGACGATTTTCTGAAATCTGGAACCGTCTCCGGCCGACTCCACGATCGACATAGAATCCAGCTGGACGTCGAAAATGCTAAATCGAAGTACGCGTCCGTCGGGTGAAAATCGAAATGCAAAAGGAACATGGCCGGCATTCAGGACTTTTCGAAGATCGCTCCCATCCACGTTTACCGAATACACCTCATGTGCACGCCCATAGATGAGTTCATTCCCGCCTGGCCGGAACGCGGCATCGTGCGCCAAGACAGTTCCTACTCGACGGGGAGAACCGGCCGACAAGGGTTGAATCCACAGAGAGTCGGCATTCGCTTCCGTATTCGCCAGCAATAGCTCGGTGCCATCTTCCGATACATCCAGTACTGTTGGCTGTTTCAGTTCAAGCGGAAGTGATGCGGCCTCACCTCCGCGAATCGACACTTGAAAAACGACGCTGCGAGGTCCTGGCAAAATTTCATTGAAGTAGAGACGCGGACCATCGGCAACCAGCGGGCCTTTTTTTGCTTGGCCGTCATTGGTTAATTGTCGGAACCGTAGGACCTTGGGCGCGATTTCGGTTCTTGCCGTCCATGTCCACGTCGCTACTGCGCCAACAACGAGGACGACTGCGGGCAAGCTCGCCAGAAGGGCAAATCGCCGGCGCCGGTTTTGGATTTTCGTGACTGAAGGGACTTCGCTCTCGGGTTCAACTTTGGCGACTGGCACGGCATTTGTTACCGGTGCAATAAATCGGTATCCGCGGCGTGGCAGGGTCTCTACGTACTGAGGATTCTCGGCGGAATCTCCCAGAGCATCTCTTAGCCTGGTGACGGCCTTGTTCAGTCCACGTTCGAAGTCTACGTAAGTCTGGTCGGACCAGAGCCGTTTGGTTAGCTCTTCTCGGGTTAAAACTTCGCCGGGGCGCTCCAGCAAGAGGACGAGCACCCGTAAAGGCTGCTCTTGAAGCTTGATCCTCTTTCCGGCACGGCGCAGCTCACCGGATTGAGCATTCAATTCGAATGCCCCGAAACGAATCGGCGTCATGGAGCCCTCCGGTCCACAACTTTGCCCGGTATCGTACCGCACCCCATTGATCCATGAATCACTTTTAGTTCGGCGTAACTACAACATTCGCTATCTCTTAGTGGGGAACATATTCGCCACACATCGAGAACACGTGCGCCCTTTACGCTTTTGACTGCTCGACGTACGGTCGCCGCGGCCTAAAGGAGGTCACCATGCAGAACAGATTGGTCTCTAGATTTTTTGCGGTCGCCGTGCCAATGGCTCTCGTCTGTGGTGCGCTGGCGCTTTTTGCGTCTGCCGCTCCGCAGTCGACTTCCTATCGTTCCATTCCACAGAAGTTGCCACCGCCACCGAGGTGTTCGCTGAAGACAATCGCCGGCGACTACGCTTACACCATCGAGGGCACACTGCTTTCCATTCCCAATGCGCCGCCGGACCTTACGCTTCCGATTCGAGGAGTTTCCCTGGGCCACTACGATGGCAAGGGAAATAAAAGCCAGTTAGACCACGTCGTCGTGAATGGACAGGAGCCCGGGGAGGAGTGGACCGCCCTAAGCGGACTCTACACCGTGAATGATGATTGCACCGGGTCGCAGGAAGTATTCAATCCCGGCGGTCCGTCCATTCGCAGTCACTTCATTATTGCGAAAGGCGGCCGAGAAATTCGCGAAGTCATCGATGGAAACGCAGTCATCGCCATCGGGGTCCGAGTCGAATAGTCCCGACAGCTTGAGCGCAGCGATTTGCGGTGGCGGGGCTCCGCAGTGTGGAGCCCCGCAAATTGAGAGCGGCATAGGTTCCAAACGCTCTCCACGATGGGTGTCGCGTTACCTCGGATCAGGACTCTTTGCCCGGAACTTTGCGGAGGTTTGGCCGATTTTGTGGGAGGCTTTGAAGAGGCTGCCGACGGAAACGAAGCCTCCGAGATTGTGGGCGGCGACGGAAGCGAGGCCCATGGAGGCGAAACATCCGCATTGCGCGCAATCGGGATTGCCGCCGAACTGACACGGAGTGATTTTTGTGCGGAGATCGGCTGACAATGTTTGCGTAGTGAGCGCAAAGACGCAGTCCTTCGGACTGCGAGGCGGCGAAGCAAACTGGCGGATCACGGCGTCGGGCATGTCGAGCTTTCGATAGGTTTTTCGGAGTTGGGTCAATTCCACGATTACGCGGGCGCGTTCTTCGGGCGTCAGAATTTCGGGGAGGTGATCGCCGATCTGAGGAGTGAAGAGGCTGAACCATACTTTCTTGATTTCGGGGCGAGGCGTCCAGAAGTCGAGGAATTCGGCCAGGTAACCTGGGCGCTTCATCATTTGACCGGTGATGGTGCAATGAATTGTGACGCGCTGGTCCGCGATATTTTTCAGAATGCGGTCGTAGGTGGCGGGTGTGCGGCGGATATCGTGCTCCGGCTGCAAACCGTCGATCGAGACGACGACGTGGAGAAGAGGAAGGCTCGCCCACATCGGACCCATGGTTCGGACCGCGCTGGTGACGATCTGAACGTGAATGCCGCGCGCCAATAAGAGCGGAATGAGTTCTTCGAGCTCGCGGTAACGAACGAGCGGTTCCCCGCCGACGATGGACAGGTGCAGCGGCTTCAAGCGATCGACGACTTCGACGACGCCGTCCACCAGGGATTGGCCTTTGCGATCGTTGAGTTGGCGCAGGGTCAGCCCGCCACCGAGATGCGCCAGGTCGTAGGCATAGCAGCCCGGACACTTCAAAGGGCACTCGCGTGTAATTTCAATCGATAGAGAGGGCTTCCGGCCTAGCAGGATCTTGCCCCAGGCTTGAAGAATTTCCGAGGTGTACATCGCTGATTCCTAACCCGGCCTCATCAAATCGCGCGGCCAGATGCGTTGGCTGGTTGAAGAGAGACTACGAAGACTTCTGATGCGGGGGGAGATCGCGTGTTGAGCAGCGTCTAGGAATGACGAGGCGGCGACGCGTCGGCTGCCTGGAGCACAAAGGGCTCGGCGAGAAACGCAGCACAGTCAGAAACTTGAGTGGCTGGAATGAAGTCGGGCTGAAGTTGAAGACGGCAAGAGAAATAATCGGAATCGAATTTCGTGATTGCCGAAACAGGAATGAGGATGAGCTGGGAAGTCGGATTTTTCTGAATGCTTGGCGGTTTGATGGCAGGCGGATCGGGCAACGAATCGAGGGCCGCTCCCACGATAACCAGACACAAGAGACAAGTCAGGATCTTGACGAAGGTGGGCGTAGCTATCATTGGGAGGCAGAAACGACGAAGAGCAGGCACGCGAACTCTGACCCTATCACTCAACGCACATTCGAGTATTGGTCATTGCAGCTCATGAAGCAAGAAAGCATTCGGCGCGAGGGCCTGAGCTTTTGCAGAGGGCCGGCACCGATCGAAGGCTGGGCGGCAGAGTCGTTTTGCGAGGCGTACAATCTGGTGCGATGAATTCTCTCGATATGTCTGCTGAACAGTTCCGACAGGTGTCGGAGCAAATTCTGGATATTGCTGTCGAATATCTGAAGGAATTGTCGGAGCGATCGATACCGGCGCGGGGGAGCGGCGTTGAAATCGAGAAAGCGTTGCGTGGGGCATTTCCGGAAAAAGGATTGCCGGAAGAAGCTCTCGCGGGCCTGAAAGATGCGGCCGCCTACTCGCGCGCGCAAAATGCGAGGTTCTTTGGGTACGTGCTCGGTTCGGGCGATCCTGCGGCGGCCGCCGCTGATTTATTGTGCAGCGTGCTGAATCAGAATGTGACGGCGTGGCGTTCGTCGCCGGCGGCGGTGACGATCGAAAAAGAAGTTGTCGGATGGCTGGCACAAGCGATTGGGTGCCAGGGGTTTGCGGGAACGCTGACGGGTGGCGGTTCTTCGGCGAATCTGATGGGTTTGGCGGCGGCGCGAGAAGCGAAGATCCCTGTCAATGAGTCGGGTGGGCGCGGGGTGGCGGCGCACGCGGTGTACGCGTCCGCTGAAGCGCATATGTCGATCGGGAAAGCAGTCGCGCTACTTGGCATTGGCAGGGACAACTTGCGCCTCATTCCGGTGGACGGTGCATTTCGGATGAAACCGGAGGAGCTTGCGAAGAGAATGCAGCGAGATCGCGAGCTTGGCATTACGCCTCTCGCGGTTGTGGCAACGGCGGGAACGGTCAATACGGGAGCGCTTGATCCGCTAGCGGAAATTGCGGAGGTCGCGGCACGACAGGGAGCGTGGTTGCATGTCGATGGCGCGTATGGCGCACTGGCTGCGATTGCGGTTCCCGAAAAATTTCACGGCCTCGCGCTGGCTAATTCGATTTCGCTCGATCCTCACAAGTGGCTGTATCAGCCGCTTGACTGCGGATGTTTGCTCTTCCGGGACTCGCAAGCTGCGCGCGCTGCGTTTGCTCATAGTGGTGAATACGTGCGAGCGCTCAGCGACGATCCAGTCGAAGGGTTTGCCTATTTCGAAGAGTCCATCGAGCTTTCGCGGAGATTTCGCGCGCTGAAGCTGTGGTTCTCGCTGCGGTATCACGGATTTGAATCATTTCGGAATTCCATTCGCAAGGATTTGCAGCAGGCGGCGTATCTCGGCAGCCTGGTCGAGCGATCGGCCGAGTTCGAATTGCTCGCGCCCGTGACGCTCAGCGCGGCTTGTTTTCGCTATGTCGGTAACGGCAATTTGTCGGAAGCGGAACTCAATCGACTGAACAAGGAAATTCTTCGCCGGACCAATGAGCGCGGGCGAGTGTATCTATCGAACGCAATTCTGCATTCGAAGTTCTGTCTGCGCGCCTGCATCGTGAACCACCGGACCACAGAAGCGGATGTTGATGCGGTCGTTTCCGAAACTCTCGCTGCGGCGAAGGAAGTGGAATCCGCAGACTAAGCCAGAGGGGAAGAATAAAAAAGGCCGCCTGAGTGGCGGCCTTTTTCCGTGTTGATCGGATTTGATTAGTGGGGGCGGGAGCCGCCGGAAGTGCCGCCGCTGGATGACGATGATGAGCCGCCGCCGGACGAGCTGCGGGAGGCGGAAGCGGATGTTGATGCGCTGGCGGCGGAGAAGCCGCCGGAGCGGGCGCTGCTGCCGCCGCCGGGATTGCCGCCACCTGCGCGACCGAATGCGGATGCGCTCGGAGCGCGGAGCGGAAGGCGGCGCCATCGAGCGCGAAGCTGTCGAGAAGTTGCGAGCCGGAGCTGCGGTTGGGCGCGCGCCGGGATTTGTTGCGCGCATCGCGGCTGTCGAGGTTGGAGCTGCGCTGCGTGCATTCACTGTGCCGGACATCGCGCCGACGCGGGCGTTCGTCGCGTTGGGGGCACCGGAGTTGACGAAGCGGTGCGACGCTGCGTCGTACGACATCGACGAGTTGCCGCCTACACCGACGCTGCGTGCGGCGGAATTTCCGCCGGCCATGGTGCGCTCGATGCGAGCGGGAGCTGTTGCGTTGTTGACTCGTGCGTTGATCGTGTCCCTCGGGATCGACTTCACGGATTTCCACTGCTCACCGGCGGTGGCGGGGGTGATCCTGCCGATCGTGCCGTTGTTGACGGCGAAGACGCCGTGCGTCAAGTTTTGCGGAGTTTTGCTCTTGGCGTCGAGTGGATGCGTGGGCACGATGCCGATTGGGCCTTTGCCCTTGCCGCCACGCAGCCACGTTCCGGTGACGGGCGAGTAGCCGGGATAGGTGCCGTAGAGGCCGCCGCCGCCGAAAGCGTTCGGAGACCAGAGCCAGCCGTATAGCGGGTCAAGGATCCAGGCGCCATAGTGGTACGGGAGCCAGCCCCAAGGCTGACTTCCGATGAAAGACATCCCGATCGAAGGATCAAGAGCCCAGGAGCCGCTGTCAAACGGCGACCAGCCTTGGCCGACACCGTAGGGGCGCCAGCAATTCCCAAATTGGCACGGATAGAAGGCGCCGTAGGTATAGAGGCTGGAGAGGCCCGAGGAATAGTTGGGCGAGTTGACGTATTGCTGTGCGGCAGCGGTGTTGTTGTACTCGGCGCTGATGCGATTCGCCGACCATTTGTCAAAATCGTCGCCGGCGGAAGTGTTCGTCGCCACGTCGAAATTCTTTGGATCGTCGGCCTTCATGGAGAAGGTCTGGCCTTTGTCGAGCAGGGTCGAGCCCTTTTTGCGGAGGACGTTGACGCGGCCCTTCATGACGTTGATGCGGCTGCCGTCGTCAAAATTGTCGAGGCGGAAGCTGGAGTGGCCGTCGGCTTCGACGCTGAAGTCGCCGCCAGTGACGCTGAAGTAGTCGCCATTGCTGGGATTGACTGAGAAGGAAGCGGTGCCCTGGCGCAGGATGAGGCGCGAGGTCTTGGCGCCATCCTCGAGCGACAAATCGAAGAACTGGAGGACGGTGTTTTCGCCGATGAGTGCGAGCGAGCCATTTTCAAATTCGACTTCGGCGCGGCCGTTGCCGGTGGAGATGACGAAGCCCTGGCGAACGGGGAGATTCATCTCGGCGTTTTCCCACACAACGTTTTCTTCGGCGGCGAGCGGATCGCCTTTGACGTCGCGAGCGAAACGCACTTCTCCCTGAACGTAGCTGATGCGAATAATTCGGATGTGACTGACGTCGGCGGAAGCGGAAGGCGCGCTGGAGAGAGCTGCGAGTAAGAACAGACCGAGAGCGCCGACGAATTTAGAAGCTGTAGAAGCGAATCGAATCGTGCGGGACAACATAATGTCACCCCCTGTCGGGGACACTGCCACTTGTGAGACGTATTAGACACACCGGACGTTGCACGAGCCAACTGCCCACCTGGTCTTCCTACATACTCTGTGACGGGGACGCCGCCGTCAAGGGGCGTGGGTGCTTAGGGCAGCGGTTTGACACCGATGAGACAAAACGAAAAGTTTCATGGCCGTCGGCTTGACAGCAAATGGGGTGGAACGCTAGTTTCATGGCAGGGGTGGAGTAGTGCAGAATCCGCGAGTTGTCCAAGTTGACCTTCAGTGTTCGTGTCGTTGTTCGTGTTGACCGCACTGAGCCCGCGCACGTTCACACAAGTGTCCTTGTAGCTGATCCAGTTCATATAACAGATCGCGAACGGTTTGGTCGGTTGTCATCGTTCCAGCGGTCCATTCAAGACGGCCGTGATATCGAAAGCGGCCGGCATCTAGGGGGATTCTTATGAAGGGGATGTCTCGATTTTTAGTTGCCGCCGTGTTTTTTGTGGTCAGTGCGCCTGGCTGGGGGCCAGACGTACGGACAGGGTGGTGCGACGGGCGCGATCGACGGCGTCGTAAACGACACAACCGGGGCGGCCATCGAAGGCGCGGATGTGCAGATCATCGACCAGCGCACGGAAGGGCTGGCGCGCAAAGTGACGACGAATGCCGACGGCGAGTTCGTCGTGACGCTGCTGCCGCCGGGGTTGTATTCGGTGGTGGTGAATAAGTCGGGGTTTGCCGAGGCGAAGACTACCGGCATCGAGGTACAGGTTACGGAGACGGTGAGGGTGACGATCCCGCTCAAGCCGGGCTCGGTGACCGAAAAGGTGGAGATTTCGGCGCAGGTGGCGAGCGTCGAGACCTCGAACGCGACGACCGGGCAATCGATCGGCACCGACACGGTGCGCGAATTGCCGCTAGCCACGCAGAACTATCAGCAGCTGCTGACGCTGTCTGCCGGAGCGCAGAGCGATTTGAACGCGGCGGCGCAGCTGGGGCGCGGCTCCGTGAAGCTGTTCGTCAACGGCCAGCGCGAAGACAACAACAACTATTTGATCGACGGCATCAGCGCGACCGACTACAACGTGGCGCAGGCGACGTATGTGCCGCTGCCGAATCCCGACGTGATCCAGGAATTCAAGGTGCAGACGTCGCTCTATGACGCGAGCCAGGGGCGCAACGGCGGCGGCAACGTCAATGCGATCCTGAAGTCGGGAACGCGGACGTATCACGGCGATGCGTACGAATTTTTCCGCAACGATGTGCTGAATGCGAATGACTTCTTTTTGAACCAGCAAGGTCTGGCGCGGCCGTCGGTGAAGCAGAACATCTTTGGCGGCAGCCTTGGTGGCCCAGTGGTGAAAGAGAAGCTGGGCTACTTTTTCGTGAATTATCAGGGCACCCGGCAGCGCAGCGGGCTTTCGCCAGGCACCTTTATCAGCACGACGATTCCATCCTTGCCGGCGGACCGTTCGGAAGCGGCGATCTCCCAGGCGTTTTTCGGTAACGCGACGACGGCGATCGACCCAGTGGTACTAAAGCTGTTGCAATTCCAGGGCAACCAGTTTGGAGCGCAGCCGGGCGGCTTCTTGATTCCGAGTGGCGACCCGACGACGGGTGCGTTCGCGGTCAGCAAACCGGGTAAATATACGGACGATCAGTTCACTTCGAACTGGGACCGCGAATTCCGCGGCGGCCAGGACAAATTGTCGGTGCGCTTCTTCTTCTCGGACTCGGAGAGCCTTCTCCCGTTCGGCGGCGGCGACCTCCAGGAATCGCTGGGATCGACGCTGGCGAGCGCTGTCAGCGCGAGTTCACTGAATTTCCCGTTCGACACGCCGGTACACGCGCGTTTCCTGAATATCGGCGAGACGCACCTCTTCTCGCCAACGCTGGTCAACGAATTCCGTTTCGGGTTCGTGCATATCAACGACGAACTGAACAACGAACCGCCAGTGACGACGGGCGACCTGGGGATCGATCGTCCGACGAATAGCTTGACCGACTCGATCTATAGATTCTTTTTCGAAAGTTCGGGCTTCGAGCTGGGTCCAGCGCCGTTCGGCAACCAGTCGCAGAACCAGAACAACATCAACTTTGTGGACACCGTGAGCTGGGTGCACGGTCAGCATGTGTTCCGGTTTGGCGGCGAATTTACGCACGTCAACCTCGACAAGAATTTTCCGCAAGTGTTCAACGGAGAGTTGTTCTTCACGAATACGCCCGACGGAAATACGGATTTCCAGAACTTCCTGCTGGGCGTGCCGGAGTTCAGCTTCGGCGGCGGCGGCCTTTCGAATCACGAATACCGGTCGAACAACTTTGCAGTGTTTGCGCAAGACGACTGGAAGATTCGCCACAACTTGACGCTGAACCTGGGATTGCGCACCGAAGTGCTGGGCGCGTTCCACGACGATCTCTGCCACATCAGCAATCTCGATCCGTCGTTGGCGAATGCGGGGACGTTCCCGTTCGTCTATCCAAGCTGCGTGAACAAGCTCAACGTGGCGGGCCTGACCGGCGATGCGAATGGCACGACGTTCAACAACAACTACGCAACGGGATTCGGTCCGCGCATTGGCATGGCGTATGACTTGTTCGGTCATCACACCACGACGATCCGTGCCGGCTTCGGCATCTACTACGTGCGCGAAGACGTGGGCACGGCCGATCAGCTTTCCTTTAACCCGCCGTTCTTGCCCGTGACGTTTGGCGGCGGCTCACCGGGCTGCCTGGGCACATTTTTTTCGGCGACGCCTCTAGCGGGCTGCCCAAACCCCAACCCGAACGCGTTGCCGCAGGCGGGCACGCTCGATCCGAACTTTGTGCCGTGCTTGAATGTGTTCCAGGGCTTCCCTGGCGGCGACACGACGCAGGCGGCGAACTATGGAACGGCGGCCGGCGCAGGTTGCCCCGGTCCGCTACAGACGCTCGGCATCTTTGGCCTTACCGTGCCGCGACACTTCGTCGTTCCGAGCACGCAGCAGTGGAATCTCACCGTGCAGAGAGCGCTCGGCAAGCAGTGGGTGCTTGAGGTCGGCTACGTCGGCACGCATGGCGTGCACCTGCGAGAAACACGCGATGCGCTGCAATCGCAGAACGCGACACCGGACAATCCAGTCGTCGTGGGCGGCGAATCGATCACGACAAACACGTTCGCCAACGCGATTGCGCGTTCGCGAGCGCAAGGCATCAACGGCTACAACGGCTTCCAGCAATTTGCCAACGATGCTTACTCGCACTACAACTCGCTGCAAGCGACGATGTCGCGACGCTGGAACGCAGGTTATTTCCAGGCGGCGTATACGTTCTCGCGTTCGACGGATGCTACGTCGAGCGGGAACACGGCATTCAACACGGCGTTCAACGATGAATCTACACTGAAGGACTCGTATGGTCTTTCGGACTTCGATCGCACGCACCGTCTGGCCATCAGCTACCGCTACGATCTGCCTTTCTTCCAATCGGCGGAAGGGTGGAAACGCAAAGCGCTCGGCGGATGGGCCGTGGCTGGCATCACGATCGTGCAGTCGGGCTTGCCCTTCTCGGTGCTCGATTCTGGCGCAGGGACGGGTTTCCTCGGTGCGGGATCGGCGCCGGGCGTCACGGGAGGAAGCCTTGCCTCGGGTGCGACGATATCGAGCGGCTATTCGAGCGGCGGGATCGGCACGCGCGTCAATGGATACTTGAATCCAGCGGCGTTTGCGCCCGCGCCGTTGCTGTACCCGGCGCAATGCGATCCGAACCAGCCTGATCCGACAATTTTCCCGAACGCGAACTTCTGCACGACGAACTTCGGCGACCTGGGACGCAATTCATTCCGCGGCCCCAGCCAGGCGAACTTCGATTTCTCGCTGATCAAGAATTTCCATATCACCGAGCGGCAGGCGCTTCGCTTCACGACGGATTTCTTCAACATCTGGAACCACGCCAACTTTGCGAACCCGTCGTTCCTCGACGTGGAGAGCATCGGCACGACGAATAGTCCGTTCGGCAAGATCACCAGCACCGTGGGTACGCCGCGACTAATTCAGTTTTCGTTGCGTTACTCGTTCTGACGGATCGGTTGAAACACAACATCGAAGCGAACGCGAGGGGCGCGATTTTGCGCCCCTCGTTTTTTGTGCCAAGCTTTCTGTCTTCACAGGAGAGGTTATGTCCGCCACTGCACCGCGCATCCCGTTGCTCGAAAGAGATCAAGTCACGCCCGAAACGCAGACGATCTACGACGCGCTGCTCGCTCAACGCGGTGTCGTGCCGAATATGTTCAAGGTGCTCTCGTACAATCCGGGCATCGCTGCTGCGATGGCGGGATTTTTAAAGGCGCTGCTGAGCGACGGCGCGCTCAAGGGTTGGTATAAGGAACTTGTCGCGGTGCGAATTTCAACCCTGATGAAGTCGGAGTACGCGATCAAGGCGCACAACGCTTCGGCGCGGAAAAAAGGCGCGAGCGAGGAACAGATTGCCGGCGTACCGGATTTTGAGAAAGGGCCGTACAGCGGCAAAGAAAAGCTCGGGTTTCGGCTCGCAGACCGATTGCATCACGGACCGCAAGAAGTGGACGACGCGTTTTACGCCGAGCTGAAGAAAGAGTATGCGGACACCGAACTCGTCGAATTATTTCTGACCGCCGGCGCGTTCGAGATGTTTCCGCGATTCATCGATGGTTTGCACATTCCCGTAACACCACTTCCTGCCTCAAAGTGATAGGATTCTTGCGCCATGAAGCCACTTGCATCACGTGTTTCACAATTGAACGGCGAAGGCGCGCTGGCGGTTTTTTCGCGCGCGAAAGAGCTCGAAAAACAGGGACGCTCGATCATTCATCTCGAGCTCGGTGAGCCCGACTTTCATCCGGCCGCGCCGGTGGTGGATGCGGTGCGGGCGGCGGTTGCCGAGGGGCGAGATCGCTACGTTTCTCCGCGCGGAGTTCCGGCGTTGCGCGAGGCAGTTGCGGCGTACCTGAAGAGGACGCGGCACCTGGACGTCGCTGCGGAAGAAGTTTTGATCGCGCCGGGCTGCAAGATGGCTTTGGCGCTATCGATGATGGCGCTGATCGAACCGGGCGACGAGATTTTGTATCCCGATCCGAGCTTTCCGATTTATCCGTCGTTCACGCGCGGGCTCGGCGGCAAAGCGGTGCCGTTCTATTTGGAAGAGAAGAATCAGTTCCAGCCCGACATCGCGGAGATCGCGTCGAAAATTACGCCCCGTTCGAAGGCGTCTGATTTTTAACTCGCCGAACAATCCGACTGGGACGGTCTTCAGCGAGGACACGCTGAAGCAGATTGCTGCGCTTGCGGTGAAGCATGACCTCTGGGTCATTGCCGACGAAATTTACGCGCGCATTCTCTTCAACGGCGAGTACAAATCGATTTACGCCATGCCGGGGATGAAGGAACGCACCATCATTATTGATGGATTTTCGAAGTCGTTCGCGATGACGGGCTGGAGGCTCGGCTACGCGGTGGCGCCGCGCGCGTTCATCGACGCGCTCGATATGCTGGTGCTCAACACATTCACCTGCACCGCGGAATTCTCGCAAGTCGCCGCGATTGAAGCGTTGAACGATTCGACGAACGCCGTTGATGCAATGGTGCTCGAATATCGCAAGCGCCGCGACCTCTTCGTCGACAAGCTCAACAAGATTCCCGGATTCCGATGCCAGGTGCCCGACGGCGCGTTCTACGCCTGGGTGAACATCGAAGATACCGGGCTGCCGGCGGAGGAAGTTCAACGTTTGTTATTGGATGAAGCCGGCGTGGCGGGTATCGCGGGCGCGGCATTCGGTCCGGCGGGGAAGAATTATCTGCGCTTCTCGCTGGTCAGCGCGCGCACCTTGTTGGAAGAAGCGTTGGAGCGGATCGAGCGGGTCTCGACGAAATGGCGCGCTGCGGTGGCGCGTTAGCCGGAAGAGCGGTAGATCAAACTGGAGTTTTGAAAGAAGGGCGCAGATTGCTGCGCCCTTCGACTTGTAAAGTGACGGTGGGTTCGATGAAGATCGTTGCAGTCCAAGGCCGAAGCCAATCCCGCCCGGAGCCGACGCGCATGAAACATTTGCTTCATTTTACGATCACGCTGTTTGCCGCGCTGTTCGTCATAGCGACGGCCGGAGCGCAGGCGAGGCCGCTGCCCGGTCCGGACGTCCAGAAAATCTACGACCGTCTGCTTCCGCAGATCGAAAAGATTCCGCTTTACGACAATCACGCGCATCCCGGCTTTGGCGACGACAGCGACGTCGATGCGATGGCCGCGCCCCCGGGCGAAACGGACTTCATGCGCACGCGCGCCGACAATCCCGAGTTCATCACGGCGGCGAAGCAGATGCTGGGCTACCCCTACAACGACTTTTCGCCCGAGCATATCAAGTGGCTCGCCGACAAAACCGCGGCAGCCAAAGCGGCGAACGACACGAAATATTTCGATTCGATTCTCGACAAGCTGAATACAGAGACCGTCCTTGCCAATCGCGCGATGATGGCGCCGTATCTCGATCCCAAGCGATTCCACTGGGTTTTCTTCGTCGATTCGTTCTTCTTTCCCTTCGACAACAGCGAGCGCGCCGCGAGCACGCCCGACATGGGCGTTTACATCCCGCTCCAGGAAAAATTGTTCGCGCGCTACAAAAAGATGGAAAGCGTCGAGGGACTTCCCGCCGACCTCGCCGGTTACGAGGACTTCATCCGCCGCACGATGACCGACAACGTCGAGAAGCACGGCGCCGTCGCGATGAAGTTCGAAGCGGCGTATTTCCGCTCGCTGTATTTCACTGACCCGCCGCGCTCCGCCGCCGAAGCGATTTACGCGAAATATCACGCGGGCGGCGTGCCGACTCCCGAGGAATACGTCACCTTCCAGGACTACATCTTTCGCGTGCTGATCAATCAGGCCGGCAAGCTGCACATCGCGACGCACATCCATAGTGCGGTCGGAATCGGCGACTACTTCAGCTTGCATAACGGCAACGTGTTGAATCTCGAAAACGTTTTGCGGGATCATCGCTATAAGGGACAGACCTTCGTGCTGCTGCATGGCGGCTGGCCATATTACAAAGAAGCGGCGCTGCTCACCGCGGTGAAAAACGTCTACCTTGACACTTCGTTCCAGTCGGAATTTTTGTACCCGTCGCAATTCAAAGAAGTGCTGAAGCAACTTTTAACGCTGTTCCCGGACAAAATGATGTACGCGTCCGACGCGTTTCCCTTCAATGACGCGCTCGGCGCCGAAGAAAGCTTCTGGCTTTCGGCGCGCAGCACACGCACCGCACTGGCCGCCGCGCTCGCCGAGCTTGTCTCGGAAGGCGCCTTCACCGAAGCAAAAGCGATGGAACTCGCGCACATGTATCTGCACGACAACGCCGCAAAACTGTATGGGGGATCGAAATGAGCACGCCTGGAACGTTCAAATATATTCCGTGGAAAGATGTCGAGCGCGAAAAATTGAATCCGCTGATCGATCGCGAAATGGTCGTCGGCGACCAGGTGATGCTCGCGCGCGTGCTGATGAAAAAGGGCGCGCACGTGCCGCTGCACCAACATCACAACGAGCAGGTCACTTATATTTTGGAAGGCGCGCTGAAATTTGCGATCGACGGAAAAGAAATCGTCGTGCGCGCCGGCGAAGTGCTCTGCATTCCGCCCAATATGCCGCATGAGGCGTGGGCGCTGGAAGAAACCGTCGATCTCGACGTGTTCAATCCGCCGCGCGCCGATTGGCTGAACAAGACCGACGATTACCTTCGCCACGGCCGCTAGTCGCTAGTCGCGAAGCTCAGTTCCAGCAACACCGCAAATCGCATCGGACAATCGCGCCGAACTGTTGCGGTTGTCGCAGCACATACGAAAGAAAATCAACAATCACTGCATCGGTGTGTTTACCGTAGTCCAAGGGCTAACCCAAGGCCATTGAGGGGTACACACATCCGTGAAGAAGCACGTTTTGTGGGTGTCAGTCGCCGCCGCGCTGTTGCTGTTGTCGTGCTTGGTCTGCGAACCTGCGAGTGCGCAAAGCCCGAAAGATTTTATCGCCGCCGACAGTGAAAACACGGTGCGCGTTGCGCCCTCGCTGACAATCACACCGGCGCAGTTTCCGCCGACGGATGCGTCGCTCACCGCGCAAGCGTCGTTCGAAAACACTTCGTTCCCTTCGTCATTCGCCGCCAATGCAGGAAATTTAGCAGCCTATTCGCCGATGAATGTGACGTCGGAGAAAGCAATTCCTTCGCCGGCTGCTAATCCGGCGATCCCTTCGCCCGCGCCGAAGCCCAAGCCGCGCCCGTACTACTACGAAAATCCGAATAAGTGGCAGCTCGGCATCACCTTCGCGTTCGTGCGCTTTCGCTCGTCAGTGTATTCCGCAAGTGCGCCGGGCTTGAATACATCGTTGGCGTATTGGTTGAGGGAATGGATCGCGGTTGAAGGGTCAATCACCAGCGCCTTCGCGCCGCCCGTTTTTGCGAACGAACATTTTCGTTATCTGAGTTATAGCGTCGGTCCAAAATTTTCCTTTGGCCACGGCCGCCTGGAGCCCTGGGCCCACGCGCTCGTCGGCGGCGTGCACCTGATTCCGCAAACGGCAAGCGGCGGTCAAAACGGCGCTGAGTTCACAATCGGCGGCGGCGTCGACTACGTGCTCAACAATGTGATTTCCGCGAAGGCCGGCGTCGATTATCTCGGCACGCACATGTTTGGCGAGTGGCAGAGCAGCGCACAGATTTTAGCCGGCTTCTCATTTCGTTTCTGATCGCACGCCGACTCACAAATCGATCAAAAATCGCATCAATAGATGCCGTGATTCGAGCCACTCGGCGTCACCTTCCCGCCCTGCGTCGAGAGCGAATACGAATCGCCATCGTTGCTGCTCCATGTTTTCACGTTGAACGTTCCTTTGTCTCCCACGCGCCGCACCGAAATCCCGTCAATTTTCAGTTGTTCGTTGTGGCGGCAAACTTCCGCGTCGCTGCTTCGCCTCCAGAAAATAGGCCGATCCTTCACCGACAATCTTCCCGTTCCCATCCGGCTCCAGCAAATACGCCACGTTTTCCTCGACCGCGATCGCGCGTACCTGCTTCGCCCAATCGTCTTGCAAAATCCGCGCCATGAAAACGAGCAGCCGCCCCATGCGATCGCGTTTCGCAAAATGCGTATCCGTGATGACACCCTTCAACAACGGAATCATCAGAAACTCGCGCGAAATCGTAATTTTGTTTCCGTACGGATCGGCCAACGCTTCGGGTGAGTGCACCGTGTCGATGATCGACGCAAACGAGAATTCCCCCAGCACAGCAAGCCCTGCGCTCGAGCCGCCGATTGGCTTTCCCGCGGCAATGTGGCGATTGAGCGCCGCCTGCACCGGCGTATCCTGCCAAAATCTCAAATAATTCGATTGGTCTCCGCCCGCGATGAAAATTCCCTCAGCGTGATCGATGATCTGCACAAGCGTTTCATCGTCCGAGTCTTCGCGCTCCTCAAATACAATCGTCGCGGCCGAGTTCAGCGGACACATCGCGAAAATCTCTTTGTTCACGCTCTGCGCGTAATCGTCGTCGGTGTTCGCGCGCAAAATCAGGAAGTCGCCGCCGTTGGTGCGTTCGCATAAGAAATGAAACGCCGGATCCTGTTTGGCGCCGCCACCCATCAATGCGTAGCCCGTCTTCGGCACAACGGCAACGTCGGTCGGGCTCCCTGTTCGCGTGTATCGCCATTTCGCCGTCGCCCGTGGCGCCGCCGTTCCGAACAGCAGCAAAGCGCCCGCGCCAATCATCAACATTCGTGCCACGTCGAACCGATTCATCCGATTTCTCCCAAGCAAAAATTCCTGCGCACAGAGTCGTAAACGTTTTTCGCGCGACGGTCAAGCGATCAAGTCGCCTCGCACTCTTCATGACCGTGTATACCGATCGGCCCGTATCAATCGAATGACGAACTCGACTTTTCAAGATTGACACCTCGTATCGCGCATTTCATACTCGCCTCAATGTAGTTTGGTGCCAGGTTGCCTGAGGAGGGTGGGCGCGTGTCCGACAACTACAGCTACAGTCCCATGACGCAGGTCAGCGTCTTGGTTGCCGCCGGAACACTCGAATCCGGTTTGTAAGCCTTTTTTTCTCAACAAATGTTTCATTTTTGTGGCGGAGCGCTGCTCACACGTCGGGGTGTGGCGCAGTCCAAACAAATATCTCGAAGGGTGTCTTTAGAGGGGGAGTCCAAGATGGCTCGGCAACACAAGTCCGTTTGTACGTTTCTTTTATCTCTGCTTGCAGTCCTGCTCATCATTTCGCCAGGGACGGCGTTCGCACAGACCGCGCAAGGCCGCATCAGCGGCCAGGTCACCGATTCGACCGGCGCGACCGTTCCCAACGCATCCATCAATATTGAAAA
This sequence comes from uncultured Acidobacteriota bacterium, assembly GCA_963850795.1. GTDB lineage: Bacteria > Acidobacteriota > Terriglobia > Acidiferrales > UBA7541 > Acidiferrum. The sequence goes on along the minus strand of CAWKNS010000018.1, from coordinate 121,420 downwards.
TCTCGGCACGCACGTCAGCCGCACGCTCCAGACGAACGAGAACGGCGACTACGTCGCTACAAGCATCGATCCCGGCGTTTACTCGATGACCGTCGAAGCCCCCGGCTTCACCAAAGTCGTGCGCGAGCGCGTGCAAATCGAAGTCGGCAACGACGTCAAGATCGACTTCCACCTGAAAATCGGTTCGATCAACGAAACCGTCGAAGTGAAAGATGAAGCTCCGCTCACCGAAGCGAGCAACGCCGTCCTGAGCGGCGTCCTCTCCAACAAAGCCATTAACGAATTACCGCTGCAAGGCCGCGACTTCCAGAACCTGCTGCCTCTTCACCCCGGCGTGCAGCGCGATCCCGGTGGCGGCTTCCACACGCTCACCTCCAACGGCAATCGCCCCGACGACAACAACTTCATCATCGACGGCGCCACCGACAACGACGCCTACTACGGCGAAACCGTCTTGAACGACGCCGGCATCTCCGGCACGCCCGCCAGCACGCTTCCGCTCGACGCGATTCAGGAATTCGCCACCACTGAACAGCCCGGCGCCGACTACGGCTCAAAACCCGGCGTGCTCGTCAATATCGGCATCAAGTCCGGTACCGACGAAATGCACGGCACCGCCTACTATTTTCATCGCAATGCCGCGTTCGACGCGCGCAACTATTTCAATCCGAGCCCGCAGCCGACTTTCGGCGCTGCTGCTACATCAGTTCGGCGCCTCGCTCGGCGGTCCGATCAAAAAGAAAAAGTGGTTCTACTTCGTGAACTACGAAGGTGTCCGCGACAAAGTCGGCAATCCGTTCGAAGTCTTCACTCCTGCCACCTCATCGCTGATCGGCAATCCGCAAACGGCCGTCGCTGGCATTGATCCGGCCGAATACAGCATCCCCGACGCCGAAGCGGCCGCCGGCTGCCCCGCAGCTTGCAATCCGCTCAGCCTGAAGCTGCTCAGCCTCTTTCCCAAGAACCCCGGCTTCACGGCCGATCCCGATGATCCGTCGGCCATCAACTACGACCTCAACAACACGAACCGCGAAGACAATCTCGTCGTCAAGTCCGACTATCACATCAACGACAAAAACACGATCTCGACGCGCTTCATTTACGCCAACACCAACGAAATCGAAGAAGACACCGACGCGCTGGGGCCGCAGTGGCTCACCACCGCCAAGCCGATCACGCACGTTTTCGGCATCGACTGGACCTATACTCCGAACTCTTCCGTGACCAACGATGCGCGCTTCAGCTACAACCGCTTCTACGAGAAAATCGTGCCCGTTGATGCCAACACTCCTCCCTCCGCGTACGGTTTGAACACCGGCATCAACGATTCGCGTCTCTACGGTCTGCCGCGCATCAACGCCAATTCCTCCGACTTCGATTACCTCGGCGGCAACTCTAGCTGGCCGCTCTGGACGAATCCAAGCCATACCGAAAACGCTTCCGACACCGTTTCCATCATTCGCGGCAAGCACACGCTCCGTCTCGGAGTCGGCTACAGCCACGGCGGCGTCGATTATCTGCGCGCCACTGAAGGCCGCGGCCGCGTCGATTTCGATAGCCTCCAAAGCTTCCTCACCGGCAACGTCGAAGACTGGAGTCTTCAGTTCGGCGAACCCGCGCGCAATGTTTCGCTCGAATCGTTCAACTTTTTCGCGCAGGACGATTTCCGTATCACGCGCCGTATCACGCTCAACCTCGGCGTGCGTTACGACATCACCTTCCCGATTTCCGAAAAGAACAATTTGCTCGCGAACTTCGATCCGACAAAGGGTCTCGTCCAGGTCGGCGACGGAATCAGCCAGTTGTATCCAACTCACTACAACAACGTCTCGCCGCGCCTCGGCGTTGCTTGGGACGTCTTCGGCACGGGCAAGACCGTCGTCCGTTCCGGCTTCGGCATGATCTACATTCAGCCTTCGATCCGCACCTTCATGTTCGGCGGCGGCGGCCTCAACCTCAATCCGAGTGGTTTGCCGAAGGAACTTCCCGACGGCACCGTCGTTCCCGGCACCGGCAATCTCACCACGTTCCTTGTCTCGGGCGCCGATCCAAGCCTCATCACGTGGAACGAAGCCGGCCCGATCTTCCCCGTCAGTGGCACGTCTTCAAACTCGTGCAGCACGGAAGTGCCCTGCACGGTTTTCGCCGTCGATCCGAAACTCTCTACTCCCTACGTGCTGAACTGGAACCTCAACATCCAGCAGCAGATCACGCCATCCATGATGTTGCAGGTCGCTTACGTCGGAAATCGCGGCGTCAAGCTCTACAGCATCGTCGATCAGAACCAGCCGAATCCCACGATCGCCACGGACCCGGCAACCGGCTGCTACTCCTCATTCTCAGACAACACGCCCTGCTATCAGCCCGCGCGTCCCTTCTCCACGAATTGCCCAGCTTCGCTCGGCGGGCTCGGCACCGGCGGCCCGTGCTTCCCTTACCTCGGCTTCGTGAATACGCTCGGCAATCAGTCGAGCTCGATCTATCACGGCCTCCAGGTCACGCTCACCAAGAAATATTCCAAAGGCCTCTACATGGTCGCTGGCTACACCTACGCACACGCCATCGACACCGCCGGCGCCACAAGCAACCTCGCCGACGTTCCGCAAAACTCGCTCGACTACGCGGCCGAGCGTGGCAGCGGCGACTATGACCTTCGTCACCGCTTCACGTTCTCCGCAACCTACGAACTCCCCGGCATCAAGTCGCCAGCGCAGCTGCTGCAGGGCTGGCAGATCACGTCGCTCTTCACCGCTCAGGGCGGCTATCCGATGGAGTTCTACGACGCCAGCTCCGACTTCACCGGCACCGGCGAAGGCTTCAACAACGCCGGCAACGATCGCTGGAACATTCTCGGCAACCCGAAAAACATCAAGTGGTCGCAGAATGGCCCGATCCCATTCGTTGGGCCGGGCGATGCGGCTTATTCTTCGTGCCTCTCCGCCGCTAATACTCCCGCGCTCCAGGAAAGCCTGGTCGAAGAAGAAGGCTGCTACGTCCAGAACGGCACCGTCATGTATCCCAACGCGATCGGCACCTTCGGCAATATGGGCCGCAACATTTTCCGCGGTCCCGGATTCGTCGATCTCGACAGCTCGGTCGGCAAAACCTGGAAGCTTGGCGAGCGCCTCAACCTCCAGTTCCGTGGCGAAGTGTTCAACGTCCTCAACCACCCGATCTACGCCCAGGGGTCGATTCGCAAGAACATGTCGGGCAGCAACCTCGGCCTCGCTCGCGCCACGCCCGACGTCTGGGCCTCGAACCCGGTCATCGGCTCCGGCGGCTCGCGCCACATCCAACTCGGCCTGAAGCTGATCTTCTAGCTTCGCCAAAACCTAAACGGTCGCGACTCACTCGCGACGCAAAACAAAAAAGGGCGCCGAACTCATCGGCGCCCCTTTTCATTTCGATCCTATTGGTTTTGTAGGGGCGGGGCTTGCTCCACCCGGCCACTGCGTCTTGTCGCAACTTGATCGCGGAGCCACCACTCCGTGCGCTTTCAACATTCAACTCAAACTAGCCGCGCGTGTCATTCCGACCGGAGCAAGCCGACGTTTTTTCTTCGCATTCGCTTCTGAGCGAATGCGTCGGCTTGCGCAGTGGAGGAACCTCTCTTCGATTGTTGCCGCCCGGCTGCCGCGTTGTAACGACGCTCACCAAATCCTGCAAGCATCCTCCCTCACCATCGCGTCCCCCTTCTGACACCCAAACGCCTTGCGAAACGCCTCCATATTCGACATCGGCCCGTTCACGCGAAACTGCGGCAACGGGTGCGGATCGCTGTTCGCCAGCAGCCGCGCAAACTCCGGCCGCATCTTCGACGCCGCAGCGGCCGCATAACCCATAAAGAACCTCTGCTCCGGCGTGAACCCGTTTGCGTCCTTCTCGCGCGGCTTCCCCTCGATCGACTTTTCGTACGCCGCGTAAGAAATCGTCAGCCCGCCCAGATCGGCGATGCTTTCGCCTTCCACCAGCTTGCCGTTTTCGTGCAGCCCCTTTTCGACTTCGAATCCGTCAAACTGTTTCGCGATGCACTCCCCGCGCTCCCCAAAATTCTTCAGGTCCTTCTCCGTCCACCAATTCTTCAAATTCCCCTTCGGATCGAACTGCGCACCCTCATCGTCGAACCCATGCGTAATTTCATGCCCGATGATCGATCCGATCGCTCCGTAGTTATACGAATCGTCGCGGTCCGGATCGAAAATCACGCCCTGCAAAATTCCCGCAGGAAACACGATCTCGTTCAATTGCGGATTGTAGTAAGCATTGATCGTCGGCGGCGTCATGCCCCACTCCGCGTGATCCACCGGCTTGCCGATTTTCGCCAGGTCGCGCGCGTTCTCGAACTCCGTCGAAGCAAACACGTTCCCCACATACGAATCGCGGCTGATCTTCAATTTCGAATAGTCGCGCCACTTGTCCGGATACCCGATCTTCAGCGCAAACGCCTGGAGCTTCTCTTCCGCTGCTTTTCGCGTCTCCGGGCTCATCCATTCCAGCGTCTTCAAATCTTCATGCAGCGCCGCCAGTAAGTTGTGCACCATATCGAGCACGCGCGCTTTCGCCGCCGGCGGAAAATATTTCTGCACATAAATCTGCCCCAGCGCTTCGCCTAATCCATCGTCCACGGCCGCCGAACACCGGCGCCACCGCACGCGAAGCTCCTTCGTCCCTTCGAGCACGCGCCCATTGAAATCGAAATTCTCATTCACAAACGGTTCCGACAGCAGCCGCGCCGATCGGTGAATCAACTGCCATCGGTAATATGTCTTCCAGTCTTCCACGGGCACGCTCGTCAGCATGCCGTCCATCGCTTTCAAAAAGTCCGGCTGCGCCACGTTCATCTTGCTGATCTGCGGGCTGCCGATCGCGCGGAAATACGCGTCCCAGTTCCAGTGCGGCGTCAGCTTCTGCGCGTCCGCCAGCGGCATCATGTGATAGTTCTTCTGCGGATCGCGCAGCGCCACGTTGTCGAGCGAAGCTTTCGCCAGCGACGTCTCGATTCCCAGCACAGTCTCCGCCTGCTTCGCCGCTTTTTCCTTCGCGTCGCCCATCAGCACAAACATCTTCGTCATGTGCTCGACGTATTGCTTCCGCACTTCCTTCGACTTCTCATCGTCGCGCGTGTAGTAATCGCGGTCCGGCAATCCCAGCCCGCCTTGCCGCACCTCGCCGATCACCTGTGCGCTGTCGGCAAAATCCTGATCCGATCCGTACGCGAACAACACGCCGGTTCCCTGCGCCTGCAATCGCGCTCCGGTTTCCTGTAGCGATGCGCCGTCGTGAATCGCTGCAATCTCCTGCAAATAAGGATCGAGCGGCTTCAACCCCTTCGCCTCGATCGCTTTCGTATCCATGCAGCTCGCGTAGTAATCGCCGGTCTTTTGCTCGTTCGAACCCGGCGCCGCCGATTTGTTCGCAGCCGCCGCTTCCAGAATCTCGTGCAGCCGGCTCTCCGTGCGCTCAAACATCATCTGCGCCGGTCCCCACGCCGGATACTGCGGCGGAATCTCGTTTTTCTTCAGCCACCCGCCGTTCACATATTTATAAAAGTCGTCGCACGGCTTGCATGTCTTATCCATGTTCGCCACGTCAAACCCGCCGCTCGGTTTGTCGTCCGCGCCCTGCCCGCCGCCCGCAAACGCCAGCGTCGTCCCCGCCAAAATCGCCACCCCAAGCCCCGCCACCGCACACATCCGCCGCAGCATCATGTTTCTCTCCTGAATTTCGCCCTGTAGAGTGACACGAATCCCCGCCCGCTTAGACGCCATCCTTCGAAAAATGAGAGCTTTACCAGCTACTCTCTTGCGATTCCTACGCCAGCCCGCGACAATCACGTAGGGTCGAATGCACGTCAGCGGTCCCAGCATGAACACGCTCGTCGCGCTACGAATGTCGGTAGACGGCACAGCTCGCGAGGCAGAGATTGAATATCACCAGTGCCGCATACGGTACGAACACCCAGAGCATCCGTCCGGCTGCCGCCTCCAGATCGGCGCGAAGTACATTTCGATGTGAAGAAACCGCCATCGTCAACAGCAATGCGCTGCGAGTGCAGCGATGCTGACCACCTGCGCTGCCGCAATTCCTCGCACCGCGGCATTTCTGTAATACTCTTGTTTGCGAATGAGCGGGCATCGCCCCATCGAGGTGCGAATGCCGCACAGGAGCCCGTCCGTCAACGCCAATAGATAGAGAACGATAAGCGTCACTGCAACTCTCCGAGTCGTCCCGCTGTGGCGCCCGAGTTGTCTTCGATATTCCCCGTCGCCAATTCGCGGCGCACTCCCGTCAAGCGTGTGAAACACGCGTGGTGCCGGCGTCCCCCAAATGTGTCCGCCATAAATTCCCGATGCGAAACCAGGGGCCGCCTTCCGTGCCGTTCCCACAAGGGTTTTCCCGTCGTAAGCCCGCGCCGCCGAAAGTACGCCGTCGTGCCGCGCGATGGCGGTGCGCATGCGGAGATTGTGGAAGAACAACGAGCCAAGCGGAGCCAGAAGCCAAGGGTGAAAATCGAAATGGAAAAAGGCCCTCGTTTCCGGACGTTCGTGTCGCCGCAAAAACTCTCCCAGGTCGTCGCCGCGAAAGTGATGTATCACGCCGGTCGATAGGAATATGTGATTCGAATGCTCGGCCGAAAACGCATCGCCGTGCACGAATTGGCAACGCAAGCTCTCCGCCTCGGCCAGGCGATTGGCTTCGGCGATGAGCGTCGAGTTGAGGTCAATACCAATCAGTTCGAGATTGTGCTCCGTCAGAGGTCACTCTGCGTTGCCAGCCAACGCGTCGTGTATCCGATGCCGCAACCGTCGGGTTCCCGAAGTCCGGGTTCAACCTAGGCCTCGTTGATGGGACTTGACATCTGTTAATGTCCATGGTATGATATCTTTATAGATAACTCCGTCCAGATCAGATACTTTTCGTACGCCGGCTCGCCCTGCGCCACGAAGGGCATCTTGTCGGCGTTTTTGCTTAAGCGCAAATAAACTCCTTAGAATCACATCCTTGCGCACCTTGCACGCATAAGTGTTTTAGTTTCACATCCTTGCGAAAAAAGGGTGGGGGGGTGGGTCGTGCTCCGAATCTCCGTGCATCTCGGCGTTCTCTGCGCCTCTGCGTTATCTTTCTTCTTTTCTTCTCAATGTAACGCCGTCCCATAAAACACATTCTTACCGCCGCGCAGATCGCGCCCATAAATCAGCACCACCGTCACGCTGCTCAAAACACGGATCTTGCACTGCGCTCCCGTATCCCAGAGCCACTTTTGCGACCCAAACAATCCCGATGAATCCGCAATCGCCCCGTTATCGACAAACGGCCCCAGCTTCACCGTGAAAATTCCGTTCGAGTAAACGCGCTTGTCCATTTCCCAGTTCGCCAGAAAATATCGCCGGCCCAGCGGCGCCGCGCCCTTCCGCCCATCGTCGGTCCCGGCGTGACCGCGCAGCCACAAATCGTTATCGCGCTCGATGCCGAGCTGATACAGCTCGTCGAAAGGAATGTCGCCAAACGCTTCGCCCGCGCGCACGCGAGCCAGCACCTCGTAATCGTCGCCGCGCGCCTGCGGCAGCCAGTGCGCCGTCAGCGATCCGCGCACCGCGCCGTACGAACTGAAGCCAGTGGCGAATTCGCGCCCGACGCGTCCCTCGCCGGAACCATCGATCGTGAAGCGATGCTCCGGCATCCGCAGCAGCGACCGATCAACGCGTCCCCAATACGAAATTGAATTTCCATCCGTGAAAAATGTTTTGCCCGCAGACGGCTGCCGCTTCTGGAGTCAAATTCCGAAACGATCGATTCGCGATCTCGATTCCCGTACTCCAGCTCCAGCGCCCGTTCATCACCGAACGCAACTCCGCGCCGCCCGCCACGCGCCGCACATTTAAATCGCTCAGCGCCGGACCGCCGCCGAGAAAAGTATTCGTCAGGTTCCAGTTCTCGTTGCGTCCATCGAAATAAATGTGCAGCCGATATTTCGATTGGTGCAGCAGCGGCATCGAGCCATCGACGAACGCGCGCCGCTTCTCCGAATCCCAGCGCAGCAGCGACGTCACGTTGATCGCTTCATGCTCCAGGTTGTAAACCTGCGGATAAACCGTCGCGTATGGCACGCCGCTCAACCAGGTCAGCGCGCCCATCCACCAGGTGTCGCCCCACAAGTTGCGCTCCGGCATGTGGAACGTCGCGTCGTAGTTGCCGTCGCCAGCCGGAGCAAGCTCTTCGCGCCGGTGCGGGAAAATTTCCAAATTGTCGAGCCGTGCTTCCGCGCCAAGCAGCGCATCGCGCGTCAAAATTTGCGGCGCGTTGAATCCGATCGCGTTTTGCAGCAGAACAGGATCGAGCGTCGGCGGCGGCGTAACCGACACTTTCCGCAGTCGCGGTTTCTCGATCGCATTCCAATATTTCAGCGCCGCTTCCGTGTTGCCATCGAGAAAATAAAGCGTGCCGAGAAATTCCAGCGTGTACTTGTCTTTCGGATCGAGCTTCAGCGCTGCGTGCAATTCGCGCTTTGCCGAGCGAGCATCTTTCAATTTGTAATCGACGCCTGCCATCTCGACGAGGAACCGCGCTTGCGCCGGCGACTTGCGATTACCGGCCGCAAGCGCCTCGCGCGATTCTTGCCACCGCTGCAATTTCGCAAGCGCGAGGCCAGCGACGAAATCCAAATCGGCAGATTGGTCTGCGGATCCGCGTGAAAGTCGAACCGCTTCATCGTATCGACCCGCATCAAACGCCTTCTGCGCTTCGGCAAGTCGTCCCGATTCGGAGGTTGAGACAGAAACGGATTCAGACTGTGAGGATTGTTGCGCAAAGCAAAGATCGCTCAGCGCGAGGAAGGAAAGCAGAAAGCAAAGGACACGAAGCTATTTTGCGGGCGCGGACGCCGGCACCGCCAGCAACAAATAATTCTTGGTCGCCTGCCATTCTTTCTCGAATTCCGCTCTCTCGATTCGCAAAAGTTTGCCGCGCGCCGGATCGTTCACAAACACAGCTTCGCGCTGCCAATCCATCCCGGTCGCGACAACATAGTGTAGCGGAGCGTGCGAACCTCCGGGTTCGATGCTCAGAATCAGCGGACGGCCTTTCGACAAATGATCGCGCAGATCATTCCACTCGCCGCGCAACGCAAACACGCGAAATCCAGATTCGCGCAAATACTTCTCAAGGTCCGAAGCGTAGATGCCATGTCCCTTGCGCGAATAAAGCTGCTTTTGGATCGCGTCGGCATCTGCACGCTCCGGCGCAATCTGCGCTCCGTGCGCCGACCAATACTGCAGCAGCATCGCGATCGATGCCGATCCGCAACCTTCAACCGTCTGCTTGATAAAAGGAACGTCGAGCCAAATCCCCGCTTTGCTCGAATCCGGATCTTGAGTTTGCGCGGAAGGAACCAGTTCAAAGGTGAAAAGCAGAGCAAGCAGCAAGGCGATTCGTCGCATGATGTGTAGGGGCGCAGCCTGCTGCGCCCCATGTCCGCAAGATGTGGAGACGTCAGGCTCTTTGCGCGGTGTGAACGGTCTTCAGCGCAGCACAACAATCAAGATAATCACGATCAGCGCAACGACCAAAATCACCAGCAGATCGTGGTCGCTTAAATTTCCCGCGGCGAAGTCGCGATCGATGGCTCGCGCGCGTTCCGAAATCCGCGCGACGTCTTCATCGCTCATCGAACTTACGGCACGATCGATTTTCGCGTAATCGACGTTTGCTGTCTTCAGCGCTTTCTGCCCATCGATTGTCGCAAACAGTTGACGAATCTCCGCCTCGTTCGCGCGCCGCGTTTGCGAAGGTCCCGCGGCATCCTTGTTCAGTTCACCGAGCGAGACGACATGTTTGTCGGCTTGCGATTGCGCCAGCATCGGACCGGCGCTCACGGCCGCTGCAAGCAGCATCGCCGCGACCCGCGTCATCTTTTTCGTCTGCATGAAAAAGCCTCCTGAGAAATCCGTCCACTGGGTTGTCAATCAGTGTACGAACGGCTCAGGAGGCGCAAGCGAGTTTCTGTTGACGCTGTGCCCGTTCTGAAAATGGCTGCCCCAGCCCTCCAAATCAATCGGGCAGGAGCAGCTCCGATTCAAAAACTCAAAATACGAGTGCGAGTACGACGATCAAAATCACGATCAGCACGATCACAATGATCAGCGTCTGCGACAGCCCGCCCGCCGCGAAATCGTGATCGGCGGCGCGAGACTTCTCGGCGACCGTCGCGAGATCGTCGTCGCTCAGGGTGCTGATGGCCTTATCGACTTTCGCGTAATCGACCTTGGCTTGTTTCAACGCTTGCTGGCCGGCTTCGCCCTGCAACAAATGCCGGACGGCGGCTTCGTTCGCCCCGCGCGTCTCGGCCGGCTTCGCCGCATCCGACTTCAATTCGTCGAGCGAAACCACGTGATCCCCGTGATCTTTGTCCTGGGCCGCGACGCGCGAAGGCGCCACCGCAAGACCAAGCGCTAGCGCAAGTCCCAGGGTCCACATCCCAATCTGCCCGCGTACTTTCATTCCGATTCTCCGATCGTTGTCGCGGATTCGCACCGCACCCGCGTTCGCTATCGCGGATTAGACTGCTCGAGTAACGCAAACGGTTTCCGCCGCCCCGATGAATAAAGCCAAAAAGTTAGTTCGAGATTTCGTAAGCAGAATTGCAAGTAAGCGCTTCTCAGCAAGTTCATGTACGGGCGCAGCACTGCTGCGCCCCACGTCCGCAGGATCACAAGTACCTGCGTTGATCTGGATTGAATTTGAAGCTTCGTGCGTCGGTTCAGTCCGAACCTAGGAAAACTACTTCGCCGCCGTAACCGGAGTCTGATACTTCGTCATATCGACCGTCTTCCAGTCGCCCTTTTCGATGCCTTCGCGAATCTGCGCGGCTGTCTTGCCCTTCTTGGTCTGCTCGTAGGCGTACAAGCCTTCGCGCAGGCAAACGCCGCATTCCGCCGCATGCTTTCCGGTGTAGCAATCGAGCAGACTGCCGTGTCCGGCGTGGCGATCGCAGTAGCAGTAGCACGGCTGCTGGTACAAAACTTTCTTGATCTTCGCCGCGAGCGCGTACGCGTTCTGCACGGTCGCCTCGGTGAACGTCTCAGGAGCGAGTGTCGCGGGCATCGGGCCGGCAGGCACTTCGTTGTGATACGCCGGCACCGGATCTTTCGGCGCATCCTGCGCGGCTTGATGCGATGTCGAAGCGGCATGCTGCGGCAGCAGCATCATCCCGAGCGCCAGAACCGGCAGCGACACAAAACTCAAAATCAACTTTTTGCGCGACATCTTCGTTGCGGTCATCGCAGAACCTCGCCCCAATCCGTTAGACGCTTCCGACTGGAAACGCCTCGGCCCAACACAAGAATTTTACGACTGCAAGTTCCGACCTTCAATATCGGCTGCTACCCCAGCAGCCTAAAAACTAAACCAGCACCGGCCTCGGCGTCCCCGTCGCGGTGTACGCCGGCCGTGCGCTTGCCGCTCGCGACGCAATGTGCCGTTCACGCAGATTCTTCTGTACGCGCCAGCCCCACGAGCGCACAAACGAAAAGTTCATTGCCCCGCCGATCGCCGAACTCGCCAGCGGGATCATCCGTCCGACCCACTTCTCGGCAGCCTCGGCGCCGAGCTTAGTCGCCAACTGGCCGGCTATCTTCGGCGCGACCTTCTCAAACATCTGCTTCTCAAGCAAATCTTTGCCGTAATCGACGCCGGTCGCCGTCGCAGCCGCCAGCCACAACTCCATCCGGTCATCTACGCCGCGCTGCTCAAATCCATAAAGCAAGCAAAGCCGCTGAATCAGTCGCAGCGTAATCGCGGTAAGCAGGCCGGTGTCAGGAATGACGGTCAACATTCCACCCAGCCCGAAGCCCGCACCTTCCGCCAGCGCAAGCCGCCCCGCATCATGGATCAGCTTCTTCGCGATCGCGTCCAGCCGCTCCAGCGGCACGTCATGCATCCGCGAAAAGTTTGGCACCCACAGCCTATGCTTATTCGCCAGCTGTTTCCGGAAATCGTCGGGGTTCACCTCGACGGACCGGAGCCCGCGCATGACGCCCAACCGGACGACCCGCCCGAATCCTCGACCTGCCAGAGACTGTTTCGCCATAGTTTGAGCCTGTACTGCCGCCAACCGTCTTTTCTGAAACTTAGGACTACCTATCAGCATCCTAAGCCCGTTAGAACCGGGTAGCAACCCCGGCGTTCATTGGATGCTACGGGGTGTCGGCGGGGATGGCGCGAAGTGCTTCAGCCGGTTCCCAAAATGGGGATACCGTTATCTTGTTATGAACGCTTGACTTACGGGTTAGAGACAGAGCGGTCAACGGTCAGAGATACGGTACTGGCCTTGCCCCGAAAGCCACAGGCGCCATTCTGTACTACTTGACGCGGAGAAGCTTTTCGGTAAACTGCATTTTTCTCATGGCCACGATTCCACAAATCGTCCAGACCGAAGTCACCACGGACTTCGCGTTTCCCCAGCGGGAAGCGGCGTTTTTCTACGGCCTGTTCCTGCGCGGGCATTCGCCTGAGCAGCTTCGCCGCGATATCGAAGTACCCCAGGCCGTGATGATCAAGTGGCACCGCGATGCCGAGCGCGATCCTGAACTTCGCGATATATTCCACCGCATGGTCGAGTACCGCCGCCACGTCCTCGCGATCTTCGATTCCCTGGTCGGCTGGGACGCGCAGAAACAGCGCGTTCAGTAATTCCTTCTTGAAGCCGGCCCTCCTTCCGCTTGCGCCATGCTCGAGGAAATTTTTCCCGCTTCACAGTCTGTGACCGATCTGTGCGATTTTCGCGCGGCGCGAAACCAGACCTTCGTTCAGTCCGTCCTCCTAAAATCCCCGTACGATGGAACAGGGCAGGTTTCCCGAGGCAACCCCTGGAAATGGCCCGCATCCTACTGTCAATCGGGGGTCAAGTGTCACAAAACGCAGGACATTCGCTGATTGACGCCACCCTTGGCGCCAGAGTAGAATTCCTGAGTTCAGGAAGTTGAGGTGGTATCCATGCTTCGGGTAGTCCGTACCCTGTCCGCTGTCCTTTTCTCTCTCTCCATTTGTGTACCTCCACCGATTCAAGCGCAGGGTGAGTCCAAGCCTCCAGCGCAGCAAGAGCCGGTCGATCCGAGCGCTGCGCCAAAGCCGCAGAAACTCGACAAAGAAGCTCGCAGGAAGCTAAAGAAAACGCTGAAGGAGCTCGACACTCCTTACAAGCAGTGGCTCAACGAAGACGTCATCTACATTATTTCGCCGGAAGAGCGGCAAGCGTTTTTGCAACTCGCGACCAACGAAGAGCGCGAACAATTCATCGAGCAATTCTGGCTGCGCCGCAGTGCAAACCCCGATTTGCCCGACAACGATTTTAAGGAAGAGCACTATCGCCGCATCGCCTACGCGAACGAGCATTTCGCTTCCGGTATTCCGGGGTGGAAGACCGATCGCGGTCGCATGTACATCATGTGGGGCGCGCCGGACGAAATCGAATCGCACCCGACGGGCGGCACGTACGACCGTCCGATGGATGAAGGCGGCGGTTCGACCACGACATATCCGTGGGAAACCTGGCGTTATCGCTACATGGAAGGCATCGGCGAAAACGTGATCTGGGAATTCGTCGATCCCTCGAGCTCGGGCGAATATCACCTGACGATGGACCCGGGCGAAAAAGACGCGTTGCTGCACGTTCCCGGCGCCGGCTTGAGCTTGCTGGAAGAAATGGGCATGGCGTCGAAGACGGATCGCTTCACGCGCGCCGACGGCATGACGACTCCGACTTCGCTGGGCGGCACACCGTCGAGCATGGACGAATTCAACCGCCTGGAGCAGTACTCGAAAGCATTCAAACCGCCCGAAGTAAAATATAAGGACCTCGAGGCGATCGTGACCGCGCGTATCGTGCGCGACCAGATGAAATTCAACTGGGGCACGGACTACGTGAAGGTTACGAACGACACCGTTCTCGTACCGATCACGGTTCAGGTTCCGAACAACCAGCTTTCGTTCGCCTCAAAGGACGGCGTCTATTCCGCGACGCTCAACGTTTTCGGCCGTGTCAGTTCGCTGACAGGTCGCGTCGTGCAAACGTTTGAAGATCCCGTCAGCCGCGACTTCCCCGAGAGCCTCTATCAGCAATCACTGAAGCTCCAATCGATTTATCAGAAAGCCGTGCCGCTGCGTCCGGGCCTTTATCGGCTCGACATCGTCATCAAGGACGTGAAGAGCGGCAACGTCGGCGTGGTGAACACGCGCCTGCAGGTTCCGCGCTTTGAAGACGACAAGCTCGAAGCCAGCTCGCTGATCGTCGCCGATGGCGGCAAACTCGAGCACGTTCCGTCCAAGCAGATCGGAACCGGCCAGTTCGTGCTGGGCTCGACGAAAGTTGTTCCGCGTCTCGACGGCGCGTTCATGAACAACGAAAAGCTCGGCATCTACATGCAGGTTTACAACCTGAAGCAGGACGACAAGACGCACAAGTCCAACGCCGTCTTCCTCTACACCGTGAAGAAGGGCGATCAGCAGATCATGCAGTTCAAGGAAACGTCGGAAGAAATGAAGCAGACCGGCGAGCAGGTGACGATCGAACGTCTGCTGCCGCTTGCGACGCTGACGCCGGGCAAGTATTCGCTCGAAATCGTGGCGACCGACTCGAACACGCAGAAGACCGTTTCCAAAAACGCGGACTTCACAATCAAGCCGCCAACTGATACAAAGACGGCCGCCAATACCGCCAAAGCTGCACCGGGGAGATAAAGCGAAGTGAAGCAGACACGACTCCGAATCCTGGGCGCGTTTTTCCTCGCCGGGACGTGTCTGTCGATCTGCGTTTCGAGCGCTCCCGCGCAGCAACTCAAGGCCGCGGCAGGCAAAGTCGCCGGCGTCGTAAACGATACGAACGGCGTGCCGCAGCTCGGCGCGACCGTGCAGCTCATTTCCGAATCGACCGGGATCAATCCTGCGATCGATTTCCTCACCAATACGCAGGGCGTTTTCCGCAGCGAAAAAATTCTGCCCGGCATGTATACCGTGCGCGTCACGCTCGCCGGATTTTTGCCGACGATCGAGCAGCACGTCCGCATCAATTCGCATGTAACGACGGTCGTGCGCGTGCAGCTTGAATCGATGTTCGCTTCACTCGATGCCCTGCGCCGCGCGCCTTCCGTGGCGAATATCGAATCCGACGATTTCAAGTGGGTGCTGCGATCGGCGTCCGCGACCCGCCCCGTTTTGCAGTGGGTCGATGATGAGGATGCGAGTGCCGAAGTCGCGTCGAACACCAAGGTCATCGATACGCACATGGCGCATCCGCGAGCGCGCCTCGATTTCACCGACGGCGCTCGCCGGCCCGGTTCGCCTTCGGGAGTGCCTTCCGCTCCTGCAACGGCGTTTGCCTACGATCAGCGACTGGGCAATACCGCCCGCCTGCTCATGGCGGGCCAAGCGAACTACATGGACGATGCGCCCGGCGGCGGCATCGCGACGATCTGGTTGCCGACCGGTTCGCTTTCGGGTCCGCGATCAACGATGGTTTTGCGCGAAGCGAAGCTTGGCCCCGACGGCCAGACATTCCGCGGTGTTCGCCTGCAACAGTCCGGTTCGGTCGGCATAGGCGATCGCCTGAAGATGTTGTATAGCGGCGAGTACGTGATGGTCGGGCTGGACAAGTCGGCGATGTCGCTTCGTCCGCGCCTCGAACTTCAAGCCAAGATTTCGGATGCCTGGCGCACGGCTGTGATTTTCGCGGAGGAGCCGGGCGGGATGGCGCCGCTCGATCCGGAGGATCGCGACACGAGCGCAGATTTGGCGGCCGCAGTCAGCGAACTCGATTCGTTCCCGACACTATTGTGGCGCAATGGCAGCCCGGTTCTGGAAGGCGGCTGGCACGAAGAAGTCGCCGTTACCCGCAAGCTTGGGCCGCATAGCGACGTCCAGGTTGCGGCTTTCCACGACGACGACCGCAACACCGCCCTTTACGGACGCGGCGGAGATCTTCCGGCGAACGACTACTTGCAGGACTATTTCTCGAACGCCTTCGCCTATGACGGGGGATCGATGAATAGCTGGGGAACGCGCATCGCGGTGCGCGAGCAGCTCAGTGACAATATTGAGGTTACCGCGGTGTATTCGTACGCCGGGGCACTTACACCGGACGACGCGGCTGTCGGAGCGTTGCGCGACATGCTAAAGACGGCGATGCACAGCTCGGTAGGCGCGTCGGTGACGACGAAGATTCCGCGCTCGGGAACTAAAGTCGTCACTGGGTACAACTGGATTAGTGGGAACGCACTCTCGCCGGTAGATAGCTACGGCGCCGCGCAATATCAGACCGATCCGTACCTTCACATCGGGATTCGGCAGACGCTGCCGCGATTCGGGCTTGGCCGCTGGCAGGCGATTGCGGACTGCGACAATATTCTGGCGCAGGGGTATGTGACCCTGAATACGTCGGATGGGCGAACGACGTTGGTTCCGGCGTTTCGGACGTTTCGAGGCGGGTTGAGCGTCCAGTTTTAGGTACAATTCAATCGTTTTAAAAGCTGTATGGCCGCTTCCATAAAGTGTATCTCCCCGGATGGTTGCGGCAGTGAGCTTCTTAAGCATTTGATTCTGCATCGTTTAGCAGCTAGCTGTTCCTACAGAACATTGGAAGTCGGTGTGCACCATATTTCAGGTACGAGTGTGCCTAGTCCGCTAGAAGTGTGGCTTGGTTAGATGAAACAGAACCTCAGAGTTAGTCTAGGGGCGGTGGTCCTTGCGTTGGCCACCTTGGTTGCGGTGATCTACGCCTGGATTAACTTCCGTCAGCGGGAGATTTACGACATCCCGGATGACGGGGTGGCCTGGCTGGATACGACGTCCGGCGCTCAAGCCTGGAAGGTGACTCCGAATTCGCCGGCGGCCCGGGCGGGCGTTCGTCCGGACGATGTTCTCACCGCGATCGACGACTACTCGGTTCACAACCAGGTTCAAGTCACGAAGCGGCTGTTTCGCGCGGGGCTGTGGACGCAGGTGCGCTACAAGTTGGTGCGCAACGGGCGCGAGTTTGAAACGCGGCTGATTACGGTTCCCGCCGAAAAACCGGCTTCGATCGAAAATTACGAGCGCGTTGTCGGGCTGCTGTATCTCTTCATCGGATTGTTTATTTTCGTGCGGCGGTGGAATGCGCCGCGCGCCGTGCACTTCTACGTTTTCTGCCTCTTTTCGTTCGTTCTGTTCTCGTTTCACTACAGCGGAAAGCTTGATGCATTCGACTACGAAGTTTATTGGGCGAAGATCGCTTCGCTGATGCTGGCGCCCGCGCTGCTGTTCCACTTCGCGCTGGTCTTCCCGGAGCGCGCCGAAGGGGCGGCGAAGTCGTTCTCGAAGCTGGCGCTGGTATATGGGCCGCCGTCGCTGCTGATTCTGTTCCACGTGAGCATCGCGCTGAATGCGCTGGGTTTTGTGCCGTGGCTGGGCTCGCGCATCCTGCTCGACAAGATTGAGTACAGCTACCTCGCGATTTATTTCGTTGCGGCCGCGCTGGTTTTCTACAAGAGCTTTCGCGAGGCGCCATCGGGCGTTCTGAGGCAGCAGTTGAAGTGGCTCACGTTCGGCACGCTGGCCGGGACGTTGCCGTTCGGGCTGATGTACGTCGTGCCCTTCGTGCTCGATGCGGTACCGCCGGCGTGGACGAAATTCTCGGCGCTGAGCCTGGTGCTGATCCCGCTCTGCTTTGGCTACGCCATCATCCGCTACCGGCTGATGGACGTGGACATCATCTTCAAGCGCGGCTTGGCCTACACGGCAGCTACGGCTGCGATCGCTTCGATTTATTTCGCTCTGATCGCGTTGATCGCGGAAATTTCGCACGCGCAGACCACCGGCCCCGTCGGCGGCATGATCGCGATCGTCATCGCGGCATTCTTGTTCCAGCCGTTCCGCGAATGGATTCAGGCGCGGCTCGATCGATTCTTCTACCGCGACCGCCTTGATTATCGGCGGACGCTGATTGAATTTGGCCGCACGCTGACGAACGAAGTGCGGTTCGACCCGATGCTCGGTTCGGTGATGGATCGCATTTCGCAGACGCTGCTGGTCGATCGGCTTGCGATTTTTATGGAAGACCCGATACAGCCCGGACAGATGCGCCTGGCGCGCTCGATGGGTGTGCGGCTTTCGGAACCCATGGACCTCAGCTTCCTCGAGCCGGCCCGGCCCGAGTTCGCCCGTGGGGCACTCTTTTTTGAGTCGCCCCGCGCGGCGAGAGACGTCAGCGATTCGGTTCGCCAGACGCTCGAACAACTCGATTTGAATTATTTCGTGCCGTGCCGGATTCGTGAGCGGACCGTCGCGGTGCTGGGGCTCGGCAAAACGGTCGATGGCGATTTTCTTTCGAGCGATGACGTCGAACTGGTGCAGACGATTGCGGGATACGTCGCGGTCGCGCTCGACAACGCGCAGCTTTACAACTCGCTGGAGCAAAAGGCGCTGGAAATTGCGCGGCTCAAAGATTTCAGCGAAAACATCGTCGAGTCGTTGAACGTCGGCGTGCTTGCGGTCGATCTCGGCGGAATCGTCGAATCGTGGAATACGCGGATGGAGCAGCTTTTCAACGTGCCGCGGCACGAAGCGGTCGGTCATCAATTGCGCGCGCTGCTGCCGGAAGAGCTGGCGAGCGAGATCGCCGCGCGCCGTGACGAGGAACAAATCACCGGCATCTATAAACAGAGGCTGCACCATCAAGGCAAAATTTTGACGATGAACGTTTCCATCACGCCGCTGGTGAGCAAGTCGGGCGACCGCATCGGGCGGCTGCTGTTGTTTGACGATGTGACGCAGCGCGAGCGGATGGAAGAGCAGATGTCGCAGACCGAAAAGCTGACTTCGCTTGGCCTGCTGGCCGCGGGCGTCGCGCATGAAGTCAACACGCCGCTGGCCGTGATCTCAAACTACATTCAGATGCTGGCGAAGCAGATGCCGGAAGGCGATCCGCGGCAGGGCATCATCGAAAAAATCGTGAAGCAGACGTTCCGCGCGAGCGAGATCGTCAATAATCTGCTGAATTTTTCGCGCACGAGCGCAACCGAACTGGCCGATCTCGACGTCAATCGTGTGGTCGAAGAGACTCTGTCACTCGTGGCGCATCCTCTGAAGACATCGCAGATTCAAGTGGTGAAGCAGCTTGGGCCGACGCTGCCCGCGGTGCGCGGCTCTGCCAACAAGCTCCAGCAAGTGTTTTTGAATCTGTTTTTGAATGCGCGCGATGCGATGCCGGGCGGCGGCATGCTTGAAGTTCGCACCGCGGCGCACAACGGCAGCGTGGAAGTCGAAGTCGTCGATACCGGCGCCGGGATTCCGCGCGAGCATATTCATCGTATTTTCGATCCGTTCTTCACCACCAAAGCGACTGGCCGCGGCACGGGTCTCGGGCTTTCGGTCAGCTACGGCATCATCAAAGAGCACGCTGGAAAAATCGATGTTCGCTCAACCCCCGGCAAGGGCACGTCTTTCCACGTCGAATTCCCCGCGGTAAGGAAAGCGGTTCATGTCTAAGGGCTCCATCCTTGTAGTTGACGACGAAACAGAAATTCGCGAAGGCCTTGAGATGCTCCTGGTGGGCGAGGGCTACGGCGTGTCGAGCGCCGAGACCGGCGCGGGCGGACTGGCGAAGCTGGAAGAGCGTCCGTACGATTTGTTGCTGCTCGATGTGAGTTTGCCCGATCGCAACGGGCTCGATTTGCTGCGCGAGATTCGTCTGCGCGATCCGCAGCTTTCCGTTGTGTTGATTACGGCGTACGGTTCGATCGATATGGCGCGCCAGGCGTTCAAGAGCGGCGCGATGGACTACATCACGAAGCCGTGGTCCAACGATGAGTTGCTTGCGCAAGTGGCGCAGGCGGTCGAGTCGCGGCGGCTGCGCGATGAAAATGTCCAGCTCAAGCGGGCGCTGAAGCAGCGCTTCAATTTCCCGAACATTATCGGGAAGAGCGACAAGATGCTGACGCTGTTCGATCTTGTTGCGCAGGTGGCGCCGTCGCGGTCCACCATTCTGATCAGCGGCGAAAGCGGAACGGGTAAAGAGCTCATCGCCAAGGCGATTCATTCGGCTTCGACGCGCGCGGACAAGGCGTTTGTGCCGGTGAATACGGGATCGATTCCGGTGGATCTGTTGGAATCGCAGCTTTTTGGGCACGTGAAGGGCGCGTTTACCAGCGCGATCGCGTCGAAAAAGGGGCTGTTCGAGGTTGCGGATCAGGGCACGATTTTCTTCGACGAAATCGCGACGATCAGCCACGAGACGCAGGCGAAATTGCTGCGCGTGATTCAAGAGCGCGAGTTCATGCGGCTGGGCGGCACCGAAACGATTAAAGTCGACGTCCGCATCGTGGCCGCTTCCAACATTGAACTGATTACGCTGGTGCGCGAAGGGCGCTTCCGCGAAGATTTGTATCACCGCCTCAACGTGATTCATCTGAAACTGCCGCCGCTGCGCGATCGCCGCGAAGACGTGCCGTCGCTGCTGGCGCACTTCCTCGATCGCTATTGCAAAGAAAACGACAAGCCGATGCGGCAGTTCACGCCGGCCTCGCTGAAGCTGTTGATGGATTACGACTGGCCGGGCAACGTGCGCGAGCTGGAAAACGTTGTCGAGCGCGCGGTCGTGCTTTCGACCACCGAGCGCGTTGACGTCGATTTGCTGCCCGAGAGCATTCGCAGCAAGGAAATCGTGCGCGGCGTGCGGCTGCAGCTTTCAGAGTTTTTGCCGCCGATGCCGGGCGAGCCGGGTTCGCGCGCGGCCGCGGACCGGCCGCATCCGTCGCTGTTTCAGATCATGGACGAGATTGAGCGGCGGATTATCGTGGACATGCTCGAACGCACGGGATGGAATCAGACCGAGGCGGCGGAGCGGTTTATGATTCCGCTCTCGACGCTGAATCAAAAGATCAAGCGGCTGGGCATCGATGTGCGGCGCCGTGGGCGCGGCGACGATTCGTTCAGCGCTTCCAACGGCGGCTAATTTTCGCGATTCGACTGCGCGAATTAGCGCTCGTTGAGCGTGCTTCTGGCAGGCCGGCACCCATCACCTCAAGTTAACTGCTCGCTGACTCCCTCAACTTCAATTTCTATTTCGTAAATTTCGGTTGCATCCGCGCGCCGGAGTTAGGCAGAGTACCGTGGAATGGTTCTGCGCCTCTCCAGCTCGATCGCGCGCGCCACACTTCTTTTCGTCGCCGCAGTCCTCGCCGCCGCTCTCGGATATTCGAGCAGTCGCAACGCGATTGCCGCGCATTTTGCCGGCATGGAAACGCGCCAGGGGCAAGAGCGCGCCGTGCAGCTCGAGCCGGGCAATCCCGAGGCGTGGTTTCTGCTCGGGCGCTATTGGCAATACAACATCGAGGAGCCCGACGCGAAGCGCGCCATCGCGGCGTATCGCAACGCGCTGTCGCTCGATCCGCATTCGGCGACGACGTGGCTCGATCTCGCGGGCGCTTACGAATCGGAAGGCGATGCCGCCGCGGCGCGCGATGCGTTTCAGCAAGCGAAGCGCGTGTATCCGATTTCGGCGGAAGTGGCGTGGCGTTACGGCAATTTCCTGCTGAGGCAGAACGAAATTCCGGCGGCGTTCGCGGAGATCCGCCAGTCGGTGTCGGTCGATCCGAAGCGTGCCGCCGAGGCGGTCTCGCGTTCGTATCGGCTCGATCCCGACATCAACTCGATCATCGAAAATGTGCTGCCACCGACGGC
Source organism: uncultured Acidobacteriota bacterium (assembly GCA_963850795.1). GTDB lineage: Bacteria > Acidobacteriota > Terriglobia > Acidiferrales > UBA7541 > Acidiferrum. Next base: position 99,715 of record CAWKNS010000018.1, on the reverse strand, counting down.
TCCGATTTATCTCGACGCGATTCGGGAGCTCGACGCCGACGCGGCGATGGATCCGGCGCTCACGGTTTGGGACAGGCTGCGCGCGCTTCAGCCGCCCCCGCGAATCGATCTTTCGCAAATCATCCAGTTCACCGATTCGTTGGTGCAGGCGCATCGCATCGACGACGCGCATCGCGTCTGGACGCAAGCAGTCACGATTGCCGATCTAAATCCTCCGCCCAACGATGCGGCGGGTTCGATGATTTGGGATGGCGGCTTCGAGACCGGGGTCAACAGCGGCGGATTCGCGTGGGTGTTCGCGCCGGCTTCGCTCGGCGTGCAGTCTTCCTTCGACGACGAAAGAAAAACACTCCGGCGAGCGATCTCTGCGCCTCATTTTCGACGGCCGCCGCAACGTCGATTTCTCCGGCATCTGCCACATCGCGTTTGTCGAGCCAAACGCGTCGTATCGATTTTCAGCATGGGTGAAGACGCAAGCGCTGACGACCGACCAAGGCGTCCGCTTTCGCCTCGAATGGACCGAGAACGCGCACAGCTCCGCCGTCGAAACGCCGGAAATTCACGGCACGCAGCCCTGGACCGAAATCAGCATCCCTTGGACGGCGACCGGCGATGTCGTCGCGCCAGGTCCGCGTCTGCATTGGCCGCAAGCCCAGCGATGAGTTCGGCAGCCGCATTCACGGCTCGGCCTGGATTGATGATGTCGCGCTGACTCCGGCGCCCACGACGCGCGCCTCCAGCAACAGCCCCATCGCCCACGCCGCCCGCGAACCGCGTCGCAAACAACAACGCCACCCTCGAAAAATCGCACCCGCAAAAAACCACGCCGGCGAATCCCGCGGCCGCTCCACCAGAGTCTTCGACTCCCAAGTCGCCACCACCCTCGTCCCCGGGTCCGGCCACATGAAGTTCCTCCGCTTCTCCATCTGCCTGATCATCGCCTTCGCCGTCCTCTCTCACGGCGGCGTGGAAGACTGGGCGCGCGCCATCATCGAAACCGGCGCCGGCCTGCTCTTCTTCCTCTGGGCCTTCCTCTTTTATTTCGACAAGAGCGACGACCAAAAGCGCGTCTATATCTCCGCGCTGCTCCCGCCGCTGATCCTGCTCGCCGCCATCGCGCTTGGCCAACTGCTCCTCCGCGCCACCGCCTCTACCTATGACACGCGAATGGAGCTCAACCTCCTCGTCGCTTATATCCTCATCCTCTTTCTCGCGACGCAAGCCTTCCGCTTCTCCGACGACTGGCGCGGTTACATCTGGTTCATCATGATTTTCGGTTTTCTCGTCTCCACGTTCGGCATCCTTCAACAGCTCACCTTCAACGGCAAGCTCTACTGGTTCCGCGAGATGCGCTACGGCGGGATTCCCTTCGGCCCATACGTCAATCGCAACCACTTTGCCGCGTTCGCCGAACTCGTCATCCCCGTGTCGCTCGTTCCGCTCGTTCTCGGCAAAGTCCGCCGCGAACGCTGGTTCGTCGTCGCCATCTGTGCCCTGCTCCCGATCGGCGCGCTCTTCCTCTCCGCCTCGCGCGGAGGCGTCGTCGCCTTCGGCGTCGAGGTCGGCCTGCTTCTCCTGATCACGCTGCTCCGCCGCACCGGTGGCCGCCACGTCCTCGCCGGCGGCCTCATCCTCTTTCTCGCCTTCCTCTTCGTGTCCTGGCTCGGCGTCAAACAAGTTCTGGACCGTTTCAACTCGCTGCAGAGCCTCGAAGTCACCACCGGTAAGCGCGCCTCGATGCGACGAGACACTCTGCGTATCTTTCTCGACCACAAATACACCGGCACTGGCCTCGGCACGCTGCAAACCGTCTTCCCTGCGTACGAGACCCAGTACGATGGCAAGATCGTCAACCATTCCCACAACGATTACCTCGAAATGCTTGCCGAAACCGGAATCGCCGGCGGAATTTGCTGCGCCTGGTTCCTCGGCGCGCTTTTTTTCATCGCTTTGCGTCAAGTTCTCCAGCGAGACAAGTCTTTTGCCGCCTCGCTTCACCTCTCCGGCCTCCTCGGCTGTAGTGCCTTTCTGGTACACAGTCTGGTCGATTTCAACCTCCACATCCCGGCCAATGCTTTACTATTTCTTGTAACCGCGCATCTCGCCACAACCTCAGTTATTCCATCCCCGCCTAGCGATTTGCCGCCTCGACCACTTCGACACCAACGTTGAAATCTTTGTTGACTTTGGCCTTTTAACTGTGTAATCAACAGTGGGGGTCTTATAATCCTATGCAGCCAAAAGGCCTGCGCGCCTTGGCTCTGTCTCTCTGCTGTTCCGGGTTCTTGCTGTTGCATGCGGCCCCCTCCCTCCGCGCGCAAAACGTGGAGACGTCCGACAAAGCCAACGAGCGCCTTCGCTCGCTCGCCGCTACTTCCAATCGCGCTCCAGCCCCGAGTGATTACGTCATCGGTCCGGGCGATCTCGTCAACGTTCAGGTTTTCGACGTGCCCGAAATGTCGCGCGAGCTGCGCGTCAGCCAGACCGGCACCATCGGAATGCCGCTTGTGCCCGTCCGCCTTCACATCGCCGGCCTGACCGAATCGCAAACCGAGCGCAAAATTACCGAAGTTCTCGAGGCCAAGGGCCTGATCTCGCATCCCGAAGTCAGCGTCACCGTGAAAGAAAAGAAGAGCCGCCCGATTACGATCGTTGGCGCCGTCGCGCATCCGCAGGTTTACGAAGCCGACCGTCAGGTCACTTTGATCGACGTGCTCGCGCAAGCCGGGGGCATCACGCCCGACGCCGCCGATCACGTCATCGTTACGCGCCCCGAGCGCGACAATTTGCAGGATACGGCCGACGCAACGCAGGACATGGCGCCCTCTGTGTCCGCCTCCGATGCGACGCCCTCCGCCCAAGGATCCGGCAAGCCCTCCGCCGATCCGCCGCAAATCCCGCCGCCGCTCGTCAACACCATCACCGTCAACCTCAGCCAAATTCTCGAAGCCGGCGACATGGTCAACAACGTCGTGATTCAGCCCGGCGATGTCGTCACCGTCCCGCACGCCGGCATCGTCTACGTCCTTGGCGCCGTTCCCCGGCCCGGCGGCTACACCGTCACGAACGATCGCGCCCAGCTTTCCACGCTCAAAGTTCTTTCGCTCGCCGGCGGCCTCGACAAAACCGCCAAATCCGATCGCGCCGTCATCGTCCGCAAAGACGCCACCGGCAAGCAGCAGGAAGTCGATGTTGACCTGAAAAAAATTATGAAATTTGAAGCCGAAGACGTGCAGCTTCGCCCGTCCGACATTCTTTTCGTCCCCCGCAGCGCTGGTAAGCAAGCCGCGATTCGCGCCGCTGAGCTTGCCACTGCCATCGGTACGGGCTTGCTCATCTACCGGTTGGTGCCGTAACCATGGCTGACGAATACAACTACATCCGCGAGGTGCCCGTCAGCGCCGCCACTGTGGACATCGTTCCCCAGCAGCCTCAAACGGTCACGCGCCCCGCTTGGGAATTAGCGCCGCGTGAGCCGCACCTTTGGGACTACCTGCTCATCCTTCGCAAGCACCAATGGCTGATTCTGTCCTTCATGCTCGCGGTGGTCACCATCGTCTCGATCGCTACGTTCCGCATGCAGCCCGTTTACATTGCCACGACCCGCATCGAGCTCGGCCGTGAGACCGCGAACGTTCTGCCATTCCAGAGCACCGATTCCTACGACTACATGCTCGATCTTGAGAATTACATCGAGACGCAATCCAAGATTTTGACCAGCGAAACGCTGGCCCTTCAGACAATTCGCACGGGCGTTCTCACAGGTGTAGCCAGCGGAGCCGATTCGCCGTCCGATGCTATCGCCACCGGCAATCTCGCCAATCAGAAGCGTCCGCCTGAACTCGGCGCCTTCCTCGGCGCTCTCACCGTCAAGCGCGTGCCCAATAGCCGCTTGATGGACGTCACCTTCGAGGCTAACAATCCCGAGCTCGCCGCCCAGGTCGTCAACGCCCACATTCGCAATTTCATCGACCAGAATCGCCGCAGCCACTACGACGCCACCACTGCGGCAACGACTTGGCTCACCGACCAGCTCGACGAGCTCAAAATCAAAGTCAAGAATTCCGAAGACGCGCGTCTCGACTACGAGCGCAAGAATCAGATTTGGGAAGTGGACGACAAGCAGAACATCACCACGCAGCGCCTTTCCGAACTCAATCGTCAGCTCATCGACGCGCAAAGCGATCGCATGAAAAAGCAGTCGATGTATGACTTCGCGAAGCAGGGCGACGCCGACATCGTGCCGCAAATTCGCGACAGCGCCGCGGTTCAGGATCTGCTTAAGCGCCGCGGCGACCTCAACGGCCAATATGCCGAGGCCCTCGCGCAGTACGGCCCGAATTTTCCCAAGGTCCAGCGTCTTCAATCGCAGCTAAAAGAAATCGACCAGAACCTCGAGCGCGAGAAAAAGGCTGTCCTCGCGCGCCTTGGCAGCGAATTTCACGAAGCGCAGCAACGCGAAGAACTGCTCACCCGCACGCTCGAGCAGCAGAAGTCGGAAGCCAGCCTGATGTCAGAGCGCATGGTGCAGTACAACATCCTCAAGCGCGACGCCGAAGCCGACAAAGCGCTCTACGATGGCTTGCTCACCAAGCTCAAGGAAGCCGGCATCTCCTCGGCGCTGCAATCGTCCAACATCCGCATTGTTGACCCGGCGATGATTCCGCCGAGTCCGGCTCGTCCGGCGAAAATGCGCAACGTTACGCTCGCGTTTCTCGTCGGTATGGTCGGCGGCATCGGCCTGGCCATCTTGCGCGAGTACATGGACAACACCGTCAAGACGCCCGACGACATCGAGACGCTGTCGCGCTTGCCGTCGCTCGCGGTCGTTCCCGCGTTCCAGGATTCCGAAGGCGATGCGCCCAAGCGGCGCTCGCTGGCCGACTCGCTCAGCAACGGCCACTCGCGCCATGTCGAGCTCGTCGCGCAGCATTTGCCCAAATCGCAAATGTCCGAAGCGTTCCGCGCGCTGCGTACTGCTTTGCTTCTGTCGCAAGCGGGGCACCCGCCACAGGTCATTCTCGTCACAAGCGCTCTGCCACGTGAAGGCAAGACGACGGCGGCCGCGAACCTCGCCGTCACGCTCGCACAGCTTGGCGACCGCACGCTGCTCATCGACGCCGATCTACGCAAGCCCGGTGTCGGCCGCCTCCTCAATCTCAACGGCAACAAATACGCCGGCCTAAGCTCGTATCTCGCTGGCGTGTCGAGCCTCGACCTCGTCACCGTGCAGCATCCCGCGATTCCGAATCTCTCCGCGATTCCCACGGGTCCGCTGCCGCCCAATCCGGCTGACCTGCTTTCCTCGCACCGGTTCGCCGACGCCATCACCGAATTGCGCACGAAATTTAAGTTCATCGTCATCGACACGCCACCCGTCATGGCTGCGACCGACGCCGTCATCCTCAGCGTGAAAGCCGATGGCGTCGTCATGGTCGTCCGCAGCGGCGAAACACCCAAGGAAGCTTTCACGCGCACACGCGAACTGCTCCTGAGCGTGAAATGCCGCTTGCTCGGCGTCGTGCTCAACGCTGTCGATTCCAGCGCCCCCGATTATTACTATTCGTATCGCTACTATCCGTATTCCTACGGTTACGGCGCGAAAGATTCTGCACGCGATACGCATACCGGCGATGGCGATGAGCATTTCGACGCCGAAACGGAGTTTGCTGGGGCGGCGCACGGCTCGCATCATCCTCACGAGCGCGAAGACGATATTCAGCAGTTCTAGTCTTTTTCGTGATTCGCGATACCGCGAAGCCCTATACCGCGATGCTGGATTCGCGGCATAATCTTCATCGTTGTCCCACTTGGGAGGATTTTTGCGATTTCTGATTACCGGCGGTGCCGGCTTCATCGGCTCTCATCTTGCGGAGCGCCTGCTCGATCGCGGCGACAATGTCGTCTTGCTCGACAATCTCTCCACCGGCAGCATGGACAACATCCGCCACCTCAAGTCCCGCGACCGGATGCAATATCACCTCGACAATATCGAGAATCGCCAGCTCGTCGCCGAGCTTGTTGACGACGCCGATGCGGTGATTCATCTCGCCGCCGCCGTCGGCGTGAAGCTCATCGTGGAAAGCCCGGTTCGCACTATCGAGACCAACGTCAACGGAACGCAGATGATCCTTGAAGCTGCGAACAAGAAAAAGAAGCTCGTGCTGACGGCTTCCACCTCCGAGGTCTACGGCAAAAACACCAACGTGCCGTTTCACGAAGACGCCGATCTCGTCCTCGGCCCCACGACGAAAGGCCGCTGGAGCTATGCCGCTTCCAAAGCGCTCGACGAATTTCTCGCGCTCTCGTATTGGAAGGAAAAGCATCTCCCGGTGATCGTCGTCCGCTTCTTTAATACCGTTGGGCCGCGGCAGACCGGCCGCTACGGAATGGTGCTTCCAAACTTCGTCAAAGCCGCGCTCGACAACACTCCGATTCAAATTTACGGCGACGGCAAACAATCGCGCTGCTTCTGCGACGTGCGTGACACCGTCGAATCGCTCTTGCGCTTGCTCGATACGCCGAAGTCCATCGGCGAAGTCGTGAACATCGGCAACACCGAAGAAGTCACGATTGAAGGCCTGGCCGATCGCGTCAAGCAGCGCACTGCGAGCCGCTCTTCGATCGAATACATACCCTACGACAAAGCCTACGAGCCCGGCTTTGAAGACATGATGCGCCGCGTCCCCTGCGTCGATAAACTCGAATCCCTCACGGGCTTCCGCCCTCGCACCAGCCTCAACGAAATCATCGACCGCGTCTCCGCCTTCTTCCAACAAAAGTCCGAGCCGGCTCAGCAACCCCGCGCCGCCGCCAACTCCGCCGTCTAACACTGACATCGCCGTCAAACGTCAACGAATCGCTGTGAGCTTTTCAACCCTACGTGTTGTGCTTGGTGCGGCGCCTCCCTAAGTTGTCATCCTGAGCCGTCCGAAGGGACGGCGAAGGATCTCAGCGTTCAGTCCTAGCGCCCGACCGGCCTCACTCTCGGTACACCTTCCAGTCACAAGTCAACAGTCACCGTTTTTCACCCTCCTCTTGACTCCCAGTAGGAAAAGCGTATCCTCCCTCTGTCAGCCAAGAGGAGCCTCTCAATGCCCGAAAAGCCATCCGACCTCATCCAAGGCACCCTCGATATGCTCCTCCTAAAAACCCTCGCCCTCGAACCCATGCACGGCTACGGCATCTCCGTCCGCATCGAACAAATCAGCAAAGGCGTCTTCCGCCCAAACGCCGGCTCCCTCTTCATCGCAATCCAACGCCTCGAGCGCGACGGCCTCATCGACGCCGACTGGCAACCCACCGAAAATAATCGCCGCGCGAAGTACTACTCCCTGACAAAAAAGGGTCGCAAGCGTCTAGAAGAAGAAACGCGCGAATGGGGCCGTCAAGTCGCCGCCATCGCCAGAATCCTGGAAGCTCAGTAGAGAAATAACCATGTCTCTGCTTCGAAAAATAACGCGCGGCCTCCGTTCGCTGTTCCACAAGGAACAAGTCGATCGCGACCTCTCCGATGAAATCAGCGCCTTCACCGAACTGGCCACCCAAGAAAAAATGAAGCAGGGCATGACCCACGAAGAAGCCTTGCGCGCAACTCGACTCGATCACGGCACCGTCGAAATTGCGAAGGAAGAAGTCCGCTCCGTCACTTGGGAGTCTTTCCTTGAGAACGCATGGCGCGACATTCGTATCGCCGTCCGCTCGCTCCGCAAATCCCCGGCCTTCAGCGCCGTCGTCATTCTCACGCTAACCCTCGGCATCGGCGCAAACACGGCCATTTTCAGTCTGATCAACGCAGTAATGCTCCAGACTTTGCCTGTCCAGAATCCGAAACAGCTCTATCGCCTCGGCGACAACAACAACTGCTGCGTTATGGTCGGACTCCAGAACGACGACAGCTTCGTCCTGTACTCCTATTCCCTCTACCAATACTTGCGCGATCGCACGCCGCAGTTCGAACAACTCGCTGCGTTCGAATCGTATATTTCCGATCTGAGCGTTCGCGGCCCTCACGACGCCACAGCCGAGCCATACAAAGGCGAATTCGTCTCCGGCAATTATTTTCAAATGTTAGGCGTTGCCGCATCCGCCGGGCGCTTGCTGCTGCCGCAAGATGATTCACAGACCGCTCCGCGCGTCGCGGTGATCAGCTATCGCGCATGGCAGCAGCGTTTCGCGCTCAATCCCGCCGTGATCGGTTCGACGTTCGAAATCGGTGGCGTGCCTTACAGCATCGCCGGTGTCGCGCCGCCGCAGTTCTATGGAGACACGCTGCGCAGCGACCCGCCGGACTTCTGGCTGCCGCTGGTCGGCGAGCCGGAAAAGTGGCGCCTCGAAAGCCCAAATCCCGAATGGCTCTATCTCATCGGCCGCCTAAAGCCGGAGTACGCGCCGGCGTCCGTCCAGGCGCAACTCACCGTTGAGTTGCAGCAGTGGCTCAACGCGCATCGCGACATCTTCGAAAAGCGAGACTTGGATCAGCTTCCCAAGCAACACATCACTCTGACTTCGGCGGCGCGCGGCGTCGAGCAAATGCAGACGGACTACGCGCTCGGATTGCGCTTGCTTGCAACTCTGTCGGTGCTTTTGCTCTTGATCGCCTGCGCTAATATCGCCAACTTGCTGCTCGCGCGCGGCTCAGCCAACCAATCGCAGACCGCGGTGCGACTGGCCATGGGCGGCACGCGCCTGCGCTTGATGCAGCAGTTGCTTACTGAAAGCGTGATTCTCTCGCTCATCGGCGGATTGGCAGGTCTCTACGTCGCGTACGTCGGAGGCCACGCGCTCTTGCTCCTGGCGTTTCGTGGCGCGAATTACATTCCGATCAGCGCACGGCCATCTTTTCCGGTTCTTTCGTTTGCTGCAGGGCTGTCACTGGTCACAGGCGTCGTCTTCGGTATCGCGCCGGCATGGATGGCCTCACGGTCGAATCCGGCAGATGCATTGCGCGGCTCCGGCCGCTCGAATACGGAAAAATCTTCGACGCTTCAGAAATCGCTCATCGTCGTGCAAGTCGCGCTGTCGATCGTGCTGTTGGTCGGCGCCGCATTGCTCACTACAAGTTTGCGCAATCTCGAAAAACAAAAGTTTGGTTTTGTCACCGAAGGCCGCCTCATCGTGAGCCTGACTTATCCCGAAGCGGGTGGTTATGGCGACGACCAACTTCCCCCACTGTATCGAGGCTTGCAAACATCGCTGTCGCAGATTCCCGGCGTCTTGAGCGCGAGCCTTTCAACGTACACTCCGCTCGCTGGAGACAACTGGAACGAGTGGGTTTATATCGAAGGCAGATCGCCGGATTTCACCGGCATTGCACCTTCATGGCTTCGCGTTGGGCCGCACTACTTCGAGACGGTCGGCACGCGATTGCTCCAAGGCCGCGTCATCGACGAGCGAGACGTGCCGGGCGCGCCGCGCGCCGCCGTCGTGAACGAATCGTTTGCACGCAAGTATTTTCCGAAGGGCGATGCGATCGGTCAACACTTCGGGACAAATGACCCAAAACGCAGCGGCGATTTCGAGATCGTCGGCATCGTCGAAGACGCGAAATATCAAGACACGCGAGGTCCCGCGTATCCGACGTTCTTTTGGCCGCTGCTCCAGGTTCCGCCCGGAGATCCGCTGCGCGGCTGGGCGCGTTTCATCGAACTGCACATTGCGGGAAGGCCGGAAAGTGTCGAACCCGCGGTGCGTCAGGCAATTGCACAAGTCGATCCGCGCATAACGGTTTTGAAGGTGCAGAGTTTCAACGAGCAGGTGGCGCTCAACTTCAATCAGGAGCGGCTGATTGCGCGGCTGACCGAGTTGTTCGGCGCGCTCGCGCTGATTTTGGCTTGCTTGGGTCTGTACGGCCTCACGGCGTATTCCGTGGCGCGGCGAACCAACGAAATCGGGATTCGCATGGCGCTTGGCGCCGATCGCGGCAATGTTCTTGGCTTGGTGTTGCGCTCCGCGACTGTTCCAGGTCGGCTTGGGCTTGGCGATCGGGATTCCGGCGGCTTTGGGCGGAGGCTACTTGCTCGCGAGTCAGCTTTATCGCGTGAAGAGCTACGATCCGCTTATTCTCGGCGTTGCGGCCGTGATTCTCGCCGGTTCCGCGATTCTCGCGGCGTCGATTCCAGCGCGCCGCGCCAGCCGCGTCGATCCCATCATCGCTCTGCGTCACGAGTAAAATCGCGACCTTCGGCGCGTGTACTCATGCAACCCAATCTTCCTTTCTGAGTATACTCAACGTACAACCTAGTACTGTAAGATGTAACCCACGATGCTCCCCGCGCGTTCAGTTGCACCGGCGCCACACCTCGCCACGGCCGTGGCAGTGTCTCCCAACGAACCGCGTGCGCGCGAAGCTGCTTCCGCCTCTTCCAAAGATTCCGCACGAAAGGAATTTCTTGCTCCGCGCCATGCGACGCGCTGGCTGTTCGGGCTCTTCGTGCTGTCGCTCGCGCTGATCAATCCGTGGGTGCGCGGAGATGGTGTTGGCTACTACGCATTCGCTCGCGCTGTTCTCATTCAGCACAACCTCGATTTCACTCCGGACTACAACGCGGCGAACGCGAGCTTCCGTGACGCGCGGCTCGATGAAAACGGCAATCCCAAGCCGGTGTTTCAGCACCGCGACGAATCATCTCGAAAATCATTTCACCGTCGGTCCGGCGATTCTGTGGGCGCCGTTCCTGATCGTTGCGCATGTTGGCGTGCTCATTGCTCGCGCGCTCGGATCGAGCGTCGCTGCGGACGGATTCTCCGCGCCGTATCGATTTGCGATGGCGCTGGGAACCGCTGTGTACGGATTCCTCGGCTTGCTGCTGGCGATGCGGATCGCGGCGAAATATGCCGGCGAACGCTGGGCGTTCTCGCGACGGTGGCGATCTGGTGGGCGAGTTCGCTGCCTGTGTACATGTATTTCAATCCGTCGTGGTCGCATGCGCATTCGGCGTTCGTGGTCGCGCTGTTCCTTTGGTATTGGCACGAGACGCGCGAAACGCGGAGCACGTTGCAGTGGCTGCTGTTGGCCGCGATCGCTGGGCTATGCTCAACGTCTACTATCCAAACGCGATGGTGCTCGCGGTGTTGGTCGTCGAGGCTGTTCCGCAATACTTCGCGGCGCTGCAAGGGAAGCCGCCAGCTGAAGTCCGGACGATCGACATCGAATCCGGTTCGGAGAAGTACGCAGCTTGGCCTTCCGCAGCTCGCAATGAATCACGCGCTTTTCGCTGTCGTGATGGTCGGTTGTCTCCTGCCGACATTTGTTTCGCGATACGTCATCTATGGGAATCCGTTCGAGTCGGGTTACATGTCGCTGAGTGATTGGGCGTGGCGCTCGCCGTATTTCGTCGCCGTACTTTTCTCCTCGGAACACGGGTTGTTTGTATGGACTCCAGTGATCGCGCTGGCGTGCATCGGTGTCGTGATCTTTGCGCTGCGCGAACCGCGCATCGGCGGTGCGATCCTCGCCGCCATGCTCGCGTTTTATTTCTTCATCGCGTGCTATCCCGATTGGGCCGGCATTTCTTCCTACGGCAATCGCTTCTTCGTTTCGCTGACTCCCATTTTCATCATTGGCTTGAGCGTGTTCTTCGCTCGCACGGCGCAATCTTCGCGTCGCAACGTCTGGCAATGAGAACGTTTGCAACTGCGACTGCGCTGCTCGTGGTCTGGAACATGGCGTTCATCTTTCAGTGGGGAACGCATCTTGTCCCCGCGCGCGGACCGATCGTCTGGGGCGAGATGGTCCACAACCAGTTCGCCGTTGTGCCTCGACAGATCGTGGCGAAAGCGCAAGGCTACTTGTTCCATCGGTCGAATCTGATGGAGCAAATCGAACAGCGCGACATCGAGCAACTGCATGGCAAATAGCTCACAACACTGCGAAACACTGCGCTCGCCGCGTCGATTTCCGCTCCGAACGATTCGCGACGCGCATAGTACTTGGCCGCGCATTGCAGGAAACACGCGCGCTTGCCGCGGATTGCAATCCGCGCGGGTTTGATAGGCTGGTTGAGAACGATCCCAGCTCATTTGATCTCTCCGCGCGCGCGTTTTTCAGCGCGCCGCGAAGCGTTTTTGAAAGTTTGATGGCGACGACGACCACACCACCGTCTTCGGCGAGCGGCAGTCTCGCCGCGGCGAAAGCGGCTGCGGAGGCGATAGCTCCGGCAGCACACGCGGCTGTCACTGTGCGCATCGAGCCGCCGCGCGGGCTGCTTGAGCTGCGGCTGCGTGAGCTTTGGGAATATCGCGAGCTGTTGTATTTCTTCGTCTGGCGCGACGTCAAAGTTCGCTACAAGCAGACGGTGATCGGCGTTGCCTGGGTGGTTTTGCAGCCGCTGATGACGATGGGCGTTTTCACGATTTTCTTCGGACGCCTGGCGAAGCTGCCTTCCGAAGGGCTTCCGTATCCCGTTTTTTATTTTGCGGCGCTCGTGCCCTGGACGTATTTCGCGCAGGCGCTGCAAAACTGCACGACGATCGTCGTTGCGAATCAACATGTCATCACCAAGGTGTATTTTCCGCGGCTGGTGCTGCCGCTGGCGGCGGTGTGTTCGGGATTGCTCGATTTTGTGATCGGCTTTGCGGTGATGATCATTTTGACTTTGAGTTTTGGGATCCATCCGCCGGCGACGGTGGTGTTGCTTCCGGTGTTCTTGCTGCTCGCGGTAGCGACCGCACTTGGCGTCGGACTGTGGACTTCGGCGCTGAACGCGTTGTATCGCGATGTCGCGTCGATCATTCCGTTCATCGTGCAGTTCTGGATGCTGGCATCGCCCGTGGCGTATCCGAGTTCGCTGGTGCCGGAGCGATGGCGGTGGCTGTATGGGCTGAATCCGATGGCGGGAGTCATTGACGGGTTCCGATGGGCGCTGACGGGAGTTGGAAAGCCTCCGGGAGCGCAAATGGCGGTTTCGGCGGTCGTGGTCTGTCTGCTGGTCGTTGCGGGGTTGATTTTCTTCCAGCGAGTGGAAGGAACGGTTGCGGATCGAGTTTGAGAAGCGAAGCAGAGAAGGAATGAAGTAACGAAGAAACGATTAGAGAGGGTTTGGTAGTTAACGTAATGACCCTCCCCCTGTTTTTGCGCAAGAGTATCAATCTAAAGCAGTTATTTTGCTGTTGAATGCAAGAGTGTGATTCTAAGCCGGTTACAGAAATTCTGAGGTTGGACGGAGCTTTGGAGGGAAGCCAGAGACTGCTCTTCCGGGCGCTTGGGCTAGCGCTCACGACGGAATGTTAGCGAGTGTTATTGAAGTCGTCAAATTATATTTTGTAAACCATTTGGAATGTAAGGTTTGGAACGGGCTTCGTTCGAACGTGGATGACGGACGTTAGGTTTTGACGAGGATTGGGACGAGATGGCGACGGCGGTGATTGCGGCGGAAGGGTTGGGGAAGCGGTATACCCGCGGGACTGTGGAGTCGCGCGGAATGCTGCGCGACTCGATCATGAAGTTTGCCCGCAATCCGGTGGTGGCGCTGCGGCGTTCGAAGCAAGAGACGTTTTGGGCGCTGAAGGATGTTTCGCTTGAGGTAAAGGAAGGCGAAGTCCTGGGACTGATCGGGCGCAACGGCGCGGGGAAGACGACGCTTTTGAAGATATTGTCGCGCATCACGCGGCCGACGACGGGGTATGCGGAGATTCGCGGGCACGTGAGGAGCTTGTTGGAGGTCGGGACAGGATTCCACGGCGAGCTGACTGGCCGTGAGAATACCTATTTCAGCGGATCGCTGCTGGGAATGAAGAAGCGCGAGATCGATCGCAAGCTGGACGAGATCATCGCGTTTGCAGAGATCGAGAAATTTATCGATACACCGGTGAAGCATTATTCGAGCGGAATGTATGTTCGGCTGGCGTTTGCGGTGGCGGCGCATCTGGAGCCGGAGATTTTGCTGGTGGATGAGGTATTGGCGGTCGGCGACATCAATTTTCAGAAAAAGTGCCTAGGGAAAATGGGCGACGTGGCGCGAGCGGGCCGGACGGTTGTGCTCGTGTCGCACCAGATGAACCAGATGCGCAGGCTGTGCGACCGCGTCGTGTGGGTGGATGGCGGAACGATACGCATGGTGGGCGCGGCGCATGAAGTGGTGAGCGCGTATGAAGCGGCGATGTTTGCCGGAGAACGATCGAAGGGGTTGGAACGGGACGCGAGCACGAAAGCGAAGTTTCTGCGATGGGAGATTTCTCGTAACGCCGGCGCGGCGTCCGAAGAGCCGCACACATTGCGAACGCATGACCCGGTCACAGTGAATTTTGCTGTGCAACTCACGAGTCCGATTCGTAACGGCGAACACGGAATTGCCCTGTTCAACGCGGAACGCCAATTGATGTGGGCGCGCGCGGAACAAGGGATCGATCTCGACGCCGGCGTACATGTTTTCTCGCACACCTTTCCATCGCTACCGTTGCGGCCCGGCCCGTACCAATGGCAGGTTAGTTTATGGGCTGACAGCGAGATGCTGGACCTTTGGGATTGCGGTCCGGACATGACGATCGCGACGGAAGCGCATCAGCACTATTTGGATGAATGGAACGGAATTTTGAATTTGCCGTCGCAATTCCAGCGAACTTCCTGATGTGGAGGGATTGATTGGCCAGCGCCCCTATTTTCGATCAGCCGCATTACGACCTGCTGGATCAAGCGCGCGGCGATGTTGTCGGCCGCCTGCTGGCGGAATTGACGCCGGCGGCATCGCTCAAGACGGCGATCGACGTCGGATGCGGGCTGGGATATTTTTCGCGACTGTTGCAATCGAGAGGTTTGGAAGTCACGGCGGTCGATGGGCGGTCGCAAAACGTGGAAGAGGCGCGGCGGCGCAGCAACGGAGTGCGATTCGAACAGTGCAACGCCGAAGATGCCGGGTTGTTGAACCTCGGAAAGTTTGATCTCGGCTTTTGTTTTGGGCTGCTGTATCACCTCGAGAATCCGTTGTTGACGATTCGCAATCTGAAAGCGCTTACCGGGAAAATTCTTTTGGTGGAAAGTGTGATTTTTCCTGGGGACGAACCGATCATGGCGCTGATCGATGAAGAAGCGCATGACGACCAAGGGCTGAATCACATCGCGTTCTATCCGACGGAAGCTTGCCTGATCAAGATGCTCTACAAGGCAGGATTTGCGAATGTGTTCGGGCTGACGCGACAACCGGAGCACGATCACTATCGTTCGGTGAACGGAGGCCGACGCGTGAGGACGTTATTGGCGGCCAGCGATCTCGCGATTTCGTCGGCGCAGCTCGCGCGAATGAGTGAAGCTTCGTCACCGATACGGCCGTGGGATCCGATGAGCGGTGTGGCGAAAAAGGATGATGCGTTCAGCCGTTTCACGGCGAAGTCGCTGCCCGAGAAAGTAAAGTCGATTAAGAGAATTATCAAAACGAGATAAGAAGACGACATGGCCGAAAAGTTTCTGGTACCGGTTTATTTGCCGCGATGGCTGCACGAGCCGATTCGCAATGTGAAGCGCGCGGTGGTTCCGGCGAAATCGACGTCGCGGACGCGCGGCGTCATCGATATTCACGGGGAACGGAATGTGGAGTGGTCTTTTCTCAGCGCCGAGATGCCGAGCGGACCGGGTGAAGCGTTCGAATTCGGATGCGAGCAGGGGTACATGAGTTTGCTGGCGGCGCAGCGCGGGTTTCATGTCGTTGCCAACGATCTCCAAGACCAGTCGTTTTCGTGGCAGCACCCGAGCGTGGATTTCATGCTCGGAGACTTTTTAAATTTGCAGCTGCCGAACGATCATTTTGATTTGGCAATCAACTGTTCGTCGGTGGAGCATGTCGGCATCGCCGGGCGGTATGGCATCGATGCGGACGACAATGACGGCGATCTGGATGTGATGCGGCGGCTGGGGGAGATTCTTAAGCCGTCGGGCGTCCTGTTGATGACGGCGCCTTGCGGGAAGGACACGGTGCTGCGGCCGTGGTGCCGAGTGTATGGCCGCGAGCGTTTGCCGAGGCTGTTTGCGGGATTTGCGACGGTGCGGCAGGAATTTTGGGTGAAGAACGATGAGAACCGGTGGCGGGCATGTGACGCCGACGAAGCGTTGTCGTTCGAGCCGCGGAACGACGCGGCCGACCCACACGCGTGTGCATATGCGCTGGGATGTTTTGTGTTGCAGAAAGCGCGCGTCGCATAGGGCTTAATTGTCGCTAAATCTTCGTTAAACCAAATGCTGACTTTTTTTACCACCGCGAAGGCGTTTCTTGGGCACGACGGCGTGATCCAGAGAAATGCGCTTGCGAGTTGGAAACGGCTCGATCCCGATATCGAAGTGATTCTGTTCGGTGACGATGCCGGAGCCGCGGAGGTGTGCGCGGAAATGGGCCTGCGGCACGAGCCTAAAGTTACGCGGCATGAAAGCGGAGCGAAATATCTGCACACGATTTTTAAGCGGGCGCAGGAGATCGCGCGTCACGACTATTTGTGCTTCTCGAACTGCGACATTATTTTGTCGCAGGACTTTCTGCGGGCGTTTGAAAATGCGCGGGCGTGGCGGGAGAAGTTTTTGCTGGTGGCGCGGCGGTGGGACGTGGACTTCACCGAGCCGATCGATTTTGAAAACGCCCAATGGCCGCGGGAAGTCCGAAAGATCGCCCTGACGAAAGGGTTCCGGCAGGACGAAAGCTGGATCGATTTTTTCGTTTTTCGAAAGGGAATGTATGCGGACATGCCGGCGCTGATCGTCGGCCATTGTTACTGGGACAACTGGATGATCTGGCGAGCCCTGAATGATGGGGCGCCGGTGGTCGATGGGGATCGATTTGTGGTGCCGGTGCACCAAAATCACGGATATAGCGCGGTGCATGGTCGCGCGAAGGGCATTCCGACCGACGCGCTGTCGCAGTTGAATCTAAAGACGATTGGCGGCGAGACGCACGTCCGGCGAATCGATGCAGCAACGCACCGCATGACGAATGACGGACAGATGCGACGCGTGTTTATCCGAAACACATACAAGCTTCGCGAAATGCTGACGTACAAAGTGTGGCTTCCGGCATGGCACGGAATTTTGGGCCTGACGCGACCGGTGAGAAGTGTACTCGGGCTGAGATCGAAAGTTTCGCGGTCGGACATTTAAAGTTCGCCGGTAGGACAGACTTCGATCGCAAAACGGACGACTGCGATCTTTGGACAGCGATTCATGAGTGCGTTCGATAAACCGGAGAGTGGACAGCCGCGATACGCGGTGCTGGATGCGTTGCGGTTTGTTTTGGCGCTTTGGGTGACGATCGGGCACTTCGAAACATTTCCCTTGTTTGCGGGTGTAAATGAGGCGACGGGCGCCGGTAGATTTTTGGTGCACGCGTGGCAGTCGATCGTGTTCGGAACGCCCGCGGTGATTGTGTTTTTTGTGATCTCGGGATTTTGCATTCACCTGCCGTATCGCGGCGAACGCAAGATAGACGTCGGCCGCTTTTACTTGCGGCGCTATACGCGAATATTGATTCCGGTTGCTGCGGCGGTCGGAATTTATCGACTTGTCGGTCAGCGATTTGTGTTTTGGGGAGAGCATTCGATTTTGTGGCAATCGCCGCTGTGGAGTTTGTTGTGCGAAGAGATCTACTACGCGGTGTATCCGCTGCTGCGACGGCTGCGACGCGCAGTGAGCTGGGAATACGTGATTCCGGTGGCCTTTGCAATCAGCGCGGCGGTCGCGGCGACGAATGTGCGGGCTTTGTCGTGGCATGAATTTGGCCCGCTGGGTACGGCGGCGATTTTGTTGCCGGTATGGCTGCTTGGATGTTTGCTCGCGGAAGAAGCGGATGCGTTGCCTGCATTGAGTGTCGATGCGCGATGGCAAATCTGGGCGTGGCGATTTGCGGCGTGGTTCGCGTCGTGGCTTACGGAAATGCTGCACTTCAAAGCGCATGTTCCACTGACGCAAACGATGGCGTGGTTTGGATTGATCGCCTATTTGTGGGTGAAGAAGGAAATCGCCTGGAGCAAGACGCGTGCGCCAGGGCGTGTGCTGGCCTGGGCAGGACTGTGGAGCTATTCGTTGTACCTGGTGCACCCGCAGGCAGGAGGGCTTTGGTATTGGCCACGGGCTTATTGGCTGAGTGGAGTAAACGTGGGACCGCGATTGAATTGGCTCGCGGTGATTGTGAGTAGTCTGGTGGGTGCGTACATTTTTTATTTGATGGTGGAACGGCCTTCGCATCGGTTGGCGCGACGGATTGGATCAGCGCGAAAAGCGACGGCGCTGAGCGGGGCGAACGGCGATTCGGCCAGCGCCGGGGACATGGCGACCAGCGTGCTTGAGCCGGCTCCCGAGCCTGCAACGATTAACGCAACGACAATTTAAACGCCTTGCTAATGGCCGCCAGGAAGCGGTGGCTTGTCGCGCTCTCAGCGCAAAGATATTCTGCAATCGGGGTCAATGGGATTCAACGCAACGAACCGTTGAGAGAATATGCTGACGTTTTTTACTACTGCGAAGCCGTTTGAAGCGCACATCGACGTCATCCAGCGAAATGCGATCCGGAGCTGGCAGAAGCTGCATCCGGACGTCGAAATTATTCTGATGGGCGATGATGCGGGGGCGGCGGAAGTGTGCGCGGAGATGGGGTTGCGGCATATTCCGGGGGTGCGGCGGAATAAATACGGCACCAAATATTTAGCGGATATTTACGAGAAGGCGCAGGCGGCGGCGCGGCACGAGTTGGTGTGCCACATCAACTGCGACATTGTTTTGCAGTCGGATTTTTTGCGCGCGGTCGGGCAAGTGGCGGCGCGGGACAAGCGATTCTTGATGGCAGGGCGGCGGTGGGATGTCGATGTGACGGCCCCGATCGATTTTTCGCGCGGAGAGTGGGAGCAGCGCATCGACGAGCTGGCGGTGATGGAGAAGCGGCAACGGCCACCGCAGTGGATCGACTATTTTGTTTTTGCGCGCGGGTTGTATGCGGGCGAGTTGCCGGCGTTTGTGATCGGGCGTCCCGGGTGGGACAACTGGCTGCTCTGGTATCCGCTTTCGATCGGCGTGCCGGTTGTGGACGCGTCAGACGTGGTCCGCGCGGTGCATCAAAATCATGATTATGGGTATCACCCTCAGGGCGAGAAGGGTGTGTGGGAAGGCGAAGAGGCGCAGGAGAATTATCGGCTGAACCGCGGAAAGTTCGCGACGCTCGGTGATGCGACGTATCTTTTGACGCGGCACGGATTGCGGCGAAATTACAAAGCGGCTTGGGTTGCGGCGAGGCGCCATGCGAGAACGGGATTTTATGACGCTTGGTTTCGGGTTCTGAATATGACGCGACCGGCGCGTCATCGTTTGGGAGTGAGGAAGGAAGCGGCCGAGACGAGAGCTGCGAAGTAGAAGAGACATCAGGGCGTCAAGTGTTGGGACTGATTAGATCGCGATGACGGTGATAACTCTTCAATAATATTCTTGACTATTTAACTGTACCGTTCTAGGATTTGCCTCCCGAATCCGGTGAGACGGTGTGCGATTGTTTGCTTCGCCGGCGCGGGCAAGATTGTGCGCGAGGTTATGGGAGGCTGCCCGGCCATGTCCCCTGCGAACGATGGTTTCTCTGTCGAGATCCAAGACAAAAAAGTGGAAGTCGATTGCGAAGCGTGCGGTGGTGCGGCTCGCGATGTTGTTGAGGAGTCTGTCGGCGCGGGAAACGCGGATAGCGCTGGTCGCGCCGAGACTCTCGCGGGCGGCTTTGAGAGCACGATTTCGCTAATGCTGACCGCGTTTGATACGCGGCATTATCAGGATCTGATTCGAACGCGCGCGGCTACGATTCGGCGAGTGGTGAGGGCGTTAAAACCTGTTCTGGCATTGCACAACGCGCTCGACGCGGGTTGTGGTGTCGGATTTTTCGCGCAGACGCTCACGGAGCTTGGGTTGGAGACGCGTGGGTTCGATGGGCGATTCGAAAATGTGATCGAGGCGCGGAAGCGATTTCCGAAGATTGGGTTCGAACGCGGAGACATTGAAAGCCCGGAAATTGCGACGCTGGGCACATTCGATCTGGTGCTGTGTTTCGGGTTGCTGTATCACCTCGAGAGTCCGATGCGGGCGATTCGGCACTTGCGTGCGCTTGCCGGCAAGGGATTGCTGATCGAGAGCATGTGCGTGCCGGGCGACGAAGCGCGCATGATGCTGCGCGGCGAACCCTTCCAAAATGATCAAAGTTTGACGGATATGGCGTTTTATCCGAGCGAATCGTGTTTGGTAAAAATGCTCTATCGAGCGGGATTTCAGCATGTGTATCGCGTGACGCGCCTGCCGGAACATGACGATTTTCGCGAGACGAGCGACCATGCGCGGCGTCGGACGATTCTGTTTGCGTCGCATCGGCCGGTGGCGTTGGCTTGCCTGGAACGCGTGACCGAACCACGGGGAGGTCGGGACCCGTGGACGAAACTCAGCGCTGAGCCTGAGACGCTGGTGGCGCGAGTGCGGCGATTCTTGGCGAAGCCGGCGCGGATGCGGTACGTCGCGCTGGCGAATCGGGTACGGCGTGTAGTGCGGTCGATGCCGCTGCCCTTGCGGTTGCCCTTCGGTGCCTGGTGGTTGGCGGAGCGGAGCGCGCTGGATCGCGAGCTGATTAACGATGGATTCGAAACTGCCGAGGCTGCGTTTGTTGCGAGGTTTTTGCGGCCGGGGATGACGGTGCTCGATGTTGGCGCACATCACGGGTTGTATACGTTGCTGGCGTCGAGACTTGTGGGGCGAAACGGGCGCGTGATGGCGTTCGAGCCGTCGCCGCGCGAACGGCGCCGGCTGGAGCGGCACTTGTGGCTCAACCGATGCGGGAATGTCGATGTTCAGCCTTGTGCGTTGGGCGAGTTGCGCGGGGGAAGCGGACTTCTACCTGGTGGAAGGCATGCACGATTGGTGCAACAGTTTGCGGGTGCCGAATATCGAGGAGAGGACTTCGAAGGTCCGAGTGGAGGTTCGGCGGTTGGATGATGTGCTCGAAGGCGTGAACTGGCCGCGCATCGACTTCATCAAACTCGACGTTGAGGGTGGGGAGCTTAGCTTTTTGCACGGCGCGCGCAGGATGCTTGGCGGCGATGTGCGACCGGCGATCTTGGTGGAAGTGCAGGATGTTCGAACAGCGCCGTGGGGTTATGCTGCGCGGGAGATTGTGCGGGTGTTGGTGGATGCCGGCTACAGATGGTTTGCGCTGGCGGATGATGGCTCGTTAGAGTCGATCTCAAGCGAACTTTCGTCTTACGACGGCAATTTCGTAGCGTTGCCGCGCGAGCGTTTCGACGAATTCGGCGAAATGGGATTGGAATTGTCGAACCCTCCGGGCGAAGTCTTTCAACAGCGCCGAGGAACGGTGCGGGCGTGCCGCGAACATGAATTTGTGGGCGGCTGAACAGGAACAGGAAAGTTGCCAGCAACTTCGACACCGGGCGAGTATCCAATAGGCTGATAGCAAGAACGATGCGTCGAAATTTGGCGCGACTTGGAGCTCAGCTTATGCCAACGCCGATCGTTCCCCCTTTTACCGCGGAGTCCGCTGCCGCAAAGGTTCAGCTCGCGGAAGATTTGTGGAACACGCGCGATCCGGAACGCGTTGTGCTGGGGTATACCGTTGATTCGGAATGGCGGAATCGAGCGGAACTTCTTTCTGGGCGTGAGCAGATCAAAGCGTTTCTTTATCGTAAGTGGACTCGGGAACTGGATTACCGGCTGAAGAAGACGCTTTGGACATTTAATGAGAACCGGATCGCGGTGAGTTTCGAATACGAGTGGCATGACGATTCGAACCAGTGGTTTCGGTCGTACGGCGTTGAGCTGTGGGAGTTTAATCCCGAAGGATTGATGCGGCGAAGAGTTGCGAGCATCAATGACGCGCCAATAAAAGAGGCTGACCGGCGTATCCGGTGAGTATGGTCGCTTTCCGCTGCGACTGTACTGCGAAGCGACCTAGAGTCGATAAGTTCCTCAGAAGAAAGCGTTTTCTTGACACCGCAAATTGCGCGGCGGAAGATGACCGTCGACGCCCCGCGTGATCATTCGCGCGGGCGAATTGACGGAGGCCCTCCGACGTGCATTCCCGACGAACATTTCTGGCCAGTGCTGGTGCGGCTCTTGGTACCGCGGTGTTGCCATCGAAAATTTGGGCGCTTCCGCTTGCTGAGGTAGCCGCTGGCAATGGCGCGCGAAGCGGCTCACCCAAAGTGCCGCTGCTACTCGGTGTCGATTACTATCCCGATCAAACACCAGAGTCTCTGTGGGAAGAAGACGCGCGCATGATGGCGGACTTCGGCTTTACGAATGTCCGCGTGGCCGAGTTCGCCTGGTCGTTGATGGAGCCGTCGGAAGGCAAATTCGATTTTGCGTGGCTGCATCATTCGGTCGAAATTCTTCACAGGCACGGCATTGGCGTGATTCTCGGCACGCCATCGGCGGCGCCTCCGCCATGGCTAACGCAGAAATATCCCGAAGTGCTGATGGTCAACGATGAAGGCATGACGGTTTCGCCTGGAGGACGGCGCTTCACATGTCCGTCGAACAAAACGTATCGCAAGTTGTCGCTCGCGATCGCGACGGAAATGTCTCACAGCTTCGCCGACACGCAGGGTGTGATCGGCTGGCAGATCGACAACGAATTTACGCTGCAACGCTGGGGCCGCTGCTACTGCAAATATTGCCGCGCCGGATTTCAGGATTGGTTGCGCAGCAAGTACGGCAGCCTCGAAACGATCAACGCGAAGTGGGGCACCGCATTCTGGAGCCAGGTCTATACGGACTACAGCCAGATTCCGGTGCCGCTGCCCTCGAACGGCGATCCGAATCCGGGACTCGCACTCGATTACGACCGGTATCAGTCGTTCGCCAACGCGTCGTTTTCGAACGAGCAGCTCGCGGTGCTGCGCAAAAATTGCCCGCGCCATTTCGTGACGACCAACAACGTCGGCGCGCCCGCCGACACGCTGAATCTGCACGAACTCTTCAAAGACCTCGACTTCGTCTCACACGACAACTATCCCGGCTTCATCGAAATCTACGCGCCAAATTTTCCGTCCGAAGTACTGCCTTCCATCGTGGGGATGGGCCACGACTCCATGCGCGGCGTGAAAGACGGCAAGCCCTTTCTGATCATGGAAGAGCAATCGGGTAAAGCCGGCCAGCGATTCTTCTCACCGCAGCCGCATCCGGGCCAACTGCGGCTATGGGCGTTTCAAGCGGTCGCGCACGGCGCGATGGGGATCAACTATTTCCGCTGGGACACCGCCGATTTTGGCGCAGAAGAGTATTGGCACGGAATCCTGAATCACGATCGTTCGAAGAGCCCCGGCTTCGACGAAATCAAAAAGACAGTCGCGGACATGAAATCGCTAGGCGAAGGCGCGCTTCAGGCCCCGTACGCCGCCGACAGCGCTCTGATTTTCGATTCCGACTCGGACTGGGCGCTGCAAATTCAGCCCGGCCAACGCGATTTGACGTACATGTCGCACGCCATATCTTGGTACGCATCGATTTCCAGTATGCACACGGGTGTTGATGTCATCTCGCCTGACTCGGACTTATCTCATTACAAAGTCGTATTCGCTCCCGTGCAATATGTGTTGTCCGAAAAACAAGCGGCGCGTATTCGCAGCTATGTCGAAGGCGGCGGAACGTTCGTTACAAGTTTTCGACTCGGCGCGAAAGATGAAAGCAGCCAGATCGTTCGCACTCCGCTACCGGGACTGCTGCGCGACGTGATGGGCGTGACCGTGAAAGATTATGTGCCCATCTACAACGAAAAAATCGGCGTGAAATTTTCCGGCCCGCTCGCCGGACCGGATGGCACATGCGCGCTGTGGGCCGACCGGCTCGAACCCGCGACGAGTGCGACAGTACTCGCCACTTACACTGCGCCATTCGTAGGCGACGCCGCCATCACGATGAACTCGTTCGGCAAAGGCAAAGCCGTCTACATCGGCGCCGATCTCGACCCGATGAATCTCGGCCGCGTGCTTGCCACGCTTGTCGCGACTTTCCGGCAGCAAATCAGCTTTCGAAATTCCACGCGGCGTCGAACTCACCACGCGAAAATCCGGCTCGACACAGTGGACCTACATCCTCAATCACACTGGCGCAGCTCAAACGTCACTCTGCCTGGCCGGTTCAAGAATCTGTCGGCGGTGGAACGCTCGAATCGAAAACGAGCATCGATCCCTATGGCGTGCTCGTCCTTCAGCCCGCCTGATAACGCAAAAAGCACAGCATTTCGCCTTGTGCGCAATTGCGAAATTCACTTTCTGCTCAGCGCCGAAGCGATTTGCACTTTGCCGCTCGATATCGCAGCCGCCGTACTATGTTTTCACCCAGACCTGCACGTTTTCGCATAGCAGTATTGGTGTCTTCAACTTGCAACACAAGAGGAATTCCGAGCTTGAGCCAAACGATCAATTCGCGCGATGCGCAGCATGTTTTGACTCTCGAAGAGATTCGAAATCTCGCCAAAGATAGCGGCAAGCCGGCGGAGACCCTGAACAACGTGGTCGCCTTGATCGCAGGGCGATTCAAGACCGATGTCTGCTCGATTTATCTGCTTGAACCCGACCGCGCGACTGGTACTTGCCGCAACGCGCGGACTCCGGCCGAAATGCGTCGGTACGCTGCGCATGGCGCTGAATGAAGGACTCTCGGGTCTCGTCGCCGAACAACTGCGGCCGCTGGCGCTCACCCACGCAAAAAAGCATCCGCGATTTAAATATTTTCGCGAAGCCGGCGAAGACGGTTTCGAGGGATTTCTTGGCGTTCCGCTGATCGATCGAGGCGTTTTGCAGGGTGTCTTGATCGTCCAAACCATCGAAGCGCGCAATTTTCGCGAAGACGAAGTGCGCATGTTGATGCAAGCCGCGGCGCAGGTTGCGCCGGTCGTCAGCGAAGCGCGCAGCCTCGACCGTTTCATCGCGCCGACGCAGGAGAAGCTCTGGTCTCTGGCGCGAAATCTGTGGTGGAGCTGGGACCACGATTCCACCGCGCTGTTTCGCGATCTCGATCCGGTTCCCTGGCGCCAGTTCAATCACAATCCGATTTCGATGCTGGGCGAACTTCCGCTTGCGACTCTCGAGCAGCGCGCCGCGGAACTCGTGCTGCACAGCCGCATCAACTACGCGTATCGCCGCCAGCGCGAATATTTAAACGACGATCAGCAATACCTGGGGCGCGCGCCACGCCGGCGTTCTGCGGCCGCGGCCCGTCGCCTATTTTTCGGCGGAGTTCGGCCTGCACGAATCGATTCCAATTTATTCCGGCGGTCTGGGAATTCTGGCCGGCGATCACATCAAGAGCGCGTCCGATCTCGACATTCCGCTCGTCGGCATCGGCCTGTTCTACAGCCAGGGATATTTCCGGCAGCGTCTCGACGTCGAAGGCTGGCAGCAAGAAGAATACATCGAGAACGATGTGAACCACCTTCCGATGGAGCCGGCGATCGGCGCGAACGGCGAGCCCGTTCAGGTGCAGATCGATACGCGCACCGGTTCGATTCGCGCGCGTGTGTGGCGCATGAAAGTTGGGCGCCGCGATTTGTTGCTGCTCGATTCCAACGTCGAAGGCAACGCGCCCGAGGATCGCGAGTTAACGTCGCATTTGTACGGCGGCGATCGACGGATTCGTATCCGTCAGGAATTGCTGCTCGGCATCGGCGGTTTCCGCGCGCTCAAAGCCATGGGCATCACGCCCGGCGTGCTGCATCTCAACGAAGGTCACAGCGGTTTCGCCGTGATCGAAGCGATTCACGATCGCATGCAGGAAGAAGGATTGAATTTCGAAGCTGCATTGCCTGACGTTGCGCGTGAAGTGGTTTTCACCACGCATACGCCGGTTCCCGCAGGTCACGATCGATTCAGCGGCGATTTGATCGAAGAACATCTCGGCCCGCTGCGCGATGCGATTGGCCTTTCGCACGATCGACTGATGGAAATTGGGCGCGAAAATCCTGGCAATCGCGATGAAGAGTTCTGCATGACGGTGCTCGGCCTTGCGAGTTGCCCGCCGCGCGAATGCGGTTTCGGCTTTGCACGGCGAAGTCTCGCGCGCGATGTGGCGTGGACTGAATCCCGGCAAGGACGAAGATCGCGTGCCGATCGGACACATTACCAACGGCGTGCATGTGCCGTCGTGGCTCGCGCCGCAGATGTCGCGTCTTTACGATCGTCATCTCGGCACCGGCTGGCAGCAGCACGGGCCGAAGCGAAAATCTGGGAAGGCATCGACAGCGTTGACGACGGCGAACTTTGGGAAACGCACCTCAGCCTGAAAGCGCGTTTGCTCGAATTTGTGCGCCGCCGCGCGATGAAGCAGGCGGAACGCCGCGGTGAATCGCAGGAAGAGCGCATTCGGCTCGGCAGCGTGCTCAGTCCCGATGCGCTGACGATCGGTTTTGCGCGCCGCTTCGCTACCTACAAGCGCGCCAACTTGATTCTGGCAGACATCGAGCGGCTCGCGTCGATGGTCAACGATCCGAAGCGGCCGGTGCAGTTCGTTTTCGCCGGCAAAGCGCATCCGCTCGATGAGCCGGGCAAGCGCGTGCTGCAACAGATCGCGCAGATGATGCGGAACACGCAATTCGGCGACAAATTTGTTTTCGTCGAAGACTACGACATCAACGTCGGACGACACTTTGTGCAGGGTGTCGACGTTTGGCTCAACAATCCGCGACGCCCGCTGGAAGCGAGCGGCACGAGCGGACAGAAGGTTGTGTTGAACGGCGGCCTCAATCTTGTCTGTGCTTGATGGCTGGTGGGCCGAAGCGTACGACGGGCAAAACGGCTTTGGGATCGGCACGGGCCGCACGCACACGAACATGAATGTCCACGACACGCGCGATGGAGAAGATTTGTATCGCGTGCTGCGCGACGAAGTCATTCCGCTGTATTACCAGCGCGATCAGGATGGATTGCCGCGCGGCTGGATCAAGCGCATGAAGCGCACGATTCGCACGCTCGGTTGGCGATTTGGCGCGGACCGCATGGTGAAGGACTACACGCTGAAGTGCTATGTTCCTGCGGCGGGTGGGACTTCCAGCGATATGAGCGCGTGCTACTGACGCAACTTCCTGATCGGTTCAGCGGCGCTCAGTAAACCAACTTCAACGACAACTGAATCTGGCGCGACGGCCCGGCCGTCTTGCTGATCGTGCCGAATCCTGTCCCAAGCACCGTGTTCGCCGGCAGGCTAAAGTTCACGATATTGAAGATGTTAAAAAATTCCGCGCGAAATTCGATGATGCCGAGCTCGCCTTTGCCGCGATGACCGAACGGCGTGTCTTTGATCAGCGCCATGTCGAGCTGCCGAAATCCGGGTCCACGAAATGTGTTGCGCCCTATCGTGCCAAAGGTGCCGTCGTTCGGACCGCTGCCACCGGGGACGTTGATGGGAATCGAGAAAAATGAACTGTTGTTCACACCAAGCCCAAAATAATCTTCGCGAATCGGACGGCTTGTTGAAAAATGCGGCAGCGAGACGAGATCCGGCCGGTCCGTGCCGCCTGCTCCCGCTCCTGTTTGTTGAATCCCCGAGTACACCGTGAAGGGCGGACCGCTCGTGATGCTCGTGATGTTCAAAAATTGCCAGCCACGCGTGATTTTCTTGCTCACTGGATCAAGAAAGCCGATGCGATCGAACGGCAGTCCTTGAATCACACTGAGCGAAAAGACGTGGCGCACGTCGAACGTTGACGGTCCTTTTTCCACTTCTGGATTGCGTGGATCCTGCGGCAGCGTTTGCAAAATCGTGCCCGCGTTCGCAGGCAGGCCACCGAGCACCGCGCTGGTGTCGTCGATCGATTTCGAAAATGTATAGCTCGCCTGTAGGCTCAATCCGATTCTCGAATAATTGTCTGTCATGCTGCTTTGGAAAGAGTGGTAGCTCGAGTGAGAGCTGTTGCTCATGATCGCTTCGGGACCGAAGCCGCCGATCGCGTGCCCGGCGGAATTGAATTGCGTGAAAGGCGCGAATTCCGGATCGGCGCCCGCATATCCGTTGGGAGAGAAAACGCTCGCAAGATGTACTCCTGCGGTGCCGACGTAGGCCGCGCTTACTTTCACTCCATGGATGTCTTGGTCCAGGCCCGCAGTCCACGTGCCGATGTAGCCGTTCTGAAACTCGCGCGAGATCACGCCAGTCGAGAAAAGTTGTACTTCGTGGCCGGGAGTGATGGCTGCCAAATCGTTTTGGAAGCGTTGTAGATCGACGACGGTATTTGCTGGAACTTTGGAGCTGTCTCCATTCGGGAAAAGCGGCTGGCCGTTGATGTTGTAGACCTGCGGAAGCGTCAACGGGGTGGCCACGTTCGAAAATGAGACTGGAACGTCGGCCTTCGCTGTGATTACCGGTGAAAATACGAGTGGAAATGCGCCCGTCACAAAATTGTCTTGCCACAAATTCGGCAGAATCGTTGTCATCGCGCCGCCTGCGTGCAGCGTCGTGTGCGACGTCAACGCGTAATCGACGGAAAGGCGCGGGCCGAATCCTTTTTTATCGAGCGGATAGATCGGCTGCGGATTGTAGATGTAGATTTGACTCGCGCCTGGAGTCAAAAACGAAGTCGGATTTCCGTTCGCATCGATCGGCTGTGCCACCGACGTGCGATTTTTCGACTCTTTAATTCGGCTGTTGAGTTCGTACCGCAAGCCGTAGTTCACTGTGAGCTTCGGCGTCACTTTCCACACGTCGAGGAAGTAAAAATTGTAGGCTTCGCGCCTCACCGAGGCTTCGTCGAAACGATTCCCGCCCGGAGTAAGCCCTTCGAGCGCGCTGACCGTGTAGGAATACGGCGTTGCCGTGAGCAATCCCGTTAGCGCATCGGGCAGCGGCTGTCCCGGCAAGATGTTGTGCTGGCCGCTCGCCGACGTTATCAGCGCTTGCGAGTAAGCCGTGCCGCCGCCGAATATATACGCACCGTTTGGATTCACGCCGAAGATCGTCGCGTCTTTATTCAGGCGAATTTCACCGCCGAATTTAAACGCATGAGAGCCGCGGGTGTACGTCAGATCTTCTTTGACTTGATAGACGTTGCCGAACGATCCGTAGATCGATCCGTCGCCCGTGTTGAATCCTTCGTACAGGCCGTCACCGTAGCTGATGGATGGATCGATCTGGTTTGTCGTCGGAAACGTCGGCGTGCTGCGGATGTAGCCGAACGACGTCGAGGATGTCATGCGCGGTGAAATAATTCGTGAATAGCGCACTGCGGCGTTGCGCTGGTGATCGAAAAATTTGATGCCGAAATCGGGATCGATCGCGGTTTGATCGGGATTCGTTGTTGGTCCATTGACCTGGTTCAGGCTGAAGCGCGTGAAGAGATTCGCTCTATCTGAAAGTTTGTGATCGACCCGAATCGAGAATTGATCTGTGTTGGTGACGACTTTCGAAGATGTGGCATACGTTCGATCGCCGTAAGGGCCCGACGGCTCGTTGGGCAACGGATAGCGCGCGAGAATCGGCGCGATTTTTGCGCTCACAGGAACGAAAAGCGTGTCACCGGGGACGGTAGTCGTGTCGATGCCTTGGCGCTCGGCTGCGGTTGGCACCGCGAAGACTTGTGTCGTGCCGAGGACCTGGCGGAAGCCTTGATACTCAACGAAATAGAATGTCTTGCCCCGGCCGTCGTAGATTTTGGGCAGCACGATCGGGCCGCCGTTCGTCACGCCAAACTCGTTACGCGCAAAGGGAGGGATGCGGCGCGGATCGATCGCGCTGCTGTGATCGAAAAAGTTGCGTGCATCGAATGATGCGTTGCGCACGAATTCGAACGCGCTGCCATGGACGAAATCGTTGCCCGACTTGGTGACGACATTGGTGAAGCCGGCGGCGCCATGGCCAATGTCGGCCGACATTACGCCCGAGCTGGATTGAACTTCCTGAATCGCATCGACGTTGAAATTCGAAAATGTCGCGCCGCCGAGTTCAGGGTCGGTCGTATCGACGCCGTCCGTCGCGAAGACGGAGGCCACGCCGCGTTGGCCATTCACGGCGAATTGCTGCGTGAAGTTCGCCGCGCCGTTGGTGTCGGTCATCGTGCCAGCGGCGAGGAGCAACAGTTTGCTGAAATCACGCTCGTTCAGCGGGAGGCTTGAGACTTCGCCGCTCGAAAGGTTTTCGCCGCCGCTACCCTTCGTGTGTTGGCCTTCGCCGGTTGCGATAACGCGCACGACGGTGTTGGTGTCAGATAGTTCGAGCGCGCCGGAGCTGGCAACGTCTTCTTTGAACGCGACCGTGCCCGTCGCCGTCCACCTTTTCGTGCCGACAGTCACGCGCAGCGTGTATGTACCTTCGGCAACTTCGCCGAAAGCGAAATCTCCAGCCGCCGATGTTTTGACCGAGTAGTCGTGACTACCAGCGATTGCGTGAAGTTCGATCGCAGCGTTGGCAACCGGATGGCCGTCGGCATCGCGCAATACCCCCCGCCACGACGCAGGCGCAGCTTGCACCTGAGCACCCGTGATGATGAAAAAGAGAAAAAGGAAAAAACCGAAACGACGAGGTCCGGCCCGCATAGTCAGAAAGTATAGACCGGATCGAAATTCACGCTCGCTGTTTTTACAGTCGAATATCGTTCTTGTTTAGCCGTTTCCAAAGCCCTTAGCACGCGCCATAATAGGCGTCGCCATAAGCGTTGGACGGAGCCATTGATGACCCGAGACCTGGAATCGACCGCAACTCCTCTCAAGAACACCGCGCCTTCCTCCGAAATTCAGCAAGACGTCGAAAAAACGACCGAAACCGTTTCTCGCCGATCCTTTATCGCGAAGACTGCTGCAACAGCCGCTGCTTTCACGATTGTGCCGCGCCACGTCCTCGGCCGCGGCTATGCACCCCCCAGCGATCTCCTCAACATCGCCGGTGTCGGCGTCGGCGGCATGGGCCGTCAGAACCTCATCAATCTCTCCGACCAAAATATTGTCGCCCTTTGCGACGTCGATTGGGGTTACTGCAACAGAGGATTTGACCGTCTCGGTACCGAAATTGAGACGTGGCAGAAGCGGCTCGAAAATCCGCCGGCTCTAACGCCGCAGCAAGTCGCCGACGGCCAGCAGCCGTTCAACCCCGAGCGCGCAAAGATTCGCATCGAGCGAATGCAACGCTTGAAAGACGTGCATCTCCCGAAAGCCAAACGCTACGCCGACTATCGCGAGATGCTCGATAAACAAAAAGATATCGACGCCGTTTTTGTCGCGACACCCGATCACATGCACGCCACGATCGCGCTTGCCGCGATGGATCTCAAAAAAGCCGTGTACGTCCAGAAGCCGCTCACGTGGTCCGTCGCCGAAGCCCGCCAACTCTCGAAGCGCGCGCAAGAAACAAAAGTCGCGACGCAGATGGGCAACCAGGGCCATTCCACCGACGATGCTCGCACCGTCATCGAATACGTGCAGTCCGGCGCGATCGGCGATGTTCGCGAACTCCACATCTGGACGAATCGCCCATTTGGCTTTTGGCCCCAAGGCGTTCCGCGCCCCGAGCCTCTCAACGCGTCGGCGCCCGCTCCTGGCTGGAGCGGCCACGACGTTACGGTTCGCCAAGCAGCTTCATTTGCGGCCGAAGCGACTCCGATGCCGCCCGAGCTCAACTGGAATTTGTTTCTCGGCGTAGCGCCCGAAGTTCCCTATCACCCGATCTATCATCCCTTCAATTGGCGCGGCTGGGTCGATTGGGGCATGGGCGCGATCGGCGACATGGGCGCGCATCTCATCGATCATTCGATGTGGGCGCTCGATCTCGGCTATCCCACGACGATCGAAACGGTTTCGACGCCGTTCAATGGCGCGTCGTATCCGCTCGCCACGCAAACGTTTTACGAATTTCCCGCGCGCGGTTCGAAGCCGCCCGTGAAACTTACGTGGTACGACGGCGGCCTTCTTCCACCCAAACCCGTCGAGCTTCCCGACAACGAGCAGCTCAACAAAGGCGGCGGCGCGCTCCTCGTCGGCACGAAGGGCAAACTCCTCCACGACACCTACGGCCTGCGCCCGCGCCTGCTTCCCGCATCGCTGCATGCGAGCGTCGGTACTCCGCCAAAAAAATTGCCCCGCATCCCCAACGAAGATCACGAAATGAACTGGGTAAACGCTGCGAAAGGCACCACGCAAGCATCGTCGCCGTTCGAATACGCCGCGAAGCTCACCGAAGTGATGCTGCTCGGCGTCGTCGCACTCCGCGCCGGCCGCAAAATCGAATATGACGGCGCCGCAATGCGCGTCACCAACGTCGCCGCCGCCAACGACTTCCTGCAACGCGCCTCGCGCACCGGCTGGTAACACCCAGATGGATTCGCCCTGCGCTTCATCGCTTTTGAGGAGTCACGCAATGCGACATGTCCTTGTTCTAGCGCTGTTATTCCTGGCTACCTCCGCATCGACGCGTGCTCAAAAAGCGCCCGAAGGTATCTGGGAAGGCTACGACGGCGAATGGCTTCACGTCTCGCAACAGCTCGTTGCTCTCGCCGAAGCCACGCCGCCTGGAAAATTTTCCTGGCGTCCAGCCGCTGGAGTGCGTTCGACCAGCGAAGTCTACATGCACATCGTCGAAGCAAATTTTTATCTCCTCAGCAAAGCCGGCGGCCCAAAGTTCCCCGCCGACTACAAAGAAGGAATGGACAAGTCCGTTACGTCGAAGCCTGAAGTCATCGCGTGGCTCAAGCGTTCGCTCGAGGTCGTCAAGCAAGCTCACGCGAAAGCAACGTCCGCCGACCTTCAGCGCAAAGTCCACATCGCCGACCGAGACGCCACAGCCGACGGGATATATCTCCGCGTCATTGTCCATGCCAACGAACACATGGGCCAACTCGTCGCCTACGCGCGCATGACCGGCGTCACACCGCCCTGGTCGCAATAACGCCCGCCCTTCGATTCGAAAAAACTCTTCCGCTATAATCCCCGCGCCACCATGCCCTCTCGCATCAACTTGCTCACTGTCGCATCGATCGGTATCTTCGCCTTCGGCCTCGAGCCCATCGTCCACGAAGTTCTAGGCCACGCCATCGTCTGTTGGCTCACCGGCGGCAAAGTCATCCTCATCTCCTCCACCGCGATGCAGACTGCGTCTGCCTCGCGCTTCGTCCCTGCCGCCGGTCCGCTCGCTAACATCCTCTTCGGACTCGCCGCGCTTGCGCTCCTGCGATCGCTCACATCGCAACGTGCAAACTCCTCCGCACTCACCGCCGTCGGCGCACACGCAACGGCCGATACGCCCGCCGCCTCCCGCGTCGCGCGCATCAGCCTCACGCGCCTCTTCCTCTACTTCTTCTCCTTCGCCAACCTCTTCCTTGCCTTCGGCTACATCCTCTACTCCGGCCTCATCAACTTCGGCGACTTCGCCGCCGTCATCGCCGGCCTTCACCCCGCGTGGCTCTATCGAGCCACGCTCGTCATCGCCGGCGCACTCGGCTACCGCTACGGCATCGCGCAAGCCGCGCGCTGCCTCGCTCTCCTCATCGCGCCGCCGTTTGCCTCCACGAACGCCGCCGCACAAACACAACCGCCACCGCTTCCAGCGGTGCCGCCCACGCCCACCCCGCAAACCCAAGCGCCGCCGCCTCCGGCATCGCCGCTCTCTCTCCCCGCCGCTCGCCGCATCACCCGCACCGCCTGCTTCGCCGGCAGCGCGCTCTTCCTCCTCGCCTCCTTCCTCAATCCCATCAGCCCCAGCCTAATCCTCTACGACGGCCTCCCCGGCGCTATCGGCCTAACCCTCGGCTTCTTCCTCGCCCTCATCGACCTCCGCCAATTCGCCGCACGACAAACTCCCGTGCCGCAACCGACTCCCGAAATCGCCATCCCCTTCAACGCCCCCCTCACCATCTCCGCTGCAAACTTCGCCTCCGCCTTCCTCCTTTACATGGGCCGCGGCATCTCGCTCCGATAAATTTTCATCGCTCAAAAATCCCACTCATAAGCCGCCACTCCCCGCCGTTTTTGCTATCATCCCCACCGCCGCCGCACCGCGGCAAAAAATGCCCCTCCCCCAACGCCTCACCGAAATCCGCGACGGCTTCGAGCGCCCCTTCTGGATCGCCAACATCTCCGAAATCTTCGAGCGCCTCTCCTACTACGGCGCCTTCTCCTCGCTCGCCGTCTACCTCCAGGAAAAATTAAATTTCTCCACCGAACAGACCGGCACGCTCACCGGCATCTTCGGCGGCATGGTTTGGTTCCTCGCCATTTTTGGTGGAGCGATCGCAGACCGTCTCGGCTTCCGCCGCGCGCTCAGCATCGCCTACTTGATTCTCGC
Organism: uncultured Acidobacteriota bacterium; assembly: GCA_963850795.1. Taxonomy (GTDB): domain Bacteria; phylum Acidobacteriota; class Terriglobia; order Acidiferrales; family UBA7541; genus Acidiferrum. Next base: position 65,514 of record CAWKNS010000018.1, on the reverse strand, counting down.
CGCCGCCTACTTCCTCATCGGCTCCGTCGGCGCCGCATGGCTCGCGCCCATCCGCAACGCCGTCCCCCTCGGCCTCTTCGTCGGCGTCATCCTCATTCTTCCCGCGCTCGGCATCTCCATGGTCAAGCCCAGCGTCGTCGGCACAACCGCGCGCGCCTCCAAGCCCAACGTCCGCAGCATCGGCTATTCCATTTACTACACCATGGTCAACATCGGCGGCGCCGCCGGACCTTACGTCGCCGGCTGGGCCCACAAACATCTCGGCCTCGAACCCGTCTTCCGCATTTCCGCGCTCAGCGTCTTCGCGATGTTCTTCCTCGTTTTATTTCTCTTCCGCGAACCAAAGCGCGCCGCCGACGAGCCCGCCCCCACCATCGCCCGCACGCTCCGAAATTTTCTCGTCGTGCTCGGCAATCCCAAATTCATGCTCTTCCTGCTGATCTTCACCGGCTACTGGATCGTCTACTGGCAGCAATACATCAGCCTGCCAGGCTATGTGCACGCCCACATCGACGCCAACGCCAGCGTCGAATGGATTCTCGTCACCGACGCAGCCGCCGTCATCGCCCTCACTCTGCTCATCAATTATCTGACGCGCAAAATTCCCGCCTTCACCGCCATCATTATCGGCACGCTCGTTACGTCGCTCTCCTGGCTGATCCTCGCCTTCCATCCCACCGTGCTCGCCTGCTACGTCACTATCTTCGTCCTCGCCCTCGGCGAAATCGTCCATCAGCCGCGCTACTACGAATACATTTCCCGCCTCGCCCCGCCCGGCCAGCAAGGCACCTACATGGGCTTCGCATTCCTCCCGCTCGGCATCGGCTCCCTGCTCGGCGGCTGGTTCGGCGGCAAAGTCATGCACCACTACGCCGAGGTCGAACACCACCCCGCCCAAGCCTGGTACGTCATCACCGCAGTCGGCATCCTCACCGCATTTTTATTGTTGATTTACGACCGCGTGGTTAAACCCAGCCAAGCCACGGAATAGAGTTTGTCGGTGGAGTTGTTTGTCGTGCGTTCACTTCTTCACGATACGAATCTTCCGCTCCGTCGCCACAACAAAACACCCAGCCCACTGTTCGACATCTTCATCGCGAAAGATGCTAGCCACTCGCTCGCTGAGATATCGCCAATCGGGCGAGTGCAACCGCACCAGCAGAATTCCGTGATGAGATCCAGGAGCGAATCTCCGCAAATCGGCGAAATCCAGATCTTGAGTTATAAGAAATCGTTCCTCGCGCTGCGTGACGGACCAGATCTCGGCGTCGCTCTTTCCCACCAGACCCTCTTCCATTGTCGTGTGGACTTTATGACCGAGGCTTCTCAGCGCAACCGCCAGACCGAGAGGGAGATTCTCGTCCAGCTTGATCTTCATCGCACGTGGGGAGTTTCAGGAACAGGCAAATCTTCTTCAGCGGATGCCGCTGCGAATGCGATGGCAGCCCGAAGGTGCTTTGCCTTCAACGTAGGGAACTGCTCAAGAATCGTTTCAACCTTCTCACCCGCCGCCAGCGAGGCGAGCACGGTGCGCAACGTGACGCGCGTCCCCTTAAATACAGGCTCACCGCCACAAATTCGCTTGTCGCGAACGATGTGCTCACCGTACCCGTTAGTCTTGTCCGCCGTATGCTTCACGAACCCAGCCTCAATCAAAGCGTATCATCTCTTTAACTACCGTCTGAAACGACATTCTTAACTCGCAGCGCTAAGTCGGGACGGGAATCACTGTGGAAATCCCCGCTAATAATCAACATTCCCGCGCCCCACTCCCCAAATTACCGCATTTTTCCTAGCTTTTACGCCCCTTGCCGCTTGCATTCCGCATAAACACTGCCTTATAGTCCAATGCGGCCCGCTTTTTCGTGCTTCAGAGGGGGAGAACGCGCGGCTGGTTTCGAACGCCACGTTCGACGCCGATTTGAAAAACTGAGGAGGATAGAAATCTAAGATGGCAGCTAAGCCTTTGAGCAAGACCAAGATCGTTTCACACCTCGCCGAAAAAGTGAGCCTACCCAAGAAAACCGCAGCTCTCTTCTTCGAAGAGCTCTTCAAGCTCGCCGTAAAAGAAGCCAAGGGTAGCGCGGGCAAATTCGTGATTCCGGGATTCGGCCGCGTCGTCAAGGCGCACCGCAAGGCTCGCATGGGCCGCAACCCCCAGACCGGTGAAGCGATCAAGATCAAGGCGAAGACCGTCGTCCGCCTGCGCCCGTCGAAAGCGCTCAAGGATGCCGTTCTGAAGTAGCTTTTACTCCTCGTGATTCGCGCGCCGCAACAAGCGCGCCGCGAGGTCGGGCCAAGCATCAGCGCGCCGAAACCGGCGGCCACTCAGCCAGCAACATGGAGTCGCCGTTTCGTCCAGCGCAGCAATCCTGGGTACCTGTTCAAATCAATTTCGCCCTCCGGCCGCACCACTCCGGAGGGCTTTTGATTTGAAATTTGCGTCTTTCGCAAATTTCATCCCGAGCGAAGCCGAAGGATCCCGTCTCTTCTTCTCGCTGTCTCATTCTTTTAGTTTGTCATCCTGAGCGAAGCGAAGGATCTCAGACCTATCGCTCAAGCACCAACCCGATGCGACCACCCAACCCTAAAAAACAAAAAAGGCGCAGCCGAAGCCGCGCCCTTCTCCAATTCTGAATCTCGCTCTTCTCCCTAGTTCACCATCTTCCTCAACGAATCCAACGCCTCCCGCGCCAACGCATACCGCGGCTCAATCGACAGCGACTGCTGAAAACACTCAATCGCCCGCCCATACATCTCTTTCCCCAGATACGCCCGCCCCAAGTTGTAGTGCGGAAAATGCCGCGGCTCATACCGCGCTGCTTCCACCGCGCGCTCCAACCACGGAATCGCCTGGTCGTACCGGTTCAGCTCGATCAAATACGCTCCAATATCGTTGTACGGATTCCCAAATTCCGGATCGATTTCGATCGCCCGTTTGCACTCCGCGATCGCATCGTCCAATTTGCCCTGAAAGTGATACGTCCACCCCAGAAACGTGTGCGCTTCCGCGGTCGGATAAAGGTCGAGAGAAGATTGATAGAGCTCGATGGCGCGGTCGTAATCGCCTTCCATTTGGGCCTGATAGGCGTCCTGCAGCACTTCCCACGCGCGCGAAAGGGTTTCCTGGCTCATGATAATTCGATTGTGGCAAGCGGTTCGTCCCGAGTCACCAGTACGATGGTGCAGCGCGTGTGCTAGCGGGAACCTGTACTTTATGGCGGGAAAAGTCGCCAAAAACACACTGCGCACTATGACAACGCCCGCAACGCTCGAGCCCCGGCAGAGCAACCTCCGCGTTTCTCTGTGTCCTCTGCGCCTCTACGTTAGCTTTTTCTCTTCGCTTTTCGCTCGCCCGCATCACAACGCTCAAACACTGGAAATTTACGCTTAGAACATGGAAAATAGAGGCACTGGATTTTGCTTTGTGGGTCGGACCTTTAGGTCCGACATTTAGCGCGGCAGCGGAAGGGGCTTTAGCCCCTGAAGTTACTCTGCAAGTCGCGGCCTAGGGAAATGCGCGGGCGTACCATTCCTGTCCATCTCGCGTCCAATCTAGGTATTCGGCCTGGTTTTATAGTGTGCACGCATCTGCGTACTCATAGAACGATGCGAACTTCAGGGGGAATCGTGAATCGCAATTTTATGCTGTGTGGAGTTGCAATCTTGGCCGTCGCCGGCGCCGTCTACGCGCAGGATGACGCAAAGCCCGCGAAAAAGTCCGCCGCCGGCTCGGCCCCGAACGCCGCCGCCGTCGCCCGCGGCAAGGAAGTCTTCGACAAGAAATGCGGCGTCTGCCACTATGCCGACAGCGACTCCAAGAAAATTGGCCCCGGCCTCAAAGGCATCGGCAAGCGCGGCACCTTCACCGTAAACAACTATAAAGTCACCGACGAAACTCTGAAAACCTGGATCGAAAACGGCGACACCATGATGCCCCCGTTCAAAGAAGTCCTCGAACCAGCCCAAATCAAAGACGTCGTCGCCTACGTCAAATCCCTCTAATTCCGGCCTTACTCCCCGGGTGCCGCACCCTCCGTTTTCAGAGGGTGCGGGTTTTGACTCTGCCTCTGCTCTCGTCTTCGTCTTTAGCCTTTGACTCGAGTGCCCCATCCTCGTTTTGTGAGGGTGGGGCTTTTGACTTTAGTTCTCGCTGGGTGCCGCACCCTCCGTTTTCAGAGGGTGCGGGTTTAGATAAAACCCCACCGATCAACATCCGCACTGTCACCCATTCCCCAAGCGTAGTCATCCCCGTAGGGGATCTGCTTTTTCTAGTTCTTGCCTTTGCCTGTCGCCGCGCAGACTCTTACCGTGCCCCACTAGTCCGATCGCAACGCACCCTGTCATCCCGAACGTAGTGAGGGATCTGCTTTTCTCTTCGATTTTTTCGCCACTACCGACGCGCATACCGTGTCACCTGAGCGCAGCGAAGGATCTCAGCGTCAACACGTCTACAAACGCATCCGTCCATCGTTCGAACACCGCCCCCGCCATGCCTAACATTCCAAGCCGTTTACAAAATATAATTTGACCACTCCATCAACACCCGCTAAGATCCCCACGTGAGCGCCACCCCAAGCGCCCGACAGACTCATTTCCGCCGCACCCTCAATCCTCCGCCTGGATTCAAAATTCCCATAACCCCCTTAGAATCACATTCTTGCACCATGCTGCGATATAACTCCCTTAGAATGATATTCTTACGCAAAAACAGGGGGAGGGGGAGTCATTACGTTAACCAACCTCTTTCGTCTGCTCGCCTCTGCTTAGTCCTTTTCCATAATTCGGCCGCTTCGACCCTCCGTGTTATCCTCCCCGTTCGCAAACCTCAGGAGACCAAATGACCGCGGCAACAAACTGGAACGACCTCGAACAGAAAATCTGCGCATCCGTCAAATTCGCCCGCCGCCCCGTCGCCGTGACCTTCCTCGATTCCGCTCCAGCCGGCGTAACGCAATTTACCGGTACCGAACCCTCCAGTTGCAGCTTCTGGCGCCTCGCCGCCGGCGGGAAAACGTTTTATACCCTCCCCGAAAACCACTTCAACTGTGCCGTCGGCGCCTACACCCACAACATCCCCTTGTCGCCCGAACGCGCCGCCGAAACCGAGCAAACCCTCAAAATGATGTTCGACCTGGGCTACGTCAAACCCGAAGAAGTGCCGCAAATCCCGCGACTTCCAAAGACTCCCGCTGCCATCCTCTACGCCCCGCTCGGCGACTCTCCGAACGATCCCGATGTCGTCCTGTTCGCCTGCAAGCCGTCCGCAGCCATGCTCCTCAACGAAGCCGCCGGCCGCGCCGGCGTCGCCAGCGGCATGCCCGCCCTCGGCCGCCCCACCTGCATGGCGTTACCAGCTACGATGGCGCACGGCTCGATCATGAGCCTGGGGTGCATGGGCAACCGCGTCTACACCGGCCTCGGCGAAGACGAAATGTACTTGGTTTTGCGTGGAAGTGATTTGCAGAAAGTAGCGGATGCGCTCGGCGTGATCACCAGCGCAAACAACGCGCTCCACCAATACGCCACCGGCCGCCGCAACGACCTGGCGACGATTTAGCGCGAGCAAAAGCGTGCCGTCGCAGATAGCGAAACGCTAGCTACTATTTAGTAGCGACTACGATGATTTGTTAGTAACCGATGATCTAACTATTCGCCGAGCGCAGCGTAGAAATGCGCGATCGCCTTGATGCCGCTGAAATAATTCTCCAGATAAAGATGCTCATCCGGAGCATGCGCATTCTCATCCGGCAAACCGAATCCGAGCAGAACGCAAGGAACTTTGAATGTGTCATACATCTGCGTAACAAACGGAATCGATCCGCCTTCGCGAATGAACACAGCCTTCTTGCCGAATCCCTTTTCCAGCGCAGCTTGTGCCTTCGTGAAGATCGGCGCATTGAACGGCGCAACCCAAGGCTTCCCCGTGCTTAGCACTTCAAACTTCACCTTCACTGTTTTCGGCAGCAGTTTGCGAATGTGCTTCTCCACTGCTTTCGCGATCTTGTGCGGATCTTGATTCGGAACCAACCGCGTGGAGAACTTCGCATACGCTTTCGACGGAATCACCGTCTTCGCGCCTTCGCCCTGATAACCGCCCCAAATCCCATTCAGCTCAAACGTCGGCCGAATCCAAAGTTGCTCAACTGTCGTGAATCCTTTTTCGCCGCAATAACTTGGAGCGCCAACAGCTTTATCAAATTCCTTCATTTTCCACGGCAAAGCATTCAGCGCTTTGCGTTCCGCAGCGCCGACTTTCGCGACATTGTCGTAGAAGCCCGGAATCGCGACGCGGAAATTCTTGTCGTGCAATTGCGCGAAGAGTTCCGTAAGAATCGTGAGCGGATTCGGAACAGCTCCGCCATAAACTCCCGAGTGAAGATCGTGCGCAGGACCAGTTAATTCGATCTGGTAGTAATTCAGTCCGCGCAAACCATACGTGATCGACGGAACGCCTTTCGCAAGCATCGAAGTGTCGGACACGATCAGCGCATCCGCTTTCAACTTTTGCTTATGTTTCTGGACGTAATCCCACAGGCTGACGCTGCCGACTTCTTCTTCGCCTTCGATCAAAACTTTTACGTTGATCGGAAACTTTCCGTTCACCCTTTGCAGCGACTCGAGCGCTTTGATGTGGATGTGAACTTGCCCTTTGTCGTCGGCAGTGCCGCGGCCGTAGATATTTCCGTTGCGCACGGTCGGATCAAACGCGGGCGAAGTCCAGAGATCGAGAGGCTCTGCGGGCTGAACGTCGTAGTGACCGTAGAAGAGAACTGTCGGTTTGCCGGGAGCTTCGAGAGACTCAGCATAGACAAGAGGATGCAAAGCGGTGGGAACGATTTGAACGGTTTTAAATCCGGCTATTTCGAGTTTATCGGCGACCCACTGTGCCGCCCGCTCGATATCGGGTTTGTGCTCGCTCTTGGCGCTGACGCTCGGGATGCGGAGAAATTCGCGGAGTTCTTCGAGGTTCGCGTCGCGGCGACCTTCGATAAATTCAGTAAGGTTCATAGAGGACGTTATGAGAGCCGATCCTTTCCGATAGAAATACGTTTTGGATAGTCCGAATGTTGCAGCCCGGGGAGAGCGCGAGCGATGACTGCAATGAAACTATAAGGGCGCTTCAGATATTTTAGGGGTTTCTGGGCGGTTGACACAAGTTTAACGGAGCGATTTTGAGGCTTGGTTTGTAAAATCTGCGAGCGTGAAAGCGGGGTTCCAAAACGCCGGGCCGCGCGTCTATATTTCTAGGCGCCATTGGAGTATCATCGCTTGATGTTGATGACGAGAGACGGCGCGGGCGGATGTGAGGAGGTTCGTAATGAAGCGACGAGAGTTTTTGCGGCGTGGAGCGTATGGAGCGGGCGCTGCGTTGGTTGGCTCGGCGGCGATCGGTGCGGCTGGATTGGCAGGCGCGGCTGGCGAGCCGGGATGGCGCGAGTTTGGCGCAAGCGGATTCGCGGAGCGGATGGCGGCGTTGCCGAAGCTCGACCGAAAGGTGGAAGCGAGCGACACGGTGACACTGGGGAAGACGGGAATCAAGACGAGCCGGCTGGCGATGGGAACAGGAACCAACGGGATCGGGCATCACTCCCGCCAGACGGATGGGCTGGGCGTTGCGGGATTGTCGGCGCTTTTGCAGAACGGATACGACAATGGGCTGCGATTTTTCGACCTCGCCGATGCGTACGGCAGCCATCCGCACGCCGCGGATGCGCTGAAGCACGTGCCGCGCGAGAAGGTGACCGTGCTGACGAAATCTTGGTCGCGCGATCCGAGCGAAATGAAAGCCGATCTCGACAGGTTTCGAAAAGAGTTGGGGACGGAGTATCTGGATATCGTGCTGATGCATTGCCTGACCGACGCGGACTGGACGCAGCGGTATCGAGGCGTGATGGACGTGCTGTCGGAAGCGAAGGAGAAAGGCGTGATTCGAGCGCATGGATGCTCGTGCCACAGCATCGAGGCGCTGCGAGCGGCGGCGAAGTCGCCGTGGGTCGAGGTCGATCTGGTGCGGACGAATCCGATCGGGTCGCACATGGACGCCGATCCGGAAACGGTGGCGGCGGTGATTCGCGAGATGCGCGCGGCGGGGAAGGGAATTATCGGGATGAAGATTTTGGGGCAGGGCGATATGCGGAACCGGCAGGACGATGCGCTGAAATATGCGCTGTCGATGGGATTGGTGGATGCGTTTACGATCGGCGCGGAGAACAAGGGGGAGCAGATGGATTTGATTGCGAGGATTGGGAAGGCGGCGTAGAGACAAGAAGTTGACAGTCGATCGTTGGAAGTCGAAAGGAAAAAGAAAGAGCTTCACCTCGGGCCCGGTTAACGCCGTTGCCGGACGAATAGGTTTGGTAAACTCGTAACTTGCGATGCCAACTGAGAACCGATATGTAGCGATTGCGCCGTGCGAATTGCCTTGTGATGGGGAGACGTTCAACGCTCAGGGTGTCCCGGAGAAATGCCGGGAGACGCGCGTGCTTGAGTTGTCCCACTCCAACGGTCGCAAACTTCACCTTTGCGAGTATCACATCGAGTGCTATTGGAGTTTCTGGCTGACGTTTCGGGAAGCCATTCGAGATGTGTGGCCCGTCCGACAACGCCCGAACTCCTGATAAGGCCGTCACCGGACGACTAGAAACGCTATCACTACTCCGACGTGTAGCATTCTCCTCTTAGCGCGTAATACCCCACAGGGTTTGGTTCGTGGCGAAAGTGGTGCGAAAAGACTGGACGGAGTGTAGATAGCGAGAAGGCTACAGAGTGCGTTTAGGAGGCGGCACACCTGTCCTTTCGGTCAATTGACCCGGCTGGCGAGGGCGTTCGACCATGAATGTACTATGAGCGCCACAACATTTACCGCGCCACGCCGCAGCGGGCGTGTGTTCCACAAAATGACCGTGCAAGCGCAAGGGCGCGGGCACGACGGACGCAAATTTCGCGAGACCTGCCAGACGATGGTGGTGAACTCGCACGGCGGATTGCTGCTGCTGAAGCACGAGATCGATCAAGGCGAGATGATCGTGCTGACGAATCCGGACACGGATGAAGAGCAGGAGTGCCGCGTCGTGTTCCTCGGCGAGCCCAACGATAACGGCCAGCGCGTAGGCGTGGAGTTTCTGACTCCGTCTCCACGCTTTTGGGGATTAGAGTTCGCAGACGGGCTGGTAGCCACGGGAAACGAAGCGGCAGTTTAAACAGACACATACCGTCACCAATTCTTTTCGTTCTAGAATGTCATCGACGCGCGACCATCCTCAGTTGTTTGAGCGTTTCTTCTGAGCAGACGTGAAAGCGCCAAGCGTCCCGGACTGCGAACAAATGATCCGTGCGGCCCTCCAAACTCTCCTCGCCCGCCGCGTATTTCGACTAGACGCTCTTTGCTTTTTATTACTGTTTGCTATTTGTGGTTCTCTTTTCGCGACGCCTCAAGCAAGTCCTCGTTCTTCGCAAGACTCCTTCGAGAGAGTGCCCGGCACCGATTTCCCGAAACAGATGCACATTTGCATCGGTGGCTGCGCAAGTGGGAACGGAGTCACATTCGTCTGGCAAAACGGGCGATACATCAATGCGTCGGATCCATCGGACAAGGCAGCGTTAACGATCGAAAAACTCACCAAAGAGTCGGTCGTAATTCAGCGTGTCGACGGCGGCCGCTATCCTGGCCGAGCTACGATCACCGGGCAGCTTTCGGAAGACGGCAACAGCATCATCAACGGGAAGATTCAGTGGACCTATCATCCCTGCTGCGGGCTCAGCTCTGGATTTTTCCGCGCTGCATGGGGAACCGCGATCAATACCGTGCCGGGACGCAAAGGCGATCATCCCGCGGCGCCGATTGCGTCACAAGAGGCAAAGCGAATTGCGCCGCCGCAATCTGCTGCACCATCTAAGCCGTCTCCCGCTGTACACCAGCCATCGCAGGTCAGCGCTGCTCCGCGCGAGTCTGAAGCAGCTGCGCCCGCAGCCGACGCGTCAGCTTCCGCTTTGGGCCCAACGGCCGCGCAGCCTTCAAACGCTGTTCCATATCCCGCGGGCAAGACGCTTGCACACAACATCAACGGAGTGTGGGAAGCCGATTTTGGCACGCCTGGCACTGCAAGCTTTCATCACGAAAAGATTCTGGTCTATCAGCTTCGCAACTCCATTCAGTTTCTCAACCTCGAAGGACGCCGCTTCGTTCGTCCCGGCGTGCAGTTTCTGATTGCTTCGGATTTGCTCGACAACATTCCGGCCACCATCAAGGCCGGTGTCCTTGCGCCGAACGGCAAGGGGATGCTCCAACTTTATTCGACATCGCTCACCATCGACGATGCTGAGCATCTTCATATTGCGAACGAACCCACATTTCATCGCACCTCATCGCGCGAAGTCGCCGATGTGGAATGCCAGACCGGCAATCCGTATCACATCGACGCACAAGATGCGTTCTATCGCGCTCAGGCATTTTTCGTTGTGAAAGATGTTTCGGTTGGCGATTGCTGGTATCGGGTGGCCGCGGAACAGGGGCAGCCTCGCGCGCAGTCGTCGTACGCCTATGCATTGCGGATGGGTCAGATCGGGGGAAAACCGAATGTCCCTGAGGCGTACAAATGGGCGCAGAAGAGCGCGGAGCAGCATGATCCTTACGGAGAAAATGAATTAGGCGTCGATCTCGGCATCATTGCGCCACTGGAAGCAGCAAAGCAGGGGCAAGAGATCGCCGACCGTGCGTTTCTTCACGATCCGGATCGCGTTTACCTAGGCGATCAAAAGTCTGTACCCACTCCTTCGATGCCGGTCTTCATCGCGGACAAGAGCTTGACCGTCAATCACCCTTGCGATCCAGTCAAGGATCGGAGCGTAGCGTTGGGAGCGGCGTACGGTTTCGCAAAAGCGAACTACGCTGGCAAGAACTACGGCACCGCGGCTTGTTGGTTGTACGTCAGCGCAATGCAAGGCAATCCTGATGCGGCTCTCGCTCTCGGGCTGTTCGAGCATCTTGGGCTTTCCGTTAAGAAGGATGACGTACAGGCTTTTCTGTGGTTTCGACGGTCTGCGGATGCGGACGTTCTCGAAGCCCAACAAATCGTCGCTCATTGCCTGACATTTGGTGTTGGCATTTCGAAAGATCCCGATCGTGGGCAACTCTGGACCAATCAGGCCAATCAACAGATTCAGTTAGCGAAAGCGCTACTTGCACAGCGAAGGAAAGAGGCTGCGCAGAATGCTGCTGATGCGGCGAGCGTGATGTTTCTGATGAACATGCTTGGCATGGGGCCGAAGTCTCACGGAGACCGAGTCGAGAGCTACTTGGCGGAAGGGAAATCGTATTCGAACGCAGAGAGCATGGCGAATGACGACGAGGATTCGGAAGCATTTTGGACGAGGATGTTTTCTCGGCAGGGATTTTGAGTGACTAGCAGGTAAGAGTCGAAATGGATATGCGGGCTCGCAGCACTCGTCGAGGGATGAGCATACGACAGCGGCGCTGCGATCGAGACGCGAATTCCCTTTCTGTCGTTGTTTCTGCGCGGGATCGTCCCTATTTCTTCTTCGTCAGGTCCTTCGCGAATACTTCGGTGGCGATGGAGGTGAATTCGGGGTCGGTGCGATAGGGGGAGAAGGCGGGGTCGGTGGTGAGTTCGTCGTAGTCGGAGTAGTTGTGTTGGAGGGCTTGGCGGAGGTAGTCCATGGCCTTGGCGTGATTTTTGGCCAAGGCTTCGAAAGAGGCGAGATTGTAGTAGAGGCCGGCGATTTCGGGGTGGGCGGGGCCGAGGACTTGTTTTTCTTTTTCCAGAGCTTCGAGTTCGAGTTTCAGGGCTTCGTCGAGTTTGTTTTCCTTGGACAAGAGGATGGCGAGGTTGTTGATCGAGTAGAGGGTTTCGGGGTTCGATTCGCCCAAGACGCGGCGGCGGGCTGCGAGGTTTTCGCGAAAGATCGGTTCGGCTTCGGCGAAGTGATTTTGTTCCATCAAAACGTTGGCCAGATTGTCGCGAACGATCAGCGTGGAGGGATGATCGGGGCCGAGCACGCGGCTGGCTACATCGAGCGAGCGGCGAATTTCGACTTCGGCTTCCGGATATCTTGCCTGGCGGCGCAGTGAATAGCCCAAGTTCTGCACGACTTGAAATGTGTCGGGGTGATCGGGGCCCAAAGTTTCCTGTCGAATCGCGGCTAGTTTTCTCCAGATCGCTTCTTCTTTATCAAACTTACGTTCACCGTCATAGGCAATTCCGAGTGACTGGAGCAACCGCAGCGATATTTTGCTGTGTTCGCCGTGAGCTTTCTCGCTGATGCTGAGAGCTTCGGAGGCGATGCGGTCGGCGTCGGAATATCTTCCCTGATTGGAATAGACGGAGCTGAGGGTGTTGGCGGAAGCCAACGTCGATTCGTCCGCTTCGCCCAGAATGCGCTTTTGCGCTTGAATTGTTGAGAGCAGAAGCTGTTCGGCATCGGAGTTTTTTCCTTGGCGCATGAAGATCCATGCAAGGAGTTGTTGCGATTTCAACGTGTCGGCGTTGTCGGGACCGAGCGATCTCTTGCCGACTTCGACGGATTCACGCGCGAGGCGTTCGGCTTCGGGATAGAGACCGAGACCAGAATACACATTGGCCATGGTGAGCATAAGACGAGCTTGAAGCTCCGGTTGGCGCGACAGGCCGGTTGAAATTTCTTTCGCGCTGCGGTCGAGAACCTCGCGGACGGTCATCGAAGCGCCTTTTGAATTGTCGGGATCCGAGAGGCTGAATATTCCGGTCATGAATTCTGAGACTTGCCTGGAGGTTTCACTTTCGAGATTTGCGCGGTCTCTTTCTCGCGCGACGCGTTTCGCCTGGAAAAGCATCGCGAAGGCAAAAGCGACGAATGCCAGCGCGGCCACGGATGAAATCGAAACGGCGAGCTTGTGGCGAATGACGAACTTTTTGGCGCGATACGAGACGCTCGGAGGTCCTGCGAGAACGGGCTCGTTGCGCAGGTGCCGCTCGATATCGCCGGCGAGGTCGGCGGGCGAACCGTAGCGTCGCGCTTTGTCTTTTTCGAGAGCGCGCATGGTGATCCAATCGAGATCACCGCGGAGAAGTTTTTCGAGCGAGCGCGGCTCTTCGTGGCGTCTTTCGGCGGAGTCTTTGGAATCATCGCCGAGCGAGCGGACTTTGGTGCTTGGGCGCGGGGGTTCGGCTTCTCGAATTTTCTTGAGTACCGCGGCGAGGCCGGCTTCGCGGAGCTCGTTGGTGCTGAGCGGCAACGCACCGACGAGCAATTCGTAGAGGATTACACCGAGCGAGTAGACATCGGTGCGCGTGTCGATGTTCTGGTCGGTCAAATCGGATTGCTCGGGGCTCATGTAGGCCGGTGTCCCGACGATTGTTCCCATTTGCGTGAGCAGGGTGTCGTTGGTGAGGCGATGGGCGACGGCTTTGGCGAGACCGAAGTCGATGATTTTGGGGATGGGCTTATCGTCTAAGACTTGAACCAAAATATTGGAGGGCTTCAGGTCGCGGTGGATGATCGCTTTCTGGTGCGCGTGCTGCACGCCTTGGCAAACCTGAGCGAAGAGTCTTAGACGCTCGACGATCGTCAATCGGTTTTTGTCGCAGTAGGTGGTGATCGGCAGGCCGGGGACGTACTCCATGACGAAGTAGGGCCTGCCATCTTCTGTGGAAGCGGCGTCGAAGACCTTGGCGATGTTCGGATGCTCCATGAGCGCAAGCGCCTGGCGCTCTGAATCGAAACGTGCGAAGACGGCGCGGGTGTCCATGCCTTGCTTGACGAGCTTCAGAGCGACGGTGCGGCGGATGGGACTGGTTTGCTCGGCGAGCCAAACCTCGCCCATGCCGCCTTCTCCGAGCTTGCGGAGCAGACGGTATGGCCCGATTTTGATGGGGTCGGCGCTGCCGGCGCCGTGAGACAAAGTTGAGTCGAAGTCTTGCGAGCGATTCGCAGGGTCGTGCATAGATGGCCTCTTCCATGACGAAAATCGACGTCATGAACCTGGTGAAGAAGTGCAGTTGAAGCGATTTTCCCGGAAACGAAAGAGGAGAACAATGCGAATTTCAGAAGGCGGCGACAATCCTTAAGCGGCGTGAGGCTCGGGGGAAACGAGTTCGTGATCGGCCCTGCTTCCGGGTCGATGTTTCCAGGTGGGGTCTCGCCAGAAGCCGAGCAAGCCGAGGAGGACGAGGTTGGGGAAGAGAAGCGGGGCGAAGGGTGGAGCGCCGTGGACGAAGTTGGCGAAGGCGTGGATGGATGGGCCGGCGAGATTTGCGCGGGCGTGAAGGATGAAACCCCACAGGCCGATTGCGGCTTCGAGGGCGAGAATTGCGACGCAAAGGAAAAGGAATGGGCGCGGGGGCGGGAGTAGGAGCGCGGCAATGAGGACGCCGACGGCGAGGGCACTGGCCCAAACGGGGATCCATTCGGCGACGCTGAAGAAACCGTTGGTGGCGTGATCGACGAGAGTGAGAATGAAATTGCCAAGGAAGCCGCCGGCGGTCATCAGCAGAATCCATTGGCGCCACTCTAAAGTTTTGTCGTTGACCATGCGGTTCATGATGAGCAGGAAGCCGAGTCCTGTGTAGGACAGCGGTGCGACGAAGGGGGCGGAGTAGGTGAGGCTCTTGAGGGTGCGTTCGTAGAAGAAGGCGCTGTCGAGATGAAAGATGACGCCTGCGAGACCGATGGCGATGGAAGCGGCTCCGACTGTAGCGCCCAGGATTTTCCACGAGAGAAGATGTGAGCGTGCTGCCGCGAGACCAATTGCGAGAAGAAGGGGAGCGCCGATCGAGAAATAGAGCGGGATGTATTCCGCCGGGCGACGGAAATCGTTCATGGAGTGGGCAAGATAAATGTCGAAAGCGAGAAAGCCGAGATTCGTGATTATAAATGCTTCGAGCAAGAAGCGCGGCTCGAGCCAGGAACGATCAGTGCCGTCCCGCATGCTGCTTCCTTAAATCTTCGGCCATGGATTTGAGCTCGACGGTTTTGCGAAGCATGGGATAGTTGCCGTGCCATTGCACGAAATCGGCGCCGCCCATGAAGGCAGCGTGTTTCGAGGTGCGACCGTCGTAGTGCCAAAAGTCGAAATAGACGAAATCGATCGGCTGGGAAAATGGCGGGCCGCTGATGGTGCCGTCTTTTCGTAGTGCGTCCACAATATCCTTTGCCGCGGTGACTTTTTGGTTTGTGGTATCCACGACTTGTTCCGCCTGCTGATAGACGCCGTCGATCAGACCTTTGGTGTGGCACTGATTGCAGACGAGCTTCATTTTGGTTTGGGCGGCGACGTATTGGGGGCGCTTCTTGGTGATTGCGTCGGCGAGGAAATAAGAGAGGCGCTCGGAAGGATCGTGGGTCATGCCGATGCCGTTGATGCCGGACATGTGGCAGGTGGCGCAGGTCGGGACAAACATGTCACGGGTGGTGAGCTTGCTGGGCTCAACCGAAAGATTGAGGAGAGATTCCTGGGCGGCGAACATCAGGCCGTGTTTGGATTCCTCGTAGATTTCCATCTGGGAGTGGTCGGGGCCGAGGTGACATTGGCCGCATGTGCGCGGTTGCCGAGCGAGTGCTACAGAGCTCGTGTGGCGCGTGTGGCAGGTGGTGCAGTTGCCGATTGTTCCGTCGTCGTTTGGCTTGCCGATCGAGTGGCATTGCTCGCAACCGCTGGTCATGGCCGAAGCGCCCTCGAGAGTGACGAACGGATGCGGAGGTCGTTTTACGCCGCCGGGTTGGTAGGTTTCGGCGAAGGCGACTTGTTCGGGTGTGAAGGCTTGTTCGCCGCGGACGGCGGCCCAAGAAACGGCGGCGTGGCGACTGTGCAGAAATTCCTGATAGATCTGTTCGTGGCATCGACGGCAATTTCCGGCGGTGATGTGGCCTGCGGTGACGACGAAGCCGTTGTGGTCTTTGCTTTTCTGGCCTTGTGCAGGCTGATGGCAGTCGAGGCAATTTACGCCGCGTTCGGCGTGTTTGCTCATTTCGTATTCGTGAACGATGGAATATTGGGTGCGCGAATGGCAGTCGGCGCACTTACCGCTGGCGCGGATCAATTCGGCGCGAGGCTGGTCGGTTTCAGACTTGGGCCGAGCCCGATTGATCAGAAAGGCTGCGACGATCATCGCGAACGCGATGGTGACGGCTACGAAGATGTGCCGAAAGGGCATGAAGCACCGTCCAGATTAAGGAGAGGATGCCACTCTCGAATTCAGGAGACAAGTTGTTTCAATCGAGAGAGTACATTATCAACTTAATTTAATTTTCGAATGATTATGAAGAAGAGTGTTTGTGAGGTGAGAGGTGTTGGTTTCTTTCTTGCTGAAAATTCATCTAATCCCTTTGCCGGTTGCAAGATAGCGATGACGCGAGTTTTCTCAATTTGCGGCATCGTAGTGCATTTTATCTCTTTCTTGGCACAAAATCTGTTACGTCCGCACAGAGTTTGTCGGCTTGTTCCGACGTCTGGCTGAGCACTAAAGTGACGGTGTACACTTTTTCCGCAAGCCGATGCCTAAGGACGCCGCGAGGAATGATCGATGCGGTTTACGAAGATGTTCAAGGTCAATCCAAGGCAGGTTCGTAAGCGGTGTGGCACAACCTCGGCCGATTGCAAGATGCAGCAATCGAAGTCGAAATTGTCACCAATCATCCCGCTAAATGCCGCTTCTAGTTATAATTAGAAACGGAGGAGTGGGTGAGCGGTTGAAACCGGCGGTCTTGAAAACCGTTAGACTCGAAAGGGTCTCGGGGGTTCGAATCCCTCCTCCTCCGCCAGTTGGTTGAGTTGTATAAGTTGGATTCCTACCTAAACATTTCCTGAGAAATTCCCATAGATTTTGAGCACATTTGATGGGTCGGGTGCATGTGTGCGCTGCCGAGTTGGGGTGTGTTCGGGCGTAAGGGGGCCTCTCGAGGCGGTACGCCGTCATTGTTGCTGCGGGTTAGGTGTGTGCGGGAGAGTTGCGAGCGACCATGCGAAAAATTATCGCGACAAGGGGTACGAGGTAGATCAGAGAGCCGAAGACCCACATGAGGGCGCCGGCGGCGATTTGGTCGTTGAGGGCGGAGAGGGAGAAGAGGCGAGGGGCGGTGGCGTAGGAAGGGTAGAAGACGCGGCCGCCGAATGTGAAGAAGGCGGAGAGGGCGGTGTTGACGAAGTCAGCGGTGAGTAGGTAGGGGAGTATTTTCCATTGGGCGAAGTGGGGACGCGAGGGCCATGGTTGAATGACGGTCCACCAGAACACGATGGAAGTAGAGAAGAAGCAGAGGTGTTCGACCTCGTGCCACGTTTCGGAGTGGAGGGCGAGTTCGTAGGCGGGCGGGATATGCCAGCCGATGAAGGCGATGTTGAGGGCGAGCCACGCGGTGATGGGATGGAAGAGGAAATGGGCGAGCGAGCGGGCGAATTTGCTGCGGAGCAATGGTGCGAAGATATTTTGAAGGAGCGGGCGCGGCAGACCGCGGAGGAGCGGAACTTGCGGCGCGCCTAAGAGGATGAGGGGCGGGGCGATGGACATTAGCGTGAGGTGCTGGATCATGTGGGCGGTGAGGAGGATGTCGTCGAAGACGCCGACGGGGGAGGCGATGGCGAGCCAGAATGCGATGACGCCGGAGCAGAAGCAGAGTGCGCGCCATGCGGGGAGTTGATTTGGGCGAAGGGTGTGACCGCGGCGCCAGCCGCGCAGGTAGATCAGAAGTGTCAGCACGCAGATGAGGGTGAGAAAAGGCGGGAGACTCCATCCGTGCAGGACGGCGTCGCGGGCGCTCGCGAAGGGGAAGGCGTCGGCGTCATCTTCCGCCGCGCTCGCGAACAGCAACGTTGAAACGAGCGAGCTGATCAAGGTTTCGTGGATTCGACGGGCTCTTTGGGAGCGGGCTTGTCGGTTTCGGCGATGCTGCGCGAAGCGTCTGTGGCTGGGCGCTGGTTTGGCGGATGCAGCGTGTCGAGGAACGCGACGAGCGCGGTGACTTCAGGCGGAGAGAGAGCGGCGCCGTACGCGGGCATGTTGCCGCCACCTTGAATCACCTGGCGGATGATTTGATCTTCGGTGAGACGCGATGCGACGCGATCGAGCGCAGGGCCGCGTTGGCCGCCGAGACCACCCAGTGCGTGGCAATTGTGGCACTGCTTCATCTTGAAGATGAGCGCGCCCTGGCGTTCAAGCGGTGTGGAGGCGTGAACGAAGCGGTCCGGAATTTCGTCAGCGGTCCACGCGTTCATGTGCGGGCTCCAGGGAGCGTAGGTGCCGAGATGCGTGAGCGTCGCGAGGCCGACGGCGATGACGATGAGAGTGAGGACGCCGACGGGGCGGCGATACCAACTTTTTTCTCCGACGTCCAGCGACGAACGGAAGAGCGATTAGCACGCCGATGCCAATTACGGGAGCGATGAAGATGAGCGGCGTCTCAACGCTGGGCGGAAGAAAAGCGAGCGCGCTGTAAATCCAGAGGAAGAAAAAGTCGGGACGTGGAGCGGTTTGCGTGATCGTTGGGTCGGGCGTGCCAGTTGGGCCGAAGGGGCCGAAGACTGCGGCGCAGAACGCGACAGCGAAAATGATTGCTGCGGCGAACATCGCGTCTTTCCACACGGCTTGAGGGACGAAGGGGATGCCGTCGCGATGGGTTAGCTCGTGATATTCCTTCACGTAGGTCTCGCGGCGGACCAGGCGGCCGGGAGTGGGCCACTCGTTGATGCCGAGTTTGAGGACGAGCCAGACGTGAAGACCGGCGAAAGCGAGCATCGTCGCGGGCAGAACAAAAACGTGAAGAGCGAAAAAGCGGCTTAGCGTGGCGCCGGCGATGATCGGGCCGCCGAGCATGAGATGCACAGCTTCGTTGCCGATGAACGGGACGCGGCTCGTGATCGAAGCGCCGATGCCGAGGCCCCAGTAGGCGTCCTGATCGAAGCGGAGGATTTGGCCGGAGAAGGCCATGCCGAGCGTCATCAATAGCAGGCACACGCCAAGCAGCCAGGTGAGCTCGCGCGGGAATTTGTACGCGCCGAAGAGAAAGACTTGAATCATGTGCACGAGAACGACGGCGACCATGAAGTTCGAACCCCAACCATGCATGGCGCGGAGAAACCAGCCGAGCGGGAGCTGATGATTGAGGACTTGAAGGCTGTTCCATGCTTCGCCGGCGGATGGAACGTAAATCGTGGCGAGAAGGATGCCGGTGACGATTTGTAGGATGAGAAGCACGAAACTAGCGGAGCCGAAGACGTACCACCACGAGGCGGTCTTCGACGGCACTGGATGAGCGGCGGAGTCGCGGACGAAATCTGCGACTTGAACGCGGCTCTCTATCCAATCGTAGGTTCGTTCGTACCAGCGTTTGGAGTCTTGATGCATGGGGCGATTTCCTTAACGAAATGGATGTCGGCGTTGTTGGCGGAGCTTCTGCCGGGGCAACCGCCCGGCGTTTTCAGGCGCGCTTGATTTGCGAGATTGGGCAACTGGCCGGCGTGAATCATGAGCGTGTCGCCATCGACGCGCGATGCGTAAGTGAAGAGGCCGCGTTCGGGTGGGCCGGCCGCTCGCGAGCCATCGGCGTAATACGCGCCTCCGTGGCACGGACACATAAAAAGTTGAGACTGCGGGAACCAACGCACCGGGCAGCCAAGGTGTGCGCAATTGACGGCGAAGATGATGAAGCCGCCATCAGGTTGACGGCGAACATAGCACGCGACGTTGCCGGTCTCGCCGTCCCACGGATTTGTGACCGGATTGCGAAACATGGCGAGGATGGTGGTGCCGGGCTGATATTCGGCGACTTTGCCGAGCGCGATCCAGGAATCGTATGCGCCTTTAGGGCGGAGCGGGCCGAGGAGGAAGCGAATGACGGGAGTGGCGATGAGCAGGCCGATGGCGGCGTTGATGGCGATGGAGAGTTTGAAGAGAAACTTGCGGCGATCTTGCGTGTGGGCGTCGGATGGAGTTGCCGCCGCGGGCACGCTTGCTGGTTGGACGGATTGAGGATGTTGAGGATCGAAGTCGGAGTTCATCGAGTTGCTCCGGTAGCGGACGAGGCGGATTTCGTTGAGTACGGTTGGCCGGGCGAAGTGATGCGATGCGAGATCAGGAAAGCTACGACGTCGCTAATTTCTTTTTCGGTGAGCGGATGACTTGTGTTCACCGTGCGCCAGCCGGGCATGTTGAGATCAGGACGGCCGACGATGACGGCGGTACGCAGAGCCTGCGGAGAGACGATCGCGAGATACGAAGTGTTGAGAACGGAACCGGACTGACCGACTGGGCCGCCTGCTTTGCCATGGCAATTGGAACAAGAAGATTCGTAGACTGCGGCGCCTGCCGCCGAATCTCCGGGTGTGGAGTCGGCGTATGGGGGAGATGTTTGTTGCGCTGGGACTGTTTCCCTTGAGCCAGGTTGCGCGCATGCCTTTTACGACTGCGTCGATCTGCTCGTCCGTGAGAAAACCGCCGGCTTTGCGCGAGAAACCGGGCATGGCGGTGTTCGGTACGCCGTCGGCGACGACGCTGCGCTGCGTGGATTCGGCAACGAGTGTTTGATATTCGGGGAGGCCAATCGGAGTGGCGACCGCGCCTACACCATTTTTCCCGTGGCAACCGGCGCAATTGTCGCTATAGAGAGTGGTTGGGTCGAGGATCGGAATCCGGACGTGGCACCAGTGGCTCAGGCCCCGGCTTCCCGGGCAGACTGTCGCAGCCGCTCGAAAGGAAGATGAGAAGCGCGAATGCTGAAGTCTGTAGGGTGCGGTTCACTTTTTTTCCGGATGTTCTGACAGCTCAAGGCCGAGGCGAACGGGCAACGGTGCTCCGCGCATCCGCTTTACGTGGCCGTATTTGACGACCACGAGACCGGCGACGAGTCCAAAGCCGACTTGCGAAACAGCGAACCACCACCAGTTGACGTGTGAGTCGAAAAACGGATTGATGAGTCCGAGTGTCGAGTGAAGCAGTCCAGTCCAGAGCGCAGGACCGATGAGTCCGCCAAGAATAATGGGATGCCTGGGAAGAATGGGCAGCAGGGCTCCATACAGCAAGCCGACCAAGAAAGACGTGCAGGTATGAATGACGATTGCGATGATCACGGCGCTTAGGCGGAAGGAGTCGAGTTCGGCATTGCTCGGATTGATCCAGCCAGCAACGCCAGCGCCGCCTAAGAGATTGATGGGGTACCAGAGACTGTGATGAACGACGATCCCGTACAGTTCGGCGAGCACGATCATTGCGGTGCCGCCGGCGAATCCACCGAGGATGCCCGACCGGACGGTATAGGTTTGCTGTGGAAACAGCGAGCGATGGCTTGCGTCGACGTGAATGCGTGCGACGCGACGACGGTCAATCTCTAAATCGATTTTGTGGGGGACTACGGTGACTTCTTCGTGCTGTTCGATGGGGAATACCTGGCGCACCCAGCCGACGATGCCCACGATGGCGAAGACCGCTCCGAGCGTGGTGATGTTGTAGCTCGTGACGAGGCCAGCAAAACCGAGCGCGACGCCGAGCGCTAACACGAGTGGCCATGCTGTCGACGCGGGAAGCAGCACGACGCCCGCGGGAACTTGATGGTGTTGCGCGTTGTCAGCCACAGCTTGTCTATCTCCCGATCACGTAAACGACGGTAAAGACGATCACCCAAACGCAGTCGACAAAATGCCAATAGAGAGCGAGAACTTCCACGCGTTTTGTGTCTTCAGGATGTAGCGCTCGCATCAGCGCAAAAATAAATACGGCGAGCAGAAGAATAAGACCGACGATGACGTGAAGCGCGTGCAAGCCGACGAGTGAGTAGTACGTGGTGCCGAAAAGATTCGTGCTGATGGTGAGATGGTCGACGGTGATGAGCTTGTACCACTCGCGAGCGGTGCCAACGAGGAAAATCGCACCCAAGAGTATGGTGAGTCCCCAGAAGGCGACGAAGTTATTCATCGCGCGACGAATAAGCGCGCGTTCGGCGAGCCAAATCGTGAGGCTGGAGGAAAGTAGGAAGATGGTGTTGAAAATTGGGAGGGTGAGAACTTCTCGCGGTGTGGGACCCGAGAGGCTTTGCCCAATGTAATAAATGTAAGCCACGACAAAAATCGTGAAAATGGCCGTCTCAGCCGCGATGAGTGCGAACATCGCAACGCGGCCCTTGTAGGGCAGGTGCGTTTCGGTGACGGGAATGGAAAGTGTGCTCATGAGTTTTTGCTGGTTCGCTCAGTCCGGATCGTCGGGATGCTTTAGATCCCAGAGGGGGCGCGCGCTGTTGACTACGGGCTCGACGTCAAAGTTGTACGCGTGCGGTGGGGAAGCGGTGGTCCACTCCAGCGTCCACGCGTCCCACGGGTCGGGCCCCGCGATTTTCCCGCGGAATAGCGAAACGATCAGATTCACCACAAAAACGATGATCGCAATCGCCTGTATGAAGGCACCGATCGTCGCGACGAGATTCATCGTTCCCCAGCCGCGATCGGCTTCGTAGGTGTAGATTTGTCGCGGCATTCCAAGAAGGCCCGGGATGTGCATCACGTCGAAGGTGACGTGGAAGCCGAGAAGGAAGAGCCAGAAATGCACTTTGCCGAGCCGCTCGTCGAGCATTCTGCCGGTTGCTTTTGGGAACCAGTAATAAAAGCCGGCGAATACCATCATTAAGATCGCGCCGACAATGACGTAGTGAAAATGGGCGACGACGAAATAGGAGTTGTGAAGCTGCCAGTTGAACGGTGCGACCGCCAGCATAATGCCGGTGAGCCCGGCGATCAGAAATTGAAACAAGAAGGCCAACGCGAAGAGCATCGGTACGGTAAAGCGGATCTTGCCGCCCCACAACGTGGCGAGCCAGTTGAAAATCTTGATGCCGGTAGGGATGCCGACAATCATCGTGGACAAAGCGAAGAATGCGTTTCCAGCGGCAGACATTCCCATCGTGAACATGTGGTGGGCCCAGACGCCGAGGCTGACGAACGCAATCGAAACGGAAGCCGCGACCATCGCCGGATAGCCGAAAATCGCTTTGCGTGAAAATACCGGAATGACCTCGCTGGCGATTCCAAACGTGGGCATGATGAGCACGTAGACTTCGGGGTGCCCGAAGATCCAGAAAAAATGCATCCAGATCGTTGCGGAGCCGCCCGCCTGCGTATCGAAGAAATGCCCGCCGAGGTAGCGGTCAATCAGCAGCATGAATTGAGCGGCGGTCAACGGGCTGACGGCGAGAAGCACCAGGATGGAGCTGACAACCATCAACCAAACGAAGAGCGGCATGCGGAACAGAGTCATCCCCTTGCAGCGGAGACAAAACGCCGTGGTGATGAAATTGATCGCGCCGCCGATCGACCCAAAGCCGCTGATAATGAGCGCAAGCGCCCAGAAGTCTGTGCTGTGACCGCGCGAGAACGCAGGTTCAGTAAGTGGCGCGTAAGCAAACCAACCCACATCCGGAGCGTTGCCGGCTCCTTGTAAGCCCGTGCCGCCCAGAAAGCTGTAATAGAGGAGCAGGCCGCCGAAGGCGGTCATCCAAAAACTAAATGCGTTGAGCCGCGGAAACGCAATGTCTCGCACACCCAACATCAGCGGGACGAGATAGTTGGCGAAGCCGACGAAGACCGGCATCGCGACGAAGAAAATCATCGTCGTGCCATGCATGGTGAAGAGGCGATTGAAAACTTCTGGTGGAACGACGTGGAGCCGCGGACCGGCCAATTGCAGGCGGACCAACAAAATCTCAATGCCGCCTGCGACCAGCATGAACAGCGAATAGAGAATGTAGAGGATGCCGATCTTTTTGTGATCGACCGTGGTAATCCAGTCGTGGAGGACGGCGACGATATTTCCGAACGTGTCCGCGCGCGTTGTCTGAGCAGTTGCATCCGGCAAGCGGCCGGGAAGAGGCATGCTGGATTCGCTCATGCGTTCGCCTCCCTACCGTAGCGCAGCGGGATGCACTGGATGCAATCAGATCTCATTTCAGCGTCACCAAATAGGCCGTGACTTGCTCAATCTGAGCCTTTGTCAGATGCATCGACGGCATAAGCGATCCATGCTTGAACGTATCAGGGTCGTCGATCCATTTCGCGAGATTCTCCGGAGTGTTTGGCATTGCGCCGGAAGCCAAGGTCTCGCGGCTCATGAGATGTGTTAAGTCTGGACCGAAGCGGCCGTTCGCGATGGTGCCGTTGACTGCGTGACAGTTGATGCACGCTTGCGCTTCGAATTGTTTGCGACCTTCCGCCACTGCTTCGGATTGCGGCGCGACGGCGGGTGATTGCTGCTGGTGAATCCACGCCGCAAAATTCTGCAGGCGTGTCCGCATAGACGCGAAGGAGCATGAGCGCGTGCTCGGCGCCGCAAAACTGCGCGCATTGTCCCTTGAAGAGCCCCGCCGTTTCCGGAGCGATCCAAAGTTCGTTGATGCGATTGGGAATCAGATCGGTTTTGCCCGCGAGCTCCGGAACCCAGAAACTGTGCACGACGTCGGCGGATGTCAGCTTGAGAAATGTTGGCGCGGGCGCAGAAGGAATGCTCACCGGAACGTGCAATTCGTTGGCGGTCGTCACCTGAAAACCGGGATAACGGATTTCCCACCAGAATTGATGACCCACGACGGTTACGTCGAGAGCGGACTTGGGTTTGGGCGCATCCTGAATATCAAAAACAACGCGCGCAGTCGTGAGAAACAAGACGGTGACGATCAGGACGGGGATGATCGTCCAAGAGAGTTCGATCTGGGTGCTGCCAAAGATTTGTGGCGGTTCACTGCCATCATCGTCGCCTCGACGACGGAATCGGATGATGACATAAAGGAGAAGACCGGCGACGACAGCGAAGATGAGCCCGGTGATTGCGAGCGTGAAGTACGAGAGCGCGGCGATGGAACGGGCCGGAGCGGACTGAGGCGAGAAAATGCTGGTCTGCGAATCGCGCGCCAACAGCGGAGCGCAAAAGCCCAACATTGCGACCCAAATAGCGAGAACGATTCGTCGACGCTGCAATCAAGGAGTCTTGGCTCCTGGGAAGTGCCAACACCAGTCGAGCATCTGATGCGTTCCGAAGACGCGAAGGCTACATTAAAAATGACCCATAATCGCCTGTCCAGCCCGCGTAGCCGGACGTCTCTGTGACTGCTGGCGCCTGCGTCGGGCCGAACACTTCTATCGGGATTTACTTCACGCACCCGGTCTCAGGCGCATCAAAAACCGCTGACATGCTAGGTTCCCGCAACCGATAAAGCAAGCAATGATGCCGTCCGAGCGATAATGTTTCGTGCCCGAATTTGCCGAAGCGGACGAATTTACTGAAGTGACTGTAAGAAACGAAATGGCGCGGTCATTTAACCGCGCCATTCGTGCTTCTGTCGCTGTTTGCGAGCGACGATGCTCGCGACTTGCCTCAGCTGCGGCTAGTTTTGAGTTAGGTCGTACCGGTCGTTGTTCATGACTTTGTGCCAGGCGGAGGCGAAGTCCTTGACGAAGGAGTCGGCGGAGTCGGCGCAGGCGTAGCGTTCGGCGATGGCGCGGAGTTGGGAGTTGGAGCCGAAGACGAGGTCGACGCGGGTACCGGTCCATTTGATATTGCCGGTGGCGCGATCGCGGCCTTCGAATAGGCCGGCGGTTGGAGTGGCGGTCCACTCGGTTTTCATGTCGAGCAGGTTGACGAAGAAATCGTTGGTCAATGTTTCGGGGCGATTGGTGAGGACGCCGTGCTTGGACTTGCCGAAGTTAGCGCCGAGAGCGCGGAGGCCGCCGACGAGAACGGTCATCTCTGGGGCGGTGAGCTTGAGCAACTGCGCGCGATCAACGAGCAATTCTTCGGCGGGGCGATGCTGGCCGTCGCTGAGATAGTTGCGGAAGCCGTCGGAAGCGGGTTCGAGGACGGCGAAAGATGAGACGTCGGTTTGCGACTGCGACGCGTCGGTGCGGCCGGGCGAGAACGGGATTTTAATGGCGGTGCCGCCCTTTTTCGCGGCTTCTTCGATGGCGGCGTCGCCACCGATCACGATGAGATCGGCGAGCGAAAGTTTTTTCTTGCCGGTCTGTGAGCTGTTGAATTCTTTTTGGATTTCTTCGAGCTTTTGCAGAACTTTGACGAGTTCAGCCGGCTCGTTTGCCGCCCAATCTTTTTGCGGCGAGAGGCGAACGCGCGCGCCGTTGGCTCCGCCGCGCTTGTCGGAGCCGCGGAACGTGGAAGCCGAAGCCCACGCGGTGTTGACGAGCTGCGAGAGCGACAATCCGGACTTGAGGATTTTCGCTTTCAACGCGACGACGTCCTGTTCGTTGATCAGTTCGTGATCGACGGCGGGAAGAGGATCCTGCCAAATGAGAGTTTCTTTCGGGACGAGCGGTCCGAGATAGCGCGCTTGCGGACCCATGTCGCGATGCGTCAGCTTGTACCACGCTCGGGCGAACGCGTCGGCGAATTGTTCTGGATGATCGTGGAAGCGCTTCGAAATCGCGGCGTAGTTCGAATCCATTTTCAACGCGATGTCGCTGGTCAACATGCCGGGGGCGTGACTCTTTGATTTGTCGTGCGCGTCGGGAACGGAGTTGGCTCCGCCGTTGTTGCCCGGCGTCCACTGCCAAGCGCCGCCGGGACCCTTGATGCATTCCCATTCGAACTTGAAAAGATTTTCGAAGTAGTTGTTGCTCCACTTCGTCGGCGTCGTGGTCCATGCGACTTCGAGGCCGCTGGTGATCGCGTGCGTGCTGTGGCCGTTGCCGAAAGAATTTTTCCAGCCGAGACCTTGCTGTTCGATGGGCGCGCCTTCGGGCTCGACACCGACGTATTTCCCGGCGTCGCCGGCGCCGTGCGTTTTGCCAAAGGTGTGGCCGCCGGCAATGAGCGCGACGGTTTCTTCGTCGTTCATCGCCATACGCGCAAAAGTTTCACGAATGTCTCGCGCGGAGCCGAGTGGATCGGGCTTGCCGTTGGGCCCTTCGGGATTGACGTAGATGAGGCCCATCTGCACGGCGGCGAGAGGTGTGTCGAGTTCGCGGTCACCGCGATAGCGTTCGTCGGCGAGCCACGTGCTTTCGGGTCCCCAGAATATGTCTTCTTGCGGCTCCCAAACGTCTTCGCGGCCGCCGGCGAAACCGAAAGTCTTGAAGCCCATCGATTCGAGCGCAACGTTGCCGGTGAGAATCATGAGGTCGGCCCAGGAAAGTTTGCGGCCATATTTTTGTTTGATGGGCCAGAGAAGGCGGCGCGCTTTGTCGAGGTTCGCGTTGTCGGGCCAGCTATTGAGCGGAGCGAAACGCTGCGTGCCGTAACCGGCGCCGCCGCGTCCATCAGCGATGCGATAGGTGCCGGCGCTGTGCCACGCCATGCGAATGAAGAACGGGCCGTAGTGGCCGAAATCGGCGGGCCACCAGGGCTGCGAGTCGGTCATCAATGCGTGGAGATCTTTGACGACGGCGTTGAGATCGAGCGACTTGAATTCTTTTGCGTAGTCGAAGCTCTCGTCCATGGGACTGGAGAGAGCGGAATTTTGGTGAAGGATCTTGAGATTGAGTTGATCGGGCCACCACGCGGCGTTGGTGGGGCCGCCGGCGACGGTGTGTTTGCGCGGACCGTTTGCGCCGGTGAATGGGCATTTTGCTTCGGTGGGATTGCTGGGGTTTGCGGCTTCGGCTCCAGTGAAATCGGTGGCCATTTTTGATGCTCCTTTGGGTTTATGGTTTGAAATTTGCTACGGAAAATTTTTATTGTGGCGATCGAGATTTGCGACGCGCTTTTCGTTCGGCGCATTTGCTGCAGAGACCGCGGAAGATAAGTTCGCTTTCGCGCAGAACTCGTTTGCCGAGAAAGCGCGAGGCTGGATTGGGCACGTTGTACCACTCCACGTCTTCGACTTCGCCGCAACGATCGCAGATGAAATGGTGATGGCGCATGCCTTTTGCGTCGTAACGGGCGGCGCGGCCTTCGACGGCGACTTCACGAACCAGACCGGCTTTCACCAAATCGCGAAGATTGTTGTACGTGGTGGCGCGAGATGAGCGCGGATCGACGCGATTGACGGCTTCGAAGGTTTCGGCCGCAGTTGGGTGGCTGTTGTGGTCCATCAGGAAAGCCATCACCGCGTAGCGCTGAGGCGTACAACGTAAGCCTTTTTCTTCCAAGCAGCGTTTAATTGAGTCCACGTCCATCTAGATTGGAATATATCTAATCTGAGAGTTTGTCAAGATGGGCAGGCGGAGATGTAAGGGCGGAGCGGATGAAAAGATTGTCAATTTTAGAGTTGGGTGGGGTTGTCGGAGAGGGGTGAGGTATCTGCGGGGAGATTGGCGGGTAGCGCGGCGGCGCGGTCGGGCGCGGTTGTAGCTGTTGTTGCGGTCGATCGACGGCGTGAGAGGGATGCGATGAAGCGGCGAATTGCGAGGCTGAGGCCGGTCCATACAAGGAGCGCGCCGCCGGCGGCTGCGATGGATGCAATGGATTGGCCGACGAGACCGCCCGCTTCGCCGGTATGCGTAAAGCGAATCCATGCGCGGAGTTGCCGACCGGAGTTGTAGCTGGAGAAAGGCTCCCAGCGGACCTCGGCGCCGGTTTTACGGCTGAGAGTGAGTTGCGAGCGTTTGTCGGGGCGGCCGCCGTAGCCGGAGTCGATCGAGAAGGCGACGTTTGGGTCGGATGGTGAGGCGAATCGAACGGTGATCGTGCGCCAATCGGGGACGCGGGCTTCGGCGCGATGGCTCGCGGCGTCCAGGCCGGTCCATGGCGATGCGTGTTCGTTTTTATCCGATGAAGATGAGGAGGCGTCGCGGTTGCGGTTTCGCTGTCCGTTTTGTTGCGGGTTCTGAGCGGCTTGCAGTTGCGCGTTTGGGGGAGGCGGAGGATTCCCCGTCATTTTGTAAACGAGGTTGTTGGCCCATGGATAGGACATCACGACGGCGCAGAGGACGATCACAGCGAGCGGGATGCAGGTCCAGAATCCGATGGCGTTGTGCCAGTTGAAGTCGCGCGCTTTTCCTGTGAGCGAAAATCTCAAGCGCGTGCCGGCGCGCACCGCGGCGCGAGACCAGGTTCGCGGAAGCCATAGAAACGGGCCCGAAAGCACGAGAAACAGAAAGCCCAGGTTGCATGCTCCAGTGATGGCTCGGCCTGTCGCGCGATTTTCTGGCGAGGCTGCCAGCCAGCGATGAATGTCTTCGACGGAGTGAAAGAATGCGCGCGTGCGCTTTGCGCCTTCGCCGAGCATTTCGCCTGAATAAGGATTGAGCAACAGAGATTGATTACGGCTGACGGCGAATTCGATAGGTGCGGAGGGATCGGATTTCCACGCAATGCTCATCGCCGCGTTGGGTGCGGCGGCGCGCGCCTTTTCGAGCAGCGACTCCAGCGGCAACCGTTGTGCGTCAGGGGCTGCGCTCACGCGAAAATCTCGCTCGGCGAACGAAATGATTTGGCGTTCGAACGCGAGCAGGACTCCCGTGACGCACATCGTCAAGATGACGACGCCGGCGATGCTACCGACGGTGAGATGGCACCAGAAAATAAATTTGCGCATGGACATGAAATTCGGCGGCTGGGATTTGACTTTAGGCGTCAACCCAGCGGCGCAAGAGGTTGTGATAAACGCCGGTCAGTTGTACGCCTGCGGATGGATCGGAAGTCGTGTGATTAACCTTTTGGATAGCTGTGTCGAGGTCAAAGAGCAGAGTCCGCTCGGCATCGTCTCGGACCATGCTCTGAATCCAGAAGAAAGAAGCGACACGCTCGCCGCGCGTCACGGGTTTGACGTGATGCAGGCTCGACGCGGGATAAATCACCATGTGCCCTGCGGGCAACTTCACGGTGTGGAATCCGTAGGTGTCTTCGACGATGAGTTCGCCGCCGTCGTACTCGTCGGGTCCTGCGAAGAACAGCGTTGCTGAAATGTCGGTGCGAATGCGGTGTCCGGTTCCGGGAATCTGGCGCAAGGCGTTATCAACATGCGTACCGAACGATTGACCGCCCGAGTAGCGGTTGAAGAGCGGCGGAAAAACGTGTCGCGGCAGCGCTGCCGAAATGAACAGCGGGCTCTGACCGAGTGCGTCCAAAATCATTGCGCCGAGTTCACGCGCAGCGGGGCTGCCTTCGGGCAACTGCATGTTGTCCTTCGCCCGCGCCGATTGGTGGCCGGCCGTGACTTTGCCGTCCACCCATTCGGCTGCGTTCAGGATTTCCAGCGACCGCTTCACCTGCGCCGCATTTAAAACATCAGGAATTGTCAGAAGCATTCTTCTTCGTCTTTCTTCGGTCTTCGTCAGAATTTGAAATTGAGTCCAACGAGAGCCGTAAATGCCGGACCAGGAACAATGTGGCCCGGGTGCGGCTCATCGTAGTAATAGCGATTTGTCAGATTGTAGAGATTGCATTGCAACGAGATGCGCTCCGTGAGCGGGTGGCTCGCCATCGCGTTGAACACCCAGTAGCTCGGAATCTGCTTCACCAATCCGGTCGTCGGATCGAGCGGCACTGTTGAGCTTGCCGTGCGGCTGTCAACAAATTGCGTTCCGGCGCCGGCAGTGAAGCGCCAGGGCAGGATGTAGGTCGTCCAGGCGTTAAACGTGTTCTTCGGAACGTTCGCGAGTTGCGCCCCGATGGCCGCCGGGAAAAATTGCGATGCGATCACCTTGCCGTCGAGATACGCATAGCTCGACAAAAGTTGCCAACGGCTGGTGATTCTGCCCGTGACCGCCACCTGAAACCCGTTGACGCGCTGCGTTCCCGCAAGCACGACCAGCAGGGGATTGGTCGGCGACGTTTCGCGTGCATTTTCTTTCGTGGTTTGAAAAACGGCTGCATCCACGGAAAGCCGCTTCGACGGCAGATCCCACTTGGTGCCGACTTCGTATGTCCGATTCTTCTCGGGCGAGAGATCGGCCGTGCCGGCGGAAAGCGCAAGAGTTTCGGCCGACGGATTGAACGATGTTCCGTATTCGAAGTAGACGCTGCCGTAGTTCACCGGCTTATAGACAAACGCAGCGCGATAACTCGGCTGCTGATCGACGCGGCTGAAGTGAGACGGAGCCGCCGCGGTCGGTGAAGTCGAGTTGTAGTCCGTGTCGAATCGATCCCAGCGCAATCCACCGATCACGTCGAAGTGACGCCCAAGCCTGACGGTATCGACCGCGTACGTGCCGAAGCTGATCGAGATCGCGTGAACGTCGGAGCTCACAGTCGATGTTCCGCTGAAAGGCTGGCTTTCGTCGGGATTCAGCAGGCTCGTGGTTGGAACACCGGTCCACGCAAAGCGCGTCGGGCTCGACGTTTCGCGGCCGCCTTCGACTCCGGCAACCACCGAATGCTTCAGGAATCCGGTGTTGAAGTTGATGGTCACGTCGAGCTGGTCGTCGAGAAATGTTTCGAGGCTTTGCACCGCGATCTGATTGCGGTTGACGTCGATGTCTTCCAGCGGCGTGTCGAGGTCAACCGTGCCGGCGACTTTCGCTTCCGTGATTTGCACTGCGCGCTTGTAGTGGCCGTACCGCGCCTGATTGCTGACTTTGATCTAGCTGTTCACGTCGTGATCGAGCCTTGCGGTGGCGACGTCCACGTCGGTGCGGAGAAAGTTGCCGTGTTCGAAACCGTAGTAATTGTGACGCGCCACTGGCGCAGGTCCGTTGAAGAGCCATGGAATGCCGTAGTCGGGATTGTCGTCGGACTGCTCGTGAAGATAGCTGAGCGTCAGCCGCGTCGATGTGCCGAGACCAAACGCGAGCGTCGGCGCAACTCCGAAGCGGCGATTCTGAGCGATGTCGCGTCCCGCGACGCCTTGATCCACGCCCATCAGGTTGAGACGAAACGCCGTCTCTTTGCCGATCGGCTGGTTGATGTCGGCCGTGATTCGCCGCGTCGCGTCGCTGCCAAACATCACCGAGCCATTGATGAACGGACGATCGACGGGAACCTTGCTCTCCTGATTCACCACGCCGCCGGTGGAACCTCGGCCGAACGTGACCGAAGTCGGCCCCTGCAAAACATCGACGTCCTGATAGTTGAATGAATCGCGATAGTAGCTGCCGAAATCGCGCATGCCGTCGAGGAAAATGTCGTTGCGCGCGGTGAAGCCGCGAATTGTCAGGTTGTCGCCCTGCGCGCCGCCTTCGCCGGCGGCGAGGCTGATGCCCGCCACGTTGCGCAGCGCATCGCGCAGAGTCGTTGTGCCTTCTTCCTGCAGCAAAGTCTGCGTCACGACGCTCACCGTTTGCGGTGTTTCGATGAGCGGCTCGTCGTACTTCGCCATGCTCGTGATCGTCGTCGCATCGGCGGTGACGTTCACCGAACTGCTCGCCGCGGCGAGGCGCAGCATGACAGCGTCGGGCGCCGTGAATTTGTAGGTGACGCCAGAATCGTCGAGCAGCCGGACGAGTGCCTGCTCATCGGTGTACATGCCTTGCACACCCGGAGACGCGAGCAAGCGAATCCCGTCGTCCACAAAGCTCACGTGGATGTGCGTCAGGGTTTCGAATGCGGAGATCGTCGAATCGAGTGAGCCGGCCGGGATTTCGAAGCGTCGAGTCGGCGTGGGCGCCCCGCTCGTCTGGGTTTGGGCTGTCGACGCGAGTTCGGGCGATTGAGCGAGGGTGACTTTGCTCGCGCCGAACGCGGTGTACGCCATCAGTGTGCCCATGGCGACAAACCGGTACGTGACCGGCCATTTCGAGATCTTGGACTTCTTTTTTGAGGTGCGCTTTGCGGTGCGGCGAGACAGTCTTGCAGTGTTGCGATTCATAGGCCAACCATCCGAGTAGTGTTTGAAGCTCCGTCGATCCGTCAGTTGCAAATGTCTTGCAACTAAGTAGGACCAGTTTGGTCCTAATGCAAATCGTTGTCAACTAGCGGCCAGTGAACGGCACATTAATAAACGTTAGTCGTCAATATGCGACCGGAACGGTCGTATTTTGCATTGAACGGTAGGCGCCAATCCGATAAGCCGCTCGGATCGGACTTCGCAGCACGCTTGAAAATTCTCTTCAAATGATATGTAGTGCGTTGTCGCAATCGCAGTGCTGGGGTGGACATTCAGGGAATGGCTTCCGGCGAATCGAATGAACGCGGCGATATCGATTGTAGGTACCGGCCGCGCCTCTCGTTGAGACCCACTGTCGTATTTATGTTTGTAGTTGTTGGCCTCGCAGCTACGACGCCATCAATTCCTTTGTCGTTCGCGGCAGCAGCGCGCGCTCGACAGAGTGATCACGAGTCTCCTGTCGTAGTTCAACCAGGCGCGCCCGGCAAACCCACCAAAACGCTTCCGCCAGACACAAAGGCCACGCTTCCACCGCGTTCGAAAGCTGACGTCGAATTCATGCAGGGCATGATCATGCATCATGCGCAAGCAGTGGAAATGACTGCTCTGATCACGTCGCACACGCGAGAACAAGGATTTGCGTATGTTGGGCGCGCGAATCAGCAGTTCGCAATCCGACGAAATCAAGTTCATGAAGCGCTGGCTAGCGACGCGCGGCGAATCGCTTTCGATGGGGATGGCAGGCATGTCCGGCATGGACGCGTCCGGTGGCGCGATGGCACTGATGCCCGGAATGCTGACCGCTCAACAGATGGAAGCGCTGCGCAATGCGAAAGGCGCCGAGTTCGATCGCTTGTTTCTGACGGGAATGATTCAGCACCACGACGGCGCGCTGACGATGGTGAAGGATTTGTTCGATACGGCGGGCGCCGGCCAGGACGCCGAGCTTTTCAATTTTGCGACAGACGCGGACAATACGCAGCGCGCTGAGATCAAGATCATGCAGTCCATGTTGGAAAAGAAAACGCTTGAGGAGAATCGATGAGCCGAGTGTCGAGTCTGAATCTGAGTCTGACGATGCGAGTGCTGGGATGCGCCATTCTGCTGGGCATGGGAGGGATGCGAGTACAGGCGCAGAATCCGGCGCCCGCCATCGACGCCTCCCGCGGCGCAAAAGCCCGCCGATGCCAACAAGGACGCCGACAAAGACAAAGATAAGGATGACGACGAGGACGACAACCCGTTCGCGCCGGAACCTGCTCCGACGCTGCCGCCCGGCATGAAGGGTTCGGACGCCAACGATCCGCGCGCGAAATTGAAGCCGGGTATATACGACGCTGGCGAAACGTCGATGGGCATGAAGCACTTGGCGTTGATCAAGAAGCCCGACGCGTTTCAGTTGGGGACGTCCGATCCCGAAGCGGCCAAAGTCAAAAAAATGATGGAGCCAGCTGGGGATCAATAATCCCAAGATTCCGAAAGAGATGAATCTCGTCATCGCGCAACTGGCGTTTGCCAATTCCGACATGGCGTTTCAGGGCACTCATCTGTTCCAGGGAAATTTCTACGGAATGAATATTTTTGACATTTCGAATCCGGCGAATACGAAATTGTTGACGTCGATGGTGTGCCCCGGCGGACAGGGAGACGTGTCGGTCTACAAAAATTTGATGTTCATGTCGGTCGAGATGCCGAACGGGCGGCTGGATTGCGGCGTAGAGGGATTTCCGCCGGAGCCGCCACCCCCGGCTGATGCTGACAAAGACAAAGATAAGGACAAGGAAAAGAAAAGAAGCGGAAGATTCCCGCGGCGCAGAAAGATCGTTTCCGCGGCGTGCGCATTTTCGATATTTCCGACATTCGAAATCCAAAGCAAGTCGCCGCGGTGCAGACTTGCCGCGGGTCGCACACGCATACGCTTGTGCTCGATCCCAATGACAAAGACAACGTGTACATCTACGTCTCCGGCACATCGTTTGTGCGGCAGCCGGAAGAATTGGCGGGATGCTCTGGCGAAAAGCCGGATAAGGATCCGAACACGGCGCTATTTCGAATTGAAGTGATCAAGGTGCCCGTCGCGACGCCGCAAGACGCGAAAATCGTTTCGAGCCCGCGCGTATTCATCGACGCTCGCACGGGCGCGATTGAATGGCCTCAGCAACGGCGGCTCGCACGGCAAGAAGGGCCCGGAGAAGCCGTCCGACACCGATCAATGCCACGACATCACGGTGTACTCGGCGGTCGGACTCGCGGCCGGCGCCTGCTCGGGCAACGGCATCGTGCTCGACGTCAAGGATCCGGTGCATCCGAAGCGCGTAGACGCGGTGAATGATCCGAACTATTCCTATTGGCACTCGGCATCGTTTTCGAATGACGGCAGCAAAGTCGTGTTCACCGATGAATGGGGCGGCGGACTCGGCGCACGCTGCCGCGCCAACGATCCGAACAAATGGGGCGCGGATGCGATCTTCAATTTGAAAGACGACAAGCTGACGTTTGCGAATTACTACAAGCTGCCGGCCGCGCAGGGCGACACCGAAAATTGCGTCGCGCATAATGGTTCGCTCGTTCCCGTTCCGGGGCGCGATATCGAAGTGCAGGCGTGGTATCAGGGCGGCATTTCGGTGATGGATTTCACCGACACGGCGCACCCGTTCGAAATCGCATACTTCGATCGCGGACCGATCGATCCGAAGATGCTCGTGCTCGGCGGCGATTGGTCGGCCTACTGGTACAACGGCAATATCTACGCGTCAGAAATCGCGCGCGGGCTCGATATTTTTGAACTCACGCCGACGAAAGATCTGACGCAAAACGAAATCGATGCGGCGAAGACGGTCAAGGTCGCCGAGCTCAACGTGCAGAATCAGCAGAAGATCGAGTGGCCGGCGAAGTTGGTTGTGGCCAAGGCATATTTGGATCAGCTGGCGCGGTCACAAGCGTTGCCGGCCGATCAGATTGCGAATTTGCAGAAAGCGATTCACAACGCCGAGGCTTCGCATCTGAGCAAAGGAAAAGTGAAGAACCTGCAGAAGATGGCGCCATCGGTGGAGCAAAGCGCCGCCACAGCGAAAACCCCGGCAGACGCAGCGCGACTACACTCGCTGGCGAAAATCCTGGACCATCCGGTTGCGTAGCGGCGACCGGCGTCCGGATCTCAATCGAACCGCTCGTCAATGAAAATTGACGGTAATGCTTTTGCTTTCCTTTAACCCGTGAAAAAATTCTTTAAGATCGTCGTTGTGCTCTTCATTCTGTGGTTCTGCGCAGTTGTAGCGTCGATTTTCGGAGGAGTCGCTGGCGCACTTGCGGCAGTGCTTCTTCGCGCAAGACCGTACGCGATCACGATGATTGTGAGAACTTTCAGCACGGTTTTCTTTTTTGGCTTTGTTCTCTTGGCCTGGGTGATCTATTCACGCCGCCGAGCGAGAAAGTTGTCCCGAAAAAGCGGCGCCGTATAGCGAATCCCGGTGCAAGAGCGGCCAGAAATCACTGCCCGGCCACCCGTGGCATATTCGCACCGCTTGATGTCTCCGCGCCCTTCAGCCTCCTTTGAATCGGAATAGCATTTAGGTTGGGCGCATGCCGTCGATATCAATCCCAGTAATACGCGGGCAGTATCTAGTGGTGATAAGTACTGCTTATGACTAAAATGAAAGAATGGAATCTCAGCGAATGGTAATCGTCGTAACCGGTGCAGGTGGTTTCATCGGTGGTGCCCTCGTCGCGGATTTGCGGCGGCGCGGTGTCCCGTCCATCCGCGCGGTGGACATCAAACCGTTTCAACAGTGGTACCAGCGATTCGACGACGTCGAAAATCTCTCTCTCGATCTCAATCTGAAAGAAAACTGCGAAATCGCATCACGCGGCACAACAGAGGTTTACTGCCTTGCGGCAAATATGGGCGGCATGGGCTTTATCGAGCAAAACAAAGCGCTGTGCATGCTCTCCGTTCTCATCAATACGCACATGCTGCAAGCTTCGCTCAAGCGCGGCGTTCAAAAGTATTTTTACTCGTCCTCGGCGTGTGTCTACAACGCGGACAAGCAGAAGGGCTTCGAAGCTCCATCGCTGAAAGAAGAAGACGCGTATCCCGCGCTCGCGGAAGATGGCTACGGTTGGGAAAAACTTTTCTCCGAAAGAATGTGCCGCCATTTTCGCGAAGACTTCGGTCTCGAAACTCGCGTCGCGCGTTTTCACAACGTTTACGGCCCTGGGGCACCTGGTATGGCGGACGCGAAAAAGCGCCCGCCGCGATTTGCCGCAAAGTCATCGAAGCAAAGCGCAGTGGCCGCCACGAAATTGAAATCTGGGGTTCCGGCGAGCAGACGCGCAGCTTTATGTTTATCGACGACTGCATCAAAGGCATCGACCTGATCACGCGTTCGCAAATCATTGAACCGATCAATCTCGGCTCAAGCGAAGCCGTGTCGATCAATCGACTGGTCGATCTCGTAGAAGAAATCGCCGGGATTAAGCTGCAGCCGCAAATACGACCTGAGCGCGCCAAAAGGCGTCAACGGCCGCAACAGCGATAACACCCTGATTCAGCGATTGTTGCATTGGGAGCCCGACACAACTCTGCGCAACGGTCTCGAGAGAACCTACGCATGGATTCACGACCAGATCGTCGCTCGCGAGCGTGGCGATGCTGGCGTCGTGTGCGAACCCGCCGTCGCAGCTCGAGTCTGATTCTCTCGCCTTCCTTCGCCGACTCGCCTTGCGATCAATCCTAGTTCAACAAAACGTCATTTGGAGCTACCGGCCTGCGTGTTTCGTCAAAGTTAACCCCTCTCGTTATCCTTAGGCCATGCCGTTCCGAACCCACCCTCAGCGCTCCATCCTTAACACCTAAAATTAGGTGAATAAGAGTATGTCTTCGCCCCGGTCAATCATCACATTCATCGTCGTGTGGCTGCTTGCGATAGCCACCTACGCCTCGATGTCACTGGTGTATCCGCACGGAAGCCAGCAGCTTTCGACGTTCGGTAACATCGCGCAGTGCATCGTGCCTCTCGTCGCGAACGCGTTCCTGTTGCTCAACGCTGGCACGCCCCATTGGCGGCGTAACATTTTCTGGATGCTCCTCGCGCTGAGTTGCACGCTCTGGATGCTCGGTGAGTTCGACTGGACCTATTGGGAAGTCTACAAACACGAGTCGGTCCCGACGATGTA
Source organism: uncultured Acidobacteriota bacterium (assembly GCA_963850795.1). Taxonomy (GTDB): domain Bacteria; phylum Acidobacteriota; class Terriglobia; order Acidiferrales; family UBA7541; genus Acidiferrum. The sequence continues at coordinate 27,660 of CAWKNS010000018.1, read as the reverse complement.
CGGTGGCGACATCGTTTTCTTCCTCAAGGGAATCCCGATGATGGCCGCGCTCGCGCTGCAGCCGCATCGTCGCCAGGCCGAACTTCAGTTGCGCCTCGGCTATCTGGATTTCGTCTCGCTTCTGACTTGGTGGACTTTTCTCTACGTCTTCGTCGTGTTCCCGTGGATGTACGCGCTCCCATCCGAAGCGCAATATAACTTCAACTACGATTTGATCACCAACATTCAAAACATGGTGATTGTCGCCGGCTTGGCCTACCTGTGGTTGCGTTCGAAAGGCGCTTGGCGACTTATTTACGCGAATCTTTTTGGCGCGGCCGCGCTTTACATGCTCTCGTCGCTGACGATTAACGTCGCGATCACGCTGCATCGCTACTCCACGGGCAGCCCCTACGATCTTCCTCTCGTCTCGTCGTTCTTGTGGCTCGCGTTCGCCGGCCTGGTGGCTTATCGCAATCGTGCTGACCTCGAGCCCGCGGAGGACGACGAGCCTGCTGGTGCTGACGCAACAAGCCGAGGGCGAAACTGGGCTTCGCGTCTCGCCATGGCGGCAGCAATCTCGCTTCCTCTGTTTGCGATTTATTCGGTCCACTACTCCAATGACGCCCACGAGATTCGCGACTATCGCACTATGACGGTGCTGATCGCATCGATTCCACTGATGCTGATCATCTTTCTATCGCACCTACATCGCCGACAAAGATCGCGTGCGATTGCTTTCGCGCTCGGAGCAGTCCGTCGAAAATCTCCAGCGTCTCCAGACGCAGCTCGTGCAGACGGAAAAACTCGTCTCCCTCGGCCAGCTCGCCGCAGGCGCAGCGCATGAAATCAACAATCCGCTCGCCGCGATTCTCGGATTCTCGGACTTGCTCGCCGACGATCCGTCGCTTACCGAAAAGGCGCGCTCGACGGCCGGAAAGATTCGAGACCAGGCCCGCCGCACAAAGACTCTCGTTGGCAACCTTCTCAGCTTCGCGCGCCAGGTGCCGCCCGAACGCACGCTGCTCGACATCAACACTGTCGTCACCAACGCGATTCAGCTTCGCTCGCTCGACCGTTCTCCAGAAGACGCGCGTCGAGCTGCAACTCGAATCCGTTCTCCCCGGTGTTCGCGGCGATGGCAATCAGCTCATGCAGGTGTTCTTCAACCTCGTCAACAACGCTGTCGACGCGATGGAATCCCATGAAGGTGGCGTTCGTCACCGTCAAGACCGCGCGCGATCGCGGCAACGTCATCATTCTTTTTTCCGACACTGGTCCGGGCATCAAAGAGCCGTCATCGTGTTTTCGATCCGTTTTACACGACGAAGCCTGTCGGAAAAGGCACGGGCCTCGGCCTTGAGCATTTGTTTCGGCATCGTCCAGGAGCACGCCGGCAAAATCATGTGCTACAACGCGCAGACCGGCGGCGCGGTGTTCCGCGTCGAACTTCCCGCCGTGCTCGCTGCGCTTCCAACGCGCGAACCGCATCTGGCCGGCGCAACCCCGCTACCGTTGCCGCCGAAGCGCTAAATCGTTCAGGCTCTCGCATGTACAGGCCCAGAGTCGATCGCCCCCGTCTCTGCCTTCCTGAACTCGTGCTACAGTCGAATTCAGCAACGAAACTCCAGGCTATCTGCTTCTCAACCGCCATCTAATGAACGAACCCGCCATCCTCACTGAAAATCTGACGCGCACATTTGGAGCTCTCACCGCTGTTGACGGCATCAATCTCTCCGTCACTGCCGGGCCAATTCTTCGGCTTCCTCGGTCCAAACGGCGCCGGAAAATCGACCACGATCAAGATGCTGACCGGCTTGCTGGCTCCGACGTCAGGACGATTCCGCTCCTCGGAATGGATTTCGCTGCCGATCCCGTCGCGGTCAAGCGTCAGATCGGCGTCGTCCCCGAAGGCATGGGACTGTTCGAACGGCTCACTGGCTCTGAATATCTGAATTTCGTTGGACGAATGTACGGCCTCGATCGCGAAACCTCGAAGCGCCGTTGCGACGAACTGCTCCACTTCATGCAGCTCGACGATCGTCCGAAATCCGTCATCGCCGACTATTCTCACGGCATGCAAAAGAAATTGGCTCTCGCCGCGGCAGTGATTCATGGCCCGCGGATTCTGTTTCTCGATGAACCGTTCGAAGGTGTCGATGCTCTTGCCGCAGGCGCGCTGAAAGCGCTGCTCGCCCGGATGACTGAGCGCGGCGTGACGATTTTCCTCACGTCCCACGTCCTCGAAATCGTCGAACGCCTCTGCAGTCACGTCGCGATCATTCATAAGGGCCGCCTCGTCGCTCAAGGCTCGCTCGACGAACTTCGCGCCGGCATTTCGGCGATCGTTTCAACGGACGTCCGCGCCTCGCACGCTCGAGCAAATCTTTCTATCGATCGTCGGTCAGGGCGGAGGCACCCGCTCCCAGCTGGAAGAGCTCTCGTGGCTGACATAACGAGCGGCCCCGGACTCTTCGCGCAGATTCGGCCTCGTCGCTGAACTGCGCTGGCGCATTTTCGGAATCTGACCCGCAAACGAAACTCCCGCCTCGATCTCATCGGGCTCATTCTGGCCGCTGTTTTTGCCAGCATGTTCGTCATCGGACTATGTGCGTTGTTCTGGTGGGGTGCCTACTTTCTCGGTCTCGAACGGTCATTTCAGCTTGGCTTCTGCTGCTTTTCTGGAGCATCTGCCTTTTCTGGCAAGCCTTTCCGCTCTTCATTGCCGGATTCGGCGCGCCCTTCGAATTCCGCACCCTGTTGCGTTTTCCTCTGCGCTTCAGCGCGTTTTACATCATCGGCCTCGCTTACGGGCTCGCCGATTTTGCCGCCGTGTGCGGCACCTGCTGGCTCTTGTCCGTCGCCGTCGGCATTGGCATGGCGAGGCCGGCTCTCATTCCGTCCGTCCTGCTCATCGTTGTTTTGTTTATTTGGATGAACATTACTTTCGAGCGTCTGCTCAGCTCCTGGCTCGAGCGTTTGCTCGCTCGCAAGCGCACCCGCGAACTGCTCTTTGGACTCTTCATTCTTCTCAGCGTTTCCGCGCAATTCATCCGGCCCGCGATCATTCACTATTCCGAGGGAGCGCGCGCCTCTGTATCCGCATCAGCGATCCGATCACTCTATCTTTCGCCGTTTCCTCCGTCGCTCGCCGGTTCGGCCGTCATCGCCGTGGGCGAAGGTCACTCCTCGCAATTCCTGATCGAGCGTCGGCGCGCTTTTCATTTACATCGCGATTCTTGAGCGCGTTGCTGTGGCGCCGGTTCGCCGCTCAATACCGCGGCGAAGAACTGAGCGAGACGTCAGCACCGCTTCGAGTTGCGACGACGCAGTCTCCACTAGTGCCCGAACAAGCGACGCCCGATCCGCTTGGATTTCTCTCGCCGCCAGTGGCGGCAATTCTCACCAAGGAAATCAAATATCTTCTGCGAAACGGTTTTGTTCTCATCTCGCTGCTTGATGCCGCCCTTGCTCGTTCTCCTGTTCAGCTCTCAATTTGGAGGCAACATCCTTCCGTCACTCACACGCGAATCTCACGCCGACTCTTTTTTTCCCGGCATGATGGGTTATCTCATCCTGATGTTGATGACGCCCGCCTACAATTGTTTCGCGTACGAAAGCAAAGGCATTCGGAATTACTACACGGCGCCGATTCGTTTCCGCGATGTTCTGCTCGCGAAAAATCTGATTTACGCGGCGATTCTGATCTTCGAGATCGGGCTCTCGATAGCTTTGCTTTCGATTCGGATTGGTTTGCCTTCGAGCCCCGTTTTAGCCGCGACGATCCTGGCGCTTGTTTTCGCGGTCGCCGGCCAATTCGCGATTGCCGATTGGGTTTCCCTCAGTTTCCCGCGAAAGCTCGAATATGGGTCGATGCGGGGTCAGCGCGGCTCCGGAGTATCGATCTGGATTGCGTTTGGTGTCCAAATTCTTTTGGCCGGAATTTGCAGCGTCATTCTTTTCACGGGACGTTGGACGGGAAACCCATGGTTGCCTTCGGAAGCTTTCGCCGCGCTCGCCGCGGCTTCGCTCGGTGGATATTTTGCCGGCGCTCGATGCGCTCAGCGCTGTGGCGGAAAAGAAGAAAGAAGTCCTGATCGAAACTCTTTCGAGATAATTCTAAGTCTTCAGCCTCATGGCCTCGACGTACCGGTCTGCGATAGCACTCCAACTGAAGAACATCTTCTGCGCCCGTTCGCTGCGTGTGCCCAACTCTTCACGGTAAGCAGGATCAGTCGCAATTCGCAGTACCGCTTCGCCGAGTTCCGCTGGATGTTCGCGATTCACCAACAAAACTCCTGCCTCCGTGATCGGCGCCGCGGTTTCGCGGCCTCGATACGCAATCACCGGTTTGCCGCACGCAATTCCCGCGATCGCGCTGCCTCGGCGCGAGTCGAAATCGGCCCACGCACAAACAGCGTCGCATCCGAATTCCGAATAGCAGCGGCAACTCTATCCGCCGGCAACAGCCCATCAAAACGCAACGTGACCGACACATCCTTCAACTTGTCGCGCAATTCGGTTTCGCGCTCCGCCGCTCCCCGCCCGAACGCGTGCAATTCCAATTTCGCCCCTCGCTCCGCCGCAAATCGCAGCGCACTCGCAATCTCCGAACACTCTTCGCTGCCCGCTGCTCCTCCTGTAATTCCATAGACCGCGATTCGCGTGACCCCCGAATTATTCGCCTCTTCGCGATCGCTTCGTGTCTCTGGAAGGTTTGCGCCAACAGGAATGAAGACCGCCTTGCCCGGTGACCGAAGCCACGAGACCACGTCCAACGAAACCGTGAACACCGCGAGGTCGGCGATGCGCAACATCTGCCGCATGACTCTCACTTGCACTTGCCGCCGCAAGACATCGACAGCACGCTTTCCCGCAAACGGCTCGACATCGTGAAACACGACGGCAACGTGCGCCCCCGCGTTTCTCAGCACGCTTAGCGCCTCTGCACACGCCGCGGAAAACCGCGCCCCGACCAAGCCAACGCTGTGTACTGAAGAAAAACCCATCGCCCGCGCCAATCCGCGGCCTTCCGCCGCAATTCATCGAGAGCGCCCTTCCAACCGCGCTCGTGCCATGCCACGCGAACAATCTCGCCGTTGACCGACCGATCGCTCAACGCCTCGCACAAATATTCGCAATATTCTTCAACCGCGTCGGTCGGCTCATCCTTCCGCCCGAGCAGTAGGACCACTTCGGAGTTCATTTCGGCAGGGCGAGAATGTGGTTTTCGTCACAATTCTCGCAAACATAGTCGAAGCGGGAAAATTCGTTCAACACGAGCTGGCGGCTCTTCTCGTTGTGAATCTCGCACAAGCGCTCGCGGCCGCTGCTTCGCCAGCAAGCCGCGAGCGCCCTGAAACACTTCGCCCTCAGCGCCTTCCACATCGCACTTGATGAAATCCGGCGGACGATACTTGGCGAACAATCATCCAATGCGATCGCGTCGAGCGTCATGACGTGCGCGTTCGTCGAATCCACGACATGCCCGACGCCACGATCGGGTGAGACGCTGGCATCGACGCGCTCAAACATTACCTTCCCGATTCACGCCAAGCCGCTTTCTGCTCCACGTTCACCCACTCAAACGAATTGCCGCCGCGCATGTTCTCGCAATCGCTCAGCAATCTCCGGATCAGCCTCAAACGCAACCACCTGCCCGCTCGGCCCGACGATCCGCGCCGCCATCATCGAAAAAATCCCGATATTCGCGCCGACGTCATAAAAGGTCATGCCGGGCCGCAAATGCTCTCGCACGATTTCCAATTCCCTGCGCTCACCCGTTCCGGCGATGGTTCCCGCCAGCCGTTCGCGGATTCAATTTGAGCCAAATCCCTTCCGCGGGTCCACTCTTCACCTGCATCCACGTTCGCGAATCGCGAGGTACCGCCCGAGCAGCCGCCCAAGTCAGCATCGGCCCGACGACTGGCAGTTTTCCCATTCCTCGCAGTGACTCGTAGTGCCGCTGAAAAATCCGCCCGAGCGTGCCCTCTGCGGCGTTCAATCTATTTCTCCACCAGGAAATTTCCGATGACGAGCCCATCCATCCCTGAGCTGAAAAAAGTTCGAATCGCATCCGTCGGCGTGTTCACGATGGCTTCGCCGCGTAGATTGAACGACGTATTCATCACCACCGGCACCCCGGTGCGCTTTCCAAACTCATCGATCAGCCGCCAGTAGACCGGATTCGCCGTCTGCTCCACCGTCTGCGGCCGAGCGCTTCCGTCCACATGCGTGACCGCCGGAATCACGCTCTGTTTTTCCTGCCGCACCTGCGCCGTCAAAATCATGAATGGCGAATCCGTCGCGCTCTCCACAAACTCGCCAGCCGCTTCGCGCTTCATCGACGGCGCGAACGGCCGCCACCACTCGCGAAACTTCACCGCGTTGTTCACCTTCGCCGTCATCTCCGGATCGCGTGGATCGGCCAAAATCGATCTTCCTCCCAGCGCGCGCGGCCCAAATTCCATCCGTCCCTGAAACCATCCGAGAATTTTTCCTTCGCTCAACAGCTGCGCCGCCGCCGCAGCGGGATCGCTCACTTGCGTGTAGCGCAGCTTGTACGTCTTCAGCGCGGTTTCGATCGCGCCGTCATCAAACCACGGCCCGAAATACGCGTGCCGCATCGCTCGATTCGGCAATCGTCCGCCGCGATCGAGACACGGCGCGAGCGCCGCGCCAAGCGCCACTCCATCGTCGGAAGCTGCCGGCTGCACAAACAAATTCTCGACGATGCCCGACGCCGAATCTTGCCGTTCGCCTTTGAGTTGAGCGCCACGCCGCCCGCGAGGCAAAGATTCTTGCTCTTCGTTTTGCTCAGCGCCGCCCGCACCACGCTCATCATCGCGCGCTCGCAATAGTCCTGCACCGCGAACGCGATGTTCTTATGTCGCGGCTCGATCTCGCTCTCCGCCACGCGAGGCGCGCCCAGCGCAGCCGCGATTCCCGACGTCGCTCCCGTTCGCCCGCCGTTGATCCGCTTCGTATTCACGTGATACGGCGTCCCGTTCATCGTTTCCGGCGTGATGAACGCATCCAGATTCACGCCAGGCTCGCCATAAGGCGCCAGCCCCATCACTTTCCATTCGTCGCTGTTCGGCACGAATCCTAGATATTCGGTGAACGCGCTGTAAAACCCGCCGATCGAATTCGGAAACGGAATCGTCTGGACGTGCTCGATCCGTCCATTCTTCCCGTGCCAGATCGAAGTCGCTTCCCATGCGCCGCGCCCGTCCATGATGACGATCGCCGCATCGTCAAATCCCGAATATCCGTAAGCGCTGATCGCGTGCGCGAGATGGTGCTCGACGAACCGCATCCGCGGCTTCGACGTTCCAAACGTGCGCTCAAATACTCGCGCGCCCGATTCCTGATGCCACATGCTCAAAAAATGCCGTGAGGAGTTCAAAACATTGAGATAAGTCGCCGGCCACTGCCCAGACCCATACATCTTCAAATCGTGGCGAAATACCGGCCCGGCCGTCTGCCACCCGAAACAAACCTCATCCACCTGATCGGCGCGCACGTTCGCGAAGCCGAGGCATGCCTCGATCGCATGCACCGGAAATCGCGCATCGTGCTTCACGCGGCTGATGCGCTCTTCCGCCACCGCGAACAGCAACTCGCCGTCGCGCACAATGCACGCCGACGAATCATGCATCTGCGAATAATTGACGCCAATCGTTAGCATCGAATTCGCTTCATTCCCCGTTCACGCGCCACTCGAACCACAAGCCGCTTTCGTCTCCTCACAAGTCTCAAATTCAATTGCCGACGCTCACCGCCGAATTCAGGCGATAAACGCGATACGCGCCGTCGTGAAAAATTTCACGCCCACGGAGTTCCCCCAACTCGCCATTCACCCCGACCGCGCTCCATTCGGGATCAATCAAAACGGTCGCATGACTCGCTCGCAGGAACGCTGCGACTGCGTCTCGCTCTGCTCTGGACTCAACGCCGCCACGCGTCGCTCTGTAAACAAGGCCAATGTCCTCGGTTTGGAAAAACCAATACATCCTCTGGCGTCGTATGCTGCTGTACGAACGCGAACATCTCCGCAGCATTCGCGTCGGCGACGTTCGGCTCCGCAGGAAGCGTGCTTTGTATCCTGGTTTCTCCAGCGTAGCTTACTGCCGCAAATCCAATGAGCGCCCCCGCCGCAATGACTCGAACCGGTAACCTCGCCGTCAAACAATCGAATCCATTCCCGCACGCCATAAAAAAAATACAGCGGCAGGATGGGCAGCAAGCCGCGAAGCCCGATTTCAGAATTCCATGCGAGCAGCACCCCGACATATCCCAGCAGATAAAACTCTTTCACGCCGCGCTCGTCCCACAAACTCTTCAAGAAGCCCAAAGCCGCCGCCGCGGTAAACATCAGCGCAAACACGATCTGCACTCCTTTGTTGAATCCGTTGGCCCAAACATAGGAAAGGCTCTTGCCGTAAAAGATCAGGTTCGTTGTGACCGTGTGCAGCGAAAAGTGAAACGCGCTGGCATAACCTTTGGGCGATACCAGTAGCAGAGTCTGAACGGCGATGAACATCCCTGTCAGCGCAAGCACACACAACAAAAACCGGCTCGGCCGCCGGAACTTCATTAAGTCCGCCGCAATCGAGCGCGAAGATCAACACAAACCCGATCGTTCGTGTCCCGTACGCACAATAGAGCAGCACTGAAACCCCAAGCGCACTCCCAACTTCAATCTGCTTTACTTCCAACCGTGCATAGACACGCTCAATTAACAACAACGCCGCGAACGAAAACAGCAGATACGGAAACTCCGACAAGATAAAATCTCGCTGCTCCCAAAACACCGGGCTGAAGCTAACCAGAGCCAATAAACAAATGCTGCCTTCCCATCCAATCGCGTCACGCGCCATCTTTGCGTAAATCACGAGAAAGCCGACAAAGCACAGCACCGTCGCGATTTTGAATGCACGCAGGTCAAGCCCGAAGAACCGATACACTGCCGCCAAGATCATCGGGTAAACCGGCGGATAACCGTTCGCCGGCGAAAGCCACATCGCATCCGGATTCGGAATGTACCGGATATCCGAGTACGCCCGTCCTTCAACCAAATTCTTCGCATGCATGATGTACGCCGCGAAGTCATCGTTCACAAAAACATGCCCGGGCGTGAGCGTCACGATGTATGAAATCGCGACGACGAGAATGAGCGCAGCGACGACGAGCCACTCCGAAGTGACCGCAACTTTGACGTCCGCACGCGACGACTCAAAGCCGATCCTTTCAGCTTCGATCGCAACATGTGCGGCCCGTGCGGGTGCCGTATTCACGCCCGTTTCGATGCTTCCTCCGCTCGGACCACCCGGAAAAACAATTCCTCCAATTTTTCCGCCGCGCTCGACCATTCATATCGCTTCATCGACTCTTGCCCCGCACGCCCCAGTCTTTCTCGCAGTTCTTCCGACTCCGCCAATCGCGAAACCGCATTCTCCAGCGCCACGTCATCCGCCGGCGGCACCAACAACCCGTTGAATCCGTCCTGCACCATGTCCGGCATTCCGCAGGTTTCCGCCGTGATCACCGGCATGCCGCTTGCCATTGCTTCCAGCAACACCGATGGCAACCCTTCCATCATCGACGGGAAAACAAAAATGTCGTGCTCCGCATAGAGTTCCTGCATGCTCCCGGCAGTAATCACGGGACGAACCTCAATGTGCGCCGCAAGCTCCGGTCCAAAAAATCGCAGGATTTCGCCGGCCGGCGCGCCGGGTCCCGCAATCGTCAGCTTCAATCCCGCAATTCTGGCGCCAGCCTCAGCATTGCGTCGCGAATATAAAAAATGCCGCGCTGATCGAGCCACGTCCCCGCATAAAGCAATCGCAACGTCTCGCCGCGCGAATAACTCCGCCGCGCCACTCCAAAAAATCTCCGCTCCACTCCATTCGGAATGTATGCCACCCGATCTGGTGCCAGCCCATACTTCAGCTGCAGCAGATTCCAGACGTCGCGGCTGTAAGCGTGCCCGCCGTCCGCCGTGCGGATCGACCACTTAAATCTCGGGAAGTGATACAGCGCATGCCAGGCGCGATTTTTCCAACCAAAATTCCACGCACGCCCCTTCTTCGCTTCCCGCGTCATCACGTCTACGCGCCGCTCTTCCAATCCATGCAGCGTCATCACATACGGCGGCCCGCTCTTCGCGCCGAGCCACTTTCGCTTCAGTCCGTAAACAAGGCCCGCAGGCGCATGCAGATTCAGCAGTGAAAACTTGTCTCGGTGAGCCGCGATGTACTTCGCGAGCCGCGATGAAAAAATCAGCTCGCTGAACCGCGGTGAAACCGTATCCGGCGGTACGAGGTCGTCCAGGAAAACATACGTGACGCGATGCCCTCGGTTCTCCATCTCCCGCCCAAGGTTGTAAACGATCGTCGCCACTCCGCCCTCGCGCCGTTTCGGAACCCCCGCGGCCATTAAAATGTCCAGTGTCCGTTTTGTCGACGGCTCAACCGCAGGCGTCAAGTGCTCTGTCCTCGATAGCGATCGACGTGCCCGGGCTGGAGGAACGGCAGCCACTTCTCCCGCGACTTCCGATACAGCGAATTCGTGGCGAACTGGCGTATCCATGAGTAATACGTCCTCGGTGGAAGTACGCACGCCGGCAGCAGCGCCGCGCACTTGAAGATCCAATGCGCTATCGATGCATTCGGATGCGTCACGCGAAATGTATTTAATTCCGTGCGAACCGTCTTCCATGGCATCCCACCATCCGCGAGTAGCAATTCTCGATCGGCTTCGTTCTGCACCCAGCCAACGACAATCTCAGCGATGCTCCCGATCGACGCTCCTGCGCCTTAGCTCGGCTCGTAATGCCCCCGCAAGTGCTTCCAGAACTCGCCCTTTGCGCCGAATCGACTCCGCATTGCCACCGGTGAACTGAAAAAAATTCGCATCGTGCAAGCGGTAAAACGTCAGTGGATCGCGCAGGATCAATACGTCCGCAAAAAGTCCCGCCAGCGTGAAGAGATACTCGTCTGCCTGAAACCGCAGCGCCTCCGGCACCGGCCCGATCTCACGCAGAATCTGCGCTCGATACGTCATGCGGCTCGTGCCCAAAAAACTCTTTCTCAAGCGGAAGGTTTCCGCGCCCTCGCGCGACGTGAGGCGAAAACGCGGCGTATCACGGAGCAACTCCGTGTGACGCCGGCCGTCGGCAAAAACTTCTGTAATCCCGTGTCCCACGAGACCAATTTCATCATCCGACGCCAGTGCATCCGCAACAGCTCGCAACTTGCCCGGCGCCCACCAATCGTCGCCGTCCAAAAACGCGATGATCTCGCCCGCACACTCCGGAATCCCCACGTTAAACGCCGACGCCTGCCCGCCATTCTCCTTGCGAATTAGCCGGACCCGCGGCGCAAATTTCCCAACGATCTCCGCCGTCCGGTCGGTCGAACCGTCGTCGACGACGATGACTTCGCGCTCTGCGTCCGCGACGTCCTGCTCCAGCACGCTGACGAGTGCTTCTTCGATGAACCTCTCATGGTTGTACGTATCCACGAGAACGCTGATATAAGGCCGCGTCATCTACCTGATGAACCAATCCTCTCGAAAGCCGGCAACCGCAGAATGGCGCAATACTCTCGATTCTAGGCTGACTCGCCGCCGCCTTTTGCCCTGTTTCCTCCTCACGTTCTCAATACACATACCGGTGGCCTCTGGAAACGGAAGGTGCTTCCAGGTAGCGCCACGAGGTCGCGGCGACCAACCAGGTAATGAACAGACACAGGAAGCGTGAGGCCAACCCCGCGCAAGTCGTTAATTTCGGGTTGCGAATGCAGCAACAACACGAACGCGAACTGATTGATCGTGAGGTGAATGATGTACACGCAATAGGAGATGCCGCCCAGATACGCCAACCACTTGAGCCTCAGTAACCGCGCAACAAAACTTTGTTTCTGAGAGAGAGCTGTTACCAGGAGGCATGTGTAAAAGAACGCCAGCGCACTGTAGCCGACGGTGTACGTTATGACGCCCGCGGGCCTTACCAACGTCGGCGAGAGCATGGCGACTACCAGAAACGCGAAGGCGAGAGTGCCTCCTAAGGCGGTGCGGCGCCTCTCAAGCATTTGCCGAAATCCTTCTCGCCGCCAACCGATGGCGACGAGTATCCCGAGTGCGAGCGCGTCCGCCCGGCAAGGCATGGCGAACCCTGTAAGGTACGAATGACTCGGGAACTGGGTGTAGATTCCGAGTCGCAGGAACGGCGCCGCGAATACGATCGTGAGCAACAACAGCGTCAATCGTCGAACCGAGATTGCGCGGATCGCAAGTGGCGCCAGCAAATAGAACTGCTCCTCGACAGCCAGGGACCACGTCACCACGAACCATTTCCATTGAAACGGCGACGGCGAGTAGATGAGGTTTTGCAGGAACAAAACGTAAATCGGAACAGCCGTGAGGTCTTGCCGGCCGACCGGGAGCAAACCAGGCACTCCGTAAACACCGATAATCGTGATCAAGATGTAGAGCAGAATCCATAGGTAGTAGACCGGCAAAATACGAAATACCCGACGCAGATAAAACGTTCGGAAATATCGGGGCGACTCGCGATTGTCGAGCAAAATGCCCCCGATTAAAAAGCCGGAGAGCACGAAGAAGAGGTCGACCCCGCTCCATCCGACCGTCAGGCCGCTCAGAAAGTGGCGCGTCCAATATCCGAAACTCGCGTGATCGGCATTGGCAACGTAGTGGCAAATCACGACCAGCAAGATGGCTAAACCTCTCAAGCCATCGAGTTCAGGAATTCGTTCGGTGCGATTTGCGGTGAAGTCAGTCCGAGATTTAAGAATAATGAATCCGGGTATCAGTTCGATCTAGTCATCTTAGCCTCTTCCTGCTGTTCCGGGTGGGGCCGCAGCGAATGCGTAATCGCCGTCCTCCACTCTTCCAGCTTGTGAATGTTCTTGTACCCGACGACGAGCGATCCCGCTGCGTTCAGGTAAGTGACCGCCCGATGCCGCCACGTCATGCGCGCTCGGAAATGCGACGCGTACCTCACCAGATGGCGCGCAATGCGGAGTCGCCCCGGAGTCTCCAACTCGAATTCATCGCCCTCTTGCGTCAGCTCCCATTGCTTGAACAGCACGCTTAACTCAGGTCGATCGAGTTCATACGCACGCTCGTCGAGCCAGCTCCTCATTGACCGGACTAAAGCAGCCCGCGTGCGCATCCGCAGTTCGCGCCTGTGCGTGTCCGCCTTCCCATCGTCTGCAAACAGATTTGTCGAGTGAATTCGATACACCGCAAGCCGATCGGTGACGGCAATCACCGGAGCCACAAAAATCACCAAAGCCGACAAAAACGCGTCGGCTTGAATCGTCAACTCTTCTGGAATCGGCAGCAGCAGATCGATCGCGCTTCGACGGAACGCAAGAAACGACGTGGGATACAAAACATATTTCAACAATTCGTCGTGGTTCGCTGGCAAAAATCCCGACACCAACGGCAACTGTGCATCGCGAAAAATTCTCTTCGCCGCGATCCACTCGCAATACGCGTGATAGACCATCCCGGCGTCTGGACTTTTTTCGAACTCTTCCACGGTTCGCGCCAGTTTCCCCCGCAACCAATAGTCATCGGCGTCCAGCAGCGCGACATATTTCCCACTCGCCTGCCGCAGTCCGTAATTGAAGGCGGAAGCTTGCCCTCCGTTCGGCTTCCGAAAATATGTGATCGCCCTTCCGAATTTCCTTACCCGCTCCACGGTGTCATCGGTAGACCCGTCATCGACCACCAGGATTTCCCGCTCACCGGCGGGGAAGTCCTGTGCAATCGCGCTTTCGATCGCCTCCTCCACGTACTGTCCGTAGTTGAAGGTATCGATCAACACCGAAATTGTTGGCGTGCGCATCGCTGCTCTCGCTCACTCAGCCAACACCCGGCGGCCGCCGATCCAAATTTTCGAAGCCGCCTTGCCGAAGCCCCAGCGGATGGCGCAAATGGCGCGTCGCATTCAGCAGTGGATGCCAGACGTGCGTCTGCACCGCCGCTTCGGTCCTCGTGAAACACAAAGTGCCAAGACGCCTCGCTGTCCACCATGGATACGCAAATGCCGCGAACGGATTGCGCCGCAAACCGCTCGGCTTTAGCCGAAACGAAGCCGATCGAATCGACCTGAGATGTCCGTAACCCCCGCCCAACTCAAGATTTCGTCGCGACTCAACGTCGCCCCAAACGCCGTGCTTTCCCTTGGGGTGATACCCATAATCGTGATTCTGATGCACTGCAACGACAGCATCCGACGCATCGATGACAGTGGCTTTCAGCTGCATCGCCTTCCATAGCAGCCAGTCATCCCAGTGGACGCGTCCCACCACCAGCGGCGGCACGCTCGATCCATACAACGTCTTGCTAAACGCGAAATAGTCGATCCACTCTTCCGATCGCTGCACGCCGCGCATCAAGGCCACGCCTTGCAGCCGCGATCTCCAGCTCGCCTGCAAGAAGTCCACCGGCTCCGGCATCTCGATGTCCCAGCGCCGCCCCACCATCAGGAATTTCGTGTGCCGCCCGCGCACCTCCTTCAACGCGCGCAAGAAATCGTCCATTAAAATAATGTCGCAGTTCACATAGCAGAGGATGTCGTGGTGTGCGATCGCCCGCGCCGTGCTGAACATATAGTCGAGACGCTTCGAGCCGTGCTCGCTGCGCCTGACGAACGGCTCGTAGCGCAGCTTTAGCTCACGCGCGGTTTCCGCTGCGCCGGCGTCATCGCCAAACAGGATGACTTCGACGTTTGGATGCAGGAGCGTCCAGCTCTTCAGCGCATTGCGCTGAATGATTGCGCTATGTCCGACGAAGGGTTTCGCCGTGGTAAAAAGGGTTAACATCCGTCCTCCTCCTATCCCGTTCAGTTAAGTAAACGGATAGGTAAATAGCAAGGCACGGATACTACATCCGTAAATCGTAAGATGTCTACATAATAATATTGAACTAAGGTAGCGTAAGGGCAGGCTGAACGCCTGAGAGAGGTCCGGCAAGGGTAAGGGTTCAGGTAGCGTCGTGATTGTGCGCCAGACGGCCTGTGTATCGAGGTTGCAACCTCGGAAAGTCGCCCGCCCCGCCGGTTGACCCTTTCCCGCAACTCGCTAAACTAATCGTGCGCCTCCGGCATCAGCGGCTCCCCTCTTCCCGGAAGCATCCCCTTCATATCGCGTGACGAACATCGTCGCCTTGCGCATTCTTGTGTCCGCAGGGCGCGCCGGCTTCGGCAGCATTTCGCCAGC
This sequence comes from uncultured Acidobacteriota bacterium, assembly GCA_963850795.1. GTDB lineage: Bacteria > Acidobacteriota > Terriglobia > Acidiferrales > UBA7541 > Acidiferrum. The sequence continues at coordinate 12,427 of CAWKNS010000018.1, read as the reverse complement.
CGCCGCGTCCACGCACCTCCACGTCTCTTCGCTCGCCTCGGCCGCAATCCTCAGATGGCCGCACGCCATGGATCACGCCGCCGCAACCGCTGGCGCCGCCACGCTCCAACAACATTACTCTCCGTCGCTCATTCTCCTCTCCATTGCCATCGCCATCCTCGCCTCCTACGCCGCGCTCGATCTCGCCGGCCGCACTTCCGCCTCTGAAGGCCGCCTCCGTTATCTTTGGATCGGCACCGGCGCATTCGCCATGGGTCTGGGCATCTGGGCCATGCACTACGTCGGCATGTTGGCTCTGATCTTGCCCGTCCGCATCCTTTACGACCTTCCCACCGTACTGCTGTCGCTTCTCGCCGCCATTCTTGCCTCCGCCGTCGCGCTGCTCTTCGTCAGTCGTTCTGCTCTCCACCCCGGCCCCGTCGCGGCTTCCAGTCTCGCTATGGGCACGGGCATTTCCGCGATGCACTACATCGGCATGGCCGCGATGCGTCTCCCCGCGATCTGCGTTTTCGATCATCGTGTTGTCGCGTTGTCCATCGTTATCGCCGTCGTCGTTTCCGTCGTCGCCCTGCTGTTGGCTTTCCGTCTACGAACTGCCGACAGCGAATTCAGCGCCGCAAAAATTGCCGCCGCCGTCGTCATGGGCTTCGCCATCGCCTCAATGCACTACACCGGCATGGCCGCCGTTACCTTCGTCTCGTCGCCGCTCACCGGCGACATTTCCCACTCCATTGCAGTCACCTCGCTCGGCGCGTTCGGCATCGCCATCGTTGTTAGCGTCGTGCTGGCTGTTGTCACCATCACGTCCGTCCTCGATCGCAAATTCTCGGACCAGGGCGTGCTCCTTGCTCTCAGCCACGAACGTTACCGCCTCGTATTCGAGCGCTCTATGTCTCCCCTCTACCGCGCGACGCTCGATGGCCACCTTCTCGATTGCAACGACGCCTGTGCCCGGGCCCTGGGATACGATTCCCGCTCCACTGCGCTCGCCGCCCGCGCGCGCATCGAGTTCATCGAATCCGCCGATGAAGAAAATTACAGCGAGCGCCTCTCCACCCATCGCCAGCTCACCGACTTCGAAGCCCGCCTTCGCCGCCAGGATGGACGCCCCATCTGGGTCCTCCAAAACGCGAACCTCGTGGATGACGCCGGCTCCAGGTCGGGAATCATCGAAGGCAGCTTCATCGACATTTCCAGCCGCAAGGAAATCGAGCGCGAACTGCACCGCACCAAGCAGCTCGCCGAAAGCGCCAGCGCCGCGAAAAGCGAATTCCTCGCCGCCATGTCCCACGAGATTCGCACACCCATGAATGGCGTCATCGGCATGGCCGATCTGTTGCTCGACACCGCCCTCAGTTCCGAACAGCGCGAATTCGCGCTCACTCTTCGCCACTCCGCCAACGCGTTGCTGGTCATCATCAACGACATTCTCGACTTCTCAAAAATCGAAGCCGGCAAGATGACCATTGATCCCATCCCCTGCGCTCTCGACACCGTTGTTTACGAAGTCGCTGAACTCTTTCAAGCCAAAACGAGCGAAAAGAAAATCGATTTCGCCGTCCGCTACGCTCCAACTCTTCCTTCCCGTTTCATCGCTGATCCCGGTCGCATTCGGCAAATTCTTACCAATCTTCTTGGCAATGCGATTAAATTCACCGCCAAGGGCGGCATACGACTCAGTGTCGAACCCGCTTCCTCGAACGACCTCGATGGCGTCCATCCCCTTGACCCGTCGGCGATCCGTGTGAAGTTCTCGATCTCCGACACCGGCATCGGCATCCCAGCGGAAAAGGTCAATTCCGTCTTCGAGAAGTTCACCCAAGCGGACGCTTCCACGACGCGTCACTACGGTGGTACTGGTCTCGGCCTCGCGATTTCCACACGCCTCGCCGAACTCATGGGTGGAAAAATGAGTGTGCGAAGCACGGTCGGTGAGGGTTCTACCTTCTCGTTCACGTTGCCCCTTACTGTTGACTCCGTCAGTCCCGACTCCCTGGTGCCGCCCTTGGATCTCACTGCTCTTCGCGTCCTTCAGGTTGATGAAAATGACGCCAATCGCCAGGTTATGCGTGAGCAATTCCATCACTGGAACCTGCGTCATTCCGCCTGTTCTTCCGGCAAGGAAGCGCTCTTCCTCCTCCGCGCGGCAAGCGATGACGGTGATCCTTTTCATTTCGCAATCCTCGACGACCAGATCGCGGGAAGCGATCCCGGGTCTTTGGCGCGTTCCATCAAATCCGATCCGCAAATCAGTGCGACTCTTTTGATCATGCTTTCGTCGCGCGGCCAGCGCGGCGACGCTCATCGAGTCGTCGAGGCTGGCTTCGACGGATATCTTGTTCGTCCCATACGGCCGTCGTTCATATTCGCGGCCTTGTGTGCCATCTGGGCTGACGCTCAAGATCGGACGAAAAAGCGCACACTCGTCACTCGGCATTCTCTGGCGGAACGCATCACCCCTTCGATATTGCAAGGCAACCCGCAGGATTTCGACTTGAGTGAGCTGCGCCGGTCTGTTGTGCCGCAATACGTCCCCCAGCCTCATCCTCAAATCGTGCCGGCGTCCACTGCCGGCAATGTCGTGCCCCGGTTACTCCTCGTCGAAGACAACGCCGTCAACCAGCTCGTTGCTTCGCGCATGTTGCAACGTCTTGGCTTTACGGTCGAATTCGCCACCGACGGCAAAAAAGCCGTCGATATGGTCATCGCCAATCGCTACGACCTCGTTTTCATGGATTGCCAGATGCCCGTGATGGATGGCTACCAGGCCACCGAACAAATCCGCCGCACCGAGCCTCCCGGCCGCCACACCATCATCGTCGCCATGACTGCTAACGCTATGCAGTCCGATCGCGAGCGCTGCATCAAATCCGGCATGGACGACTACGTCTCCAAGCCCATCAATAAATCCGAAGTCGTCGCCGTCCTCAAACGCTACCTCCCCGCCTCCGCCCTCCAACCCACCGAGCCTCTCCTCCAATAGTTCCACGTGCGCCCTCGTCATACTCTGTGGGTCTCGATGCTCCATGAGTCTCGATGCTTAGTGGGCCGCGACGCTCTGTGAGTCGCACTGTGTTGTAAGTGCCCATTTGTGGGTCGCGGTTTCAACCGCGACATCATCAATCCGCCCATCACCGGGGTTTAGCCCCTTGTCCTCGTTCCTTTATGCACCATCGATGTGCCGCCACAAAATATGTACGGGCGCAGCATTGCTGCGCCCCAAGTCCGCACAATTTCCACTTCAAGCACACACGGTATTTCTCCCCAATCTCCGCTAGAATGCCCCTTCGCTTGGAGGCCGCATGAACCGCATTCACACTCTGGCCATCGCCGTTCTTCTTTTTCCCATCGGCGCTCTCGCGCAAAAACCTCCACTCCTGCCCGAGAAAGACGTTGCAGCCCTCGCCAACGAACTCTCCGGCGAAATCGCCAAACGCAATCTCGAAGGCATCACGCGCTTCCATCGCCAGCGCGGCTCGCAAGGCTTCCACTCCGCCGCCGAAATCATCGTCGAACGCGCCCGCGCCTACGGACTCACGGATGTGCAAATCCTTCAATTTCCCGCCGATGGAAAAATCTATTACGGCACGCAACGCTCGCGCCCGCCCTGGGACGCCGACTTCGCCGAGCTCTGGGAACTGGTCGACAACCAGCCGGTCGTTAAACTCGCCAGCTACGAAGCCGAGCCCGTCACGCTCGCCGAAGACAGCGAGAGCGCCGACGTCAGCGCGACTCTCATCGACGTCGGCGACGGCACAAAAGAATCCGACTACGCCGGCAAAAACGTAAAAGGACAAATCGTTTTAGTCGCCGCGCAGCCCGGCGCTGTGCAAGACCTCGCTGTCGGAAAATTCGGCGCCGCCGGAATCGTCAGCTATGCCCAGAATCAAAAATCCGCGTGGTCCGGCGACGATCAAAACCTGATTCGCTGGGGGCACCTCGAAACTTTCTCGCCCAACAAGACTTTTGCCTTCATGTTTTCACTTAAAACCGCGCGCTCTTTCCAGCAGCGCCTCGCCGCCGGCGAAAAAATCCAACTCCACGCCACAGTCAAGGCCGGCCAGCATCCAGGCTTCACCGAAGTCGTCACCGCGGCGATTTCCGGCGCGGATCCCAAACTAAAAGATGAAGAGATCGCGTTCAGCTGCCACCTCGATCATCAGCGCCCCGGTGCCAACGACAACGCCAGCGGCTGCGTCACCATCCTCGAAGTTGCACGCACACTGCAAAGACTCATCAACGAAAAGAAAATCGCACCGCCCGCTCGCACCATCCGCTTCATCTGGCCGCCCGAAATCGAAGGCACGCTTACGTTGCTCAATGCGAAACCCGAATTTGCGGAACGCATTAAGGCCGTTGTGCACATGGACATGGTCGGCGGCAACCAGAACACCAAATCCGTCTTTCACGTCACGCGCGGCCCGCGCAGTCTTCCGTCTTTCGTCTTCGACGTTGCCTGGGCCTTCGGCAATTTCGTCAACGAGCAGTCCTACAATTTCGCAGCCGGCCTCCCCGCGCAATATCCGCTCGTCGCACCCGAAGGCGGCAAAGAGCCTCTGCAAGCGGTGGACGCCGTACACACGATGGGTAGCGACAATGATGTTTATGAAGACAGCTCGTTCCAAATCCCGGCGATCTATTTCAATGACTGGCCTGATCGTTATATCCATACAAATTTCGACACGGCCGCCAACATTGATCCCACAAAACTCAAAGCGCGCCGCCTTCATCGGCGCCGCCAGCGGCTACTATCTCGCAACGATGACCACCCAAAATCTGCCCGAAATCCAAAAACACATTCATCACGGCGCCGATCTTTGGCGCGACGCGATGTTCCCGCGCGAAAACAATATGACTCCCGACGACATCGCATGCATGCGCGAGTTTGAAGCCGAGTTCCAATGGGGACTGCAGGGCCGCCTCGCGAATTTCCTCAAGACGAAGCCCGATGCTGCGAACGAACCCGAATGGCAGCGTACATCCTGCGCAGCCGACAAGAACACGGACGCGGACGGCGGCCTCCGATTCGTCCGCAAGCGTGAGGCGAAGGGGCCGGCCACGGTTTTTGGATCGAACTACTTCACTGACCGTCTTAAAGCCGCCGGAATGCCCATGCCAAGAATTCTCGAATACGAAGGACTCTGGGGAAGCAGCGAAGAATACCCCTACGAAACGCTGAACTTCGTCGATGGAGTTCTCGACGCACAACAAATTCGCGACCGCGTTTCGGCTGAATACGGATCGATACCGCTCGACATGGTCGTCGAATATCTGAAGGCTCTCGAAAAAGTCGGCATCATCGAGCGCCAGAAGTAATAATGATCGCGAATCGCGTTCTCGATGAATGTCTGCCGAGCTTGCTAGGTCCGATGCGGAAGCCGAGCTTTGTGGGTCGCGGCTTCAGCCGCGACATGCAACAGTGCAAGAAAAAGGGGCTTCAGCCCCTGAAGTGTCCCGGATGACTGACTCCACCTCCATCGCCGCCCGCATCGAGCGGCTTCCGCTTGGCCGCTTTCACCGCCGGTTCATCACGCTCGTGTCGCTCGGCAATTTCTTCGATCTCTACGACATCTTCGTCGTCGCCTATATCGGCGCCGCGCTGCAACAATCTCATTTCCTCACGCTGCAACAATTCACCGCGTTCATCGCATCGGGATTTTTCGGCATGTTCGTCGGCACGATTGCATTTGGTATCGGCAGCGATCGCTTCGGACGCCGCATCGTGTTTATGACGTTGCTGCTTTTCTATTCCGTTTTCACGCTCGCCTGCGCGTTTGCTCCATCGGCAGCTTGGCTAATCGTACTGAGATTTTTCGCGGGCGCCGGCATCGGCGCCGAAATCATCATCATCGACGCGTACGTCAGCGAAATCGTGCCCAGCCGCGCCCGCGGCCGGTACGTTGCCATCACCCAAGTCGTCGGATTCGCCGCCGTGCCCGTCGCCGCGTTGCTCGCGCGTGTTCTTGTTCCAACGCACTTCTTGATGGCGGGTTGGCGCTGGGTCGTACTCATCGGCAGCGCAGGCGCGCTGCTCACGTGGTGGTTCCGCCGCCACCTTCCCGAATCGCCGCGCTGGCTCGCCAGCCGCGGCCGCACCGCCGAAGCCGAGTCCATTCTCGCCGCTCTCGAATCCGAGTCATTTGCCAATCTCGATGAAAAACATCTCGCCGAATCTCTCGCTTCTCAAAAGGCTCGTAACATCGCCGGAACCGCTGAAGCGGCTCCTGATCCCATCGCCGAAAAAATTTCCTTCTCCGAACTCTTCCGCCACCCGTATCTCGGCCGCACGACGATGATGATTGTCTTCCAGGCGCTGCAAACTGTCGGCTTCTACGGCTTCGCCAACTGGGCGCCCACATTTCTCCTCAAGCGCGGCTTCTCTCTCCTCCACTCGCTCGAGTACACGATGCTGATCGCTTTCGTTTCGCCGATCGGTCCGCTCCTCGCCGCCGCCAGCTCCGATCGCATGGAGCGCAAATGGACGATCGTCGTGCTCTCCATCCTCGTCGCCGCGTTCGGCCTCGGCTTCGGCCATGCCGGCACGCCGTTCACCGTCGTCGCTTTCGGCGCGCTTCTCACGCTCGCCAACTATTGGTTCTCCGCCGCGTTCCACGCCTACCAGGCGGAATTATTTCCCACGCGTATTCGCGCGACCGCCGTCGGCTTCACCTACAGTTGGAGCCGCCTCAGCGCCGCGTTTTCTTCGGTGCTCATCGCCGCCGTTCTCACGCGCAGCGGAGTCGGCGCCGTTTTTACCCTGCTTGCCGTAGCCATGTGCGGCGTCGCGCTCGTAATATCGTTCTTCGGGCCGCGCACCAATCGCATTCCGCTCGAAGAACTCGCCAAGTGATTGCGCCAAATAACATTGCAAAATGATCGATAGTTTTTTCGCGCCACGGTTGTTACCGCGTCCTGACAAAATCCTTACGCGCTTGCGCTAAAATTCCTAAATGGATACGAAACTCGACCCGCTGGTCACGGAGCGGGCCTTTTTTTCTGCACTTTTGTCGGGGAATATCGATTCTTTAGATTCGATTCTTGCGGATGATTTTTTGATGGTCGATCTTCTGTCAGGCTCCGAAATTACAAAACCCATGCTTCTCGCGGCGGTCGGTTCGAGTCAAGTCAAGTTCGAGGCGATTGATCCCGTCGAGAGCAAAACGCGGATCTATTCGGCCGATACCGCCGTTATCGTCGGCCGCACCGAAATGCGTTTCCGCGCCGCCGAATCTTCCTTCAGCTTCAGCAGCCGCTACACCCACGTCTTCGTCCTAAACGACGGCGCCTGGCAGCTGGCATCGGCGCAAGGCACACAGATCCGCTAACGCCCGTCGCCAATACTTGCCGCGAGACACGCACATGCCAGTTCGCACTCGTGTCTCGCGACATTTGCAGCTTTCGCCGCCCATTTTCCGATTTCCAGTTTCCGACTCTACCCGTTCGCCGCCTGTCCGTGCACCACGAGTGGCCGCACCTCGATTGATCCAACTTTCGCCGACGGAATCCGGCTGGCAATCTCGATCGCTTCATCGAGGTTCTTGGCCTCGATCATGTAAAAGCCGCCGAGTTGCTCCTTCGTCTCCGCAAACGGCCCGTCAGTCGTCAGCCGCTTCCCGTTCCGCACCCGCACCGTCGTCGCGGTCGCGATCGGCTGCAACTGGTTCCCGCCCAAATGGTTCCCCTTCGCCTTGATGTCCGCGGTGAACTCCATATATTCCTGATACATCTTGCCCTGCTCGGCCTGGCTCATCTTGGCCCATTCCGTCTCAGCATCGTAAATCAACAGTAGATATTGCATGGCGTTTGTAGCCTCCTGCCCATACGTCGCGCATACCACGGTGAATCGACAAATCCTACCCACTTTTCCTTGGACGGGCGATAAAATCTCCCCCGTGAAGCGGCATGTCCTTATCTTCGGTCTGTTGGCGGACTTCTCATCGTCACGCTGCAGTACACGCAGTACCGCTTCGTGGTCATTGAGCACTCGGTCGAGCTGTATGGGGCGCTGGTGGCGGCGCTGTTTGCGGCGTTTGGGATTTGGCTTGGGCTGCGCATTACGCGTCGGCGCGAGGTCGTTCGCGAAACGGTCGTGGTCCGGGAAGTTCCCGTACCGCCGGTGGAAGGCACAACTGGCGAACCGTTCGCGCCCAACGCGGCTAGCCAGCAATCGCTGGGCATCACGGCACGGGAGCTGGAGATTCTGACCCTGGTTGCCCGCGGCCTTAGCAATCGCGAGATCGCGGAGCAGCTATTTGTTTCCGAGAACACGGTGAAGACTCACTGTGCCCGGGTGTTCGACAAAGTCGGCGCGGCCCGCCGCACCCAGGCCGTCCAACGCGGCAAAGAACTAGGCCTCCTGCCCTGACGGCATCACCCGAAAGTACGATTTCCGCTAGAATCCTGCAAAATCATCCGAAAGGATGACGACATCCGGCGCGATTCGGCGCAATTTCGCTCCGTTCCGATTCGGTCCAACACTCGCACTGGGAGCTTCACATGAAGAAAGCCGTTCTCACATTTGGCGTCATCTCTGGCGTCATGATTTCGGTCCTGATGGACCTCTCGCTGGTCTTCTCTAAGTACATCGGCTCCGGGCACAGCATGATGCTCGGCTACACCATCATGGTGGCGTCGTTTCTGCTGATCTATTTCGGGATTCGCAGCTACCGCGACAACGAACTTGGCGGGCAGATCTCGTTCGGCCGCGCGTTCGTTTGCGGCATTCTGATAACTCTCATCACCACCGTCTTTTACGTTGTCTCGTGGGAGATCCTCTATTTCAATTTCATGCCGCACTTCATGGACGGATACTTCGCAGCTCAAATTCGCCATGTACAGGCTTCCGGTCTTGATCCCGCCACCATCGCTGCGCGAGTCGCAGCCATTCAGCATTCGCAGGAGCTTTACCAAAATCCGCTGGTGAATGCGGCTTATACGTTTATTGAGCCGTTTCCGGTAGGGCTGATTATTACGTTGATTTCGGCGGCGGTGCTGCGACGGAAGGCGCCGGTCGGACCGAATGCGGCTCACGCTGCTGTGACTGCGTAGGACGGGAAGGTCGGTAGGTCATTACACCTTGCTGAAATGGGGCGCAGCAGTGCTGCGCCCCTACAAATTTGTGGCGAATTCGTCGATCCCAAGCGTTGGTTTCGCTTGGGTTTCGCTTTTTGGGGGTACACCCCCTATGTTTATTAAAGAGTGCGCAAGGTGTTTCGTTTGAGTGAGTTAGCGAGGTGCGGAAAACAAGAGTGTGCAAGTTGTTCAGAATGAATCGCTTGCGGAGAGGGTCATTCGACCAAGGAACACCCTGTAGTGGATTCTTGTGTTCCAAAAATGAAAAACGCCAGCTGTGGGCTGGCGATTGACGAAACGCAATTTCGTATCCACCTAGTGTACCAGAAAATTGAGTTTTGTCAAGGCCGGTTCCGGCGTGAGAGCGGGCTGACGTGTCTTGAATTGACTGTGTGCGTGGGCTCCCCCCGCAAGGTTCACTCGATGCGGAGGGCCTTCATGGGCTCGATCCCGGCGGCGCGGTTGGCCGGGATGAGGGCGGCGAAGAAGGAGCAGATCGCCAAGGCGACTGCGGCGATTGTGAGGGCGGACGGGTCCCAGGAGGAGACGCCGTAGAGTTGGGCGGAGATGAGTTTGCCGGCGCCGACCGCCAGAGGCAGACCGAGCAAGAGGCCGAAGGCGACGCGCTGGAAGGCGCCACGCAGGACGAGGCCAAGGACTTTGCCGCGGTCTGCGCCGAGGACCATGCGTATGCCGATTTCGTTGGTGCGTTGCGCCACCGAGTACGCCGTCACGCCGTAGAGACCGATCGCGGCGAGGATTAAGGCGACGACGCCGAACAAGCCGGCGAGGCTCGCGACGGCGCGTTCCTGATCGAACGACAAATCGATTTGCTGCTGCATCGTGCGGATGTGATTGATCGAGAGGTTGGGATCGATGTCGGCAAGAGCTTGCGTCACCAGCGGTTCCAGCCTGCCGATCGGCACTTGCGTAACGAGCAGAATCCCACCGGGATTGTGCGTGCGGGCTTCGAGCGTGGCCATCAGCTGGGTTGTCGTATTTCACGAATTGCGTGGTGGGGACGTAGAACATCGGGCGCGCAGGCCGGCTGAGAGCGTAACCGGCGAACTTGGCGTCGGCAACGACGCCGACGATACGGAATGTGCCGGCAAGCTCAGCGAGGTCGAGACCGAAGTGCTGGTCGATGGGATTTTCATCGCTCTTGAAGAAGCGTTTGACGAAGGCTTGATTTACGACGGCGACAGGCGCGGTGGTTTCGTTGTCGGCTGCGGTGAAATGCCTCCCCTGCAGCACGGGAACGCCGAGATGTTGCAGATAGTCGGTACTGACGCGATCCCACGAGGCGCCCGACTCTTCGTTGATTTTCGCCGGTGGATGCCCCGCGACCATGATCAGCTCACCCCAATTGTCGGTAAGCGGGTTGTACATGGCGACGTCAGCGCTTTCGACACCGGGGATGCGGCGCAGATTATCCTCGAGCCGGCGGCCAAAAGCGATCTGGGCCGGCAAAGGTTTTTCACTGCTCGGACCGAGTATCTCGAGCTCGACGCGATTTGCGACCTGGAAGCCGAAATCCTGATGCTCGAGTTTGTTGAGGCTGCGGCCGAGCATCGTTGCGCCAGCGACGAGCACGACGGAGAGCGTTGCTTGTGTGACGAGAAGAGCTTTGCGCGCGAAGGTTGAACGATCGGTGTTGCCGCGGCCCGTGCCGCGCAGCGCGTCGGCGGGATCGGTGCGCGTGGCGAACCAAGCGGGAGCGGCGCCAAAAATTATGCCGGTGATCAACGCGAGCGCAAACGCAAATCCGAGGACGATGAGCGAAGGTGTGGTGCTGATCGGGAGAAAGTGCGCGCTGTGGAACGCGAGCGAGAGAAGCAGTTGAGCGGCTCCCATGGCGACGATTAAGCCGGCAATTCCGCCGGCCACCGCGAGCAGCACGCTTTCGGTCAGGGCTTGCGTGATGATTTCGCGCGGCGTCGCGCCGATGGCAAGACGAACGGCGGTCTGTGCACGGCGGTTGACGGCGCGAGCGAGCAAAAGATTTGCAACGTTGGCGCACGCGATCAGGAGCACCATGCCGCACACCGCGAGAAGAATCTGCAAGCTGCGTCCGTATTCTTCTTTCATCACGGCGACGCCCGCGCCTGCGGGAATCACGCTGATGTTTTGTTTCGGCAGCAAGCGTTCGACGTCGGGCATGAACGCGGCGGGATAGCCGGAGTCGTTCACCATCCACGTGCGGAGGACACCGGTGAGGCGCGCGGACATGCCGTCGGTGGTTGCGCCGGGTTTCAATCTGCCGATGGCGCGTAGCCAAGCGGAGATCGACTGGCGGACGAGGGAAGTGTTGCCGCTGATGTTCACTTCCTGCTGGAGGGGAATCCAGATGTCGGGGGGATCGCTGTTGAGCGTCTCGCCGAAAAATCCGGGAGGCGCGATACCGACGACAGTAAAGGGGTGACCTTGGACGTCGAACGAAGCGCCGATCACCTTGGTGTCGCCGGCGTAAATGGTTTGCCATGCGCGATGGCTGAGGACGATGACCGGCGCGGAAGCGGGTGTGTCGTCTTTCTCGGTGAACACGCGGCCCGCGAAAGCGCCGACGCCGAGAACGCCGAAATAATTTCCAGTGACGTACTCGGAGCGCAGAGCGCGAGCGGCTTGCTCGCCTTCGCGGCGGACGGTGGCGTGCCAGCTTCCGGCTTGAAAGGCGGTGACTTGCTCGAATTCCGGCGTATTGCTCGCGAGCCTCTGGAACAGAGGATAGGAATACATACCCCAGTTGTCCTGGGGTCCACCTTCGACGCAGCAATCGTCGCCGACGCCGATGCGGTAGAGAGATGCCGGGTCGGCAACGGGCAGCGACCGAAGCATGATGGCGTGAATCAGAGTGAAGATGGCGGTGGTGCCGCCGATGCCGAGGGCCATGGTGAGGATGGCGGTGGCGGTGAAGATGGGCGCCTGACGGAATTGGCGCAGGGCGTAGAGGATGTTGGATTTCACAGTGTTCATCGTTTGCCTTTTTTGGACTCGCAGAAAAGAACGAGATTGCGCGGACGGATGTTCCGTTGAATGACGACGCTCGGGGGCTGGAGGTTAGGTCGGGATTGGCAGGTTGTTGTGGATAGGGAGGTTAGGCGCGAGGTCTCAAGACGCGGCGATTGTGCGGACATGGGGCGCAGCGGGCTGCGCCCCTACATCCTCGAATTTGCCCTCGAGATTTGCGGGCGTTGCGGAGCAGGCAATTCGAGGTTGGTTGGGGCGGCGAGGGGCTGAGATTGGCGTGTTAGGATGGATGTCCGCACCAGGTAGCAATTCGATCCGGAGCATCTTTCCCTTATGGCCCCTATGGCGAACACGATGAAGGCTTTGCGCAAAGTACAGGCGGCGCGGG
>CAWKNS010000017.1:0-133760 GCA_963850795.1 uncultured Acidobacteriota bacterium | reverse complement strand
CAGCCAGCCTCTAAATTTCGAATACGTCCGCTTCAACTAGGTAGCGCCGGCATCCTGCCGGCGATTTTTTGCACCGTGCGGCACGAATCGATCCGGCCGCCGTTCCGTGTACGGGCGCCGCACCGCTACGCCCCATATCCGCTAGATGCAATCCCGAAAATGCTAAACTCCCCTCATCTCCCATGACCTCCGTCATCGACCTCCACATCCACATCATGCCCCACGAAATGATGCATCCCGCCCCGCATCGAGCTCATCACCCGCGGCCGCACCGACTTCGAAGAAGTAGAACGCTTCTGCCACAACCCCAAACTCTTCCTGAACTATCTCGACTCCATCAACACCGAACGCGCCGGCCTAATCAACTACGTCGCCCCCGAAATCATCGGCTTCACCCCCGCCGTCAACGACTGGGTCGCCAACTTCGCCAAAGCCGATCCCTTCCGCCTCATCGCATTCGGCGGCGTCCACCCCGGCACCGTCCCCGACGCCGGCGCCGAAGTCGATCGCATCGCCAAACTCGGCATCCGCGCCATAAAAATCCACCCCTCCCACCAAGCACTAACTCCCAACTCCTACCTGCACGGCAACACCGAACTCCGCAAAATCTACGACCGCGCACAACACCACCGCCTCCCCATCATGATTCACACCGGCACAAGCATCTTCCCCGGCGCACGCAACGTTCACGCCCAACCGATGCTCGACCGACGACATCGGCGTCGACTTCCCCGACCTCCCCATCATCCTCGCCCACGGCGGCCGCCCCATCTGGATGGCCGAAGCCTTCTTCCTCGTCCGCCGCCACAAAAACTTCCACATGGACATCAGCGGCATCCCCCCGCAAAAGCTCCTCGAATATTTCCCCCGCATCGAAGACATCGCCGACAAAGTCCTCTGGGGCACCGACTGGCCCAGCCCCGGCGTAAACCAAATGCACCAAAACGTCGCCAAATTCCAGTCCCTGCCGCTCACCGCCGCCACAAAACAAAAAATCCTCCACGACAACGCCTCCGCCCTCTTCCCCCGCTAACTGCGCTTTTCGCGCGATCATCGTCACAATCATGTACGGGCGCAGCATTCCTCGCGCGCCCGCATGTTCTTCAGCACGATCTGACCGCCGTCTCCTCCTTCCCCAATTTCCACTTCCCAATTTCCACTTTTCGCGATAAAATCCCGCCCATGCCTCAATCCATCCACGACCTCCTCTCCCTCTACAATCCCAACGCCGCGCTAGACCACGCCTACACCATCCCCGCCCCCTGGTACCGCGACCCTCAAATCGAATCCCTCGAAAAACAATCCGTCTTCGCCGGCACCTGGCAAGCCATCGGCCGCCTCGACCAACTCAAAAACCCCGGCGACTTCTTCACCGCCGACATCGCCGGCGAACCCATCGTCGTCGTCCGCGGCGACGACAACAATCTCCGCGCCTTCTTCAACGTCTGCCGACACCACGCCGCCGCCGTCGTCCCCGAATCCCACGGCTGCGCCAAACAATTTCGCTGCCCCTATCACGGCTGGACCTACGGCATCGACGGCGCACTCAAAGGCATGGTCGAGTTCGACGGCGTCTGCAATTTCGATCGCGCCGACAACGGCCTCGTCCCAATCCGCGTCGACACCTGGGAAAATTTCGTCTTCGTCAATCTCGACGGCAAAGCCATGCCGCTGCAAAAATTCCTCGGCGCCGTCCCCGATCTCGTCGCCCCGCTCCAGCTCACAAAAAAACTCAACTACTTCGACCGCCGCATCTACCCGCTCAATTGCAACTGGAAGGTCTACGTAGACAACTATCTCGACGGCGGCTACCACGTCCCCCACGCCCACAAAGGCCTCAGCAGCGTCATCGAATACACCAAATACACCATCGAAAATTTCGAACGCTCCTGCCTGCAATCGAGCCCGCTCTCCTCCGACGCAAACACCAACGCCGAAGTCGGCGCCACCCGCCAGGGCCGCGCCTTCTATCTCTGGATCTACCCGAATTTCATGATCAACGCCTACGAAGGCGTGATGGACACCAACCTCGTCCTCCCGCTCGGCCCCGATAAATGCGCCGTCGTCTTCGACTACTACTTCTCCGACATCAGCGCCGCCGCCGAAAAACACAATCGCGAAAGCATCGCCGTCAGCGAAATCGTCCAGGACGAAGACATGGCCATCTGCGACGCCGTCCAGCGCGGCCTCCACTCCCGCGCCTACGTCGCCGGCCGCCTCAGCGTCCGCCGCGAAGCCGGCGAACACCTCTTCCACCGCCTCCTCCACTGCCGACCTAACCGCCGCAGCCAACTGCCCGACGCAAACGCCGACGCCACCGCCGATCGTCCAAAGCCGACAGCCACCGCCGCCGACTAATCTCGTCATCCTCGCTCAATCATGTTTCATGTAGGCGCAGCACGCTGCGCCCCATGTCCGCAAGGTCGATCCGTCAATTCGGCTTTTGGGTGCCCCACCCTCGGTTTATGAGGCCGGGATTTAGATGTAGCCCCGCCCAAGCCAGAAACGTCACTCGATCCGCCGGATCCACGTCCCTCTTCCCCTGTCCCCACGTCCTCTTGAATTCCCCCATCGATCGGACTATCTTCCCTCCTGCAAGGGCAGGCAACCAGGTCATCGTTTCACCCTTCCCAAGCAATGTGGCCCCGCTCCGCGCAACCGCGCAAAAATCGAGCGCCCACAAAAAATCCCAACCCGAGATTCGCTTCATTCACCGTCGAAAAGGAGCTCTCATGGCAACCGCAGTCGCAACCCCCTCAATCAACACCAACGTCTCATCCTTCATCACAAAAAAGCGCCAAATGCTCATCAACGGCAAGTGGGTCGATTCCGCTTCCGGCAAAACTTTCCCCACCTACAATCCCGCCACCGGCGAAGTCCTCGCCAACGTCGCCGAAGGCGACCGCGAAGATATCGACCGCGCCGTCAAAGCCGCCCGCGCCGCATTCGAAAACGGCACGTGGTCCAAAACTTCTCCCGCCGCGCGCGCCCGCATGATGTGGAAGCTCGCCGATCTCCTCGAAAAGCATCTCGAAGAATTCGCCCAGCTCGAATCGCTCGACAACGGCAAGCCCCTCGCCGTCGCGCGCGTCGCCGACGTCCCGCTCGCCGTCGAAAATCTCCGCTACTACGCCGGATGGGCCACCAAGATTGAAGGCAACACGATCCCGCTCGGCGGCGCGCCACCAGACAAATTCCTCGCCTACACGCTGCGCGAACCCGTCGGCGTCGTCGGCCAGATCATCCCGTGGAATTTCCCGCTGCTTGATGGCCGCATGGAAACTCGGCCCCGCTCTCGCCGCTGGCTGCACGATCGTGCTGAAGCCCGCCGAACAAACCCCGCTCACCGCGCTCCGCCTCGGCGAACTCGTCGAAGCCGCCGGCTTCCCCGAGGCGTCATCAATATCGTCCCCGGCTACGGCGAAACCGCCGGCGCCGCTCTCGCCGCGCATCCCGACGTCGACAAAGTCGCCTTCACCGGCTCGACCGAAGTCGGCAAACTCATCATCCAGGCCAGCGCCGGCAACCTCAAAAAAGTCTCGCTCGAACTCGGCGGCAAATCCCCCAACGTCATCCTCGACGACGCCGATCTCGAAACCGCCATCCCCGGCGCCGCCAGCGCCATCTTCTTCAATCACGGCCAATGCTGCTGCGCCGGCTCGCGCCTCTTCGTCGACAAGAAAATTTTCGACAAGGTCGTCGACGGCATGGCGCAGTCCGCCGAGAAAATCCGCGTCCGTCCCGGCTTCGATCCCGAATGCGACATGGGCCCGCTCGTTTCCGAAGAGCAGCTGAATCGCGTCTGCGGCTATCTCGATTCCGGCAAGCAGGACGGCGCCAAAGCCATCGCCGGCGGCGAACGCCACGGCGACAAAGGCTACTTCGTCAAGCCCACCGTCCTCGTCGACACCAACGACAACATGAAAGTCGTGAAGGAAGAAATCTTCGGCCCCGTCGTCGCCGCGACTCCCTTCACCGATCTCGACGAAATCGTCACGAAAGCCAACGACTCCATCTACGGCCTCGCCGCAGGCGTCTGGACGCGCGACATCAAGAAAGCCAACAAGATCGCCAACAAACTCCGCGCCGGCACCGTCTGGATCAATTGCTACAACGTCTTCGACGCCGCCCTTCCCTTCGGCGGCTACAAGCAATCCGGCTGGGGCCGCGAAATGGGCCACGAAGCCCTCGAACACTACACCGAAGTAAAATCCGTCTGCGCCGCGCTCTGTAACACAGCACTCTTGCCTGTGCCCATTGATGTTACGCAACTGTCCGTCACAATCATCTAAAAGGGCACGGCCATCACGCCGTGCCCTTCTTTTTCACTCCAATCCTCCGCCTCCGCGAATCTCCGCGCCCTCAGCGTCTCTGCGTTATCTTTTCTCTTTCTCTCTCCCTCTTTCAACTTTCAACCGTCGACCGTCGCCCCCTCCGCCCGTTGTAAACTGTCCCCTCAACCATGAAAACCTACATCCTCGCAAAAGACTCCTCCACCCTCGACGGCCTAAAACAAACCCACCTCCCCGAACCCCAACCCGCCGCCAATCAAGTCCTCGTCCGCGTCCGCGCCACCAGCCTCAACTTCCGCGACAACCTCGTCGCCAACGGCGCCTACTTCGACGGCCCCATGAAAGCCGACCTCGTCCCTCTCTCCGACGGCGCCGGCGAAGTCATCTCCGTCGGCCCAAATGTCAAACGCTTCAAACAAGGCGACAAAGTCGCCGGCACCTTCTTCCAAACCTGGTACGACGGCGCCATGCAATATTCCCGCCCAGCTATGGGCGGCTCCACAAACGGCATGTTGTCCGAATTGGTCGCCCTCGATGAAGACGGCGTCGTCCTCCTCCCCGACGGCTACAGCTTCGAAGAAGGCGCAACTCTCCCCTGCGCCGCCGTCACCGCGTGGCACGCACTGCATGCGACTCGCAATCGCACAAAGCCCGGCCAAACCGTCCTCTGCCTCGGCACCGGCGGCGTCTCCATCTTCGCCCTCCAATTCGCCAAAGCCGCAGGCGCCCGCGTCATCATCACTTCGTCCAGCGACGAAAAACTAGCCCGCGCCAAAGAACTCGGCGCCGACGAAGGCATCAACTACAAAGAAATTCCCGACTGGGAGAAAAAAGTCGCCGAGCTAACCAACAAGCGCGGCGTAGATCACATCATCGAAGTCGGCGGCCCCGGCACCCTCGCCAAATCCTACAAAGCCGTCGCCCCCGAAGGCCAAATCGCCCTGATCGGCGTAGTCGCCGGCAACAAAGGCGAAACCAACCCTCTCGCCATGATGATGAAAGGCGCCAACCTCCAAGGCATCTACGTCGGCACCACCAAAATGTTCGAAGACATGACCCGCGCCATCACCCAACACAAAATCAAGCCCGTCATCGACCGCGTCTTCGAATTCGACCAAGCCCCCGACGCCTACCGCCACCTCACCACCGCCACCCACCTCGGCAAACTCGTCATCACCATCTGATCGCGCAGCGTCCAACAATCATCATCAGCGCAACAAGAAATACCTGTCATCCTGAGCGAAGCGAAGGATCTCAACTTCGACTTCTCATCGCTCCATCCGTTCGCCACCCTGTAGCCGCGATCGCTTCCAGATCGCGGGGTTTAGATGAAATCTCATCGACCACGTTAAAAGATCAGGCGGCTTTTGGGTGCCGCACCCTTTTTGGTTTTAAAAAGGGTGCGGGTTTAGATGCAGCCCTACCCAACGCCAAGCGTTCGTCTACTTTCCCGCGAGTTTGAGCGTTCCGAATTGGGACGATTACCCCCACACCCCCTATGTTTCCCAAAGAGTACGCAAACTGTTTTGATTGAGCAGGTTGCGCGGACCGGGAAAACAAGTGCGTGCAGGCTATTGATTGCACAGGAGTTGACTATGCGCGAGCGTTCGCTATTTGTTTGCTTTTTGTTAACTAAGTTCTAACTGCAGGACTCGTTGACGATCCGAGATGACTCTCTTTAGCGATGTGGCGAAGATTGTAGCGTCCTGTTGTCGGGTCGACTGTAAGAGCTGCGGCGCTGAAGCGCCGCAGTCAAATGTTCGGTGCTCTGGTCGAAGCCGTAGACTGAATCGGCGAGACGGATGACCGTCGTCGATTCACATTCGATTTTTCTTGTGGCTGTCGTAGTTTGAAGGAAATGGACGGAGTTTTCTACGCCACGATTATAGCACACCGAAAATTTTGGCTTCGCGCTGCGATTCGAACGCGTGAGATCGGCGTCACGACGAGTGACCGCGTCAAGCTCCACAGCAAATCATTCTTCAATCTCGTCTTACGGATTTGGGCACAGCAGTCACTTCGACTAGCGCCTCAGCATAAAGCTGCGCCTGTACACTTCAGGCCCGCGTCGCCGGAATCCAAACCTGCATCTCCGTCGGCTTCCGATTCGCCCAGGCGTAGTACGGAATCAGCGTCAAACTCTCCGCCTTCGTCTTCGGCGTAGCCGCAGTAGCATCCGCATACAACGGCCCCTTGTCCGGAGCATGTCGGAAACCGCGCCGCCGTGCTTCAACACCGTCACGCCTTCAAGCAACCCCGGCTTATGCTCAACCTCAAACGCCTTGAGCGTTTTTGAATTCACCACAATCGCGACTTCCGAAAAATCCGCAGCCGCCGGATTCTGATCGAGCCCTTCCATGCAATACACGATCGGCCCGCGCTGCACCGCCACGCGCCCGAGATTTTCTTCGACGCGCGGATTCGACGCCACAATTTCCGCGCTCATCGGAAACGCGAGCGTGACCGTATCGCCCGGCGACCATCGCCGCTTGATCGTCAAATATTCTCCCGGCTTCGCGCCGTCAACAGCCTTCCCGTTGACCGCGACCTTCGCGCTCTTCGCCCAACCGGGAATGCGCAAGTTCATCGCAAAGTCCGCCGGCTCCGATGGCGACACCGTCAACTTCACATCGCCGTCCCACGGATAATTCGTCTTCTGCGCAACCTTGATCGGCATACCGTTTTCGAGATGCCAATCCAAGGTCGAGTTGTCGTACAAATGCACGAACAATCCATCCTTGCCCGTGCTGTAAAAATATCCCGGCAGCGACGCGAACGTGCGCTCTAGGTTCGGCGGGCAGCACGTCGTGTCGTACCACGGATTCCGAATCGTCTCGCCCGACGCCGGATTGAAAGCCAGCGGATTGCGATAGCAATACGTCGTCCCATCCAGCGACATGCCCGAATTAATTCCGTTGTAGAGCGCGCGCTCGATCACATCCGCATATTTCGATTCGCCGCTCGCCGCGAGCATGCGCCAGTTCCACATCATGTTGCCGATCGCCGCGCAGCTTTCGCCGTACGCCTGCGCATTCGGCAACTCGTACGCCTCGCCAAACGCTTCGCCGGCGCTGCGCGCACCAACGCCGCCCGTGATGTACATCTGCCGCTGCGACAAATCTTCCCAAAGCGTCGTCAGCGTCTTCCAATACGCCTGGTCGCCGGTCTCGAGGTAATAGTCCGTCGCGCCGCAGCACGCATACATCGCGCGTACCGCGTGCCCTTCCAGCTTCGTCCGCTGCGTGAACGGAATGCCGCAATACATGTAAACGATCGCCCGCGGCTGGATCTTCCAGCGATCGTCGCCGTGCAAAATGTATCCCGCGAGATCGATGTACTGTTTCCTGCCCAGTCGTGCGATACAACTCGATCAGCGACATCTCGATTTCCGGATGCCCTGAAACGATCGGATTTTTGCCGTCGCCTGGACCGTAATTCGGAATCAGAAATCCATCGACCATCTTCGCGCCCGCATCCATCAGCGTCGTGTCGCCGGTCGCGCGGTAGTACGCAATCGCGCCTTGCAGCATGTGGCCGAGGTTATACAGTTCGTGCCCGACTTCCTGTGTGTGCTGCTGCATGCGCTGCGAAACTTTATCGCCGACGTAGTAGGTATTGATGTAGCCGCTCGGCTCCGCAATCGCGACGACTTCCTTGATCATCGCCGCCGTCTGGTTGTGTACTTCCGGCATGTCGCTGGTTTGCAGCGCGAAGCCGACTGCTTCCATCCACTTGTAAATGTCCGAGTCCGAATACATCGGACCTTTTTGCGGCTCCGAGCTTTTCCCGACGAGCCGGCGGAAATTGTCCATGCGCCCATGCTCCAGCAATTGATCGCGCATCGTCGGAATGCTGCTATCGACGTTCGTCTTGCGCCGCTTCGACCAGAATCCTTCTTCGATCGTGACCGCGCGCACCGGCACCGAATGCAGTTTCGCGTACGGCGAATTCGCCAAATTCAAAACGCCTTGATCGCGCCAAGGCAGTTGCGTCGAATCGACGCCACCCGCTCCGGGTGAAGACTTGCCAAGAGCAAACGCCAGCGCCGGATTCGCAACGTACGACGCCGCGGCAGTCGCCGCAGCAGCTTCAATAAATTTGCGACGCGAAACAGGATTGGAAGTCGTCATGGACTCTCTCCGTGTGTGGGGCCTGGAAGACTGTAGCGTTTAGGTCCGCGATCAAAACGCTAAGGATCGTGACGCGAGGACCACGCTGGCGGCTATTTTGCACCCGATTTGGGTTTATCAGTAAACGTTTTCTTCGCGGCAAATGCCTTGCTCCAGGGATGCCCCTTCTGGATCCCCGCGCCCTCTTTCACCACCACCAACTGATCGGCCGCAACGGCCTTGAATTCTTCGCGTCCGCCGCCGAGCCAATGAATCGAAATGTCGGCAATCCTCTCGACCCCTAATCCGAAATGCAGTCGCGTATCGTTGGTCGAATAAAAACTCGACTGGCTCAAGACTTCCTGTGCTTGCACTTTTTTTCCGTAGCGCACGATGACGCGCGCGCCGATCGCGCTGCGATTGGATTTTGTCCCGATCAATTTGATTTTCAGCCAGTGGCTGCTTCCCTTCAGATCGTTACGCAGCAACGATGGCGGCTCATTCAAATTGACGATCGCGATGTCGAGATCGCCGTCGTTATCGAAATCGCCGAACGCACAGCCGCGGCTCGAATGCGGCGCCGAAACGCCCGGCCCTGTCTCATCACCCAGTTCCTCAAATGTTCCGTTGCCAAGATTCCGAAAAATCATTCGCGGATTTTTGTCCGGATACTGCGGCAAAGTCTTCTCGACATTCGGGTACACACTTCCCGCCACCAGAAAAATATCGGGATAGCCGTCGTTGTCGAGATCGACGATTCCCGTTCCCCAGCAGATGAATCGCGTCTCGACGCCGATGTGCGCCGCTCGCGTGGCATCCTCAAAATTTGCTTTTCCGTCGTTGCGAAACAAACCGTTGGAGTCTTCGGTAAAGTGCGTTTTGAAAATGTCGATGTGCGAATCGAGGTTGTAATCGCCGAGGCCGACGCCCATGCCGGCTTGCTCCTGCCCATCTTCGCTGAGCGCGACGCCGCGAATCACGCCCTCTTCGCGAAACGTTCCGTCACGATTGTTCATGAAAAGCAAACTCGGCGTGGAATCGCACGCGACAAGAATGTCGGGCCAGCCATCCTCGTCGAAATCGGCCGCGGCCACGGTCATGCCATAGCTGCCGCGAATCGCGCCGACTCCCGATTCCTTGGAGACATCGGTGAACGTCCCGTTGCCGTTGTTGCGATAGAGCGAATGCAAACCGTGCGGCAATCCGCGCGGACCACATTCCACGGGAACGCCTTTGAAGCCGCAATTCGTGTTTTCGCCGGGCTTAGGAATGGTCTTCATATCGAAATCGACGTAATTCGATACGAAGAGATCGAGATGGCCGTCGCGGTTGTAATCGACAAACGTCGCGCCGGCGCCCCAGCGCGTTTTCTCTCCGATCAGTCCCGCCTCTTGCGTCACGTCGGTAAACGTTCCGTCGCCGTTATTGCGATAGAGTTTGTTCTGTCCGTAATACGTAACGAACAGATCCTCGAAGCCGTCGTTGTTGTAGTCGCCGACGCAAACACTCGATGCCCAGCCGACGTCGGTGAGCCCGGAGCTTTGCGTAACGTCGGTAAATGTTCCGTCGCGATTATTTTTGTAGAGACGATTGGTGGCGTTCGCCGGCGGACCGGTGAGAAGAGTTCCGCTCAGAATGAAAAGATCCATCCAGCCGTCGTTGTCGTAGTCGATGAAAGCGCAGCCGCATCCGGTAGCTTCGAGAATGTAATCTTTGTTGCGCGGATCGCCGTAGATCGTCGGAGCCGTGAGCCCCGCTTGCGCGGCGATGTCGATGAAATGCGCGTTGAACGGTTTGCCGGAAGGCGCGAGTTTTGCCTGGGCCTTCGCGGTGTGCGTTGACATACCTTGTCCGAAAAGACGGGACGCCGAAGCGAGCAGTGGGGCTCCCATGGAGAGTTGCAGCAGAGCGCGGCGGGTCAGTTTCATTCGGTCAGGTGATTTCAGTATGCCAGAATGCTGCGGTGCCTGTGGAGGTTGCTTTGAATTTGCGCATGAAACGTGGCGTAAAGATGCATGAGCCTTTGACTTTGAGAAAACGCGTCGGCGTTTGCTTCGCGCTCGCGGTGGCGACGCTAATTGTCGCGGCCTCTGTGGCTCTTACGACGGCGAAAGCGCAATCCGATTCGGCCGCGGTAAAAATTGAAGTTCATGCGGATCACAGCCAAGGCGCGTGGCATTCGATCTGGAATTTCTGGGGTTACGACGAGCCGAACTACACTTACGCAGCAAATGGCAAGAAGCTGCTACGCGAATTCACGCAGCTCAGTCCCGACCCCGTCTATATTCGCGTGCACAATCTTTTCACAACGGGAGATGGCAGTGCTTCGCTGAAGTGGGGATCGACGAACGTCTACACGGAAGACGCATCCGGAAAACCCATCTACAACTGGACGATCCTCGACCACATCTTCGACACGTTTCACGAGACCGGCGTAAAACCTCTCGTGCAACTCGGGTTCATGCCCGAAGCGCTTTCGACGCATCCCGATCCTTATCGCCACACATTTCCGAAAGGAAATATCTTCACCGGCTGGACGTATCCGCCCAAGGATTACGCGAAATGGTCGGAGCTGGTTTTTCAATTCGCGAAACACTTGCGTGAACGCTACGGCGACGACGAAGTGAAATCGTGGCTCTGGGAAGTCTGGAACGAACCCGACATCGATTATTGGCACGGCACGCCGGAGGAATATTTCAAGCTCTACGACTATTCCGTTGACGCCGTTCTGCGCGCCGTGCCGCAAGCGCACATCGGCGGCCCGGACAGCACCGGCCCCGGATCGCCGAAAGCGATCGCGTTTCTGCACGATTTTCTGGAGCACTGCGCGCACGGCAAAAATTTCGCGACCGGCAAGACCGGCACGCACCTCGACTTCGTGAGCTTTCACCCCAAAGGCTCGCCGAAATGGCTCGGCGATCACGTGCAAATGGGCATCTCGCGCCAACTCGCCGCCATCGATCAAGGATTTCAGATTGTCGGTTCGTTTCCGGAGTGGAAGACGACGCCCATTATTCTCGGCGAATCCGATCCGGAGGGCTGCGCGGCATGCTCGGCGGAGCAAAATCCGCAGAATGGATATCGCAACGGCCCGCTCTACGCGTCGTATACCGCCGAAGTTCTGGCGAGAATTCACGAGCTGGCCACGCAACGCGGCGCGAACATTCGTGCGGCAGTGAATTGGTCGTTTGAATTTGAGGACCAACCGCCGTTTCGCCGGATTCCGCGAAATGGCGACGAACGGAATCGACAAGCCGGTGCTCAACATATTTCGCATGATGGGCCTGCTCGGCGGAGAACGAATCGAAGCGCAAAGTTCCGGCGCGTTGAACACGAGTGATGTCCTGAAATCAGGCGTGCGCGGACCAGCCGACGTTTCTGTTGTTGCGACGCGCAAGGAACATGAAACCGACGTGCTCGTTTGGAACTATCATGATGACGACCTCGCAGCGCCCGCCGCGCCGATCGAACTCAAGATCGACGGCCTGCCGCCGGCAACGAAACGCGTGCTGATCGAGCACTTCCGCATCGATGCGACACACAGCAATGCGTTTGAAGCGTGGAAGGCAATGGGTTCGCCGCAGCAACCTTCGGAAACAGCAATACCGGGAACTGGAAGCTGCGGGACAACTACAGCTTCTGTCTTCGCCGGAATGGGTGACAGCCACAGAACAACGCGTGCATTGTGCGCTTTGACTTGCCGAGACAAGCGCGTATCGCTTATTCGAGTGACGTGGTGATTTGCCGAGCATCTCATTCGAGCGATCTTGTGGCCAAGTTCATGAAGTCAGCCACGATTTGAATTTTGACTGGGTTGCGCGGATAGTTGTGCTTCCACCGCTCGGAAAAGCCCTTTTAGGACTGGATGCGGTAAAGGAAGCCGGCCCAAGTCACTCCATGGACATTCGAGAAATCGCAAAGCGAGCCAAGGTATCGACCGCGACAGTTTCGCGGACGATCAACCGCGTGCCGACGGTCGATCCGGCGCTCGCAAAGCGCGTGCTCAAAGTCATCGAAGACATGGGCTACTACCCGAACACGCAGGCGCGCGCGCTGGTTTCGGGCAAGAGCCGCATTTTCGGACTGATCGTTTCGGAGATTACGAATCCGTTTTTCCCGGAAATCGTGCAGGCGTTTGAAGACATCGCCGTCGAGAATCACTACGAAATTTTGCTGACATCGACGGTTCACGATCCGAAGCGGATGGAATTGGCGGTGCGGCGCATGATCGAGCGTCGCGTCGATGGCGTCGCGATTCTGACGTTCGGCATGGAAGACGCGCTGGTTGACGATCTCCGTTTCCGCAAAGTGCCGCTGGTGTTTGTCGATGTCGGCCCGCAAGCCGCCGGCATCACCAACATTCGCGTGAACTACCAGCAAGGCATCCGCGAAGCGGTGAGGCATCTCGCGGAATTGGGACACAAGCGCATCGCGTTTGTCACCGGCCCGACGAGTTTGAAATCCGCGATGGCGCGGCGAACCGCATTTGAAGCGGCGATGGAAGAAAATGGATCTGCCGGTCGATCAGGAATTGATCGTCACCGGCGATCACAAAGTGGAAGGCGGAGTGGCGGCGTTCGCAAAGTTGGCCTCGCGCGTCGCAGCTGCCGACAGCGATTTTGTGCTCCAACGATATGACCGCGGTCGGAGTGATGCGCGAAGCGTATGAGCGCGGCATCGCGATTCCTCGCGAATTATCGGTCATCGGTTTCGACGATATTCGCCTGGCGGAATTTACGACGCCGCCGCTGACGACGGTGCGCATGTCGCAGAAGCAGCTCGCGAAATATGCGTTCGAGGCGCTGCGCGGCGAAGCGGAAAACCGCGATGTTTCGCCGAACGGCAAAGAAGTCGAGTTGGAGACGGGTTTGATTTTGCGCGGATCGACGGCAAAAGCCGCCAGCTAAGCGGACCGCCCGCTATGTCTCGTGCGGATAGTTGAACAAGAGCTGATTGCCGTCGAGATCGTCGACGACTAAAAGTCGATAGCCCCACGAGGCATCTTTCACCGTAACACCTTTGGACTCGAATTCCGCGCGGAGCGAATCCAGCGCGGCAGTCGCAGCTTCATGACGTCGGCGGCTCGACGTTCAGGGAAATGAATATCAATCCCTTTCCAGTGCTCTCCGGCCATGAGCGGGCCAAGATGATCGCGCAGCCTTGCCGATCGACTTGCGCGACATGCGCTTGACCATCGTCATCGTAGCGCCAAGGGCTGGTGAAGCCGAGCTTGTCCACGTAAAAGCGAAGCGAGGCCTCGACGTCTTTCACATTCAGGATTGGCCGCGCGAACCAATCTGTCACCATAGTCGTCTCCTTCCCTTATTAGAAGCTCGGCGGAGATGCTAACACTCGGCCTCGCTTCTCGAGAAGAGTGATCCGCACGCAGCTTCTCGTACGCGGATTGAGAACGCGCGTTGTTGTGCGAGAATGTCGGACCATGAAACGCCCCTTTGACTTCACCCAGCGTTTTGCAAAATTTATCGGCGCGATTCTTGTTGCACTTGCCGTTTTGTCGTTCTCGCCGAGCGCGTCCGCGCAAAAACGAATGATCATCGTCGATCAGGACGGCTCGGGACCCGGCGGATCGAATCAGATGGCGATGATGGCGCTACTGCTGTCGCCGAACGTCGATGTGCTGGGACTGACGATGGTGACCGGCAACGCGTGGCGCGACGAAGAAACGGCGCACACGCTGCGGATGCTGGAATTGATCGGGCGCACGGATGTGCCGGTCGTGCAGGGCGCGGTGTATCCGCTGGTGCGCAAGGAAGACGAGACGCGGCTTTATTTGCAGCTTTACGGAAAAGTGGAATGGCTCGGCGCGTGGGGAGTGGAGGCGCAGCAGGATAGCGTTGCCGGCGCGGTGCCGGCGACTCCGCCGATGCATGGGCCGTATGTGATTCCGAAGATGGCGGAGGGCGAGCCGCACACGAAGGCGATCGACGAAGACGCGGCGCACTTTTTGATCCGGCAGGTGCATGCGCATCCGCATCAGATGACGATTTACGAAGGCGGGCCGCTGACCAACATCGCGCTGGCGATCGCGATCGATCCGCATTTCGCGGAGCTGACGCAAGGCATCGTGATGATGGGCGGCAGCCTGAATCCGCAGACCGACGATCCGGAGTTTTCGACGAGCCCGCGGCACGAGTTCAATTTCTGGTTCGATCCGGAAGCGGCGCACAACGTCTTTCGCGCGAACTGGCCGCGCATCGATGTCACGACGGTGGACATTTCGCTGAAGGCGATGTTCACGCAGGAGATGATCGACGCGATCGCGAAGTCGCCGAATCCGGCAGCGCAGTACATCGCGAAATTTTCGCAGGAGCGCTATTACATGTGGGACGAGCTGGCGGCGTGCGCGTGGCTCGACCCGAGCATCATCACGAAAGAAAAAGTCGTGTACATGGACGTGAACATCGATCACGGGCCGACGTATGGCGACACGCTGACCTGGACGGAAAAACTGAAGCCCAACAATGACGTGAAACTCGTACATGCGCAGCTCGATGTGAATTTGCCGAAGTTCACGAAGATGTTTGAGGAACTGATGATGCGGCCGACGCCGACTCCGGCATCGCACTGAATGCGGGCGATTCACGTTAGCCGTCTTGAGATCGCTTGTGACTTTCGCGCCTCTTCCCTGCCGCGACCTCTCTCACCTATAATCGCCCGCAACTGACGGCGGAGCTGCCCTTGCCCGAATCTGACGCTGCCGAGCGACATCTCGTTGCCGTTGTGTCCGACGAACCGGAGCACTTTCGCGCCATTCGAGAGCATCTCGGCGCGACCTTCCGGATTCTCCAAGCGAAAACCGAAGACGAAATCCGAGAAGTGTTCGAGAACGCGGACGTTCATGCCGTTCTTTTCGATCTGGACTGCGTCGGGGATGGCGCGGCCGACGGCCTCGAAGTGCTTGAGGAAATGCGGCGGCTGCGCGACGACCTCGTGCTGGCGGCGTTCACGCGCGCAACGCAGCGCACGTTGCCGCTGAAAGCGGCGCAGGCCGGCGCCGATGAGTTTTTTCTCGTACCACTCAATTTTGAAGAGTTGAAGATTGTGCTGCCGCGCGCGCTGGAGAAGCGTGCGCTCGAACTCGAGGGGCGCCGGGTCATCGCCCAAGCCGAGCAGAAGGTTTCGTTCTGCGGCTTGGTCGGCGGCAGCGCCACGATGCAAAAACTGTACGGCTCGATCGAAGCGGTGGCGAATACGAACGCTTCGGTGCTCCTGCGCGGCGAGAGTGGCGTTGGCAAAGAGCTGATTGCGCGGGCGGTGGTGCAGTGCTCCGAGCGCGCCGACAAGCCGTACATCTGCCTCAATTGCTCAGCACTGCCGGAAAACCTCATCGAGTCTGAACTTTTCGGCTACGAAAAAGGCGCGTTCACCGGCGCCGACACGGCCAAGCCCGGGCTGATCGAGCTGGCGCACGGGGGAACGCTGTTTCTCGACGAAATCACCACGCTGAACCCGCATTTGCAGAGCAAGCTGCTCAGGGTGTTGCAAGAGCGTGTCAGTCAGCGGCTGGGCGCGCGCCACGCGCAGAAGATCGATTTCCGCCTCATCACGGCGACGAACGAAGACCTCGAGGATTGCGTCCGCAAGGGACGATTTCGCGAGGATCTCTACTTCCGCATCAACGTTGTGCCGATAATCGTACCGCCGCTGCGCGACCGCGACGGCGATATCGCGCTGCTGGTCGATCACTTTTTGCAGGATTTATTGCACCTCGGCGAAGAAGCCGCTCAAGACGCTGAAGCCCGACGTCCTAGAACTACTGGAAGGCTACAAATGGCCGGGCAACGTGCGCGAGCTCGAGAACGTGCTCCAGCGGATCGTGGTCATGGTGAACAGCCCGACGGTGACGCTGGAGCACTTGCCGCAGCAGATGCTGCAATCGAGCGCGGCTGGGCAGGAGTCGATGCTCATTCCCGAAGAGGGCGTCGATTTCGACGGCGAACTGGAGCGAATCGAGCTGGCGTACCTCAATGCAGCGCTGCGGCGAACCGGCGGGAAGAAGAGCGCGGCGGCATCGCTGTTAAAAGTAGACCCGCAGCGGATGAAATACCTCTGCCGGAAGCACAAGGTCCAGTAAAAACGGTTAAAAATTCACCCATCGGTGGTTAATTTTTAACCCTTGGTGAATTTTCGCAGGCCCTCGGCGAAGTTTCGCTGCGCCGAATCGCGCTGCGTGGCGCGTTTTCGATAGATCGGCGAACAATGATGGCCGCTGCGCGGTTTGGCACGCGCCATGCAATATAGGAATGCGTGGGACGGAAGACAAAATTCAGCGAGGAGAGTCTACGATGTCCATCCAAAAGAAGAGCTTGATCAGCACCCTCAAGAGCGCCAAGAAAGCCAACGTTGTGAAGGAAGAAGTGACGGCTTCCCCGGCAACCGCAAGCGCGTCGAAGCATACTCTCCGCGCTGCGCCGACGAAGCGCGCCCGCCGCGCTCGCCGCGCCCGCATCATGCAGTAAGCCTGATCCCCATGTGTTTCGAAAAGGCCTCGGTCACCCGGGGCCTTTTCCTTTTTTCACCAGAACTTTCGCACCACGCCTCGCCTCACCGACACCCACATCAATCCGACCAGGCTACGCCTCGCCCCGTAGACCCGGGCCACGCCCACCATCCCAGGCTTGAGCGCACCACCGGGGTTTGCAAGCGGAAGATCGACCACGTAAAAATTGGGAGCGCTTAGCCCTTTCAGTTTCTCAGGCTGCTCCAGCTCTGGATCGATCTCCGAAGACCGCTGGGCGATCGACTCGACGTTGGAGTCCAACTTATGCGTCGAACCTTCGACCATCATCCTTGCCGGCTGCCCCACGCGGAGTCGATGTAAGTCATACTCCGACACAAACATGCGCGCTTTCATCGGGTCGAGGTCGGCGACCTCTGCCAACTCCGTACCTTCGGCGACATGCGAGCCGAGCCGGTCGCTCATCCGCGGGGTGAGCACGACGCCCGCGATCGGGCTGGAGACGTCGAGAGTCGCAGCCTGGGCATCGACCGTGCGCACCTGTTCGGCGAGGCGGTCGCGGTCCTGAGTTGCGGCGCCGTAATCGGAGTAGTGCAGGAGCGCGGACGTCGCGCGCATACCGGCCGACAGCGTAGTCGGCTGCGGTCTTGCCCTGGTTCGAGCGGAGGGCGAGATTGTTCATTTGAAGCAACGGCGCACCCGCGGCGACCTGCATGCCTTCGGCAACGTAGACCTGCGTGACCGATCCCGGGAACGAGCGCGCGGACGAAGACGCGGTGCTGAGGCTCGAGAACAAACCGGCCGTGGATGGTGTCGTGCCACAGCGGCAAGCATGCGAACAACAGCAGCGCGCCGAGGAGATAGAGCGGGTGCCGAAAGATCGCCCAAGAGCGAACGCGGTCCCGTTTGTCCAGGTAAACGAGTTTCATAAAAGTCACCAGGCTGCGAATGCGGCTTCGGAAAATGAAAGCCGCTGTAACGAGTTCAGGAATGAACGACCAATCGGGATCGAAATTGCGAAACACGTTGCCGACGAATCGAGCGAGGATGTAAAGCATCGTGTAGCTGTACACGCCCGAAAGCAGAGCGTAAACGACGTAGCCGAACCGGCGGCGGCGCGGGACGTACGGCACCTCAACGGGCAAGTCCCAGATGTGGCGCTTGATCCAGCCGCTGACGTAGGCCGTGGAGTCTTCCTTCAATTCATTCAGCCCGATTGCCTCGCACATCATGTAATAGCCGTCGAGCTTGATGAGCGGATTCAAATTGATCAGTGCGGCGGCGAAGCCGGTGACGAGCATCATGACGTAGGCGGCATTGTGGACGGGCGTGTTGGGGGCACTGTCCCACCAAATGATGGTGGCGAAGGCGGATAGATAGAATTCCGACCACGAGCCGGCCATGGCGATGATGAAGCGCTGATAGCGGGAACCGGTGACCATGCCTTCGGTCGTGTCGGTGTAAAACGCCGGCGCCAGGTAAATGAGCAGAAAGCCCATCGCTGGAACTTTGCCGCCGTAGTGCTTCGTCGCGTGTCCGTGAGCGGTTTCGTGCCAGCACATCGCGACGAGGGTGGCGACCCAGAAAACCGCCACGTCACCCCAGGTTTTATGCGGTGAAGTTGTAAAACTCAAGCGTATCGCGGCCGATTTCGCTCCAATGCGTTACGGTGATCGCGATCATCACGCCGAAGAGGGCGAGCGTGAGCGCGGTGAACCACCACGTGTAAATCCAATAGGTGTGGTTGTAGAGCCACGTCAGAAATTTGTCGGGATTGAATGCGGGAAAAGTGATTTCAGAGAGGTCACCCCATCTGCTCTTGGTGGCCTTTCAGGGTTTTGCGACGCTTATCCGCGTCTTTTTGCATGAGCAGGATGTTTTTTTCCTGCGCGGTGCGATGCCAGAAGCCGATCTCTTCCAAAGTTCTGGCGAATTCGCGGACGTCATCTTCCGAGCACTGAGTATTCGTCCTGTTCGAATGCTCCTCGGCGATCTCGGGGTACGACCGAGTGCCGTCGAAAAGTTGCGCCAACTCCCAATTGGCCGGAGGAAATCGAAACATCGCGTCGACGCCGCGCACAACGACGCGGACGACGCGCTGGCCATCTTCGATGTGTTCTTTCGCAGATGACGTCGGGCGGAAAGCGCGGCGGTTTGTCGCCCAGGACGCGCGCGGGGATTTCGGGCAGCGCGACGTTGAGGACGCGGGTGAGGTTCACGGCGTCTTGCCGGGATTGATGCCGGGTTTCGCGGCGGCGTTGGTGGCGGCGCTGGCGCTGAGATGCAGGGCGGCGTTCATGCCGGGGCGGAAATTGCCATGATTGGCAGCAAGTTCGACCAAGCACTTCGAATGTGCCGCTGGCGGGATCGATGACAGGGCTGATCTCGCGCACCGATGCGGTGTGTTTTTCGCCGGGAAGATCGGCGGAGGTGACTTCAAATTTCTGGCCATGATGCAGGCGGCCGAAATATTTTTCAGGCAGCGTGAATCGCATCATCAGCGGGCTTTCGGCGGTGATCCAGAAGAGGCGATCGCCTTTGGCGACGTTTTGCCCTTCGCGAACATAGCGGCGCGCGACCAATCCGCTGAACGGGGCGGTGATGCGCGTTTTTTCCAGCTCCAGTTCGAGCGAGCGTTCTTCCTGCTGCGCGGTGCTGCGCTGCTCGATGACGCGCTTGATGTCCCACTGCTCGGATTCGGCTTTGTATTTGGCGTGCTGCAATTCTTCTTCGGAGATCAGGCCGAGATCCCAGCGCCGTTGCGCGCGGCCGTAGTCGGCCTGAACGACTTCGGCTTCGGCTTTCAGGTCGCGGATTTCGGCGTCGATGCCGCGCGTTTTGGCGCGGGCGGCTTCCAGATTCGCGGTGATCTGGCGATCGTCGAGTTGCGCCATGAGCGCGCCGGCTTTGACGCGCGAAGAAACATCGCTCGAGCAGCTTCGTGACGACGCCGTCGCGCTGCGCGGTCAGATCGAGTTGATGCTCGACGATGATCGGGCCGGTGACAACGAGCGATGAACTCGAAATGTCGGCCGGACTGGCGATGCGGCCGGTAGTGGAGCAGGCCAGGGGTGCGCTGGCAGGAGCGGAAGCCGCGGAAGCCGCATTCGTCGTCGAAGGCGCGATCGCCCGGTCGTCGCTGCAGCCAGCACGCGAGCGCGAATGCGCCGATCGTAACGGCGAAGAGCAGATTGGACGTTCTCTGCCAGCTCATGCTCACCAACCCATCCAATCCCACATCTTCGACATGAATCCAAATGCTCGGGCCGCGCAGCAACACATAGCCCGCCGGATATGTGCCGACTTTCACTTTGCCGCGTCCTTCCATGCCAGCGCGCAACAGCCCGTCGGCATTGGGAATCGCGACGCGCGAATAAAAGACCGGCGCTTCGTGCACGCTCTCCGCTTTCTGGCTGACGAGCAGAACTTGGCCGTGAAATGTGCGCGTCGGGATAGCTGTTCAGTTTCACCGATGCGGTTTGGCCGGCGCGCAGCAGCCCGGCATCGTCGATCGTCGATCGCCACATCGACGATCACGCGCGACGTATCGACGACTTCGGCGAAAGAATCGCCGAGAGCCAGCTTGCTTCCCGGCGAAGGAATCGACGCGCGGCGTCGCGACGACTCCATCGATCGGCGAACGCAACTTCGATTTGTCGAGTACTTCCTGCGCTCGCGACAATTCCGCCTGCCAATATTCCGCTTGCACCTGCTGCGCGCCGGCGGCGCTGCCGTCGTTGACGGCGAGCGCGTGATTCATCTGCATCAGCGCGGATTCGTGCTTGGCTTGCGCTTCGGCAAGGCTGTAGCGGGAATTCCAACTTTCCATTTCGGCGAGAACATCGCCGGCGTTAACGTGATCGCCTTCGTGAACCAAGACGCGATATACGACGCCCGCAGCCTCCGGCTGAATCTGCACGCGATGCAGCGGCGTCACGACGGCGTCGCCGTCGACGCGAAGCGGAAACGGAAACGCGACGAGGAAAATCACCGCGGCGATCGCGCCCGCGACGATCAGCGTGCGGCGGCGTTTTTCCATCGCCATGAATTTGCGCTTCCGCGCCAAAACCGGCTCGAGCACCGAAATGAACGGAACTTCTTTGTACATCTGCGCGTTGCGCAGCGCGACGGTCGCCTGGCTCGCCAGGACCTGCAGAATTTCGACGTGCGCGGGGCCGAGAAAATCGGGATCGCTCGATTCCAGCGCGAGTACGCCGACGCGGCCTGTGTCGTCGATCAGCGGCATCGCGTAAAAACCGCGCATCCCCGATTGTGCGAAATAACTTTTGAATTTTGCGGCCGTTTCCTCGCGGTCGGAGTCGATTTCGTCGCCGTGCTGGCGCACGGGCAAAACATCTTCCGACAGCGAAACCCACTGCAGCAAATCGTTCAACGGCGCGATATCCGGTTGATCGACGTTCACCTGCGTCGTGCCGGTGACCGCGCTGAGCTTGAATCGTCCGCGACGGTCGAGCGCGATTGCCGCGCGCTCATATGGGATGACTGCTTGCGGAGCATTGACGATCGTCTGAAGCATGCGCTCGAGACTCAGCGTCGAAGTGATCTCGTGGCTGACGGTGTTCAGCGTCTCGAGAATTTCGACTTTGCGCTCGGCCATCAACAGGCTGCGTTGTGCAGCGCGTTCGACGCTGTGCCCGCCAGGCTCGTGAGGATGAAAAGATCGTCGTCGTCGAAGGCTTCGCCTTCGTTTTTGTTGATCGCTTCGACGCAACCGACGAGCGATTCGCGATCCATCACGGCGACGGCGATCAGTGTGCGAACGCGATCCGCTTCGGCCTCGCCGATTACGCTCGACAAGCCGGGCATCGTTTTCGTCGGAGATGCAGACGCTTTCGCCATCGTTCGAGAGCTTGCCGATAATTCCCTCGCCCGATTTGACAGTCTGCCCCTTGAAGGCGGTCGGATCGTGCCCCGCCTGATGCATCAGCTCGAGCGATTCGTCGGGATGCAGCAGCCAGATGTTCACAGCCTCGCAATTCAGGATTTCCTGGAACTTGGTCGTGACGAGCGGAAGAAGCTCCTGCATCTCCAGCGTCGAGGAGAAAACTTTTTCGAGATCGTAGAGCTGGGTCAGGCGGGTGATCGAGCTGAGCGTATCATTGCGCTCGGTTTCGTATTGCTGTCGCGGAAACGAGCGCGGCCGCAGCCGGCTCGGAGATTTCGACAAGCGTTTCGAGCGCATCGGGCGTCGCTTCTTCGCCGAAGCACAGAACTTCCACGGCGCCGACCAAATCTTCGTCCTGAATCAGCGAAACATAGCTCACCGAGCGAACAGTACGGCGAGCGTCGATATGGGGATAGTCTTCGCGTTGTAGTTTGGGCGCGCGACTTGGTGATCGGCTCGGAGTCGCCGTCGAAGAGGTCGCCCAGCAAGCCGGAGTCGGACGCGATCGCGCGCTCGTGAATCGTGGCGTCACCAATAATTGCGCGGGGCACCCAAAAATCCTCATTGCCGTCGGATGCGATCGTGTAAACGCAGGCAGCTGAGTCTGGAACCAATTCCGCGGCAAAATTGGCGATGACGCGAGCGCGTGACGCCACTTCCTGCGCTTCGACTAACTGTTTGAAAAAAGTAGCGACACCACTGCCAGGATTTTGGCTGCTATTGGGCACCGATTAACTTCCTCCGCGCCCACTCGGCGCCAGAGAACACCGACCTGTTTCTTGCTTTTTCCGCGCGGGTTAATTATTTTGTGCGCGCACTCTAACAAAGGCCTAATACAGTGTCAACGGCTCGAACCGCGGTTCGGCACGCTCCATGCGGGCTGGCATCGCGGCTTGCGGAAGGCGGGAACATGGAAGTGGAGATCAAAACGCAGAACGGCGTCAAAGTGATGAAACTGAAGGGCAAGCTCTGCATGGGCGCGCCGCTCGACCGCTTCAACAGCGACATGACGGAAATGCTGGCGAACGGCGAGAACAAGATCGTGCTCGATCTCGAGGAAATGCCGATGATCGATTCGAGCGGAATCGGAGCGCTCATGCGCCATCTGACCGCAGCGCGAAAAGGCGGCGGAGCAATTCGGCTCTACCGGCCGACGACGTTTACCATCCAGAGTCTGAAACTGGTGAGTTTGCTGAATCTCTTCAGCGTGTATAACGAAATGCCAGAGGCTGTCGCCTCGCTGCAGTAGATTTTGAAGATCTCGTGAACTGAGTGAGTTCGCAATTCGCGCCGCGCGGCGTTCTCGACGCTCGCCTTAGTGTTCCAAATCGACTTCGATGCCCTGTGGGGGTTGCTCCCGGAGGCGCGCTGTCAGATTGAACGTGTCAATCGGCGGTGGCGTGATGCCGAAATCCGGATCCAACGACTCGGCGTTCTTTGCGATGCTCGCGACGGTCTTCGCGGCAGGACGCGCCTGCTTCTTCACGTAGAGCACTTGGTCGGCGCGCGCCAGCATTTGCTCGGACGTGTCGGAGTACTGATACTGCGCGATTCCCACCGAGTAGCAGACGTGGATCTTTTCGCCGCTGAATTCGATTTGCGGCGTGCCGGTGCGCTCGATGATTACGTTCACCTTGTCCCGCGGGCACTCGGGCAAGATCACCAAAAATTCGTCGCCACCGAGACGGACCGGAATGTCGCACGCGCGAATGGCGCGCTTCAAGCGCCGTGAAAATTCGCGCAGCGCCGCGTCGCCGGCCGCGTGGCCGAACTTATCGTTAATTTCCTTGAAGTAGTCGAGGTCGAACAGAACCACGGCAAGCGGATCGCCGGTGCGTTCGGCTCGCGCGATTTCTTCTTTCAGGCGCAACTCTCCGAAGCGGCGGTTGTGAAGGCTGGTCAGCGGATCGAGAATCGAAAGATCGTAAAGTTTGTCGGCCTTGACGCGATGCTTGGCGACGATTTGAATCTGCCGTTGCAACACGGCCTTCGTATCGCTATGGCGGATCATCGCGTTCGCGCGGCTGACGCCGATCAGAGAAATCAGCGCGCCGACAACGACCGTCGCAACCGGCTTATCACCGAAGCCGCCCTGCAAAACGAACAAGAGCACGACCGCAACCGCCAATCCCGTAATTTCGAGAATGGTGAAGCGCGTGTCTTTCTTTAAGCCGATCTCGAGTTCCTGGATGCCCTGCTGCAATGGGGCATGCTCGCTCGGCTTTCTTGAATTTCTATCGATCGCGTCCGTCATGACGTCTATACCGGGGACCTGGCCCTAACCCGCACTGAGAGTTAACGTCAAATTTGTACGGCGACTTCGACGGGTTACACCGATAGCCGCTGTGTTTGAGGGTTTTCGCGCCGGACACAACTGCTGGGACACGGACCCTCACCCGCTGTAGCTAAGATAGCGGGCGGGGCGTCTGCTTCCTATAGGACGATGGTTGGGAGTCTTTAGCCGTGAGTACTAATGGAAAATGCCATGCGAACCGCATTTAAGGGAGTCGGATCGGTTTTTCGGCGCCGCAATTCCTCATAATCAACTGATTAAAATAGACTTATAGAACTGTAAGCGGCGAGCCTGACAGGAGTGGTTGACGTGCATCTAATTACTACTACAATGTAGTTTATATTCCTGGAGAAGATCATGGCGGCAAAATCCGTTGCGGATTCTCGGTCTTTCGGACGGCGGTCCTTTCTGTCCTCTCTCGCCGGCTTCAGTGTCGCGCCGAGGGTGCGCAAATCAGAGAAAAATGCGGAGCCAATTTTTCGCTTTCTGACGCCCGAATGCGAGATCCGTATGAGCGTGCAATATTTCGACAACTCGATGCTCAATAGTTTGCGTTTTCGCGATTCGATTACGAGTCGCGTCTCCTGCGTATCTTCCGAAGGCAACTCCGACCCCTCGTGCCTCCAGCGATTCCATGGATCCATCGCCGTTGCGCATTATCATTTTCGATCACGTTTGCCCGCCGCTACGTCGCCTCTGCGTTTGCGAGAACTTGTTCACACGATCGATCAAGACACGCGGATGACGCCGAGGCAGTCCGTTTGAGCGGGCGCTGGCGGTGGAGCGGGAGATGGCGAGCGATATTCAGGCGTTCGGTTACGATCCCGGCGATCGTCAACAGGCGGCTGCGGCGAAATCGGCTTCCCTGTGGGCGATCCTGCGGCAAGACTTGTTTCTGAACGATCAATCGTCCGCATTTCTGACCGTGCATTGGAAGCACACTTTCAATCTGATCTCGCTCGTCGATGTGATTCCAGGAGATGCGACCGAGCAGATTTCAGAGTGACAAATCTCCGCTTAACCTTCTCCATTAGTACTACAATGTAGTTTATTACGATTTTCTCTACAGGCGTGAACAAATCGAAGTGAGATGTGAGACGAAAAGTAGCGGGCGAGCCTGTAAGCCGGATTTTGTGCCGCACTGCTCTTGCGAGCTGTGCGCGGCGATCATTCCTCTAGGCCATGGCTCGCGCCATGGCTCCAGCAGCCTACCCGAGGGTTGCTCTTGGCGACGGCTTGCGCCGCCGCGAAGGGAGCGCATTCTTTGCAATTCCGCCGTGAAGCGGAAATTGCCGAACGCTAACTCGACGAGCCGGGCCGGCTCTCCCCTCCTATTTGGCCTTGCACCACGCGGGGTTTTCCGTGCCTCACGCATTGCTGCGTGAGCGGTGGGCTCTTACCCCACCTTTTCACCCTTACCAGCGAATCGTGCGAAGACATCTTGCAGGTTTTCCTGCGCGATGCCACCGTGCCGTTCCGCCGGCGGTCTATTTTCTGTGGCACTTTCCGTGAACGAATCGCGTTTGCAGGCGAAACCTGCGTCCGCGGTCGCTCCCCTGGCGTTACCAGGCGCGTTGCCCTTGCTCCCGATGACTCGGGACGGTGTCCGGACTTTCCTCCCGCCTTGCGTCTTGCGACGCTCGGCCAGCGATCACCCGGCTCACCCGCTGGCGACATTATACCGTCGAACTTCGCGAGAGTGCCGTTCCCACTTTGAGGAATGGGGCGCTACCACTCCTCCCGCTTTTCATTGCTAAGAATGTGATTCTGGGGCCAGTTACGAGCGTGAATTTGCGTAAGAGATGTGATTTGGAATGAGGTTAAGTTCACATAGCAGCGCCGGACGGCTTGCTAACTCGTTTGCCCTCAAGGCGATTTGCGAGGGTTGGTGCACGGATCGTAAACCGCCGGCGAGACGTGGCGCTACCGGAGTTGAGGAGCTTGTCGAATTCGTCTTCAGTGAGGATGGGGACGCCGAGTTCTTTGGCTTTGTCGTATTTGGAGCCGGGGTCGGTGCCGACGACGACGTAGTCGGTTTTCTTGCTGACGGAGCCGGAGATTTTGCCGCCGTGTTGCTGGACGAGTTCGGCGGCGGCTTCGCGCGAGCGGTTGGCGAGGCCGCCGGTGAAGACGAAGGATTTGCCGGCGAATTTCTGGCTTTTGACGACGCGCTTTTCGGCGGTGGGTTTGACGCCGTACTTGTCGAGCTTCTTGATGATTTTCTGGTTCGCGGCTCGGAGAAAAATTCGGCGATGCTGGCGGCGACTTTTGGGCCGACTTCGCCGACTTCGAGCAGCTGCTCTTCGGTGGCGTCGGCGAGTTCATCGAGCGATGAAAAATGCGCGGCGAGCAGTTGGCCGGTGCGTTCGCCGATCATGCGGATGCCCAGCGCGTAAATGAGGCGAGCGAGCGAGGCTTTCTTGCTGGCTTCGATTTCGTCGATGAGATTTTGCGCGGATTTTTCGGCGAAGCGTTCGAGGTCGATCAGCGTGTCGAGCTTCGAGCGTGTAGAGGTCGGCGACATCTTTGACCAATCCCTTTGCGACGAGTTGATCGACGATTTTGTCGCCGAGGCCGTCGATGTCCATGGCATGGCGGCTGGCGAAATGCAGCAACGACTCGCGGCGCTTTGCGGGACAGGCGGCGTTGACGCAGCGGTAGGCGACTTCGTCTTCGGCTTTGTGAATTGCGCTGCCGCATTCGGGGCACTTCTCAGGCATTTGAAATGGACGGCGATTCGGCGCCTTCCTTCAGGACTTTCAGAACGTGCGGGATCACTTCGCCGGCGCGCTCGATCAGCACGGTGTCGCCGATTTGCAGGCCGAGGCGCTTGATCTCATCCATGTTGTGGAGCGTGGAACGGCTGACAGTGACGCCTCCGACTTGCACCGGTTCGAGCACCGCGACGGGCGTGAGCGTGCCGGTGCGGCCGACCTGCACACGGATGTCGTTGACGACGGTCGTTTCCTGGCGCGCGGGATATTTGTAAGCGATGGCCCAGCGCGGCGCCTTGGCGGTAAAGCCCAATTCCCGCTGGATTCCTGTGGAATTCACCTTAATGACGACGCCGTCGATTTCGTAGGGGAGATGCTCGCGCTTTGGCTCCCAAGCGTCGCAATAGGCGATGACTTTCTCGATGCCGTCGCACAATTTCCAATCGTCGGAAGCGCGGAACCGCAATTGCTTGAGTGCTTCGAGTGATTCGGAATGTTTCGAGAAGGGTTCCAGTCCATCGACGAGGAGGTAGTACGCGAAAAATTCGAGGCGACGCTGCGCGGTGATCGATGAATCGAGCACGCGGACCGATCCCGCGGCCGCATTGCGCGGATTGACGAAAACTTTGGCGCCCATCTGCTCCTGATGGCGGTTCATCGCTTCAAACGCTTTGCGCGTCATCAGAACTTCGCCGCGCACTTCGAAAGTTCGGCTTCAACTTCGCCTTTTTGATCAGCGCGGCATCGATACGCAGCGGAACCGAGCGGATCGTTTTCACATTCGGCGTCACGTCTTCGCCGGTCGAGCCATCGCCGCGCGTCACGCCGCGTATCAAGATCCCGTTTTCGTATTGGAGTGAAATGCTCAGGCCATCGAATTTATGTTCGGCGACGTATTCGATCTTTTCGCGCCCGATTCCCTGCCGCACGCGCCGATCGAAATCGCCGAGCGCCTCGTAAGAAAACGCGTTATCGAGGCTGAGCATCGGACGGGCGTGGCGAACGGTCTGGAATCCGGCGCGCGGAGTGCCGCCGACGCGAGCAGTAGGTGAATCCGGCGTGACAAGCTTGGGATTCGCCGCTTCAAGCTCCTTCAGCCGGTTCATCAGCCGGTCATAGGCGGCGTCGGTGAGCTCCGGCTCGTCGAGGACGTAATATTGATAGTCGTGGTGGCGAATCTTGTCGCGGAGTTGCTCGATTTCCTGTTTCGCCGGAACAGCCTTGGGCATGGAACCCTCGAGAGAACGTTAACTTGATTCTAATTCATATTATATAGAATGGGATTTCCGCGGAGCAGTGCGCGGGCCACGACCCGATGCCTTTGCGAATGGCATACGCCTGAGATCCTTCGCTTCGCTCAGGATGACAGATCCCTCGGTGGAGGCAGAGTGTTCGAGAACAAATTCACGCAGGACGGCCGATGACCGCCAATCCACAAAACGCGTTGCTGATTCACAACCCGAATGCCGGAAACGGAGGGAAGGCGCGACGGCCGCTGCTCGATCAGGCGCGGAAAATTCTTGGCGACCGGCGGGATCGAAGCAGAACTCGTTGAGACGCGCGGCCCGGGCGACGCGACGCAGATTGCGCAGCGCGCCACGAACGAAGGGCGGCAGCTTGTAATTGCGTGCGGCGGCGACGGAACGTTGAATGAAGTCGTCAACGGGCTGGCCGGCGCGCAAAACGGACACCGCGTGCCACTCGCGCTACTTCCCGGTGGAACCGCTAATATTTTGGCGAAGGAATTGAATCTTCCGTGGGATATCCCAGGCGCAGCGAAGAAGCTGTTGCACGGCGAGGTGCGCGACATTGCACTGGGTCTGGCAACGCCGGTCAACGAACCCGAGAAAAAGCGATGGTTTTTGAGCGTCGCGGGCGCGGGGCCGGACGGGATGATCGTCTATGCCGTCGATCTCGATTTAAAGGCACGCGTCGGCATTCTTGCGTATTGGTGGCAAGGAGCCCGCGAAGTGCTGCGCTATAAATTTCCACATTTTCGCGTGATCGCCGACAACGTGCAGATTAATTCGAGTTTGGTGGTCATTGGGCGAACAAAAAATTACGGTGGGCCGTTCAAGATCACGACGGACGCGGATTTGTTCGAGGACAAATTTGAATTGATGACGCTGGAGACGCAGAGCGGACTTCGTTATCTGAGTTATTTGCCGAGCTTATGGATGAACAAGCTGCGTGGCACCGACGGCGTGCATTTCTGGAAGGCGGACTCGGTCATTTGCGAGCCGCTGGACAGCAATCCAGTGTACGCACAAGTAGATGGCGAGCCGCTGGCGCGGCTGCCGATTGAATTCAAAATTGTTCCGCGTGCGTTGAGGCTGCTTGTGCCGCAAGATGGTGCGACGCAAAAAGTTCGCGCTGTCGCCTGATTTCAAAAAATATCGATGGACATCGGAACGCAAGGTCTGGCTTCGCTGGTGGTGGCGCGGGCGTTGGTGCCGCGCGCGGGCTGGCGAGCCTGGGCTGTGATTGTTGTTGCGGGGACGATCGCGAACGTGGATTTTCTGAGTTCGATGATGAGTCCGGGAGTTTATCTAGCGTGGCACCGGACCTATGCGCACTCGATCGTTGTGTCGTTGGTCGTTAGTGCCACCCTAGCGGCAGCGTACGTTTTTGTAAGTCAACGAAGCGTCCAGGATCGAGCGGAAGAAAAAACGCCGGCAGGGATGCCCTTCGAGCCTCAGGGTAAACCGGCGCTATCAAAAACGCCGCGATTGCCGTTTTTCGTAGCAGCGATCCTAGCTGGGTTGCTCCATCTAGCGCTGGACGCCGCGCAATCTGCCGGTACGATGGTTCTTTGGCCGCTGAG
Source organism: uncultured Acidobacteriota bacterium (assembly GCA_963850795.1). GTDB lineage: Bacteria > Acidobacteriota > Terriglobia > Acidiferrales > UBA7541 > Acidiferrum. Next base: position 104,143 of record CAWKNS010000017.1, on the reverse strand, counting down.
TCGCACACGCGTGGCGTTGGACTGGTTGCCGCGCGTCGATCTGTGGATCATCTCGATTTTGCTCGCGGCACTCTTACTGCCCGAACTGATGCGACTGGTTACCGATGAGATTGGCGCAAAGGCGCGCGGAGCTCGCGGGCAAATCGGCGCGATCATCGGGCTGGTCATCCTCGCGCTTTATGTCGGCATGCGCGCCGATCTTCACGGCAATGCGATCGCAACATTGCAGGGTCGCAGCTACGATAGCGGTCAGCCGCATCGCGTCGCCGCATACGCTGATGCCGCGTCGCCATTTGTCTGGCACGGAATCGTTGAAACCGAACGCGCGTTGCACGAGCCAGACGTCAGCATTTTCACGAGCTCGCAATTTGATGCCGACAATGGAGAGACCCTTTTCAAACCAGAACCATCGCCGATGCTTGCCCAAGCGCAGAATTCGGAAGCTGCAAAACGATTTCTTGGCGTGGCGCGATTCCCGAAAGCCAACATCGAAAACACATCCGATGGATATAAGGTTGAGATACGAGATCTAAGTTACGTTGCGGCGGGTGAACGCAAAGAAATTCGGGCGGTTGTTGATTTTGACGCGAACGGAAAAGTTTCAACCGACGAGCTTGTTTGGGAGCAGAACGGCGTTCAACGCTAGGACTTGAGCTCGTGGTCGTGGACTTTCTTTTCGTACATGATGAATCTTGAAGCGGCATAGCTGACGCCGACAAGGACAATCAGCACCGCGATCACCGTCAGCTTATGCGTCGCGAGATACGGCAGCGCTTGCGAGCCGTAGCGCACCGCCAGATAGCCGACGGCGAAATAACGCACGATGCGTGCGATCGCGATGGCGGACGTGAAACTCCAGAGCGGCACGCGGAAGACTCCCGCAGCCAAGACGAAAAACTTGAATGGAGTTGGCGGCGGGAGAAGCGCCGCAACCAACATGCCGACGAATCCGTTTTCTTCCACAAATTTGCGTATTTTGGCTGCGCGCGCTCCGGCTTTTCGTTGGAAAGCGGCTTCACCGGCTTTCAGCGCGAGAAAATACAACAAAATGCAGCCCAAAACTGAACCGGTGGTTGCCGCCGTCGCATAGAGAATCATGCGAGTCGGTTTTTGGATCGAGAGCGAGATCAGCAGCAGGTCGTTGATAACCGGGAAAGTCAGGACGGAGGAATCCAGGAACGAAATCATGAAAAGCCCGGGAGCACCGAGCGTACTCGCGAATCCGACAATCTTTTGTTTCCAACCGCTCAGGCCACCCTGCAAAAATTCCTCCCGGTTTTGCTACGGACTATCTTCCGCGCGGACTACGTCCACAATCGCGCACGTTAACTTTGACAGATCTCGTGGTTCGATCACGAACGGCGGCGTTAAATAAATGACATCGCCGAACGGTTTGATCCAGCAGCCTTTTTCCGCAAAACGCGAGCGCAATCCTACCGCATCTATGGGGGCGTTCATTTGCACCGCCCCGATTGCGCCTTTTACGCGAACGTCGCGGACGCCATCCGCTCCACGGCAAGCAGACAATTCTTCAAAGAGTTGCGCTTCGATGGCTCGGACTTGCTGCAAGCGAGGTTCGGTCTCGAACAGATCGAGCGAGGCGTTGGCGGCGGCACAGCCCAACGGATAGGCCATGTAGGTTGGTCCGTGCATCAGCGCAGCATCGGGGTCGTCGGACAGAAATGCGTTGAAGACGCGGTCGGTCGCGACGGTCGCGGCTAACGGAACGGTACCGCCGGTCAAGGCTTTGCCGAGGCAGATGATGTCGGGAGTCACGTTCGGCTTGTTCGCAGGCAAACATGCGAGCCCGTGCGTGCGAATCCCGTGAAGATTTCATCGAAAATCAGCAAGACGTTGTGTTGCTGCGAGAGTTTTTTGAGTTCAGCGAGAACAGTAGCGTCGTGAAATTTCATTCCGCCGGCGCCTTGGACGAGCGGCTCGACAATGATCGCAGCGATTTCGGAAGATTTCTCGTCGAGCAGGCGATGCAAGGCAGCTTGATGTTCTTTTGTGTCGGGCAAATCCACGACGAATTGCTCTGGCACGACGCCGCGAAAAAGTTTGTGCATGCCTTCTTCGGGATCGCAGATCGCCATCGTGGCGAACGTGTCGCCGTGATAGCCGCCGCGGAAACTGAGGAACTTTGTGCGACGCTCGCCTTGATTCATCCAGAACTGCGCAGCCATTTTCAGCGCGACTTCGACGGCTACGGAACCGGATTCGCTGAAGAAGACGTGATTGAGATCGCCTGGAAGCATTTTCGCCAAGCGCGCGGCAAGTTTGTAAGCAGGTTCGTGGGCCAGGCCGCCGAACATCACGTGCGGCATCTTTTCGAGTTGCCGGCGCACGGATTGCAAAATGTGCGGGTGAGCATAGCCATGGCACGCCGTCCACCAACTCGAAATTCCATCGATCAATTCTCTGCCGTCGGCGAGTTTTAAACGCACTCCCGACGCGGACACGACCGGCACCGGCAGAGCGGCCGTTTTCATCTGCGTGTAGGGCAGCCAGACGTGATCGAGGTTGAGCCAGTCGGGATTGGTCATCGAGGACGACGCCTCAAATCGAAGCCGCTGAAAATTGTCTCAGGAATTTTGGCGGCAGGAGAATTATTGAGCAAATGCAGCGCGATCGAAATTGTTCATGAAGACTTGCATCAGCGCGGTGCGATGAAGATTTGGCAGCCGCGGAATTTCGCCGATGACGCGAACGTGGCCAAATCGCTCGATCGTTTCTCTATTTTCGCGATTCTGATCCCCGATCAGGACGACGCCATGGACGGGCAATTCAGCCGCGTGAAGCGCGGCGAGCGTGAGCAGCGTGTGATTGATGGTGCCGACGCCGCTGCGCGCCGCCAAAATCACGGGCAGCATAAACTTCACCATCATATCGAGCATGAATTGCTTTTGATTGATCGGCACGAGCACGCCGCCGGCGCCTTCGACGACAAGCCAGTCATTGTGCAGGCTGGTGGGCAGCGTGATGCGATTGAGATCGATTTCGGTACCAGCCCAGCGCGCGGCCAGATCGGGCGAAACGGGCGGAACAAATTTGTAGACTTCGTCGAGCGTGCGATCCGTGCCGATACCGGCCAAACGCATCACGGTGACTCGATCGGATCCTTCGAGTGTGCCGGTTTGAATCGGCTTCCAATACACCGCGTCGAGCGCGGCGCAGAGCAGCGCGGAGAGCGTGGTTTTTCCGACGCCGGTGTCCGTGCCCGTAATGAAAAAGTGATTCCTCACGAACACCCCGCCGCCAGCGGTACACGCTGGGCTCGCCATGACGCCAGGCAATTTGCCAGACGATTTAATTCATTGGATGAGATCGCGCTCGTCAATGACAAGCGCAGCCGTGCGCGCCCCGCGGCGACCGTGGGTGGGCGAATTGCGCGAACGCCAAACCCTTCGCTTTGGAGAAATTCGGCCGAGGCAACCGCTTCGGCGTTGGCGCCGACAATGATGGGGATGATTTGCGATGCGGAACCCGCCGTGTCGTAGCCCTGCGATTCGAGTTCGGCCTTCAGGCGTTCCGCGTTGGTAAGAAGTTGCAGCTCGCTCGGAGTTCATTCTTCGCGCGAAGCCCAGCGCCGCGTGAATTTGTCCGGCCATATACGGCGGCGGCGCTGTGCTGAAAATAAAGGTACGCGCGTGATTGATGAGGTGTTCGCGCAGCGCCGCACTGCCGCAAACGAAAGCGCCCGCGCTGGCTAAGGCTTTGCTACACGTATGGGTGATGGCGACGACTTCACCTGTTAGCCCTGCGGCAGTGGCGATGCCTCGACCTTCGGGACCGTGGACGGCGGTCGCGTGAGCTTCGTCGAGGATCAAACCGGCGTCGTATTTCGCGCACAACGCGGAGAGTTCGGCGAGATTCGCAATATCGCCGTCCATGCTGAAGACGGTTTCGGAAATGACGAATCTGCGTCCGACGCCGCTCGGCGCGTTACGGAGCGCTTTCTCGAGGTCGTTGAAATCGAGATGGCGGTAGATAGCTTTGCGCGCGCCGGAAAGGCGCATGCCGTCGATCAGGCTGGCGTGATTGAGCTCATCGGAAAAAACGATGTCGCCTTTGCGCAAGATCGAGGTGAGAAGTCCAACGTTGGCAGCGTACCCGCTGCCGAAATAAAGCGCGGCCTCCGTACCGGCAAATTCGGCGAATTCCTGTTCGAGCGCATCCCATTCGAGTGAATGCCCAGAAAGCAAGCGCGAACCGGTGCCGCCGATCCGAGGTGCGGTGCGCACAGCTTCGACTACTGCGGCGCGCAGTTCTTCCGATTGCGACAGGCCGAGATAATCGTTCGAGCAGAGATTCGTGAGCGTGCGAGATGCTCCATCGGCCGCGCTCATATCCACCAGCGAGCGCCGCTGTCCCTGCCTTTCCAGTTCGCGAAGCCCGTTCTGCATTTCGCGCTGGAATGCTCTGTGAAATTCAGTTGGCATGCGATTCGAGTGGCTTCAGTCCCAAGGTCTGCAACAACTGCTCATCTTCATCCGGCCCGGGATTTGGCGTGGTAAGAAGTTTTTCTCCAACAAAAATAGAATTTGCTCCGGCCATGAAGCAGAGCGTGACCGCTTCCGGCGACAACTGTTTGCGCCCGGCCGCCAGGCGCACACGCGATTTCGGCATCAGAATCCGCGCCGTCGCAATCGCTCGCACCATTTCCAGCGGATCGAGCGCCGGCATCGACGCCAACGGCGTTCCTTCGACGCGCACCAGCATATTGATCGGCACGCTCTCGGGATGCGGCGTCAGCGCCGCAAGCTGCTGCAGCAATCCGATGCGGTCGCCTTCGCCTTCGCCCATGCCCAAGATTCCGCCGCAGCAAACAGTGATCCCCGCCTTGCGAACCGCCGCGAGCGTGCGCAGACGCTCATCGTACACGCGCGTGGTGATAATCGAACCGTAAAATTCCGGCGAAGTATCCAGATTGTGATTGTAGGCGCTCAAGCCGGCTTCTTTCAGGCGAGCCGCCTGGCCTTCGTTCAGCATGCCGAGCGTGCAGCAAACTTCCAAGCCGAGCGACGAAACGCCGCGCACCATTTCCAGCACGCGCTCAAACTCCGCGCCTTCGGGAGCCTGCCTCCACGCCGCGCCCATGCAAAAGCGAGTCACACCGCGCTCAGCCGCATCGCGAGCGACGCTGATGACATGCTGCGCGTCGAGCAATCCTTGCCGCTCCACGGGCGCATCGTAGTGCGCGCTTTGCGGACAGTAGGCGCAATCTTCGGGGCATCCGCCTGTCTTGATCGAAAGCAACTGGCAGGTTTGAACTCGATCAGGAGCGTGATTCGCGCGGTGCACGCTTTGCGCGCGGAACACCAATTCCGTCAGCGGCGTCCGGTAAATCGCCGCAACCTCATCGCGAGTCCAGTCGTGCCGCAGTCCGCTCGTCTCAGCGACGCCCAAAGCGCCGCCCTCGACCGGGCCGCCGGCCACTCCCATCACCTGAGTACTCATGATCCCCCGCACCAAAGGTGTACAACGTAACCTAAACCTAGCCTAAACCGCTGCTCGCCTGCATCCCACTGCCCGGCAGCCAACTCGGCAGCACTTTGGGTCAACTTGTGGTCGATGAATAGTAGCATGCAGCGCATTATCCCGGCACTCCTGTAGCGGGCGTTAAGCCGACTCGGTACCCGGCGAGAGCGCCATTCTCGAGCCCAAGTTTTCCTCAGGGAGCCGTGATTTCCGGCCACCGTCCCGTTTGACCAACCCCCACGTAAATGTTATAAAACCAACACTTTGTTGAGCGGTTCGAAGTACGCCCAGCGTGCTGCGAAACGTCCTGCCGGGTAGTCAGGGCGTTCTGGTGACACGTCCCAGTTCTGCGTTAACGAAGTTGAATTTCGCGAATTTGTAGTAGTGTGCGGTTCCGTTCGTACAGGGCAGTGTGCCGTTTCGCGGCCACTCGAAGTTCCCCATCTTGGTACCGATTACTGGAGGAGTGTCGATGCGCACCTGGCTTACAAGTGCCCGGTCACTGGCATGTCGAATCGCAAAATTTGGCGTTGTAGCGACAATGTTGTCGCTGCTCACCGCCGCGCAGTCATTCGCCGCGCAAACCACGGAAGTGCCCGGTGGCGAAGCCGGCCTTAAGCTCCCCGACCTCTCCTCGGTCTCGTTTCTCGGCATCGACGGTCACAAACTCCTACTCTTCGGCATTCTGTTCTGCATCTTTGGACTGGCCTTCGGTCTCATCATCTACAGCCGCCTGAAGAATCTGCCCGTGCATCGCACGATGCTCGACGTTTCCGAGCTCATCTACGAGACCTGCAAGACCTACCTCTTCACCCAGGGCAAGTTCCTGATGCTGCTCTGGCTGTTCATCGCCGTCGTCATCATTCTCTACTTCGGCGTGCTCGCTCCGGTTCCCGGGAAGTCCGTTGCCGTAACGCTTCCCATTATTCTGTTCTTCAGCTTGGTCGGCATCGCCGGCAGCTACGGCGTCGCGTGGTTCGGAATTCGCGTCAACACCTTCGCCAACTCCCGCACCGCCTTCGCCAGCCTCCGCGGCAAGCCCTACCCGATTTACGACACGCCGCTGCAAGCCGGAATGAGCATCGGCATGATGCTCATCAGCGTCGAGTTGCTGATGATGCTGCTAATTTTGCTCTTCATCCCCGGCGACTACGCCGGCCCCTGCTTCATCGGCTTCGCCATCGGCGAATCGCTCGGCGCCGCGGCACTGCGTATCGCAGGCGGCATCTTCACCAAAATCGCCGACATCGGCTCCGACCTGATGAAGATCGTCTTCAAAATTAAAGAAGACGACGCGCGCAACCCCGGCGTCATCGCGGACTGCACCGGCGACAACGCAGGCGACTCCGTCGGCCCCAGCGCGGACGGCTTCGAAACCTATGGAGTCACCGGCGTCGCGCTCATCACCTTCATTCTTCTCGGAGTAAAAGATCCCACGGTCCAGGTTCAGCTTCTCGTGTGGATCTTCGTCATGCGCATCGTCATGCTCGTCGCCAGCGCAGCCGCCTACTTCATCAACACCGCGATCGCCAAGGCCAAGTATGGCAACGCCGATCAAATGAACTACGAAGCGCCCCTCACTTCGCTCGTGTGGATCACCTCGATCGTCTCCATCGGTTTCACCTATTGGGTTTCTTCGCTGATCATCCCGACACTCGGCAACGACTCCACGCAATGGTGGAAACTCGCGACGATCATCTCCTGCGGCACATTGGCAGGGGCCATCATTCCCGAGCTCGTCAAAGTGTTCACATCTACCGAGTCGCGCCACGTAAAGGAAGTCGTCAGCTCCGCCGAAGAAGGCGGCGCATCGCTCGGCATTCTTTCGGGCTTCGTCGCCGGCAATTTCTCCGCCTATTACATCGGACTTGCAATGGTGCTCTTGATGGCCGTCGGCTATCTCATCAGCAACTTGGGCCTGGGCGCTCAGATGATCGCAGCGCCGGTCTTCGCATTCGGTCTCGTCGCGTTCGGCTTCCTCGGCATGGGCCCCGTCACGATCGCCGTAGACTCCTACGGCCCCGTCACCGACAACGCGCAGTCCGTCTACGAACTCTCGCTCATCGAGCAGGTTCCAAACATCAAGTCCGAACTGAAGAAGGACTACAACATCGACGTCAACTTCGAGCGCGCCAAGGAAATGCTCGAAGCCAACGACGGCGCTGGCAACACCTTTAAAGCCACCGCCAAGCCCGTGCTCATCGGCACCGCAGTCGTCGGCGCCACCACGATGATCTTCTCCATCATCATGGCGCTCACCCACGGCCTCACCGCCAACGTGAACAAGCTCTCGCTCCTTCACGCGCCGTTCGTCCTCGGCCTGATCACTGGCGGCGCCATGATCTATTGGTTCACCGGCGCCTCGACGCAAGCCGTCACCACCGGCGCCTACCGCGCCGTTGAATTCATCAAGGCCCACATCAAGCTCGACGGCGTCGTCGCTGCCAGCGTCTCCGACAGCAAAAAAGTCGTCGAGATCTGCACCAAGTACGCGCAAAAAGGCATGCTCAACATCTTCATCGCCGTCTTTTTCGCGACATTGGCCTTCGCCTTCGTCGAGCCGTTCTTCTTCATCGGCTATCTCTTCTCCATCGCGATCTTCGGCCTCTACCAAGCCATCTTCATGGCCAACGCAGGCGGCGCTTGGGATAACGCCAAGAAAATCGTCGAAGTCGAACTGAAACAAAAAGGCACGCCGCTCCACGACGCCACCGTCGTTGGCGATACGGTCGGCGATCCGTTCAAGGACACCAGCTCCGTCGCCCTCAACCCGGTCATCAAGTTCACGACACTCTTCGGCCTCTTGGCCGTCGAGCTCGCCGTGCAACTAACGGCATCTCAAGGTGAAGGACTAACCCACATCCTGGCGGCCATCTTCTTCGCCATCTCCTTCATCTTCGTCTACCGCAGTTTCTACAGCATGCGCATCCGCTCCACTGCGCACTGAGCTAGCATCACAATTCGAATCAAAAAAGGGCGCCCTCACCGGCGCCCTTTCTCTTTCCATTTGCCCCGCACGCCTCGCTGTTCTACGATACCCGCCGGCCCAAGGAGCCTCCACGATGAGCTCGTTCGCGCGCAATTCCCTGCTCTCCATCGCAGCCGTAATTTTCCTTCTCGCCCTTCCCAATCATTCCCAATCCAACGCCAAAGCCGCCGACGAACATTGGCGCCCGCTCTTCAACGGCAAAAATCTCGACGGCTGGAAGCACGTCGGCCCCGGCGAAGACACCGTCGAAGATGGCCTGATCCGCACGCACGGCGGCATGGGCCTCCTCTACTGGACGAAAGAAAAATTCGCCAATTGCCGCATCAAGGTCGTCTACAAAATGCGCGATCACAACGATAACTCCGGTGTCTTCATCCGCATCCCGATCGAGCCGCGCGAGCCCTGGATGCCCGTCCACTATGGCTACGAAGTCCAGATCGACAATCAGCCCGAAGATTCGAAGGAAGACGAATACCACGTGACCGGCACGCTCTATTCGCTCACTAAACCGCTGGCGCGCCCCGGCAAACCCGGTCCCGAGTGGAACACGATGATCATTACGCTCAACGGCTCGCGCACCATCGTCGAGGTCAACGGCGTCCGCGTCACCGACTACACCGAAGGCGGCCCCGTGCCCGATCGCAAATTCGATTTCGAACCGCAACATGGCCGCCGCCCCGACGAAGGCTACATCGGCCTGCAAAATCACAGCGACAACGACATCGTCTTCTTCAAAGAAGTTTCCGTCGCCCCACTCCCCTGATGCGCGCCGCTTCATCGATTCGAGCGATCACCCTTCGTAGGGGCGCAGCACGCTGCGCCCCAGCTTGCCCGGGCGTTAAGACCTCCCCGGCGCGGTTTTTCTTCCGCTTTCCACTTTCAACTGTCGACTGTCAACTCTCCTAGGAGCCTCTAAAAAATGCCGCGCACCCCCAACAACTACACCCGCCGCCAATTTCTCCAACGCACCGCCGCCACTGCAGGCGCACTCGCAGCCGCCAACGCGATTGCTCTCCCCGATCACCGCCTCGAAGCCGCCACGTTCCCGGCAAACGTCCCACCCAGCGACCGCCTCCGCTTCGGCATCATCGGCGTCGGCATGGAAGGCTCCGGCGTCCTCTCCAACGCCGTCGCGCTCCCCGGCGGCGAATGCGTTGCCGCCGCCGATCTCTACGACGAGCGCCATCTGCTCGCTCGCGAAATCACCGCCAAGCCCAATCTCTTCACCACGCGCAAGTACAAAGAGCTTCTCGACAATAAAGAAATCGACTGCATCCTCGCCGCCGTCCCCGATCACTGGCACAAGCAAGTCGTCGTCGATTCTGTCCGCGCCGGCAAGCCGATCTACTGCGAAAAGCCCATGTCGCACACCGCAGCCGACGGCGTCGAAATGGTCGCCGCCGCAAAAGAAACGGGCAAAATCGTGCAAATCGGATCCCAGCGCGTCAGTTCCGTGATCTGCGCGAAGGCCAAAGAAGTCCTCGCCCAGGGCACGATCGGCACGCTCACGCTCGTCGAAGGCACCTACGGCCGCAACGATCCCAACGGCGCGTGGATTTATCCGACGCCGCCAGGACTCTCTCCTCAAAATTTCGATTGGGAAACGTGGCAAGGTACCGCCCCAAAGCGCGCCTGGGATCCCGACATGTCGCCGAAATATTTCGCGCGATGGCGCTGCTGGCGCGAATACGGCACGGGCGTTGCCGGCGATCTTTTGGTTCACTTGGTCAGCGGCATGATGTTCATGCTCGGCATCAACGAGCAACCCGACCGCGTTCAAGCGCTCGGCAACATCATCCGCTGGAAAGATGGACGCAACATGCCCGACGTCCATGCCGCACTTTACGAATTCAAGTCACTCCAGGCGCCGGTCTATCTGCGCCTCAATCTCGGCGGAGCCTCACCCGAAACCTATCGCTTCTACGGTTCGAAAGGCACGCTTGAAGTCACCGAATACGAAATCAAATATCTGCCACAAACAGGCGAAAACGACTCACCCAGCTACTACACCGGCAGCTTTCCGAACGCGATGCGCGCCGCCTACGCCAAAGATTGGCATGAAGAACACGACCCGAAGCCCGGCAAAGAGCCGACGCTCGAAGGGTTCACCTACACCGGCGCATCGTGGGATGAACTGAAACCGCACCTCTGGAATTTCTTTCAAGCCGTCCGCGGCAACGGCACCGTCACCGAAGACGCCGTCTTCGGCCACCACGCAGCACTGGCCTGCCACATGGCCAACGAATCATACTTCCGCCACGCCCCCACAACATGGGATGCCGCAACAAACACGATCAAAAGCTAGTCGGCATTTGGGTGCCGCACCCTCAGGTTTGAGAGGGTGCGGTTTTTCCGCTCGTCAGCGCCAATCGATCCGCAAATCTCCGATCGATCCGTAAAACGTCGAAGCTTCTACTTCGGCGGCCGCCCCAGCGTGATCTCGCGCACAATCTCCCGCGCCCGCTCTTCATTTGCAGCCGATACATAAATATGAGTCTGCCCATCCGGCGTCTCGATGTGCATCGGGATTTCGTTTTCCTGTAGCGCCGCCGTCAAGAATTCCGAAGTCTTGTCGTCGCCGCCATTCCAGATTTCAACCTTCGGATGCTCCTCGGTCTCGTCCGTGAGCGGCCTCTCGGCCTTCGGCGAAAACGGTTGCGCCGGGATCTCCAGATCCTGCGGCTCTTGTGCCAATAGCTTCTCCAAGATTTGTTGCCCGGCCGTCATATCGACCGACTGCACCGCCACTTCAAATCCAAATCGCGGCTTCCAATCGATCGGCAGCGGATCAGAATCCGGCTTGATCGAATCATCTCCGATCGCCATGTTCCGCGAAGGAATGCCCGCTGCGTTCAGAGAGTCGGTCAACGTCTGAAAAAAGGCAGGGTCCTCGCCCGCCCACAGCAGAATCAGTGAAGATCCAGCAGCCGGACTAGCGCACATAAACTTTCTCCTTGGAAGGCCGAAACGCTCGTAAATATCCGCAGAGTCTACTACGCCTTGGAAAGCAGTGGACATCAATTGGAGCTTGTAGTCGCAATCGTACGACCGGCGCAAGGAATCGTTTGCTCGCGCCACCTATAACCCGCTGATTTAGAATCCTTTACGGCCGTAAGCGGATCACGCTCCAGATGAACAAGCTGTAGTCGAACGCCCACGGCGCGGTTGAGTCTTTTTCCCGGCGCCACCCGTATTCCCATTAGAATGATCGCCACGTTCACGCAAGTCCGGATGCAAACAGCGGTCGCCGGAACGATTTGCAACTCCGCTCTCGGCGCTACGTCGTCAGCGTTTAGTTCGCTGGCGGCTGCCGCAAGGTCCACTTTTCTTTTCTCGCCAGTGATGGCCGACGACAGAAAAACTCTGATCCAGGGATTACGCCAGCGCGATCCCGAATTGCTCGATCGACTGATCGAGGAATATCAGCATCGGCTCTATCGTTATCTGTTCTATATCACCGGCGACGCGGCGCGCGCCGAAGATTTCTTCCAGGAAACATGGATTCGCGTTCTCGAACGCGGACATCAATACGACGGCAGGCATAAGTTCGAGGCGTGGCTCTTCACGATCGCGCGCAATCTCGTGATCGATTGGCAGCGCCAGAAAAAAGCGATCAGTCTGGACTCGATGCTCGATCCGCAAGAAGAAGGAAGAGCGATCGAGTTGCTCGACGAGAAAGCGGAGTCACCCTTGCATATTTACCTGCAAGGCGAAAGCGAGCAGCGAGTGCAGTCATCGCTCGACCGCCTGCCGGTGCACTATCGCGAAGTCTTGCTGCTCCGATTCCGCGAGGACATGCAACTCGACGAGATCGCCAAAATCCAATCGACGCCGATCTCCACCGTGAAATCTCGGTCTATATCGCGGACTGGAAGCTCTCAAAGGTTTGTTGGCAGGCGGTGCCGCGTGAACTTGCGACATAGACAATTTCAACGAATCACACGCTCGCGCCGAATCTCTCATCGCGAGAGAGCGCGTTGAAGGTCTTGCGCCGACAGAGCAGGAGTGGCTCGCCGCTCACCTTCGCGAATGCGCGCAATGCAGCGCAAATGCAGAAGCGATGCAGCAAGCGTTGCGTTCGCTGCTTTCGTCGCACATCAGCGCACCGCGCGGACTCGCTGCTCGAACACAATTTCGCGTCCGCCTGCGCGCGCAAGAGATGCGCTCCGTTCGTCAGCCGCGATGGCGGCTCGTGTACATGATGTGCGGCGCATCGTGGGTTGCAGGCGCGGCGACCGCGCCATACATCTGGCGCGTCCTGGAATGGCTCGGACATCGCGCCGGCGTGCCCGACCTCGTCTGGAAGATGGGCTTTGGCGTCTGGTGGGCGCTTCCGGCAATCATCGCGGCGGCCATCTTGTTTGCCGAGAGCGCAGGAACGCGAGTATCTCGCGTCGATCTGAATGAGAATCTATAACAATCGATTTCAACGAGTGGCAGAAGCGGAGACGACGGAAATGACAGAGCTTCAAAAAGTGAGTGAATCCTGGAACGATCGCATGCGCCTCATTCGCTTCCGCCGCAAGCGCGAAAAGGGCCTGCGCTTCTGGCAGGAATTCAAGCTCGTCCCAGCCTGGCTCCGGTGGACCGCCGCTGTGCTCTACGTCATCGCGCTTGTAATCGCCACCGTCGTGAATCTGAATCCCCAGTGGAACGATGGCCAAGTTTTTCCGCCGGAACTCTCGCATGATCCGGCGCTCGCGTCGCTCGCGTTAGCCGGACTCGTCACGATGGTCGCGCTTTTCCTCTCCAGCTGGATCTTCATGACCGCGTACGTGAACCGTGATGCGAAACGCCGCGGGATGAACTCGGCGCTCTGGACGTTCCTCGTGATCGTTCTTTCGCCAGCGTATTTCGCGATCGGCTTCATCCTCTACTTCTTGATGCGCCAGCCGCTGCCGTACGCGTGCCCGCAATGCGGCAAAATGGTCGGTGCCCGCTTCAACTTTTGCCCTAACTGCAAATGCAACCTGCATCCGTCCTGCCCCCAGTGCAAACAGGAAGTGGCCGAGGACGACAAATATTGCCCGAACTGCGCGTGCGATTTGCACGCGGTGCCACCGACCGAGCCCGCGAATCCAGCTTTGCCGGCAATAGAAAGCTGAATAGGTTCGCACCTCAACGCGGCGTCCCGCCGAATCGCTGAGTGAAACCGCTTCGCCCCGCCGCCCATCCAACCGCCAAGAAACCAAACCGCATCGAAGTCTTGCGGTAGGGGTAAACCCATCTGGTATCTTGGCTTTGGGAGAACGTGCGATGAATAAGCCTTCGAAAATTTGGATAAACGCGGTCGCGGTCGCCGCTCTGGCGGCGTGCTTCGCCACAACGCCGGCTCGGGCCGCACAGCAACCCGCCGCGCAGCCAACCGAAAATCAAGACGCCAAAGACATCAAGGCGTTTGTTCTCGATCAGACCAAGTTCGACCAAATCACCGCGAGCTTCGGCGAGATCGCAGCGTGCCGAAAACAAAATCGCGCGCCATGGGATACGCTAACCGCAGACCCCGCCTACACCGACGCTTCGCTGACCGAAAAAGCAAAAATGATGGACGCGCAAGTCGGCCAGTGCACGGCGCTTCTCAAGAAGCACAACTTCAATACGCGTGATTATCTGATCTCGATCGACGTGCTCAGCCGCGCCGAGCAAGTTTCGCTGATGAAGAAACGCAACATGACGGCGGCATCGGCAAAAGTCGCGGAAGCGCTAAATCCCGCGAGCATCGCCTTCACCGACGCGCACTACGAAGAAATCGAAAAGTGGCGCCAGTCGATTCGCACCCAAGCGCAGTCGACGCAGTCGCAACAAGCGCCGCAAGCTCAACCGCAACAATAGCCCCGACGCTATGGGAACGATCGATTGGGAAAAAGAGCGCACCCGCCTGACTCATCTCTACGCGGAGATGGAAGACGGTGAATTGGAAAAAATCGGCGCCGATCCCGACTCGCTGACAGCAGTCGCTCGGCAAGTTCTGAGTGCCGAGATGTTAAAGCGTGGCATGAGGCTGCCGGAGCCGGCCCCTTCTCGTGTCGAGGTCGCTAGCCCAGTCGCGATTCGGCGTTATCGTGACTTGCATCAGGCTGCTATAGCACAAAGCATTCTCGAGTCCGCCGGAATCGAAAGCTTTCTCGCCGACGCGAATCTTGTTCGGATGGATTGGTTTTACTCCAACGCGATCGGCGGGGTCAAAGTGGTTGTACGCGAAGAAGACGCGGAAGAGGCCAGGAAGATACTGACCCAGGAAATACCAGAGAGCATCGAGGTCGAAGGAAGCGGACACTACGAACAGCCACGGTGTCCAAAGTGTGGTTCATTCGACATCTCGCTCGATGCCTTCGATAGGAACGCCGGACATAAGAACTTGTGGATGGGTATGCCGATACGCCCCACGGTCAAAGGGTGGACTTGTACTTCCTGCGACTACCGCTGGGATGACCAGGCGGAATCGGAAGAGTCGCCGAAACAACCTGAAAAGTGAGTTAAAAGAGGCGCGCGATCTTCACTGCGGCGGAGTCGCTTCGCGCACTTCACGAATAATCTCGCGTGATGCCGCTTCCGCCGCAGGCGGCACCAACAATCGAATCTCACTCGATTCGGCAGCTGCATTTTCGTTCGCGCCGTCTTCGCGCCGCACGCTGATTCGGTTTTCACGCAGGCACGCTTCGAGAAGATCGGCGAGCGCCGTATCTTCCCCGCCCCAAACCACCGCTGTCGCAGGGCCCGAACTCCATGACGAATCGTTTGAGCGATTCGTAAGCGCATCGAGATCGCCGACCGTCGCCGCCGGTTCGTCGAGCGCAAACGGCGCGCTCTCTCGCACGTTCGCAAGAAGCTCTTTCGCCCTCGCCTGATCCGACAAGAAAACGCGCACCGCATACTTCGGTCGCGGCATCCCGAGCTCAAAAACAAGATGCTCGTTGGTCGGCTGCACGTGATGCCGAATGCCCGCATCACGCAAAATATGAATCACTTCGCTCACCGCCAACGGATCGCCGCCACGCCAAGCCAGCACAATTTTCTCATTGCGTTGGCGGTCATCCAGCGGTTCTCCGCGCGATTCCTCCGGCACAAGCTCGATGCTGCAAACGCTGCACATCGAGTGGCTATCCGGAAATTCCGCATCGCAAACAGGACAATATTTCATCGGCTCTTTCTCGAATCATCGAACAAATCAAAAACGCTCGACGGCCAGCGCCACGGCATTCCCGCCGCCCAAACAAAGCGCCGCAATCCCCCGCTTCAAATCCCGCCGCTGCAATTCATACAGCAGCGTCACCAAAATCCGCGCCCCGCTCGCGCCGATCGGATGCCCGATCGCCACCGCGCCGCCATTCACATTCACCTTCTCCGGATTCAACTTCAGCTCGCGCGTCACCGCAATCGCCGCCACCGAAAATGCTTCGTTCAACTCCACGAGATCGACATCCTTGTCGCGATCCCACCCCGTCTTCGCCAACAGCTTCTCCACCGCCTCGACCGGCGCCATCATCACCCACTTCGGCTCGACGCCGCTCACCGCCTGCGCCACAATCCGCGCCATCGGCTGCTTGCCCAAGCCGCGCCGCATTCCGCTCGCTCGTCACAATCAACGCCGCCGCACCATCATTCGTCCCCGGCGCATTCCCCGCAGTCACCGTTCCATCTTTCTTGAACGCCGGCTTCAGCTTCCCCAGCACTTCCATCGACGTATCTTCGCGCGGCGACTCGTCATACTTCACCACCACCGGCTCGCCCTTTTTCTGCGGCACTTCGACCGGCAAAATCTGCGCCTCAAAAAAACACGACTTCCGCGCCAGAATCGCCTTCTGATGACTCTCAAACGCGAACCGATCCTGCTCCTCGCGCGAAATCCCATACTTTTCCGCCACGAGCTCGCCCGTCATCCCCATGTGAAAATTTTCGTACGAATCCCACAGCCCATCGTGAATCATCGAGTCGATCAGCTTCCCATCGCCCAGCCGATACCCGCTGCGCGCCTGCGGCAACAAATACGGCGCGTTCGTCATCGACTCCATTCCACCCGCGACCACGATCTCCGACTCACCCAAGCTGCACCGCCTGCGCCGCCAGCCCAACCGCCTTCAGCCCCGACCCGCAAACCTTATTGATCGTCAGCGCCGCCACCCGCGGATCGCATCCGCCCTTCAGCGCCGCCTGCCGCGCCGGATTCTGCCCCAGCCCCGCCTGAAGCACATTCCCAAGGATCGCCTCGTCGATCTGCTTCGCATCAATCCCCGCGCGCCGCGCCGCTTCGGCAATCACCTTCGCGCCGAGTTCCGGCGCCGTAAACGACGACAGCCCACCCTGAAATTTCCCAACGGGTGTGCGAACAGCCGACAAAATGACAGGCGTTTCCATGACGAAAACCTCCGAATCACCATTATACGAGATCGCCCGATCCGCCGCAGGAACGCAAAAGGGCGCCAACATCGGCGCCCTTCAAGAGAGGTTGTAGGGGCACGGCATCGCCGTGCCCTTCCGATCGCAGTTCACCACGTCGAACGCCAAACTACGCGTTCGCCGGCTTCCCCATCTGCCCTTCATCCGCGCTCGGCCCATACAACCCCGGCACCGGCACATCGAGCATCCGGAAATACACCGTCAGCTGCCCGCGATGATGAATCAGGTGATTCATCACCATCCCACGCAGCACCGCCACGCGCGGCATTGTAAAAATACTCTGTCCACCCGCGAGCAAGCTCCAGTTCGCCATCATCTCCGCATCGCTCACCTTCTCGAGCGCCGCGCGCGCCTCCACCACGTCCTTATCAAACTGCGCCAGCGCCTGCTTCGCATTCTCGGCTCTCGGCATGTCGGGACCCTTGCCATCCTTCGGCGCGATATCCAAATTCTCCGTGTTGATCGTCATCGTCGCCCAACCCGGCAACGTCGAAAGGTGCCACGCATACCAGCCCACCGTTCCCGACTTTTCGTGCGGCTTCCAATTCCACTTTTCATCCGGCACACGCTCCAGCACTTGGCGCGTGCTCTTCATCTCCTGATCAAACTCCGGCAGCATCGATTGTCCAATGGTCATGTTCGAAATCCTCCAGCTCAAAAGTTCAAAGATAGGGACTCAGCGGCGCACATCTTAGGCGAACAAAAGGCGAAATGTCAACATCATTCCTCCTATCGCCCTGCCTCTAGACGGCTCTCCCCAACTTCCGTTTCAGGCCGCTTCGGCTCTTGCGCTTCTTACCCTCCCTCCTCAAAAATCTACTTATGCCACACGAATTTTCGACGTTCTACATTCAGGATTCCCTCTCTCTTTTTCGCTACTACAAAACGCTCGCCGAGCGCGCCATGGATCAATGCCCCGACGAATATCTCTTCGCCGCGCTCGATCCCGAATCCAACTCCATCGCCATCATCGTCAAGCACATGGTCGGCAACATGCGCTCGCGCTGGCGCAATTTCCTCACCACCGACGGCGAAAAGCCCGATCGCAATCGCGACACCGAATTCGAGAACGCTCCGAAATCTCGCGAAGAGTTGATGGCCATCTGGGGCGCCGGCTGGAAATATGTTTTCGACGCGCTCGAATCTCTCCAGGAAAGCGATCTCGGTCGCGAGGTAATGATCCGCAACGAACCGCACTCCGTCATGCAAGCCATCAACCGTCAGGTCGCCCACTATTCCATGCACATCGGCCAAATCGTCTTCGCCGCAAAGCACATGACCGCCGCCAAAACCGGCAAATGGAATTCGCTCAGCGTTCCGCGCGGCCAGTCTTCTCAATTCACCGCCGACGTCGCCGCCGGCAAAAAATCCCAACGCTGACGGTGAGCGGCGAACGCGCCAAGAGCTTTTCACACGCGTCCACAGCCGGTCCGCGCCTTCGTTTCCTCTTCGCCCCAATTTCCGCTAACCTATTTACGTGAATCCCACGCTTTTCGACATCTCCCCGCTCGAAACCAGCGCCCTCAAGCTCAACGACGCCCAGCGCCGCGCCATCACCCACGGCAACGGCCCGCTCCTCGTCATCGCCGGCGCCGGCACCGGCAAAACCCGCGTCATCACCGAACGCATCCGCCACCTACTCGATTCCGACGCAACTCTCGGCGGCGAAAACATCCTCGCCCTCACCTACACAAAAAAAGCCGCCGGCGAAATGAAATCCCGCATCGTCAAAACCTGCGGCGAACGCGGCCGCGACGTAAAAATCTTTACCTTCCACGCCTTCTGCGAAGAAATTCTCAAAGAAAACGGCGCCAAATACGCCATCCTCGAAGACGTCGATCACTGGATTCTCCTCCGCCGCAACATGGCGCGTCTCAAACTCGAAAAATTCCGCCGTCTCGCCGAGCCCGGCCAATTCCTCGGCGACTTCCTCAAATTTTTCTCCCGCTGCCAGGACGAACTCGTCTCCAGCGACGACTTCCAGGCCTTCGCCGACGAACTTGAAGCCGACCTCGCCGCAGATCGCAAACTCGTAGATGACGACACCTTCGCCGAGCGCGTCGAAAACGTCGCCCTCCAAAAAGAAATCGCCCGCGCCTACAAAGTCAGCGAAGAAATCCTCCGCGAAAAAAATTTCTACTCCTTCGGCGCGCTCATCACCCGCACCATCGAACTCGTCCGCACCGACGCCGCCGTCCGCGAAAAGCTCCGGCAGCGCTTCAAACACATCCTCGTCGATGAATTTCAAGACACCAACATCGCCCAGCTCGAACTCCTCCAGCTCCTCGCCGCCGAGCCGCGCAACATCGTCGCCGTCGGCGACAACGATCAAGCCATCTACCGTTTCCGCGGCGCATCTTTCGGCAGCTTCAAGCTTTTCCTCGAACGCTTCGCTGGCTGGAAGACCGGCCGCGATTCAACGAAATATCGCGTCACGCTCACCGAAAACTATCGCTCCACGCCCAACATCCTCCGCGTCGCCACCCAAGTCATCGCGCAAAACGAAGTCAGCTCCGACTTCCCCAACAAAGTTCTCGCGCCCACGCATCCCGAAGGCGAGCGCATCCGCATCGCCGAACTCAGCAACGAAGACGAAGAAGCCACCTGGGTCGCCGGCGAACTCGAACGCCTCCACCGCGCCGGAACTCCGTGGCGCGACTTCGCCATCCTCTATCGCCAGCACAACCATCGCGATCGCCTCGCCAAAGAACTCGCCGAGCGAAAGATCCCCTTCGTCATCTCGCGCCTCTCCATCCTCGAGCATCCGCTCGTGCGCGACGTCCTCGCCTACCTCCGCCTCATCAACAAGCCTTTCGACGACATCGCCGCCGCTCGTGTCCTCGGCGCCCCAGCGTGGCATCTCGAGCCTGTCGATCTCGTCCGCCTCGCCGAACGCACGCGCAAAAAGCGCACCTCGATCTACGATGTCCTTCAATCTCCGCAATCCGATTTGCCTTTCGATCCGTCGCCCAAAGCGCTCGCCGACCTCCTCGAATTCATCGCCTCCCAGCGCAAAAATCTAAAGCGCCGCCCCGCCATCGACGTCCTTCGCGGCCTCATCGACTGGCTCGAAATCCCGCACCTCGCCAAACCACCCGCGCGCCGCTACGTCACGCAACTCGTCGAATTCCTCAAAACGTGGGAGCCCAAAAGCGAAACGCGCTCGCTCCCCGAATTCCTTGAATACCTCGACTATTTCGAACAATCCGGCCTAGGCCAAATCTGCCTCGACGACGAAGCTCCCGGCGATGCCGTGCAGCTCATGACCGTGCACGGCGCCAAAGGCCTCGAGTTCCCGCACGTCTTCCTGCTCCGCATCAATTACGGATGCTTCCCCGCGAAGGAGCGCTCGCCGCTCTTCGAATTTCCGATTAAGTTGATGAAGGAAGATTTGCCCGCGGGAAGCTTTCACATCCAGGAAGAGCGCCGCCTCTTCTACGTCGCGCTCACTCGCGCCGAGCGCAAACTCACCATCACCACGCTCACCGAGAAAAAAGGCAAAGTCCCCACCTTCATCGAAGACATCCTGATGGACGCGACCGTCCGAAAACGCGACGTCCTGCAAATTTCGCCAAAAGTAAAAGTGCGCGAAAAGAGCGCCAACGACGATGCCGAAAACGCTGCGACGCTCTTCCCTTCGCAATCCGACCGCCCGCGCATCTACTCGCGAATCGCCGATTGGGCCGAGACGTACCATCCGCCCACTCCCGAGCCGCTAAACTCAGCGCCTCCGCCGTCGATTCCTATCGCAAGTGCCCGCAGCTTTTCCTATTCAGCCGCCTCTGGTCGCTTAAAGAAGGCCCCGCCGCCACGCTCAGCTTCGGCGCCGTCATGCACACCACGGTCCGCCGTTTCATCGACCAATTCCGAAAGGGCGTGAAGCTTCCGTTCGAAGAAGTCGCTCGCGTCTTCGAAACCGAGTGGACCTCCGCCGGCTACGAAGACGAATACCAGGAATCCGAATACAAAAAAGACGGCATCGAGCAGCTCCGCGTTTTCCACGCCGAATTTCTCGCCAACCCGCCCGAAGTCCTCGAGCAGGAAAAAGCCTTCGAACTCCCGCTCGAAAACAACGTCATCATCAATGGCCGCATCGACCAGATCAATTCGCTCGGCAAAAAAGACGTCGAGATCATCGACTACAAGACCGGCAAGTCCCGCAAAGAGGCCGACGCCCGCCGCGATCTCCAGCTCAGCATCTACGCCATCGCCGCAAAAGAAATTCTCGAGCTGAATCCCGTACGCCTCGCCTTCCACTACCTGCAAAACAATCTCGTCCAATCGACTACGCGCACCGACAAACAACTCGACGAAGCCCAAAAAGTAGTGCAAGAAGCCGCCGCCGACATCCGCGCCGGCGAATTCGCTCCCAAACGCGGCTTCGCCTGCCGCGGCTGCGCCTACAAACCCATCTGCCCCGCCTACGAAGAATCCCTCGGCACCTAATTCATCTTCTAACCTCACGCCAGCAAGAATATTTGTCATCCTGAGGCGTCGGAGACGCCGAAGGATCTCAGGTGTAAGCCTATTCGACCAATTTAATTACAACGCAGGACTCAAACGCCTGGTATCCTTCGCTTCGCTCAGGATGACATGTTGTTTAAATTAACTTATCAATACTAAACTGATCGCGGCGTGGTGACTGCAAACGCCGGACACGCCAAACAGGCAAGTAACAGCGGAAATCATGAAAACCTACGCGGTCTACATCCTCGCCAACGCCAGTCGCATGTTGTACATCGGCGTGACCAATGATCTTGACCGCCGCGTCTGGGAGCACAAACACAAAGTCATGCCGGGCTTCACCGCCCGCTACCGAATAGACTCCCTGGTCTACTTCGAATCCTTCGGAAGCATCAAAGCCGCCATCGCCAGAGAAAAAGTTCTAAAAGGTTGGCTCAGATCAAAAAAGGTAGCCCTAATCCGATCTTCAAATCCCGGATGGACCGATCTTGCCGCCACACATTTTAATAAACTTCGCACGCCGATCCGGTTTCCGACCTAGTTTGTAACCACAAAACATGGTCCTCCTGAGCGAAGCGAAGGATCTCAGACGCAGGCCCTGTCACAGCCGATCCGTCGTCGCCGCAATCTCGCATCCAATAAACTCACCATCCGCAGCTGCAAATCGCCGATTCATCTTGACTCTCATTCGTAACACCCGTATACAAACAAGCGAAGAGGCGTCTGCGCAAGCGCAGTCGCTTGAGAAAATGTGCAGGAGCCCGGCATGGCAAAAAAAGCAACGAAGAAAACAGCAAAGCCCACGAAGAAAAAGGGCAAGTAGGCATCTTCAAAAAAGAGGGGCGCCGCGAATCGCAGCGCCCTTCGTCGTTTCAGTCTTCATCTCTTCTGAACTCTTAACTCTGTGCTCTCTGCGTCCTCTGTGGTAAATCCCTCTTCTCCTACGGCTTCTGCCCCCTCGGCACCATGTCCGAGTAATACCCATCGCGCGTTTTGATATCAAGCCCTTCCCGTTTCACGCGCACTTCGATCGTGTGATAGTCCACGTTGCGATCCGTCCCGCGCGGGATGTACGCCAGCGTGTATTGGTTCCGCGCCTGTTCCGTCAGCCGCGAATAAAACTGCTCAAAGCTACGCTCATCCGTCGCGTAGTAGATCTCGCCGCCCGTATGGTTCGCGTACCGAATCAGCGGCGACCTCTCCTTATCCACCGGCGAAATCTTCCTCTCCAGAAACGCGGTAGGCACCGCAATGCTGTACACCGAAATATTGTCCGCGAGCAGCGCCTTGATCGCGTCTTCCGTCGTCACCTTGTTGAACTTCCGCCCGCCGTTCACGCCATCCGATATCAGCAAAACCACCCGCCGCCGGTTTCGCGGACGATCGTGGAGCAATTGCGCCGCTGCAAACACCGCATCGTCGAGCGCCTTCGTCGGCTGCCCCTTGATCACGCGCAAGCCTTTGTCGATCGCCGCATCACTCGTCGCCGAGTGATTGTTGATCGACGGCCCGTCGAACGCCGGACTCGGCGGCATCACATCCGCCTGCGTATCGAGGCTCGTCCTCTTCAGTTCCGTCGAGAGCTTGTCTTGATCGCTGGTAAATCCCTTGCCCGGATGAAAAAACTGATCGAATCGGCAGATAAACGCCTCGTCGTCGGTCGCCAGTCCGCCCAAAATCGCCATCAGGCTCGCCTGCACCTTCGTCGCATCCTTGTCCTTCAAATCGTTGTCGATCAACACCACCATCGACAACGGAAACGCCTCCGCAGTGAACATGTCAACGTGCTGCTCGACGCTGTCTTCAAACACGCGAAACTCGTCGCGCCTCAAATCCGGCACCAGCTCGCCGCTCTTGTCTTTGACCGTCACCGGTAAAACCACGAGGTTCGTGTTCACCGTGATGCGCGCCTGCACATCGCTCTGCCGCGGCGGATTTTCTCCCGGACGGTTCGCCGGCGTTTGCGCTGGAGGCGTCGGTGCTGGCTGCGTTTGAGTGTCCGTATTTGGCTTCGGCGGCTTCACTGGATTCTGAGCCGCGACATACGATATCGGGCCGAGCAGCAACACGACGCCAGCAGCAAAGACGGCTCCAAACACGGTTTTTCGTGGACTTTTCATCATCATCAGGCCAAACTTTCCTCGGTTTCAGCTAGCTCTGGCGGGTTTTGAGCCGCGCATCCCCGCGGCATGTCGCGGCATCATACGGGGCGGAACCATCCCAGCCGCGAATATTTCGTGCCGGGCATCTCTGCTCAAGGAAATTATACATGCGTTCTGTAAAGAAGCTGCTGCCGGCGACTCTCGCTTTGGCTTTCGTTGCCGTCGTCGGCGCCGTTTTTGTGCTCGCATCCGCCCGCGCCGCAAACACTGCACGCTCCCCTCAAACGCCCGCTACAACTCAGGATTCGCAGGCGCAAGGCCCGATCATCAAGAGCCAGGTGAACCTGGTCAACATCTTCGCCACCGTCCGCGACCACAGCAAACGCATCGTCACCGACCTCAAGCAGCAAGACTTCAAGATTCAAGAAGACGGCCAGGATCAACAGATCGCCTTCTTCTCCAGAGAAGTGACGCTGCCAATCACGCTCGCGTTGCTTCTCGATACGTCGGGCTCCGAACAATTTATGCTCGGCGCGATTCAGGACATGGGTGGACAGTTTCTCGGTCGCGTGCTCCGCAAGGGAGACGAAGCGATGATCATGTCGTTTGATACCGACGTCGATCTTTTGGCCGATTGGACCGACGATCGCGGCTTGCTCGATCGCGCGATTCGCAAGACGCGCATCAACGCGCCCAGCGGCGGCGGCATGATCAATCCCGGCCCGGTCGGCGGCAACGTTGTGGGTACGGCGTTTTATGACGCGATTTATCTCGCCTGCAACGAAAAATTATCGAGCGAAGCCGGACGTAAAGCGATTGTTGTTGTCACCGACGCGCAGGATGAAGGCAGCAAAGTGCGCAAGGAAGAAGCAATCGAAGCGGCGCAGCGCACCGACACGGTAATTCACATTCTGCTCGTCGCCGATTCGCGCTTCGGCGGCAACGGCGGCGTCGCCAAACAAATCACCGAAGAAACCGGCGGCCGGCTAATTTCAGCCAACAGTGAAAAGCACCTGCAGGAAGCCTTCGACCAAATCTCCGAAGAACTGCGCAGCCAGTACACGCTCGGCTACTACCCGACCAACACCGCGCGCGACGGCAAATTCCGAAAAATCAAAGTCGACGTGAGCAACCACGACGACAAAGTCCTCGCCCGCAAGGGCTACTACGCCCCCAAAGGCTCTGAGCGTTGCCCCTGCCGCGAAACGGATTTCGGGTGCCGCCCCCTTAGCTTTTCAAGGGTGACGGGTTTAGATTTCACATCGCCCGTGCCAATCCGTTCGCCACCGGCACCGTCAAACACGCCACGATCTAAATCGGCGCTTTCACATTCCCGTATTCGTAGCGAATCGTGACGTGCTGCTTCGTTGCCTCGCCGGTGTCCAACTCAATCTCGTTTTTGAGAAGCACACCGCGGGTCTTGGAAACCCACACCTTCCCGTCCGACTTGGTATCTTCATTTTCGCTGTGCTCCGAATAAACCGTCGCTGCATCACCGCCAACGATTTCGTCGCCGATTCGTTTGCACGTGATCACCTTTGCGGTCTTGATGTTCTCTTCTTCTTGCGCTTTCGTCGCCGCCACGGTCATGCGGCTCTTGTTCCACTTTCCGTTCATCATCACGTAGCGATCGCCGTTGATCGTGATCATCTCGCCTTTTTGTGCGCCGCCGATACCGTCCATGTACGAGTGATTCGGCGTGTCGAGCGTCTTGTTCATCGCGTCGAAAACAGGCTTGCAGGAAGAAGTGTCAGCCGCAGGACGAGCAGGTTGGGCAGATCGTGCAGGATGAGCGGCCGCGCCGTGTGCTGCCGCGGCATCAACGATCGCCGGACCGAGTAAGAACAGCGTCGCGATGAAGACCGGAACAATGCAACTGTGCTTCGTCATGTAGGGAGCCCCCGTCCGAAAGATTTCGGGATTATATCCGACGCATTCGCGAATGTAGCAGGTTGAATTCACTTGATCACGTAGCGGTCGGCGAGCGGAAAAATGTCGAACGGGCTGCGGATCTGAAATGTGAAGGCTTCGGCGCGGGTCACTCCGGCTTCGATCCCACGAAACCGCGCGACTTCATCTTGCAATGCGTAATAGCGATCGGGAGTTTGGCTGGCGTGCGCGTAGCACGCGGCTTTTTTCACCGGCTCGGTTTCGGTGATGTCCACGTAACGATTCGGCGAAAATTGCAGGGTGTCTTCGCCGTCCGAAACTTCGTAGTAGTACAGCGCAAATTTGTTTTTCGACTTGTTCCATGCGTCGTAAGCCAAATTTGTAATCGCGCGATGGTCCGCGTGATTGTCGATCGGCCACTGCGTAATCACCGCATCGGGCTTTTCGATTTCGAGTTTCTTCGCGAAATCCTCGTAGTGCGCGTTATCGACAATCGCGTGGCCGTTCTGCTGGCCCGCGTACACCGGACGCGCGTTCAGCAGTTCGCACGCCTTCTTCGCCTCCGCAACGCGCGCCTCCGATGAAGTCGGCGGCCATCCGCCATCGTTCAAATAAAAAAGCGCGACGTCATGCCCCATCTGCGTGAGCTTTGCGACAGTCCCACCGCAGCCATACTCCGGATCGCCCGGATGCCCGCCGCAAACAACCACTTTGATTTTTCGCCCAGCCTTCGTCGAATCCTGAGCCGCGCCGACGACGCCCTCCGCATTCGCAGCATTCGCCGTCGCGCCGCCGAGCAACGCCCCGCCAGCCAGCGCCCCTCCTGCCGTCAGAAAATCTCGCCTCGAATTTTTCGTCACATGGCCCTCCGAATTGCCGCGACAGTGTAGCCCGAAAGTGGAGCGCGCTCCCGAAAAACCCCGATGTACTCCGGCACATCTTCGTAATACGATGGCTTTGTCGCCGCTCGCGTCCGAATGAGGTGCATCGATGTCTTGCCCGCACTCCCGCCGTCAATTTCTGAAGACCACTTCGCTTGCCGCAGGCGCGATGGCGCTGGGTTCCGCGCTTCCCTTGAAGGCTTCGTCCAAGGACGCCGCCACCGAATGGGTGACGCTCGGCAAATCCAACGTCAAAGTGACGCGGCTCGCGTTCGGCACCGGCAGCTTCAGCGGCAAAGTGCAGCGCGACCTCGGCCAGGAAGAATTCACGAAGCTGGTTCGCTACGCGTACGATCGCGGCATTCGCTTCTACGAGACTGCCGAATCGTATGGCGACATGCACCGAATGCTCGGCGTCGCGCTGAAAGGAATTCCACGCGACAGCTATCGGATCATGTCAAAAGTCACGACGCATGATGGCGTCGATCCGCAGCAAAAATTCGACGAGCTGCGAAAACTGGCGAACACCGAATATTTCGACATCATGCTGCTGCACTGGCAACACACTGGGACTTGGCCTCAGGACACGGTGCGATGGCAGGACGGCATCATGGAAGCGCAGCATCGTCAGGCTATCGTGAGCCACGGGGCATCGATGCATGGTTTGCCTGCGTTGCGCCAGGCGCCGGAATTCAAGTGGCTCGACGTGGCGATGATTCGCATGAACCATAAAGGCAAGAGCATGGACGCCGAAGATTACGACACCGCCGGACCCGGCAACGTGCCGGAAGTCGTGACGCATGTGAAGGAAATCAAGAAGAACAACACGGGCATCATCAGCATGAAGCTGATCGGCGAAGGCACGTTCAACCGCGAAGATCGCCAACAAGCGATGAAGTTCGCGTTTCGCCACGCCGGAGTCGATACCGTCACAGTCGGCTACAAAAACACTGCCGAAATCGACGAAGCCATCGAGAATCTCAACGCGGCTTTCGCGTAAGATTTCGACGATAAGCTGGTCGAGTTGCGCCAAGCGGGCGTGTCGTGGCCAGGTTTACGGCGGGCGGGGCAAGCCCCTCTACAAGCGGACTCGCCAAGTTTTAGTGCCCCCTCAATTCCGCCTTCTCGTTTTGTACTTCCCTGTTCTGTTTCGCTCCTTTCGTTCTTGCGCTGCTTCTGATTCTGGTCGGCTGATTTATTTGCCGAGCTTCTCGACGAAAAATTTGGACATGTGATTCAGGGCGTCGGTGGTTTCGGGCAAGTCGTAGTGATACCAGAAGGCGTGCGGCAGGGCTTCGTAGACGAGCAGCTGCGAATCGACGCCGGCGTTCAGCAGAGCGAGATGAAACATCGAGGTGTCGCTGAGCAAAATGTCGCGCGTGCTGGTGACGCATCAGGCTCGGCGGCCAGCCTTTTAGATCCGCGAAAATGGGCGAGAGCACGGGATCTTTGCGATCGGTCGATCCGGCGTAGGGATCTTCGGGTGGTTTGCTCGGGTCGCGCGGCGAGAGAGCGCCGGCGAAATCCTCCGAGCGTGAAGAGTTCTTGGGAATCGGTCGGGCGCGAGTAGTCCGGATGCGCCGAAAACATTCCGAGTGCGCCGGGCATCGGCAATTTGGCTTGCTTCAATTTCGAGGCGACTTCGGCTGTGAGCGTCGCGCCTGCGGACGTTCCGAAGATTCCGATTTTTTTCGGCTTGTATGTTTTCAGCAACTCTTTGTAAACGGCGACGACGTCATCGACGGCGGCGGGAAACGGATTTTCGGGCGCGAGGCGGTAGTAGACGGAAACGACTTTGATTTTGGCGAGATTCGCGATGGGCACGCCTTCGATCAAGGAGCCGGAATCGGAATTGAATCCGCCGCCATGGAGATTGATGAGAACACGATCGCGATTTGCGGCAGGTGTCTCGAGCGGCGTGATGATGTCGGTTTTTACGCCAGCAGTTGTTGTTTCTTCGACTTTCACCGGGAAGAGGCGCTTTGCTTCGGCGGATTGTTTGGCGCGCCACTCGTCGGTGTGTTTGCGGCGATCCTCGAGCGATTCAGGGGCGGTGGCTTTGCGATGATTCAGGCCGTCGAGATATTTTTGCGCTTCGGGCGAAACGGTGGAAGGCATCGGGATGACGCGCGCGACGTGGAGCGTTCCGTTCGCATCGAGCGTGGCGGCGTCGGACTCAGCGACGGGAGCTGGTGCCGCAGGCTGCGGCGTTTGCTGGCAGCCGACAGATCGAGGCCAATCGTCGCCAGTGCGATCGGAGCCAGTGCAATCGCTGTGTTGTTCCAAAGTTTCAATCGATCCTCCTGCAAAAATTTGACGCGCGATTCTGCTTCAGTCGAACGAGGTTGGCAATGCCGGATTGCGGCAGTGCTCGAACATGTGGTGAATCTGCGGTTCGATCACGCGCGTCAGCGATAGCGGCGGCAACTTCCCTTCCGCGAAGAAATCGACGGCGCTGGTTTCGACGGATTCGGCGGCGCTGCCGCCGCGCAGTTCGCAGAGGAAGAAAAGTTTGAAGACGTGATGCTGGATCGGCGGATGCTCGTGTTTGTCGCGATCGTAAACGGCGGCGAGTTTTTTCACTGCGACGTCGAAGCCGG
Organism: uncultured Acidobacteriota bacterium; assembly: GCA_963850795.1. GTDB lineage: Bacteria > Acidobacteriota > Terriglobia > Acidiferrales > UBA7541 > Acidiferrum. Next base: position 75,339 of record CAWKNS010000017.1, on the reverse strand, counting down.
ATTCTTCTTTCACTTCGCGGATGGCGGCGAGACTTGGCGAGTCGCCGATGTCGGCCCATCCACCGGGAAGCGTCCACAATCCGTCCGAGCGTTCTTTGACGAGCAGAATTTTTTCGTCTTTGAAAACGGCGGCGCGGATGTCGATCTTCGGCGTGGCGTAGCCTTCTTCAAATTTGAAGCCTTCGAGCACGGATGCGGAGTCGGATTGGCCGGCGCCGGCGGCCATGATTTCGGCGGCGATGGTGCGGAGTTCGTTGTAGCGCTGTTCGTCGTAGGGATCTTTGCAGTAGGTGAGGCCGTTTTGGGCGAGGGCTTGGAGGCGGCGAGACCATTCGAGCCATTTCATTTCAGGCTTCATTTTGGGCCGCCGATCTGGCTCGCGGTCGCGAGGTTTCGCCTGGGTTTCGCTTTTTGGGGGTATACCCCCCATGTTTTGCCAAAGAGTGAATAAGCAGCTTGTTTTGAATTAGATACAGTTCTATGGAAAACAGGAGTGCGGATGTGCTTTAGATTGTGAGGGTTACGGGGTGGTGTGTTTCGAAGCATGGCCGTCTCACTATCCATTCGAACACTAAAGTCAATAGTATCATAAAGTTACGGGCATGTCAATAGTGATTTGCGCGATCGAAGGATGCACTCCCCGGCTATTTCTCTTTCATCGCGCGGCAACACGAAGGAACTCACGAAGCCGGCTGGTGTCTAGGATTGTAGATCGCTGAGGGTGATGTACCGGAGGATTCGGGGTGGCGAACGAATCGCTAGGTCACGAAGCGCTCGGTGTGGAAACTTGCGTTGAGTTGGGCAGCCGCTACCGTAGCTCTGGTTATGGATGCGTTTGCCATTTCCGCTATCGCGGAGCTTGGGATTTCCTTCCAGCGACACGGCCGGTTTGTTTTTTGAGTGGATCAAAAGAATTGTCGGGTTTACTATTTGCGATCTCCTTCGTGATCGCTCCCGTTGTCGCACTGCGCAGATCCCCGACGAGCGGGAATCGGTTTTCTGGCGGTGATGCCGCTTCGCCGCGTTCTGCATTACGTATCCCGTACTTTTACTTCCGATTCGTCTTTCAGCGGTGGCAAAGGCTCGGTGAAGTTCCTTCGCCGCATCGACTGCCATAGGGCTAGCGTTGACCCTTTTCGTTCCGGTCTCGGGGGCCTCTACTTCGTTTCGCAATCGTAAAATTGCTCGCAGTTGTGTTCGCGATCGGGGCTTGATGGCGGCCTTTGTATTCGAAAGTATCTCGATGGACATCGACGTTCGTTCTCGAGCTGAGCATCAGCGCCGGTTTTTTCTGGTGTTCGGCTGTTTTGGCTGGCGACGGACCATTTTCATTGGCCAATTCCGCTTCCACCGCGCCCTCGAAGTCTGTCAGGCGGGTGGCAAGCATCTGTCGTTACGAGTTTCGTCGTCCTGTGCGTATTGGTTGTAATAGCCACGGCACGGGAGGCTTATTTTTCTTCGATGTGGAGCCCGGACTGCGGGCCGCGCCCTCCGGTAACTCGGACAAACTCCGCAAATGGTGCAGTTTTTACTGCGCGCGTCGTCTACGTTGGTCTCACTGTGCGCACACGAGTGGAAATTGGGAGATATCAGACTGGCTTTCCGACCCACGAATTGGTGAGTGGGCTATCGGTGTTGTCCAAGAACGATTTTGGGGAATATCGCCGCGATGGCCACATCTTGTATTGCTGACGAATTTTATTTATTGGAAAGATGCAACGTACTTCATCGATGGTTTCACCGAACGCAGCGTCTGGAGTGCTCTTCCCGTTGTGGAGGGCGGAATCGGTTGCAGCCGCACACGGGCAATTCAAGATGCGGCAGTCGATTTACATCTGGTGCGTCAGGCGCCTTTGAAAGGTGCGGCAATCGTTGGGCGGTGCGACAGCCGGGGACTTACTATTCGATGGTGCCGCCGCCGGATGCGCCGCCCGTGCTCGTTGGAGCGAAAATCGATGTGTCGGGTCCGGCGGGGACGACGACGGTTACGACGGATGGGTCGGGAGTTTATCAATTGGATGGGTTGGAGGCGGGCGAGTATACGGTGCGGTTGCACGTGCCTGAGGGGCAGGTAGCAGGGCTGACAAGAGGGAATGGGACTCGGCCGGATGAGAGCGTGAGGAAGATACTGCTGAAGAAGGATGAATTGAAGGAGAGTAATTTTTATTTGGATTGGGATCGGAAAGAGGGCGAGGGGCGACAGTAAGCGGGGACGCGTCTCATCGACCACGATGCGATGAGTGGGATTGAAGTTCAGATTGAAATTCAGATCGAAAAACCGCCGGCAAGGGTGCCGGCGCTACAAAAGACAACTGATTACATTGTGCGGACATGGGGCGCAGCAGTGCTGCGCCCGTACATGGCGTGGGGTTGCGGCGTTGACCGTTGGACGGGTGACGACTAGCATTGTGGGATTGCTCATCGATTGACGGGGAAATTGCGTACGAGCGGGTTGCGACGTAGCGGGAAATTTGTGCATGCAGATTACTGACGGACAGACGATTGCGCATTACAAGATCATCCGCAAGCTGGGCGGCGGCGGGATGGGTGTGGTGTATCAGGCGGAGGATACGAAGCTGGGGCGGTTGGTGGCGCTGAAATTTTTGCCGATCGAGACGGATCGGGATTCGTCGGCGCTGGCGCGATTTTTGCGCGAGGCGCGGGCGGCGTCGGCGCTGAACCATCCGGGCATTTGCACGATTTATGCGATTGAGGAGTACGAAGAGCGAACTTTTATCGCGATGGAGTTGCTGGAGGGCGAAGGGCTCGACCGGATCGTGGCGAAGGGATCCGTTCCGGTCAATCGATCGACGGAGATCGGGATTCAGCTAGCGGACGCGCTGGATGCGGCGCACAAAAAAGGAATCGTTCACCGCGACATCAAGCCGGCAAATATTTTCATCACCGAGCGCGGGACGGCGAAGCTGCTCGACTTCGGCCTGGCGAAATTGCTGAAGGATGTTGACGACATCGACGGCGAAACCATCGGGAACACGACCAATTTGCTGACGAGCCCCGGCATGGCGGTGGGCACGATTTCGTACATGTCGCCAGAGCAGGCGCGCGGCGAAGAGCTGGATGGGCGCAGCGATTTGTTTTCGCTGGGCACAGTGCTCTATCAGCTGGTAACGGGAAAGCAGGCGTTCCCGGGCACGACGAGCGCGGTGGTGTTCGACAAGATTTTGCATCATCCGCCGGTGGCGCCAATCACTCTGAATCCCTCGGTGCCGGGGGAGTTCGAGCGGATTTTGAACAAGGCGCTGGAGAAAGAACGCGACTACCGTTACCAGGTCGCGGCGGAGATGCGGTCGGATCTGAAGCGGCTGCAGCGTGAGAGCGATTCGGGCCGGACGCCGGCGGCTGCCAGCGGCGCGGGATCGGCGCAACGAAGCGCGGCGGTTGGATCGGATAGCGCCGCTACGGGATCGGGCGGCGCAGTCGCCGTGGCCACACTGACACCGTCAGCGCCGGTGCCTGCGGCGAAGGCGGGCAGTTCGGCGTTCGTTGATGCAGCCAAGGAACACAAGCTCGGGCTAGGCGCGGGAATTTTGATCGCGCTGGCGCTGATTGCGGCCGCGGGATTTGGCGTCTATTCGCTGGTGACGAAGACCGCGCACATTCCGTTCGAACATTTTTCGATCGAGAACCTGACGAACAACGGGCACGTGTCGCTGGCGGCGATCTCTCCCGATGGGAAATATCTGCTGGATGTGCATGACGAGAACGGATTGCAGTCGCTGTGGCTGCGGCACATTCAGACGGGCAGCAACACGCAGGTAGTTACGCCAGCGGCCACGCGATATTCGTCGCTGATGTTTTCGCCGGACGCGAGCTACATCTATTTTGTGCGGCGCGACGAAGCAGAGCACACGATTTCGATTTTGTATTCGGCGCCGGTGCTGGGCGGCACGCCGAAAGAGTTGATCAAGGATGTGGACAGCCCGATCTCGTTTTCGCCGGATGGAAAGAAATTCGTATATCTGCGCGAGCATCACGACACGCCGAATTTCGATTTGCTGATGGCAAATGTCGATGGGACGCCGGACCACGCCGTCTTCTCGAACCAGACACTGCTGACGGACAGCGCCGTGCCAGCGTGGATGCCGGACGGCAAGACGATTGTGATTCCGGTGTCGCAGCCGACGACGACTTCGCTGGGAGGGCTGGCAGCGATTGATGTAGCGAGCGGGAAACGAACGGACCTGGCGCTGAACTCCGACCGGATTTATTACGAGCCGGCGTGGTTGCCCGGCGGAAACGGCTTCATCGTCTCCGCTGCATCGCGCGAGATGGGATTGCTCCAACGACAGTTGGGATTTGTGAGCTTTCCGAAGGGCGAATGGCGCGCGCTGACGACCGACACGAATACGTATCTGCATCCGAGCGTTTCCGCAGACGGCAAAATGGTGGCGGCGACCGCGAGCAAATACGTGTTCAGCCTTGGCATTGCGCCAACGACGAAGCCGGATGAGCTGAAACCGGTGCAGCTAATGTCGCACCTGAACATTTGGCAATGGAACTGGATGCCGAATGGAAAACTGATTATTCCGCAGGGCGGCGATGTGAAGCTGGTCGATCCGGCCGGCGGAGAGAGCGTATTGCTGTCGGATAAACAGGGAGCGCCGAACCAAAGCGCGCCGTGCGGAGCAAAGTACGTCGTATTCAGGAAGTTCTCGACAGCGGGATCTCCGGCCCTGAACCTGTGGAGAGCTGACGCGTCGGGTGCGAATCCGATGCAATTGACGAACGGGAACAACGATCAACATCCGACGTGTTCGCCCGATGGGAAGTGGGTCTACTACGTTTCGATTCCAGAGAATCTGGCGCTGAAGCGAATATCGATCGATGGCGGGACACCGGAGACGGTAAATAAAGAGCCTTCGTCGGGCTACGACTTGTCGCGCGACGGAAAATTTGTGGCGCAGCTGGATGTGCGGGAGCTGGATCACAAGCTGGTGCTGGATGTTTTCAGCATCGCAGACAAAAAGATGGCGTATCACGACGTCGATATGCGCGCGTCGGATCCCATCTCGTTTTCGCCGGACGGAAAGTCGATCGTGTACACAGTGCGCGAGAACGGCGTGGATAATTTGTGGGAGCAGCCGCTGAGCGGGGGCTCGGCGTTCAAGCAGCTGACGCATTTCACTTCGGAGCGGATTGCCAGGTTTGGGTTTTCGGCGGACGGGATGCAGATTGCGATCGAGCGGACGCATACGGAGTCGGATGCGATACTGCTGAGGGATGCGGGGAAGGCGAAGTAAGGGTTGCGAGAAGCGAAGTAAAGAAGCAAAGACGCAAGGAAGTAACGATTTACACCGGCAGTTGATTCAATACATTTTGCGGGATGTAAGAGGCACTGCGTAGCGGCGGTTGGGTAGTCGTGTTTGCGCTGAGATCCTTCGCCGCCCTTCGGGCGGCTCAGGATGACACGTGTTTGTGTGCGCATTTAGGGCGGTCAGCGGGTGTAAGGCGGTGTGCGCCTAAAAGGGCAGACACCCCAGCGAGATAGCACGGCTAAATTTTAGTTGTGGCCGGAGGGGGATGTGGGGGCGGTGGGGGTGTCGTTGCTGGGGTTGTGGCCGGGGGTGGAGTTGGCTTTGGCGTAGTAGCCGCGGCGGGCGCGGACTTGGTAGCCCTTGTGGTCGGGCGTCTCGATACGGATGCGGTGATATTTGCCATCGAGTTGCGAGTTCGTGGGAATGTACGCGATCGAATATTGATTGCGGAGCTCGTCGCCGATGTCCTGGAACGACTGATCTAAATCATCCACGTGATAAGGAAAGAAGGCGCGGCCGCCGGTTTCTTCGGCGAGGTCGGCGAGAATTTTGTCGCCTTCGGTGAGGTGCGTCTTGCGGTCGGCGAGCTTGTCGGGATTGGTTTGCGATAGCTGAATCCACTGCGTGCTGGTGCTGATGGTGTAGATGACGACGCTGAAGCGCTGGGCCATTTCGATGGCTTCGGCGCGGGTGTGATTCGAAAGATTGTCGTCGCCATCGCTGATGACGATCATGACGCGGCGGACGACGTCGGGCTGATCGCCGGGCGGGCGCGGCGGATGACTGAGTTCCTTTTCGCAGGCGTAGTAGATGGCATCGTAGACGGCGGTGCCGCCACCAGCGCGGGTCTTGACGATCTCGTCGCGAAGACGGCCGGCATCGTCGGTGAAGCCCTGGAGGACGGTGGGCTCGTCGTCGAATGTCATGACGAAGGATTGATCTTTGTTGCGACGGAGGACGGAGAAGAGGAATGAAGTGGCGGCGTCCTGTTCAAATTTCAGGCGGTCGCGGATGCTGTTCGAAGTGTCGAGCAAGAGGCCAATGCGGAGCGGGAGATCGGTCTGTCTGCTGAAGTAACGGATGGACTGTGGAATTTTGTCGTCGGAAATCTTGAAGTCGTTCTGCTCAAGGTCGGGGACAAGTTTGTTGCGGCGATTGAGAACAGTGAAGAGCACGTCAACGAGGTTGACGGTGGTGACGATGCTGGGCTGCTGTTGATTGGGCGGCGCCTGGTTTTGCGGCGGTGGAGGCGGCGCGGGTTGTTGGGCGCGGTCGGTGGTGACGGCGCCGAAAGCAAAGAGCAACGCGAGGAAGCCTGAGGTCAGAGCGCGACGCATGATGGTTGGACGATTATAGGTAGGCGGCGATAGCAGCGTCAATTCTTTGCGGAGAATCGTTGGAGGCGGAGGCGAGTTGGTGGAGGAATTTGTGGAGTGCGGCGGGGAGCGGGGCTTTGAGGTCGATCCATGCGCCGGTGGTGGGCTGGGCGAAGCCGAGTTTGGCGGCGTGGAGGAAATTGCGGTTGTCGTCGAGAGGCGGGAGTTCCTGCTTGTTCACGGTGAGATGGTCAGCGGCGCCATAGAGCGTGTCTCCGACGACGGGGTGGTGGAGCGCGGAGAAGTGGACGCGGATCTGGTGGGTGCGGCCGGTGTGGAGCTGGACTTCGAGGAGCGTCGCCGGGCCGATGCGGGCGAGGGCGCGCCAGTCGGTGCGGGCTTCGCGGGCGCCTGCGAGGATCATGCTGCGGCGAGTGGTCATTCGAACGCGGCGCTTGGGGTCGCGGGCGATGGCGAGGTCGATGATGCCGGTGGCGTGGTCGAAATGGCCTTCGACGAGGGCGATGTAGGTTTTCTTGACTTTGCGAGCGCGGAAGGCTTCGCCGAGTTTGGCGTGGGCGAGGTCGTTTTTGGCGACGAGGATGATGCCGGAGGTTTCTTTGTCGAGGCGATGGACGATGCCGGGGCGAAGGATGTCGCCGCCTTGCGAGAGCGATTGGCCGCGGCCGAGGAGCGCGTTGACGAGCGTGCCTTTGTGGTTGCCGGCGCCGGCGTGGACGATCATGCCGGCGGGCTTGTTGATGGCGAGGACGTCGTCGTCTTCGTAGAGAGTTTCGAGCGGGATGGATTCGGGCTTCGGCGCGGATGGGCGGGCGAGGCTCGGCTTGTGACGGTGATGTGGTCGCCAGCGCGGAGTTTGTAGGAGACTTTTGCGGGCTTGCCGTTGACGAGGATGTTGGCGGAGTCGATGAGTTCCTGGACGCGGGTGCGGGAGAGGTCGGGGCAGTGGGTGGCGACGACGCGGTCGAGGCGTTGGTTGAGGTCGTCGGGGGTGGCTATGAAGTCGTGAGTCATTGAGTTGGACGATAGATAGTATCGCGCGAGTTGAGCGAAAAAACGCCGGCGGGACGCCGGCGCTGCCTAGCTGGCTTCGGGTTTGGAGACTTCGACTTCGGGGGCGTGGTGTTTGGAGGTGAAGAGGACGTCGAGAATGATGAGGGCGGCGCCGATGGCGATGGCGGAGTCGGCGACGTTGAAGGCGGGATAGTGGTAGCTGCCGAAGCGGACTTCGAAGAAGTCGGTGACGGCGCCGTGGAAGATGCGGTCGGTGACGTTGCCGGCGGCGCCGCCGAGAAGGAGCGCGAGGCCGGCGGCGGTCATGGTGCCACCAGAGTGTCCGGCGGCGAAGAGCCAAGCGAGTGCGGCGATGACGATGATCGAGCCGCCGATGAGGAAGACGCGAGTCCACGGAGAGGCGGAGTCGGCGAGGACGCCGAAAGCGATGCCGGGATTGCGGCTGTGGACGAGGTAGATGAAGTCGTGGATGAGTTCGCGATGCCAGCCTTCGTAGGTTTGCGTTTCGAACCAGGCTTTGGACGCGCGGTCTACGACAACGATGGCGAGAGTGAGCCAGAGCCAGCGAAGTCGTCCGGGGATGATCAACGTTGCGGTTCTCCTGGCTCTCTTGCTCGTAGCTTCAGGGGCTGAAGCCCCTCTGTCAATATCGCCGTGCAAATGTCGCGGCTGAAGCCGCGACCCACAAAACCTGACTTCAGGTGTTCGACGGTGCTGCGCTCAGAGTGTTTCCTGTAACGCGAGCTTTTCTGCGCCGCACGTGCCTAACTGGCCGTTGAAACCTTTTCCGCGTCTTGCTCGATTTCGGCGATGGCTTCGCTGCAGCGCTCGCAGATTGTCGGGTAGCGTTTGTTTTCGCCGACGCGGACGGAATAATTCCAGCAGCGCTCGCACTTTTGGCCTTCGGCCTTTTGAATTGTGACCTCGAGGCCGGGGATTGCGTCGGAGCGAAAGTCGCCGGTGCCCGCGTTCAAGAAATCAACCTGCGACACGATGAAGAGGCCGGGAAGCTGCGGCAGATATTCCTTCAGCTTGGCTTTGAGCTCGAGCGGAGCGTTGAGTAACACCTTCGCTTCGAGGCCGGCGTTGATTTTCTTCTCGTTGCGGGCGGCTTCGAGAGCTTTCAAGACTTCGCCGCGGACTTTCGCGAGCTGCTCCCAGTTCGCGACTTGCTTCGGCGAGATGTTGGAGCGCAGCTCGGCGTCTTCGCTGAAGAGCGTCATGTGGACGCTCTCGGGCTCTTCGGCGGACTTCGGCAAAAACTTCCAGATTTCCTCGGCGGTGAAGACGAGGATCGGAGCCGCAAGGCGCACGAGCGCGCTGCTGATTTTCCAGACAGCGGTTTGCGCCGAGCGGCGCGATTTATTGTTGGCGGCTTTGGTGTAGAGCCGATCTTTCAGCACGTCGTAATAAAACGAGCTGAGATCGACGATGCAGAAATCGTGAATCGCGTGATAGACGCGATGGAATTCGTAATTCGAATACCAGTCGCGGCACTTCTTGACGAGGTCGGCGGTGCGCTCGAGCATCCAGCGATCCATCTCGTCGAGCTGATCGTTGGGCAACGCGTGGTGCGACGGATCGAACCCGGCGAGATTGCCTAGACCGTAGCGGAACGTGTTGCGAATTTTGCGATACGCGTCGCTGAGCTGCGTCATGACGCGCTCGCTCATCTTCACGTCGGCTTGATATTCGACGCTGGCGACCCACAGGCGAAGCAAATCCGCGCCCCAGCGCTCGCAAATCTCGGCGGGATACAAAGTGTTGCCGAGTGACTTCGACATCGGCTGGCCCTTTTCGTCGAGCGTCCAGCCGTGGGTGACCACGCCTTTATAGGGCGGATTGTTGTGGATGCCGATGCCGATCAGCAGCGAGCTGTGAAACCAGCCGCGATACTGGTCGGGGCCTTCGAGATAAACGTCGGCGGGCCACTCGGGGCCTTTCTAACACCGCGAGGTGCGAAGAGCCGGAGTCGAACCAGACGTCGAGAATGTCGTTTTCCTTGCGCCACTTCGACTGCACCGCACGAACACTTCGTGCCGGCGGGCAGCAACTCTTCGGCGGAGTGCTTGTACCAAGCGTCGGCGCCTTCTTTTTCAAACCACTTCACGACGTTGCGCAGCGCTGTGAAATCTTCGAGCCGCTTGTTGCAGCCTTCGCAGTAGAAAACGATGATCGGCACGCCCCAGAAGCGCTGGCGCGAAACGCACCAGTCGGGCCGCTCGGCGATCATTTCGTACATGCGATCTTCGCCCCACGACGGAATCCACTTCACGCCGCGGATTTTCGAGAGCGTCGCTTCGCGAAGAGTTTGCTTTGTATCGTTCGAGGCCGCATCCATGCGGATGAACCACTGCTCCGTGGCGCGGAAAATCACCGGGTTGTGGCAGCGCCAGCAGTGCGGATAGCTGTGCTTGTAGTTGTGATGACCGAGCAGCGCGCCGCGCTCGCCGAGCAACTTCACAACGATCGGATTCGCAGTGAAAACGTCTTTGCCTTTGTATTCGGGCAAACCTTCGGTGTAAACGCCGCGATCATTCAACGGCGCGTAGGTTTCGAGCCCATATTGCTGGCCTGTATTGAAGTCATCGACGCCGTGACCCGGCGCGGTGTGAACGATGCCGCTACCTTGATCGAGCGTGACATACGTCGCGAGCACACCCGGAACCTGAATCGGCAAAAACGGATGCTGAAATTTCATGCCCTCAAAATCGCGGCCCTTGAAACGCGCAATTTCAACCGCTTCCTTGATGTCGCATTCCGCTTGCAACGCGGCAACGCGATCGGCGGCGAGCAGCAACTTCCCACGCGGCGTATCGACCACGACGTAATCGAAATCCGGATGAAACGCGAGCGCGCGATTGTGCGGAATCGTCCACGGAGTCGTCGTCCAGATGACGCCGCTGACGTCCGGCGTGATCTTCGCCGCTTCCCCACTGCCGCCGCTGACGACCTGAAACTTCACCCAGATCGACGGGCTGTGATGATCTTCATACTCGACTTCGGCTTCCGCCAGCGCGGTCGCATCGTGAATGCACCAGTAGACCGGCTTGCTGCCGCGAAAAACGTAGCCCTTCTCCATGAAATCGAGAAAAGCCCCGGCAATGACGGCCTCGTAGCCGAAATTCATCGTCAGATACGGATCGTTCCACCGCCCAAAAATCCCCAGCCGCTTGAAATCTTTCTTGTGCTGCTCGACGTAGCGCCCCGCAAATTCGCGGCACTTCGCGCGAAACTCTGCCGGCGTAACTTTGTCTTTCCCGCCGAGCTCTTTCTCAACTTTCGTCTCGATCGGCAGCCCGTGGCAATCCCACCCCGGCACGTACGGTGCGTAATGGCCCGCCATGCTCTTGGTCTTGACGACCAAATCTTTCAAAATCTTGTTCAGCCCGGTGCCAAGATGAATCTCACCCGTCGGATACGGCGGCCCATCGTGCAGCACGAACAGCGGCTTACCCTGGCGCGCCTCCAAAATCCGCTCGTAAAGGTTCGATTCCTGCCAGGCATCGAGCTGTTTCGGCTCATTTTGCGGAAGGCCCGCCTTCATCGAAAAGTCCGTTTTGGGCAGGTTGAGAGTTTTCTTCAGTTCAAGTGGCTCGGCCATGGAGCGAGGATCGATTCCCTTCTATCCCGTCATTCCCTTCGGATACCCTCAGTGCAAGGAGGGGAAACATCGGAAAGCAGCGTAATCACGTATGTTACAATGAAACCGTCCAGGCAGTAAGCCCAGTACAGGTGCAACCTATCAGGAAGCGCTAGAATCGTAACTGAGACCGCCACCGAAGCAGGGATATTTGCGTCTATAGGGGCAGGGGTGAGTTAGGGGAACACGTGCCGAGCAACTTTATCGACCTCATACCGCCAGGAATGAACAAGCCGGAAGTGACCGATCCCTCGGTCCACGAAGCGACAGCCTGTACCTGCCTCCGCAGTCCCAAATTCAATACTCCGCAACGCGTGGTGACCGACGGATTCTGGTCGAACCTCAAACAATTTCTGACTGAAAAACCGATCAAGGTGAATCCGAACGTGCATTCGACCTTGATGCCGGAAGAGTACGGCGGCGGATTCAGCGAAAATCTCAAAGACTTTTTCAAGTCGAAGCCGGTGCCGAAGGGGCCGCTCAACAGCCGGCTCGCGGTGAACTGGGGAACGAATTTCGGCGGCTTCGGTTATCGCCTGAAAGAATTTTTCTCGCCGACGAAGCAGCCGCCACTGCCGCCGGGAATTCAGCCGGTCAAAGTCAAAGATATTTGGACGAAGGACGAAAATTTTGGCTGGACGCAAATCATCGCGTTCTGCGCGCACATCGCGGTCATCGCGCTCCTCGTCGTGCCACTGATCTGGTGGAAGCAACAGCCCGCCGCGGCGAACACACAAGATGGATGTGACGCCGCTCGATATCTCGCCGTACCTGGCGAAGCTGCCTGCCGGCGCGACGAAGGCTGGCGGAGGCGGTGGCGCAAACGATCACACGCTGACGCCGCCGAACAAGGGCCGACCACCGAAGTTTAAGTGGACGCAGTTCACGCCGCCGCAGATCAAGATTCAGAATCCGAATCCGAAGCTGGCGATGGATCCGTCGCTGCTCGGTCCTCCGGATTTGAAGGTGAACGGTCCGAACGGTCTGGGCGATCCGCTGGCGAATGCGCTTTCGGATTCATTGGGTCACGGCAATGGAACGGGCATCGGCAGCGGCTCGGGCGGCGGTTTCGGCCCGGGTGAAGGCGGCGGCACCGGCGGCGGCGCGTTTCGCGCGGGCGTGAACGGCGTCGGCGTTCCGGTGTGCTTGTACTGCCCGACTCCGCAATATTCCGACGAAGCGCGCAAGGCGAAGTATCAGGGCACGGTCGTGTTGCAGGTGACGATCACGACGGACGGGCGCGCGGTGAATATTTCGGTAGTGAAAGGCCCGGGCCTCGGATTGGAAGAAAAAGCGATCGAGGCTGTGAAGGGCTGGAAGTTCAAGCCGGCCGTCGGACCGAGCGGGAAGCCGGTCGCGACGATTGTGCCGATCGAAGTCACGTTCCGGCTGTACTGAGTTCCCTTCCTACATTTCTATCTTGAGGCTTGCCTGCGCTTCGCCAATGGCGCGGGCGCGGGCAACCTATCTCTGCGTCCGCACTTCTGAATCTGCAATCGCCGCCGCAGTTCTGTCGAGGGCTTGCGGCTCACCGGCGCGATCGTACATCGCGGCGTTCTGGAGGTGCATCCTTGGGCGCTCCCTTCCTGCGTCATCGTCCGAACTCGGACTCCTGGTTTACGCGTGTGCGCGAAAATTTTCGGCAGGCTTTTGCGTCGACGAGGCTGACGCATTCGTCTTCGAATGGCGCGCCGATTCATTTGTTGGCAGCTTGACGCCACCGGGAAAGGAAGGACGCGCGCAGACGGCGTCGCTTCTGACGCATTCCGGCATCATCGGCGGCGCTTGCGCTGCTGGCCTTTCAACTCGCACGTCGTTCCACCGCAGCGAAAACGGCGGGATCGATGTGATCCCCGGACATTTGTTGTTTTCTCCGCCGAGCGACATTCTCCAACGATCATGCGTCGCTCGGTCACAACGGCGGCGGTGGCGAACACAATCCGATTCCGGCGACGCATGGATTTCTTGCGCCGCGCTCGTCGCTGCAATTGGCTCCGCCGCGATTGCCGGACAACGTGACGCACGTTCTCGCCGTGCCAGTGGCGACGCTCGATGAAAATGCGCCGCCGATCGTCGCGGCTGTGCCGCAGTTCGGACTGCCGTGGATGCCGAACGATACGAATTCCGCGGGCCCCGGCAAAAATGGCGGCATCGGCACCGGCGACAGAGGCGGAATGGGAGACAATCCTGGCGGCGACGCAGGAGAAGGCGAGAGCGGCACGCCGCTATTCGCGCGGAATGACGATGCCGGTCTGCGTCACCTGTCCGTTGCCGCTCTACACCGACGAGGCGCGCAAGATAAAGATGCAAGGGACGGTGACGCTGCGCGTGCTGGTGGGCGCGGATGGCCGCGCCGCGCAAATTCGCGTGGCGCGCGGCGTGGGATACGGGCTCGACGAGCGCGCGGTTGAGATCGGTGCGCGGATGGAAGTTTGCGCCGGCGCGGGATGCGGCGCGGCGAGCTGTGCCGGTGTGGATCACGATTGAAGTGGTGTTTCGGTTGTTCTAGCTGCAACGTTGATCAGAGGCGCAAGCTCGCAGCTGGATTCGAAGAAACTGGAAACTTCGCCAAACCGTGCCATGCGGGTTGCGGCCAATCTGCTACGATGAGGCCATGAGAAACACGTTGTTGGCAGCCGCAATTTTATCTTTGCTCGCTGATTGCCGGAGGCACAGCGAGCGCCCAGGCCGGGAACGGAGCGCTCGACCTGGTGGCACGCATTACGCCGACTGCGGCACGGCCGGAACCCGTGCGGCAGTTTACGTTTTACGTGCTGACGAAGAGTTATGAAGACATCATCAAAGATGTCGAAGCGAACGACGCCCCACCCGACCGCGACAAATTCATCAGCGAGCTGAAAGTTTCGGACGAACTGAAAAAGTGGCTGAAGGGCCACGACGAGCTCGACCTGACCTCGCCCAATCTCGACAAGACGATCACACCCGGACGATATTTTGCACGTGCCGGAATTTTTGCTGGCGTACCAACGGGCGAACAGCGGCGGCGTGACCTACGGAATTCCCAAACCGAAATACACGGACGCGGACAAGACGGCGCATCCGGACAAGTATCAGAAACAACATGACGAATATTTCGTGGCGCTGAAGAAATTTATTCAGACGCATCCGGAGTCGATGAGCGGAGTGGAGCTGGAGCTGTCGGGCATAAATCCGCAATCGAAGTGGGTGTTGCTTGCAGACGGAAAGGAAGAAGCGCGTGCAGCGGCAAGGCGCCGGAATTGGCGCAGACGAAATATCTCGCGACGCAAGTGGATACCGATCTGGACGGACACGCAGCGGCAAATTTGCCGGCGGGAACCTATTGGGTGAGCACGCTGAATCTGGATGCGGGCGCGGGCGACGCGAAATTGCGCTGGGATGTGCCCGTGTCGATCCAGAACGGGCGAAACACAAGAGTTGAATTGACCAACCTGAATGCGATCGACGCGCACGGACACTCCGACGCGAGCGAAGCGCACGGCAGTTCCAAGAATTAGTTCGCGAAACGCGAAACCACTATGGGAACGCCGCTCCTGCTTTGGATTGCTTTTAATGCTATTCGTGCTGATTGCGGTGGCGCTCGACCTCGGCGTCTTCAACCGCAAGCTGCATAAGGTCGAACTGCGCGAGGCGCTTGTGGTCAACCATTGCGTGGATCGCGCTGTCGGTGCTGTTCGGGCTCGGAGTCTGGCATTTTCCGGGCAGCAGCGTGCTGTTGAGTTTTTTACCGGCTATCTGATCGAGAAAGCCCTCAGTGTCGATAATCTGTTCTTTTTCCTGGTGATCTTTCGCACGTTCTCGATCGACGAACGTTTTCAACACCGCATGCTGGAATGGGGGATTCTGGGCGCGCTGGTGATGCGCGGCGTGATGATTTTTGCGGGCGCGGCGCTGATCGAGAAGATTTTCGTGGGTGATGTATATCTTCGGCGCGTTTCTGGTGTACGCCGGCATCCACATGCTGTTCGCGAAGAAAGAAAATGTACGGCCGGGGACAGCGCGTTCTACCGATTTGCAAGCAAGCATTTGCGGTTACCGCACGACTATCGTGGCGAGCACTTTTTTGTGCGAAAAGGCGGGAAGCTGTTTGCTACGCCGCTGTTTCTTGGTTCTGCTCGTTGTGGAGATCACCGACATTACGCTGGCGATCGATTCGATCCCGGCGATTTTCGGGATTACGCGGGATCCGTTCATCGTTTACACGTCGAACGTGTTTGCGATTCTGGGATTGCGGGCGATGTATTTCCTGCTGGCGGGATTTTTGAATCGGTTGCGATTTTTGACGGTTGGGCTGGCGTTCGTGCTGGCGTTTATCGGCGGGAAGATGATTGTCGAACCTTGGGTGCATGTGACGGCCCTGTTTCATTGTCCGACTGTTGGCGGGATTTTACTCTTCGCAATTGTGGGTTCGCTGGCGTTTCCAGAGCGGAAACGGCTTCAACGGTGAATGAACGCCGCGCCCGAGCGTCGCTGCGTTATTCCCCTTCGAACATCACTTCGTCGATGTAGCACCAGAACCAGTCTTCGCCCGGCTCGATGGACTGCACGATCGGGTGTTTCGTAGCGTGGAAGTGCTTGGTGGCGTGTTTGTTTTTCGAGCTGTCGCAGCAGCCCACATGCCCGCATTCGCGGCAAAGCCGCAGATGAACCCACGTGTCGTGCATCTTGAGGCACTCTTCGCAACCGTGCGTCTTTGGCTTAACGTCCTTGATTTCATCGGTGTGCGTACAGACTTCAGCCATTGTGACTCCAACGTTCTACGCTGCGGGTTTAATCGGAATGCGAACTTCAAAACGCGTGTCGCCGGGCACTGATTTCACGGTGATCAGACCTTTGATCTTTCGAATGATGCGATAGGCGATGTCGAGGCCCAGCCCTGTGCCTTCGCCGACGCCTTTTGTCGTGAAAAACGGCTCGAAAATTTTGGACTGAATTTCTTCGGGAATGCCCGGACCGCTGTCGGAAATTTCAACGAGCACGTAATCGTTGTCGCGCGCGAGGCGCACGCCGAATTTGCCGCCCTCTTTCATCACGTCGGCGGCGTTGTCGATCAGGTTGGTCCAGACCTGGTTGAGTTCGCTGCCGTACGCCAGCACTTTGGGGAAGCTCTGGCTCGTAGTCGCGCGTCACGGTAATGCTGCGCTTGAGCTTGTGATGCATGATCGTGAGCGTCGTATCCAGGCTCTTCGCGATATCGACTTCCTGCATGGACGCCTGATCCATGTAGGAATATTCCTTGATGGCTTTCACGAGATCGGAGATGCGCGCCGTGCTGTTGTCGAGTTCGTCCGCGATGCGATCCATTTCGAGCAGCGTCGCAAACCGCGTCAACTCGGGCCCAAGCGACTCGCCAGCAGCTTTTTCAAACGTCTCCAGATCGGCATCGCTGAGATTCGCTTCGGCCAGGAGCGGCCCGAGTTGCCACGCGTTCTCCACCCTGCGCTTTTCGAGCCACGTCTGAATCGCTTCCTCGCGATCCATGCGCGCGAATTCATCCTTATATTGCGCCGGCTTGAGCGAAACGCGAATCTTCTCTTCTTTTTCAGCGAGCATCGCGCAATCGGCAGGTCCGATCGACGAAGTTCGAACCGCCTCGCGCAGCCGCGCCAGACATTCGCGCAAAATGCCGGCAGATCGCCGCGCCGCCGCCGAAGGATTGTTCAGCTCGTGAGCAAGCCCCGCCGAAAGCTTCCCCAGCGCCGCAAGCTTCTGGCTCTGCTGATCGAATTCCGTGTACGTTCGAACACGATCGGTCAACATCCCGACCAGACGCTGCGACAACTCGGGCAAGCGCTGAAGCAATTCGCCAAATTATAGTATGCGAATACGCGAGGCCCCACACCGGCAACGTCGCGCGAATCGTCAGTCCGTAATTCTTCAGGCGCGAAAAAGGCAAAAGCCCGGTGACCGTGGGAGCCTCCATCGCAATGACCGGGCCGTCGCCTCCGTGTTCCTTTCGACCGCGAATCTCGCCTTCCAGCAGCACAAACATCAGCTTTGCCGGCATACCCTCGCGCATCATCATTTCGCCCGGTTCGAACCGAAATTCGTGCGTCCGATCGATGAACCAATTGAGGTCGGCTCCGACATATCGCGCAAACGCGGCGACTTTGCGGATCGCCGCTATCACAGCGGCCTGTCGGACGGATGCCCCGGCAGCTTCAGTGTGCCGTAGAGTTCGTTTGTGTCGTCCGGAATGCCGGTCATTCGCTTTTCACTCTCATCGCATCACACTGCGCGACATAATTTCACGGACTCGACCGATCAGCTCCAACCACGACCACGCTCACTGCACTTTCGCCAAATATTGGTGTATGAATTGAACCACAACCGCGCCTTCGCCGACGCCTGACGCAACGCGCTTCACCGAACCATGCCGCACATCGCCAACCGCAAAAATTCCCGGCACGTTGGTCTCGAGCAATCCCGGATCGCGATCGAGCGTCCACGTCGCCGGACGTTTGCCGTCATGCATCAAATCCGGCCCCGTCAGAATAAATCCGCGTTCATCGCGATCGATCATCTTGCCGAGCCACTCTGTCCGCGGCTGCGCGCCGATAAAAATAAACAAACTCGTCGCCGGAATTTTGTGAGGCTCCGACGATGACCCGCGCTTGACCGAAATCGACTCGAGACGCTGATCGCCATGCACTTCACTCACCGACCCCTGCGACCAAACGTCGATGTTCGACGTCTTCTCGATCTGCTCGATCAAGTAGTGCGACATCGTCGCCGCCAGCGATTCGCCGCGCACCAGCATGATGACTTGCTTGGCGAACTTCGAAAAATGCATCGCCGCTTGCCCAGCCGAATTCGCCCCGCCAATGATAAAAACCGTCTCGCCTTTACAAGCCATCGCCTCCGACGTTCCGCCGCCGTAATAAACGCCCGCGCCCTGCAACCGTTCGATGCCGGGAATATTGAGCGTGCGCCATTGCACGCCCATCGCGAGCAGCAACGCATGACACGAAATCTCGACTCCATCGCCCAGTTTCAAATAGCGATACGGCCCGTCCATTCGAATGCTCATCGCCTCTTGCGGCGCCAAAATTTCCACATCAAACCGCCGCGCCTGCGCCACCGCCCGCCGCGCCAGATCCGCTCCGCTCAGCCCCGACGGAAATCCCAAATAATTTTCGATGCGCGAACTCAGCCCCGCCTGACCGCCCGGCGCTTCGCGCTCGATCATCACCGTCTTCAA
Organism: uncultured Acidobacteriota bacterium; assembly: GCA_963850795.1. Taxonomy (GTDB): domain Bacteria; phylum Acidobacteriota; class Terriglobia; order Acidiferrales; family UBA7541; genus Acidiferrum. Next base: position 56,868 of record CAWKNS010000017.1, on the reverse strand, counting down.
CCCTTCCGAAGCCCCGTAAACCGCAGCCGCAAGTCCCGCCGGCCCGCCGCCAACAATCGCGAGATCGTAAAAATTTGTCAGCGCGTGAGTCCGCAAACCCAATCTTGTCGGCGACAGCTTGCTGCGTCGGCTCCGCGATCCTTTGCCCATCGGGAAAAAGGATCAGCGGCAAATTTTCCGCCTCCGCTCCGAGCGATTCGCACAACCGCCGCACATCCGCATCCGACGCCGCCACTTCCACGTCGATCCACTGATACGGCACCTGGTTCCGCGCCAGAAAATCGCGCAACTCATACGATCGCGACGACCACCGCGTCCCCAACACGCGAATCCCCTCATACGGCGGCCGAAACTGCGAAGTCCAATCGTGCAAAAGATCATCGATCGCCGGAAACAGCTTCTCCTCCGGCGGATCCCACGGCTTCATCAAGTAATAGTGAATGCGCGCCTCGTTGATCGCATCGATCGCCGCATTCGTATCCGCATAAGCCGTCAGCAGCGCCCTCTTCGCCTGCGGATGAATGTCCATTGCCTCGGCCAAAAATCCGACGCCATCCATGTGCGGCATCCGCTGATCGGCAAGCACCAGCGCAACCGGATTATTCCGCGCCTTCAGCTCGCGCAACGTCGCAAGCCCCGCGTCACCCGAATCCGCGCGCATCACGCGATAATTCTGCGCATAATGTCCGCGCAAATCGCGCTCGATCGCTCGCAACACTTCGGGGTCGTCATCGACAGTCAGCAAAACAGGCTTCGGCATGGTCTTTGGGATGATAAACGCGGCGTGTCGGTTACTTCTTTTTCGCGGCGCTTCGTTTTGGTTTCATCCTCACGCTACAATTTGTTCGTCGATATGTCCAGTGCGCTTCCAGCTGCAATCGCGATGCTCAGTTCCGCCGACCCCGGCGAACGGGCCGCCGGCGCTCGCGACATCTATCGCGCGGGACGCGAGCTGGCCGACGATGCTTCCCGCGACATGGCTGGCCGATCCGGATTTCGCGGCTCTCCTCGCGGGGTTCAACGCGAACGCGCCGCACTGCACCGTCGGCCTCGCCGTAAATCCGATCACATTCGACGCGATTCGCGACGCGAACGCCTCCCCTCATCTCGCCGACGTCCCCCCGGATCAAGACGCCATCGAGTTCGAACTCCACTTCGACGCAAACGTCACGCTCGACATCCTGACCACCCGCGACCCAAGCGGCCAGGGCGCCATCGCCCGCTATCTCTTAAAATTTGGTGAAGGAATCCAGCAGGTCGAATATCGCTGCCGCAACGTAGACGCCGCGACCGCGCTCTTAAAGAAAAAATTCAGCGTCGAGCCGATCTATCCCCAAACGCGCCCCGGCGCCGACAACACCCGCATCAATTTTTTCCTCGCCCGCACATCAGACCGGCGAAAAGTCCTATCGAGCTATACGAAAAATAGCACGCGTCGAAACCCTCAAGCCCTCTCCTGAAAATTCTGAATCTCCCGCGACGCCCGCAGCACTTCCCCCACCGTCCAAGCCTGCGCAATCGCCCCGTGCGGCGTAAACGGCGAATCCGCCTCAAAAATCTCGCCCAGCGTCCCTAGCCCATACATCTGCACCGAAATCCCCAGCGGCTCCAGAAATCGCATCGCCTCTTCCGGATCGCCGTAAACACGCAAATGCGCCAGCACAAACGGCCCCACCAGCCATCCCCAAACCGTCCCCTGGTGATAAGCCGAATCGCGATCGCTTCGGCCCGCCGCTATATCGCCCTTTATATCCAGGCTCGCCCGGAGCCAAACTCCGCAGCCCATACGACGTCAGCAAATGCTTCGCGCACATATCCACCACCGCCCGCTGCTGCTCCTCGCTCAACGGCGAAACCGGCAGCGAAACCGCGAACAATTGATTCGGCCGCAACGACGCATCATTCGCCCCACCCGGCGCATCGATCACATCAAAACAGCACCCGCGTTCCTCGTTCCAAAATTTCTGAAAATTTTTCTTCGCTTTCTCCGCCAGCTTTTCGTACCCTTCCCCGGGCCTCGCCAGCAACTTCGCAAACTCCGCCATCGTCTCCAGCGCGTTGATCCATAGCGCATTCACTTCGACAGCTTTTCCCGCGCGCGGCGTTACCACCCAATCGCCGACCCTCGCGTCCATCCACGTCAACTGCACGCCCGACAGCGCCGCCAAATAGCAATCCGTCCGCCGGATCGACACGAACGTTGTAGCGCGTCCCCTTCACGTGCGCATCGATGATCTCGCCGAGTATCGGAAACAGTTGCAGCAGCGTGCGCCCGTCTTTCGTCGCCGCAAAAAATTGCCGCACCGCTTCAAAAAACCAAAGCGCCGCATCGATCGAGTTGTACTGTGGATCCCCGCCTGCGTCAGGAAAATTGTTGGGCAGCATGCCGCCGTCAACCAGCTTCCGAAAATGCCAGCAAAATTTGCCGCGCGATATCGACACGGCCCGTCGCCAGCGTCAATCCCGGCAGCGCGATCATCGTGTCGCGCCCCCAATCACCGAACCAGTGATAACCCGCGATGATGCTGCGTCCATCCGGATTCGTCGGCAGACTCCGCTTCACAATAAATTGATCGGCCGCCAGAACCAGTTGAGGCAGCCAATTCGGACCGCCGCTCTGCGCTTTTCCATCTTGAGTCCGCCACGCATCGAAAATCTCACGATCGCGATTCAGCGCCTCGGTTCGCTCCGCCGCAACAGCATTCGCGGCGACCCCAGCCTCCGTCGTTGCCACAAACGTGACGTTTGTTCCAACCTTCAGCGTCGCCTGAAACAACGCCGCGAACAGATGATCCTCGTGATCCTCCAGCCCACGCTCTTTCTCCACCGCCATAAAACAGTCGCGATACCACTCGTGCCGCGGTTCGCATGTCGCATCCGAACATTTCAGAAAAAATGGCGTCGCCACGTCGAACGGCGTGATCTTCACGCCGGCGCCGCCCTCTAGCAATTCGACCTGCATCTTCCAATCGCCCGCGTGAGTCGTCCCGTGAAAATCGCGATAATTCACCAGCGCCTTCAGCGAAATTTCCGCCGGCGCCGTTCCTCGCACCAACGTGTACTGCACGTATGTCGTATTTTCTCCATGCTTCATCCACACGCGCTTTTCCAGCAATGCATCCGCAAGCGCGTAGCTCCACACCGGCATCATGCCTTCCAGCCGAAAACTTTCGATATTGAGATAGCCTTTAGGCTCGGTCGCGCCGCTCATCCACTGATGCGTCGCCAGCGAATATTCCGCCCCCGCGTAACGCACGATTTCATCGACTCCCGCCACCAATTGCAGCCGCCCGACAGGTGGTCGCAACGCCGCGATCAGCAGTCCGTGATAACGCCGCGTCGAATTCCCCGAAATCGTCCCCGACGCAAATCCCCCGATTCCATTCGTGACGAGCCATTCGCGCCCATCGGCGGTTTCGAGATTCCCGCACACTTCGCGTCCAAATTTTATTCTGGCGTCTTCAGGAATGGGCGCGACCGGCGCACTGGAAACTTTTTTGCGCGGAGCACGAGTCTTCTTACCCGTTTTTTTCGGCGTGGAATTCGCAGCGGCCGATGAACTGTCTTCCAGCGTCTGTTCTTCCGGCTTCGTCTTCCCTTTATCCGTTCGATTCGAAGCCATTGCCTTCCAATCTATTCATCGAAAATCGTCGCGCGCATCCGCCTCGCGCTTTTGGCCGCTGGCCCATTTGCCCGGTCCACTCGTCTACGAAGATTTACCGTTGCCCAGTGGAAATCCATTTCGTCATCAAAAATCGCTCGTTGCCCGAATATCCGGCGCGCCGGTACAACCCAATCGCCGGATCATTCCCGTCCGTAACCTCGAGATGAATCGCGTTGACGCCCAACTCCGCCGCGGCCGCCTCGACAAATTCCATCGCGCGCCGCCCAATTCCCTGCCGGCGATACTCTTTCGCAATATACAACTCATCGATAAACGCGTCGTATCCGCGATATTCGAAGCTGAACGAAACAGTCAGTACCACATACCCGACATATTGCGCGTCGCAGCGATCAGCCACGCTTTGCCATACGTGCTATCACGCACAAACCGCTCGAATATCGCCCGCCGCTGCGCTTCGTCAAACGGCGTCGCGCCGGGATCGGCCTCCTCCAGCGCGCGCATCATCCTCAAGAACAATATCCGCATGCTCCGGCCTCGCGAGCTCGAAGCGAACTCCCTGCCTCGCTTGCTACTCACCGCTTCGCCCTACTCGCCACTTTGTTGGATTAGCTTCGCGACCAGCCCTGTCCACCCGGTTTGATGATTTGCGCCGATGCCCGCGCCGTTGTCGCCATGAAAATATTCGTAAAACGAAATCAAATCTTTCCAGTGCGGATCGTTCTGAAAAAGTTCGACGCCCCCTGACACCGGCCGCCGTCCATCCGCACCGCGCTCAAATATCCGAATCAGCCGCCGCGAAATCTCCGCCGCAACTTGCCACAAATTGCATTCATTCCCGGCGCCCGACGGGCACTGCACCTTGAAATCTTCGCCAAAATAGTGATGAAACTTCTGCAGCGACTCGATCAGCAAATAGTTCACCGGAAACCAGATCGGCCCGCGCCAGTTCGAATTCCCGCCGAATAATCCCGTCGTCGATTCCGCCGGCTCGTACGTCACCCGGCTAATCGTGCCCGTTCACATCCACTTCATACGGATTGTTCAGGTGATAGCGCGAAAGCGCGCGAATGCCGTAATCCGAAAAGAATTCGCTCTCATCGAGCATGCGCCACAGCACGCGCCGCAGTTGATCGCGGTTCGCCAGCGACAACAATCGCCGCACCCCGCGCGCGCCGCGCTCCGTCGATTCGATGTGCTCCGGTACGTCGGCGTGATTGTCGATGAACCATTGCATCCGCCGCTTGAATCCCGGCAAGCGATCGACAATCTCGGGCTCGAGCGTCTCCACCGCAAACAGCGGAATCAACCCGACCATCGAGCGAATCTTCATGAAATGCTCTTCGCCGTTCGGTAGCTGCAAAACGTCGTAATAAAAGCCATCGACGTTGTCCCACAGCGATCGGTTCTCTTCGCCCATGTCATTCATCGCCGACGCGATAGCAACGAAGTGTTCGAAGAATTTGCTCGCCACATCTTCATAAGCCGGATCCTCTTTCGCCAGTTCCAGCGCGATCGCCAGCATGTTCAGGCAGTACATCCCCATCCAGCTCGTGCCGTCCGATTGTTCGAGATGCCCGCCGGTCGGCAACGGCTGCGAGCGGTCGAAGACTCCGATGTTGTCGAGCCCCAGAAACCCGCCCTGAAAAATATTTGCTCCGTCGGGGTCTTTGCGATTCACCCACCACGTAAAATTCAGCAGCAACTTGTGAAAAACTCTCTCCAGAAACTTGCGGTCCGCAACGCCACGCATGCGCCTTTCGATTTTATAAACGCGAAACGCCGCCCACGCATGTACCGGCGGATTCACATCGCCAAACGCCCATTCGTACGCCGGCAGCTGCCCGTTCGGATGCATGTACCATTCGCGCAGCAGCAAAATCAGCTGCTCCTTCGCGAAGTCCGGATCGATCAGCGAAATCGGGATGCAATGAAACGCCAGATCCCACGCCGCATACCACGGATACTCCCACTTGTCCGGCATCGAGATGATGTCGTCGTTATAAAGATGCGTCCAATCCTTGTTGCGCCCTTGCAGCGTTCTTTCGGAGGCGGAGGACTTGCCGGATCGCCGTCCAGCCATTGCCGCACATCGTAGTGATAGAACTGTTTGCACCACAGCATTCCCGCGAATGCCTGCCGCATGATCATCTTTCCGTCGTCCGACATCTCGGGCGGAGTTCGCGTCGCGTAGAATTCGTCGGCATCCTTGATCCGCGCCGAGAAAACCGATTCGAAGCCCGCTCCGAAATCGCCGAGAGCCGGTGGTGTGTCTATGGTCGGCGCGCCCGCCGAGTTCCCTGGGTTCGTCTTTGGCGCCGCGTTCGCCGATGCAGTGAGATTCACGTCGTCCGTCGGATTTCGGTCTGTCAGCCGCAGCTTCAGCGTAACGCTGCCGCCGGCGGGGACGATCATCGAATGCAGCGCCGCCATTTTCGTTCCGGTCGGCTTCGGATTTACGGCAGCCTTGTTCCCGTTAACCAGATACTCGTGAAACGCATCTTTGACGATAACCTTGGTTCGCACTCCCGAATAGCCGCTGCGTGTTCGTATCGTTGTCGGTGAAAAGGAGTTGCGGATTCCCTTCCGCGATCAGCCAGCGCTTGCCATATTGCCAGTGCTGCATTTCGAGGCAGGTGTTGCCCGGACATTGGATTCGTCGGCGTGATCGTTGGCCGCCGGTCGTCTCTTCCCCACGACCACGTGTTGCGAAACCACAGAGACGGAAGAAGATGCAGCGGCGCCGCGTCCGGTCCGCGATTGATCGCGGTGATCCGTATCAGGATGTCTTCGACATCGGCCTTCGCATATTCGACGAACACGTCGAAATAGCGATTCTCGGCAAACACGCCCGTGTCGATCAGCTCGTACTCGGCCTCTTTGCGGCCGCGGCGCCCGTTCTCCGCGACAAGCTGGTCATACGGAAACTCGGCTTGCGGGTACTTGTACAGCATCTTCATGTAGCTGTGCGTCGGCGTCGCATCCAGATAAAAGTAATACTCCTTCACATCTTCGCCGTGATTCCCTTCATGCCCGTTGAGCCCGAAAAGCCGCTCCTTCAGAATCTGGTCGCGCCCATTCCACATCGCCAGGCCAAAGCAGATGAGCTGATGCCGGTCGCTGATCCCGGCGATTCCGTCTTCTCCCCAGCGGTAGGTGCGCGAGCGGGCGTGGTCGTGCGGCAAATATTCCCAGGCGGTGCCGCCCGGGCTGTAATCCTCGCGAACCGTTCCCCATTGCCGCTCCGACAAGTACGATCCCCAGCGCTTCCAATATTTTGTCCGGTGGCGATCCTCTTCCAGCCGCCGGTCTTCCACTGTCAACAATCGTGCCATTCGCGATTCGTCCTTTGATCGCAGCAACCTACCGTGCCGTCGCCGCCAACAAGACCGCCCTAACAAGACCGTTTGATATTCGCACCGATTCATCCGTTGCAGCTATCTGCCCGATGCCGAGGTGTTCCCCGTCGCAAACGCCTTTCGAATATCTAACCTGTAAACAACTATTGACATCTAGTAACTAGTGTGCTACTATATCCCGTGGTCGCCCGGCAACTCCTCCTCGAGAACGCCGCGCCTACCCATACAGCGAAACCCGTCTTCGAAGTACGCCCTGCCACAAGTGATTGATCTGCAAGGCCTTATTCACTCCTATTTTCCGGATAAAAATAAACCGATTAAAATCAGCAGCTTACACACTCTTTCGAAAACAACGGGGGTATACCCTCAAAAGCGAATCTCAGGCGAAACTCTAACGATCCGCGAATCTGCATCGGCCCTAGGAAGCCTCGAACAGCCGAAATCGGCTGCGAGCACCTTACCTAAATAAAAATGAGGGAAAGATGAAAATTCCTCTTGACAACTTTTACTGTTTGCCGCACAGTATGTCTCGTACAGTAGTTGTCGACACAGTAGACGGTACACAGTACATGACCCTTGACGCCTCCATCTTCGATAACCTCCGCTCCGAGCTTCGCCGCGGCTCCCTGATCCTCGCCGTCCTCGCCCAGCTCCGGACCGAGCAATACGGCTACACCCTCCGCAAAGCCCTCGCCGACCACGGCATGGAGATCGAGGAGTGCACCTTATATCCCCTGCTCCGCCGCCTCGAAACCCAGGGCCTCCTGCGCAGCGAATGGCGCGAAGAAGACAAGCGCAACAAGCGCTTCTACGTTTTGTCCGCCGACGGCAAGGAAGTTCTGGAACAGCTTTTGGCCGAATGGCGCACTTTGGATTCGTCCCTGTCGGAAATCGTGGGAGGCAAAGAACATGCAACTCGTTGATAGCAAGCTCTATATCGCAAACACGCCAGTCGCTCGAAGTTCCGATGCTTGGCGCTTCGCGCCGGCAGGCTTCCAGTAACCGCCGCGACGCTCGGACCCACGGCAACCTTATTTCGCGGCTCAAGGCAACCAGCGCTTCGGCGCGGCTGCTCGCGCTGATCATGGCGGCGTTGCTCGTGGCTGGCAGCCCCGCGCTGCTGGCCACCGTTTGCTCCACTGTTTCGCTCTCGTTCCAGATTTTGCTGCAAGCCGGCCACGTTGGGCTCATCGCATTCCAAATCTTCGCCAGGTAGGATGACCATGACCTCTCAAATCCTCGAAAAATATCTGAACTCCGTACGAAGCTGCCTTCCCGAAGCGCAACGCGACGACATCGTGCAGGAGCTTTCCGAAAATCTGCACGCGCAGATCGAAGACAAAGAAGCCGAGCTCGATCGTCCTCTGCAACGACGCGGAGGTCGAAGCGATTCTGAAGCAGCACGGCCATCCGATGGTCGTGGCCAGCCGCTATCACCAGGACAAGCGCAGCGTCGCGTTTCGGTCCCGAGCTGATCGGGCCGGTGGTCTTCCCTTTCTATGTTCGCGTTCTCAAATTCAATCTTGGCATCAGCTCCGTCATCTTTTCATCGTCGCCGTTGCGCTCTTTTTCAGCGGACACGCCATGACGGCCGGAAATCTGATTCCTGCGATTTTCTACCAAGTCATCATTCAATTCGCCATCGTGACGGTGATCTTCACGCGCGCCGACCGTCACTTTAAAAAGCATCCTGAGAGTTGGAATTATCGCGACGCGAAACAGGCGGATGGCATCCGGCATTTTCGTTCGACAACCCGTTGAAATCAAAAGCCAAGGCCGACTCGGGACGCGTCTCGCGATTGGATTCGGTCGCGCAGATTGTGGCGCTCGGCATTGCCCTGATGTGGCTGCGCGTTGCACAAGGCGCGCCATTCCTGATCTTTGGACCCGCGGCGGCCTTTCTTCAGGCCCGCTCCGATCTGGCATCAGTTCTACTGGCCCGTCGTTGCGCTCGTTGCCTCGGAATTCTGCAAGGCTTCGTCAATCTGGTTCGGCCCGATTGGCTTCGCGTGATGGTTGCGTACCGCGCGCTGACCGCAATCGCGTGGATCGTGATTGCTCTATCTTCGTGCTGAAGGCGGGACCGTGGGTCGTGCTCACTTCCGACGCGTCGCAGGCCGAAGGCTTTCGCAAAACCGCAAATATCCTGAATCAGATCGGCACGTACGCCGCCATCATCTTCGCCCTAATCGCGCTCTACAACCTGATTCCGTCATTTGCGCCGACTGATGCGCATGTCAGCCACACCCAAAACCGACGCGACTCGCCAAACCGCGTAGAAGCGAGGCTGCCCGGTTTCCTTTACACTGGAACTACCGCTATGATGCCTCGGCGCTCAGGGGCGCCAGGCAAGGCGAGTGAGCAAACTCACGCGAATCCGAATTCATCGCGTCATAACTCATTTCATTTCCGGCGTTTGCGCCAGGGAGAAAATCCATTCAGCCGCTGCGATTCAATCCGATTCTGAACACCGACAGCTACAAGCTCACGCACTGGTGGCAATACCCTGCCAACACGCGCCACATCTATTCGTACGTCTGCTCTCGCGGCGGATTTTTCGATCACTCGGAAATGGCGGGATTGCAGTACATCGTCAAATCGAATTTCGCGGGAAAAGTTTTCACTCTCGAAGATGTCGAGGAAGCGGCGAAGTTCGCGAGCAAGCATTTCTCGAACAATCCAAAGTGCTTCAACTACGAAGGATGGAAGAGTCTCTACGCAAAGCACGGCGGAATGTTGCCGTTGCGCATCAAGGCGGTGAAGGAAGGATCGGTCGTCTCGGCGCAGAACGCGATTGTTACGATCGAGAACACCGATCCCGAATTTTATTGGCTGACGAACTGGGCCGAAACGATTTTGTTGCAGGTGTGGTACCCGGTCACGGTCGCGACGCTCAGCCGCGCGATCAAACAGATCGTTGGCGAAGCGCTGGAACGAACCGGCGATCCGTCCGGACTTCCCTTCAAGCTGCATGACTTTGGATTCCGCGGAGTGTCGCAGTCGTGAATCCGCGGCCATCGGCGGCGCGGCGCATCTTTTCAATTTTGTCGGCACCGACAATCTGGCCGCGATCGAACTGCTGCAACAGTATTACGGCGCGGAAATGGCCGGCGTCAGCATTCCCGCGTCGGAGCACTCGACGATCACGTCGTGGGGACGCGAACACGAAGTCGACGCATACGAAAATATTCTGAACAACGTGCCGGAAGGAATCGTCGCGTGCGTCAGCGACTCGTACGATATTTTCAACGCGGTCCGCAACTTGTGGGGCGGCAAACTGCACGACCGCGTCATGCAACGCAACGGCACGCTGGTGATTCGGCCGGATAGCGGCGATGCGGTGCTCGTGCTGGAAGAAATTTTCAACATCGCGGCGGAAAAGTTCGGATTCGAGGTCAATCGCAAGGGATGGAAAGTGATCGCGCCGCAAGTGCGCTTCATTCAAGGCGATGGCGTGAACTATCACACGATTCAAAACATGATTTCGCAGCTCACGCGCCGCGGCTGGTCGATGGACAACTGGAGTTTCGGCATGGGCGGCGCGCTTTTGCAGCAATTGAACCGCGACACGCTGCGATTCGCGCTGAAATGCTCGGCCATCGACATAAACGGGCAGTGGCATGACGTCTACAAGCAGCCGGTCACCGATCCCGGAAAAGATTCACGCGCCGGCCGATTTATTTTGCTCAAAGCACGGACAAGAATTCGAGACGATCACGAACACCGGCGAGCCCACCGCAACGACGATCAACTGGAAGTCGTTCTCGAAGACGGCGTTCTGAGTCGCGACCAGACGCTGGAAGAAATTCGCAAGATCGCCGCAAGCTACGACAATTTTTCGAAGAAGCCGGTGTAATGGCGGCGGGCGGCTACAACCTCGATTGAGGTAACCGCTGAGATCCTTCGCTGCGCTCAGGATGACAGTTTTGGGGCTGTTTTTCGTTGGGCGTCATTTTTTGATGGGCGTTTTTTTGACTGACTCTTTTTGTAAGGGCGAATTTTTTGTAAGGAAGTTATAAGTTTTTTGCGACCGATTCGATTTTTTACTGCGCGGATCGAAAATAAAATTTCCCTCAGGCTACTTCTAGTGACTCGATAGTTTCGTGACATAAGTTGTCCGCGAGTTCATCCCTCTGTCTCCACGCTGTAACACGATGCGACTACAAACATGGCGCGCGTGAACAGTCCCCCACCCGCTGTGTTGCGCGACACGTCCTGGATGGAGGTTGTATAGATGGAATCGCGCTCGTCCCTTTGGCGAAAATACTTGCCAACCGCAAAGCAAGTACTCGCCGCAGTCGTCGCATCACAACTGCTGGTAGCAGCGCCCGCTCGCGCCAACGATGGAAATAGCAACGACGGAAAGACCACATCGCCGATCAAGCACGTGATCATCATCATCGGAGAGAACCGCAGCTTCGATCACGTGTACGCCACCTACGTGCCCAAGAAAGGGCAAACGGTAGACAACCTGCTGTCCAAGGGAATTATCAACGCCGACGGAACGCCTGGTAAAGAACTATGCGTTGTCGGCACAAAACAGCGCCGTCGATTCGGACAAGTTCTCGATCGCGCCTGGCGGCAAAGCTGCTTACAAATCGATTCCGACGCCGCTGACCGGCGGACCGGAATTTGCCAGTGCCGACTCGACACCGTTTCTTTCACTCGCAGTTGCGACAAAAGCGGAAACGGGATTGTTTCCGACCTACAACTTCGATCTTCTGACCGGCGCGACCGGCCTGCCCGGCAGGACTCCCGACAACCGCATCAACGACATCAGCAGCCTCGGCGGCGGCGTGTTTCAGTTGACGCCCGGCGTTCGGTACGACGATTACGCGGCGAGCCCGGTGCACCGCTTCTATCAGATGTGGCAGCAACTCGATTGCGATGCCACAAAAGTGTCGAAGAAGAACGGCAGCGGTTGCCAATCGGACTTGTTTCCCTGGGTTGAGACCTCCATCGGCGCCGGCGACAACGGCAATCCACAGCCCGCGGGCTTCAACGACGCGAGCACCGGTGAAGGTGCGACCGCGATGGCGTTCTATAACGTGCAGAACGGCGATGCTCCGTACTTCAAGCACCTCGCCGATACGTACTCGTTGAGCGACAACTTTCACCAGTCGGTGATGGGTGGCACGGGCGCGAACCACATCATGTTCGGATTCGCGGACGCGATCTGGTACAGCGACGGCAAGGGTGGCGCACTTACTCCGCCGACGAACCAGATTGAGAATCCGGATCCGCAGACGGGAACGAACAACTACTACGATCAGGACGGATACGGCGGCGGCAGCTACAGCGCGTGCGCCGATCTTGGCCAGCCGGGCGTTCCGGCGGTTGTGAATTATTTGCAGGCTCTGCCGCGTCCGGTGAAGCCGAATTGCGAAGCGGGTCACTACTACCTGCTGAACAACTACAACCCAGGCTTTCTGGGGAACGGTGTGGCGCTGCCACTCAGCGTTTCGCCCTTCACGATTCCGCCGACTTCGGTTCGCCACATTGGCGACGTGTTGATGGAACACAACGTCTCGTTCGCGTATTACGGCGAGCACTGGAACCGTTACGTTGCCGATTCGATCGCGGCCGAAGCGGATCCGAAGGCGACGCCGAATCCGTTCGACATCTACTGCAACATCTGCAACCCGTTTCAGTATGCAACGGACATCATGACCAGCGACAAACTGCGCGGCGAACACGTGAAGGACACTGACGATCTATATGCGCAGATCAAGGCCGGAACGATTCCCGCGGTTTCGATCGTGAAGCCGAGCGGCTACACCGACGGTCACCCAGCGTCTTCGAAGCTCGATCTGTTCGAAGGCTTTACCGAGAAGATCATCGCGGAAGTGCAGGCGAACCCGTCGTTGTGGAAAGACACGGCGATCTTCATCACGTTCGATGAAGGCGGCGGTTACTACGACTCGGGTTACGTGCAGCCGGTGGACTTCTTCGGCGACGGGACGCGGATTCCGCTGATCGCGGTTTCGCCGTACTCGCACGAAGGAAAAGTCGGGCACGTTTATTACGACCACGTTTCGCTGATTAAGTTCATCGAGCGGAACTGGAGCTTGCCGACGATCACGAGCCGCAGCCGCGACAACTTGCCTGAGCCGAGGTCGAGTGCGGCGAGCGCGTATGTGCCTGTGAACAGCCCGGCGCTGGGCGATTTGTTCGGATTGTTTGATTGGGAGCATCCGAACTTCAGGCCGGAGTGAAAGACGGGAAGAAGTAAACCAAAGAAACAGTAAGAGTTCGCGATTGCCGGCTGGAGCCAAAGCTCTGGCCGGCAACGCGCTTTTGCGGTTTGAGGGTTTGGGATTTACGCTTTGTGGTTTTGTCTCATCGATTTTTGAGAGGTTGAGATCAAGCCAGGGTCCCTCCACTGCACGAGCCGACGCGTTCACAGGAAGTGAACGCAAAGAAAAGGCGTCGGCTCGCTTCGGTCGGGATGACAGTTTTTGTTTTTGGCGATCGGATGGGTTTGGCGCAGGGCTCGATTTGTGGCCTCTCGCTCGCAAAAGCTGGTACGTGGTGCGGCGCACCGGCGTGATTGTGCCGGTTTTGACAAGCAAAATCATTTTGGTGAAATGGGAAAAATTGGGGGAAGTTCGTGAAGATTGATCGAAGAGAGATGTTGAGGTTGGGATTGCTGACGAGTGCCGGGATGCTGTCGGGCGTTGGCGTTGATGGGTCGGAACGGATTTTTCAGGGGCAGAGTCATGCGCATGGGGAGATGGGGGCGGGGCATGCGCAGGCGAATCCGGTTGCGGCGGCGGCGAATGCGGCGAAGGAGGCGGGGGCTAAGCCGGTTTCGTTGGCGCCTTATGTCGATGCGCTGTCGAGGTTGCCGGTGATTCATCCGTACAAGATGGCGCAAAGTTCGGCGCTGGGCGGCGGGGCGGGGCAAAACTCGGCGCAGAGCGGCGGCGCTGCGCAAGGTCCGACGCAAAGCGGCGTGGTGCAGGTGCGGATGCGGGAGATTCGGACGAAGGTGCATCGCGATCTGCCGGCGACGAGGATGTGGGGATACAACGGGACTTGGCCGGGGCCCACGTTTGAGACGCGGAGCGGGCAGCCGATTACGGTGAAGTGGATCAATGAATTGCCGACGAAACATTTTTTGGCGATTGATCCGTCGATTCACGGAGCGGAAGAGGGGACGCCGGAGGTGCGGACGGTTACGCATGTTCACGGCGCGAAAGTCTTGCCGGAGCATGACGGGTATCCGGAGGCTTGGTTTACGTCGGACGGGAAGACGGGGCCAACGTACGATGCGAAACCGAATCAATATCCGAACGATCAGGCGGCGTGCACGCTTTGGTATCACGACCATGCGCTGGGGATTACGCGGTTGAACGTGGCGGCGGGGCTGGCGGGTTTGTACATCATTCGCGACGACGAGGAAGATGCGCTGAATTTGCCGAGCGGGGATTATGAGATTCCGCTGTTGATTCAGGATCGATCATTTTTGCCGGATGGGACGCTGTGGTATCCGCCGGCGACGAATGGGACGCATCCGATGTGGATGCAGGAATATTTTGGCGAATCGATTTGCGTGAATGGGAAGGCGACGCCGTATCTGGAGGTTGAGCCGCGGAAATATCGCTTTCGAATGGTGAATGGTTCGAATTCGAGGTTTTATCACGTGACGCTGGTGCCTGCGGACAAGAACGGGAATCCGAATGGAGAGGTGGCGGATGCGCCGGCGTTTCGGCAGATTGGGACGGACGCGGGGCTGCTGCCTGCGCCGCTGAGCGGGCACTATTTGATTTTGTCGCCGGGCGAGCGGTTCGATGTGGTGATCGATTTCAGCGAACATGCGGGGGCGTGTTTTGCGATGACGAACGATGCGCCTGCGCCGTATGCACGCGGAGGCGAAGTTGTGCCGAGCGAAGTGATGTTATTTAAGGTGACGAAGGCGCTGGCGGGAAAAGATACGAGCGCGCTGCCGGATGTTTTGTCGCCGATGGTAGCGCTCGATCCGGCGCATGCGGTGCGGGAGAGATTTTTGGGGCTGACGGAGATGGATCGGCCGTCGGATGGGTACACGATGATCGGACTGCTCGGCGGAAAGCATTGGGATGATCCGATCACGGAAGATCCGAAGGCTGGATCGATGGAGATTTGGTCGTTTGCGAATGCGACGGGGGATGTGCATCCGATTCACATGCACCTTGTGAAATTTCAGGTTCTGAATCGGCAGGCGTTTGATGCAAAGCAGTTTCAGCAGTCGGGGAAAGTTGTGTTTACGAGCCGGCCGATGCCGCCGGAATCGAATGAGCGGCCGGCTTGGAAGGACACGATCAAGACTTATGCGGGGTATATCACGCGGGTGATTGCGAAATTTGATTTGCCGACGGGGACGACGGTGACGCCGGGGCAGGAGTTTCGGTATGTGTGGCATTGCCATGTGTTGGAGCACGAGGATAACGAGATGATGCGGCCGTATAACGTGGTGGGGTGAGGGGAAGAAGAAGTAACCACAGAGAGCGCGGAGTTCACGGAGACGGAGCAGAGGAACCTGAGTCGTCGTTGTGGGTTAGGGTTGCATTTAAACCTGGAAGAAAAAGCAGACTGAGGTTGAAGTTGACGGCTGGGCAAGCTGGGGCGCAGCAGTGCTGCGCCCGTACAACACCTTGCAGGGACGCAACAGCGAGGTTGGATTGAGGGTTAGAGGCCGAGGCCGGCGTAGGTTTGGCGGCGGAGGAATTGGCCGGAGCCGGGGCGGCCGGTGAATTGATTTTTGTCGATGATGGTGCGGCCGCGGGAGAGGACGGTTTTTGCGGCGCCCTGGATCTGGATGCCTTCGAACATGGAGTAGTCGACGCGCATGTGGTGCGTTTGGGCGCTGATGACTTCTTTGTGATTGGGATCGAAGAGGACGATGTCGGCGTCGGAGCCGACGGCGATGGTGCCTTTGCGCGGGAAGAGGCCGAAGAGTTTTGCGGGGGAAGTTGAGCAGACTTCGACGAAGCGATTGGGCGAGAAGCGTTTGCCGTGGACGCCGCCGGTGTAGATGAGGCTGAGGCGATGTTCGATGCCGGGGCCGCCGTTGGGAATTTTGGTGAAGTCGTCCTTGCCGAGTTGTTTTTGATCCTTGAAGCAGAACGGGCAGTGATCGGTGGAGACGACTTGCAGTGTGTCTTGCGTGAGTCCCTGCCACAACTTTTCTTGATGCCATTTTTCGCGGAGCGGCGGAGTGAAGACGTATTTGGCGCCTTCGAATCCGGGGGCGTTCATGTTTTCGAGCGAGAGATAGAGATATTGCGGGCAGGTTTCGGCGTAGGCGGGGACGCCGCGGTCGCGGGCTTCGCGGACTTTTTCGAGAGCGTCGTTGCAGGAGAGATGGACGATGTAGACGGGGCAGTTGGCCATTTCGGCGAGAGCGATGGCGCGGGAGGTGGCTTCGGCTTCGGCGGTGGTGGGGCGAGTGAGCGCGTGATATTTCGGGGCTTTTTTTCCTTCGGCGAGGGCTTGCTGGACGATGACGTCGATGGCGCCGCCGTTTTCGGCGTGCATGCAGATGAGGCCGGAGTGTTTGGCGGCCTGGCCCATGGCTTTGAAAGATGGTGGCGTCGTCGAGCATGAAGACGCCGGGATAGGCCATGAAGAGTTTGAAGCTGGTGACGCCTTCGCGGATGAGGTCGGCCATTTCTTCGAGCTGCGCGCTGCCGAGGTCGGTGATGATGCAGTGGAAGGCGTAGTCGATGGCGGCTTTGTTGTGGGCTTTGGACATCCAGGTGTCGAAGGCGTGGCGGAGGGTTTGGCCTTTGTACTGGATGGCGAAATCGATGAGCGTGGTGGTGCCGCCGAAGGCTGCGGCGATTGTGCCGGTCTGGAAGTCGTCGGCGCTGGTGGTGCCGCCGAAGGGCATGTCGAGGTGGGTGTGGACGTCGATGCCGCCGGGGAGGAGGAGGAGGTTGGTGGCGTCGATGGTGGCGGTGGCGTTTTCTGGTTGGAGATTGGCGGCGATGGCGGAGATTTTGCCGTCGGAGATGCCGACGTCGGCTTTCGTGGTGTCGGTGGCGGTGATGATGGTGCCGTTTTTGATGATGGTGTCGAATCGCATTTTTGCTTCAGGCTCCGACTCTATGCTTTGACCGATGCGTGGTGGGGCAGCACTTCCCTGCCGTAGATGTCGAGCGTTTTTTCTTCGTCGCCGCACATTAGATAAATGTTGAATTGGGTGACGCCGACTTTTTTGAGGGCGTCGAGTTTTTTGAGGTGGGCTTCGATCGGGCCGACGAGGCAGAAGCGGTCGATGACTTCGTCGGAGACGAAATCGGCGTTGTCGCTGCCGACTTCGCAGTGATGATGGTAGTCGTAGGCGCCTTTGTTTTTGACGAAGGAGGTGAGCGATGGAGGGAGTTCTTCGGGCTTGTATTTGGAGATTAGATCCATCACGTGATTCGAAACTAGCGCGGGAAACCAACGGACGCGATCGCGGGCAAGTTTTAAATCGTTGGAAGCCCAGACGGGGGCGGCGGCCATGACTTGGATTTTGCTGAAGTCGCGGCCGGCTTCCTTGGCGCCTTCGCGGACGAAGCCGAGGCACCATTCGATGAGATCGGGATCGGCGAACTGGAGGATGACGCCGTCGCCGATGCGGCCGGCGGTGCGCAGAGCTTTGGGGCCGTAGCCGGCGACCCAGACGGGCGGGACTTTTTTGTTGGTCCAAGGAAATGTAGTGGCGACGCCCTCGTGGTCGATCGTTTGGCCGGCGTTGAGTTCGCGGAAGGATTTTACGAATTGTTCGAGATGCTCGAGGGTGGTGGGCTTTTTGCCGAGGACGCGGCGGGAGCTGTCGCCGCGGCCGATGCCCATTTGCATGCGGCCGTTGGAGATGAGATTCAGGGTGGCGAAGAGGCTGGAGGAGACGGTGACGTCGCGGACGGCGGGGTTTGTGACGCAGGGGCCGAGATGCATTTTTCTTGTGTTCGCGGCCATCAGTGTCAGGAGCGGGAAAGGTTCCATCCAGATGACGTGAGAGTCGAAGATCCAGCCGTGGAGGAAGCCGACGGATTCGGCTTGCTTGGTGAGATTGACGATGCGTTCGACGGTGAGGTCGGGCTTGATGGTGATGCCGAATTCCATGAGTGGCTCCCGTTCGTTGTAGTTCGTCAGTCCGCAGCTTGCGCTAGCGGCTGGGCGCTGTGCATTGTGGCGAAATACACGACAAAACTTACGGCGAATCCGACGAACCACGCGTAGTTGTACAAAACGCGGAGTTGTGGGACGAAGAGACCGACGAAGGCAACTCCCGCTCCGGCCACGAGCGAGATGACTGCTTGCCAGTTGAAGCCACGGCGATATTCGTAGAGGCCATCGCGTTGGTACAAATCTTCGACTCGCAGGATTTTTTTGCGGACGATGAAGTAGTCGCAAATCATCACGCCGGCGATGGGGCCGAGAAATCCGGAATAGCCGACGAGCCAGCCGAAAATGTAGCTGCCATAGTTGGCCATGAGCTTCCACGGCTGCATTGCGACGCCGACGAAGCAGGTGATGAGGCCGCCTAAGCGGAAGCTGATGCGGCGGGGTGAGAGATTCGAAAAGTCGTTGGCGGGAGAGACGACGTTGGCGGCAACGTTCACGTTGAGGGTGGCCATCAGCAACGCCAGCATCGCCAAGATCACGGCGAACGGATTGCCGAGGCGCGACAAGACGGCGACCGGATCCCAGAGCGCCTGGCCGAAGATAATCAACGTGGCTGAAGTGACCGCGATTCCGATGAACGAATAGAAGGTCATCGTCGCGGGAAGGCCGATTGCTTGACCGAGAACTTGAGCGCGCTGGCTTTTTGCGTAGCGCGTGAAGTCGGGGATGTTGAGCGATACGGTCGCCCAAAAGCCGACGACGCCGGTTAACGATGGAATAAAAAATTTGAAAAACTCGCCGAATGTGGCGAATTTTGACGGAGTAGCGAGCATCGGGCCGAAGCCGCCTGCTTTTGCGCCGGCCCAGAGCAAGAGGGCGAGTCCCATCACCAACAAGAGCGGCGCGGAGACGCCCTGCAAAAATCGAATTGTTTCGATGCCGCGCAAGATCACCGCGACGTTGAGCAGCCAGAAGAAAATGAAGCAGACTGCTTGCGCCTCCGCCGAAGTGAGCCCACGACGGCGCGAGCGCGACGATCATGGCGTTGATGGCTTCGCCGCCGATCCATGTCTGAATTCCGAACCAGCCGCAGGCGACCAACGCGCGCAAGACCGCGGGCACATTCGCGCCAAGAACTCCGAATGAGGCGCGCGCGAAAACCGGAAACGGAATGCCGTACTGCGCGCCGGCATGAGCATTCAAAAGCATCGGAACGAGCACCAGCAAATTGCCGAGGAAAACGGTGAAGAGGGCTTGCTTCCAGTTCATGCCGCCGGCGATCATGCCGCTCGCGAGCATGTAGGTGGGGATGTTGACGCTCATCGAGATCCAGAGGGCGGCGTAATTGTAGGTGCTCCAGGTCCGGCGTTCGGCGGGAATCGGAGCGAGGTCCTTGTTGTAGAGGGAGCTGTCGCGAATCGTCTCGTTGGAAAGCGACCTGGCGGCATCGGTCATCGAGGTAGGGCGTCTCGGCTCACGCTGGAGGCGCAAGTCTAACCTGTGGGCTCATGGTGGACAAGACGTGCCGGCGGTAGCTGTGACGATTGCGCCTTTGCCCAGGTGAAAGTCGTCCGCTATTCGGCCATTCTCACCGTTAAGTGAAACGCTTCACCCGGCCCACAGCGCGGGATTCTATAGATTGACAAAACGAGGCAGGTTCTCTACTTTCTCATTACCGTAAACGATTACCGCCCCGCAGGGACCGGAGGCCTAACGCCTCCAGGTTGGGGACAAAAGGACGCACTGAATGCCCGCGATTCCACTGTTGGCGTTTGTCTCCTCGAAGCTCGTCAATCTTTCCGCAGTGGATGTGGTCATCATCATTTTCTATTTCGCGCTGGTCCTGGGCATCGGGTTCTATTTGCGCGGGCAGTCCAACACCGCGGAAGACTTCTTCATGGCGGGCCGCGAAATGACGGCGTGGGTCGCGGGGCTGAGCTTTCTGTCGGCGAACCTTGGCGCGCTGGAGCTGATGGGCTGGGCGGGCTCGGCCTATCAGTACGGAATCCTCGCGACACATTGGTATTGGATCGGCGCGATTCCGGCGATGTTGTTTCTCGCGCTGGTGATGATGCCGTTCTACTACATTTCGAAGACGCACTCGGTTCCAGGGTATTTGAAGTTGCGATTCGGAGAATCGAGCCGCGCGCTTTCAGCGGTTTCGTTCGCGTTCATGACCGTGCTGATGAGCGGCGTGAACATGTTCGCGATGGCCAAGGTGATGCAGATCGTCCTTGGCTGGGACATCAATTTCAGCATTTGGGTTTCGTCGCTGACGGTCGGGATTTATGTGGCGCTGGGCGGTTTGCGGTCCGCAATTTTTAATGAAGTGCTGCAATTCTTTTTGATCTGGGCTGGCGCGCTGCTGATTCCGATTCTCGGGTTGTATGAAGCGGGTGGCTGGGCGAATTTGAAGGTACAGATCGCGGCACGGGCATCCGAACAATATGTCCATCTGTGGTCCACGCTCGGTACTTTCTCGGGCAATCCGATGGGCATCAACTGGGTCGGAATTGTGTTCGGACTCGGCGCTGTGATTTCGATGGGCTATTGGACGACGGACTTTCTCGTCGTACAGCGCATTCTTGCCGCGAAGGATATTCGCAGCGCGCAGATGGCTCCGATCATTGGCGCGGGGCTGAAAATGTTCGTGCCACTCATCGTGATTCTGCCGGGTCTGCTTGGGCTTGCGGTGCTGCCCGATGAAACTGACCGGAGAAGCTCAGGCGGCGGCCACGGGGCTGCACAGCTATAACGATGTGCTGCCGTTGATGCTTGCGCGTTACTGCGGGCCAGGTCTGCTCGGACTTGGGATTACCGCGCTGATCGCAGGCTTCATGTCGGGCATGGCCGGGAACGTCAGCGCGTTTACGACTGTGTGGACGTACGACATCTATCGGCCGTTCATCAACAGCAAGGGAAGCGACAGCCACTACGTCAGCATGGGCCGCTGGACGACGGTGATCGGCGTTCTGGTGAGTGTCGGCACCGCGTATTTGGTGATGCAGTTTGCCAGCATCATGGATTACGTGCAGGCGCTGTTCAGCTTCTTCATCGCGCCGCTGTTTGGCACGGTCGTGCTCGGAATGTTATGGAAGCGCGCCACGAGCGCAGGCGGATTCTGGGGATTGCTGCTCGGCACAGCATCGTCGATCAGCATGTGGGCGTGGGTGAAAATCGATCCGACTGCGTTGCGTTACGTCGCGCTTTCGTCGCATGCCAAAGCGCTGGCGCAAGACATGTTCCAGGCGTTGTGGTCGTTCTGTGTTTGCGTGATTGTGACGGTTGTGGTGAGCTACGCGACGCGGCCGAAAACAGATACCGAACTCGAGGGCCTCGTCTACGGGCTAACCGCGGTTCCTCATGTCGGCGACGTCGCCATCTATGAGAAGCCAGTGTTTTGGGCCGGGGTCGTCGGAATTATTTTCGTGATTTTGAACATCCTGTTCTGGTAAAAGAGGGCCTCAAATTGGGCCTTCGCCGTATTTCTATTTCCCGGGTAGCGCGAACTTTGTCGCGCGTTAGAGTGTCGAATCTGCGTTGGGGGCAATGAGACGATGAGCACGCATCATGAAGGAAGCGTTTCGATCTGGTTTTTCATCGGTATTTCCCTGCTCGTGAACGGCATCCTGATCTGTGGCGCCGGAGTGTGGGAAGTTCTTCATCCTCCCGCGAACCCGACCATCGTGCTGTTCAATCTGCATGCCAATGTTTGGTGGGGCGCGCTGCTGGCCGTTGCCGGCCTGCTCTATACGATTTTGTTCATACCCGGGCGCAATCGTTCCTGATTTTGTTCTGAAACCGGCTAGGTCGCTGCCAACATTCCCGCAAAGCATTAGTTGCTTCTAACCTCGACAGAGTTCCGCGCACAAAACTGTTCACGCCAGTCTGGTCGGCTAAATGCAACGCTACACGTAAGCCTTCGCGCGTTTCCATCGCGCAAGAATCGAGGCATTCGTGCAGCAGGTGCCACAACTCAAATCTGGTTCTCGCTCCATCGGGGCGAATGGGAGTGTCGGCGGCAAATACGAGCGCGCGTTGGCTCTCTATGCCGGTGGGCAATTCGAATCCGCAGTAGAACTCTTGCGCCAGGCGCTGCTCGAAGCGCCGTCTTCGGAAATCGCCAACGACATGGGCGCTGCCGAGCTCGCTTGCGGCCGGCGCGAGCAAGCGCTCTCGCAATTCTTCCTCGCTAACTCGCTCGATCCGGAAAACGTCGAAGTCGCCGCAAATCTCGGCACGCTGCTGGCACACATGGAGCGGCTTCGCGAGGCTATCCCATATTTGCAGATCGCCGGGTCTCACGCGGAAGATCCCGAACAACGCAAAGCACTCGGCACACTGCTCGCACAGTGCGGACAGAAGCTTGCGGACCGCGTTCTTCAGGAGTCGCGAAACGCACAACGAGAACAGTGTCGCGGCGACTTCGAGCCAAGCCGTCCCTGTGGCTCCAGCGCAACCCGCCACTCCGACGATCCGACCGCCGGTATACATGGGCAATAACATCGCGCTGCTCTGCACGACGAACTACAACAAGATGTTCGTCGATACGCGTGACCTGCTCATCGCACCGTGGCTTCTCATGCATGGTGAGTGGGAGCCTGAGGAGACCGAACTCGTAAAAAAGCTGATCAAGCCGGGGGACATCTTCGTCGATGTGGGCGCCAATCTAGGTTACTACTCGCTGCTGGCAGCGCGCGTCGGGGCTTCGCATGTTTACGCGTTCGAAGCGCAGCCCAGTACGTATGAACTGCTCGGCAAAAACGTGATCATCAACTGGATGACGAAATTCATTACGTACGAGCATCTTGCGGTGTACAGCCACACGACCGATCTTGAATTTTTTGTTCGCAACCACTATCCCGGAAACAGCAGCCTCGGCTTCACGGCGCCCGATCAACTCGAGAAATGGTTCGACACAACGACGGCCGTCAAGATACACGCGGTCTCGATTGACGATTACTTCGCCGACAAGCCTGGGAAGATCGATTTGATCAAGGTCGATGTCGAAGGCGCCGAACCCGCGGTTTTTGAAGGCGCGCGCCGCACGCTGGCAAAGAATCGCGACATCAAGATTCTGTGCGAATGGAGCCCCGATCAAATGGCGACCGCGCGACAGGATCCCGCGTGGTCTCGTCGAATTTTGGGCCGAGCAAGGGTTCCGTGCGCACGTGCTCCATACGGGGCTCAACGAAGTTCCGCTGCGCTCTTTGCTCACAGCCGGTTATCAAAATCTTTTGCTCTATCGGTAGGCGGGCAGCGCGGAAGCAAATTTGTTGCGAGCCTCGGCAAAACGAGGAATCAGTTCGGAATCCGCGCGCTGGGTGCGGCGCGACAGCGTCTCCTTGTAGAACTTAAGCGTGCGGTTGATCAGCGCTTCCCGCGTGTAGAGCTGCTGATACCGCTCTCGTCCCGCTTTCCCGAGCTTAATGCGCATCTCAGCATCCTCGCAGCAGAGTGCCGATGGCAGATGCGAGCGACGGAACGTCACCGGGCTCGGCAAGCAATCCCGTTAGCGCCGTCTTCGATCACTTCGTTCATGCCGCCAGCGCGACAGCCCACGACCGGCTTCGCGAACATCATCGCTTCGAGAAACACGAGGCCGAACGATTCGTAACGCGAAGGAGCGACAAAGATGTCGCAAGCTTGAAGTTGTTGTTCCAACTGCGTGTCAGAAACTTCGCCGGTGAAGATGACGCGTTCTAAAATCTTTGAGCCGGCATGAAGCGAACGAAACGCTCCGCCCAGCGTCGATCCATCAGGCAAAGTTCGGTCTTCGCCTACGAGAACAAATCGCGCGAACGGATATTTGGCGCAAAGGGCGGGGATTGCCGCGAGCAAGACATCGGTTCCCTTTCTGCCTTCGAATCGACCTGCATATAAGACCGTGACGAGGTTTCTGTTTCCCGCGTGAGTCAGTTGCGCGTTTATTGCGACACGTCGCGCTCGATCTTCCATCCCATGGGGCAGAATCGCGATGCGTTCGTCTTCGAGCCTCAAATCATACAATCGCGCCATCGTCTCAATAACGGCGCGTGCTGTTAGCGCGCACGCCGTCGGCGTGTGTCGCGACAAATTTTTCCGCTTCGGCGATCTGTTCGTAAGCCTGCCATTTGGCAGGAATCATGTTTGCTTGCCAGTCGGGATTCGTCTCGATGACTTTCTTAATGGGCGTGTGCAAGCTTGTCACGACGCAGAACTCGCCGGATAAAATCGCCGCAAAACCTTCGACGTCCCAGATCGGAGCTTCCACGATGTCGATCGGATGCATGTCGTTGAGCCGCTTCAGTTCGCGGAGCATCCGCGCCGAATGGCGCCAAATATGCGGTGGAACTTTTGCATCACTTGGCGGAAGGCCTTCGTCGCGGTCTTCGATCAGCCGATGCACCCAAACTCCGTCCTCGAAATCGACCGTATTTGCCGTGCTTCCCGCTGCGGCTCGCGTCAAAACATGCACGTTGTGTCCACATCCTGCCAGGCCTTCCGCAAGGTCACGCGTCAGCCGGCCGATGCCACCGATCACACCCGGCGGATATTGCTGGCTCAAGAGCGCGATCGTCAGCTTTTCCGATTTTTGCAAGAGAATCGGGCACGGTTTGAATTCGCCAAGCCGAACGTTGACAGCACCGTTCGAAAGATCGACGTCGTATGCGATTTCTCCACGGAGCTCTGCGGCGATCGGAGAGCTCAACAGATCGGCGCGGACGATTTAACCCAAACTGAAGCCCCTCTTCGACTGCGGCGTCCATATCCACTCGCAAACGTTCGAGCACATCGACCTGAATTTTTCCCTGCGAGATATTCCAGTTCACGTTGTAGAGCGCGTCGCGGCACAAAATTCCCCAATCCTTCAATCGCTGTGCCGACTCGCCATCGGCGCGCGACGCGTTCTTGAGTGAAAAATAGATTCGATTTCGAATCATCGGCGCATAGTTCGTATTCACTCGCTGCTGGTTGCGAATGTGGCTGGGCAGATAGCGGTGATACACGAACGCATTCGGAACTTGCTTCAACGTGTATCCGGCATCGACTCAGCCGCACATTGACGTCGGTCTCGTCGAGAAAGTAGTCATACTGTTCGTCGAACCCGCCGATTTCCAGCAAAGCCGACCGTCTAAAAATCGAATTCGTGCCGAGCAGCGCCGGGAATCGATGGCATCCGGGATAGCAAAAATCGGGCATCGGTATCGTGAGATTGTGATACGCGTTGCCCATGCGGTCGCATACGGTATAGCTATATTGCAGCTCGTATCCGGTGTGATCGAAGACGAAGCCACCTACTCCGGCGACTTCGTCCGAGTCGAACGCCGCGATCGCATCGACGAGCCAGTCTTCGTCGGGCACGGCGTCGTCGTCAATGAATGCTATGAAATCCCCAGAAGCCATCGCGATGCCGACATTTCGCGATATCGACAGATTTCGTTGCGTGCACGTTCCCACGCGAATCTGCGCCGCGTGTGCACGCAACACGTCCATCGTGTCGTCGGTTGACGGCCCGTTCACGACGATGACTTCAAAGTTCGCGTAGTTCTGGCGACACAGACCTTGCAGCGTCTGATGCAAGCTCGCAGCACGATTGTAGGTATTCACGATGACGGAAACCGGCGGCGCGATCGGTCGAATAGCCATCGGCCTATCTATCCCGAGCTCGAGGCTTTCTTGATTCGTGTTTCCAGATTCAATAAACGCTCTTCAAGCGCCTGCGACGGTCTTTTGAATCACGGTTTGCCCGCGTCGTATCTCACGCATCGCATTTGGAAACGACTCGCTATGCACCTTCAGCGCAATCAACTGCGGCTTGATTTCCACCATATTCACGGTGTATTCGTTCACGCGCTTTTCCAGCGCGATCACTGCCTTGTACACCATCAGCATGTCCGACTTGAGCGCTTCAATCGCCTCCGCGCTATTCGCGGCAAGCATGCCGCCTACGGAACCAGCGCCGACTGCTCCGGCCGCGCCTGCGCTCGAATTCGAACCCATCAGAAACTCCTAACCCTCAGACTCTCGTATCAACAAATCCGCCGCCGCTGTCTTGGAATCTTCTAATTTCGCATCGCTTGGCCGCCCCTCGCACATAGCGCCAGCCATACGAAAGCGCACGATTCACTGCCTGACGACTCAAAACGTGCATTCCGTCTGCCATGAATCGCGTCGGCTTGGCAACGAAGCTGCACCGATTGCCAACGATGGGCCGAGCAGAGACAACACCGGCGAATCTTGCGGATCGCACATCGTGCGAGCCGTCGCGCGCGGGCCAATTACGGGGCAGCACCGCTGGAGTCATGATTCACGCCAACGTCGAGGGAGACTCCGATTTCGCGCCCGAGACCCGTGCACTCGCCCTTCGTCTGGCCGCCCATCCTTTTCCGACGCAAATCGTTCCAGTCCAAACACAACGAGCGCAGTTCTCGAACTTCCGCCCAAGCGTGGCTTCAAGAGATCTACAGCGGCTTACGCACGACCATCTGGATCTCGCGGAAAGCGTGCTGTACCAATCGGGTGCTCCGACAAGATGGAAACTCGACTTCTACGGCCGCTGCCGCGTAGGCCGCACGGCGTTTGGCGCTGATCGAATCCCCGCCGGCTGGGCTGAATGCTGCAACGCTCTTGACGAGATCTGGGTTCCCACAGAATTTCATCGTGAAACTTTTGCCGCGTCGGGCGTCGAGCAAAGCAAGATTCTCGTCGTCCCTGGGGCCCTGGATACTCAACTTTTTTGCCCTGGTCGATCTCCGCTTCAACTTCCAAGCGTGCCCGCTCGATCGTTCCAATTCCTCGCAATCGCGGACGGAATGCTAGCTGCCGGCACCGATATTCTCGTCCGCGCCTTCGTGGAAGAATTCGCGCCCGATGACGACGTCGCTCTGATGCTTCATTGCCCGCCCAAGCAATTCGGAGACTGCTATGTCGACCTCGAAGCCGAAGTGATCGCGCTGATCGAAACGGAGCTTGGCAAAGATCTCGAAGATGTACCAACGATCGCGCTCGTGATGGGATCACTTTCCGACGAAGATCGAGCGGGAATGTTGGCCGCCGCACACGCGTTTGTTCATCCCGCGCGCGCCGATGCAACCGGTCAAAATTGTCTCGAAGCCCTGGCCTGTCAAGTCCCCGTCATCGCCACGAACTGGGGCCCGTTGGACAATTTTCTTACAGATCAAAACAGCTTTCCGCTGGCAACAGATGGAGTCGTTACCGCTCGGCCCGATGAAGACGAACTTGTCGCCGGGCGCCACTGGGCCGAACCAAACCTCAATCATCTTCGCAATCGAATGCGCGAAGTTTTCAACAATCCGAAGGAAGCCTTTCGCCGCGCTGCACAAGGCCGCCACGAAGTTGTCGAAAAATTTGATTGGAGTGTGGTCCTACCGGATTGGATCCGAAATTTCCAGAGACTGCTCGACTGAAGACTATGCCCGATCATGTTCGGCAAGATTCAGAACGAAACATTTAGGAGACCTTGAATGAAATCCGCTCTTCTTGAAGCTCACCGCCCGACAGCGCCGGCACCGCAAGTGCAGCATCGCGGCACAACACTCGAACGGCAGCTCTCCGTCGACCAACTCGCTCGCGCTGTTGGCGAGCACGCTCTACGCCAAGCTGAAATCGATCAGAAAATGGCCACCCGCATCATCGAGCTCCGCGACGAGCTCAGCTCCGCGAAAGACGAAATCAAATTGCTCCGCTCTCAGCTCAACCAGTTGGTTCAAGGACTCTCGGAAGGGCTCGCAATCGCGCAGCATCCATCCACGATCGCGGGGAAATCAGCCCTCCAGGCATCCCTCGCCAGTCTCAGAAGCCGCTGAGGCATTCGGAGCGAAAATCCGACCGACGTCAGATCGAAGACGAATGCGGCTACAGGACTTGGTGTGTCGTTGATTTGGGAGCTTCGATGCGCATCGGAACCTGGTCGGCGATGCGGATGCCGTAACCTTCGAGCGCGATCACTTTTTTGGGATGGTTGGTGAGGACACGGATATCGGTGAGACCGAGGTCGATCAGGATTTGCGCGCCGATGCCGCTCTCGTGCTGCACCATGCGCTGACGCGCAGGTTCGCGATCGAGCTGGCCGCGGCGATGGAAGTGAATCTGCGGCAGCGCGCCCGGCGTGTCAGCGGTCTCGATGCCGAAGCCGCGCCCCGTGTGATGCAAATAAAGAAATACGCCGCGGCCTTCCTTGGCGATGGTCGTGAGTGACCGCGAGACAAGCTCCGAGCAATCGCACGTAACTGAGCCGAAAACGTCGCCAGTGAGGCAGTGCGAGTGAACGCGGACGAGCGGCGGTGTATCGCCTTCCAGATCGCCGCGCACCAGCGCGACGTGCTGATCCTGATCGACATCGCTTGAGTAAGCAATCATTCGAAAATCGCCATAGCGAGTGGGCAGCGTGGCCTCGGCAACGCGGCGGACATAACGCTCGTGCTGCATCCGGTAGCGAATCAGATCGGCCACCGTGAGCATCTTCATGTCGTGCTGGCGGCAAAATTCGTGCAGCTGCGGGATGCGCGACATCGTGCCGTCTTCATTCATGATTTCGCAGATGACGGCGGACGGATTCAATCCCGCGATGCGAGAGAGATCCACGCTTGCTTCGGTCTGTCCCGCACGAACCAGCACGCCACCGTTGCGCGCGCGTAACGGAAAAATATGGCCGGGACGGGCGAGATCCTGTGGCCGCGTCTTCGAATCGATCGCAGTAAGAATGGTGATGGCGCGGTCGGACGCGCTGATGCCCGTCGTAACGCCGAGACGCCCATCGATCGCTTCCGTGAACGCGGTTCCATGAACCGAAGTATTGATCGGCGACATCAGCGGCAAATGCAACTCGTCGCAGCGATCCTCCGTGAGTGGGAGGCAAATCAGCCCGCGCGCGTACTTCGCCATAAAATTGATGGCGTCGGGCGTAATTTTTTCGGCGGCCATCGTGAGGTCGCCTTCATTTTCGCGATCCTCATCATCCACGAGCACAATCATCCGCCCTTGTCGGATGTCTTCGACAGCTTCTTCCACTGTGGCGAACTTGTTTTGGTCGGCCATAACCCAACAAGGATATCAGGCGCGGTCGCAGGCCGTCGACCCGGCGGGGCGCATGAGGCAATGGCGGCTTGAATTCGCCGCGGATCGGCTACGCACTTCGTTGGGTAGAACTATTGGGGCTTGGAGAGGTGCCGGATACGCGCAGCGTAGCGGTTCGTGGCGTTTTCCCAGGTCAGGTGGCGAGTCGAAAGAGCGGCAGCGCGGCCCTTTTCGGCGGCTTCGTCGCGGTTCTTGTAGACGTGGCGAAGAGTTTTGACCAATTGGGTAAGGCTCGGTTCGAACCAGGCAAACGGGGATGCCATCGGCCCAAGCGGCGGAGGCTGATCGGGCACAGGTTCTGTCGTTGCTGGGATGAGATAGCTATTCGCGTCGTTGCAAAAATCCTTGGATGGACCCTCGGCTGTAGTGATGACGGGCTTGCCACAAGCCATGGCTTCGAGGAGTGGCATTCCAAACCCTTCGCCACGGTAAGGCAGGACGAATGCGTCGGCGCCACGGTAGAGTTGGGCCAGAGTCAAGTCTGAAATCGTTTCGGAAATAGGAAGTATGTGGCGGCGTTCCGGATCGGTGGCAGCGGCTTTGATTTCGGCAATCCGGGAATTATGTTGATACGCACCATTGGGGTCTGACACGAGAAGGACGAGTGAGACGTCTTCACTTGCTTTAAAGGCGGACTCGTAGGCTTCAAGGAGTAGATCAATCCCTTTGCGGGGAATCGCGCCTCCAACAAAAAGAAAAATGAACCCACGACTGCCTTGCGGGCGAAGGGTTGGCCCGTCCGGTGTGAATATTTTGGGATCGTAGCCATTCGGGACTACGGTGATGCGTTCTGCATCAACTCCGTTTCGAACGAAGATTTCGCGCACAAAATTCGATGGAACCCAAAGCTCGTCAACGTTTCGCTGAATCTGTTCGATCCAAACACGCGGCACTCCTCCGAATTCCCAGGGAAGAATCACCGCCAGCTTTCCCGTTGATGGACGGCGGAAATCCGGCGGCCAGTGGTGACGAATTGTTAAATCGGCGTGATAAAGCCGTCGATGGACGGCTGGAAGAAGTGTTTTTCCGTCCGGGAGCAGATGCGGTGGAAGCGCCGCAGGCACTGACGGCTCCAAGCGGACTTCAAAATCATCGGACGACAACAGCGAACGTGCGATCTGGCGATTGACTCGAGCAAGGCTTGACTGCTCAAAGAACGCCCCCTCGAGAGCGACGCCCAGCGCTTGTTTTAGGTGACCGCCGCAATTCCGACGATCAATGGCGGAGCGAACAGCCTCTTGTATGGGTACCGCATATCTAGCGAGCTGACTTTCCATGCGTTCGCGTTCCTCTGGATCGAGTTGCACAGTTCGCGCGATAAGGCGCGCCGCATCAAACGCATGATGGGTTAGCAGATATTCGAAAATTCTTCTCGCCAAGAACGGATTCCAGCGTGCAGCCCGAGTGAACACATGCTGATTCCCTTCAATCAAAGACCGAGGTAGACGAAGCTTGAGAAGCTCTGTCAGGGATGGCTCGAACGCCGAATTGCACCGCAATCCAACGAGAAATCGCTCAAACGCGACGCGATCGTCTCCCACTTGTGCGGCAACCACTCCAAGCAGCCAATCGCAGCGGTAGCTATTCTCACCGCCGGACCCCGGGATGGCGACACCGCAGGACTTGGCTTGCTCCAAAAGTGGGAGCGCGTCCGCGAAACGGTGCTCGCGAACGGCGAGCAGAGCTGCTAAGTACTGCAACTCCGCGTAGGTCGGATAGAGTTTGGTTCCAGCTTCCAGAAAGGTCCGCGCCTGGGCGAATTCTTTGTGCAGCAACATCGCTGCGGCTAGATTGCGCGGCACAAGGGCGCCAACAGTGTTCGGCAGTTCGTCGCGCGACTCCCAAAGACTCAGAAGCAGCTCAATGCCTGATCCAGGCTTGGCTCTTTCCTCTGAAATCGCCTGCTGGAGTTTCGCCCACGGTTCGAGCGGCTTGCTAGGATCCACCCAAATCCGGCTCGTCGAAGTCGCAGCGTTCTCAATGCGAATTTGAAAACTCCAGTAGTCACTCGAAGCCGCACCGGTGAAGATCCGTGGCTGGATCGTCAGAAACGGAACCTGCTCTACACACGGGGAATTCACCAAGACGAACGATCGCCGATCGGCGGAACGAAGGCGCTTTAAGATGTCACGTGTGTTCCCTTCGAGAAGGCGGTCGCCGTCAGCCCATACAAAGCAAGCGTCGGCATCGTCCTTCGATTTCGACCACTGCGAAAAGTCGCGAAGGATTCGACGTTCATCCTGAACAATCGCGCGGATCTCACGTGGAATCGAACGAATGTCCGCTACGTCCGTAATGATCGAAATTCTTGAACTGTTCTCGTATTTGGAATTGGGCTGACCGCTTCGAGAATCGATCGAGTGGAGCGGCACTCGCTACTCCGGCTCTTCGTCTGCTTCAGCCGCATCGCCGTCTGATACGACGGGCTTCGCCGCCTTCGCTGGTACAGGCGGAGCCGTAGCCGAGGCCGCTTTCTTCCCGGGCGCCGCGCGTGAGCAATTGGGACAAACCGTCGGCTTGACTGCCGCTGTAGCCGCCCCGGCGCCACCGGGCTTCCGCCCCGGCGCCGCGTGCCCCGCCACCAAATACTTCCGCATCTTCTCGAGCCGCTTCGGCCCGATCCCCCGCACCGAGAGCAAATCATCGACGCTCTTAAACGCCCCATACGACTTCCGCATGGCCAAAATCTTCTCGGCCGTCGCCGGGCCAATCCCCGGCACCTCCTGCAACTGCACCGAACTGGCTGAATTAATGTCGATCGGATGCGTGGGCGGTTTCTTCGTGGCGGGCAATGCGGCGGAAGCGAACGCAAATACACAACTCAACAGCAAAGCAACAAAAGCACGCGCTGGGACACGCATCCTCATAGCACGCGCATAATATATAAGTTAGTTTAAGAATGCAATAACATTCAAAGGGCGGCAACGAGCAGCGCGCAACGCGCGCGAAGACAATCCGAGCCAAGCTCAGCTCAACTTCTTCCCGCTCGCATCAAACACTTCCATCTCTCCGAACAATCGAGCCTGCGATTCAATCTGCGCCCGGTCACCGACCACCACAATCTGCATATTCGCCGAATCGAAATACTTTCGCGCCGTCTCCAGCAGATCCGCCGGCGTCAACGCCCGCACGCGCTCCCGATACGTCTCCAGATAATCGTCCGGCAAATCATTCATCGCCACCGTAGCCAGCTGCGACAGCAATCCATCCTGCGTCGCCAGCCCCATCGAAAATATTCCCGTCAAATAGTTGATCGCGTCGGCCAACTCCGCGTCCGGCACCGGCAACGACCTCAACTTATCGATCTCGTAGAAAATTTCCGTCAGCGAAGCCGCCACAACATCGTTGCGCACCGCCGCCGACACCGAAAAATATCCATGCTGCCGCAGTGCCTGCACCGCGCTCCGCGGGCTGTACGTATACCCTTTGTCCTCGCGAATATTCATCACGAGCCGCGAATTAAACGCACCGCCGTACAAACTATTCGTCAGTCCCAGCCGCAGCCAGTCCGCATGTTTCCGCGTAATCGCGTGGCATCCACACAAAATCTGCGTCTGCACCGCGCCCGGCACATGCACCAAATAAACGCGACGCCCGCGCGGTTGCGCCTTGTCCGCGACATCCGGTGGCGTTGGCTTCTTCCCTGCCCACGCACCAAAAGTCTTCTCGACCGACTTCAACATCGCCGCCGTATCGAAATCGCCCACCATCAGAGAGCAGCGCATTCTCCGGCGTATAGAAATCTTTGTAAACCTCCAGCAAATCAGCGCGCTGATACGCCGAAACCTGCGCCTCGGTCGGCGAAACCGTGCCGTACGGATGCTCCCCAAACAAAACCTTCCGTAATCGCTCGCTCGCCAAAAATCCCGGCTGCGTGCGATCCAGCTTCACTTCTTCCAGCTTCAATCGTCGCTCGCGATCAAATTCCGCATCCACAAACGACGCATCTCGCGCCAACTCGTTCACCAGACCGAGCAACGGTTCAGCCATCTCCGCCAATCCCGCAAAGGCAATTGCGCTGGTATCTGCGCCCGCGCTCGAAGACAAATCCGCGCCCAGGCTCCGCAAATCCTCTTCAATTCGCCGGCTTACACGCAGCTTCGTCCCCGTGCGCACCACAGTCGCCGTCATCTCTGCGAGTCCTGGCCCGCGGTCGATCGCCGCCGCATTTCCTGACCGGAACGAAAGCTGTCCATGAAATTTCGGAATTGAATGCGACTCTGCCAGCAACACTTCGAGCCCATTCGCCAGGCGCACTCGCGTCCGCTTCGGCCAGGTCACCGCTCGCTCTGCTCCCAGCGCCGGTACCGTTGTTCCCGCTCCCTGCGCGCGCGTTTGCGTCGCCATTACGCGGCCTCCCTTTCGCCGGCCTTCACCGGTGTGCGAAACACAAGCGCGCGATTCTCTGCTCTCAAATATTTCTTCGCCACCGCTTGCACATCCTCCTTCTTCACCGCCAAAAATCCATCCAGAATTGAATTCACCAGTTCCGGCTTGTTATCAAACAAGGTGAAGCATGCGAGCAGATGCATCAGGCCGTAGCGAGGCATCCCGCCGCGCCCGCCCTCGAGCGTCGAGTAATAATCCGACCGCCATTTCACCTTGATCTGCTCCAGCTCTTCCTCAGAAATCCCGTTCTCCTGCACTTCGCGCAGTACCGTATCAAACGCCTCGACCGTTTTGTCGGACGAAAAATCGTTGCGATGCAATATCCGCGTCACCATCTGCGTCGGCCCGTTGTAGCCAAAAATGTCGTCGATGCCGCCGTCCGCTTCCACCGCGACTTGTTTCTCGAGCACGAGATCGCGATAGACGCGTCCCGCGCGGCCGCCGTGCAACGCCTGATCGAGCAGCGCCATCGCGCACCAATCCGCAGTGCGGCGCTCCGGCACGGTGTATCCGATCGCAATCGCCGGCAGAGTCCCGAATTTCTCCTCCACGTTGCCGCGCCGTTCCGTCTTTTGCTCCGGCTCTTTCGGATCAGCAAACGGTGGCGCCGCACCCGACGGAATATCTCCAAAATATTTCTCCGCCAGCGCCAAGCCTTCGCCCGCTTTCACGTCGCCCAAAATCAGCAGCACCGCGTTGTTCGGCACGTAGTACGTCTTGAAAAACGCTTGCACGTCCGCCAAATCAGCCGCATCGAGATCGGCAAAATCGCCATAGAAATTATGCGCATTCGCCCAATTGCGAAACGCCACCGGCGGCAAATCGAGCCACGGGAATCCGCCGTACGGCTGGTTCATCACGTTCACGCGAACTTCTTCTTTCACGACATCGCGCTGATTCCGCAAATTCTCGTCGTCCACTTTCAGCGCACGCATCCGGTCCGCTTCCAGCCACAAGACGCGCTCGAGCGCATTCGACGGCACCGACTCGAAATAATTCGTCACATCGTAGTGCGTCGAACCATTCAGCAATCCGCCGCTTGAGTTGATCAGCTTGATGTGCTGCATCTTTGGCGCATTCGCCGAGCCCTGAAACATCATGTGCTCGAACAGATGCGCGAACCCGCTGCGCCCCTGCGGCTCGAGCCGGAAACCAATCTTGTAGTACACGCCGACGGTCACGACCGGCGCCGTCGAATCCGGCGCGATCACCACATCCAGCCCATTCGGCAGCTTGGCATGCTCGATTGCAATCTGAAGTCGATTCACCCTTTTCCCCCAATCGAAACTACTTTCTTTGAATGGTTCACGCGCGAAGCAGAATGCGAGCCGTTATGCGCCACGCAAGGCGCCGATTCTCGCTCCTCATCTTCTCCGTCGCGCGGCAATATTCTCTCGGCCAGCCGGTTCAACGCGTCATACGCCTTGCAATACTCCGGCGAATAGTCCTGCAATGCCGCAAGATGCTTCGCCACAACTTCGTAGTCTCCGCGCGCCAAAGGGCCCGGTCCAGGCCGCCTTCATCCCAAGCCGCTCGTAATTTTGCAAAACCTGTTTTGTCATTGGCAGAACGGCGCGCATCGCTTCCGACCGCTTCATCCCGATTGACATCATCAATTGAATCGCGCTTTCCACGACGACAAGCGCGTGTCCAGCAGCGAGCGCTCCCGCGGCGTGATAGAGCGGCTTGTTCCGCGCTTCGATCGGAGAAGGATTTGCGCCAACAGCACTAGCAATCTTTCGCGCTTTACGCACAGCCTGTGCGTCGCCTTCAATCGTAAAAACTTTGCCTTCCAGTGGCGGCACCGCCACGCCATTAAACGTCTGCAATGGATGCATGGAACCAACCGCAGCGCCATGTTTTCTCGCCGGATTTAAAACTGTCGAATCCAGCGCTCCACTTGTGTGCAAAATCACGTGGCCCTTCAACTCTTCGCCGCCAATGCGCGACAGCTCTTCCGCCACGCTCGCAACCGCCGAGTCAGGCGTCGCAATCAAAATGCACGTCGATTGCAAAATTCGCCGCGACATCGCCACCAGCGGCGTTCCGGCTCCGATGAACCGAACCGCTCGCCGCGCGCTCGTTTCGTTTCGCGTGACAACCGCGCCGACCTTCCAACCCAACTCGCGCAGTTGTCGGCCCAACGCGCGTCCCACGCGTCCAGCCCCGACGATCGCCAGCGTTTCGGTCATCAGGTTAGGATACCCCGAGCCCCACATCGGATACCAACAACCCTCCCGACAGACAACAATTCTCAGCAAGTCGTAGAAACACTGCTGGCGGGTAATAATTGGGTCAAAAGGCAGACACAAGACGGCGTCGCGGGCGTCACGCCTTCAACCGCAACATATAATGTAGAACGAGAGCGGGGCGTCAACGCCCAAACTACACCGAGCCACCTTTGCATACTTTCTGGATCATCCTGTTCGCCCTGATTGCTTGCTTCTGGCTCTTCTACGGTCTTCGAGGCGCAATCGGCATCCTTCGCCTCCCTTCTCTCAAACACTTCGCGCCCGTTACGGGCGAAAACCTGCCGCGCATCTCCCTCGTTTTTGCGGCTCGCGACGAAGAGGAAAAGTTGCCGCTCGCGATTCAGTCGCTATCGACAATCACCTATCCCAATCTCGAGATCATCGCCGTAGACGACCGGTCGAAAGATAGAACGCCCGGCATTCTCGACGCCGCCGCGCGAACTAATGACCGTCTTCGCGTTATCCACGTGAGAGAACTGCCGCAAGGTTGGCTCGGGAAACCACACGCGCTCCAGAAGGCATACGAGGCTTCCACGGGCGAGTGGCTTCTCTTCACCGACGCCGACGTTCGGTTCGCACCTGACGCGCTCGCCCGCGCCATGAGAGTCGTGCAAACCCGAAGTCTCGATCACCTGACACTACTCTTCGATGTAGATCGCGATGGCATTTGGGAAACGATCCTCCTCGCTTTCTTTGGCCTGGCGATGCATCTCGCCAACGAATCGCATCAACGTGTCCAATCCCAACTCACGTGCCTACCTGGGCGTCGGAGCATTTCAACTCATTCGCCGATCTGCATACGAAGCGTGCGGCACACACAAACGCTTGGCCATGGAAGTCGTCGACGACATGAAGCTGGGCAAGATTTTGAAATTAGGCGGCTATCGGTGTTGCGTCGGCACCGGAGTGGGCTTTCTGGCGGTTCGATGGCAGTCCGGATTCTGCAATCTCATTCGTGGCGTCACGAAGAACTTCTTTGCTGGCGTGGGCTACAGCGTGCCTTTTGCGCTGGTGGCTCTCACGGGAATGTTGCTGACAAATTTCGCTCCCTTTGTGGGCGTGATCTTCGGTCATGGATGGGTTCGCATCCTTGCTGGTGTCTCAGTTGCCGTCGCGTTGCTATTCCACATCCTTGTTGATCTGGGCGCGAAGATCTCTCCGCTGTACGCGCTCACGCATCCGATCGGCGCTCTCATCTTCTGCTGGATGCTGATGCGTTCAATGATCGTGACGCTGCGTCAAGGCGGGGTGATGTGGCGCGACACGTTCTACAAACTCGAAGACCTGAAAAAAGGCGTGGTGTGAAGTAACAAAGACTGTTGCGGAGAAATATCGTGGGTTGGGCGAGATCGATCGCGTCTTTGTAGGGGCGGGCTTGCTCCGCCCGGCGCCAGCACGACATCGGTCTTCCCGCTTAACGTGATCAAGCCTCAAGCAATCGACGGACGGCGCGGCGCAGAAATCGGAAGAGATGAAATATCAGGAAGGCCGCGATAACCAGCAGAATCGAAACGACCACGATGGTCGCCGTCGGGTGCACCGTCGCGAGCCAAGTCAGCCACACCGCCAGCGCATCTTCACCAAGACTCAGCGCCCAATTGCTGAATGGTTCCGGACTCGCATTCGCCGCCGCGCGCGTGCTCGCTTTCGTTCCGTGCGAAGTCAGCGCAACTCCGCCGGCGAGCAAGCGCTGCGCCCCAGCGCCATTCGGGCGGCGCTGCGCCGGCAGCACCGTATGCGAGCAGTGCAGCGGCAGGCGGACGAATCACCGTGTGAATCGCGTCCCAGACTGTATCGACGAGGGGAATTTTGTCGGCGAGAAACTCGATGACGTAGAGCGCGAGTGCGATCCCGAGAACCCAGGGATGCGCGAGCACTTGCAGTTGTTCAGGAAGGTGAATGACGCCGAAGCGCTGAAGCAATCCCAGCGTCGCAATCGTGGCGTAAAGGTTTAGCCCCGAAGAGAACCCAGCCCCAAGCGCCAGCCCCAGCGTCGCGATCGGATTCATGTCGCTATTCTACTCCCGCAACCGCCGAAGCGTGTTCCGTCAGTAAGCGCCGGCGGCTTGCAGAGCTTCCTTCATTCCCTTCCAACTCTGCCGGGTGGATTCTTCCGGCGTGCCCGCGCCGCGCCAGTGCGTTTCGAGGCTGACGGCGTAGTGATAGCCGTCGCGCTTCAGTGCGGCGAACTGATCTTTCCAATCGACGATGCCGGTTCCGACCGGAGCCCAGTCGTATTTCCCGTCGGCTTTGCGCGTGACGTTCTTGCAGTGGCAGTGTCCGATGCGTTCTTTGGGCAGCAACTTGTAACCGTCGGGATAAGGTGTTTCGCCGGCGGCGCCTGCGTTACCGGGATCCCAGTTCAGCATGAAGTTTGTGGCAGGAACTGCGGCGAGCACTTTGGCGGCTTCAGCGCCATCGCCGGTGTTACACGCCATCTCGTTCTCGAGGACGAGGATGATTTTATCCTTGGCCGCGGTGGCAGCGGCTTCGCGCAGTTTCGCGTCGATGGCTTCGCGATACGGTTTCTGATCGTCGAGTCGCCAGAAGTCGAAGAGACGCACGCGATCGGTCGAGAATGCTTTGGCCAGCGCGATGCTGCGCTCCAGAACTTCGGGCTGCTGATCGAAGGTGAAGTCGGCGTTGAACTGATCGCGCTTCGGGCTGAACTTCGACAGCGGGGCGCCGGGCCAATCGACTTTGAACAGCGGGCTGGCGATGTCGGTGACGCGGAGCTTGTACTTCTCGAGGATTTTGCGTGCTTCGGCGACTTCGTTCGCATCCAGTCGCAGAATGTTCTTGTTCCACATTCCGCGAATTTCGATCCACTCCATGCCGAATTCTTTGGTCGCGACTTCGCAGGCGTGGCCGAAGTCCTGCGAAATCTCATCGTTGATGACGGCATATGCGAAAAGGCGAGCTCATATCGTGATTCCCGAGTTTGTCGTGGAGATATTTCTTGCTGATTTCGGCGCAGTCTTTCGGCGTGCGGCTCTTGTCGGGCACATCGTCGAGTTCGACGATTGCCCAGCCGCTGAACTTCACTTCGTGTAGCGCTTTGAAGACGCCGGGCAGATCGACTTGGCCGCGGCCGAGCTCGACGAATTGATAGTTTTTCTTCGGGTCGCCTGTGACCTTCTCGACGTCCTTGATGTGCAGGAACAACAATCGATCGGAATATTTGTGGATGGCTTTGACGGGATCGCCGCCGCCCTGAAAATAGTGGGCGATATCGAGTTCGAGCTTGGCGTAACGCGAATCGGTGGCGGCGAGAATCTGATCGACTTCTTCGGGAGCCTGGCCGAGCGAGCCCATGTGATTGTGATAGCCGAGCGGGATTCCGAGTTCGGCGGTTTGCTTGCCGAGCGCAGTGAGAAGCTGGCCAAGGCGCTTGTAATCCTCTGCCGTGATCGCGCGGTTCTTTGGGCGGTCGTCGGTGACTTGCAGATATTTTCCGCCCGCAGCTTTCAGGAACTTTGCGTGTGCGACGTGCTTCGCGATTTGCTCGGCTTCGGGAGCGTCGATGTTTACGCCGCCGCTGGAGAGCGCGACGAACGTGAGTTTGTGTTGGGCCATCAAATCCGCAACTTCTTGCGGACTCTTGAATTCATCGACCGCGTTGGAGCGAATCTGAATCCCAGGAAATCCGAGCGATGAAACGTCGGCGATGGCCTGGCGATCGTTTCCGCCCCACGTGATGGATGCATAGCCGAAATGAATTTCGCTCGGCGATGGTGGAATCGGCGAATCGAAATACGACAAATCCATCGGTGGATACAGAATTTCGCGTGATGCGTTTGGCGATGCGCTCAACAATTTTCCAGGCACACTCGCTCCAGCAGCGATCGCCGCAATTCCACTGAGAAATTCACGTCTCGCCCAAATCGATTTCATCAACGATTCCTCCGTTGCTCTTTTACGCTTAATAGTTCCGCTGTGCTAGCAGGCGTTCTACTTTCCGCGCTTGCGTTTTGCACTTACCGACTTCCCAGGTTTCGCTTTTGACTTCTTTGCATTGGACGAAGCGCGCGACGATTTCGGTGCGCCGTAACCGTTCGGATGCGCCTGGAACCAATCCCACGCGCTGCGAACGATGTCCTCGAGAGTCGCGTATTGCGGCTGCCATTTTAGTTCGCGCTTAATTTTTTCGGAGCTTGCGACAAGGATCGATGGGTCGCCGGGGCGGCGAGGCATTTCTTTCGCTGGAATCGGATGCCCTGTGACTTTGCGCGCGGCCTCGATGACTTCGCGGACGCTGAAGCCGCGGCCGTTGCCCAAGTTGTAGACGAGTTTGTCTTGTTTGCGGAGCGCATCGAGCGTGAGGACGTGGGCGCTGGCCAAATCGGCGACGTGGATGTAGTCGCGAACGCAGGTTCCATCAGGCGTTTCGTAGTCGGTGCCGAAGATTGAAATGAATTCGCGCTTGCCTTGCGCGACTTGCAGAATCAGCGGAATCAAATGCGATTCGGGATGATGGGCTTCGCCTTGATCGGCGGTTGCGCCCGCTGCGTTGAAATAGCGCAGGCAGGCGTAACGCAATCCGTGGATTTTGTGAAACCACGCGAGCATTTGTTCGACGAGGAGTTTCGATTCGCCGTAGGTATTTGTGGGATGAACGGGATCGTTTTCTTCGATCGGAGTGCGATCGGGAGTTCCGAAGAGCGCGGCGGTGGAGCTGAAAACGAAACGTGGAACCTTGTGCGCGAGAACTACTTCGAGAAGCGTCAGCGCATTCGCGGTGTTGTTGCGAAAATATGATTCGGGAAATTTCATCGACTCGCCGGCTTCGATGGAGGCGGCCATGTGAATGACGCCGTCGAATTTGTATTTCTTGAAGACGCGATCGAGCGCCGCGCGATCGCCAGTGTCGCCTTCTATAAATTTCGCGCGCTTGGGGACGGCGGCTTTGTGGCCGTTGCCGAGGTTGTCGTAGACGACGACGTCGTAGCCGCGCGCGAGAAGTTGAGTGGTGACGACGCTGCCGATGTAGCCGGCGCCTCCGGTGACGAGTACGCGATCGGGCATGGAGAAGTGAAGTCCTCAGGAGCGGATTGGCTGCGGAAATTGGAAATCGGCAGCGGGCAAGATTACATCAGGAAATGGCGAGTTGTGCCAGTCGGGGGGGGCACCCCTCCCCCCCTTTTTTGCGTAAGAATTTCATTCTATGGGAGTTGCGAGCGCGGTGAGTGCAAGGATGTGATTCTAAGGGGGTTGCGGGCGGCGGGAGTTGGCGGCGGAGACCGGAGGATTGGGTAAGTGGTTCGATTACGCGAAGTTGAGGGGAGGAAGGAAAAGATAACGCAGAGGCGCAGAGGGGCGCGGAGATACGCGGAGGGTTCGGCGAATGGAGCGGAGGGACGAGGACAGGATTGTGGTGAGCGGTTGAAGGCCGAAGGCGCCGATCCACGCCAACGTTACGGCGCGGAGGTCGTCGTTGCGGACTGGGTGGTGCTGCATCTAAACCCGCACCCTCTGAAAGCGGAGGGTGCGGCACCCGACGACCGCCTGAAGGCTGACATCTTGCGGACATGGGGCGCAGCGGTGCTGCGCCCGTACATGTCGACGACGGATGGAGTTGCGGTTGAGTTCAACGCTGAGATCCTTCGCTTCGCTCAGGATGACAACCTTTGAGCGTGGAGAGGAGGCTCCAGGATTACAGCCAGGTTATTTCCAGCCGTGGTCGCCGCCGAAGGTGAACTTTAGGCCGAGGCGGAAGGTTAGGGGCAGGGCTGGGAAGCCGATGACTTCGGAGTAGTGCTGGCTTATGAGGTTGTTGACGCTGACGTAGCCGGTGATGTGGGAGTTGAAGGCGTAGCGGGCGTTCAGGGCGATGAGTTGATAGGCGTCCTGGAGGT
This sequence comes from uncultured Acidobacteriota bacterium, assembly GCA_963850795.1. GTDB lineage: Bacteria > Acidobacteriota > Terriglobia > Acidiferrales > UBA7541 > Acidiferrum. Next base: position 15,215 of record CAWKNS010000017.1, on the reverse strand, counting down.
TGCGGTTGGGGAGGAGCATGGTGGTGCCGAAGAAGCCGTCGCTGAGGAAGGTGCTGCCGTCGCGGCGGCCGACGAAGGCGCCGGTGATGTTGGCGTTGAAGCGGCGGCGGTCGTAGGAGACGAGGATACTGCCGGTGTGTGGCGCGCGATTGAAGGGGCGTGCGCCGACGAGAGGGGCGAAGGCGCCGATGGGGATGTTGGGGAATGCGGGATTGATCGAGGGCGCGAGCGCGTCGCCGGTGAAAGATTTGGAGACGGTCGGGTCGAGATACGTGTAGGTGCCGGTGGCGCGGAAACCGTGACCGAGATTGGTGTCGAGGGTGATTTCTGCGCCGAGAGCGCGATACGAATCGGAGTTGATGGTTGCGCCGCCCACAGCTGCGGCCGCGGCGACGGCGTCGGGCGGAACGCCGAGCAACGGTAGGGCGGTGGAGCTGACGAATTCGATCAGATCGTAATAGTTGTTGTGGAAGAGGGTAAGGCCGAGGCGGGCGCGATTGTGCAGGAGATTTTGCTCGACGCCAAAATCGAAGCTGCGGCTGCGCTCAGGGCCGATGGGCGAGATGTGATCGTTGTTGATGATGGTTTGTCCGCCATCGACACCGGAGAGCAGGGCGAAGAGCGATGCACCTTGATTGAAGATGCTGGGTTCGGTAATTCCCTTTCCAAAATTGAATTTCAATTTTGTATCGCCGAAGAATTCCTGGTTGGCCGGGCGACGCAGATAAAAGGCCGCGGAAACGCGCGGCGTCGCCGCGAAACCGTAGACGGCGTTGTTTTCGAAGCCGACGCCGGCGGATGCGAAGAGGCGATGGCCGAGATTGCCGTTGGCCTGGAGGAAGGTGCTGTAGTTGTTGCGGTCGGCGGGAGAACGCGAGCCGTTGGAATCGGTGAAGCCGTTTTCATTTTCGTAGCGGAAGCCGCCGGTGACGGTGAGATCGGAGAAGAGTTGATAGTCGGATTGGGCGTAGAAGGAGCGGCGCGTGGTTTCGGTGTTGAAGAGGCTCGGATAGACGCCGCCGAAATCGAGAATGGCCTGGCCGGTTACAGCAAATCCGTTGGCGCCTTTGATGGTGACGTTGTTGCCGAGGTAGTTCGGGCCGAAGCCGAAGGGATCGAAGGGTTCGCCGGTCGGCGTGGGATTGTCGAAAGCCTCGCTCTGCTGACCTGAGGCGAATTTCAGGATGTTGTGCCACTTCTTCGTCGTTTGATTCTGGAGGGTTGCGCCCCAGTAGGTGTAGCGATTGTGCTGAAAAGAATCGTCGGGGATGCCGAAGAAGTCGAGGGCGTTGGGACTGCCGAGTCCGTTGGCGGTGTGGCGGACGGTGAAGCGGACGTCGGTGGTCGCGGTGGGAGTCCAACCGAAATTTCCGGCGTAAGTGGCGTCGTGGAAGGCGCTGTTGGGAAGGCTGTTGTGTGTGTCGAAGCGGGAGAATTCGGAAAAATAGTCGAACTGGTGGAATGCGCCGGAGACGGAGACGTCGTTGCGATAGGAATCGAAATTTCCGCCGTCGATGGAGTAGTTGAACTCGGGCTCGACGGTCGTGCCATGCGGCGTGGTGACGTTGATCACGCTGGCGATGGCATCGGGGCCGTAGAGGACACTGTTGGGGCCGCGAAGGATTTCGACCTGGTCGACGGCGGTGCTGGAGAGATCGGCGAAATCGAATGCGCCGCCGATGTCGTTGGCGGGAATGCCGTCGATGAGGAGTTTGTTGAAGTCGGATTGGCCGCCGCGGACGTAGAGCGAGGTGGTGCCGCCGCGCTGGCCGGTGGTCGCGATCTGAAGGCCGGGTTGAAGGCGGAGGGCGTCGGCGATGTTGAGTTGGTGCTGATTTTCGAGGTCGGAATGGTCGATGACGCTGACGGAGGCGCCGATCTGCGTATCGAGGGTGGGAGTGCCGGTGGAGGAGACGACGATTTGTTGGCTGAGGGTGCCGACGCGAAGATTGACGTCGATGTCAGCGGGCTTGTTGGAGCCAATATAGACGAATTCGGATGTTTGGGAATCGAAGCCGGTGGCTTCGACGCGGACAGCGTAGCGACCGCTTTCGGCCGACTGGAGTTGATAGGTCCCGTCGGCGGCGGAAGTGGAGTCGGCGAGAGTTTTGTTTTCGCGGCCTTCCTGAATGAGCATGACCTTCGCTTGAGCGACGGGATTGCCGAGGGGATCGAGAATTTTTCCTCGGATGTTGGCGGACTGAGCCTGTGCGGTTGTGGCGATGATGGTCGCAAGTGCGACGAGTGAAGCGAGTTTGGTTGTGGTGTGAAGCAAAAATCTTAAACGGTGGAACCCTTTGCGGAACATTTAACGTCCTCCTTTGCCCTGGAAAGAGCGGACAGAGAGCTTTCGCTCGAAGCTTGGCGTGACCGGTCTCCTGACTCGCGACGTGGTGCAAGTGCGATTGCGCCTTCCCACCTTTTGAGGGCAGTGGCATATGCAATCGCGAATGCGTCGCTTACAGTTGCGGGGCAGTGGCGGATTTTCACCGCGCTTCCCGAACATCGCGCCAGCGGAACTGCGACTAAAACTATTGGCAACTGATGGTGCAAACTTAGAACAGCTTTCCTCCCTCTGTTTACTCCACCCATGCGGCGAGACGAAGACCATTGACGGCGTACGACGCCGAATGAATCGAGCGCGTTCTCGTCGAGTGACGAGTTGCGTGTCTCGAGTTACGAATTGCGGGGCGACTTACTTCGATGGATTCCGAGAATCGTCATCGACCTCCCTACCGAGGCCGACTCGCATCGATGTGAACTTGATCGGTCTCCTGGCTTGCGTTTCGTCGGAGCGAAGCGGCCTTCCCAGCAGATGAATGCCAGTGGCGTATTGCTGCTTCGGTCCTCCACGCTTACAGTGGCGGGGGCCGCGCCGGATTTGCACCGGCTTCCCTTACGACATCAAGTGTGAAATTTATACGATGAGGGGCGTGGGTGCGTCAAGGAAGGCGGGGTTGATTGACGGAGAGATGACAATTTGTTGGCGGGTGGGGGTGGGATAGACTGCGGGCTGCGATGCGTTGAATGGAGTTGCGGGTGGCCTTATGGCTGTGGAGATGAATGGCGAAGTGATGCGGGTTGCGCCGGAGTTTCGACTGGTGCGGAGCGGGCGATTTGTTGTGGCGGAGTTGCTGGTGCCACATCGGGTGATCAGCACTTCGGTTCGAAATGGCGGGCAGCGCGAGGGGCTGCGGTTTCTGGTGAATCATCAGAGTTGCGAGGGGACGGATCACCGGGAGCGGCATGCGGAGATTACGGGGGGCGAGGCGTATCACGATTCGTCGTGTATGGAGATGGAGATCGATCCGGGGATGAGCGCGTCGATGCAGACCGCGGCGAATATGAATTACGCGGCGGTGGTGGCGGCGAACGATTTGAATGTGACGGTGACGGCGGTGGTGACGGCGGGCGTGCATGGGAATGCGGCTTGTGCGGGCGATCCGGCGTCGTGGCGCGAAACGGAGACGGGATGGGAGAAGGTGACGGATCCGCTGTGCCGACGCCGGTGGTGGGGACGATCAATACGATTCTGCTGATCAATCGCGCGCTGACGGAGGGGGCGTTGGCGCGGGCGGTGATCACGATGACGGAGGCGAAGTCGGCGGCGCTGCAGCGATTGGCGGTGCGGAGTTTGTATTCGGCGGATTTCGCTACGGGGACGGGGACGGATCAGTATTGCGTGGCGGCGAGGTTGGGTGGTCGAGACGGTGGTGGGAAGGAATTCATCAGTACGAGTCCGCATTCGAAGTTGGGGGAGTTGATTGGAGTGGCGGTGCGCGATGCGACGCTGGAGGCGTTGCGGTGGCAGAACGGGCTGGAGGTTAGTTCGACGCGGCTGCTGTTTCATGCGTTGGGGCGATATGGAGTGCGGGAGGCGGATTTCTTGGCGGAGCTTGGCGGCGCTGATGAGCGAGCGCGAGTTGGAGTTGATGAAGAAGAATTTTCAGTCGGTGGTGTATGAGCCGAAGGTCGCGGCAGCGGCTTATGCGATTGCGGCGGTGCTGGATCGGATTCGTGTGGGGACTGTGCCCGCGAGTGCGGCGCGGGATATTTTTCGGCAGCAACTTGCCACGCTGGCTTCGAGTTTGGCGGCGAAGCCGGATGCGTGGCCGGAGTTTTATGCGCGGCTGGGGGATGTTGATCCGGAGCAGGCGGCGCGCGGAGTTTATGCGGCGATTGCGTTGGGGTGGTCGCAGAAGTGGCGGTAGACGCTGCGGCAAATTGGGCCACGGTGGCTGAGATGTTTCGGCCGCATGCGGTTGTTTTGGCTGCGGCTGTGATTTTGGATTTGTTGCTGGGCGATCCGGTTTATCCACTACATCCGATTCGATTGATGGGGCATACGCTGGCGTTGTTTGAGCGGGGGCTTGCGGCGGATTGGTGCGGATGGATACGGCGGCGGGATTGCGCTGTTTTTTCTTTTGGCGATGGTATGGGTGGGCGGGACCGTGGCGCTGACTGGTCGCGGCGCTGATGTGTGAGTTGGAAGTTGTTTTTGGCGATTGAGATTTTTTTGGCGTATTCGTGTTTAGCGCTGCGGGATTTGCTGAAACACTCGTGGGCGGTAGAGAACGCGGCGCGGGCTGGCGATTTGGCCGGTGCCCGCGTAGCGATTGCGCAGCTCGTGGGGCGCGATACCGATCGGATGGATATTGCGGCTTGCCGAAGAGCGGCGATCGAGAGCTTGAGTGAAAATTTGACGGATGGATTTACGAGCGCGATTGCTTGGTATGTCGTGGCGGGACTGCCGGGGCTTGTGTTGTTTAAGGTTGTGAGCACGATGGATTCGATGGTGGGAAACAAGACGCCGCGGTATTTGCGATTTGGGTGGTGCGGGGCACGGCTGGATGACGTGATGAATTTTGTGCCGGCGCGGCTGACGTGGATTTTGATTTCGGTGGTGGCGGCGTTCGTGCCGCGGTGTTCGGCGGCGAAGGCGTTGCGGATCGGGTGGAGGCAGCATGGGATTTTGCCGGGGCCGAATTCGGGGTGGAGCGAGGCGGCGACGGCGGGCGGGATTCAGAGGAAGTTGATTGGGCCGATTTGGATGGGCGGCGCGCTGGTGACGGATGTTTGGGTAGGGGATGCGGGGGATCCGGCGGCGGGTGAGGATTCGCTCGGACGTTTGGCGGGCGTCGGTGTTGGTTTGTGCAACGGGATTGGTTGCGGCGGGGATTGCGGTGGGGATTGTGACGATGTTGTTTGGGTTTGGGAGATTGGGTTTGAGCTGAGATCCTTCGCCGTCCTTCGGACGGCTCAGGATGACAGTGCTTAGAGATGGTGCGTTCCCTCAACGCATTGCAGTCGTGAGTTCAGCCAGGCGGGGCAAGCCCCGCCCCTACAAAGCGAAGCGAAACCGCAGCGACCGTGCGCGATGCGAGTTCGCAGGAAGAGCTACTCCATTTCGAAGGTGACGTAGGTGAGTTTGCCGTTGCGTTCGACTTGCATGGCGGCGGGTTCGCCGGGTTTCAGCGCGGTGAAGGCGGCGCGGAGTTCTTCGACGGTTTTGACTGGTTTGCGATTGAGCGAGTGGATGATGTCGCCGGCGCTGAGGCCGGAGTCGACGGCGAGGCGATCGGCGACGATCGAGGTAACGAGTACGCCGGATGGGATGCGAAGTTCGCCGATGATTTCGGCGACTTCGGGAGTGACGTTGCTGCCGACGATGCCGAGGCGAGGGATGACGTCTTTTGTGGGATCGCCCAATTCGGAGAGTCGTGCGGCGTCGTTGCGCGGTTCGTAGATCGGGAGAACGAGGTCGAGTTTTTTGCCGGCGCGAACGACGGTGACTTTTGCGGAGTCGCTGTGATTCACAAAGTAGAGACCGAGCGTGAAGAGCGGGAGATTGTCGACGGGAAAGCCGTCGAGCGAGACGATGACGTCTTCGATTTTGAGGCCGGCGTTGCGGCGGCGGGGCCGTCGGGGAAAACGTCGGAGACGATGACGCCGATGTCGGGCGTGAAGGCCGAGGGCTTGCGCGAGGTCGGGCGTGAGGGATTGCACGTCGGCGCCGATGGAGCGGCGGCGGACGCGGCCGTATTTGCGGATTTGCTCGTAGGCGTAGCGCACGATGCCGCTGGGGATGGCGAAGCCGATGCCTTCGTTGCCGCCGGATTTCGTGTAGATGAAGGTGTCGATGCCGACGACGTTGCCGTCGGCGTCGACGAGCGGGCCGCCGCTGTTGCCGGGATTGATGGCGGCGTCGGTCTGGATGTAGACCATGGTGTCGTCGGGATCGGTCTGGCGAAGGACGGAGCTGACGAGGCCCATGCTGACGGAGTTTTCGAGGCCCTCGGGGCTGCCGAAGGCGAGGACGAGCTGGCCTTTCTGGATTTTGTCGTAGTGGCCGATTTGAAGAGTGGGGAGACCGGTGGCTTCGACTTTGAGGACGGCGAGATCGATGTTTTTGCTGAAGCCGACGATGCGGGCGGGGAGGACTTTGCCGCGCGATTTGAGGAATGAGGTGGGTTGCGAAGTGGTCGGTTTGCGGAGTGAGGACGACGCGGACGCGCTCGGCGCCTTTGACGACGTGATAGTTGGTGATGATGTAGCCGTCGGGATCGACGACGACGCCGGAGCCGAGGCTGCGCTGGCGGCCGATGGAGCTGGATTTCGAATCGTTGTCGGTGTCGTCGTCATCGTCGTCGGAGCCGAAGCCGGTGACCTGGACTTCGACGACTGCGGGCGAGACGCGCTTGACCAGAGCTTCGAATGAGGCGCTCATCTGGCGCATGAGGTCGGTGGTCTTGTCGGTGGTATGGTGGTTGGGCCGGGTGCGTTTGGAGCTTTGCGCTTTCGCCGCGGGAGCGAGCGATCAGCAAGCAGTGCTGCGAAGATGGATATCGAGATTCGTTCGAACATTACTCAGCCTTTCCCAAATGCGGGTCGTTGTGAGGTTCGACTTTGCCCCACGTCACAATTTTCAGATCCATCACAAAAATTGAATAGAGGACGGGCACGAGGAGCAGCGTGATGAATGTGGCGACGCCGAGGCCGCCGATTTGCGCGTAGCAGAGCGGCTGCCAGAGCGGGCCGCCGTGGATGCGCGAGCGGGAAGAGCGCCAGTACCGTGGCGCCGACGGTGATCATGACGGGGCGAAGGCGGACGATGCCTGCGTCGAGGAGCGCTTCTTCGAGCGGCTCGCCTTTTTCGTGCATTTCTTCGATGAAGTCGAAGAGCACGATGACGTGGCTGACGATGACGCCGACGAGGCTGGCGATTCCGAGGAACGCCATGAAGCCGAAGGCGAGCCCATGATGTAGAGCGCGATCAGCGCGCCGACGACGCCGTAAGGAGCGGCGGCGAGGACGAGGATCGGTTTGACGGCGTGCTTGAATTGGAACGCGAGCGCCAGAAAAATCATGCCGATCGAGACCGCCATGACCACGGCGAGGTTGATGAAGCCTTGCTGCTGCTTGGCTTGCTCGCCGCTGATGATGATGCGGTAGCCGGGCGGGAGCGAAGCCTGGAGTTGCTGGAGCTTGGGCGCGGCGGCGTTGAAGACTTCGGATGGCAGAACGCCTGGGTCGCGTGAAGCTTTGCACGGAGATGGTGCGGAAGTGTTCGAGATGGCGGATGCGCAGAGTCTGGAGAATGTTTTCGATGCGGGAGACTTCGAGCAGCGGGACTTTGTTGTTGGACTGAGGAGGAGTAGACGTAGAGGCTGTTGAGATCGGAGAGGCTGGCGCGTTCGCTGGCGCGGAGGCGCGAGACGACGGGGATTTGCTGGTCGCCGCGGCGGAGCGTCGTGACGCCGGTGCCGCTGAGGGCTGCTGCGGAGGATTGCGCGACGTCCTGATTGGTGACGCCGGCGAGTTGGCGCGGTCGGGATCGACTTTGAGCGTGACTTCGAAGCCGTCCTGGCCCCAGTCGTCGCGAACGCGCGCGGAAGTCGGGACGGAGCGGAGGATGTCGCTGACTTGCGATGAGATCGAGCGAAGCGTGGCGATGTCTTTTTCTTCGTCGAGCGCGCTGATGTCGGCGAGGCCGGTGACGCGCAGTTCGACGGGATAGTCGACGGGATTAGTTTGAAGCTGGCGGACGTCGACGCGAGCGCCGGCGATGTTGTCGGAAAGCGCGCGCTGGAGTTCGCCGATCATTTTCGGCGTGTCGTCTTTGTCGTAGACCTCGATGATGACTTGCGCGTAGTTGAGTTGCTGGAGTTGCGGCGTCACGGAGAACCAGAAGCGCGGGCCGCCGCCGCCTTCGAATGTGGTGAGCGAGTGCAGAACTTTGCGAGGGCTTCCGTCTTTGTTGGGATGGTCTTTGCCGTATTTGTCGGCGGCGGCTTTGACGACTTGCTCGACTTGCAGCGCGGCTTTGTTGGTGGCGAAGAGCGGGACGTCGTTGGGCAGCCAGACGTCGAGGAACGAAAGGTACTGCACGTCGTCGGGGAAGAATTGCGTCTTGAGTTGATGGGCGAAGAATCCGCCGACGACGAGGAAGACGAGGGAGCCGGCGAAGACGAGCCAGCGATGATCGATCGCGGCAGTGGCCGACGCGATAGTAGAAGCCGCTGAAGCCGCGGGTGCGGCGTTCTTCGGGCGATTCTTCGACTTCTTTGGTCGGACGGAGCAGGTAGTAGCCGAGGAGCGGGATGAAGGTCATCGAGACGAGGCGCGATGCGACGAGCGCGCAGGTCATGACGATCGGCAAGCTGTAGAGAAATTCGCCGGTCGTGCCGTTGAGCGCGAGGAATGGGAGATAGGCGACGATGTTGGTGATCGTCGCGAAAAGGATGGCGTGGGCGAGTTTTGTGGGGCCGAGCCAGCTTGCGATTACGGGAGGATGCTCGTCGGCGAGCGAGCGCTTGATGGAGTCGCCGGCGACGACGGGATCGTCGACGAGCAAGCCGAGCGCGATGATCAGCGTGGCGATCGAGACTTGCTGGAGATCGATGCCGAGGACGTGCGCGAAGCCGAAGGTCAGGGCGAGCGTGATCGGAATCGAGATCGCCATCAGCACTGCGGAGCGCCATTCCCAGAATCCGACGAGCGAGACGATGACGACGAGAGCGATCGCTTCGTAAAGCGCGTCCATGAAGAGATCGACGTTTTCTTTGACCTGGCGCGGCTGATCGGAAGTGTGGGCGATGATGAGGTCGGCGGGAAGAAGTTGGCGCGTTTCTTTCAGCTTTTCTTCGACGTGCTCGGCGAATTTGGCGATCTGCTCGGCATTGCGCATCTGCACGGCGAGGCTGACGGCGCGCGTGCGCTGCCAATTCCCTTTCGCATCGCGCCAGGTGTAGTAATTCAGATAGCGCGCGGGACTTTGATAGCCGCCGCGAATGTCTACGAGGTCGCGGAGATAGACGGGCGCGCCGAAGCCGGAGCTGCCGACGATCACGTTGCCGATGTCGCTGGCTTTTGTGAATTCGCCGGAGGGATCGACGATGATATTTTTCGCGCCGGCTTCGAGCGCGCCGCCGGGCAGCGTGATGTTGCGGGCGTTCAGAATTCCTTTCAGATTCGAGGGCTGCATTCCGTAGGAGGCCAGTCGTTCCTGCGAATAATCGAGGTAGATTTGCTCGGGCAGCACGCCGGAGCGATCGACGCGCGAGACTTCGGGCGCGCCGAGCAGCGCGCGGGAGAGCAGATTCCGTGAAGTCGTCGAGCTGGTGATAGGTGTATTTGTTGCCCGGCGTTGCGGCAACGAGCTTGGCGATTTCGATCGGGGTCGCGCGCGACGACCGGCGGCCAAGCATCGGGATGCAACTCGGACTCATGGAACTTTTGTTCAACGAAGGATTCCTGCCGTAAGCGAGGATCTCGGCGTCGGATTTGTCGGTGAAAGCGTCGGCGGCTACGAATCCGGGCCCGCTGAAGAGTTCGGGCTTGCGGAGAACGTCTTGCTCTTCGGCGTATTGCAGGAAGAGACGGAAGCCGCGCTCGACGGAATCCACCGGGACCGCTTCGGGGAAGCAATAAACAATCGAGACTTCGTCGCCGTGCGATTTTGTTTTGCGGCGCTTGCGCTCGGCGATGAGTGCTTCGGATATCGCGTGGACGCGCACCTGTGATTGTCGGAAGCGTCTTCGAGCGGACTCGCGACAGTGAGCATCAGCGCGGCGGTGTCGCCGAAGTCGCTGTTGAATTTGATCGGGCCGGCGCCTTGCGGAAGGCTCAGCGAATTCAGCTTGAGATTCATGTCGCTGAATTCTTTTTTTGAATCTTTCACCGTGTCGGACAGCTGCACCTGGACGATGGAAAGGCCAGGGATGGAGAGCGACTTGATGCCGAAGTCGCCGCCGTTGGGGCGCGGATGTTCGGATTTTGCGCGATGGTCGATTCGATCGGGCGCGTGACGAGTTGTTCGACTTGCTCGGAGTCGGCGCCGGGCCATTGCGTTTGTACCGACGCGACGCGGACCGGAATGTTGGGATCCTTGCGCTTCGGCATTTTGGCGTAGCCGTAGATGCCGAGCGCGACCGTGGCGATCAGAATAATCCACGAGATTTGGCGGTTTTCGACGAAGAAGCGCGCGGTGTTGCGCTCGTGCTGGATGTAGTCGGAGTCGGTGCGGTGTGGCATCGGTCGTTCGTTAGCTCAGGAATGGTCGCGCTGCGTTTGAATTTCAGATTTCATCACGGGATCACGCGGACGACTTGGCCGTCGTTCACCAAAGTCGCTCCGTTCGATCACAACTCTTTCGCCGCGGCTTACGCCTTGGACGATCGAAACCGTGTTGCCGAACGCAGGTCCCGGCTGAACGGCGCGCCGATGGACTGTGTCTTTGTCACCTTGATGCGTGACGACGAAGACGGTGAAGCGATTTCGATCCGTCGGCTGGCGAGACGACCGCTTCGATCGGCACGACCAGAGCGCGGGCGTACGCAGCTTGGCGCTACCGACGTCGAGAGTCGCGACCATGCCGGACTTCAGCAGACCTTTTGGATTTGGGATAGTGACTTCGACCTGGAACGTGCGGCTCTTCTGGTCGGCTTGCGGCGAGATCGCGCTGACCTGGCCGAAAAATTCCTGGGCGTAAGTTTCAGTGCGAATGCCTTGGCGCTGTTTCAGTTGCACGCTGGAGAGCAGCGTGTCGGGAACCCCGAAGACGGCTTTCACGAGTTCCATGTCGCCCATCGTGAAGGCTGTCGTTCCTGCGCCGACGAGCATGCCTAGCTCGACATTGCGCTGGAGGATCTGGCCGTCCATCGGCGCGCGCAGTTCGCAATCGGCGAGCGCTTGCTGCGCTTGTGCGACGGCGGCTTGCGCGGTTGCGACGGCGCCTTGGGTCGAGTCGATATTGCGCTTTCGCGGCGTCGTAGTCGCTTTGCGTGAGCGCGTTGGCTTTGTAGAGCGCGTCGGCGCGGGCGAAGTCCTGCTCGGCTTTTTCGCGGCCGGCTTGGGCTTGTTCGAGCTGACCTTTGTATTGGTCGACGGAGTGCTGGTAGTCCGCTTGGCGGACCGTGGCGACGACGGCGTCTTTTTTCACGTAGTCGCCTTGCTGGAGATTGCGCGGCTTTCCGTCGGCGCCGGGGCGCTGGAAGAATTTCGTGACGTATCCGCCGGATTTGAAGGCGAGCGGCAATTGCGTGTACGGGACGATGCTCGCGGAATAGTTCAGCACCTTCGCCGCCGGAATATTCCTGGACTTCGGCGACAGCGACGGGCGTGGGGCGCGCGGGTTCGGTTGTTGGCGGGGCGCTGCCGCAGCCGATCGCTAGTACGTACGCAACGCCGCCGAGAGCGTTAGCGACACTTGACGCGTACCGTTGTGGCGTCGCGCTGCGGCGCATCGTCGTTTTTGCGTAGGCCTGGCAATTCTTGCTCATCGGATTCAATCCGTCCCCATCGCTTTTTCGAAGTCGGCGCGCGCGTTCCAGAAATTCGCGAGTGCTTGCTGATATTGCGCTGACGGCCTGCGCCATGTTGGCTTGTTCGGTTTGCAGATTGCTCGAGCAAGCGTCGCCTTTTGCTTGTACTGCTCGAGCACGACCTGAAGCTTCTGCTTTTCGGCTTCCTGCGCGAGTTGCGCGACGTTCAGGCTCGCGCGCGCTTCGCGCAATTTTCGGAAATCGGTTGCTCACGTCGAGGACGACTTGGCTCGAAGTCTCGGTCAGGTTCAATTGGCTCTGCTCGATCTGGCGCTGCTTTTCGTCCATCAAATGCTTTTTGTAGCCCCAGTCGTAGATGTCCCACTTGAATTGATGCCGAGAGAATTTACATAGTGCGGCAAGCCTTCGACGGTGAACGGCGAGAAAAAAAGATAGCGAATGCCGACTTCGGGGATGTACTGCGCTTTTTGCAGGCGCTTGGCGTAGGCCGCTTGCTCGATTTTGAATTGTGCCTGGCGAATTTCGCGTGCGTCCGCTCAACGCGTTTTGTCGGGCGAGGTCGATGTTTTCCTCTTCCGGCAGTGCATCGGGCACCGGGCTCAGACGGAAATCGATCGCCAGATCTCGGCCCATCAGGTTGTTGAGATTTTCTTTTTGCGTTTGCATCGTGTCTTGCAGCGTCACTTGTTGTAGCTCGGCCTGCGCCAACTGCACTTTTACGCCGGCGCCTTGATACGGAGAGCGCGGCTTTTTCTTTTACGTATTCCTCCGTCGTGCGATCCACTTCGTGGAGCGCTTTTACATTTTCATCCGCGGCTTCGAGCGCGCTCTGCGACTGGAGCAGTTGGTAGTAAGCCTGCTTTACAGAACTCGTGATCTGCTGTTTCTGCTGGCGCAATTGTTCCTGGCTGAGTTTCTTGCTGACGCCGAGCAACCCGAGGTTGAGGTGCGCGCTGCAGAGCTGGGTGAGCGGCTGATACGCCTGAATGATGCTCATTGCGGAGAATTTCGGATCGGTGGTCACATCAGTGGGACCGCGAAGGGACGGGAGTCGAGCCCACGTTTCCGAAGACGCCCCTCGGAAATTCGATCGTTACGGGCGTCAGCAGGCCTGAGCCGGTCACATCGACGCTGAAGTGCGGATAGCGTTGCGTACGCGCGGCCAGGATTTCGTCGTTCGAGATCAAAACGTTCTGGTCGAAGATTTTGATTTGGCGATTGTTGGCGAGCGGCGACGCGATCGCTTGCTGCAGGGTTAGAACTTCGGCTTAGGCTTCGCGGGCGCGCTCGCCGTCGCGGCAGACGTATGGCCGGCTTCGCTTCTTGTCCACGGATAGATGTCGAGACGAAAAACAACGCAATCGTCAGCGATATCTGACCCCAGTGGCGCATACATTGACCTTTGTTTGTCGGTGGAAGTTTCCAACCATCGTTGGCCTGGAAGGTTGCTCGGCGGAACACCGACGTTCCCCGAAGCGCGACAAACGTGCGGCGAAATTTATAACTCGAAGTTATTTCTGTCAACGATTGAAGAGGATAAATTTAATGGAGGCCGATTGCCTTGAAAAAATTACCGGAGTATACTCTCGCCCGTTGAAACGATTTTAACGGCGCATCGGTAGGCGGCATGGTCGGATGCCGAAAGGTCCCACCGCGTGCGTTGCGAGTGAATTCAAAATTTTCCTATAAGGTGAGGTCTTCCATGCGCGCGATGTCTTCGCACGGTGCTGTTCTTCGTTTGGTTTCGATCGCGATGTTGCTTGCATTCGCTGTAGTGGCCGTTGCCGCCGACGCACCGGCGAATGTTGCCGGGACTTGGGCCGTTGACGTTTCCAGCGGATCCCGGAAAACGACGCAGACGATTACGTTGAAGCAGGACGGCGGCACGATCACCGGAACTTTCAAGGGACCGCGGCAATCGGGCACTATCGACGGGACGGTCGACGGGAAAAACATCAAGTTTCATGTGACGGCGGGGATTCCACTCGACTACACGGGTACGGTTGACGGCGATTCGATGAAGGGGACGATGTCGGGCCGAGGGCAGCAGGGCGATTTTACGGCCACGCGTTCCAAGTAACTTTCACCGAACTGGCATTCAACGCTGTATTACTCTTACCCGGACTTTGATTGAGGATAAAAATGAATCTGTCACGACGAGCTCGTCTGTCCATCATTTCGTTCGCAGCCTTAGCTATTGGTTCCGCAGCACTTCCCTTCGCCACTACGATGCGCGCCCAACTCGGCGACATGCAGGCGCGCGTAGGCGAACTTAAAGAGTCGTCAACAAAAAACAAAGAAGCGTTGGCGAAATACACTTGGACCGAGCGCGTCACCATCAGCCTGAACGGGAAAGAGCGCAAACAAGAACGGTTTCAAGTGCGAATGGGCTCTGATGGAAAGCCGATCAAAACACCGATCGACGCGCCCGCCCAGGATCAAAGCGCCCGAGGGGGACGCCTGAGACAGCGCATCGTCGAGAAAAAGAAAGAAGAATTTGAGGACTATGCGCAGAGCATGAAAGATCTGGCGCAGCAGTACATCCCGCCGGAAAAAGATTTGATCCAAGATGCGTATTCGAAGGGCAACATTTCGATCACGCCCGGAGCGGGCGGCGCGCCGGGGCGAATCCAATTTCTAATTCGGGACTATGTTCGCAAGGGCGATTCGGTCACGATTATTTTCGACAAAGATCAGAAGCAGCTTGTCAGCATCTCGATTCATTCGTGGATCGACGACCCGACGGACATCATGAATTTGTCGGTACGCTTCGAAAAATTGCCTGATGGGCCGAGCCACGCGGCGGGCGCAACCATTGAAGGCGTGCGCAAGCATCTGACGGTGGTCACGCAGAACGATAATTATCGAAGGCTGTAACTGGAAACATTCTTCGAATACACGCTTTCGTTAACCTAAAACCCAACCTGAAAGTTACTTCGGCAGCCCCGTCTCGGGCGGCTCCACTTGTAAAAGCACGTCTGGCTTGATGGAGATTTGCCCGGTGAACGGGCAGTCGTGTGAAGCGATCAGCAGCACCGACACAGCGAATCCGGTCGTAAAAATGGCTATCGCGACGGCGCTGGCGCCTCGAGAATCGAAATGTACGAAGGCGATGCCTACGATCACGAAGAGAGCCTGCGCAAATACGCATAGCCACTTCACCCAATTCACGTTCGAACGGCTGAATATGATGCGCTGGCGGCGTGCTTCCAAGGCATCCTCCAGTCTCGCGACCAATTCTCGCTGCGCGGTGACCTGTCCAGCGCTCTTAGGATCCAAGGCTATCGCCAATTGAAGGGCGGAACTTAACGCGGGCGCCGAATCACGAATTGTGGCCGATTGGTCTGCCATCCTCGGCCACTCCTGAGAAACGGTGTCCTCGATGTGACGCCGGACTAACGCGCGCAGGTGAACATCTGCATCGCCAGGGAA